>CAMFGY010000074.1 GCA_945952065.1 uncultured Burkholderiales bacterium | reverse complement strand
AGCGCAAGGCAGTCGGCCCGCCAGGGCCGACCCCCGAGCCATGAGCCCAGCGGCGACCCGGGCTGCCGTGCCCCCCGCAACAGTCCAAACAGCATCAACGAGAGACCGCTCCGGGCACCAAGCCGCAGCTCAATCTTGGCCCTGCACTAGCGCTGGGGCGAAGGTCGAAAAGGATCGTGGGTCCTCGCTTCGACCGCGATGCATCGGTGTCTGAAAATCAGACGCTGTCTGTTTTGTAGTCAAGCTTATGTCTCGGCTGTCTGGAAGCTGGGCGGTGTTTCCGTTTTGGGTGCCGTGACAAAGCGGTGACAGCTGTGGATCTGTGCCGTTATGGCACAAGCTGGCGAACTTGCTCGATTCGTGGTTCGGGGGCGATCCCTGGCCCTCGGGGTTTGCACCGGTTTGGGTTGAGATGGCATGCGCTTTGCGTCTTGTTGGTGCGACTTCGCGTCAGCCTTGTGCATGCCCAGGGCCCTCGACGCGAGGCTGGACCCCTCTTGACACAAGGCTTGGAGAGCAGCGATATGAAAACCCCTCCCTCAATCACATGGATCACGCGCCCCCTCGGACTGGGTTTGGGCGCCTCCGTCGTACTGGCGGCGCTGAGTGCCTGCAGCAAGAGTGAGGACAGTGTTGAAGTCAATCTGAAACCTGACTTTCTGGCCAGCATGAAGGTCAGCAGTTACGACGGCAATAGCGACGACCTCTTGACGGCCGGTTTGGGCAAAACCGGTTTGGCTGCTCCATTGCCCCCGGCCTATGCCGACCCTCTCAAGCCCACTGCCGCTGAGCTGCGCCGCAGCGCCATCCACACCAATTACCGCGCCATCGTCGACATGACGGCCAATGGTGGCTATGGCCTGCTGTACGGGCCGAATGTGGGTGCCGACGGCACGGTGGGCACGGGCGAAGGCAAGATCGCTGGCACCGAATACATCGGCGTCAGCGATGACGGCAGCGGCGAGCGCAACGTCACCCTGATGGTGCAGGTGCCTGCCAGCTTCAATCTGGCCCAGCCTTGCATCATCACCGCCACCTCCAGCGGCTCGCGCAGCGTTTACGGCGCGATCTCCACCGGCGAATGGGGTCTGAAAAAAGGCTGCGCTGTGGCCTACACCGACAAGGGCACCCACGCAGCAGGGCATGACCTGGCCAGCGACACCGTGCCTTTGATCGACGGCACCCGCAGCACCGCCGCCGCTGCTGGCACGGGCGCTGCGTTCAAAGCCAAGCTCAGCGCCGCGGAGTTGGCCGCCATCAATGCGGCAACGCCCAACCGACTGGCCTTCAAGCATGCGCACTCCCAGCGCAACCCCGAGAAAGACTGGGGCACCTTCACGCTGCAAGCGGTGCAATTTGCGTTCTATGTGCTGAACGAAAAATACGGTGAAGCCCTCAGCGATGGCAAAAAGAAAGTCGTCATCACCCCGGCCAACACGCTGGTGATTGCCTCCAGCTTGTCCAACGGCGGGGGCGCTGCAATTGCCGCTGCGGAGTTGGACAACGCCGGCCTGATCGACGGCGTGGCCGTGTCCGAACCCGCCGTGCAAATGCCGGCCAGCTTGACGGTCTCGGTGCAGCGAGGCAACACCACGCCCAAGACCTTTGGCAAGCCGCTGTTCGACTACATCACCCAGGCCAATTTGTTCCAAAACTGCGCG
Source organism: uncultured Burkholderiales bacterium (assembly GCA_945952065.1). Classification (GTDB taxonomy): domain Bacteria; phylum Pseudomonadota; class Gammaproteobacteria; order Burkholderiales; family Burkholderiaceae_C; genus Paucibacter_A. The sequence goes on along the minus strand of CAMFGY010000074.1, from coordinate 1,119 downwards.
GGCTTGGCGACCGCAGGTTCTCCTGGGGCGGTGGGGGCTTATGCCGCCTGGAACGCCAACCGTTGCGCCGCACTCAAAGCCAAGGGCTTGATCAGCGGCAACACCACGGCCGAGCTCGCGGCCGATGCGCTGCAAAAGCTGCGCGATCACGGCTGGGAAGCGGAGTCTGACGCCTTGCATGCCTCGCACGCGGACTATGAGGTGCCGGCAGCAGTTGCCGCCACCTATGCCATGGCTTACTCACGCGCCAGTGTCAAAGACAAGCTCTGCGGCTATGGCTTTGGCGCCGCCACGGCGGCCGGCGTGCCCACCGCTGTGGCGCCTGCGGCCCTGGCCGATATGTTTGCCAAGGGCAATGGCGTGCCGCCCTCGGCCGGTGTGACCCTGATCAACGAGAACGCGCTGGGTGGCCCGGCTCGCAATCAGTTCTCGGTCTCGGCCAGCAATACCGTGCCCGACTTGAATGCCGATGGCGCCAAGTGCTTGCGTGACCTGTTGACCGGCACCGATGCGGCGGCACGCGCGGTGCAAACCGGGGTGGACGAAACCCGTCGCAACGGCAATTTGCGCGGCCGTCCGGCCATCATCGTGCATGGCCGCAATGACGCGCTGCTGCCGGTGAACCACACCTCGCGCCCCTATACCGCGCTGAACAAGACGGTGGAAGGCGGGGCCAGCCAACTCAGCTATATCGAGGTGACCAATGCCCAGCACTTTGACACCTTCATTGGCCTGCCGGCCGCGCTGCCGGGCTATGACAGCCGCTACATCCCCTTGCACGTCTACCTGAACCGGGCTTTGGATGCGGTGTATGACAAGCTGAAAAACGGCAAGGCCTTGCCGCCCAGCCAAGTGGTGCGTACCACGCCGCGCGGCGGCACCCCGGGCTCGGCCCCGGCCATCACAGCGGCCAATGTGCCGGCCTTTGCGGCCAGCCCCGCCGCCGCCGACGCCATCACCATGACCGGCTCCACCCTCCGCGTCCCTGACTGAGCCCGCGCACAAAGCCCCGGAAGGGGCTTTGTGGCTGGCGAAGGACTTGGCGCGATACAAGCGCCAAGGCTGAGCCCACCGGCCCCGGAAGGGGCTTTGTGGCTGGCGAAGGACTTGGCGCGATAC
>CAMFGY010000073.1 GCA_945952065.1 uncultured Burkholderiales bacterium | reverse complement strand
CGACCGCCATGCGCATGCTGGACAACGTGATCGACATCAACTACTACGCCGTCAAAAAAGCGCGCGACTCGAACCTGCGCCACCGCCCGGTGGGCCTGGGCCTGATGGGCTTCCAAGACGCGCTGTACGCCTTGCGCACGCCCTACGCCTCGCAAGCGGCGGTGGAGTTTGCAGACTGTTCGACCGAGGCGATCTGCTACTACGCCTATCACGCCTCGACCGAGTTGGCTGAAGAGCGCGGCCGCTACTCCAGCTATCGCGGCTCGCTGTGGGACCGTGGCATCTTGCCGATCGACTCGATCGACTTGCTGGCGCAAGAGCGCGGCGGCTATGTGGATGTGGACCGCAGCGCCACGCTGGATTGGGACGCCCTGCGTGCCCGCATCCAGCAGTTCGGCATGCGCAACAGCAACTGCGTGGCAATTGCGCCCACGGCCACCATCTCCAACATCATCGGCGTGGACGCGTCCATTGAGCCTTGCTTCGGCAACTTGTCGGTCAAGTCCAATCTGTCGGGCGAGTTCACCGTCATCAATGAATCCCTGGTGCGCGACTTGAAGAAGTTGGGCCTGTGGGATGACGTGATGGTCATGGACCTGAAGCACTTCGACGGCTCGCTGCGCCGCATCGATCGTGTGCCAGATGAGCTCAAGGCGCTGTATGCCACAGCCTTCGAAATCGAGACGCAGTGGTTGGTGGAAGCCGCGGCGCGCCGTCAGAAGTGGATCGACCAAGCGCAGTCGCTGAACATCTATATGGCGGGCGCTTCGGGCAAGAAGCTCGATGAAACCTACAAACTCGCTTGGCTGCGTGGTCTGAAGACCACCTATTACCTGCGCACCATGGGCGCAACGCATGCCGAGAAGAGCACGGTGAAGTCAGGTCAGCTGAATGCGGTGTCCGCAGGCGCAACAAGCACGCTCGCTGCTTCTGCCTCTGCTGCTGTAGCGCCTGCAGCAGCACCGGTGGAAGAGAGCTTGCCCGCCACCGACATGAAGTTCTGCTCGATTGACAACCCCGATTGCGAGGCGTGCCAGTGAAAGCCCAAACGGGTTGGGGTTTGCGGCGTAAGCACATATCGCAGCGCGATGTGTGCTGCAGTCACAACCCCGACTGCGAGGCTTGCCAGTAATTTTTTGAAACGGAATGCAGAGTCGGCTCGGTTCGGCTCTGCATTTTTCATGTCGCTCGAGATCCTCGTGTTCATCGATGTTCTGAGCGTTTGGTATGCATAGATTGGACGTTATGTGTTTTGAGCAAGCGATGCGACACAGCAACGCGCGAGAGGGCTTTTTGTCAAGAAGTCCTTGGTGTTTGAACACAACACTCTGATAATTCGACTCGATAGGAAAAGCACCATGTTGGTTTGGGACGAAGACCAGAAACCCGCTGAAAAAGCAGCCGCGAATTTCGCGGCAAATACCGCAACCGGCTCGGTCGGCTTCGCGGTCCCTGGCAACTCCGCTGCGCCCGCGCCCGTCGCGGCTCAAGCTGCAGCGCCCCTAACGCCAAGCGCCCCTGCAGGCCACCGCGTCAAGGCGGCCGACAAGCGCATCATCAACGGCCAAACTGATGTCAATCAGTTGGTGCCCTTCAAATACAAATGGGCTTGGGAGAAGTACCTCGCCACCTGCGCCAATCACTGGATGCCGCAGGAAGTGAATATGTCGCGTGACATCGCCTTGTGGAAAGACCCGAACGGTTTGTCCGAAGACGAGCGCCGCATCATCAAGCGCAACCTCGGCTTCTTCGTGACCGCCGATTCCCTGGCCGCCAACAACATCGTGCTGGGCACTTACCGCCACATCACGGCGCCCGAGTGCCGCCAGTTCTTGTTGCGTCAGGCTTTTGAGGAAGCCATCCACACGCATGCCTACCAGTACATCGTCGAGTCTTTGGGGTTGGACGAGTCGGAGATCTTCAACGCCTACAACGAAGTCAAGTCCATCCGCGACAAAGACGAGTTCTTGATCCCCTTCATCAACGCGATCATGGACCCGAGCTTCAAGACGGGCACGGTAGAGAACGACCGCAGCTTGCTGAAGAGCTTGATCGTTTTTGCTTGCTTGATGGAAGGCTTGTTCTTCTACGTGGGCTTCACCCAGATTTTGGCGATGGGTCGTCAGAACAAGATGACCGGTGCGGCCGAGCAGTACCAGTACATCCTGCGTGATGAGTCCATGCACTGCAACTTCGGCATTGACTTGATCAATCAGCTGAAGATGGAGAACCCGCATTTGTGGACCGCTGAATTCAAGGCCGAAATCAAGGCCTTGTTCATGAAAGCGGTGGAGTTGGAATACGCCTATGCTGAAGACACCATGCCGCGAGGCGTGTTGGGTCTGAACGCATCGATGTTCAAGGGCTATCTGCGTTACATCGCCAACCGGCGCGCGACCCAGATCGGTTTGGAGGAGTTGTTCCCTAACGAGGAAAACCCCTTCCCTTGGATGAGCGAAATGATCGATCTGAAGAAGGAACGCAACTTCTTTGAAACCCGCGTCATCGAATACCAATCCGGTGGCGCATTGTCCTGGGATTGAGTCTGTGCGAGCTTCGAGCCCTGTGCTTTGAAGCTTGCTGGGCTCAGGCTCAATCGCCTGAAAGCGATTGAGCTGATGGCCTTGCGGCGAGTCGGCAGCAGCCAGTCGTCCCAGTTTTTGAAGGATCAAATCGATAGATGAAATTTGCAAATGTTCGATGCCAGCTTGGCCTGGTGGTTTTGCGAGGCAATGACGAGCATTTGCGACCCCATTCACCGCACCGGGGCGCCAACCTTTAAGCGACACCTGGGTGGTGAATAACTGCGCTGCAGCGGCCCGTCCGTATGTGGGCAGTGCTCTTTCCACTTGATCAAGGAGAACTGAAACATGGCAACTGCAAAGAAGGCTCCGGCCAAGAAGGCCGCGGCACCGAAGGCCGCCGCTCCCGCCAAGAAGGCCGCTGCGCCTAAGGCTGCTGCACCTGCGAAGAAGGCCGCTGCACCTGCGAAGAAGGCTGCCGCTC
>CAMFGY010000072.1 GCA_945952065.1 uncultured Burkholderiales bacterium | reverse complement strand
AAGCTGTGGGCCAAGAGATTCGCTTTGTGCAGGACAATCACTCGCGCTCAGCGCGCGGTGTGCTGCGTGGCCTGCACTTCCAACGCCCGCCTCACGCCCAAGGCAAGCTGGTGCGGGTGGTGAGCGGCGCGGTGTTTGATGTGGCCGTGGACATGCGCCGCAGCAGCGCCAACTTCGGCCGCTGGGTTGGCGTGGAGCTGAGCGCCGACAAACATCGCCAACTCTGGGTACCGCCGGGCTTCGCGCACGGCTTCTTGGTGCTGAGCGAGACGGCGGACTTCCTCTACAAAACCACCGACTTCTACGCCCCCCAGGCCGAAGCCTGCGTGCGCTGGGATGACCCGACGATTGGCATTCAGTGGCCCGAAACGGGTATTTCCCCGATGCTGGCGGAGAAAGATGCCAACGCGCCGCTGCTCGCAGAAGCCAAACACTTCGACTGAATTGCTTTCACTTAAGCTGCTCTGCAAAATGCAATGCAAATCTGTGCATGGGCGGAGCAGCACGACCTGCGGCGTCTGATCATGAAGGGCCGGGTGTCGATTGAAGTTGCTGGTCTTTTTGGGTCTTGAAGAGGCTGTTGAACACGGCCTCGGCGCCTCCCCACGAGGTCACATATAGGGCGAGTACAGCTAAAGGAAATTTCTTAGAGCCCTTCCGCCCGCAGCCTGCTACGCAGCGCCCCATCAATCAGCGGATGTTGAAGCCATCCGAGAGCGGTGCGTCGACCTCGTTGCCTTTGAATCAGAATTTGTGCATTGGGTATACGCTAATGCTCACCTCTCAGTATTCGTTCAGCCAAGTGATTTCGTAAGCTCACCCACCAAGTAGACAACTGAAATCAGAGAATGCGGCCCAACCCGAAAGGAAGAGGCCCGTGAGGAAGAGCAAGTTCACGGAGAGCCAGATCGTGGCGATACTCAAAGAAGGCGAGGCAGGTATGCCTGTGGCGGAGGTGTGCCGTAAGCATGCCTTCAGCGCGCCGACGTATTACGCGTGGAAGAGCAAGTACGCGGGCGCTGCGGTGTCGGACCTCACGCGCATGCGCGAGCTGGAGGCAGAGAACGCGCGGCTCAAGCGCATGTACGCGGAGCTGGCGTTGGAGAACACGGCTATCAAGGACGTACTGTAAAAAAATTCTGACGCCGTCCGTGAAGCGGCAGGCGGTGGCGGTCATGGTGACCGAGCACCGCTTGTCGATCACGCGAGCCTGCCGCGCCGCGGGCTTGTCACGGGCGGCGTACTACAAGGTGCCACCGTTGCCACAGGAGAACGATGCCGAGGTCATTGATGCGCTCAACGGCATCGTCGAGCGCAACGATCGCAGGGGATTCTGGAAGTGCTTTGACCGGCTTCGCCTGGATGGTCGGCCATGGAACCACAAGCGGGTCTGGCGGGTGTATTGCGACTTGGGTCTGAACATTCCTCGTCGCACCAAGCGCCGTATCCCTAAGCGAGAACCCGTGCCTCTCGCTGCGGGATCTTTCGTCAATCAGGGGTGGGCCTTGGATTTCATGCATGACGTGCTCTACGACGGCCGCCGATTCAGAACCCTCAACGTCATTGACGAAGCCAATGGCGAGGCCCTGGCGATCCAGGTGGCCCAATCACTGCCGGCTTCGATGTTGATTCGAACGATGGACCGTCTGGTGGATTGGTACGGCGCGCCGCAGTCGATTCGCATGGGCAACGGCCCCGAGATGACCAGTCATGACTTCGTTGAATGGGCCCAGCGCAAAGGTATTGCCTTGAACTATATCGAGCCTGGCGAGCCCGACCAGAACGCCTACATCGAACGCTTCAACCGGACGTTCCGAACGGAGGTGCTCGATGCGTACCTGTTCAGCTCCATCGAGCAAGTTCAAGCCATCGCCGACGATTGGCTGACCCAATACAACGAGTACCGACCGCATGACGCACTTGGGGGCGTCCCACCCAAGCAGTTCATGCCCAAACTGATCACTACAACTGCTGCAGACTCTAGAAATCAACTGTCTTCTTGACAGGGGGAGCTTACGGGTTCTCCACTACACTTCTAGTCTCATCGCGCCAGATTGTGCTCGGCGAAACGACGGTGCAAGGGAGGCGACACTTCGCCCAGCGGGCGAAGTGTCAGTCTTGAATCCAAATCGAAGCCCCTGCGGGCCTATTTATGAAAAATCTGATCAGATTCGATGACATCGAGGCACGTCTCGATGAACTAAAGACTTCTTACCAACTGGCCAAGCCGTTCCCGTACGTAGTGATCGAGGACTTCCTCACTTCGGACGCACTAGCGCAGGTGCATGCACACATGCCGGCGCCAAATGAGGAGAACAAGTCCAGCGATTACGTGTTCGCGAAGAACAAGTTCGAAAACCCCAACTTCGCGGGCGGCGCTGAAATATTTCAGACCCTGCGCGAAGCCTTGCTCAGCGAACGCTTCGCTGGGCTGCTCAGCGCGATCTACGGGCGCGAGCTTTTTGTTGATCCTCGCTTTCTGGGCGGAGGCATTCACCAAGGTGGCGAAGGATCGTACTTGGACATGCATGCCGACTTCAGCCGACATCCGGCCAACAAGGACTGGCTGCGAGAGCTCAACATCCTGCTCTATCTGAACAAGGACTACGACGACTCCTACGGCGGCCACCTTGAGTTGCAACACAAGGAAACCGGGGAACGCGGCCGCGTGGCGCCGCGAGAGAACCGCCTAGTGTTGATGCTGACCAAGGGGCATACGTTACATGGGTACAAGCCGATCAAGTTCCCCAAGGGCCGCTATCGGACTTCACTAGCGGCCTATGCATATTCGGTTGACACAGACTACTCGGCTGTGCCAGTACGCTCGACACAATGGCAACCGGAAGACGCAAGTATGGCAAAAAGCCTACTGGCCAAGGCCTCGCCGACATTGGTGAAGATGAAGACAGCGCTCCTGGGAAGCAATACCGAGCGCCGCTCAGCTGTGGTGGACAAGGACAAGGACTGACGTGGCTTTGACCGGACGTCGGGCGATCACTGGGCTGCTGCCGGTTTCATGGACACCTTGTTAAGGTGTGAAGTGAAATCGGAG
>CAMFGY010000071.1 GCA_945952065.1 uncultured Burkholderiales bacterium | reverse complement strand
CAAGCGAGCGCACAGCCCGAGGCCGAGGCTCAGCGCCTGCAAACCGTGCAGATCGAGGCCAAGAAGGCCGAGGGCCAACGCGCCGGCCAAAGCACCGCCTCGCGCCTGGGTCTCAGCGGCTTGGAGTTGCCCGCCAGCAGCGACAGTGTCCTGATTGATCAACAAGCGCTGAAGGGCGTGACCGGCACGGCAGACCTGGTGCAACGCACCGTGGGCATGAGTTTTCAGGGCTCACCCGGCTCGGGCTCGACCTTTCAAAGCCGAGGCTTCTCGGGCAATGACTCCATCGTTCAGGCCGAGGACGGCGTGCGCGTGTCCACCACCTCGGGTACCCAGTCCATGCCGCAAGATGGCTTCGGCTATGAGCGGGTGGAGGTCTTGCGGGGCCCGGCCTCGGTGCTGTTTGGCGATGGCGCGGTGGGCGGTGTGATCAATCTGCTGCGCAAGCAGCCACGCTTCGAGTTCGCGGCCAATGCGGAGGCGGGTGTGGGCTGCTTCGGCGCCTGGCGTGTGGGCTTGGGCCTGAATCAGCCCTTGAATTCTCAACTCGCCCTGCGCCTGGATGCGCTGGACAAGGGCGGCGAGGGCTTTGTGGCGCGCGGCGACTGGCGCCAACGCAAGCTGATGAGCACGCTGCGCTGGCAGGCCAGCCCCGATTTCTATTTGGACGCGATCCTGGACCTGCACCGCGACCGCAACAGCGCCTACTTTGGTACACCGCTGCGCGAGGGCCGCATCGATGCCCGTTTGCGCGAGCAGAACTACAACGTGGAGGACGCTTTCTGGCGGGTGCAGCAGGATCGCGCGCGCCTGAAGGGCGTCTGGAAGCTGCCATCGGACTGGCGCTTGGAGGGCGAGCTCTACCGCTTCACTATCGATCGCCAGTGGCGTAATCTGGAAGAGTACGAGCTGGCCGCAGATGGGCGCTCCGTCGACCGGCTCGGTTACTTGGGCATTGCCCACCGCCTGCGCCAGGCCGGTGGCAGCCTGGAGCTGAAGGGGCGCCGCCACTTGCAGGGCCGTGAGTTGGGCCTGGTGCTGGGCGTGCAAGGCCAGGGTCTGAACTTCACCCATATCAATGACGGCTACGAGTACGACACGCCCAGTCGCGTGGCCCTGCTGAACCCGGAGCCTGGCCGTTATCTGCAGGCGGGGCCCTTGGTTGCGCGTCAGGCCTCGCAAACACGCCAGTACTCCGCCTATGCCGAGGCCGCGCTGACGCTGGCGCCTGACTGGACCTTGCATGCCGGCCTGCGGGCCGATCGCATGAGCGTGGATCGCCAGGCCCTGCTACCCAGCCGACCCGATTGGAGCGCTAGCTATCGGCCCACGACCTGGCGCTTGGGGCTGTTGCACGCCCTGGATGCGGATCAGTCCCTTTACCTGAACACCGGTGTGGCGACCGACCCGGTGGCCAATATCGCCACCATTTCCAAGGGCAATGCCGATTGGCAGCTGAGCACCGGCCGCCAGTGGGAGTGGGGTTACAAGCGCGCCAGCAAGCAGTGGGACGCGACGGCGGCGCTGTACCAGATCAAGAAGGAGCGCCTACTCACCAGCGTCAAGCTGCCAGGCCAGCAGGCCTTCACGGTGCAGGGCGGCAGCTTGCTCTCAAGCGGCTTGGAACTGACGGCGCAGCTGCGTCTGCCGGCCGGCTGGGCCTTGGACGGCAATATCAGCTGGAACCGCACGCGTTACGACAATGTGGTGCAAAGCGGCCTCGATCTGAGTGGCAATCAAGCGCCCTATGCCGCCAAGCAGATGGCCAATCTGGGCCTGAAGTGGGTTCGCTCAGACTTGGATGCGGGTGTGTTGCTGCGCGGCGTGGGTCCCCGTTTCACTAGCATCAACAACAGCATGCGTCTGCCCGGCTATGCGCTGCTGGATGCCTATTTGAACGTGCAGCTGGCGCCCAAGCTGAGCCTGGGTTTGTATGGCCGCAATCTGGCCGACACGGTCTATGCCACCAGCAGTTACAGCGGCTCGCAAGTGATGTTGGGCGAGCCCCGCAACTGGCAGCTCAGCGGTCAGCTGACCTTCTGAGGGGCCAGAGATGAAACGCTGGCTGCATCTGATCCACCGTTGGTTGGGGCTTGGCCTGGGCCTGTTGGTCTTGGCCTGGCTAGTTTCGGGCCTGGTGATGCTGTGGGTGCCGCGCCCGCAGCTGCAGGCGGCCGAGGCCTTGCAAGCTCTGTCGCCGCTACCGACTCAGTGTTTGCTCGGGCCGGCCCAGGCCTTCGAGCGAGCAGGTTTGAGCGGGCCGGCCACCGGCGCGCGACTGAGCATGCGGGGCGAGGAGCCGGTCTGGCTGTTTCAGACCGGTGGGCCTGGCTGGCAGCCGGTCTCGGCGGTGTCGGGCCAGCGCCTGCCGCTCTTGCAAGAAGGGCAGGTGCTGGCCTTGGCGCGGACCCACGCGGCCGCGCTGGGGATTTCTGCGGCCAATCCCCGAGCCCAGCTGATTCAGCAAGACCAGTGGAGCATTTACGGCCGCTTCAATCCCATGCGCCCGCTGTGGCGGGTCGCTTTGCAGGACGAAGCGGGCACCGAGCTCTATTACGCGCAGGCCAGCGGCGAGCTGGTTTTGGACACCTCGCGTTGGGAGCGCGGATGGAACTGGTTGGGCACGGTCACGCATTGGCTCTACTTCACGCCGCTGCGGGCGGATGTCAGCCTGTGGCGGCAGCTGGTGTTGTGGAGCAGCGGGGTTGCGCTTTTGCTCTGCAGCCTCGGCTTAATTCTGGGACTGCAACGCCTGCGCCTGCGAGGCTATGCCAGTGGCAGCGTCTCGCCTTACCGCGAGCGCTGGCAGCGCTGGCACCATCTGCTGGGCCTGGGCGCGGGCGGGGTGCTGGCGGCATGGCTTTTCAGCGGCTGGTTGTCCATGGACCCTTGGGGCTGGCCCTCCAGCAATCCCAAGGATCAGGTGCAAGCGCCTTGGCAAGGTGAGACTCAGGCTTTGCCCGCTGAGCTGCCGCGCTTGGATTGGCTGCCTGGCTTGAAGGAATTGGAATGGCAGCGCGTGCAAGGGCAGAGCTTTTGGCGCCTCAAGACCGAGCAGCAAAGCCTCTTGCTAGACAGTAGGGGTCAGGTCTTGCCCCAGGGCTTGAGCGAGGCGCAACTCTTGGCGGCCCTGCAAGCCATGCATCCTCAGCAGCAAATCCGTAGCCATGAATGGCTGAACGGCCCCGACCTCTACTACTACGGCCTGCGCCACCAAAGCCGCAGCTTCCCCGTGCTGCGTGCTTGCTTGGCCGACGCTAGCGTCACCTGTTACTACCTGGACCCGC
>CAMFGY010000070.1 GCA_945952065.1 uncultured Burkholderiales bacterium | reverse complement strand
GTGCCGCCGCAATCAGTGTCCGAATTGCCCGCTCGTGCACGATCACCAGCTTGTTAAAACTCCTGGGCAATCTCGCCGCGCTTCTCCAATGGTTGTGGGCGCCACTGGTCGCCGCTGGTGTAAGCGTTGCTTACTTCCAGGGCTCGACGAGTTCTCGCTGGTTCGAACGATTGATCACGTCAGTTCATGGCGCGTCGCTGGCGATGCTTTACTTCGGCGCGCTGGGCATACATTCGCTAGGGCTTGCCGATCCAAAGTTGGGCAAGGCGTACTGGCTGTCGCTGTTGGTTCCTTGTGGTCTTGCCCTGTACGCCATAGCTCGCTTCAGTGGCAAACAGAAGATCCACCTACTTCAACTGGTCAATCTTTTGGCGGCCTTCTGGATTTGGTTTGTCGGCACAATGGCTGTGACGGGGAACTGGCTATGAGTTTTAACCTGTCATTGGAGCGGACCGCCTTCGGCGTCCGCTCACTTTCACGTTAGGCCTCATGTACACGCCCTGGCGCATCGCAGCAATCAACGCAACGATTGGAGCGTCAATCCTGGCATGGGCGTTTCATGCCACAAGCCTCGTTGCTGCTGGCCCCTACGAGGCCATGCCCGAGGTTCGAGTTGGGACGGCTGTTGGCACGTACACAGCCTACCTTCTCGTGTTGTTCGCGATCGGCTGGCTCTCGTTCAGAGCACAGCGCATTCAGTCGCGCTGGCTTCGTCGGTCCACTCTTGCGTTCGGCTTGCTGGTGTCCCTGGTCAGCTTGTGGCTTGCGCCCGCTATCTCATTCCTGGCGCTAGCAGCAATCTGCCAGTTGCCAGCTACTTGCCCGGACGCGGCCAACCCGATTGGTTGGGCATACCTTCAGCTTGCCCCACCGCGTGACGCCCCATTCTCTACCGCATGGTTTGCTCTCTTGGCATTTCTCATTCCGCTTGTGTTGCACGCGCGTCAGCGCCGCTCTGCCAATGAGGCCTAACCCTTCGCTCGAGGCGACTCCCACCGGCGTGGCACTTGGCCCGCTTCCCGGTCTGGTCCATCATCCGTCCAGCGGGCCAAGCGCCACACCGGTGCTCGCGCCTCAGCTCAAACGTTGAAGCTGTAAAAAAACCGCCCATCGGGTCACTCCGAATTCATTGTTAGGCCCCTAGCGCGTCAAATACATCAACGCGTTGAGGAGGCCGCCATGCCCCGCTACAAACCCAATGATTTCCACTCGCTGATGCTGCCGGTGGTGCTGTCGGAGCAGATCGTGCCTGGCAGCTTTGCCTTTGCGCTGAACTACCTGGTTGATCACGAGTTGGACTTGAGCGCTTTGGATGCGCGCTTCAACAATGACGTGGTGGGCGCCAGCGCCTATGACCCCCGCGTGATGCTCAAGATCGTCTTGTTGGCCTACAGCCAAGGGCTGATCTCCAGCCGCAACATCGCAGCGGCTTGCGCGCGCAACGTCCAATTCATCGCGATCAGCGGCGACAGCCAGCCCAGCCACGCCCACATTGCCAAGTTCGTGGTGTCGCTGAGCGATCAAATCAAACCGCTGTTTGCCCAGGTGCTGATGACCTGCGACGCCCAGGGCCTGATCGGGCGTGAGATGTTTGCCATCGACGGCGTCAAGCTGCCCAGCAATGCCAGCAAAGAACGCAGCGGCACGCATGAAGAGCTGCGCCACCGGGCCGACCGCCTGGACAAGGCCGCCGACAAGATCTTGGCCCTGCACCAAGCCCAAGACAAAGCGGGGGCGCAAGAGCCGCTGGAAGCCAAGCGACAAGCCCGCGTGGACGCCTTGCGCGAGCAGGCGGCGCGCACGCGGGCCTTCGTTTCACAAAGCCCCAAGCGCTTGAACAGCAAGGGCCAAGAGCTCAAGTCCAACATCACCGACCCCGACAGTGCCAAGATGGCCACCAGCAAAGGCGTGATCCAGGGCTTTGCGGCGCAAGCCGCAGTGGACAGTGCGCACCAGGTCATCATCGCCGCCGATGTGGTGGGCTCAGGCTCCGAGCAGGCCATGCTCGTCCCCATGATCGAACAAGCCAGGCCTTGGCGCGACGAGAACACCCTGGTCACCGCCGATGCGGGCTATCACAGCGATGCCAATGTGCAGCAGCTGCACGACAGCAACACCCCCGCCTTGATCGCCGACGGCCAGATGCGTAAGCGCGACGAGCGCTTTGAAGGACGCGACAAACACAAGGCAAAGCCTGACCCCTTGTCAGAGAAGAAGGCCAGCGGTGAGCTGCCAGAAGTCAAGTTCTTCAGACCCAAGGACTTCAACTTCAACGACGAAGACCACACCGCCACCTGCCCGGCAGGCCAGGTGTTGACACTCAAGGGCCGCGTGCATGTCTCGGCCAGCGGGCACCCGTACCAGACCTACATCGCCCAGGCCAGCGACTGCGCTGCTTGCGCGCTGCGCGGGCAATGCCTGAAGAAGCGGCGCACCAAGGAGGGCAACAAAAAGGACGCCAAGGACGAGCGGGGCCGCCAAGTTGCTCGCTTCTTCCCCAGGCCACAGGACCTGAGTCACCCCAGCGAACGCATGCGCCAAGCCATTGACTCACCGCGAGGCCGTCAGCTGTACAGCCAACGCATCGGCACCGTGGAGCCGGTGTTTGCCAACCTACGGCACAACAAGCGCTTGAGCCGCCTGAACCATCGCGGGCAGGCCAAGGTCAGAACGCAGTGGAGCCTGTACTGCATGGTGCACAACATCGAGAAGCTCTCGAACTCAAGGCTCGGGCAAATGAGGGGCCAGTAACGCGGCCAACAAGCGGCACAATCGCTCAGACGACGCCAAAGAAAACTGCGGCGCAGAAATTCAAACCTACGCACCGATGAACCCAGACTTTCCCGCTTGCAAGTCGACACCCACCTCACGGGATGCGGGTGCATGCGGGTTTTGGGTTATTGGACAGCTTCGTTAGACGACGCGAATACACTCAATGGCGATGCTGAGTTTCTTCAAGTCACCTGTGTTTCGCGATTCACAGCTCGGAGAGTTCGTGCGCTCTCGCGGTCATTGGCGCGGCAAGTTGGAGCTCGGCGGGAGTACTGTTCTCTTCGTTCTAGCTGGCGGCCGCTCGGAGCCTGATGCGCAGGCTCTGCAGTTGGCGCGCACTGTGTCCCCACACTTCCCGGCCTGGCGCCCCATAATCGCCGAAGCACTCTTCGAGCACTATCAGCCATACGCCGAGGCGCTGGCTGCCGGCGAAGCACCTGAGCCAAGCACAACACTTCCACGCATCGGAGCGCCTTCGGAAGTTTGGCCGCACGCAGTCTTGGTCTTCGTCTCGGTCGCTCCCATCGACCGTGCCCTCGTTGTTGAGTTCGGCTTTACTACCGCGTGGGACGAGGAGCACACGCTGGGTGCGCGCTTTCAAGGCGGCAAGCTGCTTGAGCTCAATGGCAGTGTGCTTCCCCCATGAGCGCGCCGTCTAACCCTTCGCTGCACCTGACGTTCGCCAGCCGGCTGCGCCGTCTGTCGCCCGCAGGTGAGCTCAAACGTTAGATGCACTAAGCACATAATTGCTCACAGCCAAACTATCAGGTCAA
>CAMFGY010000069.1 GCA_945952065.1 uncultured Burkholderiales bacterium | reverse complement strand
TGCTGTTCGTGGACGCCTCCAAGGGCTTCGCCAAAGAGGGCAAGAACAACAAGCTCCGCGCCTGCGACATCAAGAAGATCACCGATGTGGTGACCGCCCGCGCGACCGTGCCCGGCTTCAGCCGATTGGTGCCCAAGACCGAGCTGCAAGGCGAGGCCAACGACTACAACCTCAACATTCCGCGGTACGTCGATTCGTCCGAGCCGCCCGAGAGCTGGGATCTGTACGCCTCGATGTTCGGCGGCATCCCGCTGAGCGAACTGGATGCGCTGCGTGACTACTGGAAGGCGTTCCCCAACTTGCGCTCGGCCCTCTTCACCTTGGACGGCACGCCTTACGCTCAGCCGAAGGTGGATGACCTGGCTGCAGCGGTACGGCAGCACCCTGAAGTGAAGGGGTTCAACCAGGCGTTCACCAGTGCGTTCGACGGCTTCAAGCCCTGGCTGCACGGCGAGCTCATCGGCAAGATGCTCACGCTGCAGGTTCCTCGCCAGGAGGCGCTGATCTGCGACGAGCTGTTTGCGCGCTTGGCCAAGGTCGGCACGGTGCCCCTCATCGACAAGTACCAGGCCTACCAGGTTCTGGACGACCACTGGCAGCCCATCGCGGTGGATCTGGAAATCCTGCAGACCGAGGGTTTCGCCGCCACGCGCGTGGTCGATCCGAACTTCGTGGTGAAGAAGAAGGACGGCAAGGACCTAGAAGTACAGGAAGGCTGGAAAGGCCGCATCCTGCCCTTCGACCTCGTGCAGTTGGCTCACCACAAGAAGGAGCTGGACGCACTCCGCAAGAAGGAGGCCGAGCTGGGTGACGTAGTCACTCAGCTGGAGGAACTGCTTGAAGGGTTCAGCGACGAAGACAAGGCCAAAGACACCTTCAACGAAGCAGGCGATAAGTTCGTCGCCAAGGTCGTAGCTGCGGAAGCCAAGGAGTTGACGTCCGAGGCAAAAGTCTCCGGTGATTTCGCCCCAGACTCGTACGAAGCCAAGATCATTCAAGCAGCCAAAGTGCTTGCTAAAGAGAAGTCGCTGAAAGCGACTATCAAGAAGGACGCCGCAGCACTTCACCTAAAGACCAAGTCCACCATTGAGAAGTTGAGCGACGAACAAGTGTACGCCCTGCTCGAAACCAAATGGCTCACGCCTCTGGTGGACGACTTGCATCGATTGCCCGGTCTGGTGATGTTCAGCTTCGTGGCCAAGTTGCAGGCCTTGGTTGAGAAATACCGGATCACCTATGCCGAAAACGCTCGCGACATCCAGCAAGCCGAAGAGGCGCTGGTGAGCATGCTCGGAGAACTGAACGGCGACAAGTTCGACCTCAAGGGCATTGAGGAACTGAAGACTCTGCTGGCTGGAAGCTGAGATGAGCAATCACAATGCACGCGGCTTGCCGAGGATCCGTTTCAAGGGATTTGATGCGGAATGGGAGCCAAAGAACCTTGGGCAGATTTACAAAGAACGAAAAGAACGCGGCGATGAGTCATTGCCCATCTTGTCGGTTTCCATTCATAGCGGAATATCGAATAGTGAACTGAGTGACGAAACCCTCGGGAAGAAAGTGCGCCGCAGCGAAGACAAGTCGCTTTACAAGCGCGTTCAAGCAGGGGATCTCGTATTGAACATGATGCGCGCTTGGCAGGGCGCCCTTGGCGTGGCAAAAGTCGAGGGGATGGTCAGTCCTGCCTATCTCGTCGCAGCCCCAGACGACACTGTCTACCCACCGTTCATGGACTGCGCCATGAGGCGCCCCCAAATTGTGGCCCAAATGAACAAGTTGTCTTATGGGGTCACCGACTTCAGAAAGCGCTTGTATTGGGATTCATTTGTTCTCGTCAGCGTCGATATGCCCGCTCATCCAGAGCAAGAGAAAATCGCCGCTTACATCTCGCATCTTGATCGCGCGATCTTCCTGCATCAGCTCAAGCACGACAAATTGATGGTGCTTAAAAAGTCAATGCGCCAAAGGATGTTTCCCCACTCCGAAAACAGCACCCCTGACTTGAGGTTCGAAGGCTTTTCGGGGCCATGGGAGGAGGTCAGCATAGGGGATGTGATGGAGAACGTCGCGAACAATAGCCTGTCGAGGGCCGCCCTAAGCCATAACTCGGGCGTGGTGAAGAACATTCACTATGGCGACATTCTTGTCAATTTCGGTGAAGTCTTGGATGCGCAGAGCGACGGCATCCCGCTGATCGCGAGCAGAGCCATTGCAGAAAAACTGATCTCATCTAGGCTTATGGATGGAGACATTGTGATGGCCGACGCTGCTGAGGATAAAACGGTCGGCAAATGCACTGAGCTCAGAAATGTGCGCAGCGATGTAGTTGTTGCGGGCCTCCATACGATTGCACTTAGACCAAATATCCTCTTTGCCCCCTACTTTCTCGGGTATTACATGAACTCGGAGGCGTTTCATACTCAGTTGCTACCAATTATGCAGGGAACAAAGGTCCTATCGGTATCAAAGACAGCAATCAGCCGGCTAGTCATTCGGTTTCCGGCGGATGAACTTGAACAACGAAAGATCGGTGCGTACTTCCATAGCCTTGATAAGCTCATCAGCCGACATTCCACTCAAGTCCAAAAGCTTAAACAAATCAAAGCTGCCTGCCTCGAAGAAATGTTCGCCTGACAGCCGCGCAGATCATTCATGACTAACTTCGCCAAAGAATCCGAGTTCGAAGCCGCAGTCATCCACGAGCTGCGCCAGCGCGGCTGGGGTGAGTTGGAGGTCATCAAGTGCCCGAGCGAAGCAGACCTGCTGGCGAATTGGAAGCAGATCCTCTTCGAGAACAACCGCGGTAAGGACCGGCTGAACGAGGTGCCGCTGACCGACGGCGAGATGCAGCAGGTGATGGAGCAGATCGTCGCCCTGCGCACGCCGCTGAAGCTGAATGGCTTCATCAACGGCAAGACGGTGTCCATCACGCGGGACAACCCGGCTGACACGCTGCACTTCGGCAAAGAGGTGAGCCTGAAGGTCTACGACCGGCACGAGATTGCAGCCGGGCAAAGCCGCTACCAGATCGCCCAGCAGCCGCGCTACGCCCGTGCCTGTGAGCTGCAGCATGACCGCCGGGGTGACCTGCTGCTGCTGATCAACGGCATGCCGGTGATCCACATCGAGCTGAAGAAAAGCGGTGTGCCGGTCAGCCAGGCCTATAACCAGATCCAGAAGTACGCACGCGAAGGTGTGTTCACCGGCTTGTTCTCGCTGGTTCAGATCTTTGTGGCCATGGAGCCAGGGGAGGCGCTGTACTTCGCCAACCCCGGGCCAGACGGCAAGTTCAACAAGGACTACGCCTTCCATTGGGCTGACTTCAATAACGAGCCCATCAACGACTGGAAGAGCTTCACCTCCAGCCTGCTTTCCATCCCGATGGCGCATCAGCTGATTGGCTTCTACACCGTGGCCGACGAGGCCGACGGCGTGCTCAAGGTGATGCGCAGCTACCAGGTCTACGCGGCGCACGCCATTTCGGACAAGGTGGCCAAGACCGACTGGAAGAACCCGAACCGTCTGGGCGGCTACATCTGGCATACCACCGGCTCGGGCAAAACCATGACGAGCTTCAAGTCGGCCCAGCTCATTGCCAACTCGAAGGACGCCGACAAGGTAGTGTTCTTGCTGGACCGGGTGGAACTGGGCACGCAGACGCTGAAGGCCTACCGCGACTTCGCCGGTGACAGCAACCAGGTGCAGGCTACCGAGAACACCGGAGTACTCGTCAGAACCCTGAAGAGCACCGCGCCCGCAGACACGCTCATCGTCACGTCCATCCAGAAGATGAGCCGGATCACGGACGACGCAGACGGCCTGAAGACTCACGACCTAGAGACCATGCGCGGCAAGCGCATCGTCTTCATCGTGGACGAGTGCCACCGAAACACCTTTGGCGACATGCTGGCCGACATCAAGGCGAGCTTCTCGGGTGCCGTGTTCTTCGGCTTCAGCGGCACGCCCATCCACAAAGAGAACATTCGCAAAGACAACACCACTACGGATGTTTTTGGAGAC
>CAMFGY010000068.1 GCA_945952065.1 uncultured Burkholderiales bacterium | reverse complement strand
ACTTTGTCTGCGGCATGTGCAACCCGCCGGCCCGCGCTGGCAAGGGCCGCGCCCAGGGCTCGATTCAAATGCACTGAGGCCATGCCTGCAGCGCTTAGCGCGGGCGAATTGCCCGCGGCGCCGTACCGGCTGTGTCTGGTCGTCATCGCTCGCGATGAAGCGGCTCGCATCGAGCGGCTTTTGCAAAGCGTCAAACCCTGGGTGGATGAGATGCTGGTGCTGGACACCGGTTCCCAGGACAACACCGCTGCCCTGGCCCAGTCTCTGGGGGCCCGGGTCGAGCACTTCAGCTGGTGCGATGACTTTGCCGCCGCCCGCAACACCGCTTTGGCGGCCGCAGGCGCAGATTGGCATCTGGTCTTGGATGCCGATGAGACCTTGATCTCCGGCGGCGAAACGCTGCTGGCGCTGCGGCATCTCAAGCCTGATTTCGTGGGCAGCCTCGACTTGATTGACCATTTTGAGGATGGCGCCAGCCGTCAGGCCCATGCTCGGCTTTCGCGCGTCTTGCCCGGCTTTGTGCGTTACCAAGGTCGGGTGCATGAGCAGCCACAGCATGCGCTGCCGCTGCGGGCTTTAGACCTCCAAGTGGCTCATGACGGCTATCTGTCCGAGGCCCTGCTGCGCAAACGCGGCCGCAACGAGGCTTTGCTGCAGCGCGAGTTGCAAGACAAGCCGAGGGACGCCTACCTCTGGTACCAATGGGGCAAGAACTGCGCGGTCTATGAGGACCATGCGGGTGCTGAACAGGGTTTCGCCAAAGCCGCCGAGCTGCCGCACCCTTCGCAGGGCTGGTGGTTGGACCTGGTGGCCCGGCGTTTGTATGCGCTCAAGCAATTGAAGCAGCATGAGCAGGCCATGCAGTTTGCAGAGTCGCAGCTGCAATGCTGCGCCGAGTCGCCCGACTTCTTCTTTGCACTGGGCGACGTGTTGCTGGACTTGGCGGCCGACAACCCCGCCCAGGGCGAGGCCTTGCTGCCCATGATTGAAGACGCCTGGCGGCGCTGCCTGGCCATTGGCGAGCGCCCCGAGTTGAGCGGCGCAGTGGCCGGACGCGGCAGTCATCTGGCGGCTCACAATCTGGCCTTGGTGCTGGAGGGCACGGGGCGCCCTGCAGAGGCACAGCAGTTGCGCCAAGGCTACGGTCTGCCGTCTTGAGACCTCAGGGTCTGGCGATTGAAATGAGCGGCGCAGGTCGCCTTGATCCTGCCTTTGTGCGGGCGGACTGCGGCTCCAATCCATGTTCATCAATGCCGGGCCTTGCGGTCCGGACGACCCCACAGGGCCACAGGCCCTGAAGTGAGAAGAGGTTTCGCGCCATGTCCAAATACAGCCCGCAGGCGCAAGCGCCGCGCTATCTGCAAGACTTTCAGTGCCAGGGTTCGGCCTGCGTGGACACCTGCTGCGCGGGTTGGATGGTCAATATCGACAAGCCCACCTATCAGAAGTACCAAGCCGTCAAGAGCGAGCCTTTGGCCAGTGCGCTGCGCCAGCATGTGCGCAAGGCCAGCGGTGCCGCGCGTAACTTGGGCTATGGGGTGATCGAGCTGAAGCTGGATCAGGCCTGCCCCTTTTTGGATTCGGCCAAGTTGTGCGGCATTCAATCCGCGATGGGGCCCGAAGCGCTGTCACGCACCTGCAACGACTATCCGCGCATCTACAGCCATGATGGTGCTCAGATCGGCTTGAATGCCAGCCTGAGCTGTCCGGAAGCCGCCCGACTGGCCTTGACCCAGGCCGATGCCATGGACATGCTCAACATCAGCTTGCCCTTTGCCAACGCGAGCTTGGTGCCCATCGGGCGGCGGGTGGCACCGGTGGCGGCGGATGAGACCGATCCGGTGCGTCGCCATGCAAGCCTCTTGCGCGAAGCCTTGCAGCGTTTGATTCGTGAGCCCAGCCTGAGCGCGGCTCAAGCGCTGATGGTCGGGGGCATGATGCTGCGTCGGCTGGTCAAGACCTTGGGCGGTGCGGAGTTGGCGATCGCGCAGCAGGGCCAAGACGCTGTCGCCCTGGCCGAGCAAGCCATGGCCCAAGCCATCCAGCATTATTTGAGCCCGGCTTTTTTGGCGCGCGCACCCGCCGAGCTGCGTGCCTTGCCCGTGCCTCGAGCGGCACAAAGCGCGCTCTTGATGGGGGCCACCGAGCAGTTCGTGACCCAGCATGGTGGCCGAGCCTCCTTCAAGGCCTTGATGCAAGACGCTGGGCCGGGTCTGCAGTCCGTGGAGTTGGGGGCTGAGCGCCTGGCCGCCTTGGATGCGGCCCAGCCCCATTTGCTGAAGAACTATCTGCTCAACAGCTTGATGGCGGATTTGTTCCCGCGCCATGGTGCGGCGGCCTTGGAAGAGGACTTCATGGCGATCGCGGTGCGTTTTGCCTTGATTCAGTTTTATCTGAAAGGCTTGGCGGCCCGGGCCGATCAAGCCTTTGGCGCCGACGATGTGGTGCGCGTGGTCTATGTGGTGGCCCGCAATATCGAGCACAACCGTCGCTTCATGCCCACCGTGCTGAAGGCCTTGCGCGATCAGGACGCCTTGCGCCTGGAACTGCTGGTGACCCTGGTGGGATGAGGGGCGCTACCCGCTTCGGCGGGTGTGTTCTCAAGCGGCAGCTTGGGCGCGACGGGCTTGCACCAGCAAGGACATGCGGTTGAAGAACCACATGCCCTCGATGGTCCAAGAGGTGTACTTGCGCAGCACATTGCTCAGCGTGTAGGGCGTGTACCAGCAGTTGTGGTCGGGGTGCACCACTTCGACAAAAGTTTGAGCGCCGCTGCTGTAGTCGAAGTGGCGGCGAAAGCAGCTGTAGGCATCGGGCACGGTGATCACATATTGATCGGCCTGCAAGGCATCGAGAGACTTGAGAAAGCCCTCAACATCGGGCACATGCTCCAGCACTTCAGGCACCAGCACCAAGTCGTAGCGGTCTTGAACCTGCGCCCAGTCTGAAAAAAGACGGCCGCGCAAATGGGGTTGCATGCTGCTGAAGGCTTCGTGGTTGATGTCAAAGCCATCGAGTTGGCACAGCGGGTCCAGGCGCAGATGCAGGGATTGGTTCAAGTCGGTGATGGGCCAGTCCACGCAACCCACATGCAGCACCCGCTTGCCCGCGCACATGGGGCCGAAGACCTCCAAGCGGGACTTGCCGACCAGCTCTTCGCCGACCCAGGTTTTTTGCACAAAGTAGGGCGCATGGGCATGCTCCAGCGCTGACACCGGGGTGTCCGGCACCTGTCTGATCGCGCTCATTCAGGCCACCTTTCGCTTGTGCAACTCGTCATAGCACTGCAAAGTGCTGCCCCAGGCCTGGTCGGCAAAGGGCTGCGCCGGGCCGCTGTACTGCGTACCGCTGAAGTGCGTCGGAATGAAGTAATGGCTGGGCCAGATGGTCAGCCCCGTGTATTGGTGAGTCCGGTGACATTCGGTCAAAAACAAAGGCCCGACGCTTTGCCAAGCCATGCGGTCGTCGACGCGCTCGGTGTTTTGCAGGTCCAGAATCATCTGGCCGAAGAAGGGGTTCTCGGGCACCGAGGCCACATAGCCGGCGGCTATCAGGCCGGGTCGGGCCAGCTCGTTTTCCCAGCAGGCGCAGGCCTCGCCTTCGAACAGCCAGGGCTCCAGCGGGCGGCGGCAAACGCTGTCGGCGTCCACCACAAAACCGCCTTCTTGATAGAGGATCTCCCAGCGCATCAGGTCGGCCACGCCATTGAGTTCGCGCCGCGACATATCGCGCATATGGCGGGCATTGATCCAACCGTATTCGCCCAGCTCCGCATTGCCCCAGACCTTGAGCGTCCAGTCGGGGTTGAGATCGCGCCAGGTGGCGATGCAGTTGTCGGGCCGCTTGCTTTCATCGCCAACCCAAATCACATGCAGGGTGCGTGGAATCATCGTCTTGCTCCACAGTCAAAACAGAACTGCAATCTAGCGGTACAGCGCCACGCTTGATGCGTGGATAAGCCCGGGCTTCTCTTCCTACATTCCTACAAGAAAAAAGCGCTGGATTTGCCCCGCAATCTGCCGCTTCCCTGGGAAGGCGGCCGCAGCAAGGGGCAGGGCTGTAGGAATTTGCCTGACAGGGG
>CAMFGY010000067.1 GCA_945952065.1 uncultured Burkholderiales bacterium | reverse complement strand
CCGCGCCCCCGCGCTTGATGTGTTGTTTTTGTCGACAGTGCCGCCCCACCCCCTCGCAAGGCCTGGCGCGGGCTTGCGCCCGAAATTAGGCACATTTAGAGTGTCGGGATTCGTCGGTTTTGTCTCGCCTGAATTTTGTGCGGTTGCCATCCCCGCAAACATGCCCGGCGAGGCGTCAAATCAGGCCACCAACGGCCCCAAATTCGATGGCCCACGGCATGGCCTACAAATGATTGAAAAACGCTTGTAAGCCGCTTATTTGCTAGCTTTCAATCTCCCACCGCTTCCGCCAGACCGACAAAAAACCCATTCCCCCGAGTGGGTTTTTTTACGCCTATCCTGGGCATTGACCCGTTATAAAACAACGTGATACGCTACAAATCATGATGTTTTATACAGTACACCATCAACCAGCAATCAACTGTCATTCGCCCTCAATTCAGTTTTTTATGGTCTACACGATGGCCTACAGAAATTGATTCATGCCGAAGCGAATTCTCGAAATGACGGCGCTGGAGGTCTCCAGGCTGCGCGTGGAAGGCTCGCACGCTGTGGGCGGCGTGAGCGGGCTGTATCTGCGGATTGAAGGCGGGTCGCGCACCTGGGTGCTGCGCTACGTTCACATGCGCCAGCGCCGCCGCATGGGCCTGGGCAGCTACCCCGGCGTGACGCTGGCCGCCGCACGTGAAGCCGCGCGCGCAGCGATTGGCCAGCGCGATGCCGGCACCGACCCCATCAAGTCCCGCCAGGATGCGCGTGAAGCCGCCCGGCTGGCTCACGCCCAGCGGTTGGAGTTCGACAAGGCCGCCGACGCCTACATCACTGAGCACGAAAGCACCTGGCGCAACGCCAAGCATGCCCAGCAATGGCGCAACACCCTCACCACCTACGCCTCACCACACTTTGGCCGATTGTCCGTGGCAGAGATTGAACAGTCCCACGTCCTGCGCGCGCTCTCTCCCATCTGGAAAGACAAGACCGAAACCGCCACCCGCCTGCGCGGGCGCATCGAGCAAATACTCGATTGGGCCACCGCCCATGGCCACCGCACCGGCCCCAACCCGGCACGCTGGCGCGGCCAGTTGGAGCACATCCTGGCCAACCCGGACAAAATCTCCCCTGTCAAACACCGCGCCGCCGTGCCCGTGGCCGATCTGCCCTCCGCCTACCAGCAGATAGCCGCCGTTGACGGCCAAAGCGCCCGCGCGCTGTGCTTTTTGATCTTGTCCGCTGTTCGATCGGGCGAGGTTCGCGGCATGGTGTGGAGCGAGGTCAATCTGGATGCCGCCCTATGGATCATCCCCGCCGAACGCATGAAGGCCAACAAGGAGCACCGGGTGCCCCTCTCCACCCAGGCCGTCGCGCTGCTGCGCGTTCAAGAAGCCGCGCGCGATGAACTGGTGGAGCACGTATTCCCCAGCAACCGCAAAGGCCCGCTGTCGGACATGGCATTCACTGCCCTGATGCGCCGCCACCAGCTGGCCGCCGTGCCCCATGGCTTCCGCTCCACCTTCCGCGACTGGGCGGGCGAAACCACGCACCACCCGCGCGATGCCGTGGAGCTATGCCTGGCCCACAACATCGATACGAAAACCGAAGCCGCCTACCGGCGCGGCGACATGCTGGAAAAACGCACGGCCATCATGCAGGAATGGGCCGATTTCGCCACACGCAACAACACGAAAGGCCAATCTCAATGATGAATCGTCTTGTCAAACCCCGCCGCCCCTTGCTCTGGGCACCCGTGGCCTCGCCGCCGGACATCTACAAAGGCTTGTGCGCACTCGATGGCGAGAGTGCCCTGGCACTGCGCTTTCTGGTTTTGACCGCCAGCCTTTCCAGCCAGGTCACAGAGATGGAATGGCGCGAGGTCGATCTTCAGGCGGGCGTATGGACAGTGCCAGCGGCACGAAATCCCCTTGGCCAAGATCACCGCATTCCACTGCCAACACAAGCGCTGGCAGTCCTTCAAATGGTTCCGCCAAAGGGGAGTGGCAGCTACGTCTTCGATCTTGGCACCCGCCCCCAGCTGCGCAGCATGGTGCTGCAAAAAACCTTTCGGCGCCACGCAGCAGGATCGCGCCTGCACGCGATTCGCCCAGCCTTTACCGGCTGGGCAACTCAACATTTTTTGCAGTCACCCAACGCCATACGCCTGTGCCTATCGCATGCCCTGCAACCAGACCCCATAGCGCTTTTCCGTAAGCATGACGACATGTTCGATCAGCGCGCCGCCATCATGCAGGAATGGGCCGACTACGCGGCCCCGACTGCCCATGAAAAAAGGTTCTTCACGCATTTCCGGGGAATGCTGCCTTGATCTTGAGGAAGAAGTACTCAACGTCACGGTAGCCATAAGCCATGCGCTTGATGACCTTGATGCGGTTGTTGATCCCTTCGAGTTGGCCCGTGTGCATGGGCCAACGCACCCGCGCCAGAATGCCCGGCCAGTATTTGCGCAGCCGCTTGGCAAACAATTGCAGGCACTCGATGCCGCTTTGCGCGCAGTGCTCCAGCCACTGCTTCCAGCGTCGTCGCCACTGCCAGGGATCACAAGCAGTCCACAGACTCTTGAGGGATTGCTTGAGTACGTAGACCGTCATGAGCGCCTCGTTGGCCTCAAGCACCTCCTGCAACGTCACCTGCTCGCGCCCCTTGAGCTTGTCTGCATTGCGCAGCAACAACCAGTGGGCTTGTTTGACCACTCGCCGCGCGGGCTTGTCCTTGCGCAGGGCGTTGGCCGTGTCCACCCGCACGCGTGAGATCACCTCCCGGCCATACTTGGCGATGACATGGAACAGGTCATAGACGATGCGAGCCTGGGCACACCAATGCCGCACCTCCAGGTCAAAGGCCGTGTTCATGTCCATGGCGACGGCCTGAATGCGCCTGCAGCCTGCTTCTCCCAATGCCGCAAAGAAGGGGCGGACCGCTTCGCGACTGCGATCCTTGGCGATGTACAGCACCCGGCGCGTATCCGCATCCAGGATGACGCTGGCATAGCGATGCCCTTTGTGCAGGGCGAACTCATCCATCACCAGGCGCGTCGGATGGGGCTGAGGCAACTGGCTCATCAAGCCCATCAGGCTGCGCTTGTCCAATTGCTGCACAGTGGACCAATGCAGGCTAAACATTTGAGCAACATGCTTGATGGGCAAACGCTTGCAGCACTGGGCCACGGTTTGCGCCATGGCTCGCGTCATGCGGGCAAAGCGATCAAGCCAGCTCACATGCTGCAGGCAGTGTCCGCAGCGCGTGCAGTTCACTCGCAGCAGCTGCACTTGCAGTGTCAGGACTCTGCCCGCCAAGGGCAGCTCACGCACGTTGCGCGTGATGCGCTCGTGCACTGAGTTGACGAGACCCAGGCATTGCCCGCAGCGCAGGGGTAGCTTGGTCAGCGGCTCCAGTCGTAACAATGCACTTTCGTGGGTGATACGGGAGTCGGTGACGTGAAAGCCGGGCCACAGGTCCAGCCAGCCTGTATTCTTATGCATGCAGCGGTGCTCTGAAGTTTGATGATTGGTCGCACAACCATCTTGCTTGAGATGTCACCGCTGTTTTTTTGTCCGTGGGGGGGCTACCCCGCGAATACGTGAAGAACCTGAAAAAAGCGCCACATAGGCGCCTATCTCTTACCCCGCGTGCACAGGTAGCTATTCTTTTTGTAGCTCTCTGCTACCGCCCCAAGCCCTGGGGCACCCCTGCAACCACTCCACCACCTCGGCCACCAGCCAAAACAGCTTTGCTCCCATCTTGCGCGGGTGCGGAAAGCCCCGCTGCTCGATCAACGCGCGCAGCGTGTTCTCGGCAATGTCCAGTTCTTCCAGCAACTGCGCCTTGTTGAAAATGATCATCGCCATACCTCACCCCGCCACGTTCAGTTCAAGCGGCGCTACCGCATCCATCCGCACCCGCCCGGCCCGCACATCCGCCGCCAGCTCGCTGGCACCCGGCGCCACCGCCGTGGCGTGCACCGCGTCCTGCAGCATTACCTCTGCCGACACCTCCAGCGCCAGCGACAACTGCGCCGCCCAGCTCGCGTCCCAGCGTGCGCCATTGCAGGCCATCCTCACCACCTCAGCCAGCGCCTGATGCAGTCCCGCGCGGTTATCGCCCGCCACCGGCACCCCGGCCGC
>CAMFGY010000066.1 GCA_945952065.1 uncultured Burkholderiales bacterium | reverse complement strand
ACGCTCATCAGCATCATGTGGCTGGACCATGCGCTGTTCAATGAGCATCAGCTGTGCGTGCAGGTGGCGCAAACCCGGGAGGACGCTGAAGGCATCCTCAATGGCAAGGTTCTGCTGGCCTACGACAACCTGCCGCCCGAGCTCCGGGCCGCCAGAGGCGAGAAGCGGCGCACCACCACCCGCCTGGAGCTGAAGAACGGCAGCATCGTCAAGGTGGCCACCAGCGCCCGGGGCGGAACACCACACCGGCTGCACATCTCCGAGATGGGCAAGATCGCCGCGAAGTACCCCGAAAAGGCCAAGGAGATCGTCTCCGGCAGCTTCCCGGCCGTGCCGATGGATGGCGTGCTGATCGTGGAGTCCACCGCCGAAGGCCAGGACGGCCATTTCAAGGCGATGGTGGATGACGCCATGGCCCTGGCTGAGAAAGGCCAGCGCCTGAACCCGAAGCAAATGCGCTTCCACTTCTACCCGTGGTGGGATGAGCCGGCCTACAAGCTGAGCGATGCCGATGCGGCCCTGATCGCCATCACGGCCAAGGAAACCAAGTATTTCGACGACCTGGAGCGCGAGATTGGCCGGACGCTGACGCCTGGCCAGCGCGCATGGTGGGTTTCGACGTTTGAGAGCGAGTGCTTCAGCGACCACGAGCTGATGTGGCGCGAGTACCCGAGCACGCCCCGCGAGGCTTTTCAGGTGTCCACGGACGGCACCTACTACGCCGAGCAGCTCAAGCGCGCCCGCGAGGCCGGGCGCATTGGCAGCGTGCCGCACATGGCCGGCTACGAGGTCAACACGTTTTGGGACATCGGCGCGGGCGACGGCACCGCGATCTGGCTGCACCAGCGCGTCGGCCTGGATGATCGGTTCTTTCGCTTTGTCGAGGGCTACGACAAGGGCTACAGCCACTACATCAACGAGCTACAGCGCATCGGCAGTGAACTGGACATCACATGGGGCACGCATTACCTGCCTCATGACGCCGACCACCAGCGGCAGCAGGCCGATCAAGTCATCAGTCCGCTCGATGAACTCAAGAGCCTGGGCGGCATCACCGGCAAGTGGACGACCGTGCCGCGCGTGCATGACCTGACCCACGGCATTCAGCTGGTGCGCAAGTGCTTCAGCTCCTACTGCTTCGATGAGGCGGGCTGCAAGGAAGGGCTCGCCCATCTGGCCGGCTACCGAAAGAAGTGGGACCGCACCACCAGCAAGTGGGGCGACGAGCCCTTCAAGGCCCACACCGAGGCCGCCGACTCACTGCGCCAGCACGCCCAGGGCTTCACGGCCAAGAGCATGGCTGAGCGCCCCCGAAAACCGCAGAAGCGCCTTAACTGGAAGACCCGATGAACATCAACCGCACATTCCTGGCGCCCGATGGGCACACGGAGATTTACACATTCGGCGGGGCCAACGCCCTGGCGACCTACAACTACAAAGGCTACGTGGTGAGCCTGGAATGGTTTGTGGGCAACAAGAGCACGGAGCCCATGATGGTGATCCAGTGCGAGCGCTGCCTGGGCACCGAGCTGGGCGCTTTCGGCATCTGCCTGAGCAGCATTGGCAAGTACGCTGACGCGAGCGGCAGCCCGACGCGCGAGGCCATCGAGCATGTCAAGGAGGCGCTGTCCATCCTGGGCCGCGCCAAACTGGACATTGAGGCGCACACGCTGCTGGATGTGATCCTGCAGTTCACGCCGGCCCTGATCCTGATGCCGCCCGTGCCCATGGATGTGCGCATGTCCGAGGCGGCGCCACCCATCCTGGATGTCAAACACATCAGCAACGGCAAGCTGGTCGAGGAGGCCTCCATATGAGCGCCGACGAGTACACGGGCGACGGCGGCAGCGACGGCACGGCGCTGGACGACTCGCGCAATCGGTCAGTCAGCACCTACGCCAACACGCCGGAGGCCAAGCGCAAGCGCCATGGTCAGCTCAAGAGCTGGTACATGACGGCCATGATGCGGCAGCGGGCCAACCGCTACCAGATGGCGCTTGATGAGGACTACTACGATGGCATGCAGTACACGCCGGAGGAGGAGGCGGAGCTGACCAAGCGCGGCCAGGCGCCCGTGGTGAACAACGAAGTGGCCCCGATTGTGGATTTCATGATCGGCACCGAGCGGCGCGCGCGCGTTGACTACACCGTCAGCCACCGCACCGACGAAAGCCCGCAGGCCGGCGAAGAGGCCGAGGCCAAGGTGCAGCTGCTGAAGTTCCTGGACGACCTCAACATGGGTCAGTTCGTGCGCAGCGAGGCGGCTGATGACCAGTTCAAGGCTGGCGTGGGATGGACTGAGCCATTTGTGAGGCCTGACGGCGAGTATCCAATTGGGTTTCGGTCTGAGTCGTGGCGCAACGTGCTGTATGACGACCTGGCGCGCAGCCCGAACCCCGAGGATTGGCGCTTCATCTTCCGGTTCCGTGAGCTGGACATGGACATTGCCGAGATGCTGATCCCGCGCAGGCTGTGGCCCCAGCTGCATCGCGCTCGCGTCAACAACGACACGCGCAGCTACCTGGAGCATTTCAACGGCGTGGCCTTGTCCGGCATGGATCAGGGCTCGATGTACGGCGATGGCTCGCTGGTGGGCAAGTACATGCAGTTCGATGCCGACGCATGGCTTTCGAACCCGCGTGACCGCGTGCTGCTGATCGAGGGCCAGTATTCGGCGCCGTTCCGCTACGAGGATGGCACCTTCGGTCTGCGCAAGCGCCACACGATCATGACCCAAGAGGACATGCTGATCGAGGCCTGGAGCCCGTTCAACCACAACCGATTCACGCTCATCCCGAGGTTTTGTTACCGGAGGAAGCGAGACGGCGCGCCCTACGGCATGATCCGCCGCCATCGCAGCCGCCAAGACGCCCTCAACAAGCTGGAGAGCAAGGCCATCTTCCGGATGAGCACACGCCAAGTGCTGCTCGAAGAGGGGGCCATTGACGATGAGCTGATGTCGATGGACGAGCTGCAGGAATCGGTGACAGAT
Source organism: uncultured Burkholderiales bacterium (assembly GCA_945952065.1). Classification (GTDB taxonomy): domain Bacteria; phylum Pseudomonadota; class Gammaproteobacteria; order Burkholderiales; family Burkholderiaceae_C; genus Paucibacter_A. Next base: position 1,318 of record CAMFGY010000066.1, on the reverse strand, counting down.
CCGAGCGCAGTCCTGCAATTCGCCAAGGGCGCGATCAGCGGCAACAAGGTCAAGATCGTTGACGGCACGGCACTGGCGCAGGCTGATGTGTCCATGGCCGAGCGCTACGTGCAGGCCATCCGTGCCGGCGGCGTCAGCATCGAAGATCGTGGCAACGACTCCGCAGACCTGAGCGGCAAGGCCCGGGCCATCCGCCGCGATCAGAGCAGCGTGATGATTGCCCAGCAGCTGGATAACAGCTTCCTGGCGCGCCAGCTGGAAGGCGAAATCCTGCTGAGCCTGATCGAGCAGTACCACCTGGACCCGATGACCTTCGCCGCGCCTGGCCGCAGCAAGTCGGTCGAGTACGTCAAGATCAACACCAAAGACGAAGCCACGGGCGTGGTCAAGAACGACATTGCCCGGCGCAAGGCCTCCTTTGTCCTGGGTGAGCAGCCCTGGAAGCAGGACATGGCCGAAAGCGCCTTCGAGACGCTGACCTCCATGATGGGCGAACTGGCCAAGGTGGCGCCGAATGTCGTCATCAGCATCTTGGACATCGTGTTTGAGCTGCACCCGGCCCTGCCGCGCAAGGCGCAGATCCTGTCGCGCATCCGCCAAGCCACCGGCATGACCGACCCCGATGCGCCGGAGACGGAGGAGCAGAAGGCTCAGGCCGAGAAGAAGGCGGCCATGGATCAGGCTCAGTACGAGAACGAGCTGGCCCAGATGCAAGCCACGATTGCCGAGGCCAAGGCCAAGGGCGAGAAGCTGACGGCCGAGGCCATGAAGTCGCGCCTGGAAAGCCTGTACATGGCCGCCCAGGCTGCGCAGGTGCTGACCCAGCGCCCCGAGATTGCCCCGGTGGCCGACGAGCTCGCCAAGTCTGCGGGCTTCCAGGACGGCAACGGCGATGCGCCCATCGGCGCCCCAGTTCCCACGATGGCGCAGCCCGCTCAGGCACAGCAGACCATCCCTCCCGCTCTGCAAGCCGATGGGGCGATGCAGGGCATTGAAACCCCAGCAGCAGACGGCGTGATGCCGCAACCAGGAGCCCAGTGATGAGCAAGTACGTTCCCAAGGTCGGTGACACCGGCACTTTCTTCATGGCAACCAAGGATGCCTCCATCCCGCATCGGGCCACGGTCGACCATGTGTGGTCCGAATCCTGCGTGAATCTCACCTGTGAAGGCGGGTACGAGCCGACTTCGGTATTTGTCTATGCTGAAGGCGCCAATGCCGGCAGTCAGCGGCCTGCCGGCTACTACTTCGTCCCCGACGCGAAGCACCTGCCTGCCACCCCAGAAGCCCCGGGTGTCTCGGGCAGCGTGTCTGCAGC
>CAMFGY010000065.1 GCA_945952065.1 uncultured Burkholderiales bacterium | reverse complement strand
CCGAAAAGGGGCTTTGTGGCTGGCGAAGGACTTGGCGCGATACCAGCGCCAAGGCAAGAACGCGCTTTCAGGCGCGTTTTCGTGGCAGCAAGGCTGCAGAGTGAATATTGCCTATGGGCGCTTGCTGAGGGCCTATCGCCCGCTGTTGGGCTTTGGCACCGGCGGGCTTAGCTGCTCAAGCCGGGCAGTTGCAGCCAACGGCCCAGTCGGGCTTGCAGGGCCACAAAGTCCAAGGGCTTGGTGAGGTGTTCGTCCATGCCGGCAGCGAGGCTGGCGGCGATATCGCTTTCCAAGGCATGGGCCGTCAAGGCCAGGATGGGGAAGCTGGGCAGGCTCCCCTGCCGCTGCAGATCGCGCAGGCGCCGGGTGCATTCCAGGCCGTCCATGCCGGGCATTTGAATGTCCATCAAGACCAGGTCTGGGGCTTGCGCCGCGCACAGTTCCAAGGCCTCCAGGCCGTTCTTGGCCAAGCGGCTTTGCAAGCCCATCACCGACAAAAATTCCAGTGCCACCACTTGATTGATGTGGTTGTCCTCCACCAGCAGGACCACGGGCGTCAGGCCATCGCGGGCAGGTTTTGGCGCGTTGTTGGCGTCCAGGCTCATGCCAGAGGCATCCTCAAAACGGGAGTCGGAGGCTGTTGTGTCATGGGCGGGCGAGGGACTGGCTTGATGCTGTGCCGTCAGGCGCAACCAGTTGGCGGCAATGGCGCCTTCAAAACTGATTGTGTTCATCCTGCTCCCTCATCCAGACTGCAAACCCTGCTTGGTTCGGGCTGTCTGGCCGCCACCCCAACGGTGACTGGGCCTAAGCGCCTCTTCCCCAAGAACTGCGTGTGAAACTTTCTTCGTCCCACCTTCAAGCGCGGGTCGGTCGGGCCGGCCTCGCTTCGTGTCGGTGCAAGCCTCGCCGGATGTGAGCTCGCCCCGTCGCTGAAGTGGGTCGCTATTGTTGCCGCTGCAGCCGGGCAAAGCAATGCGGGCCGGTGGCGAGGATGGGGGCTTGCTGCCTGCCCCCTCAAGTCGGGGCTTGACGGGGAGTCTTGCGGGCAAATTGGGCTTGGTCGCTGTTTGGCTCCCAAAGGCGACGCTGGCGCGGTCTCAAAAAAAGGGTCACCCGGCCCTACTGACAACTTTATGGGGGCCCGCTCCCTAGAATGCTCGCTCCCAGCGCAGCAGCCGAGCACTCCTCTATGTCCACCGAAGGCAACATCCGCATCCGCGGTGCCCGTCAACACAATCTGAAGAATCTTGATCTGGACTTGCACACCGGGGAGCTGACCGTGGTCACCGGGCCGAGTGGCTCGGGCAAATCCAGCTTGGTGTTTGACACCTTGTATGCCGAAGGGCAGCGCCGCTATGTCGAGACCTTCTCGGCCTATGCCCGCCAGTTCCTGGACCGCATGGACCGCCCGGCGGTGGACAAGGTCGAGGGCGTTCCGCCCGCGATTGCCATTGACCAAACCAACCCGGTGCGCACCAGCCGCTCCACGGTCGGCACCATGACGGAGCTGAACGACCACCTCAAGCTTCTCTTCGCCCGCTCGGCCGAGTTGTTCGACAAAAAGACCGCGCAGGCGGTGCGCCACGACACGGCGCAGACGATTTATCTGGAATTGCTGGAGCGCACCAAGCAGGACGACCCCCGCATCGTGCTGACCTTCCCGGTCGAGCTGCCGGCCACCACCAGCGCCGAGGAAGTGACACAGTGGTTGTCGGCCAGCGGTTTCACGCGCGTGCAGGCCGAGCGTGAAGTCGCCACGCCCACCGGCCCGCGCAAGCTGCTCGATGTGGTGGCCGACCGCTTCCGCCTGCAGGGCGCTGACAAGCAGCGGGCCATGGAGGCGATTGAGCTCTGCCTCAAGCGCGGCAGTGGCCGCCTGAATGTTTATGTGCTCCCAGCAGCGCCTGGCCCCTTGCCTGCGGGTACGCAGGCGGTCCCCCAAGGGGATGCGGCCGTTCTAGGGAGCGGCCCGGCGAACGGCCAGGACGGTGACGCCGTCCTGTGGCGCTACTCCACAGGCCTGCATTGCCCCGACAGCGATCTGCGCTATCAGGAGCCACAGCCCGCGCTGTTCTCCTTCAACTCGGCCATGGGTGCCTGCGAGACCTGCCGCGGCTTTGGGCGCGTGATCGGCGTGGACTTGGGGCTGGTGATCCCGGACGAGAAAAAAACCTTGCGCAATGGCACGATCAAAACGCTCTCGACCCCAGCTTGGAAAGACAGCCAGGACGATTTGCTGCGCTACGCCGGTGAGGCCGGCATTCCGCGCGACACGCCCTGGAACCAACTCTCGCAGGCGCAGCGCGACTGGGTGATCCACGGCTCGCCGAACTGGACCGGCAACTGGAACAAACAGTGGTACGGCGTGATGCGCTTCTTCGAGTACCTGGAGAGCAAGGCCTACAAGATGCACATCCGGGTGCTGCTGTCCAAGTACCGCAGCTACACCACCTGCGGCACCTGCGACGGCGCCCGGCTCAAGACCGAAGCCCTGCTCTGGCGCGTGGGCTCCAAGGACTTGGCCGATTCGATCTTGCCGCCCGCACAGCGCTTGATGCCCAAAGGTGTGGACTGGAGCCGCGCGCAGCTGGAGGCCCTGCCGGGCCTGGCCCTGCACGATTTGATGCAGCTGCCGATTCACCGGCTGCGCCGCTTCTTAGACCAGTTGCAGCTGCCCAGCAGCCTGCTCGACGATGCCCTCAAGCTGCTGCTGGAAGAAATCCGCAACCGGCTCAAATACCTCTGCGATGTGGGCATTGGCTACCTCACGCTGGACCGCCAGAGCCGCACGCTCAGCGGCGGCGAGGTGCAGCGCATCAACCTGACCACGGCCCTGGGCACCTCGCTGGTGAACACGCTGTTCGTGCTGGACGAGCCCAGCATCGGCCTGCATCCACGCGATATGAACCGCATCGTCCAGGCCATGCAGCGCTTGCGGGATGCCGGCAACACCTTGGTGGTGGTGGAGCATGACCCGGCGGTGATGCTGGCGGCTGACCGCCTCATCGATATGGGCCCGGGCCCCGGTGAGAAAGGCGGGCAGATTGTGTTTGACGGCACGCCCGAGACCATACGCGCGGCCGACACCCTGACCGGCGCCTACCTGGGCGCGCGCAAGTTTGTCGGCATGGGGGTGAAGCGCCCAGTCGAAGCCAGCACGCCCAAGCTGATTTTGGAAGGCGTGCGTGAGCACAATCTGCGCAACGTCAGCGTGGAGTTCCCGCTGCAGCGCATGGTGGTGGTGACCGGCGTTTCGGGTTCGGGCAAGAGCACGCTGATGCAAGATGTTTTGTATCCGGCCTTGGCCCGTCACTTCGGTCAGGCCACCGAGGCCCCGGGCCTGCACGACCGCCTGCTCGGCGCCGACTGGCTGGCCGATGCGGTGTTTGTGGACCAGTCCCCCATCGGCAAAACGGCGCGCTCCAACCCCGCCTCCTACGTCGGTGCCTTCGACGAGATGCGCAAACTCTTTGCCGCCACGCCGCTGGCGCAGGAGCGCAGCTACACCGCCGGCATGTTCAGCTTCAACGCCGGTGACGGCCGCTGCCCGACCTGTGGCGGCTCCGGCTTTGAGCATGTGGAGATGCAGTTCCTCTCCGACGTGTACCTGCGTTGCCCGGACTGCGATGGTCGCCGCTACCGCGCTGAAATTCTCGATGTGAAGCTGCAAAGAGCGGAACGCGAAATGAGCGTGGCCGATGTACTGGAGCTGACCGTGAGCGAAGCGGTGCGCCTCTTCAAGGACGACCGCGAGGTGCTGGCCAAGCTGCAGCCCATCATTGATGTGGGCCTGGAGTATGTGAAGCTGGGCCAGCCAGTGCCCACGCTCTCGGGCGGCGAGGCGCAGCGCCTCAAGCTGGCAGGCTTCTTGGCGGAGGCGGCAGCTAAGCCGCGCCAAGCCGTGGCCAAGAAGGGCACGCTCTTCATGTTTGACGAGCCCACCACGGGCTTGCACTTCGACGACATCGCCAAGCTGATGCGCGCGCTGCGCAAGCTGCTGGCCATTGGCCATTCGCTGATTCTGATCGAGCACAACCTCGATGTGATCCGCGCCGCCGATTGGTTGATCGACCTGGGCCCGGAAGGCGGCGAAGCCGGCGGCGAGATTGTTTGCGTCGGCACGCCCGAGGAGATCAAAGAGCACCCGACATCGCACACCGCGCTGGCGCTGCGCGAGTACTCGGCGCAGATGGACCGCCCCGCCATGAAGGTGGAAGAAGGCCGGCCGCTGCAAAGCCTGATCCGCGCGCGCCGCAAGGCCGCCAACTCGGACAACAACATCCAGATCGTCAACGCCAAGGAACACAACCTCAAGGCAGTCAACGTCAACATCCCGCGCGGCAAGTTCAATGTGATCACCGGCGTCTCGGGTTCGGGCAAATCGACGCTGGCTTTTGACATCTTGTTCAACGAGGGCCAGCGCCGTTATTTGGAGTCGCTGAACGCCTACGCCCGCTCCATCGTGCAGCCGGCGGGCCGGCCCGAGGTCGACGCGGTCTGGGGCATTCCGCCCACGGTGGCCATTGAGCAGCGCTTGAGTCGCGGCGGCCGCAAGAGCACGGTGGCCACCACCACCGAGGTCTGGCATTTCCTGC
>CAMFGY010000064.1 GCA_945952065.1 uncultured Burkholderiales bacterium | reverse complement strand
GGCAAGGTCAGCTATGCCTTAGCGTGCTTTATTTTCCGTTTTCTGAGGTGCCCCCGAGTAGTGTGTGGCGAGCACGCAATTTCAGGTTCAAGTTCTGCTGGTTCTCGAGAGAAGAGTGCGCTCAGGCGCGGGCAGGGGTGGCCCCAGCCGGATGCCGGGGTCGAGCAACCCTTGCTTTGCAGGCAGGCAGTCGCGCTCGCCTCGTGCGGCTGCTCGTTGGAACGCAATGGCCTTGCCGCATGCCGACCCCGGCCAACCCTGGGACATTCGGCCCCTGTGCGAATCGATGCGCACCGCGCAGACCTCGGCTCTTTCAAGTCCGACGAGTTCGATGTGATCCAAACCCGGGTGGATTTCCGTTCCTGATCATGCATGTGCAGGCGTGCGTTCGGGAAACAGGGCCAGCTCTTGCGCGCCGTGCTGACCATCCGGCACGGTCCCTATTCCTTGAGCCCCGCAGCGGCCTGTTCGGCAAACCAGCTCTGCCAGTCGGGCGGCACGGCCAGGGCGCGCCAGGCGGCAGGCATCAGCCTCGCCCGCAGCGCGTCGATGCGGGCATCAAACTCGGCGCGCGGCCCGCTGTGGCGGCCCTTGGCAAAGGCGATGTAGGAGCTCACGATCTCGATGCTGGGGCCTAAGGGCTCCAGGTCCGCCCACAGGGCTGGGTTCTGGCTCCGCAGATGCGTGGCCAAGAAGGCATTGGCGACGGTAAGCTCGGCATGGCCGCGCTGCAGCATCCGGAACGGGGCCTCGACCAGCTCTGTCTCGGTGATGGAAAGCAGCGGGCGAAGCCGCTCGAAGACCTGTCCGTAGTTCACGCCGCGCACCAGGGCGACGCGTCGGCGCTCTAGGGTGGCCGGGTTGCCATCCCAGAACCAAGTTCGATCGCGGCGCGCGAACCAGGCAATCGGTTGCAGCACCAACGGCCGCTGGCTGTAGTCGAGATAGATCTCGCGCTCGGGGGTGCGGAAGATGGTGAAAATGCAGTCTCGCTCGCCGCGCTCCATCAGGCCGAGCGCACGCTTCCAGGGCAGCACCTCGACCTCGACGCGCCAGCCGGCCGGCTCCAGCGCCGCGCGCACCAGATCCACCGCAATGCCCTGCACGACACCACCGACCTGGTGGACCAAGGGCGGGTAGTCCAGGGATACGCAGCGCAGGGTGCGCGAATTGGCCTGGACCGCTGGTGCCAGCAGGCTGGCCAGGCCGCAACGCAATAGCGCCCGGCGGGCAGGGGCGCAAGCGAGGGGCTGCATGGCAGGTAGTTTGCACCTACCGATCATGTCCCGCCACATGGTGCAAGTCCCTAGCCCGGAAAGGCTGGACTACGCGGGATGCTCAGCGCTGCACGGCAGCGAGTAGGGAGTGGTGAGGTCGTCGTCGGCAAGGCCCGGAAAGCAGTAGCCTCTGCGACCGCTTGCTGTGATCGCGAAGCGAAACCGCAAGTTTTTGCACACATCCCACGGAAGCCGCCGCGCGGTCCCGCCGCGGACGGTCAGGCCCGCCGACGCTGCACAGGGCGGCCCTGCAAGAGTGCAGCCGCGTGGCGCTCAATGCCGAACGACATGGTTCCCCGGAAGTTGATGTTGCCGAACTGAACCGGCCCCATGCGCCGAATCCAGGCCTCCTCGAAGGGGCGCTTTTCCTTGCGCCAGCGGTCAAGGACCTCCTGCATCTTCATGGTGTTCCAGGCGATGACCATGTTGGTCAGCAGCGCGTGCGAGCCCGAGATGGCGCGCATCTCGTCGCCTCGGCGACCGCGCTCTGGCATCAGCCGGCCGTGGAACACCGCGCGCTGCAGCTGATGCACCGACTCGCCTCGATTCAACAGCGTGTGGATCTCCCGGCGGAAGTCCGGGTTGCTGAAGAAGTCGCACAGGAACAGCGTACGAAGCAGCCTGCCCAGTTGGTCGGCGGCCTTGTGAAGCGGATCGCCCTGCGCCGCGCTTCCCATGCGCTCCAGCACCAGCTTGGGTGATATCCGGCCCGTGCGAATCGACGCGATCAGGCGGAGCAGTTCATCCCAGCCCTTGGTGATCGCCCGCTCGGAGACGTCGCAGAGTGCGGCCGCTCGCAAGTTTTCGGGCACCGCCATGCCGCGCGGCAAGAACAGGCGACGCTCCGAGATGTTGCGCAGCTGCGGGCACAGGTCGAAGCCCAGTAGCTTGGCGACGGTCATGGCCACATTGGTGTAGCCGTGGGTATCGACTGCGAGCAGCGACAGCTTGATGCCGTCATCGACCCGAGCGTTGTACTGCTCCACGCCTTCCAGCGCGGCACCGGCCTGGCGCTCGTTGAGCACGATGGGCTGGTCGTAGATCACGCCATAGGAGCTGAGCACATGGGTGTAGATGCCCACGGCATAGGTACGCCGACGCGGGTCGATCCGTGCGTTGAACAAGTGCTTGGACGCGTCCAACGACATCATGTCGGCCGAGGCGCGGTCTGCCTTGCCCCACAGCTCGGCGATCGGGAAACGGCGCTGAAAGGCGACGACACGCTCATTGGCTTTACGCAGGCGCCCCTGGGCTTCGAGAGCGCGCATGGCATTGGTGACGTGCGCCGCCTCAAGACCCGGGATCATCGCGGCCACGCCTTTGGCATCGTTCTCGGTGCCGTGCGCGAGCAGCGCGCCATAGCAGCCCAGGAGCTCCTGGATCGAGTTGGCCTTGCGGCCGAGCAGAACCTCGCTGAAGGTGACGAAGACGTCGACCTCGACGATGAGATCGCTGAACTGCGCCTCGCCGATCTCGCCGGATATCGCTTCGCGGTTGCGGCGAACCTCGTCGTCCACCTCAAGCGGCTCCAAGGCCGGCAGCCGGAACTCACCCTGGTCGTCGATGCTGAGGCTGCCGCTGCTGATCGCCTCGGACAGCGCCCGAAGACCCACTTCCAAGTTGGCATAGAGCCGCTCAAGGAATTTCTTAGGGTCTGGGGTCAGGCTCAAGGCGCTGATCAGCAGGCTGCGTTCCTTTTTCCACTGCTGTGGCGGGATGAGGAGGTCTTCGCGGTTGCGGTACTCCTGGCTGTGGTTGATCCAGAGTCGGCCGGCGCGCAGGTCCTTTCGGACGGCGACCAGCGTGCAGGCCCGCAGCGCTGCCAAGGCGCGGGCGCGGTTGGCGTCTTCCAGCAACGGCCGCCAGGCAGGATCAATCGCGCCGAGATCGAAGTCCTGGGAAAGCTCCTTGACTTTCTGCCCATGCAGATCACGCAAGGTGGCGATGAGCTTGAGCGAAGGGGTGGTGACATGTCCCCGGATGTCAAGGCCGACCAGGGCATTGAGCAACGCGCTGACCCGTGCGCTGTCGTCCACCAGGCCCTGCCGCACGAGCGCCGCTCGGCTGAAGCGCTGCTCGCTCTCGTTCTTGGGAAGGAGCGCCTTGAGGGTGGCGACCTTTTGCGCGTCCGCCTGGCCCTCGTCATGGACGATCGCGCGGATCTGATCCTGGCGCTCCCGGTAGTGCGTCAGGCCTCGCGTCTGCTTGGACTGCACGCGGTTGCTGGCATGGCGCACCAGATCGCTGATGCGTCTGGCCGCCATGTAGAGCGCCGTGTCGGTCAGGTCCAGCAAGCTCATGCGCAGGAAACAGACCACTTCCAGCGCCTGCGAATCGGGCTTGAGTCGCTTGGTCTCGACCGGCGGGCGGTTGGCCACTGCCTGCCCATACGCCCGGAGCCGAGGCGTGGACAGGCCTTCAAGCGTCCAGTCGTGGACGCCGAGCTGCTTCAGGAAGGCGATCTTGCCGGTGACGTCGTTCAGGCCACTGGGGCTGTGCTTGCCCACGGAGTTCTTCAGCCACTCCAGCACCGTGAAGCTGCCCCGGCCGCGGCGCTTCGAGTGAACGACGGTCAGCAGCTTGCTGATCTTTGCTGCGGTCAGCTGTCGCTGCACGATGGCCAGCGAGTTGGCATCCGCAGACGCGAAAGCCGCGCGCGCAGCGTCACGCAGCACGCGATCGCCGGGTAGCAGGTGCCCGTGGTCGTGGAGCCAGATCTCGGCTTCCTTGACCAGTTCATCCACCGAGGCCGCGGAGTTGGCGACTTGACTGAGGGCGGTGCCCAACCGCTCCAGAGTCGGCCCATCGGGTGCCACGGCGCCGCTGGCTTCTCGCGCCCAGGCCTGATGAGCGAACAGTGTTTCTTGGCGTCGATACAGCGTCTTGAGCGACGCAATGGACGTCTCGGGCAAGTCGAGCGCGTCGCACAGGTAGCGAAGCAGCGGGCGGGGCAGGCCGGTGACCCGCTCAAGCGCGCGCCCAGTCGTTCTGATAACGACCAGTTGCACGGCGGCACCCAGGCGGCCAGCGGTTCTGAACCGCTTGCGGATCGCCTCGATGTCGGCCTTGCTGAGTTGGAAGGACTGCTCGACATCGAAGTCGGAGAGCGACTTGGGCAACTCCTTGGCCCCGACAAAGCGCTGACGAAACGTGGTCAAGCTGTCCCCCGCATGCCGTGATGGGCCGAGGAAGATAGCGAGCGCCGGGCTCGCGGTCAGTAAGCGTTGCCCCTGGAGCGCGGCTGGCTGGCGGGTTTACCCGAGGCAGAAACCGCAAGTTTCTGCACCGAAACCGAGATCACCCCAAAGCGCATGTACGGGCGGGCCGCCGCATCGTTCTTGCCTCCCTTGCCTGCCAT
>CAMFGY010000063.1 GCA_945952065.1 uncultured Burkholderiales bacterium | reverse complement strand
GCAGTACTGCTGAAGCTGCCGAGCCTGACCGTTAAACAGGTAGCCCGCTTCGAAGCCCGCCGCGCCATCGTGATGGCCTGGTATGGCTTCCTGAAGCTGCGCGGCATGAAGCCGACCAATGCGCTCTATCAGGCTTTCATAAGCCACTTCAACGCCGGCCACCTGCAGGCAAACAAAGTGCAATACCCGGAGTTGTCCCTGGCTACGGCCGGTGTGATCGACAGTCTGGCCTTGCGGACGCTGCAAATGTGGGTCAGCGACTTTGAAAAAAGCGGCCTGGCAGCTTTTGTCGACGGCAACAACGGCGATCACTTGAAGGGCAAGTGCCAGATCAGTTTGCAGAAAGATTTGCATGACTTCACCGTCGCCATGCTGGTTGCCAATCCGCACATCAAGCCGGTGCACCTGGAAGACGCGGCTCGTGCCCGATTTGATGGCTATGCCGATATCAAGGTGCCCAGCTATCACACATTCCGGCGCTTCCTGAATGACTGGAAGAAGCAGAACGCCGAACTGTTCACCGCGATTGCCAACCCGGACCAGTGGAAGAACACCTACATGGCCGCGCAAGGCTCGTCCTCTGAGGATGTGCTGCGCCTGAATCAACGCTGGGAGTTCGACTCCACGCCGGCTGACTTGATGTTGGCCGATGGTCGCCACTGCCTGCTGGGTGTGATCGACGTCTGGACCCGCCGCGCCAAGCTGCTGGTGGCCAAGTCCTCCCGTGCCGTGGGTGTTGGTGCACTGGTTCGTGCTGCCCTGCTGGATTGGGGTAAGTGTGAAGAGGCCAAGACCGACAACGGCCAGGAATACGTGGGCGTCTACGTCGATGACGTGTTCCGCGCGCTGGACATTGAGCAGACAAAGTGCCCGCCATTCCAGCCTTGGCACAAGCCGCACATCGAACACTTTTTCCATACCTTCAGCCACGACTTGCTGGAGCTGCTGCCCGGCTACATCGGCCACAACGTGGCAGACCGCAAAGCCATTGAAGCCCGCAAAGCTTTCAGTGAGCGCTTGTTCACCAAGAACGAGGTGGTGGACATGACGATGACCGCTGCCGAGCTGCAGGCCTTTTGTGATGACTGGCTGGTGCGCTACCACCACCGCGAGCACAGCTCGCTGGGCATGAGTCCTTTCAATAAAGCGGCCTCCTGGAGCGGCATGGTTGAGCAAATCGACAACCCGCGCCTGCTGGATGTCCTGCTGGCTGAGCGCATCCAGCGCACGGTCCAAAAGAAGGGCCTGAAGATCGACGACGCCTGGTTCATTGCCCCGGAACTGGCCATCAATCTGATTGGCCGCGATGTCCAGGTGCGCCTTGATCCGCTGGATCTGGGTCGCGTGTATGTCTTCCACGATGGCCAGTTTGTATGCGTCGCTGAGTGCCCGGAGCGTACTGGTATGAACCGACAGGAAGTCGCCCAGAAGGCCAAGAAAATGCAGGCCGCCGAAGTCAGCCGGCAGAAGCGCGAACTCAAGGCGCTGGCGCGCAAGGTCAATACCGACGACGTGGTGCAAGAGATTCTGCGCCACAACGCCGCCCAGGCCGGGACGCTGGTTGCAATGCCGAAACCGGCCGTGCCGGTCAACACCGCAGGCACCCGCGCCGCAGCAGCTGCCACCCATGCCGTGGATCGCGGCCTGAATGCGCCGATCCCGGCCGCCGTCCAGCGTCACCTTGGCCAGTCCGCCCCGGCCCCGGTGATCAGCCTGCCGCAGACCGACGAGGTCAAGTTCCGCCAGTGGTTGGAACTGGACGCCATGGCCAAGCGTGGCCAGATGCTGCCTGACGATAAGGTCAAGTTTTACGAGGGCTGGCAGAAAACCGCCCGTTTCCAAGTGCAGATGGAAAAGCATTTGCAACGCACCACCCAAGACGCCGCTCTCGCCGGCAATCACTAAACAGGAGAGAAGAACATGAGTCGCCCCGCAAACCAGACCGCCGACATCACCAATGTCGACCTGATGCACGCTACCACCCTGCGCCTGCTGGGCCGCCCGGCTGGTTCCGATGGTATGGCTGTGCTGTACGGTCCTTCCGGCTTCGGCAAGACCCAGGCTGCCACGCAAGCCTACCTCCGCCACAACGGCTATTTCGTCCGCATGTCGGACCAGTGGACCTGCAAAACCTTCCTGCAGAAGATCCTGATCGAAATGGACATTCAGCCTGAGAAGACCGGCGCGGCCATGCTGGACCAGGTCGCCCAGCAGCTGTCCGCCAGCAGCCGACCGCTATTCATTGATGAAGCCGACTACGCCGCCGACAAGCCGCGCCTGGTGCAGCTGATTCGCGATATCCACGACAACAGCTACAAGGCCAGCATCATTCTGGTCGGTGAAGAGGCCCTGCCGCAAAAGCTGGCCAAGTGGGAGCGCTTCCACTCCCGCGTGCTGGACTGGGTGCCTGCCCAGCCGGTCAGCCTGGAGGATGCCCGCAAGCTGGTGCCGATTTACAGCGAGGACATGCCGGTGGCTGACGACCTGCTGCAGCTGCTGGTCGACGAGGCGCGCGGCTCCGTCCGCCGCGTCGGCAACAACCTCAACCTGATCCGTGAAGAAGGCCTGTCTGAAGGCTGGGATGTTGCCACCTTGGCCAACTGGGGCGGCCGCGCACTGTACACCGGCAAGGCTCCGACCCGGAGGCTCCCGTAATGACCGAGGTCCGCAAATCTCACCGCAAGCCGGCCCATCTGGAAATGGCTGGCGGCAAACCCAAGCGCCAGCTTATCTGGGAAGCCATCCGCCTCATGAAGGAGTTCACTCTGATTGATGCCGCTGCCAAGGCTGATGTGGATATCGACACCACCAAGACCTACCTGCAGTCGCTTGAGCGTGGAGGCTTTATTGAGGATATCTCCGGCCGGCGCGGCGGCCACGATGAAAAGCGCTTCACGCTGGCCCGAGATATCGGCATGGAGGCTCCGCGCCTGACCAAAGAAGGCAAGCCGGTTACCCAAGGCATGGGGACCACCAACATGTGGCGCGTCATCCGCTTGGCCAAGGGAAATTTTGACTATCTGGAGGTAGCCCGCTCGGCCTCTACGCCTGACCACCAAGTCAAGCCGGAAACCGCCCGCAGCTATCTGAAGGCATTGCACGCTGCTGGCTATCTGGATATGGCCGTGCCGCCTGAGACCAAGCCGAACAGCAAGGGGGGAAAGAAGCCTGCCCGCTGGCGCTTGCTGCCTTACAACCGGATCAACAGCAAGAAGCCGGGCCCGCGCGCGCCGATGATTCAGCGACTCAAGCGGGTCTTTGACCCTAACTGGGCCGAGGTGGTGTTCCAAGAGGTGGCTGACGATGAGTGATCTGCTTGAAGTCCTGCGCCAAGCCGTGGCGCAGCAAGGTCAGGCTGCAGTGGCAAAAACGCTGGGCTACTCCCGTAGCACCATCAGCTTGCTACTTGCCGGCAAGTACTCCGGCCGCGCAGACCTGGTACTGGAAAAAGTGAAGGCCACGCTTGGCAATGTGACCTGCATGTATACAGGTGAGGTCATCACGCTGACAGCTTGTAAGACCATCGCCAGCTCCCCGGCCCCGACCCATAACCGCGTGAAGATGGCCCACTGGCACACCTGCCAGCAGTGCCCAATCAACTGCAAAGGAGAGTGATATGGAACGGATTCAGAAAGGCCAGCAGGCCACTTTCTTGCCCATGAACGCCGTCATCCTGCAGGCGTTGCGCAAGGTCAACTTGGCAGTGGGAGAGCTTAGCCGTCGCGGCTTTACGGTCACGACAGTGGAGATGGATGCGCCGTCCCGTCCTACGGTGCGGATCCAATCGTCCGCACGCTGCCATGAGCTGATTGCGTCAGGCCAAGCAGCTTATTTCGGGTTTGGTAACGGCGAAATGGGCCGCTATCGCGAAGGCCAGTTCACGCTGGATGGTTGTCGCGTTGTCTGGACTGAAAACGGCCACTAGCGATGCTGGAGCTTGACGAGGATACCAAAGCCAAGCTGCTGGCCGAGGCGAACTTGCTGGTGCGAATGGGCAAGCCTCTAAGTGAGGCGAAACGGATCGTGTGGGAGGACTATCTGGAAGAGTTGGCCGCCTACGCTGCCGCCGCCCCGCAAGCACCTGAGACAGATGAGCCGGCAGTACAGGATGAACCGGAAGAACATCCACCTCTGCCTCCAGGTAGGCCAGATCTGGCACCACCAAGCAGGTGGTTTTGGGATGCAAAAGATGAGCCAAAGCTGACGCCTGAGTGGCTGGAGCGAAACAGGCAGCAGTTGGCAAAAGTGAAACGGATTTTAAGGAGCAAGTAATGCAAAACACTGCGCAAAACACCCCGAACGGCTACCGCAAGGATGCCAAGGGCCGCCTGATTCCAGTCGAATCTATCAAGCCTATTGACCTGACCCGCGATGCCTTGGTGGTGGAGATCATCAACAAGGCCTTGGACGTGAACAAGATGCTGGCCCAGTTCAAGGCAACGGTCTTTGCCGATATCCAGGCGTTCATTGAACTGTCGGCTGAACGCTATGGCGCCAAGGTGGGCGGGGCCAAGGGCAATACCACTCTGACAACCTTTGATGGCCGCTACATGATCAAGCGGGCCGTGTCTGACACGCTGACCTTTGATGAAGGCCTGCAGGCTGCAAAGGCCCTGATTGATGAATGCGTGCATGAGTGGACCGAAGGTGCCCGCAGCGAGATCCGCGCCCTGATCAATGATGCCTTCAATGTGGACAAGGAAGGCAAGATCAGCACCGGCCGCATCCTGTCCCTGCGCCGCCTGGATATTCAGGACGAGAAGTGGCAGCGCGCCATGGCGGCCCTATCTGACTCGGTTCGGGTGCAGTGCTCCAAGAGCTACATCCGCGTGTACGAGCGTATCGGCGACACCGACCAGTATCGGCCGATCTCTCTTGATATTGCGGGGGTGTGAGATGGCCGACCGTAACGACATTCTCGTGCAATGCACCCGGTGCCGAAACAAGCACCAACAATCAGAGCGCATTGCACTGCCATCTGAGCTTGGTCACTCCA
>CAMFGY010000062.1 GCA_945952065.1 uncultured Burkholderiales bacterium | reverse complement strand
CAGTGCTAGCTTTTCGTACCGTCACTTATTGCACTGAAAACGAGGAGACCCCTACTACGGCGTGCTGGCGCCCAATTCACCCCTGCGGGCTGCGGCGGTTGCACTGGGCGCAGGCCAAACCGCAGGCGCGGGCACGGGCACGGCACAGCCCGAGCCAGGCGGTGTGACCGCAGCGGTGGATGCCATGGGAGTGGCCACGGTCGGTGGTCCCAGCCAGCCCGAGCCCACCCAGCCAGCTCTGCCCAAACGCTCAGCTCACATTCTGTGGGCGGTGCTGATCGCCCGCATCTACGAGGTGTTGCCGCTGTTGTGCCCGCTCTGCGGTGGCCAGATGCGCATCATCGCTTTCATCACCTACAGTGCCGACCTCCGGCACATCCTGGAGCACATCGGGGTGGAGACAGAGCCGCCTCGCATCGCGCCAGCACGCGGGCCGCCGCTGTGGGATGGGTGCGATGTGCCGATGGGCGATGGTGTCGAGGTTGAGCCAGATTGGGGCGAGGCGGCCCAACCGGCGCCGGACTTTGAGGTCGATCAGCGCGTCAGTTGGTAAGGGAAGGCAGCAGCGGTTTGGCCGCGCGGCAGGGCTGCGTCTGTCACTGCCAAAAAATGTGCAAACCGAAAAATCTCGGGCTACTGGCGCTGATCAAGCGCTCAGGCAGGCTCAGCCTGAAGGCCTGTGATGCCCAAAACCTGGGCCATAATCGTCCTCCTGTGGTTGGATTTCCTATCCGCGTGCAAACATCAGCGTACCCAACCACAGGGGCGAAGGCAGCAACCGCAGCAATAGCGCCAGCCCAAGCCAGGCGGCCAGCGCCGCCAGCAACGCCGCCCAGGGAGGGCCACGGCGGGCAACGACAATGTAGGCCAGCAGGAAGCTCTGCGTCGCGCACAACGACAGAATCGTGAATGCAGCGGCCTGCGAGACAAAGGGTGCAGATGCCTGGTCAATCAGAAAGAAAAAGCCCGGCCCCATCGTGATCGGCAGGCCCGCCAGAACACCGCCAACCAGGGGTCCCAGCAATTGCACCGACCAGCTGACGGCAATGATGACCAAGGCGGTGGCAGCCATCCGTACGAGCACTTCCCCAACCGGCACGGCAGCGAGCCACGCGTCCAACATCACCCCCTCATCCATTGAAAACGTCCGGCCAGGCAAACTTCTATACTGGTGCCTTCGTCCGACCGACCCCGAAACTTTACATGATCGAACTGCTGACGGGTACGCCCTTGCTGCTCACGGCCACTTTTCTGGCGGGCGCCCTGAATGCCGTCGCGGGGGGCGGTACGTTTTTGACGCTGCCAGCATTGATTTTCATCGGCATGCCCGCTGTGACGGCAAACGCAACCAGCACCGTCGCCCTGCTGCCCGGCTATATTTCCAGCACTTATGCCTGCCGAGCCGATCTGCAGGTGCCTGGCAAGCTGCCCCTGACCGGCATCATCGTCGTCAGCCTTCTGGGTGGCGCACTCGGCGCAGCGCTGCTCGTCCTGATTCCCGGTGACAGCTTCAAGATCCTGATTCCCTGGCTGCTGCTGCTGTCTACCGCGGCCTTTGCCATCGGCCCCAGACTGATGGGCAAACCGGGTACGCGACAGATCGCCAGCCCCGGGCTCACCATCGCCACGGTGCTGATTGCGACCACCTATGGCGGCTATTTCAATGGGGGCCTTGGCATCATTCTGCTCGCGCTGTTCGGGATTCTGGGCGTACCCAAACTGAAGACTTCGAACGCGCTGAAGAACCTGGTGTCCACGCTGCTGACGATCATCGCCGTCATCGTGTATGCCTGGGGTGGCGCGATCTCGTGGCCCGAGGCCGTAACAATGATGGCTGCCAGCATGATCGGTGGATACGTCGGTGCGCGGTTCATCCGCCAGGTGCGCGACAGCTATGTTCGCACCGCGGTCATCATCATCGGCCTGATCATGACCGTGCTGTTCTTCATTTACTGAAGACCGGCGTCGACTTGCCCGCACTGGGCCGCCCGATGACGATCATGACCGTGCTGTTCTTCATCTACTGAAGAGGCCCGCCAACCCGGGCCAGCGCCTGCTCGAAATCCAGTAATGCCCGGGCGCCCTGCCCCCGCAATGACGCGCCATGCATGATGGCCAATACTTGCGGGTCAAGCGCCGCCAGACGCGCGAAGGTGACTTTTGTGTGCGTCGTATATGGAATTGCATCGCGAAATGGCCCTGCCTGACCTTGTTCGAGCGCCTGCACGGCCCGCGACACAAGGTCGCCGGCAAAGGGCGCCGGATCGCCACGCTGCAGCAACAGATCAGAGCAGAACAACACCTTTTGCGTCTCTTCGAAAAGCAGCGAGGCGCCCCAGCCATGCGGCAGGTGCGACGTCAGCAGATGGCGAAACGTGTATCGACCCGTCGCAAGCAAGGCATCATCTTCAAGCACGCGCGGGGCTCGTATTGCAAACTCATCGATGCATGTCCTGGCCAGAACCGGGCTGGCCAGCGCAACTGCCTGCGGCGCCTTGTCCAGCCAGAGGTTGAGCGCGCCACATTCATCTGACTCGAAATGACTGAACCCGATCCAGCGCAACTTTGCCGGATCGATGAGCGTGCGCACCGCGTCAAATATCGGCCTAAATAGTGCCTTCTGACCTGTGTGATAGAGCAGCGGTTCATCGTCACGCACCAGAAACACGTTGAATTGCAGATCTGCCTGCGGGACATAGACTGAAATCCGATAAATGTCCGCAGCAATTTCGGTGATGGTACCGGTCATGAGATCCTCCGCACGTATGGCGGGCCGTCTGCTGACAGCCCCGGCCAGATTCCCATTCTAGACACAATAGTCACCGGCAGGCGGAGGTGGCCGGCCCCCGATATCGTGGACGGTATGTTCTTGAGGGTGGCACCGAGCCTCATACAGCGCCGTGGACCAGTCGCAATTCGTATGAAGACGGGTGGCCGCCGCTCTAGACGGCGTCGGGTTGCGCTGCCGGGTGTGCTGCCTGGAATGCCGCCAGCGTATTGCAATATCGGTCAATGCGCTCGATAGTTGGCCAGGCTGCAATGTCCATGTCGTAGCCGCGTGCGTTGAAGACTTGCGGGATCAGGCAACAATCCGCCAGGCCTGGTTCATCCCCGTGGCAGCAGCGACCCGTGTCCGGTACGCGCAGAGCTGCTTCCAGCGCATCGAAGCCCAACGTAACCCAATGCCGGTACCAGCGGTCGCGCGCTTCCTTATCCACGCCCATGTCGTGGGCAAAAAAACGCAACACCCGCAAATTGTTGAGCGGATGAATGTCACAGGCGATCTGTTCGGCCAGGCCACGTACGCGCGCACGCGCATGCGGAGCGCCAGGCAGAAGGATCGCGGGGCCATAGGTTTCGTCCAGGTATTCCATGATGGCCATGGACTGCGAGAGCACAACCCCGTCATCCACAAGGGTCGGAACCAGGCCCTGTGGGTTCAGTCGACGATAGTCAGGCTGATGCTGCGCCCCGCCGTGCGAAAGCAGATCGATGGGAACCAAATCGAAGTCAAGCCCTTTCAGGGCCAGCGCAATCCGGACACGGTAAGCCGCAGAACTACGGAAAAAAGAATACAACTGGCGCACGCTCAGACCTTTACCCCGACACCCAGGTACTTCGCGATGACCGCCTGGTCGCCGTGCAGCTCATCCGGGGTGCCGTCATAGACGATGGCACCATTATTCAGGATATAACAGCGATCCGCCAGCGACAGAGCGGCTCGAACGTTCTGCTCCACAATCACGATCGTGCGTCCTGAATTTGCCAGATCCCTGCAGACACTCACCAAGTCGCGGACAATGAGGGGCGCGAGGCCCTCAAACGGCTCATCCAGCAGAATCAGATCGGCATCGCGCACCATGGCGCGGGCAATGGCCAACATCTGCTGTTCGCCCCCCGAGAGCTGGCGGCCCAGGTTGCGCCTGCGTTCGGCCAGCCGTGGAAAGATCTCGTACATCTGCTCGATCGGCAGCGGCTTTTCGCATGCCATCGTCGCGAGCACCAGGTTCTCATGCACGGTGATGGAACCGAAGATCCGGCGCTCTTCGGGGACCAGTTGCACCCCACCGCGCGCGATTTCATGCGCCTGCTGCCCCAATATTTCCCGACCACGGTAGCGGATACTGCCGCTGCGCGGCCGCACCACACCCATGAGCGACTTGAGCGTCGTGCTCTTGCCTGCACCATTGCGGCCCAGCAAGGCGACGACTTCGTGTTCCTCCACCCGGAGGCTCACGTCGAACAGGATGTGCGAGTCACCGTAGTAACTATTGATCTTGTCGACCTCAAGCAGGCTCATCATCCATCCCCCCCAGGTAGGCTGCCTGCACCGCCGGGTCCTTGCGGATCTCGTCGGGTGTGCCCTCCGTCAATTTGCGCCCCTCGTACAGCACGGTGATGCGCTCGGCCAGTTCAAACATCGCATCCATGTCGTGTTCGACAATGACCATGCTGCGACCCCCACGGATCGACCGCAGCAAGGCCACCACGGATACCCGTTCTTCGGGACTCAGGCCAGCCAGCGGCTCATCAAGCAACAATACGTTGGCGCCCGTGGCCAGCGCCAGGCCGATCTCCAGCCGCCGCTTCTCGCCATACGGCATCTCGGCCACCCTTGTGTCGGCCTGAGAACCCAGGTTGACTAATGCTATCGCTGCATCCACCTGCCCATCGAGTGCATCGGAACGCAGACTGCGCAGCAGATCGCTGCGGTAAGGGCCGCGCCGACGCGCCAGCACAGCAATGCGCACATTTTCGCGCACCGTCAATTGTTCAAACAGCTGGTTGATCTGATAGCTCTTGCTCATGCCCAGCTGGCAGACCGCGGTCACCCCGACGCCAGTGATATCCTGGCCGCGCAGCAGCACCTGTCCGGAGGTCGCATCGAGTTCGCCTGCCAGCATGCTGAAGAACGTCGACTTGCCAGCGCCATTGGGGCCGATCACCCCGTGCAGCTCACCTTCGCGCAGCGTGAAATCGATATCGCTTGCCGCTTTCAGGCCGCCATAATGCTTGCTGATTCTACGGGCCTGCAATACCGGCATTCCCTGCTGTGCATGCGGCTCGGAGGGCATGACATCAAGCGTCGCAACGACGCGCGCCGGCGCCGCGCCGGACACTGCGCGACGGTTGTCCTTGCGCCAGCGTCGCACAAATTCCAGAATCCCGCCTGCGACACCGTGTCGAAAGACGGTCACCAGGATGACAAAGACGACGCCCAGGATCAGCTTCCAGTACGGCCCGATATCGCCTAGCGCCTGCAGCCCTTCGTACAGGTACAACCAGATCGCCGCACCCAACAAGGGTCCAAGCAAAGTTCCGGCACCCCCCATGACCGTCTGGATCACAAGCTGCGCGGACGTGTCCAGGGCAAACGCATCCGGCGGCATGTAGGACCGCACGCTATTCGATCACCAACAAGTAGCCTGCACGGTCCTTGGATTCCAGTGGA
>CAMFGY010000061.1 GCA_945952065.1 uncultured Burkholderiales bacterium | reverse complement strand
GCCAGGCTCTGCGGGGCGGTGGCTTTGTCTGATATCTCTTCGCTGATCGCTGAACGCTCATCCCCGATATCTGAACGCTGATCGCGCACTGCCCATGCCTGACGCATCCGGGCCGCAAGATCCTGCGGGTCTCCCCCACCATGCCCGCCGCTTTCGTAGGCAAGCCCCAGCTCGGTCGGCTGCATCCTGTCCAGGACGTGATCCACCGCCCGCTCAAGCCAGGATCGCACTTGGCCTGCCAGCTCCTGGGCGACACGCGCCACCTCGGCGGCATGGGCCTTGACCTCGTGCCAGACGCGGACGGCGGCAACCTCCTGCCCGCGCTCCTTCAACTGCCATGCGCCCGCCGACAACTGGGGCAGGGGCGGGCGATCCAGCGCGACGGCCCGGACGGTGTGTTCCAGCGCCTCGGCCTCGTGGCCCTGTGCCTCAGCGACGTGGGCCAGCTCCAGCGCCGCGATGCGCTGCGCCTCAAGGGTGCGGTGGTCGATCCGCTCACCGTGGCCGGCCAACTCCAAGGCAAGGTTGGCATCCTGCGCCCATGCCTCGCGCCACCCCTCCAGAACCTCGACGGCGTTCCAGTCGCGGTTCTTGGTGGTGAAGCCCTCGGCGGCGATCTCGCGGGTGGTCAGCAGGATATGGGCGTGGTGGTTGCGGTCATCGCCTTCGCGCCCTGGCGCATGAAGGGCGATGTCAGCCACCATGCCGCGATCCACGAACTGCCGCTGGCAGAAGTCGCGCACCAGCTCCAC
Source organism: uncultured Burkholderiales bacterium (assembly GCA_945952065.1). GTDB lineage: Bacteria > Pseudomonadota > Gammaproteobacteria > Burkholderiales > Burkholderiaceae_C > Paucibacter_A. The sequence continues at coordinate 4,867 of CAMFGY010000061.1, read as the reverse complement.
CCGCTGCGCGTGGTCCAGCTCGGCGGGCAAGGCCACCCGGATTTCGCGGGCCACCTGCGAATTCTTCCGGGTCTCGGCCGCCTCGACCGCGTTCCACAGCACCGCCCGGTCCTGCGCCCATTCCGGCGCTTGGGCAGGGGCGAGGATTTCGACGTGATCGACGCCGCTGCGGGCGCGATAATCGAACGAAAGCCCGGTGCGCTGATCCTCGATGTGGGACGCAGAACGATAAGCTGCCGCCGCCGTGGCGCTGCGGCCAGCGGATCGCGAAATCATCGTGGCCCGAAGGTGGTAGATCGCCATTTCCGCGCCGCACTCTCAAGGGGTTCAAAGGGGAAGGCTGTTCCCCCTTGCCCACACAAACGTGAAACGTTTGTATAAGTGGGCACTTCGTGTCTTGCACCCTATCCGCATTACGGGCAGAAACGCAACCAGAGCGAGTGATACGAGGTGCAGAATAATGCGGACGATTGATCAACAAATAGCAGAGGCGACAGCGAAGCTGGCCCGCCTCAAAACCCGCGCCAAGGCCAATGACACCCGCCGCAAGATCATCACAGGCTCGATGGTGATTTCTGACGCGCTGAAAGACCCCGCCGCGGCCCGTGGTCTTGCCGCCCTTCTGCGCCGCACCGTCACCCGCGATGTGGACCTCAAAGAGGTTGCATCGCTCTTGGCCGAACTGGACGCAAAGGCGGGCAAAGCATGAGCGAGAAAGACACGTTCCAGATTCTGGCCGACGAAATCACCCTGATCCGTGGTGAGATCAAGCAACTGCAACGGTCCAGCCTTAACAAGGACGAGGCCAAGGCCTTGAACCAGCAACTTGTCCAGGGCGTGGATTCGATGGCCCAGACCGGGCAAGCCGTCTACGAGGCTATTTCCGAGCGCATGGACCTGAGGCTGGAAAAACTGGCGATAGAAACGATCCTCGCCGCCAAGGACGCCGCAAGCGGCGCTATCGCAAAAAACCATGCGGAGACCATCACAGCGGCCAGAGACCTCTCAAAGGCCGCAGGAGAGGCCCGCAGAGAGGCTTGGCGCTATTTCGGCGGGTTCTGGGTGTGGTTGGCATCGGTTGGCGCTGGTGGGGCCGTTCTGGGGCTTCTGGCGGCGTTTCTGATCATGGGCCGGGGTGATGCGCGCGAGTTCGGCCAATATCCCCAAGTTTACTGCACCATCGCAGGGGGCCAGGTCGTTACCAATCCGGAAGGCCGCAGGTTCTGCGCCATCTGGATCGACCGCCCGTCTCAGTCTGGGGGCTGACCTCGCCGCCCCTTCCTTCTTCATGGCCAATCCACCGCTTGCCACAAGTGCAGGCGGTGGGCTTCCGGGCGCGATACGGGTGAAAGGCCCTAGTGTTATTAGTGTTACCTACGGAGTAGTGTTACGGATGCCAGAACGCTTTCAAAACCAAAGCCTTAACCCTGTGGATAGTTCCGAAAGGCACGAATTTTGGTTCCGAAAGGCACGAATTTTGGTTCCGAAAGGCACGAACGGTTTTGGCATGAGGACAGGTTCCCGAAAGCACGAACGGAAGCACTCAGCGCACCGCATTGGGCATCGGTTCCCGAAAGCACGAATTTTGGTTCCAGATAGCACGAACATGAGCTAAGAATCACCCATGGCCCTACTTCCAGATCGACACCCACAAAAAGACTTCTTCATCCTCGACATCGCCGATGTCGTGCCAAAAGATGACATGGCGTCGATGGAACACCCGCTGTTCTCGTTGGCAACGCAGCCTGACATGCGCCACCTGGTCTACCGGAGCGGGGAGAACAGCCTGGAAATTATCCCGTCCGGGCTTGGGCTTCCGACCATCAAGGACAAGGATATCCTGATCTTCTGCATCAGCCAGCTGATGGACAGAAAGAACCGGGGCGAACCCATCGGAAAGCGGGTCAGGTTCAGCGCGCGCGAGCTGATGATCGGAACAAACCGCAACACCGATGGCCGGGAATACAAACGCCTGGAACATGCCTTCCAGCGCCTTCAGGGCACCCAGTTCAAGACCAACATCAGGACCGGGAACCGGAAAGAGGTCCGCATCTTCGGACTGATCGACGAAGGCGGCTTCGTCATGCGGGAAGAGGGAAAATGGCGCCTCGACTACTGCGAAGTTGTCCTGTCTGACTGGTTGATGCGCGCGATCGAGGCCAACGAGGTGATCAGCATCTCGGAAGACTATTTCCGCCTTCGCCGCCCCTTGGAACGTCGCCTCTATGAGATTGCCCGCAAGCACTGCGGTGCGCAACCAAAGTGGCAGATCGGGCTGGCCAACCTTCAGAACAAAACGGGCAGTAACGCCCCTCTCAAGAAGTTCCGGCTGAACCTGCGGCAGATCATCGAAGATGACTGCACGCCGTTCTACAAGATCGAGCTGATGGCAGACGACCTGGTAATCTTCCGGCCACGGTCCGCCTCTACAGCGCTGGCACCTGATATCCGGCTACCGGAATGGGCCGAAGAGAAAGCCCGTGAGGTCGCCCGCGAAAAGGGCAGAGACTACCATGTCCTAAGGTCAGACTGGATGGCCTTCGCCAAGGCAGAAGCTGCTAAAGAGAACCCACCCAAAAATGCCGGTGCGGCCTTTGTGGCATACTGCAAGAAACAGGAAAATCTGCGCCGATAGGAAAAGCCTTGCAACGGCGCAACGCGTCGCACAGCATAGCATTGCAACGATGCGCAACGGGACCACAACACCATGAAATACACCCTTTCAGAAGCAGCGACAGCCACTGGCAAGAACAAGGCGACCATTCAGAGAGCCATAAAAAGTGGGAAGATTTCTGCGCCAAAGGGCGAAACCGGATCATACGAAATAGACCCGTCCGAGCTACACAGAGTTTTCCACCCCGTCGCGCAACGCGTCGCACAACGCGATAATGCAACGATGCGCAACAGCGCGCAACAGGCCGGATTGCCCCCAGATTTCAACGCATTGCAGCAGATAACTGATCTGGAAAAAGAACTTGCCGTAATGGAGGAACGGAAGAACGGCCTGGAAGAGCAGAAGCGCTACCTGACGGATACCGTGGAGGATCTACGAAAGCGCCTCGACAGCTCCGAAGGCCGCGTTCTGGCGCTCTTGAACGACCAGAGACCAAAAGGCTTCTGGAAACGCTTCTTCGGATAGCGCCTTGGTTCCGGAAAGGTCAATCACCGCATGACACTTGAAGATAGTAACCCAATGGGGTATATACTGCCATGCAGTCGGTAGCAGAGACCCCGATCTTCACCCGCCAGACGGAAAAGCTCTTCACCGAGGACGAGAAGCGCGAGCTGATCGACTTTCTGGCGGAGAATCCGTTGGCAGGGGATGAAATCCCGGGAACGGGCGGGGTGCGCAAGGTTCGCTTTGCGGCATCCGGGCGCGGCAAGAGGGGAGGGGCACGGATCATCTACTACTACCTAGATGACACCATGCCGCTCTACGCCCTTCTGGCCTATGCGAAGAACGATCAGGGCGACATGACGCCCGACGAAAAACGCGCCGTTTCCGCGCTGGCGGCGACGCTCAAGGCAACCCGGAAGGAAAAGAGATGAGCACCTTCGGCAACGATCTGATCCAGGCAATGACCGAAGCACTCGCCCATGCGAAGGGCGAAGGCCCCGCCGTTGTCCATGCCCCCATTGCTCCGCGGGAAGTGCGCGAACAGGCCAAGCTGACGCAGGCGCAAATGGCACCGCTGATGGGCATGAGTCTGTCCGGCTACCGGAAGTGGGAACAGGGCCAGCGCAGGATCAGCGGACCGGCAGCCGCACTGCTACAGATCATCCAAAAAGAACCCGATGCCGCTAAGCGTGCACTGCTGTCATCATAGTCAGTCAAAAACACATTGACGATTGATGATGGTTTCCGCCAAATCGCACCACATCATCCACGCTGTTGGCATTGGTGACCCTAGCAACGGAGAACACCTTGGCTGTTGACCCCGCCTCTCTCGACACCGGAAAGTGCTACAAAACCACGTCACAGCAAGTTCGTCGCATCACTGAAATAACAAGCGATGGTTTGGTTGGTTACGAAAGCCGTGGTAGTTCCTACAAAGGCCAGAGTTCTTGGAACTATGGCGGACCAAACAAAAGCCAGTGGCCGTCAAAAGAGGTCTTTGCATCTCAGGTTGACGAAGAGGTTCGCTGTGACTGGGATCCAAACTTTGGATAAAGTCTCCGCAAAATAACTCGCAGCATCAGGAAATAAATATGAAATCTATCGCGCTAGCTGTCACGGCTATTTTCTTCTCAAGTATGGCTCATGCCGATAATTTCTCCATTTCCTTCACTTGGGATGGCCTGAAAGCATGCAACACAGGAGATCCTCGAACGGTTGCGAACCCAGCTTTTGTTGTGAAGGGCGTTCCCGCCGGTACACAATTCATCGAGTTCCGACTAAAAGACCTTGATGTGCCCGGCTTCAATCATGGGGGCGGGAGTGTAGCAGTTAGCTCTGATGGAACAGTTTCTCCAGGCGCATTTAAGTATCAAAGCCCATGCCCCCCCGGGGGACAACACAGATATGAATGGACAGCCACTGCAAAAGACAAAAAGGGTTTTGGCGGGAAGAAGCTAGGAGTAGCAAAGGCCGTGCGTAACTATCCAGAATAGGTCAAACATCACAGCTCGTGCCCCGGCTCTCGTTCACGCCGAACCTTCGCCTCGCGTTCCTGCTCCAACTCTTTATCATGCAGACGCTCGGCCTCCTGGGCCACATGTTCCTTCTCCACTTCCCGGCCTTGCCGGATCGCCGCCAGCCGGGCGGCGATTTCCTCGTGGTCCAGCGCCTTCGAACCGGCGCGCAGGCGGTCAGCCAGGCTCTGCGGGGCGGTGGCTTTGTCTGATATCTCTTCGCTGATCGCTGAAC
>CAMFGY010000060.1 GCA_945952065.1 uncultured Burkholderiales bacterium | reverse complement strand
ACCTGACAGATCAACCGCTAGCGTGCTTTATTTTCCGAATTCTGAGACGACCCCCAGAGGACCGTTGAAGGCCTGTCGAAAAACAAATGTTTTCCGACAGGCCTTGGCCTAGCGCACGCCCGCCTTGCAGCGTTCTGTGAATAGCGCTTAGTAATGACGGCGTATATACTTTGTTAGTATCAAGTGGCAGGAGGCCCCGATCATGTCAAAACAAGCCGTTTTCACGATGAAGCTGGAGCCTGAGTTGCGCGCCGAGTTTATGGCCGAAGCCGAGGCGGCCCATCGCCCGGCGTCGCAAGTGCTGCGCGAGCTGATGCGCGAGTTCGTTCAGCGCCAGCGCGAGTCGCGCGAGTACGACGAGTTCCTGCGCCGCAAGGTCGAAGCCGGCCGGGCTTCGATGCGCGCTGGATTGGGGCGGTCGAACGATGAAGTTGAGGCCGAATTCGCCGCACGGCGTGCCAGTGTGGCGAGCCAGGCGTGAGGGTTGTTTGGACGCCCGAAGCGCAGCAAGACCGTGCCGATGTGTGGGACTACATCGCAGCCGACAATCCGCGCGCGGCGGCCCGGATGGATGAGATTTTCAGCGACGCGGCCGCCCGCTTGATCCAGCACCCCATGCTGGGCAAGCCGGGAAAGATTCCCGGGACCCGCGAGTTGATCCCGCACGAAAGCTATCGCCTGGTGTATCAGATCGACGGCGAAACGGTGTGGATACTGACGCTGGTTCATACTGCCCGCCTGTGGCCGCCTGTGCGCGATTAAGATATGATCATGGCAACAATGAAACGGCGCGTTGACAGACTGCTTTCGAGCCAGACCGCGGTCGGCGGCAGGCGGCCAGGAGCGGTTGCTGGAACGAGTCCTTATCCCCGCTCCGACTTCATCGTATGCCTATAGAGGTGAGCCTACCTACCTCTGCAAGCGTTGCATCTTTTATTTGGCTGCTTGCCGTGCTGTCAGCGAGGTAAGCAGTCACAAGGACCGGTGCGCCTTGCGGTGGTAGCAATATTCCTATGTCGTTCGCATCTGTCTTGTTGGTCCCGGTCTTGTCGCCAACGGTCCAATCAGCAGGGGTTCCGGCCTTGAGGCGCTTTCCCCCGGTCGTGTTTTCGAGCAGCCACTGGCGGAGCAAATTCCGCGATAAGGGTGAGAGTGCATCGCCCAAGAGGAGCTTGTTCATGGTCATGGCCATGGCTCGCGGTGAGGTCGTATCCAAGCTTCCTCCTTCGACTCGGGTGTTGAGGTCGGGTTCGTTCCGATCGAGCCTCGTGATCTTGTCACCGAGTTGGCGGGCATACTGGGTGAGAGCTTGAGGGCCACCGTAGCTGGCTAGTATGAGATTGCCCGCTGTGTTGTCGCTGGTGGTTATCGTCGCGTGACAGAGTTGGGCCAAAGTCAACCCCTCGCCATCCGCATATGCCTCTGTCACTGGCGACCAAGGCACCAAGTCCTGCTTGCGGTAACGAATACGCCGAGTGAGCGACTCTTCACCACGATCCGCGCGCGCCAGCACCAAGGCACTCGCCAGCAGCTTGAACGAACTGAGCATCATGAAAAGTTCGTCAGAGCGGTAGCCAAATTCGTGACCAGTCGCTGTGTCTATGACATGTACGCCCAACCGGCCTTGGGCTTTAGCCTCGAGTTGCTGAAACACAGCAGTCATCTGTCCTTGCTCGCCCAAGGCAAAGCTTTTCTTGGGGAAAATCGCACTGAAGCCAAAGGCAGAAAATGCCATCCCGACGGAGAAGTTGCGTCTTTTCATGGTTCCTACTGTTTGAAAATGAGTGATCATATGGATCGTCGGTGGTCTCTTCAAACGTAAAATCTGCAGCCCAGGCCCAAGAAAAACTTAGATCATCATGGACCTTCCGCTTAACGCGCTGCGCGCATTTGAGGTGTCTGCACGCCATCTGAGCTTCACCCGGGCGGGCCTTGAACTGCACCTGACGCAGACCGCCGTCAGTCAGCACGTCAAGAACTTAGAAGACCGCCTGGGCAAGAAACTCTTTCGGCGTATCCCGCGAGGGCTTGCTTTGACTGATGAAGGTGCTGCCCTGCTACCAGTGTTGACCGATGCTTTTGAACGGATCGGTTTAACGCTTGAGAAGGTCAAGACGCCTCATAAGAAAGAAGTTTTGTCTGTGGGCGTCGTCGGCACGTTTGCAGTGGGCTGGTTGCTGCCACGCCTCCGCGACTTTCAAGTCAAGCACCCCTTCATAGATCTTCGACTGTTTTCCAACAACAACCGAGTCGACTTGGCAGGCGATGGCCTGGACTTCGCAATCCGCTTTGGGGACGGCCACTGGCACGGCACAGAAGCGTCGAAGCTTTTTTCTGCGCCACTCGCACCTGTTTGCGCCCCTTTCATGGCAAGTCGAATCCACACCCCCAGTGATTTGGCACGGGTCACGCTATTGCGGTCTTATCGAGCAGACGAGTGGACTGCATGGTTTCAGGCGGTTGGGTTAAACCCCCCACATTTGACGGGTCCGGTGTTTGACTCATCCCTTGTACTTGCTGATGCAGCCGCACAAGGAACAGGTGTGGCTTTGTTGCCGATTCGTCTCTTTGGTCGCGACCTACTCGGCGGTCGGCTGGTGACCTTATTTGACACTCGGATTGAGACGGGCAGCTATTGGTTGACCAAGCTCAAGCCACGCAAAGAGACCGACGGGATGAAAGCTTTCCGTGGCTGGCTGGAGCAAGAGTGCCGAGACAATTAGCTCTCGGCATGTGGAGGCATCGAAGGATGCGGCTGCTCTTACCGTTGAGCAGTGGAATGACCACTATGGGTCGGGTGCCGTCGCGTGCGCAGTGTAAGCGTCCGGTGAACACCACCTGATCAGTGGGCCACCGATTTGGAGAACAGATTGATCGTCAGCACCCCGGCCATGATCATGCCGATTCCGGCGAGCGCGGGGGCGTCCAGTGTCTGCTTGAACCACAGCCAGCCGACCGCCGACACCAGCACAATGCCGACGCCCGACCAGATGCCATAGGCTATACCCGTTGGTATCACTTTGAGGGTGATGGAGAGGAAGTAGAACGAGACCGCATAGCCTGTCACGCTGGCAAGCGTAGGCCATAGTTTTGTCATGCCTTCCGATGACTTGAGGAAGCTGGTGGCAGTGACTTCCGCAATGATCGCAACGCCGAGATAAACGTAATTCATGTTCATTCAGCGACTGTATTGGGTCTGGCCGTATGAAGCCATTAATGCCCCGCCTCGAGCCGAAGGGTATCGCCCGCCCCTTTTGACGGTTTAGTGGAACTCTGAGCACACGAATGGTGGATGCCGACAGCAGCTTGGCCACCGGGATGGCCGCATTTAGGTGGCGGCAGGATTCCAGTGGTGCGGCAGAAGTTCCACGATCCGATTTGCTGGCTGGGTCGGCAGGCGCTCGAGGATATCGCGCAGGTACACGTAGGGATCGTGGCCATTGAGCCGAGCCGAGTGCACGAGGCTCATGATTGCTGCGGCTCGCTTGCCCGCGCGCAAGCTCCCAGCGAACAGCCAGTTCTGCCGACCCAGCGCTATAGGCCGGATGCGGTTCTCCACCCAGTTGTTGTCGATGGGCAGGTCGCCATCGTCGAGGTAGCGCGTCAGCGCCACCCAGCGCTTGAGGCTGTAGTCGATAGCCCGCGCGGTGGCTGATCCATCGGGAACACGCTGGCGTTGCTGTCGCAGCCACTGGCGCAGCGCGTCCGCCAACGGCCGGGCAGCCTGTCTGGCATCGAGCCTGGTTTGTGTGTCGGCATTGGCGCCACCGCGCTCCAAGTCATAAAGCTGCGCGAAGAACTTCAGCGCCTGCTCGCCGACCTGGCTGCCGTGATTGGCCCAGAGTTCGTGGAACTTGCGCCGTGCGTGCGCCATGCAGCCCGCCTCGGTCACGCCCAGCTCGAAGCAGGCCTTATAGCCGGCGAAGTCGTCGCAGACGAGCTTGCCTTGCCAGCCGGGCTGGCAAGGCGTGCCCGGCAGTCCCAGGAACTCGCGGGCATGCTGGCCACCGCGGCTGTCGGCGAAGTCGAAGACGACGGCCTGCAGCGGGTTGAACTGTGTCGTGCAGTAGCTCCACAGGTAGGCGCGGTGCGTCTTGCCGTGGCCTGGCTTGAGCATCGCCACCGGCGTCTCGTCCGCGTGCAGCACACCCTGGCCGAGAAGTTCCCGGGTCAGTGCATCCACCAGCGGCCGCAGCTGCACACCGCATTCGCCCACCCACTGGGCAAGCGTCGAGCGTGCGATGGCGTGCCCGGCGCGCTCGAAGATGGCCTCCTGCCGGTACAGCGGCAGGTGATCGAGATACTTGGCGACGAGCACCTGGGCCAGCAGGGCGCTCGTCGGCAGGCCCTTGTCGATGACGTGCGGCGCGACCGGCGCCTGCACGATGCGCTCGCAGCACTTGCACACCCACTTGCCGCGGATGTGTCGCTCCACCGTGAAGACGCCGGGCTGGTAGTCCAGCTTCTCGGCCACGTCCTCGCCGATGCGCTGCAGGGCCTGGCCACAGCCGCAGGTGGTGCTCTCGGGTTCATGGCGAACGTCGCGGCGCGGCAGGTGCGCTGGCAGCTTCTCGCGCCGGGGCCGCTGGCGCTCGCCAGTGGCCCGAGCGGGCTGCAATGCTTCAATCTCGGCGGCCACGGCCGCCAGGTCAGCGTCCAGCGTCTCGTCCAGCAGGCTCTTCTGCTCGGCGCTGTACCGCTCGCTCTGCGCAGCGAACTTCAAGCGCTTGAGGATCGCGTTCTCGTGCGTGAGCTTGTCGATGACAGCCTGCTTGAATGCCACCTCGGAGCGCGCCGCTCGCAAGGCGTCGCGCAGTTGCTGGGCATCGAGGGTGTCGAGGTCGTCGGCGATCACGAGAAGGCATCGTGCCGAACCGACGCCAAGTGCGCCATCGGCACATGCCGCAATTGCACGCGGGCCTACGGCACGCGCGGCTACAGCAGCGTGATGACTCCTGCCTCGCCGACGCGCTGCCAGGGCAGCCCCAGAACCAGGGCATCGAACTGGGCGCGGCTCAGGCTCAAGGTGCCGCTCACATCGCGAGGCCAGACGAAGCGGCCGACATTCAAGCGCCGTGCGGCCAGCCACACACCAATCCCGTCATGGACCAGCACCTTCATCCGGTTGGCCCGGCGGTTGGCAAACAAGTAGGCGTGGTGTGGCCGTGCCGCGCCGAAGACCGACACCACGCGAGCCAGGGCAGCCTCAGTGCCGGCGCGCATGTCCAGCGGCTCGACAGCGAGCCACAGCGCATCCACCCGGATCAACGCAGCATCTCACGAAGCCAAGCGCCGCAAGAAGCCGCGCTCGCCATTGGCCAGCGCACCCGCACGGTGACCGAACCCCGTTGCAGGTCCACCTCGACGAACTGCGGTGCCTCGACCGTCGGTGGCGCCGCCGGTACAACGCTCACTGGCACGAACGGGTCGGCGATAGCGGCGCCTCGATCATGGGCCACCGTGCGCCGCCACTTGTGGACGAGGTTGGCATTCAAACCATGGCTCATCGCCACCTTGGCCACGGACGCACCAGGTGCCGCGCATTCAGCAAGGACTTGCCGCTTCAGTTCCGGGTCGTGGCGCCGGCGCGTGTCCGGCTTGGCGTCTGGCATGGTGTCCACCTATCTCGTTTGGTGGACACCATCCTGGCTGGCGCGGCCGCAGCGTTCAAGATGGGTTCGCCGGACGCTTACTGCGCAGTGTCAAAGCTGACATGACTAATACATGAGATGGGCTGATGCTCGCCGTCCGGTCAGGCAGCTGCCCCCCTGCAGGACTCACAGCAGTTGTATGCCACCCGTCATCCGAGACGTCAGTCGGCCTCATCCAGACCGGAACAATCTGGACGTGACGTCCGGCTGGCATTGCCGTGATCGAAATGGCGGCTAGTGACACGACTGTTGGGTCTACCCCATCGACCGGGCGCGGGACAAGCCACGTTGATCGGCTGACGGAATTTTCGGCGGTTCCGGCTTAGAACCCC
>CAMFGY010000059.1 GCA_945952065.1 uncultured Burkholderiales bacterium | reverse complement strand
ACCCCGGCTTCCGCGCGGCAAAGGGCGCTCAAACACCCAAGGAGCAACGCCTTGCATACAACACGGCAATGCGCGCATTTCAGGACCGATTCTGGGAGCACGTGGCCGGGCCATCTGGACTCGCTCGCTTGGGGCCGGGTCGCCAGCGCATGAGTCGAGCGCAGTGGACGAGGGTGAAGTTCGGGCTGCCGGCGCAGGCCGCGTTGCTCCAGCGTGCGCGTGAGATCACGCGTGGGACGGGTGAGCGTGAACGTCAGCTTCGCTCATTCGCGCACAAGACGATGCTTGAAGCGCAGGCACTGATCAAGGAGCTGGAGGCTCGGGAGGCTCGCGTTCTGGCCATGGAAGCCAGGCTGGGGTTGAACCCGCAGCCCCCCTGCTCAAATGATCCTGACAGGGGCTAACCCGATCAAAACAGGTTCAAACCCTATTGAACTGGTTGAAAGTGGCGTAGACTGTGTTCAGTTGCCGCCACTCTGGCGGCGCATTTCTGTTTGGATGCAGACATGGACGACCGCTGGCTCTCTGTCGATGAAATCGCCGACTACCTCGGCGTAGCCAAAGACACCATCTACACCTGGGTGACCTCCAAGGGCATGCCGGGGCACAAGGTTGGGCGCTTCTGGAAGTTCAAGAAAGAAGACGTGGACGCCTGGGTGCGTGAGGGCGGTGCCGCTGCCACCAGTGATGACTTTGACGACAAGGAGCCCCGCAATGCCTAAGCAGAGCTCCGTACAGGACAACAACGATATGAGCGACCTTGATCAAGAAGCCCAAGCGCCTGAGAGCGCGCTCGAAGAGGGCAAGGTCTTCGACTACATCACCGGCAAACCGGTGAAGGACAGCGATAAAGAGAAAGTTCGCCAGCACATTGAGCGTGCCCTCATCCATGAGTACGGCATTGCCGCCGAAGACATGGAGCCTGACTTCAAGGTCAAGGTGCTGGGTAAGAACCGCAAGCTCGACATCGCCATCTTCAAGCCTGGCCAAGCACACACGGTGGACAACCTCTACCGCGCAGTGGTGGTGGAGAAGGAGCCCAAGCTCGGCACCAAAGGTGCCTATCGCATGCGTGACCCGGAAGAGGCACGCAAAGAGTTCGAGGTGCTGGAAACCGTAATGGCTGAAGTCGAAAGCTGCGACTACGGCCTGTGGACCAACGGCCTGGAGTTCTTCTTCTTCAAGAAAGAAGTCACCCGCTTCGACACCAAGTTCAAGCCCATCGGGGACTGGCCCCTGGGTGACGACACCTTCAGCGTTGAAGGCCGCTCCATGGGGCGCCTGCGTCGTGCCGATCCGGTCATGCTGCGCACAGCCTTCCGTCGCTGCCACAACTACATCCACGGCAATGAAGGTATGCCCAAGGATGCAGCCTTCTGGCAGTTCCTGTACCTCATCTTCTGCAAGATGTATGACGAGCAACAGCCCAACGATGCGCGTCGCTTCTGGGTGGGGCCGTTCGAGCCGTTCGAAACTGCTGGCCGAGAGCAAATCCGCCTGCGCATCAAGCCGCTTTTTGAAGCGGTGAAGAAGAAGTACGACGGTCTTTTCAAGGGCAACGAAGAGATCACCCTGTCCGACCGCGCATTGGCCTTCATCGTCTCCGAGCTGGCCCGCTACGACTTTGGCCGAACCGATGTGGACGCCAAGGGCACGGCCTACCAAGAAATCGTTGGCACCAACCTGCGTGGAGATCGCGGCCAATACTTCACCCCTCGTGGCGCCATCAGCCTGGTGGTCAAGATGCTGGCACCCAAGGAGCATGAGCGCGTGCTCGATTCGTCCTGCGGTACGGGTGGCTTCCTGGTCGAGACCTTGAACTACCTGAACAAGGTCTTCCACGAAGAGAAGCGCATCAAGGCAGGCGACGAGAACACGGAAGAGTTCGTCTCCATCCGAGACCGGTTGGCCCACTTCGCGGCCAACAACCTGTTCGGTGCTGACTTCGATCCCTTCCTGGTTCGTGCCGCACAGATGAACGTGATGATGGCCGGCAATTCGCTCGGCCACCTCTATCACATGAACTCGCTTGAGTTCCCGGCAGGCCACCTGCCAGGTGTCTCGGCCGCGAAGGCAGCCATCCCGCTAGGGACGATTGATGTCTTGATGACCAACCCGCCGTTTGGCTCGGACATTCCGGTCACCGAAAAGACCATCCTGGAGCAGTACGAGCTGGCCCGCCGCTGGGAGCGGCAAGGCGATGGCTTCGTGATGACCAACGCCATCAAGCCTGCTGTGTCGCCCGAGGTGCTGTTCATCGAACGATGCGTCAAGTGGCTCAAGCCGGGCGGCCGTGCTGGCATCGTCTTGCCGGACGGCATCCTGGGCAACCCTGGCGATGAGTACATCCGCTACTGGATTCTTCGCCACTGCTGGGTGCTGGCCAGCATCGACTTGCCGGTGGAGTCTTTCATCGTTGAGGCCAACGTCAACATCTTGACCAGCTTGCTCTTCCTGAAGCGCAAGCCCGAAGAGGTGATCAAGGCAGAAGACCTGGGTCAGAAGAAGGACTACCCCGTCTTCATGGCTGTCGCCGAGAAGGTGGGCTTCGATCGCCGTGGCAACACGCTTTACAAGCGCCACCCTGACGGCGAAGAAATCCTGGTGGATGTCAGCCATGAGGAGAAGGTCCGCATCGGCGGCGGCCTGCAAGTGCGCACCCTGCACCGCAAGGAGCGCATCCTCGACGACGACCTGCCCGAAATCGCTAAGGCCTATGCCGAGTTCCGCGCCCAACATCCGGAGCCCAGCAAATGATCACGCGACTTGAAGCCACACGTTATCGCTGCTTCGAACGCCTGGGCGTCGATGTCGGCGACTTTCGCGTTCTCGTCGGGGCCAATGGCTCTGGCAAGACCACGCTCCTCGATCTGCCAGGCCTACTCGGCGACCTCTTGGACGCCAAGTATGTAGTCGATGCGTTCGTACCGCGTCGTCGCAAGTCATCGGAGGGCAAAGCTCGCGCCAGCAGTCTGAGGGAACTCGTGTTTGCTGGTCGGGGAGATGACTTTTCTTTCGCCATCGAGGCGAAATTGCCGGAGGAAGTCCAGTCAAAGCTCATCGAAGGCATGTTTCAACGACTGAGTAAGGCTCAACGGCAGAAAACTCAGTCCGCGCTGGAAATCGACAAGAAGCGCTGGCCTTCGCATATTCGGTACGAACTCGGACTCAGAGTCTCTGAAGACCGAGACCTGCACGTTGTTCAAGAGTACCTGTTCATCTTCCCTGAAGCTTACAAGCCGAACCGCGCGGAGCCTGGATACCAAGGTGTTCGAGTAGGCGATCGGAAACGCAAGGGCTGGCGAATGATTCTGCAGCGCGAATTTGGACAAACGGCTGAATTCACGCCAGAGGTTCCGCCCCCAGGAGCACGAACCCGCTCCACAAAAGTCGGAATCGGCAACACCTTGCTCGCTATGCCCCGAATGCTGTTCGAGTCGGAGCATGAGTACCCAGCGGCACGTTGGCTGCACAGTCTGCTGACCACAGACACTGTGTTTCTCAATCCAGATTGGGAAGAAATGCGGTTTGCCTGCCCGCCAGGTCAGCCGAAATCCATCACATCGGACGGTCGAAATGCGCCATGGCTCGCACTGGACTTGAAGCGTGAAGGCGCACCGGAAGGCGCGGAAAGCGACTACCGCAGCGAGCGCTATGCCGACTGGATTGCCCATGTGCAAACCGCGCTGCCGCAGGTCACTGACATTGATGTGCGTGAACGTGAGGACGACCACCATGCCTATTTCGTGGTCAGCTACAAGGGCGACTTCAAAGTGCCGTCACCCGGTTTGTCGGATGGCACCCTGCGCATCCTCACACTGACGCTGCTGCCTTACCTCAGCAAGCAGCCGGCCATCCTGGTGACTGAAGAGCCAGAGAACGGCATACATCCGCGCGCCATCGAGGCAGTCTTGCAATCGCTCTCGTCCATGTACGACAGCCAGGTATGGGTGTCATCGCATTCGCCTGTGGTTCTTGCGAGCGTTGAACTGGACCAGCTCGTCTGCTCCAGGCTCTCCTCCTCTGGTGCAGTCGAGATCATTCGAGGCAATGAACACCCCCGCCTCTTGGAGTGGCGGAAGGGCATTGATCTTGATCTCGGAACTCTGTTCGCGGCGGAGGTGCTGAGCTGATGCGCGATTGCATGTTCTATGTGGCCGACACGAACATGGCGGAAGCCTTCAAAGGCTTCTTGTCGCGCCCACAGTTTCATCAAAGCCTTGGATGCGGTGCCTTTGAGTTTGACTCATTGCAAGACATCGCCCGAGCAGAAGGAAAAACAGACGGTGGCCTTTGGCGTCACGCTGGAGGGCTTTGTAAAGGCTACCTACAGACTCATCGCAAATTGGTAGTCTGCTTAGATCGTGATTTTGGAGGTTCCCCAGGGCAAGCGAAAATTCGCTTAGATATTGAGGGGCAGCTCGTTGCAGTAGGCTGGCAGCCTGGAGACTTCAAAGTATTGGTAATTGACCCTGAACTAGAGCAATGGATCTGGCAGCCCAATATAAATGTCGACCAAGCGCTGGGGCATAAGGGAAATATGTCGCTACGCCTTGAATTACAGGCCTCCGGAGATTGGCCTGCAGGGCAAGCAAAGCCAACCAATCCCAAAGAAGTACTTGAAAGTATTGTGAAAAAGAATCTTAGGGGAAATCGGTCGTCGGCGTTGTACAGCAAGATTACGAGCAAGGTTTCAGTTAATAACTGTCAGGACGGCGAATTCCAGGCTCTGAGGCAACAGCTTCAGGTCTGGTTCCCCTGAGGCTATCTCTCATGAATCAATTTGCATACAGGAACGCACGCATCGTTCGGTCCGGCTGGCTTCAGGAAGGTGGTCGGCGACTGGATTGCAATCCGTACATGTCTGGCGCCTTAGAGGCACGCGACACCCTTAAGCAGTTGAAAGCGCGAAAGGATGCGCTGAGCACTTTGACTACGGGTCATACGGGTGGCATCTACAACGGCCCCGTGTTCGCACGCATATGGGTTGATGACCCCCGTTACGGTGTTCCGTTCCTCAGCAACAGCGACATGCTTAATGCGGATCTCGCTAACTTGCCACTGTTGCAGCGGCGCTATGCGGAGTCCAAGAAGCTGGCTCATCTGGAGCTGAGCCCAGGTACCACCTTGATCACTTGCTCGGGGACGATTGGGCGGATGACCTACGTCCGCCCTGACATGGCGGGCATGTGGTCTTCACAGCACATCATGAAGGTCGTACCGGACCCAGAGCGCGTTCCGGCGGGCTACCTGTACGCCTACCTGTCCAGCCGCTATGGCGTGCCTCTGGTGGTGTCGGGAACCTACGGAGCGATCATCCAGCACATTGAACCCGAGCACATTGCCGATTTGCCGGTTCCCCGGTTTGATGCCCGAACAGAAGCCGCGATCGCCGAAAAGGTTGATGCAGCTGCTCGTGCGCGCTCTGAGGCCGTGGAATTGCTGCAGGAGTCCCGCAATCGCCTGCATATGAGGCTAGGCCTGAGTGCGCCGACACCGGTTTCCGTGCTTACCAAGCCAGACGTCACATCAGTATCCAGCGATACCTTCAGAGATCGCGGAGATGGGTACTACTACAGCGCCAGGAATGCAGAGTCTCGTCGGGCATTTGATGCAGCTGGCGGGAACCGTGCGCTGGGCGAGGTGGCAGAGGTATTCATCCCTGGCATCTTCAAGCGGCTGTACGCATCCGATCCCCAGTTCGGAAGCCCATACATCACTGGCGGCGATGTGTTTGAGTTGGCTCCAGTTTCAGACAAGTACTTGATGAAGCGCGTCGCAGCGGAATACGGCCTGCTGCTCAAGAAAGGAATGATCGTTGTGCAGGAGGCTGGTCAACTGGGAGGTCTCATTGGGCGCTCGGTGATGGTAGGCAGCTATCTCGATGGCTTCTCCTGCAGCAACAACATGATTCGAATCGTCCCGGAAGACGACATCGACGGCGGCTATCTGTTCACGCTGCTGTCTAGCGAGCATGGAGTGCGATTGCTGTCGCGGGAAGCGGCTGGCTCCAGCATCCCTCACACAGACGAGCAACGCGTCAAGCGAATTCAGGTTCCTTGGCCCTCTAGGAAAGACAGGGAAGACATTGGTGCGCCGGCCATTCGAGCCCGTGAGTTGAGGGATCAAGCGTGTGTCCGGGAGCAAGAGGCCAGAGACATGCTCGAAGCAAAAATTCTGGGAGGGGCGTGAGATGGCGAAAGTGATCCCAGTGGGCCAGCCGGTCAACGATGCAGAGCGCAGCGTCATTGCTTACCTGCGGGATCGCTTGCCAGACAGTTTCGTTCTGCTTCACAACTTCGAGATCGAGCGGCAGGGCGAGCGCTTCGAGATCGACATTGCATTGCTGACGCCGCACGCCCTGTATCTGATCGACGTGAAGGGCACGCGCGGCACCATCGATGTGTACGGCAACAAGTGGTACCCCGAGGGGCGCGCGCCGTATCCATCGCCGCTGGGCAAGCTGCGCGGTCATGCGCGCACGGTGAAGGGCTTGGTGACTCAGGCCAATCCCGGTCGGAATGAGTTGGACGGTATCTACGTCGATGCCGCCATCCTGCTCACCGCGCCGGATGCACACCTGAACGACCGCGAGCAGCTGGATGCGGAACGGGTGGTGAAGCTGAAGGACGCGGAGCGCTACTTCAAAGATGCCACCCGCATTCCGACGCGCTTTTCCAAGAACATCCTGCAGCAGCAAGGGTTGATCCTGCATGCCTTGAAGGTGGTGAAACCCGCTTCAGCCGTGCAGCGCTTTGGGCACTGGCAGGTTAAGGAAAAGCTCGGGGCAGCGGAGGCCTACACCGAGTTCCGTGCCGAGAACGCTTTCGCGGGTGGTACGGCCCGTTTGCGGGTGTACCAGGCTGACCCCTACCAGCCTGAAGACGTGCGCAAAGCGCAGGTCAACCGCATTGCCAATGCCTACCGGGCGCTGTCCAAGCTGCCACTGCACCCCAACATCGTGGCGGCGCGGGATTTCTTCCCGACCGATGACGACAAGTCGTTCATTCTGATCCTGGACGATGCACCGGGCCAGGCGTTGACGGTGCACATGGCTCGGCCCCAGTTGGCGCTGACGCTTGACCAGAAGTGGCGCGTGGCCAAAGACCTGCTGGCGGCCTTGGCCCATGCCCACCATCACGGTGTGGTGCATCGCAACCTGACGCCGGGCGCGATCTTGATTGGCCAGGACGGCACCACACGCATCACAGATTTCGATTTCGCCAAGCCCGGCGTGGACCGCAGCCTGACGATTGCGACAGACATTGTTGATCTGGTGGAGAAAGCCTATGTGGCGCCCGAAGCTTTCCGGGAGCCGGGGGCCGCATCGAGCGCATCAGACATCTTCTCTGCAGGGGTCATCCTCTACGAACTCTTCACCGGCGAGCGCCCCTTCGCGGGCGAGCCCACCACGGTGTGGGATCGGGTCGGCGAGTTCCTCAACAAGCCCTCGGCACTGCGGCCGGAGCTGAACGAGGCCTTTGATG
>CAMFGY010000058.1 GCA_945952065.1 uncultured Burkholderiales bacterium | reverse complement strand
CCTCCCCGTCCTGCCGACGAGCCCACAAAGTACGTCACGCCGTACCTTGCGGGTTACCTCAAAGGAGAATGAAGGTATGCGTCCAGCCAAGTCATCTTGACTGGCTGGTGGCCTGAGCGGGCTTTGAGCTATGCCGGCTGCGTCCGGAGGTGCGGCAGCAGCTTCGCAATGCGACTGGCCGGCTGGGTCGGCAGCCTGGTCAGCAGGTCCTTCAGGTAGGCCCAGGGCGTCGACCACTGACAAATGTGCGAGCAACTTTCGGTACCGGCTCTAAGCTTGCACAGCGATCAACGGCAACACGCACTGGCCTGCCTGTTCGGTGCCGATGCAGGCAGCAGGGGCGTGTCGCTCGGCGAGGCCAGATCGTCAAGGATGGTGCAATCGACAGCCGCTCCGCCAGCGCAGGCCGTGTCGCAGCTACAGACAAAGGCCGCCAAGTTTCGTTCAAGCGCTTGCAGTTCAGCCAGCTTGTCTCGTAGTTGAGCCAAGTGCTTGGCGGCCACCTCACGAACCTCAACACAGGGCCGGCTGGGCTCGTCGAACAGTCCCACCAACTCGCGTACCTGTTCGATGGAGAAACCGAAGTCCCGGCAGCGCCGAATGAAGCTGAGTCGTCTAACGGTCGCCGTGCCGTAGAACCTGCGCCCACCCTCGGTGCGCGGCCCCGTCGGCAACAGCCCGATGTCTTCGTAGTAGCGTATTGTCGGCACGGAGCAGCCGGCCTGACGGGCCAGCAGGCCGATGGAAATGGAAGCCGTGGTGTTCATGCGCTACAGCTTAGCCTTTGCGGCAAACGCACCCGGACGGCTGCGCTGCCTACGTACTTTCTGGCAACAACTGCGAGAAGAGCCACAGTGCGTCGCCGCCTGGCCGCTCGGGCGCCACGATGGTCAGCGCCTCGTCATCGCCTCGTCGGGTCAGCTCAAAGTCTAGGAATGCACAGCATTCGCGTTCCAGCTTGGCGATGTGCTCAACCGCGGTAGAGGCGGCACCGTCATAGCTCAGATGGAGAGACCTGCCTTCCAGCCGGTGCGAGTCCAGGTGCTTGTTCGCCAGTTGTTGGATGCGAGCCAGCCGTGAGGCCAATTCGGTCGGCCCTATGGGGCAGACGATGGGGGCTTGTTCAGTTGCTGACATGGGTAGCGTTCGTGGAACAGGTGTTGACGCAGGCGCACGCCGCGCGTCGGGATGCTTGGCGCCGCCGCCACCACCACACCGTCGCCACGGCCAGAGCAATGGCCAGAAGTGCTGCGGCCAGCGGCAGCAACTCGTCGGCACAGGCCAGCAAGGCCGAACCTGTCGCGGCAAGCCCCCCGGCTATGCCCAGCAGTGGGATGGCACAGCAGCCCGCGCACGCGGCACCAAGGCCCAGCGCTGCTTTCCATGATGTCATGAGGTGTTCCTTGAGTGGTGAGACCCAGAAGGTAGAACCTCAAGCTACTTGAGGAGCAAGTATTTTCTCTCGGAACGGCAAAGGACAATGTGGCCTATGGAGTTCATCAAGACATTCGGATTGCTCGTGGTCACGGCGCTGGCAGAAATCGTAGGGTGCTACTTGCCGTACCTGTGGTCGAAGGTATGCGTCCAGCCAAGTGATCTTGACTGGCTGACGGCCTGAGTGGGCTTTGAGCTATGCCGGTTGCGTCCAGCGATGCGGCAGCAACTCCGCGATACGGCTGGCGGGCTGTGTCGGCAGCCTGGTCAGCACGTCCTTCAGGTAAGCCCATGGCTCCAACCCATTGAGCTTGGCTGACTGGATCAAGCTCATGGCGGCCGCTGCCCGTTTGCCCGCACGCAGACTGCCCGCGAAGAGCCAATTGCTCCGGCCCAGCGCTACTGGCCGGATACGGTTCTCAACCCAGTTGTTGTCGATGGGCAGCATGGCGTCATCGAGGTAGCGCGTAAGCGCCACCCAACGTTTGAGGCTGTAGTCAATGGCCTTGGCTGTGGCTGAGCCGTCTGGCACCTTCTGCCGGTGCAGCGTGAGCCAGAGATGCAAGGCATCGGCCACAGGCTTGGCCTGGCTCTGTCTGGCCTCTAGACGCAGCTCCGGCGCAGATGCCTGCACCTCGCGCTCGACCTCGTACAGCTTGCCGAAGTGGCTCAGTGCCTGCTCGGCGATCTGGCTGCGATGGTTGGACCAGAGCTCAAAGAACTTGCGCCGCGCGTGCGCCATGCAGCCGACTTCCAGCAAGCCTTTTGCCAGCAGCGCCTTGTAGCCGGAGTAGTCATCACAGACCAGCGCGCCGCGCCAATCGCCCAAGAACTCCATCGCATGCTTGCCGGCGCGGCTCTCGGCAAAGTCGTAGACAACCATGCGGCTGTCCTCGAACTGGCCGGTGCAATAGCTCCACAGATAGGCCCTGTGGGTCTTGCCGGCACCGGGGTCAAGCATCGCTACCGGTGTCTCGTCGGCATGCAGCACGCGGTGGCTGAACATCTCGGCCTTGAGTGCGTCCACCAGCGGCTGCAACTGCACGCCGCAGGCGCCGACCCAGGCGGCCAGTGTCGACCGCGGCAGGGCCACACCGGAGCGGGCGTAGATGCCTTCTTGCCTGTACAGCGGTTGATGGTCGGCGTACTTGGCGACCAGCACCTGCGCGAGCAGGCCAGCGGTGGGAATGCCTTTGTCGATGACGTGCGCCTCAACCGGCGCTTGCACCAGGCGCTCGCATTTGGCGCAGGCCCACTTGCCACGGATGTGGCGCTCGACGGTGAACACGCCCGGCTCGTAGTCCAGCTTTTCGGCCACGTCTTCACCGATGCGCTTCATCTGGCAGCCACAGGCGCACAGGGTGTTGTCGGGCTCGTGACGGAACTCGCGGCGCGGCAATTCGGCCGGCAGAGCCTGGCGCTTGGGCGTCTGGCGCTCAGGACTGGCGGGCTTGGTGGCGAGTTGCTGCAACTCGCTTTGCACAGCCTCCAGGTCTTCATCGACTGAGTCTTCGAGCAGGCTGCGCTGATCGCCTTGGAAGACTTCGCTGGCAGCGGCGAACTTCATCCGCTTGAGCACCGCGTTCTCGTGCGTGAGCTTGTCGATGGTCGCCTGCTTGTGGCGCACCTCGTTCAGCAGTCGCTCGGTCAACTCGCGCAGCTGCGCGGGTGTCAGGTTGTCGAGCTGGGCTTCGTGGATCACAAGAATGCATCTTGCCCGCTTCGATGCCAGTAGGCATCGGCACTTCCGGCAATTGCACTACAGCACGCGAATGATCCCGGCCTCGCCCATCATCTGCCAGGGCAGGCCCAGCACGAGCGCATCGAGTTGCACCCGTCTCAGACTCAATGTGCCTTCGATATGATGGGGCCAGATGAACCTGCCGCGATGCAGCCGCCGGGCGGCCAGCCAGATGCCAACACCGTCGTGCACCAGCACCTTCATCCGGTTGGCTCGGCGATTGGCGAAGAGGTACGCCGTATGCGGATGAGCAGCACCGAAGACCTTGACCACGCGGGCCAACGCTGACTCGGTGCCCGCGCGCATGTCCAGCGGCTCGACCGCCATCCACACCGAGTCGATGCGGATCAACGCAGCAACTCGCGGGTCCAGGCGGCGAACTCGGCCGCTGCCGAAGTCGGCCAGTTGATCGTCATGGCAATGGCGCCGCGACGCAACTCAACTTGGATGTCTGCGCTGGCGTTGGGCATGGATGCCGCTGGAGGCGATGCAAGCGACACCGGTACAAAGCCGCTTGAGATAGCGGGAACCGATGGCTTGCCATTACGCAGCAATTGCCGCCAGCGATGCACGACGTTGGCATTGATGCCGTGGGCCAGGGCCACCTTCGCTACCGAGGTGCCTGGCGCTTCGCATTCAGCCATCACCTGCGCCTTCAACGCATCGCTGTAGCTCCGTCGCCTCGCGGGCTTGTCTCTTGCCATCGTGTCCACCTTGTTCTACGTGGACACGATCCTTCCAGTCGCGATGGGCCAATTCAAGATGGGATGGCCGGACGCATACATAGCTTGAAGCTAGATCAGCCAGTCAAGATGACTTGGCTGGACGCATACACTAGATCTCGGCCGGCGTAGCCACATCGCAATGTGTGGCCAGTTTGAATCGGATGGCCCGGCTACTTTGAATCGGAACCGGTGGCTTATTTGATCGGAATACACAATATTCGCAGATCGCGGAATCACGGTACGAGCGCTCGAGCCAAATCAGCCAGCAACTCCAGGAAACGCCGACCTGTGACACCGAAGAATGTTGGCTTTGGCGGCATGATTCAGGCACAAGCCGCCAAAGGGCACCTACCCGTGCTTGCCAAGACGAGCTGCGAGCTTGTTTCGGTCATCGAGCAATTGGTCATACATAGCGTAGACCTCGTGCAAATGAGCCACCAATCCGTCGATGACTGCTCGATATTGAGCCGGGTTTTCTGCGTCGATCTTCGCCGTTAGCGCCTGGTTCTTCGCAACCAACTTGGATATCACTGCGGCGTCACTGTCGGCACTGGCCCTAGCACGCTGCTGCTTCTTGAGGGCCTTGATGTGCTCCTTCAGATCCGGGTATCTGTTGTAGATCAGCGAATGAGAAATGCCGCAGCGTTTAGCAACCGCGTGGATGCTTAGCTTGTCACCCTGCTGGGCCATATCCTCGATAGTCTTTGAAATCAGCGCACGCGTGTCCATCAAGAGCCCGACTGTTGGTGACTTTCGGCGTCGAACCTCGCACGCCGTGCCTGCATATTGATGTACTGTGTCAGGCCAGGATATCTCCTGCAGATCAGCTCGCGAGACAGTTGGCACTGTCGGGCCACTGCGGCGACATTCAGCTTGTCGCCACGCTCGGCCATCTCTTCAATGGCCTTATACATTTGTTCCCGAATATCCATCATGCGCCCTTCTGCAGTTCGGTCTCGTCTCGACCTTCTAGGCGATCCAAAACCTTGTTCGCACTGAACAGGTTGTCGTCCAACGACTGCCTGACGGCCCGAAACTGTGCTTGCTGAGGCTGTGGCATGGCGTCGATCTTCCTTAGGCGGGACTCACAGTTCACCTTGATCACCCGCCAGTAGGGCAGATGCTTGGGCGTCGCGAAGTAGGTGTCGCAATAGAGACAATGGGACGGATCCGCTGCGTTGCGGATCTTGCAGGCCTCTCCCTTTGTGCAATAGCCGTTTGACAGGCCGCGTATCGACTGAGTATGCCGAGTGGTGAAAGCCACCAATTCCTGCACGCTCGCGAAGTGGGGCTGATGATCCTCACTAAAGGTCACCGACGCCTGCCCTTCGTTCATCGCCTGCAATAGTAGGACAAGCCGATCGCCGCCACCGCCAGCGATGCGTCCACTAGCGGCGGAAGTGACGATGTCCTCGATTGCTTTGGAGTTGACGAATTTCTCAAAATCCTCAATGACCGTGCGTAGTTCGTCAAACGCCTTGAAGCCACGCGAGCTGTACACCATGGCCATGGCGCGATGCAGATGCTTGAACTGGTACCGAATGTCGTCGAGGTCGCCGAGCCTGTTGGCGATGATGAACCAAGCGAAAGTGTGACGAAACTGGTGAGCCGTGAAGTTGAAGCACTCGCCGACCGTATATGGTCGTCCCCGGTCACCGCTCAACGCAGATACCGAGACGTAGTTGCACTCCATCTGATGAAGCTGGTCGATGTCTTTCTGCTGGACCTCGAACTGATACTGGTCCAACGACAACGCCTTGATGCAGTCGCCCCCGGACGTCAATTTCATAAAGTTCGCGGTAGCCGGGGTCAGCCTCACCCCGAAGAGGCGCCGGTCAGCTAGACCATGCCTCATCTTGTTGATGAAAGCCGGCGTCATCGTGTTGCCGTATTCGGACAACAGCAGTTCGCCCCTCTCGTAGTAGAGTTCGTTGACATTCGAAAGTAGAGTTACTGCCGTGTGCACCACGTCATTGGAAACCCAGTCAAGGCTGATTGCGTTGTCGCTAGTCTTGGAGAGCAGACTGCGAACGAAGTAGATGTCCTCGCCTGACTCTGTGCGGTGCCCGCTGCATCCTGTCTCCAGCGAACCTGCCTCATCGTCTCGCATCCCAGTGAAAGCTAGGACCAACGCATACACGTGCCGCTGAAGATGACGGAATCGAGTCTTGATCAACTCACTCAGTCTTGATGCCTGCGCACGTGCATTCGACCATATGACTCTATTTGACTGGGCACATCGACTTCGCGTAATCGCTGCATGCGTCTGACGAAATAGGTCCTGGAACTCAGAGAACGCCTCTTGCGCCTGACCGACGTAGGACACTGCCTCGGCAATCAGTTGCTTCATCAAACCCGTTGGGATGATGGAATGCTTGAGCCGGTGATTGGTCTCGTGCTCGTCGATGGCACCCAGCGAGAGCTCGTCGAGCATCTGCATGAAATCCGAACGCATGATCAGGCCGTAGTCTGCGAGATGCTTGAGCGCGTCGCGTGCCGACTTGAAGGCCGAGGTGAACTTTTTTGCTCCCAGGCCGCCGCTCCCAACATCGTCGGTGATGAAGCTCAGCATCAGCGTCCGTAGGTGGAGTTCCGGCAGCGAGTCGAGGTCGCGAAATGAAGCCTGGCCCCGCTGCTGACAGTACCTCGCAAAGCGTACGAGAGACCGGATCCTCTGGCTGACCGTACGCCATTTGTAGACCTTGCCGCCTTCCTCGCGACCGACATGCAGAAGCAACAGGAGGATTGCCTTGATCTCGAAGTCATGCTGCACTGCGCCAGTATCGATTGATACGGCTTCCTTCGTGCCATTCGGCCGGAAAAGCTGGCCGCCAAAGCGAACAACAGCGTCGTGGGCGCGGCGGTCGTTGTATCGCCAAACTACTTTGCGCGCGAGCGCTGCGATCTGTTTGTCTGAGCGCAGCACTATAGAAATTTCGCCGTCTACCCGAGAGATTCGGTCGAGGACCGTAACGAGGTCTGTGTGCATGGGTTAACTCATCGGCCCTTCGGCCAGCGCAAATGACCAGTCCGGATGCATCCCGTTGGTTAGTAGCAAAGTCTCGGCCTTGAGCACTATGCCCGGCGCCTTCGCCTCGAGCCGCTTGAGAATCTCTGCAACCCTATGCTTCAGGATGTCGACGTTGACTTGCTGATCGCTATCCGGGCCCCCAACGACTGACGACTGGATCGACTGAAGTACGAAGTCCTGATAGCTCAAGAGCCGCCAGACATGGTCCGGATCGGCCACAAGCCGAAAGAACTTGCACCAAATACACCCGAGAAAGTCCGCACAGAACTTCGCCGCTGCGCCTCGCTCAGAGTGAAGCTTCTTGTGCGCGAGGTTGTAGGCCCTGGCTTCCTGATCCCGCCCCTTCGAGGAGCACACGCCCGGTGGCGTCTCCTGAGAATCCTGGCCTACCTCGGTCACGATGATGATGTCCTTGGATACCTCTTTGCCAGAGAAGTATTTCCCCATCACGTCGACCGCCTGACCGAGCGTGTACCGAGCCTGGTTTTCGTCTTGCCGGAAATAGTGCGAATCGAAGGTGGCCGCGTCATGCTTCGCGCTTTCTTCATACGTCCGCATGTCCTTCTGGACCTTACGGTATAGGTGGTTCATACCACCTTTTCGGATCCTTTTTGAGTCGAAAGTTAGGTCGCATCCATTGCGCGCCAGCAACCAGGAAACGATCTTGATCGCCGCCGCCGAGAGCCTTTGAACAACACCGTCCTTTTCGTAGACAAAGATAAATGACTTGTAGGAATTGGAATCGGGCAGACTGGATCGAAGGCCAGCCGTTAGCTCGTCACGTACTTCTAACAAGTCACCAAGCGCACTCCTCATGCTGGCAGCATTGGTATATGGCTCGTCGAAGGTGTAAGCGTCAGCGCGGTACCCCGCCCGCCGCTTTTGCAAAATCACTGAAATCGGGCCATGGGGATTCAGCGGCGAAGTCGAGCGCACGATGTCATCGCACTCGATATCTAGGGTTGGCGCCAAATTCCACCCTGTCTTCAGCAACACCCGCGCCAGCATCAAGGCAAGGCGTGATTCGCCAACAATCGTCGGGTCTGCCAGCAGACTTTCAATATGGAATGCCAGCTCACGACATTGCTCGGCGGAGTAGTAATCGTCGGTGTTGAGGCGCTGAAGGTGTTTGTTGGTTTTCGACTGGGAAACAGGAAACGCCTCGATCACGGGGAGCCCCGCCTGGTCCAGCCACCAACCCACGCATTTCTTGTACCCGTACGCGGTAAGTGTCGCCACCTCGCCGCTCTTTGCTGCCTGCTGGAGAATTGCATAGATCGCCTTCTGCAGTTTGAAGCCTGGCCCGCAAAACGCCTTCAAGCCGAGTTGTTGTAATGACCGAAGTAATACCGGCGACAACTGGGGTTTGCACAGCCCGATGGCGGCCCGGAACTGTTGAGCCTGCTGATAAACAGTCGCTTCGGCGTAGGTCCTATCCTCCAGCGTGGCCTTGATGTGATCGATCAGTTCAACCAGGTCGTCGTACAGCCGAACGGATAGCTCGCGGATTGCCCTGTAGTCACAATAAATTGGCCGGTCAGCGAATCGATTGGTGAACGTGAGCTGATAGGGCGCAAGCTGCTTGGGATCTCGGCGGGTATCGGGAAAGAGTACGTCGGTAATCGCCTTCGCGATCGTAAATGCACTTGGAACAAGGTGTCGGCCCAAGTACATGGTGCTCAAGCAACGGCAATCGTCCTCCACAAGCGCAACGAATCCACGCTGTTGCAGAGAATCTAGGTCTCGTTGTTCCAGGATCTCATTCAATCTGGGCAACATTCGCTGCAATTTCGTGAGGCGGTCCCGAGCAGATATCCCCCTATTTCCATCCGGCGCCGTCGGTCCGAGTCGCGCTGCGTACTCAACAATGTCGTCGTACATGGCCTGCGAGTAGCTGCACAGTTCGGTCAGGTCCGCAACGTGCCCGTAGACAGACGCTGTCGGTGTTTGCCAGCGCTCGCTGTCAAATCGATTCAGTAGGTCGACCAGCGTCGTCGCGGACTGCCATGTCCGCACGGCCTCAACCTTCTTCACGAGTGATGAATGGATCGCGAACGCGCCGAACCCTTCACGCGCCAGCAGTGTGGCTGCACTAGCATCTCGAACAAGCAGAGCCAGCAAGGAGTACGTACGATGCTTAAAAAGCATGCCGGATTTGTCTGTCTCCCCTCCGGCGTCGTAGGCCTCAACAAGCCGTTTGTAGGCAAGCATGAACGGCGCGGAGGCCTGATAGAGATCAGAGAGATCCGAGTGCCCCCCGCGAAGAAGCAAGATGCTTGGCGACTTCAGGTCAGGGTCGTCACGATGAAGCGCTGTGAAGAACCTCAACGCTTGGACCAAGTACTTTCCGGCTCGGTCCAGGTGGCTGACGGCCTCGATTTGCGCCCAAAGCTCCTCTGACCTCAGTGAATCTAGGCCACGACGGAAAAGGAGCTCCTGATGCTCGGCACTAAGTTGTTTAGCAATACGCTGAAGGCCGGGGATCAGTTTCGATAGATTGGTACGCACCGTCGCGGGTGCCTGCGGCCAGCGCTGCCTGTCGCCGGCATGGCGCGAAATACACAAAACCAGTTGCCTCGCCAATTTGGGCGAAACAAGCGAAACTCTCGCGAGTGAAATTGGGTGCGCGGCCGGATCAGGGCAAACAAAGATTGCTCGGCTCACGGTAAATTCTTGGTTTCAAGATCCAGCATCGGACCCAAGCCACCGAAAATCTGTTCTACCCAGTCATGCATTTGCTGCTCGAACGTCACGGAGCGTGCGAAATTGATGTATGGGCTGCTGCCGGTTTCATGGACACCTTGTTAAGGTGTGAAGTGAAATCGGAGG
>CAMFGY010000057.1 GCA_945952065.1 uncultured Burkholderiales bacterium | reverse complement strand
AGCCGACCCGGGCACCATGAGCCCGGCGGCGGGCCGAGCCCAAGTGCGCGCAAGAGCTGCCCAGCAATGTCAGCTCCGGGCATTTCGCTGGCGCCGTGGGCTTGTGGGTTGACGTCGCGCATGGGCCGAGAACTCCCGTTCACCAGGTCAATCGATCGGGTGGAAGTGGTTCACCCCGAACAGCGTGATGCGGTAGGGCTGGCTTTTGTCTTT
The DNA here is from genome assembly GCA_945952065.1 of uncultured Burkholderiales bacterium. GTDB lineage: Bacteria > Pseudomonadota > Gammaproteobacteria > Burkholderiales > Burkholderiaceae_C > Paucibacter_A. The sequence continues at coordinate 10,820 of CAMFGY010000057.1, read as the reverse complement.
GTGCCGATTTCGGTCGGCACGCTGCCGGATGGCATCAAGACGTCGGAGCGCGGTGTTTCTATTCTGAGCGGATTCCAAAAGCCCCCGCGAGGAGACATATGAACAAGAAACCCAAGTCCCAACTCAGCGCCATCGCCCTGGCCACCGTCAGCGCCTGCATGGCCTTGAGCAGCGCTGCCGCTTGGGCCCAAAGCAAGGACGCCACTGACACGCAAAACCTGACCCGCGTGACAGTCACCGGCTCCAATATCAAACGCACCGACTTGGAGACCTCGCAGCCGCTGCTGGTTCTGAGCAAGGACGAGATCAAGGCTTCCGGCGCGCTGACCTTGGGCAATGTGCTGGCCAATCTGAGCAATAACGACCGCAGCGCCATCAGCGACCTGGGCGGCGCCAACTCTTGGGCCAGTGGTGCCTCGGGCGTGTCGCTGCGCAATCTGGGCACCGGCGGCACTTTGACGCTCTTGAACGGGCGCCGCTTGGCCAGCTATGGCTTTGCCGACGGCTTGCAGCTGAACTTCACCAATATCGATGCCATCCCGGCCAATATCATCGAGCGCGTCGAGGTCTTGAAAGACGGCGCCTCGGCCATCTATGGCTCCGATGCCATCGGCGGTGTCATCAACGTGATCACCGTCAAAGACTTCACCGGCGTGGGTCTGCAGCTCAGCGCCCAGCGCAATTTGAAGAACAGCTTTCTGGACGCCGACCAACAGGCCTCGGTGACCGTGGGCCATGGCAATCTGGCGACCCAGGGCTACAACGCTTATGCGCACTTGGAGGTCTATAAACGCGGCAGCTACAAAGACAGCCAGGTGCGCGACCTGCTGCCCGATTGGTTTGTGGAGCAAAACCCCTCGCGGGGCCAGCGCTCGGCGGGCTCGTTCCCGGGCAACTATGTGGGCAGCTACCCGGCGGATTACAAAGACCCGACCCTGGCCGGCAAGCGCATCAACACGCCGGCCCCGGGCTGCGCGCCTGAAAACCTGATCGGCGGCGTCTGCCAGTACGACTACTGGAAAGACAGCGATGCCCGCCCGGCCACCCGCCGCGTCACCTTGCTGGCCGGTGCGCGCATGACCCTCAACAAAGACCTGAGCGCCTTTGCCGAATTCCAGGGCGCCGACATCCAGGCCGACTACTACACCAACATCCCGCGCAGCAACCCGGGCAGCACCAGCACCTGGTACGACAGCATCAAGGGCGAGCTGCAAAGCTTCACCGACCCCAAGCTGCCGGCCAATCATCCGAACAACCCTTATGGCTTCCCCATCGGTTTGAACTACCGCTTTGTGGACCACCCGGACATGTTCAAAAACATCGGGGCCTCGCGCGACTTCCGCCTCTTGGCGGGCGTGGAAGGCTCGGCCTGGGGCTGGGACTTTGACGGCGCGGTGGGCATGATGCAGTCGCACGCCACCCAGCGTCAGCACCTCTACAAAGACCGCTACGGCTATGAAGAAGCCATCACCAGCGGCGCCTACAAATTCGGTCAGACCAACCCGCGCGAGCTGCTGGAAAAAATGTTCCCCGAGATGGGGTCAAGCGGCACCTACACCCAGCAGTTTGCCGACGCCAAAGGCTCGCGCGAAGTCGGCAGCCTTTCCGGCGGCCCCATCATGCTGGCGCTCGGCGGCGAACTGCGCCATGAGAAGTTTGAGCACCGCAGCATGGACAACATCTTGCAGGCGCGCATCGTCAGCTTCTCTGGCGTGGACATTTCCGGCAAGCGTGATGTGGGCGCCTTGTTTGGTGAGCTGAACCTGCCCTTCACCAAGCAGATCGAAGCCACGCTGGCGCTGCGCGGCGACAAGGTCTTCAATGGCTTTGGCGCGGTCACGCCCAAGATGCAGCTGGCTTGGCGGCCGCTGCGTGAGCTGATGCTGCGCGGCACTGTGACGCAAGGCTTCCGCGCGCCCAGCCTGCCCGAGACCGGCAATGGCGGCGCCTCCTGGTTCAACAACGGCTATCTGGACCCGAAGCGCTGTGACACCGCCAAGCAAATGCAAGCCGTGCTCAAGACCGGCAATGCCAGCGACAAGCTCGATGCCACCGAGGCCTACAACCTGGGCTGCTCGGTCAGCTTCCCCTCGGCCATCACGCCCAATCCTGGTCTCAAGCCTGAGTCGTCGAACAACTTCTCCTTCGGCATCGTCACCCAGCCGATTGAGAGCATCAGCTTCACGCTGGACTACTACAACATCCAGCGCAAGGACGAGATCGGCGTGCGTGATGTCAACGAAGTGCTGGCCAATGAAGACGCCAACCCCAGCCTGCTGCCGCGCGACCCGGTGTCGGCGCGCGACAAAGACCTGGCCAAGCGCGTCAAGGAGCTCTCGGGCAAGGACATCGGCTTTGCCGTGGGCTCGGTGCGCTCGCTGGGGTTGCAGTACCAGAACATGAACAAGACCAAGGTCTCGGGCCTGGACTTGGACCTGCGCAGCCGCTGGAAGCTGGGCAGCTGGGGCCAGTTGGACGCCGGCATTGAAGCCAATTACCAAATTGAGGCCCTGTACTGGGACAGCAGCAAGCAGGACTACACCGAGAACCGGGTGGGCTACCGGGGCACGCCTCGTCTGCATGCGATCTACAAGATCAACTGGGGCCTGGCCGACTGGAAGCTGGGCGCGCGACTCAACCATTTCTCCGGCACCCGTTTGAACTCGGCGGATTGGGACAGCGACAACACGATCGAGGGCTGCGCTGACCGTGGCGTGACCGAGGCCGATTGCCGCATCAAGCCCTGGCTCAGCACCGATCTGTGGCTGCAGTACAGCGGCTTCAAGAACTTCATCGTGTCAGCGAATTTGATGAACGCCTTTGATCAAAAGCCCTTGGTGGAGCTGCGCCCGGGCTCGCCCTTGCCGCTGGGTGGCCGGGTCTTGAAAGTGAATCTGGAGGCGCGTTTCTGATGCGGCAGCTGAAGCTTCGGGGGCTGGCGCTGGCCACGCTGGGCCTGCTGCAAGCGGGGCTGGGGGTGGCCCAGCCGGCGGCGGCCGAGGACCCCTTTCTGTGGCTGGAAGAAGTTCAGGGCGAGCGCGCCTTGGCCTGGGTGCAGGGCCAGAACCAGGCCAGCCTGGCGGCACTGCAGGGGGAGCCCAACACCGCACAGCAAGCGCGTTATGCGGCATTGAGCCAGAGCTTGACCGAGGTGCTGGCTTCGCCCAAGCGCTTGGTGTATGCGCAGCAGATCGGCGGCCACCTCTACAACGTCTGGCGCGATGCCGAGCATCCGCGTGGCCTGTGGCGGCGCACCACGCTGGCCTCGTACCGCAGTGCAGCGCCGCATTGGGAAACGGTGCTGGACTTGGACCGTTTGAGCCAGGAGGAGGGTGAGCCCTGGGTCTGGGGCGGGGCGACATGCCTGGTTCCCCAGACCCAGCGCTGCCTGCTCTCGCTGAGCCGCGGGGGCGGCGACGCCCATGTGCTGCGCGAGTTTGACCTCGTCACACGCGGCTTTGTGGCGACGGCGGCGGGCGGCTTCAGCCTGCCCGAGGCCAAGGGCACGGTGGCCTGGGTGGACCGCAACACGCTCAGCGTGGCCACCGACTTCGGCCCCGGCAGCATGACGGACTCGGGCTACCCACGCCAGGTCAAGCTCTGGCAGCGGGGCCAGCCGCTGGCGCAGGCGCGTTTGTTGTTCGAGGCGGCGCCGCAGGACGTCAGCGTTTGGACCTGGGCCGAGCAGATCGGCAAAGAACGCGTGCACCTGATCGAGCGTCGGAGCAGTTTCTTTGCCGGCGAGCAGCATGTCTTGCAAAAAGATGGTCGCCTGCAGGCCTTGGCCAAGCCGGCCGATGCCAGCATGAGCCCTTTTGCCGACCAATGGCTGATCGAGTTGCGCTCAGATTGGACGCTAGGCGGCAAGACCCATGCGGCCGGTTCGCTCTTGGCCATCTCGCGCGCCGATTGGGCGGCGGGCAAGCGGGAGTTCCACACCTTGTTCAGCCCCACGCCGCGCAGCTCGTTGCAAAGCCATGTGGCCACGCGCAGCGCGGTGCTGGGGGTGCGCATGCAGGAGGCGCGCCAGCAGCTGTTGCAATGGCGTTATCAGAAAGGCCGCTGGCAAGAAACGGTCTTGCCCGCGGGTGACTTGGGCAGCTTGAGCGTCAGTGCTTTGGCCGGCCAGGACGGCGACCACTACCTGCTGACCCGCAGTGACTTCCTCAGCCCGGCCCGGCTGGAGCTGGGCCAAGTGGGCCGCGCCGAGCGTCAGCGCTTGCAGACGCTGCCTGAGTTCTTTGATGCCAGCGGCCATGAGGTGCAGCAGCTGCAGGCGCGCTCCAAGGATGGCACCGCCGTGCCCTACTTCATCGTCAAACCGCGCGGTGAACTGCCCAAGGACGGCGCGCCTACCCTGCTTTATGGTTATGGCGGCTTTGAGATCTCGATGAAGCCCAGCTACAGCGGCATTTTGGGCCGGGCCTGGTTGTCGCGGGGCGGGGTCTATGTGCTGGCCAATCTGCGTGGCGGCGGTGAGTTCGGCCCGCGTTGGCACCAGTCGGCGCAGCGCGAGCATCGCCAGCGCAGTTTTGATGACTTCATCGCAGTGGCCGAAGACCTGATCCAGCGCGGCATCACCCGCCCGGCGCGCCTGGGCATCATGGGCGGCAGCCTGGGCGGCTTGCTGACCTCGGTGGCCATGGTGCAGCGGCCCGAGCTGTTTGGCGCCGTGGTCAGCCAAGTGCCCTTGACAGATATGCGGCGCTATCACCGCATGCTGGCCGGTGCCTCGTGGATCGAAGAGTATGGCAACCCCGACGTCCCCGAGCAGTGGGCTTACATCGAACCCTATTCGCCCTATCAGAACGCCCGCGCTGACCGGCCCTATCCCCAGGTGCTCTACACCAGCTCTACCCTGGACGACCGGGTGCACCCCGGCCACGCCCGCAAGATGGTGGCGCGGCTGCAGGTCTTGGGTCAGCCGGCGCTGTACTGGGAGAACCGCGAAGGCGGCCATGCCGGGGCCTCGACCCCAGCGCAGCAAGCCCAGCTCTGGGCGCTCAGCTACGGCTTTTTGCAGCAGCAGCTGATGGGGCCGAACAAGCCCTGAGCATCACTGGGTGTGGCCTCAGGGGAAGTGTGTCCAAGCCGCTCAGGCTGCGGCGCGCCAGTCTGAGTCAGGGGCCTCAGGGGTGCCGAGGGCCTCGCCCGTACCTTGGGCCCGCCCGCCACTTTGCTGCAAGCGGCGGTACTGCGAAGGCGTCAAGCTGGTGGTGCCCTTGAACTGACGGGTGAAGGCGCTTTGGTCGCTGTAGCCGCATTGCATGGCGATGGCGGCCACGCTCAAGCCCGGGGCCTCGATCAAAAGCTGGCGGGCCGCATCCAGCCGCGCTTGCAGCAACATTTCACGGGGGCTGAGATGAAAGATGCGTTGGAACAGATGCTCCACCCGGTCCAGCGTCAAGCCAGCGCTGCGCGCCCAGGCACCCAGGTGCAAGGGCTGGTCATAGTGGCAGCGGATGTGTTGGGCCAGCTCGGCAATCTGGCCGTAGACCGGGTGGCTTTGGTCCGGCCGCCCGAGGTCGCGCGAAATGCCCACCACACCCAGCACCGCGCCGGGCTGGTCGCCATCGGGCTCATCGCGCAGCGGTAGCTTGTGGGTCAGGCACCAACCGGCGCCGCCATCGGCATACAGATGCAATTCCAGGTGGCGCTGCATGGCGGTGCCGCTGCTGATGACGCTGCGGTCTTGCACCCAGAAGGCTTCGCCCATGGCGCCGGGAAAAATCTCTTTTGACGTGCGCCCCAGCAAGGCCTGCTTGGAGCGTTGGGCACTGCGCCGCACCAGGGTCTGGTTGACGCGCAAATAGCGACCCTCGCGGTCTTTGACGAAAAACACCACGTCGGGCAGCGGGTCGAACAAGGCCTCGACCACGCTCAGCTCGCACAGGCGCAGGGCACAGTTCTGCATGGTGACTTCTTTTTCACTCCAGGGGCTGGCAAGGGGCGACTCGTGGGCAGCGCCGCGCAGGGGCGCGGGGGGGTGACCGTTGCAGAGGCTGGGGTCGCCGACTCTGCAAGTCCGACCCGACCTCATGAGGCGTTTCAGATTGGCACCGAAATTGAGTATATGTTTAATATATCAATGCAAACCTGGGGTTTCCCAGGACAAACTCGGGCCTTCAAAGCCAGCGCCGGGTGCTGTGCCGATAGGCCTCATAGGGCTCGCCCAAGCTGCGCGCCAGAGCGCGCTCCTCGGGCTTGATCTGAAACTCGGTGAGGACGAGACAAAAGCCGGGCAAGCAAGGCAGGGCCAGCCATGCGCCCAGGGCCAGCAGCCAGGCGGAGAGCAGCAAGGCCATGCCCAAATACATGGGGTTGCGGCTCCAGCGGTAAACGCCTGCCGTGACCACCACGCGCGCTTGCTCTGGATGCAGTGGGTTCACCGTGGTCCTGGCCCGGCGAAACGCCCACACCCCAGCCAGCGCCACCGACAGGCCCACACCCGCCAAGGCGCCGCTCACCAGGGCTTGGCCCTTGAATTGAAAGCCTGCGGCCGGTGCGGGTAGCGTGGCCAACACCCCGGCCAAAACGGCAAACAGCAGCAGCACCAACAGAGGCGGCAGCCGCAGTGCTAAGCGCTGCATGGCGGGGGTCAGTGCGAGTGGCCGTGGGGGTGGCCTTGGTGGTGGCCATGCTCATGGCCATCATCGTGTTGATGGGCCTGGCTGGCCGTGCCGCCCTGCAGTTCGCCCCGCGCCTGCTTCAAAATCTGCCAGCCGCCACGCAGGGCCAGGCTGGCCATGATGCCGGCCACCACCAGGTCCGGCCAAGCACTGCCGGTGCCAAACACGCCCAGGGCGGCGGCCATTACCGCGATATTGCCGATGGCGTCATTGCGGGTGCACAGCCAGACGCTGCGCATATTGGCATCGCCTTCGCGGAAGGCATACAGCACCCAGGCGGCCGCCAAGTTGGCGCTCAGTGCCAGAACGGCCACGACACCCATGGTGGTCGCCTCGGGCGGCGTGCCGGCTTGCAGATTCCACAAAGCCTTGGCCAGCACAAAGCCGCCCATGCCTAGCATGCAGGCTGCTTTGAACAGCGCCGCGCGCGCCCGCCACACCAGGGCCGCCGACAAGACCGCCAGCGAGACCCCGTAATTGATGGCATCACCCGCGAAGTCCACCGCATCGGCCAGCAAAGACAGCGAACCGCTCTGGCCGCCTGCCAGGACCTCGACCACAAACATGGCGAGGTTCAGGCCCAGGGCGATCCACAGCGCACGCCGGTAGCGCGGCAGGTTTTGGATGGAGGAAACGGCGGGGGTGTCGTGATTGCAGCAATGGGCAGACATGAGGGGGAGGCAGGCTTGGCCAGCCTTGTAGGTCGTCAATGCCGCCATTGGAAAGTCTGGAGTGACACCAGAGTCAAGCCCTGCGACTCAATTCTTGGCTTGTGAGGCGCCGGGTGCCCGTGGCGTCGGAGTGGCTGTTGCGCCGGTCTGCTCTTTCAGGCGCAGCGCTTGTTCGTGCTCACGCTGCTGAGCGCGTTGTTGAGCGATGCGGTCGCCCTCGAAGGGATCGGCGGCGCTGTGCATGTCTTCGGCGCGACGGCGCGCATCGGCGGCGCCGCTCAGATTGCTCTGCGCCGCTTGGGCGCGGCGGCTGATCTCCCAATCTGCGGCGCTGTAGCGACCTTGGCCCTTGCGGCATTGCCGGGCCCGCCGAATCTCGTCTTGCATGAAGGCCTTGGCTTCGGGCGCCAGGGTGATGGAGCTGGCGCGGGTCTCCATGGCCACGAGCTCCGCTTCCGAGGGGCAGACGCTGGCAGGCTCGCCGGCAGCGGGCGGGGCGCCCTCTTTGCGCTCAGGGCTTGCGGCCTCTTTGCTTGGCGCGATGCGGCTGCTGGTGTCCACCACATTGCTTTGCAGCTGGCGCGGGTGCAGGGGCTCGCCCTGGCTTTGGCAGGGTCGGTCGGAGTACTTGATCTCTTTGCCGACCTGGCATTTCCACACCTCAGCCGCGGCTGCGCTATGGGCCAGCAGCAGGCCGAGGGCCCAAGAGATCAGCGGTTTGCTGTGGCGAAGGGGGCGGTGAAGGCTTGGCATGAGGCTTGACTTGAGGACGCAAGGCCGTCACTGCGGCGCCGCGGCAGCGCTGCTGGCTTTGTCTTCGCGATGGTGGCAGGCGCAGGCTTCTCCATGGGCGGCCGCCACCAATTCAGCCAAGACGCCGCAGCCCTGATCGGGGTGCTGGGCGTGCTGCCCGTCGCAGCGCGCTTTCAAGGCCACCAACTGCTGCTCCAGCGCCCGCATGCTGGCCAGACGCGCGCGCACCCGGGCCAGCTGTGCGTCCACCAGGCCGTCCACGGCGGCCAGTTGCGCCGCATCTCGGCTGTTCAAGCTGTTCAGCAGCAGGCCGATGTCGGCCAAAGAGATGTCGAGCGCACGGCAGTGGCGGATGAAGGCCAGCCGTTCCAGATGCGCCTGGGCGTAGTCGCGATAGCCGTTCTCGCTGCGCGAAGGGCCGGGCAGCAGGCCGCTTTTTTCATAGAAGCGGATGGTCTCGATATCGACGCCGGTGGCACGGCTGAGGGCTCCGATGCGCAAGGGGGAATCCTTTGTAATGGCAGCGAATCTTGAGCATAACGCGGGCCATCGGCCGGCGAGTGGCAAGACGAATAGCATGACGAAAGACACCCCCGGCTCCAATGGCACTGGTGGGAACCCGAACAAAGCAGCGCAGGCGCGCCGGTGACAATAGGGGCTGCAGCCGCCGGAGTACCGCTCCTGGCGGCTTGTCCTTTGTGGCGGCTTGAGGGAGCCGTACTCAAGGGCCTTCATCCCAATGTCAGATCACACGGAGAGTCGTTTGAACACAATTCAAACTGCGGGTTCCAACACCATCCTCGGCCACCCGAACAGCCTGTTTGTCCTGTTCTTCACAGAAATGTGGGAACGTTTTTCTTACTACGGCATGCGCGCCTTGCTGGTGCTGTTCCTGGTTTCCGAAACCGCCAAAGGCGGCTGGGGCTGGAGCCGTGCTGACGCCACCTCGCTGTACGCCTGGTACACCATGCTGGTGTACTTCACCCCCATCTTGGGCGGCTATCTGGCTGACCGTTTCCTGGGCACCCGCCGCGCGGTCTTGTTGGGCGGCTTCATCATTGCTGCGGGCCATATCTCGCTGTTCTTGGAAACCATTCCGTCCTTTTACCTGGGCCTGGGCCTGGTGATCGCCGGCACCGGCTTGTTCAAGCCGAACATCTCGGCCATCGTGGGCCAGCTCTACAACAAGGACAACGAAGGCGGCCGCGATGGCGGCTACACCTTGTTCTATATGGGCGTGAACGCGGGCGCTTTCTTCGGCATCTCGCTGTGTGGCTATATCGGTGAAAAGATCTCTTGGAATCTGGGCTTCGGTCTGGCCGGTGTCTTCATGATTCTGGGCGCGCTGCAGTTCTTCTTCAGCCAAGCCGCCTTCGGCGATATTGGCACTGCACCCAGCAAAGAGAAAACCGCAGCGGCGCAAGCCATCGACGACACCCCCGCCCATGTGGTGGCCGATCGCCTGAAGGCGGTGTTTGTGTTCGCCTTTTTCACCATCTTCTTCTGGTTCGCGTTTGAGCAGGCCGGCGGCTCCATGACGATTTTTGCCGCCGACTACACCGACCGCACCCTGGCCGGCACCAGCGGCCTGATCTTCAAAGTCATCAACTCCTTGATGACCGTGATTCCGGCCGCTGTGTTGACCTGGTTGTTGTTCCAGTTGCACCGGGCCACAGGCAAGAGCCAATGGTTGGGCAATTTGCTGCTGGTGCTGGCCTTTGCCTTGATCTGGGGCTTGGTGATCTGGATGCTGGGTCGCGAGTTCGCCATGGATCAAAGCGAGGTGCCGGCCACCTGGTTCGGCGTTTTGAATTCTTTCTTCATCGTGGTGCTGGCCCCGGCTTTCTCCAAGCTCTGGGAAAAGCACTGGAACCCCAGCGGCCCGGTCAAATTCGGTGTCGGCCTGGTGCTGCTGGGCCTGGGCTTTGCAGCTCTGGCCTTCGGTGCTGCCGGCATCCCCTCGGGCGCCAAGACCGCTCAGGTCAGCATGCTCTTCCTGTGCCTGGCTTATCTGCTGCACACCATGGGTGAGCTGTGCGTGTCGCCGGTGGGCTTGTCCTACATCTCCAAGCTGGCCCCTGCGCGTTTGCTGGGCCTGATGTTCGGCGTGTGGTTCCTGAACTCGGCCATCGCCAACTTCATTGGTGGCAAGACCGGCGCCTACATCGACTACATCTCCTCGACCTATTCGATGTCCACCTTCTTCCTGATCTTCACCCTGATCCCTGCTGGCGCTGGTGTGGTGCTGATGGCCTTGTCGCCCTGGATGAAGAAAAAGATGCACGGCGTGCACTGAGTCCCCCTCTGGCGGCCCCAAAGGCCGCCTTGCTCATGGGTCGCCCATGGCGCGGCCTTTGCACGCAAAGAGTTTTGATCGGTCTGAGGTTTGGCTTGCGGCAAAGTGCCTGGAGGGGACGTTGCTTGCGTCCGTTCAGGCATGCGGGAGGTGGGGTAGCAGCCCGAGGCGCCGCTCGAGTGGCACGATGCCGGGTGTTCGGCCCGGCGGCCGACTCACGTTTCTTGGCGATGCCAAGAAAAGTAAGCAAAAGAAGGCGACCCGGATGCCTGGCCCCTGCGGGGTCCGTTGCGTGCCAAGCCGCTTGCAAGCGGCTTGTCCTTCGCCTGGCGTCAGGCAAGCCACTTGGCTTGCCTTCGGTCCGGGCTCAGTGCGTCGCAATTCGTGTCCCGTGCCCAACTCACTTCGCTACGCTTCGTTCAAACAAGGGGCACGAAATCAGAGCTTGAGGGCGCTGCGCGCCGGCCCCGA
>CAMFGY010000056.1 GCA_945952065.1 uncultured Burkholderiales bacterium | reverse complement strand
GCTAATATTCGAGCAAAACGCCCCTGATTCTTGTGAATCAGGGGCGTTTTTGTTTGCGTCCATGACTTGAAATTCTTCCGTCGGGCAGTGAGCTTCCAGTGAGCTTACGCAACTACCTGACGCTGAACAGGCTGTCCGCAGTCGTTTGCGTGAGCAGACTCATCCGACCTGTCTTGCGCATTTGTTCCAAGGATGCTTCGAGGGGGGCGACGAGCTCGGCTCTCTTCACACCCACGAAGTGATAGGTTGGGACTACCTCTAACACCGGGCTTAGGTTCGTGATCGCCGGTAGTCTCAGTTCGCGAATCATGATCTGCCCAATCAGCTTCGAGGTGACAACCGCATCGGTTCGATCTCGATTGAGCATGAGAAACAGCGCCTCAGTACCAGAAACTGCCTCCATGCGCTGGGACTTCGACAGTTTCTTTTCAATGATGCGCATGCCCTTGATGTACCCCACACGAAAGGGTCTGAGGTCATCCCAGTTTCGAATGTTCAAGGCTGTTTTGGAGAAGGCCACCAACTCTTCGGTCCAGACTGGGGTGCCCACCTGTATGGCGCCGGGATGGTCTTTGGCAAACTCGGCCTCGGCGATGATGAGTGCATCAATGCTGCCATTGTCGAGTTCCGCGATCATCCGCAGCGGCGGGAAGGGCACGAACTCAGTCTGGCAGCCAATGCTGGCATAGGCTTCCTCCAAAATAGCGCGAGCGATCTGCGCGGGAGCGAAACCCTGTCCCACTGTTCCAATCCGCACCTTCTTGCAGCCTGCGAAGGCATCGCCCATCGGAAGGCCGACAGACATTGTGATCGCCAGAAACAATCGCCAGAATTGACGCCGCATTGGAGAGGCTCCCAGGCTTGGGCTCGGTTGAAAACCGAAAAGGCCCGCAGATGGGACCCGCAGGACGCTGATGGCATGGTCATGTATTCATGCCGTGAGTGCAAGAGGGCATTCAAACGGTTGAGCCAACAGGCTCTTTCAAACGGGGGATAGGAAAGGGCCGCCCACCTCCTATGCGTGAGATCGAGTGGGCAAACCCTATTTCGCGCCGCTTTGAGGCAAGCGCTTTTGCTGACTGGGTCGCGCTTTCCGTGCCGACGCTGGGTGGTTGGAGCAGAGGGCGAGCGAAGCGTCTGATTTCAGCTGCTTTTTGTGCTGCGCAAAGGATCGGCTGTGCACTAGACTGGTCGCCACATTGGCTAGGCACTGTCGGGTGCTGACTCAAGATGCGTGTGCAAGGCATTGAGCGGTTGATTGGGCGTGGCCGGCCACCTGGGACGGAACGCCCGCAGGCGGGGCGCGTGATGGCGAAGCCTTTGCTGCTGGCGGCCATCTTGCTGCTGGGCCTGAGCTTGAGCTTGGTTTTGGCTTGGGCAGCGCATCAGCAAAGCCAACGCGATGCTTTGCTGCGCTTCGAGCGATTGTCAGAACGCATCGAAAAAGAAGTGGACCGGCGTCTACGCTTGCCGGTGTATGGCCTGAAGGGCGCGCGTGGTGTTTATGCCACCGGCTTGGGTGTGCAGCGCGAAGAGTTTCGGCGCTATGTCGAATCCCGGCAGATGGAACGGGAGTTCCCGGGGGTGCGTGGATTTGGCTTCATCGAGCGTGTGTCTCGTGCGGAGCTCCCTGCGTATTTGAAGGCGGCCCGGCAGGACGGCGCGCCGGACTTTGAGGTCCGCAGCTCAGGCGATGCCCCGGATCTCTATGTGATCCGCTACATCGAGCCTTTGTCCAGGAATCGTCAGGCCATGGGCTTGGACATTGGCCAGGAAAGCGTGCGACGAGAGGCTGCCGAGCGGGCGCTTCGCAGTGGTGAGGAGGCCTTGTCCGGGCCGATTACCTTGGTCCAAGACGAGCAAAAGCGTCAGGGTTTTTTGCTTTTTGTGCCGGTCTATCGCACCGGGGCGGATCTCCAGACGCCAGAACAACGGGCGCGCGCGTTCTTGGGTTTTGTTTATGCCCCGGCTGTGGTTGCCGAGTTGCTGGCCGGTGTCGGGGATGTGGCCGAACACTTGCTGGATTTCGAACTCTTTGATGGCGATGCCGCAATTGACAGCCGGCGGGTTTTTCAAGGGCGAGCGGTGCCGATGGGCCCAGGCGCGCCGGCGAAGCCGGCCCAGGCGCGCTTTGTAGCGGAGCGCAGTTTTGTGTTTGCGGGGCGTACTTTGCATTTGCGCACCAGCAGCACGCCGGCTTTTGAACAACTATTAGGAGAGGGGGCCACGCGCACCTTGGTGCTTTCTGGCGCAGCCTTGACCTTGGCTGTGGCTTTTGTCGCGTGGTTGTTGATCACGGCGCGCGAGCGGGCCGAGTCTTTGGCGCTGTCGAGGACGGCCGACCTGGATCGGGCATTGAGTGAGAACAAAGCCTTGCTGGATACGATTTTTCAGCAGGCCATTGTGTCGGTGACCGACCCGGCAGGGGTCATCCTTGAAGCCAACGCGGCTTTCTGTCAAATCAGTGGCTATTCAAGAGAGGAACTCGTCGGGCAAACCCATCGACTGATTCACTCAGCCACGCAGGGGCCGGAGTTTTGGCCTTCGGTCTGGCGGCGAATCAGTCAAGGGCAGTCCTGGCATGGTGAGGTTTGCAACCGAGCCAAGAACGGAGATCTGTATTGGGTGGACAGCATCATTGCGCCCATCAAAGATGAAAAAGGGCAGGTGCAGAAGTACATCTCCATTCGCACTGACATTACTGCGGCCAAGCGTGCGGCGGCTGAGTTGGCGGATCAACAAGATCGCTTGAACCGCATCATTGAGGGCACGAATGCCGGCACCTGGGACTGGAACGTGCTCACCGGCGAAGCCCGCTTCAATGAGCGTTGGGCGGAAATGCTGGGTTGGACCTTGGCGGAGTTGGAGCCGCTCAGCGGGCAGACCTGGGTGGACTTGTGCCATCCCGATGACATGCACAAGGCGCGCGAACTGCTCATGCGGCATTTCTTCGCTGAAACCCAGTTTTATGAATGCGAATTGCGCATGCGCCATCGCGACGGGCATTGGGTTTGGGTGCTGGCGCGCGGAAAGCTGTATCAGCGCACTGCCGACGGCGAACCCTCATGGATTGCCGGAACCCATCTCGACATCAGTGCGGCCAAAGCGGCAGAAGAATTGCTGCTGCATAAACAAATGGTGCTGGACCGCGCCGAGCGCCTCACCGAGTTGGGCGCCTGGGAAGTCGACATGACCACCCAACTGCTGACCTGGTCCATGCAAACCTATCGATTGCATGAAATGCCGCCGGACCGATTGGTGAGTTTGGAGGAGGCGCTAGCGCACTTCTCCGCCGAGGACAGCGTGCGCTTGGCCGAGGCCATGCGCCGTGCGGTGGACGTGAGTGAGTCTTGGGACATGGAGCTGACACTGCGGACCGAGACCGGCCGTTGGATCGATGTGCGCTCGGTGGGTGAGGCGGTATTCGATGACAGCGGTGCTTTGCGAATTGTGGGCACTTACCAAGACATCACAGCGCGGCGTGCGCTGGAGGCCGAGACCAAGCGCAGCCATCAGGTGCTGCAAAGCGTGTTAGAAAACCTCCCCTGTGCCCTGAGCGTGTTCGACGCCGACTTGAAATTGCTGGCGCACAACCAACAATTTCTCAGCCTGTTGGAGTTCCCGCCCTCATTGTTTGAAGCGACACCGGTGCGCTTTGAAGACATCATCCGCTTCAACGCGGCGCGTGGCGAATACGGCCAAGGGGAGGACTTGGATGCGACGGTCGAACAAATCGTGGCGCGGGCCCTGCATCCCACGGCCCACCAGTTCGAACGAACTCGCCCGAATGGACGCACTTTGGAAGTTCGGGGCTCGCCGATGCCGGAAGGCGGTTTTGTCACCACCTATGTTGACATCACCGATCGCCGGGCTTTGGAGGATGAGCGCCGTCGTAGCGCCGAGTTGTTGATGGTGGTGCTGGAGAGTTTGCCTTGTGGCCTGACCTTGATAGACCCCGAGTTGCGAGTCACGCTGTACAACAGCAAATACACCGAGCTTTACGGTTTGGATGAAGCCTTTTTGAAGCGTGAGCCGCTGACGGTTGAGCGTGTGGCGCGACTGATGGCCGAGCGCGGCGAAGACGGCCCGATCAGCCTGGACCAATCCCTGGCAAAGGCGCGCGACCATGGCCTTGCCGCCCTGCAAGGGCCGCATCAATGGGAGCGCCAGCGCCCCAATGGCTTGACTTTGGAAATGCGCAGCAACCCGGTACCCAGCGGCGGCTTTGTGACCACCTATATGGACGTGGGCGAGCAACGTCGGGCCGAAGCCGAATTGCGCCGTGCGGAGTCTTTGCTGCGAGGCTCCATTGACGCGGTGGGCGAAGCCTTTGTGCTCTTTGACCCGGAAGACCGCTTGGCGTTCTGCAATGAGAAGTACCGCCAGATGTATGCCTTGTCCAGCGACCTGATCGTGCCGGGCGCTCGCTTTGAAGACATCATTCGCGGCGGGGCACAACGCGGCCAATACCAAGAGGCGCAAGGCCGGCTTGAGGACTGGGTGCAAGAGCGCATGGCGGCCCACCAGAAAGGCGACACCTTGATGGTGCAAAAACTCGATGACGGCCGCTGGATCCGCGTCATCGAGCGAAAAATGACTGATGGCCACACGGTGGGCTTCCGGATCGACATCACCGATCTGATGCTGGCCAAGCAGGTGGCGGAACAGGCCTCGCAGTCCAAGAGCCAGTTCTTGGCCAATATGAGCCATGAGATTCGCACGCCGATGAATGCCATTTTGGGCATGCTCACACTGCTGCAAAAAACACCCTTGACGACGCGCCAACTGGACTACGCCAGCAAGACCGAGGGTGCGGCGCGCTCGTTGCTGGGCTTGTTGAACGATATTCTGGATTTCTCCAAGGTTGAGGCCGGCAAGATGAGCCTGGACCCGCAGCCCTTCAGCATTGACCATCTGCTGCGGGATCTGTCCGTGATCATGTCGGCCAATGTCGGGGCCAAGCCGCTGGAAGTTTTGTTCGATGTGGACACCGCTTTGCCCTCGGTTTTGTTGGCGGATGCGATGCGGCTGCAGCAGGTGCTGATCAATTTGGGCGGCAATGCCATCAAGTTCACTCAGCGTGGCGAGGTGGTGCTGAGTGTCAATCTGTTGAGCATGAGTGACACCGAGGTGGAGTTGGCGTTCTCGGTGCGTGATTCGGGCATCGGCATTGCGCCAGAGCACCAGCAACACATCTTTTCGGGCTTCAGCCAGGCCGAAGCCTCGACGACGCGACGCTTTGGCGGGACTGGCCTGGGGCTGGCCATCAGTCAGCGCTTGGTGACTCTGATGGGCGGTACCTTGGCTTTGCAAAGCGAACCGGGTCGCGGCAGTTGTTTTTCTTTCCAATTGCGCCTGAAGCGGATAGAAGGCCCCAGCCTCGCCCAAGCCAGCGAGATGCAGGCTTTCGCCGGACTGCGGGTTTTGATTCTGGATGACAGCCCGGTGGCTTTGGCCGTTTTGGGCGCCATGGCCGAAGGCCTGGGTTGGCAGGTCGACTTGGCCGGCAGTGTGCAGGCCGCAAAGCCTTTGCTCGAGCGCGCGCAGTCCGATGTCCAACCTTACCAAGCCGTGTTGATGGATTGGCCCTTGCAAGGCGAGCATGACTTTGAGGCCGTGCAGCAGATCCGAGACCTGGCAACGGCGCCAGGCCAGGCCTTGACCCTGCTGCTGATGGTCAGCGGACATGGCCGCGAACAACTGAGTCAGCTCAATGAGTTGGATCAACGCCAGTTGAACCGTTTGCTCAATGGGCTGCTGGTTAAACCCCTGACCCCCTCGGCCCTTCTGGAGGCGCTGCAAAGTGCGCAAGGCGATACCGGGGGGCGCGCCGCAAGCACAGCCCCGCAAGACCCCGCCTCTGCTCAGCCCCTGCAGGCCCTGCGGATCTTGGTGGTGGAAGATAACCCCAATAATCAGCAGGTTGCTCAGGAACTGCTGGCCGACCTCGGCGCCTCGGTGCGCTTGGCTGAAAACGGCCAAGTCGCGGTTGATCTGCTGCGCGGGGACGCCGAGGCCTTTGACATCGTCTTGATGGATGTGCAGATGCCGGTCATGGATGGCTACACGGCCACCCAACTGATTCGCCGTGAATTGGGGCTGCGTGGGCTGCCCGTGGTGGCCATGACTGCCAACGCCATGGCGTCCGACCGAGAAGCCTGTTTGGCCGCGGGCATGAACGATCATGTGGGCAAACCCTTTGATTTGGATCGCTTGGTGCAGGTGGTGCTGCAACTGTGCGGCCGCCATGCAGCGGATCTCGATCATGGTGGCCCGGCCCTTGATCAAGCGCATCGCGCAAGCCAAGACCCACATGAGCGTCCTGAGTCAGCCTCGGCCGCGATGCAGGAATCCGATGCGGCGGCGCCTGAGCGCATCCCTCAGTTCGCCACTTTGCAAGTGCCCGACGAGTTGCGTGTGCGCGCGCAAGCGCAGGGCCTGGACCTTCAAGCCGCCATGAACCGCTTCATGGGCAAGACCGAGCTGTATCAACGCATGGTGAAGTCGTTTTGCGCATCGGCCGAGGATCTTCCCGCCAAGTTGAGGGATCTGCTGGCCCCGGGAGCAGCGCAGCAAAGGGATGAGGCGACCCTGGCCTTGCACTCATTCAAAGGACTGGCGGCCACCTTGGGGGCAGAGCACTTGGCATCTTGGGGGGCGGAAGGCGAATCTCTGCTCAAGCGCGGCGAAAGCTTGCCGGAGACCTGGATTGCTGAACTCGCGCAGCACAATGCCCTGGGCTGCCAAGTTATGCTGCAAGCAGCACAGGACCTTTGTGAGGTGGCGCCCAAACCGCAGCCGCCCGCAGGGGCTCAAGCGTCCGCGCAAAACTCGGCAGCCTTCAAGACAGCAATGGGGCATTTGATGCAGCTACTCGACAGTTTTGATATGGGGGCTACCGAGGCATTCGCCCAAATGCGCGAACAGCATGCTGCGCATCTGGGCACAGACTTGGACGCTTTGGACGCCGCCGTGTCCGGCTTGAATTTCGAAGAGGCGCAACTGATTTGTCAGCGCCTGCTGCGGGAGAGCCAGGCATGAGCACGCCCGTTTTGTCGCTCAATGCTTCGGCGCAGACATTGAGCGCGATGGCGATGAACCCGCTTCAGCACCTGGGTCGCAAGCCTCGCCTTTTGATCGTGGACGATCAAGCGGTAAATATCCAAGCGCTGTATCAAGTGTTTGCTGCAGACCATCAGGTCTTCATGGCCACCAGCGGCGCACAAGCCTTGGCGCTTTGCCGCGACAGGCGGCCCGATTTGGTGCTGCTGGATGTGCAGATGCCGGTGATGGACGGCTTCGAAGTCTGCCGCCAGATCAAGGCCGATGCGGAGTTGCAGGACACACCGGTGGTGTTCGTGACCGCGCACAGTGATGCCGCCGCGGAAACTCAGGGCATGGATGTGGGGGCGGTGGACTTCATCTCCAAGCCCTTCAACCCGGCCGTGGTTCGAGCGCGTGTCAAGACGCATTTGATGCTCAAGCTGCAGGCTGATCTGCTGCGCCAGATGGCCTTTGTCGATGGGTTAACCGGTCTGCATAACCGACGTTTTTTTGATGAACGTCTGGATGCGGAGTTTCAACGTGCGCGGCGTAGCGGCGACACTTTGGCGGTTTTGATCGCGGACGTGGACTATTTCAAACGCTATAACGACCAGTATGGACACCAAGCCGGCGATGAGGTTTTGCGCCAGGTCGCGCAGCTGATGCGATCGCAGCTGAAGCGACCTGCCGATTTGATCAGCCGTTATGGCGGCGAGGAGTTCGCTTGCATCTTGCCAGACACCCCCTTGCAGGGCGCTCTTGCCCTGGCCGCTGAAATGCAGGAGGCATTGAAAGCCGCGCGCATTGCCCATGTGGGTTCTGATATCGGGCCGTTTTTGACCCTCAGTCTGGGCGTGGCCACCATGCAGCCCGGGCCTGGGCGCGTCGAAGCTGAGTTGTTGGTGGCGGCCGATGAGCAGCTTTATCTGGCCAAGTTGCACGGGCGGGCGCGCGTCTGTGGCCGTTCACTCGATTGAGTCGTGCCTTTGCAAAAGACTGGTGCTCAAGGCCGCTGCAGGCGCTTGTAGTACAAGGCCACGCCCTGAAGTTGCCCCTCGGCACAGGTGCCGTATTCCGGGATTTCTCCCACGCGTTGCCAGCCCAGATGGGCATAGACCGCTTCGGCTTGTGAGCCGCTTTGGGCTTCCAAGACCAATAAGGAGCGGCCCTGCACCAGCGCCGCACATTCCAGCCGAGTCATCAGGCGACTGGCCAGGCCTTGGCCGCGCGCCTGGCTGTGCACCATCAGTTGCCGCACTTCGCCCCGGTGATGGGCGTTCGCTGCGGGGCAGAGCGAGAGCTGCACGGCGCCCAGCAGGCGCGGGCAGCCTTCGGGTCCCGGGTCTTCATAGGCCACCCACAGCTGGTGCTGCGGCCCGAGGCGGGCGAACACACCGTGCCAATATTCCAAAGCCGCGTATTTGGACAAGGGGGCCAAAAAGCCCAGACTGGCGCCTCGATGCACCCCGTCGGACAGCAGTTCACAAAGTTGGGGCAGCCATTGCAACTCGTGCGAAGCCAGCTGACGCAATTGAGCCGGCATGCCGGCGCTGGGCCGCGTGGCTCTGGGCGCGAGCGAACGCAGGGCACTGCTGCGCTGTGCGCTCAGGCGTGAAGCGGGCGGGTGTGGGTCTGGGTGGCCTGCGCCAAAGGCTGCGGGGCTGAGGGGTGCGGATCCGAGAGAGTAGACGCTCATGAGGGGCCTTTGCGTGAAATGATGGGCAGTCTTTTGAACCGCCTCTGTCACTCATTTGCAAAGCGCGTGCCAAGCTGATGCCTTGGCGGAGATCTGCGTCCATCAATGGTCACGCCCCGCGTCGAAGGCCGTGAGCTTTGCTCAGCCTTCCCAGCCGGGCTCCGCTTGCAATTGCCCCTGTCCGCGGCGCTTGGCTTCGTACAGCGCTGTTTCGGCGCGGCGCATCAGGTCCTCGATATTGCGGTCCCCATGCCGCAGCTTGGCCCAGCCAGCGCTGAAGTTCAGCGCAAAGCCCAGCTCGGCTGGCGCGCGCAGCGCCAAGGCCTCGCGCATGCGCAGGTCCATGGCCTGCGGCCCTTCGGCCTCGCTGCGGGCCATCAGTAGACCGAACTGCTCGCGGTTGACGCGCCCGGCCAAATCGCCGAGTCGCATTTGCGCTTGAACGCAGCTGGCAAACAAAGCCACGGCACGCTCCGCTGCTTGGGGCCCCTGCTCATGGGTGATGGTTTTGATGTCGTCGATGTCGAGCAGCAGCATGGCCAGGGCTTCTTGGTGGCGGCGAGCCATCGAAATCATGTCCACCGACCGGGCCGCAAACGCACGGCTGTCGGGCAGGCCGGTCAGTCCATCGGTTTGTGCCAAGCGGGCCAGTTCCGTCTCTGTCTCTGCACGCCAGGCCAAGACCAGGGCCAACACCGCCAGACTCAAGCCCCAGTAGGCCGCCAAGCCCAAGGCCGTGTTGATCGCATCGTTAGACATCAAGCTGGGCAAGTCGTGGGCATAAGCACCCCACAGGCCGCGCAGCAGGCAGGCCAGCAGCGCCGGCAGCAGCGCCGCCAGCATCAACAGTCGCCAGTGGCGGTTGTCCACACCGGGCACGGTATTGGGCAGGGCTCGGGACAACGCGCGAGGCACTGCCTCGGCAGGCTTGGCGCCGCCGATCAAGCCCAGCACCATCATGCCGAGTTGCAGGGCCAGCCAGAACTGCGCCCAGGCCACGCGAAAACTCGCATCCTCATATTGCAAGCCGTACACCAGGGGCATCAAAACCGGGGCCAACAAGGCCAAGGCTCGCCCCGGGCGAGGTTTCAGCCACAGACACAGGCTCCACCACAAAGCGCTCAAGCTGGCGCTGAAGGCCAACATGGCAAAGCTTTGCCACAGGCGTTCGTTCGCGTCGCTGCCTGCTGCAGCCAACGCCAGCCAAGCCAATGTTTGCAAACCCATGAAGGCTTGTGCCCAGCGGGTGGCGCGACTGGGGCGCCAGCCCATCAGCAAGAGCATCAACAGGCTGGAGGAGAGGGTCTGCACCAGCAGCAGATTGAACAAGGTGGGGTTGTCGAAGTGCATGTGCGGCATTCTCTACGGGAAGCTATTGGAAGGCCACCTCGGCAAAGCTGCGCAGCTTGCGGCTGTGCAACTGGCTCAGTGAGCCCGAACGCAGCAATTCGACGGCGCGCAGGCCAATGCGCAGGTGCTGGTCCACTCGGGCGCGGTAGAACTGGTCGGCCATGCCGGGCAGCTTGATCTCGCCATGCAGCGGCTTGTCGCTGACGCACAGCAAGGTGCCGTAGGGCACGCGGAAGCGAAAACCATTGGCGGCGATGGTGGCGCTTTCCATGTCCAGCGCGATGGCGCGGCTTTGGCTGAAGCGGCGCTCGGGGCCGCCATGGCGGTCATTGGGCAAGAGCTCCCAGTTGCGGTTGTCGGTGGAGGCCACAGTGCCGGTGCGCAAGATGCGTTTGAGCTCATAGCCGCTGAGCTGCGTGACCTCTGCCACGGCCCGCTCGAGCGCCAGCTGGATCTCGGCCAGCGGCGGAATCGGTACCCACAGCGGCAGGTCTTCATCCAGCACATGGTCTTCACGCACATAGGCATGGGCCAGCACATAGTCGCCCAGCTGCTGGCTGTTGCGCAGGCCCGCGCAGTGGCCCAGCATCAGCCAGGCATGCGGGCGCAGCACGGCGATGTGGTCGCTCATGGTCTTGGCATTGGCCGGGCCGACGCCGATATTGATCATGGTGATGCCGCTGTGGTCGCGGCGCACCAAGTGGTAGGCCGGCATTTGCGGCAGGCGCGGCGGCGGCGCCCCCAGTGCATCGAACGCTTCGGGCGCGCAGCCCACCCGGCGCGTCAGCACATTGCCGGGCTCAACAAAGGCGATGCAGTCGTCCAGTTCGCTGGGCTGCGCGGGGTCGGGCGGTGTGCTCATCAACTCGCGGCCCATGCGCACGAACTCATCGATGTAGAACTGATAGTTGGTGAACAACACAAAGTTCTGAAAATGCTCGGCGCGGGTGCCGGTGTAGTGGCGCAAGCGGTGCAGTGAATAGTCAACCCGCGGCGCGGTGAAGAGCGCGAGCGGCTGTGGCGCGCCGGGGGGCAGGTCTTGCGTGCCGTTGGCGATGCCGTCATCCATCGCGGCCAAGTCCGGCAGATCAAACACCTCGCGCATCAGGCGGCGTCGCTCGGCACTCAGCTGGCCTTCAATATGCTCTTGCTCGCCGATGGCAAAGTGCAGCGGGATGGGCTGGTTGCTGCTGCCAATCTCCAGCCCCGAGCCCTGCGCGCCGTGGTTGGCCAAGAGCAATTCGAACTGTCGCAGGTCGTAGTCAGCGAACAGGTCGGGCCGTGTCAGCGTGGTTTCAAACACCCCGGCATCGGCCACAAAGCCATAGGCCAGTCGCGAGTCAGGGCGCAAGCTGGTGCTGCTGCGCAGGCGCACAAAGGGGTAGCAGGCTCGCACTTTGTTCGGGAAGTCTTCCCCGGCCACAAAACGCTGCAAGGCATCGCGCAAATGCTGGATGCTGGCGCTGTAGATCTGCTGCGCCTGCGCCAGCGCTGCGGCGGCCTCATGGAACACCACAGGGGCAAAAAACGGTGGGCTGAAACTCATCGGCAAACCTCCTCACTTTGACGCTGATTGTGGCGCGACAGCGAGGGCTTGAGCCCATGGCTTTGCCGGTGTTTGCCCAGCGGCGCGAGACCTGGATGCTGAGGGGGCAGGACGATGCAGCCGCAGCAGGCTGCCTGGGGCGGAGGCGGGTCAATTGCGGCTTTGTGCCTATTCTGTTGAAAAAGTCCCCACCTCGACTAGCTTCTAAGCCGTACAAT
>CAMFGY010000055.1 GCA_945952065.1 uncultured Burkholderiales bacterium | reverse complement strand
AGCACCTGCCTGCCACCCCAGAAGCCCCGGGTGTCTCGGGCAGCGTGTCTGCAGCCGTTGATCCCATCGAGGCCGAGATCAAGGCCAAGGGCCTGACCGCTCCGCGCATCACGCCGGAGGACATCAAGGCGGCCATCGTCAGCGAGCACTTCTTCACTGCCGCTGAAGCCATTGATGGCGCAGCAGCCCCTGTGGCCTACGAGTTCTACAACCCGGACACCGGGCATGCCATCGTCGGCTACAGCGAGCACACCCATGTCGGGCACTTGTCCCGCGAGAAGGGCTATGTCCCGCTTCCGCTGGTGAAGAAGTCGAGTGTTTCCGTGGCGCCGCTGGGCCTGCTGACCTTCTGCGTTCTGGTCCTGCGAAACGGTTTCACCGTGGCCGGCGAATCGGCGTGCGCCAGCCCCGAGAACTTCAATGCCGAGATCGGCCGCAAGCTCGCCCGCGAGGCCGCGATCAACAAGCTGTACCCGCTGCTGGGCTACGAGCTGAAGACCAAGCTGGCCAATGAAGCCAATCGCGTCGAGCGTATCGCCCGCATCTGCAATGACGCCAACGCGGCTTACTGCGCTGCAACCGGCGATTTCAGCTACGGCACTTGGGACAACACGCCCGAGGCCATCAAGGAAAGCTGCCGCGATGGCGTGCGCAAGCACCTGGCGAACCCGGATATGACGCCCGAGGACAGCCATGCGGCCTGGATGGCGTTCAAGGCAGCCGATGGCTACACCTATGGCCCCGTGCGCGACGAAGCCACCAAGCAGCACCCGTGCATGGTCCCCTACAGCGAACTCCCCACGGCGCAGAAGGCCAAGGATCACATCTTCCGTGCCGCTGTCCACGCCGCCAACCGAAGCCTGTAAGCCCACCACCAACCCCACGAAACCAACGGAGCCCGACATGGAAGACCTGAGCAACCAAGAACACACCGAAGCCGCAGCGACCTCGGCCATTCCCATCAGCGATGGCACGGAAGAGGGCGCGAGCCTGTTCCCGGATGGCGAAGCCAACAGCCATGATGCCGGCGCTGAGCCGGAATCCCAGGGCGATGCCGGCCAGCCCGATACTGCTGGCGACGACAAGCCCGATGAGGTTCCGGCCTATGCCGATGCGCCTCAAGAGCCGCTGCTGATCGTCCCGACCATCGGCCGCCGTGTCTGGTACTGGCCCAGCAATGACGACATCGACCACGCCTATGACCCGGTGCTGAAGGTTCTGGACAAGGCCCAGGCCATGGATGCCGGCATCGTGTTCGTTCATGACGACCGACGCGTGAACCTGTCCGTCAAGGACCACTACGGCAAGAGCTTTGCCCGCCTGAATGTGCAGCTGGTCCAGGAAGGCGACACCGTGCCGGTCGGTTGCGGCTACGCGGCCTGGATGCCGTACCAGAAGAGCAGCGCCGCACGCAAGGCCTGACCCCACCCAACTTTGACCCAACGGGCGCACAGGTTGCGCCCTCAACGCAAGAGAGCACATCATGATCCTGAGCGACGAAGACAAAGAAGGCCTGACCCCCGACGAGATCCGGGCCTTGGAACAAGCCGAAGAAGGCGAGGGCGAAGGCCTGCTGAAGGTGGACGGCCAGGCCGTTGGCGCCACGGCGGCGGAGCAGGCGCTGGAGCAAGAAGACAAGGGCAAGCAAACCGAGCAGGCCCAGCAGCAGGCCGCAGCGCCCGCGCCCGCACCTGCAGCCGCACAGGCAGGCCAAGAAGGCAACGAAGAAGGCGAGGGCGAGGGCGACGATGACAAGCCCGCCGCCACCTCTGCGCCTGCGCCGGCCCCGGTGCCGACCGAGTTCAAGGTCGAGGAGCGGGACTTTGCTGCCGAACTGAAGGCCGTTCGCGCCGAGCGCTCCGAAATCGAGAAGCAATGGTCCGATGGCGACCTGAGCGACGAGCAGCGCCTGGCCAAGCTGGAAGAGCTGGAAGAGCGCCGTGACTCGCTGCTGATCGAGCAGACCCGTGCCCAGACCCTGACCGACATCAACCGTCAGACCACGGCGCAGCAGGCTCAGGCCCAGGCCAGCGCGGAAGATGCCGCCATCCTGGCCCTGGTCAAGGCCGACAGCGTGGCCGGTCAAGCGAGCGTGAGCTACAAAACCGATGTGACGGCACAGCAGGACTTTGATGCAGCGCTGGCCGCAGCCAAGGCATCGGCATCGCACGCCGGCAAGTCGCCCGCGGAAATTGTCCAGGTGGCGCACAACATGGTGCTGTCGATGCGCGGCATCTCGCCTGTTTCCGCTGCGCCAGCCCCCACGCCCGCGCCGACGCCAGCCCCGGCCCCCGCGCCGGCCGCCAAGAGCCAGCGCCGTGAAGTCCCTCCCAGCTTGGGCGGTCTGCCCGATGCCGGCCGCTCTGCGGGCAGCGTGAGCGACGAGAACTGGGCGCGCTTCAGCAACCTCAACGGTGAGGCAGCCGAGCGCTTCCTGGCCGGCCTCCCCGAGTCGGAAGTGGACCGGCTGACTCGCATGGCCGATTCCAAGATGTTCACTGCCTGACCACCACCCACAAAGACCACCCGGGGCCGATGCACATGAGAGAAGTTCTGACCACCGATGTTCGCGTCAATGAGACGTTAGACCTGCAGATCGTCAACAGCGACGGTTCGCGGGAAACGGTGCGCATTCAACTGCTGTCAAAGTCGGGCCAGATGGCCAGGCTGCGCATCGATGCCCCGGAGTCGGTTCACATCCCGCGCGGAATTCGTGCGCGTGAGCCTGCCGCCGGTTGACAACTGGCTTTCGCATGGGATTATTTTTCCAGCCGTAGCAATACGGGATTCCCGGCGCGCAGGAGTGCGCCATGAGCCTCAAACCAATAGGAGGATTCATGGCTCGCTTCTCTATCGCAACTGACGACCCTGGTGCCGTCAAACTCTGGTCCAGCCGCGTTGCGCTGGACACCCGCAAGAAGACCTATGTGTCCAAGCTGACCGGCGAGGAAGGCAGTTCGATGCCTTTCGTCACCAAGTCGGACATGGAAGACGGTCCCGGCGATGAGGTCACCACGACCCTGATCGCCAAGCTGCGCGGCAAGCCCGCGGAAGGTCAGGAAAAGCTGGCCGGCCGCGTGCAGAAACTGAGCCGCGCGACCCACAAGATGCGCATCGACAAGCACCGCGTTGCCGTGAACGTGGGCGACATCATGGATCAGAAGCGCGTGACTTACAGCCTGCCGAATCAGGTGCGCTCGCGTATGTCTGACTGGCTGGCTGAAATCTGCGACGAGCAGGCCATCATGACGGCCTCGGGCGCTCGCGGTGATGGCGACGAAATCCAGCACTACCCGGTGGGCTACGGCGGCTTCCCCAACGCCTTGCGCGCACCCGACGCCTCGCACTACATGATCTATGACGGTTCGCGTGCCAACGCTACCGCTCTTGCTGCTGGTGACACGTTGAGCACCCTGGTGCTGGACAAGCTGAAACTGCGCACCTCAAAGCAGCTGGGCGATGTGGCCGGCGGCAAGCCAGTGAAGATGGAGCCCATCCAGATCAGCGGCGGCAAGTACTACCTGTACATGGCCTCGCCGGAATCGATGTTCGACCTGCGCCGTGATGAAGGCCCGAGCGGCTGGCTGTCGCTGGAGAAGGCTCGCATGGGCGCCGTGGGCAACGACACGCCCATCGTCAAGACCTCCAAGATCATGCACAACAACGTGCTGGTCGACGAGATGGAGACGGTGGTCAAGTTCAACACCGGCTACGGCGCTGGCGGTACGGCGGCTGCTTCCCGCAACCTGTTCCTCGGAGCGAATGCTGTGGCCGTGGCCTGGGGTTCGAAGAACCGCAAGCAGGACGGCAACCGCTTCGAGTTCATGGACGCCGACGAGGACTACGGCGAAGAAGACGTCATCGTCGTTCGCATGGTGGCGGGCTGGGACAAGTGCACCTATGCGGGCATGGACTTCGGCGTGATCGCCAACGATCTGTCCTTCACCAAGTCGACCTGATGAAGCCGGGGCCGGCCCAGCTGGCCCCGACCTCTTTGGCGCAAACCTCCACAAGGAATCAAGATGGCTCTCTTCAAAGCTGACCAAGTTGCGGCCCGCCTGCCGCTCATGAACTCGGATGGCGCCAATGACCTGGTGCCTCAAGTGGGTGACTTCACGGTGCCTGCCGGCATGGTTGTTGGCGATGTGGTCGAAATGGTGGGCGTGCCTGCCGGCTATGTGCCGGTGGATCTCATCATCGACAACGACGCACTCGGCACGACCTTCGCTGCCAACGTGGGCTTTTTGACCGGTACCTACAACTCCAGCGGCGCACGCACCTGCGGTGCCGAGTTCATCGCTGCCGCAGCCTTCCAGACCGCCGGCATCAAGCGACCGACCGTGGCTGGCAGTTCGCGCATCCTGCCGACCAAGCAGCAGTCGCACCTGGACCTGCCCAGCGGCGACCGTGGCATCGGCTTCGTGGTCAATGCTGGCTTGGCGGGCCTGGTGGTGGGCTCCAAGGTCCGCTTCACGGTCCTGTATCGCCCGCAGATCGAAGGCAAGTGATGGCCGGCGCCGCAAAGAAGCCGGCGGGCAATCGGGGCGGTGGCAAGGCTGCCGCCCCTGCCTTGAGCAACTCGGCCGGCGCCGCAAAGAAGCCGGCTGACGAGAAGCCGGCAGATGGGCGGCGCCCCGACATGCTCAAAAGCGGCGTGAAGCTGGAAGAGCTGGAAGGCCAAGGCCTCAAGGACTACGCCAAGAGCTGCGGCGTCCCTGGCCATGTCATTGACTCGATGACGGATGAGAAGCTGCGGCGCGAGTGCCTGTTCCGCGTGCAGCAGTTCCTGGACGATCTGGACGACTGACCGCGATGGCATCCTCCCTGCTTGTCAAAGATGTGCTGTGGCGCGCTTGCGTGCTGCTGCAAGACGCGGCCCCTCAGTTTCAATACTGGACTGAAGCGGAGCTGGTCAACTGGCTCAATGACGCGCAGGATGCGATTGCCAAGTACCTGCCGGCGCAATGCTCGCGCCTGGACACGCTGAAGCTCAAGCCAGGAACACGGCAGAGCATCGACACGATCACGCCGGCCAACTGCAAAAATCAGGATGGCCAAGCGCCAGCGGCCAACATCTACGGCAATCGGTTCCTCGCGCCTGTTCGAAACATGGGTGCGGATGGCCTGACGCCGGGCAGGGCAGTCCGCATGGTGGACCGCGATGTGCTGGACACCCAAGACCCGGACTGGCACACCCGCACGGGGAACTCGATCAACTCGGTGGTTTTCGATGAGCTGACGCCGCGGAACTTCTGGGTGACGCCAGGGGCTGGCCCGAACGTGTGGCTTGAAATCTCCTACATGGCGCAGCCGACGCGCATTCCAGCCGGAGGCGCACCCAGCGCTGAGATTTACAAGGTGGATGGCAACAGCAACACCACCATCGGCATCTCTGACGAGAACCTGGAAGAACTGGTGGATTACGTGGTGGCTCGGGCCAGCATGAAAGCCACCAAGTATTCGGACAGCGGCAAGGCCGCCTTTCACTCCGCGCGCTTCCTGGGCTCGATCAACACCCGGGTGACTGTAGCCACGGGCGTGAACCCGAACCTGCGCATCCTCCCCGGCATCGCTCCCGAGGTGAGCCGTGGACCTTGAGGCGCTGTTCCCCTTCGTGGCGCCGCAGGTCAAGGCCTGCCCTGATCCCACCCTGATTCACCATATCCGCCAGGCGCTGATCGAGTTCTGCGAATCGACCATGGCCTGGCAGGTGGCGCTACCCGAGATCACCACCACGGCCAATGTCGATCAGTACGCCATGACGCTGCCCGGCGAAACCATGCTGGTGCAGATCAAGGCTGCCGCCCTGGACGGTGAGCCCCTGGAGGCCAGCGGGATCATTTCCAGCACTCGGGGCTCGGTCTGGACAGAGGACCGCCAAGCGGTGCTCATCACCCCGCAGCCCGAGGCCGGCAAGAAGCTGGCGCTCAGCGTGGCTCTGAGGCCTTCGCAGGCTGCCGCAACCATCGAGCCCCGGCTGTTTGAGCTCTACGCCAAAACCATCGCGCATGGGGCGCTGGCCTCGCTGATGGACATGCCGGATGTCACTTGGTCCAACCCGATGAAGGCGCTGGACCGGCGGCAGCAGTTTGAGAGTGGCTGCGATGCAGTGGCCGCCAAGGTTTCCAAATCGAACAGCCGCCGTGCTCGGCGAGTTCGACCATTCACGATGTGAGGGGCTGAGATGCAGAAGATTCTTGAAGGTGGAACGGAGCGGATTGAACTGATTCCAGGCTCCATACTTTTCGTCAAAACCATTGGAGCAGGCAGCTTTGCCAGTATCGCCCTTGACTCCGCAGCGGCTCAAGTTCAGTTCGTTCCAGTAGACACAGCTGGTAGTGGATCAGCTTTCGCCGGGCCGTTTACTGAAGTCGCTACGTTGTCGATTTTTGTGAATGGGCGCGTAGGTGTGTCTGTTGTGCCGATGGGTGCGCTGTCCCTTGCATCGGGGGCTGGGAAAGATGGGAATTCCAGCATCGGTACGCCGGTTTGCGACTGGCAGCCCGCCACCGGGTCCATCACGCTTGTTAGCTCCAACGGCGGCGGCGAAGCCATTGCCCTCGATCCTGCAGTCACCTGCGAAGGCCTGCCCATGCTGCGCTGCACGCAGGGTTCGGCTGGCACCTTCATCGCCAACTTTGTGTTCAACACGCCGGTCACCCTGGCCCAGTTGCAGTCACTGCAGGTGCCCTTCCGGGTCAGCAGCAACAATGCCTCGTTCGCCGGGGTCAACAACAGCTTGCAGATTTGGCTGAATGACGATGTAGTGCCCACCCGCCAGTGGATGCTGGGCGCCAGCACCGAGTCCCTGACCGGCAACACCATGCGCCCGGGTGTCACCCACATGCTGAGCTTCGCGCCTGGCTCTGCAGCACAGGGCTGGAGCTTCGGCGGCTCCACCGTGCCCACGAGCACCACGGATCTCGATTCGGTCACCATTGCACGCATGCGCATTGTCTTCACGGTGCCTGCTGGTGGGGCTGGCGAACAAGTGTGGATCGGCCCGATTACCGCCAACGCCCGCACCCGTGCCACGGTCTGCCTGACGCTGGACGGCCAGTACATCAGCCAACACCAGTACATCCTTCCCATGCTGGAGGCCCAGGGCCTGCGCTGCTCGATGGCCTTGCAGCACAACCAGATCGGCCTCGGTGGGCGCATGTCGTATCCGCAGCTCGACCGGGCCAATGCCTGGGGGCATGAGCTGATTCACCACACGACCGACGGCGCTAAAGGCAACGGCTATCAAGACGGTGCGCAATGGGTTGACCTAGCTGCGGTGCAGTCCGATCTTTCCGCGGGCTATGCCAATCTCGCAGCACGCGGCTGGCCGCGAGGCATTGGCTATGCGGTTCACGGGGGCAACATCCACCCGTTCACCAGCCCGGTTTCCAAGGCGCGGCAGCAGCTGGTCGCACAGGCCTACGCGAACGCAGGCACCAAGGCCATTCGCACCGGCAACGTTCCTGCCCCACTGGAGCGCCTGAGCAACTTTGGCCGCCCGAGTTGCGTGGATCCGTTCAACGTTCACGGCGCGCGTCAAGTCTCCTCGGCCGGCATCGATACGGCAGCGACTCTGCAGCCCTTCGTCAACCGTGCCAAGCAGCGCGGCGAGGTGGCCATCTTCACCTTCCACCGCTCGGTCGTCAGCGCGCCGTCGGCGCTGGAGATCCTCAACAGCGAACTGGCCACCTTCATCGCTGCGCTGGGTGCTGATGTGCGCGCGGGGCTGGTTGACGTGTTGCCATTCGGCGAAACCTGCCGTCGCTACGGTGTGAGCGCCTGATTCTCCATCACCTGCCGGTTGACTCCTGGCTGTCGGATGGGACATTTGTTCAGTACCAACTCGCTCTAAACCACCATGCGAATCCTCGTAGCCCTCTACCTCGCCCTGGCACTGATGGCGCCGGGGATCTCGCGTGCTGATGTCCGTGATGACCCGCTGGCCTATCCGCTGAAGCAATACGGCTTCATCCTGGCCATCGCCTTGTTCGGCGGCTTGGTGAGCTGGTACGCCAAGGTGCGCAACGGCCAGGCTCAGGCCTGGAACATCATGCAGCTGACCGGCGAGCTCTGCACCAGCGCCTTTGCTGGGCTGCTCGCCTTCTGGCTCTGCCAGTATTGGGGTATGCCTGGGCCACTGGAGGCGGCTTTGGTGGGCGTTGCGGGGCACATGGGCACACGGGCCATCACGGCCTTCGAGGACTTCGCACAGCGCAAGTGGGGAAGCTACAAGGGTGACGACAAATGAGGGCCGCAACACTTCAGCGCGAGCCCAGCACCGACGCAGGAACATTCGGCACGCTGGCCCTCAAGGATGGCTTGACGTTGCGCACGGTCGAGCTGCCATGGCGCGGCAATGCGACCGGCCGCAGCTGCATTCCGCCGGGCACCTACCGGTGCGAGATCGTCAACAGCCCGCGATTCGGTCGCGTCTACGGTGTCCGTGATGTGGTGGGCCGGCAGAACATCCTTCTGCATGCCGCCAACTTCGGCGGCGATGTGGACAAGGGCCTTCAGTCCGATTTGCTGGGCTGCATCGCGCCGGCAACCGACATCAAGACCTTGACCAACAAGTCCGGGCAACTGCAGCGGGCCGGCGTCAACAGCGCGCAGGCCCTGGCATCGCTCATGAAGTGGGGCAACGGCTTGCCCTTCGATCTGGTGATCTTGGCAGGTTGATATGGACGCAGTTCGCGGCCTGCTCACACTTTGCCTGCTCGGCGCGCTTGCGCTGGCTGGCTTTCACTTTGGCCGGGCCGAGCGCATCGATGCCTCGTTTGCCAGCTACCGTGCTCAACAGAGCGACAAGGCGCGCCAGGATCAGGAGCGCGCCATCACTGAGGGCCTTCGGGTCCGCCGGGTTCAACAGGAGGCTACAGATGCTGAACACATCGCCCGCGTGGCGGCTGAAGCTGATGCTCGCCGTGCTGTGCGCGCACATGAGCGCTTGCAGTACGACCTACGATCTGCCGGCGTCCGCTTCAGCGCTCCCAGTTCCGGCGCTTCCGAGGAGTGCACGGCAGCCCGAGCAGCCGGCTCAGTGCTTGCCGACCTGCTCGGCCAATGCAGCGAGCGACGACGAGAACTGGCGCAATTCGCTGATGAAAGCCATGGGGCAGGCCAGCACTGTGAAGCTCGATACGACGCGCTGAAACCGCCGCCCTGATATGTGGCACGCGCAGACCACACGCCTGACGGTTCGGCTTTACGACCCAGGCCTTGGCTACGCAGACAAGGCGCCCTTTCGCGCCGTGGCTCAGGTGGATCTGCTGGGCGACGGCAAGGCCTACATTCATGCGGCCCTGGCCAACGGCCAGCCCATCTCGGCCTCGGAGTGGCGCAGCCTGGCCCGCATGCTGCGCGATGAATGGGGCGTGATGTGCATCGAGTCGGAGCGACACGGGAAGCCCGCCACCTTTGATGCCGTGCGGGTGTAGCGCCGGTTGATTTTGCGGGCTTGCATGCGAGTCTTGCCGCATGGACTTCACCATCAACTTCGACCGCTTCCGTGGCGCGAACACCTTTGTGGATGAGACGCTGCTGGAGGCTGGCATCTGCACGGCCTCGGTCGATCAGGAGCCGACCCTGGACGGTGTGCTCATGCCTCGGCGTGATGTGGGGCCGACCGTTCGAACGCTGACGCCCGTTCTTCAGCAGAAAACCATTTGGCGCGCTGGCCAGGCCATCAAGAGCGAGTCCGACTACTGGTACAGCTTCACCAACCGCGTGGATCTTGTGCGCGGCTTTGAGGCCACGGACACCAACGAGCGCACCTATTACACGGGCGATGGCGCCCCGAAGTGGACCGACACGATCCTGGGCCTGACCGGTGGCGCGCCATACCCGCAGGGATCGCGCCTGCTGGGCGTGCCGGCGCCGACCCTGCCGCTGACCGTGGCGATTGCCGTCGATGGCGTCGGAACTGAAGCAGCTGCGGCCTTCGTCTACACCTACGTCACCACGCAGGGCTGGGAGTCGGCGCCGTCGCCGCCGAGCAATCAGCCGCTTGCCAAGCCTGGGGCGACGTTCAATCTGGGCAATTTCCAGGCGCCTCAGGGCGGCTACAACATCGAGTTGGTGCGGCTCTACAAGGGTGTGTCTGATGGAGCCGGAGGCTTCGAATATTTCTTCTTTCGTGAATGGACGGTGCTTGGCGGTACGCCAGCAAACCCGATTGGCGATGCCCGAGCCATCGGCGCCGATGCGCTGAGCACGGAAGGCTGGCGACCGCCTCCGACCGATGGTTTCGGCATCAAGCGGCTTTGGGGCGGCATGCTGGCGATGCTCTCGGGCAAGGCCATGCGAATCTGCGAGCCGTACAAGCACTATGCATGGCCGCTGCGCTACGAGATCGGGCTTTCCGATGAGGCGGTGGCGATTGGTGTCTGGGGACAGCGCGGCATTGTGCTGACCGGTGGCGATGCCGTGCTGTTCGCCGGCAACGACCCGGCGGCCATGGATGACGAGCCGGCCAAGATCAATCGCCCCTGCAGCTCGGCGGCCTCGGTGGTCGAGTTCAACGAGGGCGAGGAGCAGCGCGGGGTGGCCTGGGCCTCGGAGCAGGGCTTGTGCTGGTATGGCGACGGTGGGTTCCAGCTGCTGACGGATCAGCTCATCACGCCCGAGCAATGGCAGGCCATGAACCCGAGCACGATGGCGGCCTGCCAGCACAAGGGGCGCTATGTCTGCTTCTACACCGATGGTCAGGGAGTGCGGCGAGGGTTCATCTTGGACCCCAAGAATCGAGTCGGCTTCTACTCGCTCAGCAAGGGGTATGACGCCGTGTACCGTGACCCGAAGGGGGATGTGGTCTTCGTCTTGGACGGCAAGAACATCAAGCGCTGGGATGTCGGCGCCGCCATGACGGCCTCCGTCAAGTCAAAGGTGTTCACCTTGCCCTATCCGTGCAGCCTGGCCGCCATGGAGGTGAAGGCCTCGGCATGGCCGGTGACGGTAAAGATGTGGGTGGATGGCACCCTGCGCATGACGCGGCTTGTGACTTCCTCGGCCGCATTCCGCCCCACTTTCGGCAACCTGGGGGAGCGGGTTCAGTTTGAGCTGCAGTGCGCCGGCCGAGTGCAGGCCTTGCGTGCCGCCGAAGACATGGAGGACTTGTGATGGCCGCTACCAAGAACACGGCGGTTCGCCTCAAGGACATTCCCGCCATCCCGGAAGGTGTTGCGCCGGATCTGCGCAAGGTGCTGGTGGCGATGCGCGAGCATGTGCAGGCGGTTTCTGGTGCGCGAGGAACCAGCCCGGTGCAGGGTGGTTCGGGCGGCGGCGGGACCGTGGTGGTGGTGAACCCGGGCGGCGGTAGCTCGGGCGGTGGAACCAGCCCGACACCGGATCTGACTCCGCCGCCCGATGTGGCAAACCTCCGCGCCATGGGTGGGGTGAATGTCGTGTTCATCGAGTTCGATGTGCCGACCTACACGCAAGGCGGCGGCAATGCTTTCACGCTGATCTATGGCGTCAAGCGCGCACCCGGTGGCGATGCAGTTACGTTCCCCGGGACCGGTGCCATCGTGGCGACCATCGAAGGCACGCAGAGCTTCTATGCCCTTGCGTCTGAGTTCGCGACCGTCTGGCACCTTTGGGCTGTCCATGTGACCAAGGCCGGGCGCATGTCGGTGAACATCGCAGGCGGTGCTCAGGGTGTTGTGGCTCAGACAGGGAAGGTTGGGAATGCTGACCTCGCCCCGCTGGCTGTTGAGGCCGCCGCACTGGCAGAAGGTGCCGTTGATTTGTCTTCAGGGAAGGTGAAGAACGCCGAGAAGTATGGCGCGCTGGCCGTTGGCTACACCGTCACTCAGTACCTGCTCGCCATGAACGGCGTGATGAGCAACCTGTCCGTGGATAACGCGCAGATCGCAAACATCAGCGCCGACAAGCTATCCGTGGGCTCGGGAGTTGTTGGTGGCACTCTCAAGAGCAACAACTACGTTTATGGCATCTCGGGGTGGCGCATCCAGCCGGATGGCCAGGCTTGGTTCAATGGAATCAACATCTCTGGCAACAGCTACTTCGACGGCCAGGTGACGATTCGCGCTCCTGGCGGTCGCGTCATCCTGCAGAGCGGAGGGAAGCTGGCTTCGGGGGACATCACCCCGGACAGCGGGTGGCTGAACAGCAATGTGGGCTTGCCGCGAGGCGGTGCGCTGAACGCCAATCCCGAGTGCTCGCTGGCTTCGGAGTGGACGGGTGGGGCGTTTGAGGTCGGCGTGGTTGGTGTCCCCGGTGGCACGGCGGTTGGCTCTACAGCGGCAGGGGTGGAGTCCACCATCTACAGCGCGCGGATCGTGCCTGTCAGCCCTCTGCGGCGCTATCGCGTGTCGGCCAAGGCTTTTGCCAATGTGGCGGC
>CAMFGY010000054.1 GCA_945952065.1 uncultured Burkholderiales bacterium | reverse complement strand
CGTCGGGCCGTCGGCGACAGCTTGCGGTACTTCTCCCATATGAATTTCGTGTAGTGGTCGCCAGCAAACAGCACGACGATTTCCTCGTCGATCAGGACCTGGCAACGGGACGTTTTCTTGCCACGGTCCAGGACGCGGAAGCGGTGCAGCAGCGACACCGATTCCAGGTGCCCAACGCGGTCGGACGTGAAGCCCATCGCCGTCGCCTGTAGGCGCGACAGGCATTCCTCGGCCTTCGTGTAATACCGGCCATTGATCGACCAGCCCAGGTCCTGGCAAAGCTCGTAGAACGTGAAGGTGATCGGCTCGCCGATAGGGGTGCGCTTCGCGTACTCCAACACCTGCTGCCACACCAGTTCGTCATCGTCGGCCCGCAGCTCGACGCCGGTGTAGGTGATCTTCACGTCCTTGTTGACGTGGAAAATGACCTTGTTGTCATTTTCAGAAGACGACTGCACGGAATATCAGGAGTCGGCTGCACTGGTGGATTGCAGCGCGGTGTACAGGGCCGTCTTGCTCACCTTGAGCCGTGTAGCGGCCTCTCGGACATTAAGCCCGTTGGCGATGTGCTCCCGCGCTCGCTGCAACTTGTCGGCGGTGACAACCGGCTTTCGCCCGCCCTTCCTCCCACGAGCGGCGGCGGCAGTCAACCCGGCCTTGGTGCGCTCGCGGATCAAGTCGCGCTCGAACTGGCCCAGCGCGCCGAACACGTGGAAGATGAGCCGCCCGCCTGGCGTGGTGGTGTCGATGGCTTCCGTCAGAGAACGGAAGCCGACGCCTCGCGCTTCCAGCGCGCCTATCGTTTCGATTAGGTGCGGCATAGAGCGCCCGAGCCGATCCAGCCGCCAGACGGCCAGCACGTCGCCGTCGCGCAGGTAGGCCAGCGCATCAGCCAAGCCGGGGCGGTCGGCCTTGGCCCCGGAAGCCGTGTCCTCGAAAACGCGCTCGCAGCCTGCCTTGCGTAGCGCATCCGTCTGCAAGGCGGTGTCCTGTTCCGCCGTCGATACCCGCGCATAGCCGATCAGTGCCATTTGCCGCCTCTCTTGTCCGTCATTCCGTCCGCCTATCTTAATGTCCGACAACCCGTTGTGCAATAACTTTGCTGGACAGTGTCCGGCATGGCCGACTAATGATCGTTTGGCGGACAAGGCGACTGGCATCAGCCGAACAGCTCGCTATGGGAGCCAAGCCGCGCCAGTCGCAGGGTGTCGGCGTCGGACTTGCGGTAGATCAGCAGCAGGTCGGGCTTGATGTGGCATTCGCGGTAGCCCGCCCAATCGCCGGAAAGATCGTGGTCGCGGTATCGCACATCCAGGGGCTGATCGGTCGCCAGCGCGACCAGAACCGGCTTGAGGTCATCATTCGTGCAGCGGACTCCTGATACTGTTCGTTCAATAGACGACTGCACAACAGCCTTCAAACCGCGTTGTCTGGTGCAGTCGTCTTCTGAAAATGACACCTGCAGACTGTCCAGAAAACGACCGTTTCCTGGACACATCAGCGCCCACGATGTCGGTCGCGATTGACTGCCATCGTCTCGACATTCCTGGCCTTGCCGTCCGCATAGACAATCTTGACGCTCTTGCCCACAACAGGCTGCACGTCGAAGCGACCGCGCTCATGCGCGATCGCCACGTTCGCGCCAATCTTCTGGATTACGTGGCGATCGCTGACTTCCACGATCTGGCCTGAGTAGCAAGGCTGCACCTTTCCACCAACATTCAGGGAAACAGGCGCTTTCTCGGCCGTGGTGTAGAGCTGAACACCCTCGGCGGCATAGCGCTGCTTGAGTGCATCCAGCCCACCGATCTGTGACGCGACGGGTGATTGGATTCGCGGCTGCTCGAGCTGCTGCCGCAAAGCGTTCAAGGCAGGGTCAGAGAACGTCACATCAAGGCGCGCTTTTGCAGCGGCTTCCACGCATTGCCGCTTGAAAGCATCGGTGCCGGTAAGTGCCAATGTGGTGCCGTACTTGTGCCGGGCCAACTTCATCGCCACCACAAGGCTGTCTTGCTCCACGGCATTGCTACGAGTTGCCATCACAAGCCGATTGCCGTGATCGGTGAAGGCATCACGCCCTGCGATCTGATAGGTCACGTCACCAGTACGCTTGTTGACCTGCCAAGTAACGCCCTGGATGCGACGGGCAACCGGGTCGAGCTGCCCAGGTTGAGCCAGTCGGATGGTGTTGGCGAAGGCGTGCTCTGCCTCTTCCTGGTCGCGCTCTTTCTTTCTCCGTTTGTCCTGGTAGTCGAAAGCTCGAAGCTGGCTGATTGCTGCGTCCTGCCCTTCGGCCGCACGATCGACAACCCATTCCCGATAAGTCTGAGGTTTCACGGCAAGTCGGGCAGTAGCCAGTTCTGCACGCAGGGCTTCACGCTCCTTGATCGCCTCCATCGCCGCAACAGATAGCGCCGCCTTCCTGGCCTCTGGCGTCATGGTCGCCCGTCGTATTTCGTCTCGTCTTGCTTTGGACATGCTGGCCAAGGCTTGATAGCGCTTCTTCGCCTCGTCCTGGAGCGGCACCCGATTCTTGCTGGCCTCTCTCTTATATGCAGCATATTCAGCCTTGAGCTGCGCTCGCGCTTGCGCTCTGGCCTCTCTCTGCAAAGCCCGCTTTTCGGGGTCACGCTTGAGCGGCTGGCGTGTATCTTTGTAGGCCTTCTCCATTGTGATGGCCTGCACCTGGTCACTAGCCGGCCTGAATGGCCCAAGCCTTGCAGCCAGTCGCTCACGGTTCGCCTTCCCTGCAAAGTCTGATCGGAATACATCACTGGCTTTGACCGCCAAATCCTGGTCGATCGCCTTGACCGAGTAGCCCCCCTTGTCGCCGGCTTTCAACTCAAGACCATGCTTTTTCAGAACGGCGTGAACATCGTCCCAGCCTGCGCCGTCACGTTGCAGCGCTGCCTTTAGCTCGCGGGCCGGCAAGCCTTTGCAATAGGCCTGCAAGCTTTCTGCATCGCTATACAGCTCCATCTTTGCGGCCTTGCCAGTAGATAGCTCTAACCGCTGTTGCTCTCGCTCCGCACGGTACTTGGCCAACAGTTCCGGCTCAGTCTTTACAGCCTTGCCCGTAGCGGCATCCCAGCGGTAAAGACCACGAGATTCCTTCCACCCCTGGCCGGCTTCGATTTCACGCATCGATTTGTCCAGGGTGCGTTTACTGAACTGGGGGTAGTGCGCTTTATATGTCTCCGGGTGCACTCGGTTCACCATCACATGAGCATGAAAGTGGTCGGTGTCGTCATGCACCACAGCGAGGTATTGATGTTCGGCAAACCCCAAATCTTCCAAGGTCTTTTTGGCTGCTGCCTCCCACTGTTCTCGGGTAGGCCGCTCACCCTCCTGCCAAGCAATGATGTAGTGATAAACCGGGTCATCACAGCGGGCGTTTTCCGCCGCAACCCCACGCATTTCATCCTCAGCAGTTTCAAAGGACAGCAGGGCATCCGATAGAAAGTAGTCGCCCCGGAATAAAAGCTCCCCGGTCTCCTTATCAACGTCTTCGGTCAGGTACTTTTTCAGCTTGCCGAAGCTACTGCCACCATCACGGCGCTTGGGGGGGATGGGGGCCAGCATTACGCCTCACCTCCAGACTCATCACCTCGGGCAGCGACACGCTTGATCGCGTCGGTGATCTCACGCAAGGCGGCAGCCGTCTCACGGCTGAATACGCCATCGGTGACGTTGTGTGTCTGCTTTAGCAGGCCACCGATGCGACGTAGCTCATTGATGGTCTTTTCATCCGCTCGAGACATGACACGGTGGCCAAGCACTCGGCGGCGCAGGTATTCGCTCATGGTGACGCCGGCCTCGCTGGCGTTCTTTTCAACGACGGCCTTCTCGCTCGGCGTGAGCCGAATGCGGAACTGCGCCGTTTTGTTCTCTGTGTCCTTGTCCTTCATTTGCTCTTTCCTGCCCTTCCAGGAAGGGCGCGCGGGTACGTTCAGCGGCGCTGAAAAAGTTTCTCGCGAGAAACTTTGAGGGCGACAGCGCCGGCTGTTGCAGCCCAGCGGGCTGCTGTGGGGGTCTCGGGGCTTCGCCCTGAGCAAGACCGTAAAGGGACAAATCGAGTAGCCGAAGGCGGATTGATTTGGCCCGGTGGATCACAAAAGAGGGAAGCGAAGCGCCCCTATTTTGTGTATCCATTACGCGACTTGTCCTGTTGTTTAAGCCTTTGCTTTTTACTTGCCGATGTTGTAGCATGGTGGTATAAATTACGCAAGCTCTGGCCCTTCCGGGCCTTTGCACGAAAGTTTCTCGCGAGAAACTTTTGAAGAACGAGCACCTGCCCTGCGGCAGGTAGCCCCAGCGGTAGTACCCGCAGGCCAGTAGGAAGCCTGCCCAGGTCGCTGGCGTTAGTGTCAGGACGAAAGGCCCGACACCACGAGAGAGACGGAACCTAAACCGAACGCAATCCGCGTTCGCAGCTATTGAGCTGGGTGTGCTCAAAGCTGGCAGGTGAAAGCCTGTTGCATGGTTCATCAGCACGAGGCCAGCCAGCGGTGGCGAAGTCAACCGCGAGGGCTTGCCGTGCTGTCAGTCTCCCCTGCTCTTCATGGCAAGCCGTGTTCATCAACACGGAAAGGAACTACTCGCCATGAAAGCCTTGCACACCAAATCGGCCGCATCCCGCGAACCGATCATCATTGATGCCGAATTCCGCGAAGTCGTGCCAGTCGCCCAACGGATGCGCCTGGATCGAACCAAAGCGATGATTCTGGTCGCATCCTTCACAGCCTCCGCGATCTGCGTGGCCGCAGCCTTCAATCTATTGACTGGCCCCGCTGCGGTGGTGGCCCTATTCGCGATCGCTGGCACGCTCAAACTTCATGAGCTGCTGAAAGGGGGCCGCCATGCGTAAAGCACTACTCCTGACCTTAGCTGTGGTGGCGCTCGTGGGCTGCGGCAAACAGGCCGATAACCCAACCAGTGGAACGGCTGAGAACCCTCAACAGCCCAAGGCACCGCAAGTCGATGAGGTTTTGAAAGCTCAGCTCAAGGCGAATCCAGCCCAGCTCGCAGTCATGCGTAAAGAGTGCTCAGAGATCAGCACTCAAGCTCGCCGCGCCGGTACACGGCCCAGCCTTGATGACGAATCCCGCTGCTTGACCGTTCTGATGGCGGGTAGCGAAGGCGCTCAAGGCCAGACGTTCAAAGGTGGATCAGCCGACTTGAAAGGAGGGCAGTGATGAACGCTTCTCTCCTTCATGTCCTGGTCGCGCTAGCTGCCTTCGGCGGTTCGATCTGGCTGCTTTACCGTGTCGTCGATGACGCGCAAGCCAAGCTGAAAACCTTATGGTCACTGATCGGTGAGGCGCGAAAGCAGAGCGGGCCGATTCGTTGGCCAGGACTCGGCAAGGCCGCTCCCTACCTGACTGCGCTCGTTTTGCTCCTGGTCGCATTCTCTGCATCCGCAGCGCCTGCCAATCCGGGCATGTTCGATCAGATGGGCATGGACTACAAGAATGCTGCGGCCGGCTGGTTTGGCCCGCTGTTCGGTTACGCCAATACCCTTTTCGGACTTCTAGCCGCTATCGAGGTCACATGGGCAGCCGCCATGTGGGCTTTCGAGAAAGACAACCTGAGTTCGTTCACGGCCGCATTGATCCGCAAGATCATGACGCTCGGCGTGTACTACGCGATTCTGCTGAACGCTGGAACTTGGATTCCGGCCATCGTGGATAGCTTCGTGCAAGCCGGCCAAACGGCTGGCGGTACAGGTTCGCTGTCTCCGTCCGACGTGGTAACGGCAGGCCTCGATTGCGCCTTCCGAATTCTTGAGAGCATTACCAACCTAGGCTTGGTCGAGGCAATCGTGGTTGGGATCATCGCGGGCGTTTGCGCGCTGTTGATCATGTTGTGCTTCGTCATCATTGCCGGTCAGTTGCTAATCGCCCTGATCGAAAGCTACATCGTGATCGGTGCCGGCGTTCTATTCCTCGGCTTCGGCGGCTCACGCTGGACGACAGACTTTGTGCAAAAGGTACTCGGCTACGCCGTGTCCGTTGGCGTGAAGTTGTTGATTCTCTATCTGGTGATCGGGGTCGGCATGACGTCGGCCAATAGCTGGTCGAACCTCCTGGCAGCCGGGGTAGCTGGTAACGATGATTTCCTGCGCAACTGCTTCTTTGTTCTGGCGGGATCGCTCCTGTTTGTGTTCATTTCCTGGTCGATCCCCAGCTTGGCCGGGTCGATGCTGGGTGGTGCTCCTTCCCTTACGGCAGGTGCGGCAGCCGGTGTTATGGGAGGCGTTGCGGCTGGTGGCGTAGCGCTGGCGGCCGGCGCAGCGGGTGGCGTTGGCAACCTACTGAAAAAGGCTGCAAGCCTTGGTGGCTCGGGCAGTGGCCCAAGCGGTGGAGCAGGCAAACAACTGGCCGGCGCGGCGGCCGGTGGTGGCAGTGTTGGCGGATTGGGCGCATCCGGCAGCGCTCCTGGTGGATCGGCTTCGTTGAAGGCTGCAACATCAGCGCCCGCCGTTCCACCGCCCAGCCTGCCCAGCACACCTAGCAGCAGTGCCCCTAGTTCATCCGGCCCAGGTGATACGCCTGTATCAGTGGCTCCGCCAGCCACCACACCCAACGGCGACAGCACAAGCTCGGCAGCAGCAGACAGCGGCAGCGGACAGCAAGGCAGCGACAAAGCGGCCGGTAGCGCTACTTCCTCTGCATCCGCTTCCCCTGCGGCGCCACCTCCGACAACAACCGCAAATGGCAGCGGGACAACTTTGGCCGGAGGATCGACAGACAAACCAGCGACCGCAACAGGTACCGGCTC
This sequence comes from uncultured Burkholderiales bacterium, assembly GCA_945952065.1. Lineage (GTDB taxonomy): Bacteria > Pseudomonadota > Gammaproteobacteria > Burkholderiales > Burkholderiaceae_C > Paucibacter_A. The sequence goes on along the minus strand of CAMFGY010000054.1, from coordinate 6,897 downwards.
CAGTGCTACGCCGTCAACAGTGGGTCATGCGCAAGCATCGGCAACGCCGTCTCCTGCAAACCCTAGCGCACCGACCTCAACGGCCAGCCCTACCAACTCGGCGCAGCAAGGAGCAACAACACAACCCGGTAGTGCGTCACTTGAACAGGAGATGGCTACGCCTGGGGTGTCTGATGCCCTAGGCCAAGAAATGCTGACGCCCGGCAATGCTGAAAACAGCATCGGCGGAGCGAGCGGCGAAACCACCAATCAGCCCCCCCAAGACAAGGAGAGGAAACCCGGCCTCATCGAACGCCTGAAGAACGTGAAGCCTCCGCACCTTCCCAACGATCAGGGCGGCGGCGGAACCGTGCATATCAAGCTCGATCACGGCCGTGATTGATTCTCACAAGTGAAAAAAGGAACCTATCCCATGCGTAAACAACTGATTGCCTCTGTCGTTTCTCTTTCCCTGGTCACATCCTCGGCGCTTGTTTCCCCGGTCGCACATGCGAGCGGCGCGGTGGCCGGCGCCACGGAAATCACCCAGCTTCTCAACAATGCCGAACTGGTGACGCAAGTTGCCCAGCAGGCCCAGCAGCTCGCGACGCAGTTGCAGCAGTATCAAACGATGCTGACCAACCTGCAAAACATCCCGAACCAGATTTGGGGGCCGATTCAGCAGGACTTGATGGCCTTGCAGCAGGTAGCCGCTCAAGGGCAAGCGCTGTCGTTTGCGGCCTCAAACGTGGTTCAGCAGTTCGAGAACACCTATACAGGTTTCAAGAAGGCCGGCGATTTCGTGACGCAATACAAGGACTGGTCAAAACGCTCGATGGATTCGATCAAGGGATCGTTGGCTGCGGCGAACAAGCAGTTCAACCAGTTCGCTACAGAAGAAGGAACATTGGCGCAACTGCGCTCCATGTCGCAAAGCTCCGTCGGACAGCTTCAAGCACTGCAAGTCGGCACGCAGATCGCGGTGGAACAGGCTGCTCAATTGCAGAAGCTGCGCGGCCTCATCATGGCCCAAATGCAGGCGCAAAACGCATTCCTGGCAACACAGCAACAGCAGAAAGACACAACGACGGCACAGGTCGAAGCTGTGACCAAGTATGTCAATCCACGCGGCACGTTTCCTGGCTTGAAGGGCGGCAGCAAGTAACCGCTTCCGCCCCTCGGGGCGGGGAAAAGGATCTCACTATGGGTCAAGTAATCGAGTTCATGCCGCACCGGGAAGGGTGGCAACAGGCTGGCGAGCTGGAAGCCGTCGCTCGCGCGGGTGAGCCGCGCTTGGCCTTGGTGATGATCGAGACTGCCCGCGAACTGGATGGCGACGTGTCGCCACCGTTGCGGCGGCTCGAGGCGCGCTTGCAGGCCGGGGAGTTTGGCGACACAAGCGGGCTTGAGTGGGTCGCGCGGGCCTGACGGGCCGGCGATCAGTAGCAGGGAAGGGCGGGGCAACCCGCCCTTTTCTTTTGGTGACAAAAGCGGCGCACCTGGTCGCCGCGGCTGTCACCATCAACCGCCCTTCTTGGCCTTTGTGCCGGCGCTGGCCGGTTCGGCTTTCGGCTTCAACAGGGCCATAAGCTCGGCATGTTGGGTCTGCACGGCCTCGATCTGGCCGCGCAGCTTGGCCGCTTCCTCGCGTGCCTTGCTGGCGTCTGCGCGCGCCGTGTCGCGCTCTGCTTCGGCCTTGGTCATGCGCTCCGCGACGCGATGCGCTTCCTTGGCGGCGGCTTGCCGTTGCTCCTGGTGCGAGGCGTCGGCGGCCTCGGCCTTGGCCTTCGTGGCGGCCAGCTCGGCCCGCAAGCGGTCGCTCTCGGCGCGGGCCTGCTCGGCCTCTTGGTGGACGTGCAATAGCTCGGCCTTGAGGTCGTCGGCTCGCTTCTCGATCTCGATGACGCGCGCGGCCTGCGTGGCGCTCTCGGCGCGCAAGGTGTCGTTGTCAGCTTGCAAGCGGGCGTTGTTGGCCTTCGCTTGGTCGAGTTCGGCCGCGATCGCGGCCAGCTTGGCCGCCTTGGCCTCGGTATCAGCCAACAAAGCCTCAACCTCTCCGGCCAGCTTATCGGCCAGCTCGGTCGCCTCGGCCTGGGCGGCCTCCATGTCGGCGCGGGCTTTCTCCAACGCTTCCCGCTCTGTGGCAAGCCTACTGTTTGCCAGCTCGAGGGCAATGGCCCACACGTCCGCCCCAAGCTCGGCCAGTCGATCAGCTACGGCCTGCGGTGCCGGCTCGCGCAAAGGTGCGGTGTTGACCTTCTGCCGGTTCTTCCACTCGTTGAGCGCTGGCGAAATCGTCGTGTAGCTGCCGCCGACGATCTGCCGCACGGCCTCAAGGGTAGGCCGCTGGCCAGCGGCGGCGATCTGGTCGGCCGCCTCGAAAATCTGCTCCTTGGTCACCGCCATTTCTGCGCTCCTTTGTATGGTGTAGTATGTTGTATGATACTACTACATACTACAAAATACAAGCCTACAGCCGAAATACATGCCCGGCCGGCGCGGTTTTGGTGACAAGTTCAATCCTGGCCAGCTCGCAACTGTCGCCAAACCAGAATCGCCGCGTGCCCGTTGATGGTTCGCGGGCCGATTTCCGGGCTTTTGGCGCGTTTTCCGGCTCGGTGGTGGTTAGGGGTGGGTCGGCGGCGGCCGTGCGGTTCTGCGCTCTTTGCGGGCCTCTGGCGGCCATTCAAAGCCAAGCCGGTCGCCCGCCCTTCTTTGCAGACGGTTTTTGTCCTTTCGCGCACCTCCAACGGTTCACGGCCAGCGCGCACACGCGCCCGGCTGAGGCATCGGCGGGGCCGCTTGCGGACACGGCGAGGCCGATTTGTCCGGGTCTTGGTCGGCGGGCCGGCTTGCCGGCACGGCGGCCTAGACTGGCCGCGCTCGAGCGGTGGTGTGCTGGGGGTTTTCTTTCTCCCGCCCAAGGGGCGGCGGCGGATCATCCGCGATCGCCGGTAGTTCTGCGGGGGCTTGTTGGTCGGTATGCGCGCTTGCGCGCCCTTCAATCAGCTTTGTGAGCGAAGCGAACCACTTATCGAGGTCTTGGGGTTCATGCTTTTCGATTTGCCCAGGTGGTCGAGGCGAGCGCCCCGGCGCAGCAGCGCCGGGACTCAATCACCCTGTGAGCGCAGCGAACCACTTATTGCGACGGCTACAGCCGGCGCGGGGGTATGCCGGGCGGGGAGCGCCGAAGGCGCGGGCGGAGGGCCGCTTGCGGCCCGTAGGAGCCGGCAGGGGGCTTGCCCCCTAAGAGGCGGAGCGGCCTTTGGTGGGCGCTGCGTTTTCCACAGCGAGCGGCCCTCCAACTATCGGTTAAAGATAAAGGTAAAAACTAAAGGCATAACCTATCGGTTTAGGGGGGGTCTGATTAGGCACGATCAGGGGGTCTGATTAGGCATGGAAAACGCACCCTTGGGGGGTCTGATTAGGCATGGCGGGGGGGTCTGATTAGGCGTGGACAACTTCACCAACTAACAGGCTTGCCAACAGGCTGACGGGGGGCGCTTCCGGCCAAGGCTGACGCAGCCTTGTGGCGGAGGGGGGGTCTGATTAGGCATGGTGTCAAAGTGCATGCACCTGGTTGGTTTTTTGTCACCAATGAAGCCCACGGCGACGCGTGGGCCGGGCATCAGGCTATGAACCTTTGAAGGGGATCGGCGGCGGCGAGGCCATCAGCATCACGCCACCCGTCACCTGCTTGACTCGTGCTTGAGGGTACACAGCGAGCACGGCGCGCAAGGCATGCAAAAACTTCTTCTTGAAGTCTTTGTCGGGGTCTTTCCCTTGGTACTCCTGGCCGAACTGCTCGCGCAGACTCGCCCAATGCAGAACGACGGGCCTACCTTCGATGCGGTGTAGTCGCTGGGCTAGCCAGGTGTAAACGTCCATCGCAAGCGCAGAGCCTTTCAACTCCATGAAGGCGCGCAAATCGAGCGGTACCGCATGAGATTTCAAGGTTTGGTAGTAGTCATCCGAGAAGGTTACTGAACCGGGCCACAAGGGGCGCTGTTCCTCTGTTGAAGCGATCCACGCCTCGAAATGCTTGATGGGCTTTCCTTCGTAGGTGTGCGCGCGTCCGTTGGCGTTGAAGCCTAGGGTGATCCGACAAGCCGACAAGGCCTGAACCTGCTTGCGGAAGGTCGTGTAAACGCTGTTTCTCCCCCCGTTCGGGGTCTTGCCAAGCATCCGCAGAAACTCGCTCGCGCTATCCCCTACCGGGATCTCTGCCGTATTGAATCGCACAGCATAGGTGTTCATCCAAGCCAGCATCAGGCGCGGCATGGGGCCGTAGGGGATGGGCTGCTGAACGAACTGCTTGCCATCCCACAGCTTCCCCGCTTCTACCAGGAGTGCTGCACCGCCTGAATGTCTCTCGAACGATGTGGCGTCTACCTTCGATCGAGGCAAGCCAACTTGGCACATGATCGAGTGCATGTAGCCGCGATCATCATCGTCCGGGCGCTCGCTGGCGATCTCTGCGGCCGTTTTGACTAGTCGCGCTTCGCGCGGTGTTGTCGGGGTCGTCTTTGGCTTTGGTGGAATCACCTCCGGGGCGGGTGTCTCAGCCTTGGGTGTTCTTGTTGGTTTGGCCTTCGCTGGTCGGGTGTCAGCTACCGGCGAAGCCTCTGCCTTCGACTGTGTAGTTGGCGCCGGCGCGGCCGGTGGCGCTGTGAGTTGGAACAGTGGCAGCGTCGTCGCTGAGTCGGTGGGGTACTGATCGGGGCGATAAGCCACCTTGGCGGCCATGTCGGCCGCCTGATCGGGCGTCAAGCCCTTCGCCTCGAGGTAGTGCCGGTATCCCTCGCGCCATTTGCGCAATTCGGCAGGGGACGGCTGCGCGCCTACTTCACTGATCTTCTTCATAGTCGCGCTGCCGCTGGTAAGTCCGTAAAATGGTCAGTAGCCATGTGCTTTCGGTTCCTTTCCGTATGCCCTGGTAAGGCGCTACCGAGTGTGTCCGCACTCGATAGCGCCGCTCTCATACCGCGAACGCGGCCGTTCTGCCGGCTCTCGCGTTACGCACGGCCCAGGCCTGCCAGCCGTCTTGCATCAACACCGTCCTACGATCGCGCAACCAGCGCTGAAAGCGGCGATGCTCAGCCAGCACAGCGCCGACAATCTGCTCGGCCTGGAACTCGCCCGGCCGGCCATCTGCCTCGATCAAGCTCAAGGCCAACTCGGTCGGTGTGGCCTCGGTTCCGTCGATTTCGTCGACGTAGGCCGCGAAGCTGTGTAGCAGCTCGACGGTTTCCGGCTTGAAGCCGGCCAGGATGTTCGCGGATGCCATTTCAATAACCTCCATTGCGGTCAGATATGCGGCGCTTTATCCCGCGCCACGTTGGGAATTTATGACGCTATGACGCCACGACGCTATGGCGTCATAGCGTCATACGGATAGCGTCGGCAAACCCTTCTCAGCAAAAACCTTCGACAGTCCATCAACAGCAAGCGACTGAATGCTGACGCCCTCGGAGACGGCGAGCTGGTGCACACGCTCCCACTCGGCACGCGGCAGGCGTACTGTCAGGGCAACCACGTCGCCTTTCCCTCGTCCACGCTGACGGGTTTCTGCCGACTGCTCGGCGCCCGGCTCCTGGGCTGTTGCGGTTTGCTGTGCGGAAGCGGCCCCTTTACGGGTGAAGGCTGCAAGCCCTGTTGGTTTGTTCATTGCATTTGCTCCTTAAGCCACGCCCAAAGGGCGCGAATTTCAGTGGCGGCCTTGCCGTCGCTCTCGAACTCAGTCACGGCCCGGCCGGTGGCCACGGCTCGCGCGAAGGCTCTACGGTCGATGATTTCGACCGGCGCGATCGGCAAGCCGTATTCGGCCAAGACGGTTCGGGTTTCTGCGATTTCAGGGGATCGGAACGGGCAGGCCGATAGGACGAACACGGCGCGAACGCCGGCCGCTTTGACGATATCGACGGCACTGCCGGCGGCGGCAATGTCGAAAGCGGTGGGACGCACTGGAATAGCAACCAGATCGACAGCGCGCACGATGCGCGTTGCGTCTGGGGCCGCATGGGGCGCGGTGTCTACGATCGCCAGGGTCATGCGCTCCTGGTCGGCGGCCTCGAGGACGCGCCCCAGCTCGGAAGCAGCAGCAGTCGCAACAATGGGCGCCTCCTGGGAACGAGCATCGCCCCAAACGGTGGCACTCTTTTGCGGGTCGGTGTCGATGACGACGACGCTCTCGCCCGCCTCGGTGGCAGCTACGGCCGTATGCACTGCAAGCGTTGTCTTACCGCTGCCGCCCTTTTGGGCGAGAAAAGCTATCTTTTTCATGGCGTCCCTACGTCAAGCCTTCATGGCGTCTTGACGTCATTATATGCCAACAAAAAACGGCGTCAAGCCGTTTTGACGCAATGACGTCAAAACGTCATTGCGTCACATGCTTGCTATTCTTCGTTTGGGTACGGGCCAAGGAAGCGCACACCGTTGAAGTGGATCAGGTGCGAGGGGGCATCGGCCACCCACACCTCCGTCTCCCATGCGATTTCGCCAAGGTAGCGGCCCATGATGGAGCGGTTCGGGAAGGCGGTCACATAGACCAAGCCAGCCTTGGAACCGGCAAACAGCTTGGCGAGTTCGGCGTGGCGCTTGCCATCGACCGGGCCGTGACTGGTGACGGACTCCACCAGCAGCAGCCAATTTTTCTCGGTGAAGTGCAAGACCACATCGGGCATCTTGCCGTGTGAGTCCACGTCCACGCCCAGCTCGGCCAGCAGCGCGGCATCGAAGTAGCCCCACTTGTCGCCAGTGTCACCGGCATAGACCAGCACGCTACCCGGCGCAAAGCGGGGCGCGAAGTCCTCGATGATGGCCCGGATGAGTTCGCTGTGTTCGCCGGGGCTGAGGGTGATTTCCCTTGTGGGGTCAGTTCCGGCTGGGGGTTCAGCAGCCAGCGCTTTACTGGCATTT
>CAMFGY010000053.1 GCA_945952065.1 uncultured Burkholderiales bacterium | reverse complement strand
AGTTCATCGCCTGTTTCCAGAGCTTGGATGTCGGATGTACCCGGCAATGGTGGCGGGCCGAAGTTCAACTTCCGAATGACTGAACGCATCTGCTCTGCGCCCGCATCATTGGCCCGGTTGAGTACCTCCGCCATCTCGTCGTGCCAGCGCTCCAGATGCTTGGTCGAGCGCAATTGAGCGGGGATCTCTCGACCCATTTCCAGTGCCATGCGGCGGGCATCCAAGTAAAGATGAAAGCGCTCGGGCTCATCGATTCTGAAAGGAGGTATCAACGGGTCAAGACGTCGCCTTTCAGCCTCAGACGACAACTCATGAAGAAATGAAGCGGTGACCCGCCCGCAGGTCTCGTCAAAGCAGATGAATCGTAGGACGTCCTTTGAAATCAAAGGTAAATGCGCGAGCAAGGACTGCACCTCTGGTCGATTCAGTGCCGCTTGCATTTGCGATAACCGGCGCGCTTCCAAGGCGCTTGGGGCGATGCGTTTCAAGATGCGTCGAACGCGCTCGCTTGGGTCAAAACCCAGCCACTCCAGAATCGCTGACTGAGGCCTCTTCAAAAGGGCCCGAGCCGCGCGCATAGGTTGCTTAACGGCGGGCTTACGCAGAATCCAATGACTGGCCAGCGCAAACCCGAGTGCGGGATTCGCCTGCAGCAGGTCGGTGGCCCCTGGGCAGCGAGCCATCATGGCGAGTACATGCCAACGCCGATCAACAAACTTTGCTGCGATCTCACGCTCACGAGTCGGGATCGAGCCAAAGGCGCTCAGGCAGATTTCACTGGACCGAAAGAAGTCACTCCGCGCGAGTAGCTCAGGGTGTGGGCCGACGAAGTCCGACTTCAAGACTTGCAACTGTTCAAGTCGGCCGGGCGCCAAGGGCACGCCGCACAGCAGTTTGTCTGCCCATTTCCGGGTGGGATTCCATGGCTTGGTGCGAGTTCGGCGCCAAGCTCTCATCTCTGGCCATAGGCGCAGCACCAAGACGCTGGCCTGGTCAAAGCAATAGAACTTGTCGTTCTTCCATGCGTAGCCGGGAATCCATGGGCTCACAGTAGACCACCTCGGTTTTGAAAAGTGGGAACGAACGATTGATCAGCAGGGCGTCATGACCTTGGATGAGCGCTACGGTGCCCCAAAATGAAAGCCTTCATGCCGCTCGCTGCGTGAAAGTCTTAGTGGAGCTCTAGGGCTGAGCGCTGCGTCTGTGCACAGCGCACAAAACTCGAAAATCACTCTGTCCAAGCAGCCCAGCACCGCCGCATATGAAGCAGGTGCTGGTCGAACGTCCCGCCGCGTCATCGACCAACATGCGCACTTGTTCATTGAGGATCAATTCAAGTGATGGCGGTGCGGCACCGTCTGCGCTGAACCGAAAGTAGAAGCGCAGACGAGCCAGTTTCTCTTTGATTTGGACAACCTCAAATCGCTCGGCCTGCGCGTCATCAAGCATGCCGTCAATCGCAACACAAAGATCGCTGACAAGTGCCAGCCATCCGGGCGGAATGGCACTCCAGCATTGCGGGGCCCGCCCGTGAAACAGTCTGGGGAAGCGTTGAATCAAAGCCGGAATTTCAGGTTCGGTGACGTCAAGCATCGCAGTTACACCTCGCCTTGATGTTTAGTGGCGTCGTGTTCAAAGCAGCTCCAAGATCTTGTCTAAGGCATCAGCAGGATTGGCTCTCCAAAGCTGGTCAAAGTAGGACTTGGCACAAGGAGCTTCGTCCGGGTCGATCACCACATACAGTGCACCGCGTTCTTCGGCAATCATTGGCAGGCCCCTCGCTGCCTCCAAAGTGCCTGAGCAGCCTACGATCAGCAAAACATCCGCCGAAGCCAGAGCCTCTGTTGCCTGGCGCCAAGCGTCTTCAGACAAGGATTCTCCAAACCAAACCACCCCTGGGCGGATCTTGCTGCCGCAATGCTTGCAGGTGGGCGGATCGATTTCTCCAAGCACTTCATCGGGCGGCATAGGATCACTCGCGAATTGCCCCGGCTGATGACAAGCTATGCACCGAGGCGCAAACAGGCTGCCTTGCAGATGAATGACCTTGGTGCTGCCGGCCCGTTCGTGCAGGTCATCAACGTTTTGCGTGATGACGGTCACCTTGCACTTCTGCTCCAGCGCTGCGAGTGCGAGATGACCTGCGCTGGGTTGCGCGGCCATCACCTTTGCGCGTCTCCATTCGTACCAGGCCCAAAGCCTGGCCTGCGCGATTTGCCAAGCTTGCGTTGTGGCCCATTCGGCGGGATCGAAGTTTTTGCACAAGCCATGTTCAGCATCACGGAAATGGAATCGGCCACTTTCAGCCGACATGCCTATGCCCGTGATGACAACCACGTGGGGAACACTCGCCGTGAGCTGACCTTCATGCTGCTGAACAGCCTGAGGACTCTGAGAATCTTGGCAGGCCATAGGATCTCGCGGTGTCATGGATTGGTCCTGCCTTGACGCCAATCGTGATGCAGGCGAATGCAATGCCCTTGCAGGTCAAGTGCCCGACGCTGAATGCCAAGCCAGCAAAGCTGGCAATCCACCCAGATGACCTGGGCCTGCAACTGAATCAATCTGCACAGCAGAGCAAGTTTTTGCCTTTTGGAAAGCATGGCTGGTCTCCTCAGTTGCGAAGTGTTGGGGAACTTCAGTGTGCAGAAGTAGGCGACAAGACACGTCGCATGCTGCACTTGTGCTCCAACTTGTCCGCAATCAAGCGGCGACGCGGGCCATCCTCGTTAGGATTCGGCGCAGGAGTTGCCCATGCCCGCCAAACCCAAACACGACACACTTGCTCGCCTTCTTGAGTTGCTGAAGGCGCTTCCCCACCATCGCTGGGCAACGCCCAAGGAGTTGCGTGATCAACTGGCGGAGCGCGGCTTTGACGTTGACCTTCGCTCTGTTCAGCGGGATCTCAAGACCCTGCAGACGAGCTTTCCGCTCGAACACAACGACAAAGGTCGCCCCCACGGTTGGCGGTGGTCTGAGCAAGCTGCAGGCGGCATTGCCAGCATGAGCACGCCCGAAGCCCTGATGCTTATCTTGGTCCAGCAGCATTTGCAGGCAGCGTTGCCGGCCTCAATGTTGGAGGGCTTTGAAGCACTGTTTGCTCGGGCACAGCATTGCCTCAATCGCTTCAGTTCCGAGGCTGGGCCTGCCAGTTGGCCGAGCAAGGTCAAGGCGGTTGCTCCGGGTTTGCCGATGTCGCCCCCGGTCATCGATGCGGAGGTGCAGAAGAACGTGGCGCTAGCGCTCTTGGATGATCGGCAAATTGATTGCAGCTATGCGCCCGGGCCCTCCGGCCCTGACCGGGCGTATCGGTTACATCCGATTGGCCTGATCTTGCGTGGCGGATCGTCTTACCTGGTCGCAAGCGATGGCGGCAGCAGTGTGGCCAAGTTGTTCGCACTGCACAGATTCCGATCCGTTGAAGTGCGGCCCGACATCATCACCGTCCCCCAAGACTTGCGCTTGGAGGCAGCGCTCAAAAATGGGCGCGGCCAATTCGGTGTTGGCAGCCAAGGCGAAGCTGCGCTTCAACTTCGCTTGGCATGCGATCAAGTGATTGCCGACCTGCTTCGGGAGTCGCCGCTTGGGGTTGATCAGAGTCTTGCATTGATGGATGACAGCAGAGTTGAGGTGCAAGTGACCATTGCGGACTCCTGGGAGTTGCGTTGGTGGCTGCTGGGCCGGGGGGGTCAAATTGAAGTCTTGGCACCGGCTGTGCTCAGAGCCGAGATGATTGACTCCATCCGCGCCGCTGCGCGGCGATATGGTCTGAGTTGATGCGGGCCAATCCATCGGGCCCAGCTTCAAAGGTGGATTGACTGCGACAGGTGTTGTCGCCTCCCTTCGGAGAATGAGTCAGCCCCATCTCTAGGAGCTGACTCATGCACATCGACCTCAAATACCAAGCATCCGGCCTCGACCGAGCCTACCAAGATGTCATCCGCCTGTGGATGCTGCGCGCGCTGGTGCACCGCAATGGCGCCGCCGAGTTTGTGACTGTGCATGGTTTCAGCGAAGCTCCGGTGGCCCGGCACCTGGGCTTTACCGACTTTGAGCGCAAAGATGGCTACACCATGGCCTGTGCCATTGCCGGATTGGAAGCCAAGTTAGCCGAACTGGAAGAGCAAGCGCCAGGGCTGCCTGAAGACTCGGTGTTGAGCCAGAACATTGCACGCCTATCAACGCGCTTGGGGCTCTCAGACGTTGATCGATGCGTCCTGCATTACACGACCTTGATCCGCCTGGACCTCGAATTCGCACGCTGCATCAAGATGGTGGGTGACTTAACCCATGCTGCCTTGTGTCAACTCTTAGCTGTCTGTTTGGACTTCCCTCCGGGTGCCATACGAACGGCCCTGGAGCCCAAGGGAAAGCTATGCCGCTCAGGTCTGATCGAAGTGAACCGCCGGCGCAGTTTCAGAAGCGACCTCAAGCTCGAAATGCCGGAGGGGCTGGCTGAAGAGTTGATGATGTCCCAAGACAATTTGCTGGATCTCTTCGCCAGCAGCGTCGCACCGGTCAAGCCATCAACATTGACGCTGGATGCTTTCTCCCATCTCTACGATGACATCCAGATCCTGCGCGGCTACTTGGAAGCTGCAACGCATCTGCAGCAGTCCGGCGTCAACATCTTGATCTACGGGCCGCCAGGCACCGGAAAGACCCAGTTCTCGCGGGTCTTGGGGCAGTCCATTGGCGCCAGCTTATTCGAGGTTCCGGTGGACGAGGCCGACGGCGAACCGCGTCAGGGCAAGAAGCGCTTCTCCTCTTTTCAATTGGCGCAGAGCCTGCTTGCCGGCTCTGAAACGCGCCATCTCTTGTTGTTCGAAGAAGTCGAGGACGTGTTTTGTGAGCAGCACAGCCACAACGCCCTGCGAGAAGGCAATGCCAGCGGCATCAAGGGTTGGGTCAACCAACTGTTGGAGAACAACCCAGTGTCCACCATTTGGATTACCAATCATCTCGATGCCATCGACCCGGCCTACCTGCGGCGCTTCGACTACATCCTGCACATGGATGTACCGCCCAAGGCGGTGAGACGACGCTTGATTGACTTGCACACCCAAAACCTGGACTTGGCAGTGGGCTGGCGCGAGAAGGCTGCGGAGCACCCCTCCCTGGTACCGGCCATTGTTCAGCGCGCCGCCAAGGTCAGTGAGCAAGTCTGCGACGTCAACCTCGCGGTGTCGGCCGAGCACGTCTTGAGCCGGGTGATGAACAACACCTTTGAGGCCTTGGGTGTGCAACGGCTTTCAGACGGCAGTGCGGCTTCATGGACGGACTACCGCCTTGATCTCTTGAACGCGGACTGTGACCTCGGCGCCTTGCTCGAAGGGCTGCGTCGAGTCGGCGCCGGGCGTATTTGTCTGTATGGCCCGCCGGGTACCGGCAAATCCGCTTATGGGCGCTACATCGCCGAGCAGTTGGACCGGCCACTGATGGTCAAGCGAGCCTCAGATCTCTTGTCCCCTTACCTGGGCAAGACCGAGCAGTTGATGGCCCGCATGTTCCGCGAGGCGCGAAGGGACGGTGCTTTGCTGCTCTTGGATGAGGCTGACAGCTTTTTGCAGGACCGCCAAGGCGCGCAGCGCTCATGGGAGGTCACGCAAGTCAACGAGATGCTGACGCAGATGGAAAGCTATCAGGGCATCTTCATCGCCTCGACCAACATGATGGACAGCATCGATGCGGCCGCGCTGAGGCGGTTTGATGCGAGCGTGCGGTTTGGCTATCTCGGGCCAGCGCAGGTTGAGGTCTTGTTTGAGGAGTTGCTCAAACAATTGCAACTGCCTCTGCCGGCCAACGGGATCAAGGGGTGGCAGGGTCTACGGACTTTGACACCGGGCGACTTTGCCGCTGTGCGGCGTGGATGCGGCCTAAATTGTCCTGCTGATGCTGAGACAGTGATCGAGAGGCTTGTTGGCTTGGCGCAGCTGAAAAGTGGAGCTGTCAAAGCGCAAATTGGGTTTCATGTCTCTACTGCGAACAAGTGAATCGGCGCCAGGCTTCTCCCGGCAGTTCCTCAATAGGGCAAATAAGTGGGCCTAAATTTTCAGCATGCTTGTTTCAAGTTCAGCGAAGATCCGGCCTTGCCCCAGTAAAAGGTGCGTTATGTCATTGGCATGGTCATCAAGAAACGAGATTCAGTTGCTCAGTTCATCTGCGGCATTTGCAATGTCACTCGGTGCGAAGGAACTGTTTCATACGAACTTTTTAGCATTCATGCTGGAGTCAGATGATCCCGCACTTGTTTCAGTTCAGCTAGCGATACGTCGCGCGCTTGGATTTTCGCCCGCTCAAGGAGCGGCTCCAAAGTGTGCCGTGTGGCGAGAAAAAAATAATCTAGATTTGGTGATCGTTGAGCTTCAACCGCTCTCTCTTGCCCCTACAACTCAAAGAGCTACAGCAACGGACGAGGAGGATGCTGATGATCAGCCTGGCGGGGAAAGCGGCGGCTGGGATTGGAGTCCAACTGGCGGGTGGACACAAAGCACGAGCAACAGTAATAGCGGGGTGAATTCAACTGCTGCTAGCTTCCCTCGCAGCGTTCCCACAGGTCGGGTTCTTATCGTCGAAGCAAAACTCAAAAGCATCCCGCGTTTGGATCAACTGACCAAATACGACAACCAACTTTCCACTCGGGGGGTTTCACTAGACGTCCCAGAAGACGGGGCGGTATCTGGGCGGTACCTTCTCGTCAAAGATGGTGCCGTTTCGATAGAACGTCGACTCTTATCGGTCGCAGGGATTTCGATGACCACTCCCGGAACGATAACGCGGGCAGATGGGCAATGGGTAGGCGTGACATGGAAGTCGATACACGGTGCGATGAATGGTGCTGTCCATGGGCCAAGTAGTTCTTCTATTTCACAAACCTTGACCGATTACACCCAAGCACTAGGGGCGTTAGTCGCGTTGTTCGACCGAGTGCACCAGATGTGCAATGACGCGCACCTGGCGTCAGGACCGACGCCAACTTATGGCGCCCTGCGTCTTCAGCCTCTTGACTCGCAGTTCAGATCTCTGCGCATCAACGACTTACTTGGGAAGACACTATTCGACTATTGGCTTCATACATTTGTTCTGAAGGGGGTGACAGTCAACATTCCTGCCGGATGGGCACTGAAAGGCTACGTCCATTACTCCCGTGGCACGCCAGGGTTGGGGCTCGAACTTGTCAATGACAGCTTTCAAAATCCAAATGGCGGACCCAATATTGGATTGCGAATTGGAATTCAGGTTCAAAACTGCGAGTTGCGTTTGTACGTCGATGTTCACGCGGGGTGGAGTGGTCTGGAGAAATGGGTTGCAGGGCACACTGTATTGCCGGGACGTTGGTTCAATACACCAGTATTTAGCTGCGCACCTGTCGGCTATCGCGGCCTGCCACCTATGCCAGCGACACGCACCGGACGGGCGACAAACCTGAAAATGTTTGGCGTTGATCGTTTTCTATACAGCAAGTTGGACATCGACAATCGTCCTCTCGTCAATGTCGAGACCGAACTCGGAAGACTCATTGCGCACGCAGCCGAATTGGCGCCTCTTCTTTAGCGCTGTAGTGAAGCGCGGCGAAACCAAATGCATCGAGCCGGTCCCACAAAGTGTCATCACGTTCTTTTCTAACTAAATCCCATTTCAAGCAAGCCTTGGAGTGCCCGACCAAGCTCTTCTACACGGGTAAAGCCGACTACGCGAACTCATCTCAAGACAACAGCTTTCTAGCTGCCCTCGCCGAAGGGGGCTACCAAGTCGGTGCCTTGGCTTGCTTGATGTACCCGGACGGCATCAAGGTCGATGCGCCGGACCATGCGTCTCAAGTGCGCCAGACCCAAGCCTTGCTGGCGCAAGAGGATGTGACGATCTATGAGGCGGCATTTGAAGCGCAGGGCCTATTTGTCCGCGTGGACATCTTGCGCAAGCGCGGCCCATGCATTGAACTGATTGAAGTCAAAGCCAAGTCCATCGACGGCAGCCTTGCCGTCAGTTCGAACTTCAGGAACAGCAAAGGCGAAATCGCGTCGGCCTATTTGTCCTACCTGCGAGACATTGCCTTTCAAACCCATGTGGCACGGCTTGCTTACCCGAGCTTCGAGTTCCACAGTTTCTTGATGCTGGCCGACAAGTCGAAGTCGGCCACGGTCGAAGGTTTGAATCAGTGTTTCCCTGTCAAACGCGAGAGCACCGGCGGGCGTCAAATCAAAGTATCCGTTGCCCCGGGTACCGCACAACGAAGCGGCGAGCCAATACTGACGGCCATGAACGTCGACGGGTTGGTGCAAGACATCCTTGGCGGCACGCTGAGCGTGTTGAACCAGGCCCATCCTCTTGCCGAGGCAGTGGATCTACTGGCCAAGGCCTATCGCGAGGATCAGCGCTTGGGGCCTGTGCCCAGCAAGGCTTGCACCACTTGCGAGTTCAAGACAACTCATCCGCCTGTATCAGGCGAGCCCCGTAGCGGCTTCCATGAATGCTGGAAAGCGGCCTTTCAATGGGAAGACTCAGATTTCAAAGACAGCACAGTGCTAGACCTCTGGAACTTCGCCAAGAAAGACGCACTCATTGCGCAAGGCGTGCTCAAGCTCAAGCAACTGACGGAAGAAGACTTGGGCTTCGATGGCAGCGAGGTCGGGCCAGATGGCATGAGCCGTAAGCACCGCCAATGGTTTCAAGCCAGCGGTCAATGGCCGGGGGGAGGTGACTACTTTCTGGACACAGCCGGTTTGGCCTCGTCAATGAAGTCATGGCGCTACCCGCTGCATTTCATCGACTTCGAGACCTGCGCGGTGGCCATCCCTTTCAACGCTGGCCACCGACCCTATGAAACGGTTGCCTTCCAGTTCTCGCATCACGTCATGCAGGCGGATGGCAGCGTCAACCATCAGTCCCAATTCCTGAAGGCCGAGCCGGGCTTCAACCCTAACCTTGAATTCTTGCGGGCCTTGCGGCGCGCCTTGAGCGGCGACGAGGGGACGATCTTTCGCTGGGCCACGCATGAGAACACCGTGCTCAATCATCTGCGTTTGCAGCTGATGGCTGAACAGAGCCAGCCGGCCGACGCTCAGGCACTCATTGATTTCATTGAATCCATCACCGTACGCAATGAGGACGGCGTCGACTTGGAAGGGCCTCGCGCCATGGTCGACCTTTGCAAGCTGGCCGAGCGCTTCTATTTCCATCCAGCAACCCGAGGCAGTTCTTCGCTGAAGAAAGTGCTGCCGGCCTTGATGCGCAGTTCGACCTTCTTGCGTGAACTCTATGGCGCACCAAACTATGCGTCACCGACCATGCCCAGCTTGAATCTGAAGCAAAGCATGACTTGGTGGGTGCAGGATGAGGACGGAAGCATTCGAGACCCTTACACCTTGCTCCCGCCCGTGTTTGCCGATTTAAGTCCTGAGGAATTGGCAAACCTGGACGCCGACTCCGGAGAAGAACTGAAGGAAGGTGGGGCGGCCATGGCAGCCTACGCACGGCTCCAGTTTGAAACGCTAGACCCCCGCGAGCGGGATGCCATTCAAAACGCCCTGCTTCGGTACTGCGAACTCGACACTTTGGCGATGGTGATGGCAGTGCAGGCTTGGCAGGCTCGTTAGCACACCAAGACTATCGCATCCAGGAACATCCTTGCTAAAAAACGAGTCACATCAATGGCCAAAGGCAAGAAGCACGGCGCAGCCAAGAAATCACTGACTCAGGCCCCAGATACATTCAGAGTCATTCTCTGCAATCGAATTCACTCAGCGCCGCGCCAGCCAACACAAAGCACGAATCTAAGTGAAGAAATATGGCGCCGCAACAATAGTGCGGCGGGACTTCACCAAGTTTCGGCGAGTCCATTTGCGCAAGCTCGGAAGGAGGTTCGGTTGCCATTCGTGCCGTTCCCAGGCTTGCGGCTTGACACGACCCACGTCGATGGTGGAGTTCCGATTGTCATGGTGACTTGGCGTGTCGATGGATTGAAGAACAAGTCCGCCAGCGACCTGTCTGCAGGCTATTTCCAATGCACGTACGAAGATCAATATCCAGAAGGTCGCGTCACATACGAAAAGCTCAAGGAAAGTGCTATCCAATCGGGTTGGGAAGTCACAGAGTTCGGTTTGCCTTGAGTACCCGGGGAAGTGTTGACTTCTACCTCCCAGCTTGTGTCTGTTGGCGCTGTCTGGATAGTGAACCCGTCTTGTAGTTAGTACCGAAGTAAAAGTGAGCCAGGCGTTCATCAGTCAGCCACTGTCGTTGCTGCTGCGACCACGCACCTCACGTAAATCGCGCTTGGTACCGTTCAAGTTGAAGTGCAGTCGCGGACTCGGGCTGGGCCAGGCAAGCCGGCGACCATCTACCGGCTGGTTAGCGATCGTTTCCCAAGAGGTTGTTCACCCGAGGTTGTTCCGGGTTGATGGCTTGGCATGAGAACCTCCATCTTCCCTGACTGCTTCGGGTGAACAACCTCTTGGGAAACGGCAGCTAGAGACTCCGGCAGCACGTCGTCCTTGAACAGTTCGTCATGGGTGGTGACGATGTTCTCGATCTCAGAGCTGTCCTTGGCTTCTTGCAGGCCCAAGGTATTGATCAGGATGCTTTGGTTGGGTATCGACGCCGCCAAGCCCTTCAGCTCTTCCAGTTACCGGCTGCTACTTGCCAGCTTCTTCAAAATGGCGGCATCGTCAAAGCGGGCCGCATTTAGCTGTTCGAGTGGTGTGATGGCGGGTGGTGCAACCATGAGTCGATCAAGGTCCGATATCTATAGAAAACAGCAGATCTCTATGCACCTTAGTCACGATCTGTATAGTTTTTCGAGAAATTTATGCAAGTGGGGGTAAGCGCTCGATCATCGACGTCCTTGCCCTGAACGAGGAGGCATGAGCCCGGCTGCCGGAAAGTCAACCCAATGCACTGTCCCACCGCCGAGTGCTTTCACAAGATGATTTGCGGCGATGGTTGCAACTTCAACTGTCTGGCCATCATTCGTTATGAACTCCACCTCGTAAGCCTCGCCCGCACCGTGTATGCAGACCACGACTCCAAGGGCTCCTGGCTTCAAATGAGACTGGGGCAGCGCCACCGACAACATGACCAGGCTGTGAATATCAAACATGACGGCCTCCATTCCCCCTGATCAACCAGGAAGACCGCCGCGCATCCGCTCCAGGAGCGTCTCCACTTGAAGCCGACCATCCTCGCTTGCCATTACTAGCGCTGGCGTTGCCCCGCCAAGCTCCAGGTGAGGTTCAGCGAGCCAACTATCCAACCACGCCAAGAGGGCGTTCATGTCCCGGACGCCGCCGCTGTCATCAACCTTTTGGCCCAGCTTATTCAGCAGTTCTGCCTTGGCCCGTGCAATCTCAAAGTCAGACAAGGTCAATACTGGTTTGCTCAGCGCGGCCCTGAACTTCTCCAGTTGATTGAGTCCGGCATCTGGCCCATCGTCCTCGGTCCAGCTGGGATCCGCCGCTGCCTCGCTGTAAGCCACCGGCAGGCCATGCTCGTAGTACACCTCGTGGATTGCAAACCATTTCTCATCCTCGGACGGGAACTCGATGACTCGGCAGTTCCAATGCCTTGGCGGAGTCTTGATCTCGCCTGAATCTGGCGGGTTACGTTCAGCCTCTACGCGCGCGGCGATGGCTTTCTGCCAGTCGTCAATGCGACCAAACCGGACGACGGCATCGAGCCCCAGGTTTTCCAGCAAACCGGCCAGCAGGGCGGACCTTTCAGTTTCACTGGCACACAGCTTGCCACCCAACAGTTCGAGACGCCCAGGCAATCGGTCAAGTTTGGCTAGGCCGTCCTTGCCTGTCCACTTTCGGCCCGCGCGTCCAATATCCCATTCCATTTGCAAAGCCCCCACGTTCAGCCTTGAGACGTCCTGATACCTATTCAAGTCTTGGATGGTCTCGGCCAACTCGCGCAGCATCCGCCACTCTTCATTGCAATTCTTCTGCGCCATCGATTTCATTGCTCATGCCCTGTAGTCAGCATCAGGTATCCGACAAATCAACTCTTACTCCAACCCCTGCTGTCAGAACTCACCAATAGGCGCTTCTTGCGAAGGTGCCTGGAGTGAGATCGTTTAGGACCGGCCTGAATGAGCAAGTCCGTCACATCCACTCCTGGTTGCTGGGCCCAAAACCCCCTCTGAATCCGGGGCGGAAAGCGACGCGCCACACGGGTTCAGTATCAGATCAATACCGGCTCCATAGCGAAGAATGTTGCGTAACTCATTGATTTATATAGACATTATGATGGGTGCGGGCGTCTGAGTCACCAGCGTCCGGCCAAAACCCATCAGCCGTCGGAGCTTTCATGCAGATCAAGGACGTACGCCCGGAATCATTTGTCAAGCAGATCCGCTGCGATCGCTGTGGCCGTCTGGCAGACGTGAGCGAGGGCGAGTTTCAGGAATTCGTCAGCATCGACTTGAAGGCCGGCTATGCCTCGATCTTTGGTGATGGCCGCGACGTCCAGCTCGACCTGTGCCAGCACTGTTTGAAGACCGCCCTGGGCGCTTGGCTGCGGGTGAGCGATGCCGATGACCGTCGGCGACAGCTTGAGGATCGGCTGATGCAGTTCGATCCGGACAAGCACGGCGGGGAGTTCCCGACGGTTGCAGATTTCTCACTGCGGGAACCCAACAACTTGCCGCCACAAGACCGTCGTTCATTGAACTCGTCACTTGAGCACCGTCGTCGCCTCGCCCAAATGCGTCGAATCAGGCGGCACAGCATGCACCTGTTCTTCATGCCTACGACCCGTTCGTTTCGTGACAATCGGCAGCAGCAACAACGCTCGGCTTGTCTTGACCGGGCTCGCCAGCGCAGGCAAGCCGAGTTCGTGCGCCGTCGCCAGGCTTCCGACGAGCAGAGCGTCGATTCGTCATCCAGCAATGGTGCATCCCACCATTCAGAGGAATAGCCATGGCTGATTTCGCCAAGCTGCTTTTATGGGCATGCCTGATCGGACTCAGCGCGGTCGTGCCTGCCTGGGCCGACGAGATGATCCGCGGCCAGGTTGTCAGCGTTTCAGGTGGCGATGTCCTCAAACTGGTCGACGCGCATGGACGTGAGTACAGATTGAGGCTGGCGTTCATTGACGCGCCGGAAGCCGGGCAACCCTTTGGAGATGAGGCGCAATCAGCGCTCTCGGCCATGGTGCTCGGCCAACAAGTGACTGATCAGCTTCACGGCCAAGGCGCAGACGGGTTCACCTTGGCCGAAGTGGTCGAACCCAATGGGCATCTGGTGAACCTGGAGCTGGTGCAACGGGGGCTGGCTTGGCACGATTACTTCGAGATGCAACTCAAGTCCGAGCAAAGCAAGTACCAGGGGGCAGTAGCCGCCGCTCAACAAGCTTGCCAGGGCATCTGGACGCTGGATCGCCTTGAGCGCGCCCAAGATTACAGAGCCCGCGCTGGGCAGGCCTTGCGCTGGTGGCTCTACGCTGTAGGTGCACTGTCGAGCGTTACTCTGCTCGGACTCATTTTTTCCGCAAACGACAGGCGCATTTCGGCTTGGATCGAAAGGCAAGATGAACTCACGAAGTCTTCTGCAAAGGCACATCGCCTTTCACGTACCCAATCCGAGGCTGAGGCGGCAGACAAAGAGAAGATTCGAGAAATTGCAGACCGGGAGATGGAGCGGCTTGCGGCTATCCGACATGAGTCTGAGCGGAGAGACCGCAAGCAGAGGTAGCGCGAGAGCACTTGTTAACTTCAAGAGGCTCCGAGCAAACCTCAGGTGATTGTCATGACAAAGAAGGCAGCGCACAGGTCACAGCAAGACATGAACCGGCCTACGCTGGAGACCAATACTTTGATGTAGCCTGGACGAGCTCATTCCAAGACATGTGCCAGCGCATCATGCTGCGCAAATAAAGCATCTCGCCCTTTCTCCGCGCTTTTGCGCCAAACCTGGTCACGCGCCAATGTGCTGCGCCAGACCTCACGGAGGTGTGCGACGCGCTGCTGGTCCAAGTGCCACTCGATTAGCGCCGCCGCCTGCATCAAGGACTTGAACGACTCCGCTTGCTCCCGGCGCGATGACGCTCCAAAGATGGCTAGGTTGTAGATCGCAAAGCTTGCTGGGTCAGGAAGATTGGGCTGCTGCCGATTCCATGGACGCCGACCTAAGCTCGATGAGCTTGCTCGA
>CAMFGY010000052.1 GCA_945952065.1 uncultured Burkholderiales bacterium | reverse complement strand
TGCCATGGTCCACGTGACCGATGGTGCCGACGTTGACGTGCGGCTTGGTGCGTTCGAATTTACTCTTTGCCATGGTATTGCTCCAAAAAGAACAGTTGGCCAGTCTCAGGGTTTAGCGTTTCCATCAAGCCTTTTGACCCCAGCGACTGGCAACCGGGCGGGCATTGACGAAGACGATCTCAAATGAGGAAAAGCGCCGGGCTTTAGATCAAGCCCAGCGCTTCGGGGGACTTACTTACCGCGAGCGGTGATGATGGCGTCAGCAACGTTCTTAGGAGCTTCGCTGTAGTGCTTGAACTCCATGGTGTACGTTGCACGACCCTGGGTTGCGGAACGCAGGGTGGTCGAGTAGCCGAACATTTCCGACAGAGGAACTTCTGCCTTGATGATCTTGCCACCGCCAACCATATCGTCCATGCCCTGCACCATGCCGCGACGGCTGGACAGGTCGCCCATCACCGTACCGGCGTAGTCTTCAGGGGTCTCGACTTCCACGGCCATCATCGGCTCCAGGATCACCGGCGAAGCCTTGCGGCAGCCTTCCTTGAAGCCCATCGAAGCCGCCATCTTGAAGGCGTTTTCGTTCGAGTCCACTTCGTGGTAGGAACCGAAAGTCAGCGTAACCTTCACGTCCACCACGGGGTAGCCAGCCAGCACGCCGTTCGGCAGGGTGTCTTCGATACCCTTTTGCACCGCAGGGATGAATTCACGAGGAACCACACCGCCCTTGATGGCGTCAACGAATTCGAAGCCCTTGCCCGGCTCTTGCGGCTCGACGGTCAAGACCACATGACCGTATTGACCCTTACCACCGGACTGACGCACGAACTTGCCTTCGACATCGGTCGCAGTCTTGCGGATGGTTTCGCGGTAAGCCACTTGAGGCTTGCCCACATTGGCTTCAACGCCAAACTCGCGCTTCATGCGGTCGACGATAATTTCCAGGTGCAACTCGCCCATGCCGGAAATGATGGTCTGACCGGATTCCTCGTCGGTGCGCAGACGGAAGGACGGGTCTTCCTTGGCCAAACGGCCCAGGGCGATACCCATCTTTTCCTGGTCGGCCTTGGTCTTGGGTTCCACGGCCTGCGAAATCACAGGCTCAGGGAAGACCATCTTTTCCAAGGTGATCACGGCTTCCGGATCACACAGGGTCTCACCGGTGGTGACGTCCTTCAGACCCACGCAAGCAGCGATGTCGCCGGCCAGAATTTCCGAGATTTCTTCACGCTGATTGGCGTGCATCTGCAGAATACGGCCGATACGCTCTTTCTTGCCGCGAATCGGGTTGAAGACAGAGTCGCCCGACTTCAAAACGCCCGAGTAAACGCGCACGAAAGTCAGCTGACCGACGTAAGGGTCAGTCATCAACTTGAAGGCCAGAGCCGAGAACTTGGCAGTGTCAGACGCTTCGCGGCTGGCAGGCGCATCGTTTTCGTCGGTGCCCGGCACCGGAGGCACGTCGATAGGCGACGGCAGGAAGTCGATCACGCCGTCCAACATGCGCTGAACACCCTTGTTCTTGAAGGCGGTGCCGCAGAACATGGGCTGGATTTCAGCAGCCAGGGTGCGGGCACGGATGCCTTCCAGGATTTCGGCTTCGCTCAGCTCGCCGGACTCCAGGTACTTGTTCATCATGTCTTCGTTCGACTCGGCAGCAGCTTCAACCAAGTTGTCGCGCCACTTTTGTGCATCGGCCGCCAACTCGGCAGGGATGTCACGGTAGTCAAACTTCATGCCCTGGGACGCTTCGTCCCAGAAGATCGCCTTCATCTTGATCAAGTCGACCACGCCCTTGAAGTTGTCTTCAGCGCCGATAGGAATCACCACGGGCACAGGGTTGGCCTTCAGACGCACACGCATCTGATCGTAGACCTTGAAGAAGTTGGCGCCGGTGCGGTCCATCTTGTTCACAAAGGCCAGACGAGGCACTTTGTACTTGTTGGCCTGACGCCAGACGGTTTCCGACTGAGGCTGCACGCCACCCACAGCGCAATACACCATGCAAGCACCGTCGAGCACGCGCATCGAACGCTCAACTTCAATGGTGAAGTCCACGTGTCCGGGGGTGTCGATGATGTTGAAGCGGTGCTCGGGGTAGGACATGTCCATGCCCTTCCAGAAGCAAGTCGTCGCAGCCGACGTGATCGTGATGCCGCGCTCTTGCTCTTGCTCCATCCAGTCCATGGTGGCGGCGCCATCATGCACTTCACCGATCTTGTGGTTCACACCGGTGTAATAGAGGATACGCTCGGTCGTCGTGGTCTTGCCAGCGTCGATGTGCGCCGAGATACCGATATTGCGGTAGCGCTCGATGGGGGTCTTGCGTGCCATGATGTCACTCCAAAAAGGCAGGAGCCGCCAACGGGTCAGTAGTAACCCGAGGCGGCTGAATCGAACTAGTTTAGAAGCGGAAGTGCGAGAAGGCCTTGTTGGCTTCTGCCATGCGGTGAACTTCGTCACGCTTCTTCATGGCGCCGCCGCGGCCTTCTGCGGCCTCGAGCAACTCATTGGCCAAACGCTGCGACATGGACTTCTCACCACGCTTGCGGGCCGATTCTTTCAGCCAACGCATGGCCAGAGCCATACGGCGGACAGGACGAACTTCCACGGGAACTTGGTAGTTCGCACCGCCAACGCGGCGTGACTTCACTTCGACCATTGGCTTGACGTTATTCAAGGCGACCAGGAACACTTCCAGGGGGTCCTTGCCAACCTTCTTTTCGACTTGCTCCAGGGCACCGTAAATGATGCGCTCTGCAACCGCCTTCTTGCCCGATTCCATGATGACGTTCATGAACTTGGACAGATCGACATTACCGAACTTAGGATCAGGCAGGATTTCCCGCTTGGGTACTTCGCGACGACGTGGCATGGGATTCTTCCTCTTGCTTCAGTTGGTAGGGACCAAAGATCCTTACCGCTGGATATCCACCAAGAGCCGTAACTCTGTTTGGGGCTACCCACTTACTCGGCTGCTGCCAGGGCTTTCGCCTCAGACACAAACCGCTAAATATCTTGCGCGAGCATAGAGCTTGCGCGTGACAACTCTTACTTGTTCTTCGGACGCTTCGCGCCGTACTTGGAACGCGACTGCTTGCGGTCTTTCACGCCTTGCAAGTCCAGCGAGCCACGCACGATGTGGTAACGCACACCTGGCAAGTCCTTGACACGACCGCCGCGCACCAGCACAACGCTGTGCTCTTGCAGGTTGTGGCCTTCACCGCCAATGTACGAGATGACCTCGAAACCATTGGTCAAACGAACCTTAGCAACCTTACGCAAAGCGGAGTTAGGCTTCTTAGGAGTCGTGGTGTAGACGCGGGTGCAAACACCGCGGCGCTGCGGGCAATTCTGCATTGCCGGCGACTTGGATTTCGTGACCTCGGCCTGACGGCCGTGGCGCACGAGCTGATTGATGGTTGGCATAGGTAACTTGTTCCCGTTTGAAGTCACACACCTCGGCAGAGTCGCTCAGAATGAGCGCAAACCTTGAATGAACGGTGTCGCGCCGGCCTCAAAGTCCTTGAAGTCACTCGCAACAAGGTGATTCGGCCACGCGAAATGCGCGGCAAGGCCTGCCGAAGAGCCTGCGATTGTAGACCAGATCGCACTTAAGATACAAGCCCGGCCGATTCCAGGCAGACGGGAGGGGCTTCACGGCCCCAGCTTTTGCCGAAATTCGCCGGCAACACGAGGGCTACTCCAAGCCTCCCCGCGCCGGATTTCTCTTCTGTCAATCTGTTGCAAGACCTCTGAGACCCCCATGCCAGAAGCCACTGTTCCCGTCCCTGCAGATGCCTTACCCCTTGCTGCAGGCATCAAGACCGTGATCGACACCCAGGTCGTGATGGATTGGCTGGTCTTCCACAACCCGGCGGTACAGCCTCTCGTTGCACAGGTGGAATCTGGCGCGCTTCGTTGGATAGGACTGCGCGCCATGCGCGAGGAGATGCTGCATGTGCTGGGGCGTGGCATCGCCGCCAGTTATGGGCCCGACCTGGACTACATCGTTCGTATGTTTGAACAACATTGCGAACTCATCAGCACCGAGCCAACACCAGCGGTTCGACTGGTATGCCGCGACAAAGACGACCAGATGTTCATCGATCTCGCTCTGGCCTCGGGCGCGCGGTGGTTGATTTCTCGAGATCGAGCCGTTTTGGCCTTGGCCAAGCGGGCAGCCAAAGCCGGTTTACAGATCCTGACACCCGAAAAGTGGATCCATCTGCAGACGCAGGACACAGCAAGCGGGACAGGCGGCAACACAATTCCGCCCGCCCAATGAGGCTTGGGTTCAGCCCATGAAAAAAGGCCGCCCTCGGGCGGCCTTTTGCGCAGCGGCGTCAGACGCATGCGGCACTTGAAAGCGCCGCATGACTGCCTTTATTCCGGCGTGCCTTCGGCGTCGGCATCCACATGAGCCATCTGTGCAGAAGCCAATTCCTCGGCTTCTTGCTGAGCAATGGCGCGGCGCTCGGCGTCGTCCATCTTCTCCTTGGCGTAGCGAGCGCGGTGGAAGGCCATGCCGGTACCTGCAGGGATCAGGCGGCCGACAATGACGTTTTCCTTCAAGCCACGCAGTTCGTCGCGCTTGCCCATGATGGCAGCCTCGGTCAGCACGCGGGTCGTTTCCTGGAAGGAAGCGGCCGAGATGAAGGAGTCGGTCGACAGCGAGGCCTTGGTGATACCCATCAGCACGTCCGAGTGGGTGGCAATCATCTTGCCTTCCTTGCGCAGACGGTCGTTGGTGTCCAGCAGCTCAGAGCGCTCCACTTGCTCGTTGATGATGTAGGACGAATCGCCAGGGTTGGTGATTTGCACGCGACGCAGCATCTGGCGAACGATCACCTCGATGTGCTTGTCGTTGATCTTCACGCCCTGCAAGCGATACACGTCCTGCACTTCGTCGACGATGTAGCGAGCCAGCTCTTCGATACCCAGCAGGCGCAGGATGTCTTGCGGGTCGGCGGAGCCATCCACAATCAATTCGCCGCGGTTGACCACTTGGCCTTCGTGCACCAGGATGTTCTTTTCCTTGGGCACCAGCTCTTCGTGCTTCTTGCCGTCCGGGTCGGTGATTTCCAGGCGAATCTTGCCCTTGGTCTCCTTACCGAAAGACACCGTACCGGTTTGCTCGGCCAGGATGCCAACATCCTTGGGCGAACGGGCTTCGAACAACTCGGCCACGCGCGGCAGACCGCCGGTAATGTCTCGAGTCTTCTGACCTTCCATCGGGATACGGGCCAGCACTTCGCCGGGGGCCAGTTCCTGGCCGTCACGCACCTGAATCAGCGCACCGACCGGGAAGCCGATGGTCACCGAGTGGTCGGTGCCAGGGATCTTGACCTCATTGCCATTCACATCCAGCAGCTTGATCTGCGGACGGATGATCTTGGCGGCGCCACGGCGCTTGGGATCGATCACCACCAGGGTGGACAAGCCGGTCACTTCGTCGACCTGCTTGGCCACGGTGACGCCTTCTTCCACGTTCTCGAACTTCGCCGTACCGGCGAATTCGGTAATGATGGGGCGGGTCAGCGGGTCCCAATTGGCCAAGATGGTGCCAGCCTTGATGGCCTGGTCCGGCTTGATGCTCAGGATGGCGCCGTACGGCACCTTGTGACGCTCACGCTCACGGCCGTGCGGGTCGGCAATGATGATTTCGCCGGAACGCGAAATCACCACCAACTCGCCCTTGCCATTGGTCACGTAACGCATCGTGGCATTGAAGCCGATCTGACCGTCAGACTTGGCGTCCACGCTCGAAGCCACCGCTGCACGCGAAGCCGCACCACCGATGTGGAAGGTACGCATGGTCAGCTGGGTACCCGGCTCACCGATGGACTGCGCCGCGATCACACCGACAGCTTCGCCCACGTTCACCAGGCCACCACGGCCGAGGTCACGGCCATAGCAGTGAGCGCACAGACCGTAGCGCGTGGCGCAGGTCAGCGGGGTGCGAACCTTGA
The DNA here is from genome assembly GCA_945952065.1 of uncultured Burkholderiales bacterium. Lineage (GTDB taxonomy): Bacteria > Pseudomonadota > Gammaproteobacteria > Burkholderiales > Burkholderiaceae_C > Paucibacter_A. Next base: position 11,218 of record CAMFGY010000052.1, on the reverse strand, counting down.
GTTCGTCCACGCCGTGGGTTTCCAGCATGTCCAGCGTATCTTCATCCAGCATGCTCAAAGCAGGCAGGATGACGGCCTGGGTTTCTGGGTGCAGCACGTCAATGGCCGTGACACGACCCAGCACGCGATCGCGCAGGGATTCGATCACTTCACCGCCTTCAACCAGGGCGCGCATGGCCATGCCGTTGTCGGTACCGCAATCCTCTTCGATCACCACCAAGTCTTGGGTCACGTCCACCAGACGACGGGTCAGGTAACCCGAGTTCGCCGTCTTCAAGGCCGTATCCGCCAGACCCTTACGAGCACCGTGGGTGGAGATGAAGTACTGCAACACGTTCAGGCCTTCGCGGAAATTCGCCGTGATCGGCGTCTCGATGATCGAGCCGTCCGGCTTGGCCATCAGGCCCCGCATACCTGCCAACTGACGAATCTGTGCCGCAGAACCCCGAGCGCCCGAGTCGGCCATCATGTAGATCGAGTTGAAGGACTCTTGATCCACTTGTGCGCCATGACGGTCGGTGGTCTTTTGCTTGGACAGCTGGCTCATCATGACCTTGCCAACTTCGTCGCCGGTCTTGCCCCAGATGTCCACCACCTTGTTGTAACGCTCGCCGGCTGTCACCAGACCGGAGATGTACTGCTGCTCGATTTCCTTGACTTCTTGCTCGGCGCGAGCGATCAGCACAGGCTTCTCGGGCGGCACCAACATGTCGTCAATCGCGATCGAGATACCGGCGCGCGTGGCCAGACGGAAACCGCTTTGCAGCAGCTTGTCGGCCAGCACCACGGTTTCCTTCAGACCGCACTTGCGGAAGGATGTATTGATCAGGCGCGAGATTTCCTTCTTCTTCAGCGCCTTGTCAATGTTCGCGAACGGCAAGCCCTTGGGCAGGATTTCGCTCAGCAGCGCGCGGCCGACTGTCGTGCTGGTCAGCTTGACTTCGGGGATCCACTCGCCAGGCTGGCTGCCCTTGGTGTAGTGCACCATGCGGACGTTGACGCGGGCAGTGATTTCCACGGCGCCGTTTTCCAGCGCACGGATCAGCTCGGAGATGTCCGAGAAGACCATGCCCTCGCCCTTGCCGTTGATGCGCTCGCGGGTGGCGTAGTACAAGCCCAGCACCACGTCTTGAGACGGCACGATCGAGGGTTCGCCGGAGGCGGGGAACAGCACGTTGTTGGAGGCCAGCATCAGGGTGCGGGCTTCCATCTGTGCTTCGATCGACAGCGGCACGTGCACAGCCATCTGGTCACCGTCGAAGTCGGCGTTGAAAGCCGAGCAAACGAGCGGGTGCAGTTGGATGGCCTTGCCTTCGATCAGCACCGGCTCAAAAGCCTGGATGCCCAGGCGGTGCAGCGTTGGTGCGCGGTTCAGCAGAACCGGGTGCTCCTTGATGACCTCTTCCAGAATGTCCCACACCACGGCGGAGCCGGATTCGACTTCCTTCTTGGCAGCCTTGATCGTCGTCGCGATGCCCATGGCTTCCAGGCGCGAGAAGATGAAAGGCTTGAACAATTCCAGAGCCATCAGCTTGGGCAGACCGCACTGATGCAGCTTCAGGGTTGGGCCCACCACGATGACCGAACGGCCCGAGTAGTCGACGCGCTTACCCAGCAAGTTCTGACGGAAACGACCGCCCTTGCCCTTGATCATGTCAGCCAAGGACTTCAGCGCGCGCTTGTTGGCGCCAGTCATGGCCTTGCCGCGGCGACCGTTGTCCAACAGCGAGTCCACGGCTTCCTGCAGCATGCGCTTTTCATTGCGCACGATGATTTCAGGGGCCTTCAACTCCAGCAGACGAGCCAGACGGTTGTTGCGGTTGATGACGCGGCGGTACAGATCGTTCAGGTCGGAGGTCGCGAAGCGGCCGCCGTCCAGCGGCACCAGCGGACGCAGGTCCGGCGGCAGCACGGGCAGCACTTCCAGCACCATCCAGTTCGGCTTGATGCCCGAACGCTTGAAGGCTTCCATGACCTTGAGGCGCTTGGAGTTCTTCTTGACCTTGAGCTCGGAGCCGGTCATGTCGTTGCGCAGACGATCGATCTCGATGTCGAGATCCATGTCTTCCAGCAACTTCTTGACACCCTCAGCACCCATCAGCGCGATGAATTCGTCACCGAATTCCAGGCGCTTCGCGTCGTAGTCGTCCTCGGTCATGATCGAGAACTTCTTCAGCGGGGTCATGCCTGGGTCGACGACCACATACGCTTCAAAGTACAGCACGCGTTCGATGTCACGCAGCGTCATGTCCAGCACCAGGCCCAAACGCGAAGGCAGCGACTTCAGGAACCAGATGTGGGCGCAAGGCGCGGCCAGGTCGATGTGACCCATGCGGTCACGGCGAACCTTGGTCTGGGTGACTTCAACGCCGCACTTCTCGCAGATCACGCCGCGATGTTTCAGGCGCTTGTACTTGCCGCACAAGCACTCATAGTCCTTGATGGGGCCGAAGATCTTGGCGCAGAACAAACCGTCACGCTCGGGCTTGAACGTGCGGTAGTTGATGGTCTCGGGCTTCTTCACTTCGCCGAATGACCACGAGCGAATCTTCTCGGGCGATGCCAGCCCGATCTTGATCGCGTCGAAGTGTTCATCCGGTGTGAACTGCTTGAACAGGTCCAGTAAGCCTTTCATGGCTTCTCCTAATGTGTGGTTGGGTGCGAAGAACGTCTAGCGTGTTGGGGACCGAGCAGCCGTGCGCCTGCGGCGCGTCGGCGGGTCTGTCCCGCAAGGCTGTTAGTTCCTCTCCAACTCGATATCAATACCCAGCGACCGGATTTCCTTGACCAGCACGTTGAACGATTCCGGCATGCCGGCTTCGATCGTGTGCTCACCCTTGACGATGGATTCGTACACCTTGGTACGGCCATTCACGTCGTCGGACTTGACGGTCAGCATTTCCTGCAGGATGTAGGAGGCGCCATAAGCTTCCAGCGCCCACACTTCCATCTCACCGAAACGCTGGCCACCGAACTGCGCCTTACCACCCAGCGGCTGCTGCGTGACCAAGCTGTAGGGGCCGGTCGAGCGAGCGTGCATCTTGTCATCCACCAAGTGGTGCAGCTTCAGCACGTGCATATAGCCCACCGTGGTCGGACGCTCAAAGCGCTCGCCAGTGCGACCATCCGACAGATACGCCTGGGTGCGCGACTCGGTCAGGCCCTTCTTCTGGGCGATGTCATCCGGATAGGCCAGCTTCAACATGGCGCGGATTTCATCTTCCTTGGCGCCGTCAAACACCGGCGTTGCGAACGGCACGCCATTGCTCAGGTTCTTGGCCATTTCGACGATTTCGTCGTCGCTCAGATCGTCCAGATGTTCCTTCTTGCCGCCCGACTGGTTGTACAGCTCGTCGAAGAACTTGCGCAACTCGGCCACGCGGGCTTCTTGTTGCAGCAAATCGCCGATGCGCTGGCCGATACCCTTGCCGGCCCAACCCAGGTGAACCTCCAAGACCTGACCCACGTTCATCCGCGAGGGCACGCCCAGCGGGTTCAACACGATGTCAGCGGTGGTACCGTCGGCCATATAAGGCATGTCTTCGATCGGAGTGATCTTGGACACAACACCCTTGTTACCGTGACGACCGGCCATCTTGTCACCAGGCTGCAAGCGACGCTTGACGGCCAGGTAGACCTTGACCATCTTCAACACGCCAGCCGGCAGCTCGTCGCCTTGCGTCAACTTCTTGCGCTTTTCTTCGAAAGCCAAGTCGAAGCTGTGGCGGGTTTGCTCCAGCGAGTTCTTGATACTTTCCAGCTGGTTGGCGATGTCGTCTTCCGCAGGACGGATGTCGAACCAATGGAACTTCTCAACGCCAGCCAAATAGGCCTTGTCGATGACCGTGCCCTTGGCAATCTTTTGCGGACCACCATTGGCCACGCGACCGACCAGCAGCTTCTCGATACGGTCGAAGGAGTCGGCCTCCACGATGCGCAGCTGATCGTTCAAGTCCAGGCGGAAACGCTTCAACTCGTCGTCAATGATCTGCTGTGCGCGCTTGTCACGCTGGATGCCTTCACGGGTGAAGACTTGCACATCGATCACGGTGCCAGAGGTGCCCTGGTCCACGCGCAGCGAGGTGTCCTTCACGTCGGACGCCTTCTCGCCGAAGATGGCGCGCAAAAGCTTTTCTTCCGGGGTCAGCGTGGTTTCGCCCTTGGGCGTGACCTTGCCGACCAGCACGTCACCCGCGGTGACTTCAGCGCCCACATAGACGATGCCCGACTCGTCCAAACGCGCCAATTGCTGTTCCGACAGATTGGGGATGTCGCGGGTGATTTCTTCGCTGCCCAGCTTGGTGTCACGCGCATTGACCACCAACTCCTCGATGTGAATCGAGGTGTAGCGATCTTCTGCCACCACACGCTCCGAGATCAAAATCGAGTCTTCGAAGTTGTAGCCGTTCCAGGGCATGAAGGCGACCAGCATGTTCTGGCCCAGCGCCAATTCACCGATATCGGTCGAGGCGCCGTCAGCAATGATGTCCTCAGCCGCCACTCGATCACCGCGCTTGACGATGGGACGCTGGTGGATATTGGTGTTCTGGTTGGAACGCTGATACTTGATCAAGTTGTAAATATCAACGCCGACTTCACCCGCCACCGTTTCTTCGTCGCGAACGCGAATCACGATACGGTTGGTGTCCACATAGTCGACCACACCGCCGCGACGCGCCGCCACCACGGTGCCGGAGTCCTTGGCCGCCACACGTTCAACACCGGTACCGACCATGGCCTTTTCAGGACGCAGAATCGGCACAGCTTGACGCTGCATGTTGGCGCCCATCAATGCGCGGTTCGCGTCGTCGTGCTCCAGGAAGGGCACCAGCGAGGCCGCCACCGACACGATCTGTGTCGGCGCCACGTCCATGTACTGAATGCGCTCGGGCGAGGTCAACACCGACTCGCCGTTCTCACGGGCCGACACCAACTCATCGATCAGCTGACCATCGGCGCTCAAAGTCGCGTTCGCCTGAGCGATGACGTACTTGCCTTCTTCGATAGCCGACAGGTAGTCGATTTGGGTCGTGATCTTGCCGTCCACCACGCGACGGTAAGGCGTCTCCAGGAAGCCGTACTCGTTCAGCTGCGCGTACAGAGCCAGCGAGTTGATCAGACCAATGTTCGGACCTTCAGGCGTTTCGATTGGGCAAACACGACCGTAGTGTGTCGGGTGCACGTCACGAACTTCAAAGCCAGCACGCTCGCGAGTCAAACCGCCTGGGCCCAGGGCGGAAACACGACGCTTGTGCGTGATTTCCGACAAGGGATTGGTTTGGTCCATGAACTGCGACAGCTGCGAAGCACCGAAGAATTCCTTCAGTGCAGCCGAGATCGGCTTGCTGTTGATCAGGTCATGCGGCATCAAGGCTTCGGTCTCGGCTTGACCCAGACGCTCCTTCACGGCCTTTTCGATACGGGCCAGACCCGAGCGGTACTGGTTCTCCGCCAATTCGCCCACGCAGCGCACGCGGCGATTGCCCAAGTGGTCGATGTCATCGACTTCGCCACGGCCATTGCGCAGCTCAACCAGGATCTTGACGACGTCCAGGATGTCCTCGTTGGACAGGGTCATCGCACCTTCCGGCGTATCGCGGCCCGCACGGGCGTTGAACTTCATCCGGCCCACGCGCGACAAATCATAGGTGTCAGCGCTGTAGAACAGGCGGTTGAACAAGGCCTCGACCGCGTCTTCCGTTGGCGGCTCGCCAGGACGCATCATGCGGTAGATGGCGACGCGCGCAGCCAGCTGGTCGACGGTTTCGTCAGTGGCCAGGGTCTGGCTGATGTAGGCGCCTTCGTCCAGCTCATTGGTGAACAAGCACTGCACGTCCTTGATGCCGGCGGCGCGCAGCTTCTTCAGCAAGGCGTCGGTCAGCTCATCATTGGCCTTGGCGATGATTTCGCCGGTGTCGCCGTCGACCATGTTCTTGGCCAGCACGCGGCCCAGCAGGAAGTCTTCGGGCACGGTGACGTGCTGGGTGCCGGACTGCTCCAGCTGGCGGGTGTGGCGCGCGGTGATGCGCTTGTCCTTCTCGACAATGACAGCCCCGCTCTTGTCGGTGATGTCAAAGCGAGCGACTTCGCCCTTCAGGCGGTCGGCCACGAATTCCATCTGCGCACCCACGTCCATCAGACGGAAGTTGTCGAAGACGAAGAAGTGCGCCAGGATTTGCTCGGGGTTCAGGCCAATGGCCTTGAGCAGAATGGTGACCGGCATCTTGCGGCGACGGTCAACGCGGAAGAACAAGATGTCCTTGGCGTCGAACTCGAAGTCCAACCACGAACCACGGTAAGGAATGATGCGAGCCGAGAACAGCAACTTGCCGGACGAATGCGTCTTGCCCTTGTCGTGTTCGAAAAACACGCCGGGCGAACGGTGCAGCTGCGAAACGATGACACGTTCAGTGCCATTGACGATGAAGGAACCGTAGTCGGTCATCAGGGGCACTTCGCCCATGTAGACCTCTTGTTCCTTGATTTCCTTGACGGTCTTCGCCTGGGGCGACTCACGGTCATAGATGATCATCTGCAGACGCGCGCGCACGGCGGCTGCATAGGTCAAGCCCCGCTGCTGGCACTCACGGGTGTCAAACGGCGGCTTGGCGATGTTGTATTCGAGGAACTTCATTTCCACGAAACCGTTGTGCGAAACAATCGGGAACGCGGAGAGGAAGGCTGCCTGCAAGCCTTCGGGCTTGCGCTTGGCGGGAGGAATATCCTTTTGCAGGAAAGCGACGTAAGCCTCTTTCTGCATGGTGAGCAAATAGGGAACGTTGAGAACGCTCTCACGCTTGCCGAAGCTCTTGCGGATTCGCTTGCGCTCGGTGAAGCTATAGGGGGTTGCTTGCGCCATAAACACTCCGTGTCGAGAGCCCACCCCTGGCCGTGGGACGGGCTTCGTCGGCGACTGGCTACTCGAGCCTCATCCAGACCGGACGGCTCGCGCTTGGTGGTTGGCCACTACCAACCGCTGGCGGACAACTCCGGCCACATGCTCATGTGAAACCGAAGTCCGACCAAACCGGTTCTCTGCAGTCGGATCAGAGAACACTTGAAAGAACCGCGAATCATACCTCGCGCGAGCCTTTCAACTATTCTCAAACGAATAAGACCTTGAAAACGCTAAAAGGGGAGGCCGTGAAGCCACCCCTTTAAACCCATCAAACCGCTTGTTGCTGGATCTCCCTTGGCCCTCGTCAGGAGGGGAGACTTTCGCGACGCGGCGGTCAGCGAGTCAAATCTCATCAAGCAGCCCTGTTGAACAGGGCCGCCTGACAGATCATTACTTGACGTCGACCTTGGCGCCAGCTTCTTCCAGCTTCTTCTTGGCGGCTTCGGCGTCGGCCTTGGCAACACCTTCCTTGACAGCCTTGGGAGCGCCGTCGACCAGGTCCTTGGCTTCCTTCAGGCCCAGACCGGTGATTTCGCGCACGGCCTTGATGACGGACACCTTGTTGGCGCCGGCTTCCACCAGGACGACGTTGAACTCGGTCTTCTCTTCAGCGGCAGCAGCGCCACCAGCAGCAGCGCCGCCAGCAGCAGGAGCAGCCATCGAAGCGGCGGACACGCCAAACTTCTCTTCAATTGCCTTGACCAGATCGTTCAGTTCCAGAACGGTCATGCTGTCCAGCGAGGCCAGGAATGCGTCTTTATCGAATGCCATGATAGTTTCCTAATAACAGATAGATTGCAGAGTACGGGGCTACGCGCTTCAGGCTGCAGCAGTTTCGGCCGGGGCTTCTGCGCCACCGCCCTTTTGCTGAGCCAGGGCTGCCAGCACGGCCGCAGTGCGTTGCACCGGCGACAGCAGCAGACCTGCGATTTGCGACAGCAAGACTTCCTTGCTGGGCACAGAGGCCAGGGCCTTCACGCCATTGGCGTCCAGAGCCTTACCACCGTATGCGCCACCCTTGATGACCAGCTTGTCGTTGGTCTTGGCGAAGTCAGCGATGACCTTCGCGGCAGCGACCGCGTCCTCGGAAAAACCGTAGATCAGCGGACCGACCATGCTCTCCGCGGCAGCTTCGAACGGCGTGCCAGCGACAGCACGGCGAGCCAGGGTGTTCTTCAGCACGTGAAGATACACACCTTGGGCACGCGCATTGACGCGCAGCTTGTTCAAGGCATCCACGGTGAGGCCACGGTACTCGGCCAACGCCAAAGTCTGCGACTTGGCTGCCTGGGCGGCCACTTCGGAGACGACGGTTGCCTTCTCGTTGCGATTGAGACTCAAGGTCTACTCCTCACAAAAACGTGTCTCGCGCCTCGCGGCGTCCGACACACCAGGGTTCAGCGACCTTCTGTCAGGAAACACCAGCCTTGCGGCTGTTCAATTCCTTTCAGCGGGACCGCCATCTGCGCTGGCAGGGATCACAGGCTTTCGCCTGCCTCTCGCCCATTAAGCAAAGTACCCCATCCCAAGGGATCTGCACTCCGCACCAGCGGTCTTGGATGACGCGCGAGCCAACCAAAGTTGACCCACGCCCCACCAATTCATCAGTGCGCCGCCAGACAAGCGCCGCACTTCAATCGAATTTGCTCGCGACCGATCAGGCCGAAGCTTGTGCGTTGATGCTGGCCACTTCAACACGGGCGCCAACGCCCATGGTGGAGGACACAGCCACCTTGCGCAGGTAAACACCCTTGCTGCTGGCAGGCTTGGCCTTGTTCAGGGCTTCCACCAGTGCGCGCAGATTGCCTTCGAGCTTGTCAGTGTCGAACGAACGACGGCCCAAAGTGCCATGGATGATGCCGGCCTTGTCAACGCGGAACTGGACTTGACCAGCCTTCGCGTTCTTGACGGCAGTCGCCACGTCAGGAGTAACCGTGCCAACCTTGGGGTTAGGCATCAGGCCGCGAGGACCCAGCACTTGACCCAGGGTACCGACGATACGCATGGTGTCAGGCGAGGCGATGACCACATCGAAAGGCATGTCGCCCGCCTTGATGCGCTCTGCCAGGTCTTCCATGCCGACCACGTCAGCGCCAGCAGCCTTGGCTTCTTCAGCCTTGGCGCCCTGTGCGAACACAGCAACGCGCTTGGTCTTGCCGATGCCGTGAGGCATGACAACAGCACCGCGAACCACTTGATCAGACTTCTTGGAATCCACTCCCAGTTGCACAGCAACGTCGATGGACTCGTCGAACTTGGCCGTGGCCAAGCTCTTCACCAGGTTCAGCGCTTCGGTCAGCGGATACAGCTTGGTGGTTTCGACCTTGCCTTGCAGGGCCTTTTGGCGTTTAGTCAGCTTTGCCATCTCAGACACCCTCCACCAGCACGCCCATCGAGCGAGCGGAACCAGCAATCGTACGAACAGCGGCGTCCAGATCAGCAGCGGTCAAGTCCTTGACCTTGATCTTGGCGATTTCTTCCAACTGGGCGCGAGTCAGCTTGCCGACCTTGTCCAGGTGCGCACGTGGCGAACCCTTGTCGATCTTGGCCAGCTTCTTGATCAGCGCAGTGGCCGGAGCCGACTTGATGACGAAGGTGAAGCTCTTGTCTGCGTAGGCGGTGATGACCACCGGCAACTTCATACCCGGCTCATGGCCTTGGGTCTGAGCGTTGAACGCCTTGCAGAATTCCATGATGTTCAGACCGCGCTGACCCAGCGCAGGACCGACTGGAGGCGAGGGGTTAGCCTTACCTGCCGCTACTTGCAGCTTGATAAAGCCGACAATTTTCTTGGCCATGATTTCTCCTTACAGAACGAAGGCGGCCCCGCCATCGCTCCTGAGTGCTAGCGCAAGGGGCTAAAAGCTAACGCTTCGTACCCTTGCTCCTCTTGTTCACATCTCGTCGTGAACTGACTACGGGCAGCTTTAGGGCAACTGCCAGACCCTGAACCTTTAGCGTTTGCTGGCTTTTGCGTCCACCGCGAAAGCCATCGAAACTGCTAAGCTTTAGACCTTCTCGACTTGGGCGAAGTCCAATTCCACCGGCGTGGCGCGACCGAAAATCGTCACCGACACGCTGACCTTGGACTTGTCGTAATTGACCAACTCGATCGCACCGTTGAAGTCGGTGAACGGACCTTCCTTGACACGCACAATCTCGCCCACCATCCACTCGACCTTGGGCCGCGGCTTTTCGATGCCTTCTTGCATCTGGTTGACGATCTTCATCACTTCGGATTCCGAGATCGGAGCCGGGCGATTTTTGGCGCCACCGACAAAGCCCGTCACCTTGGAGGTGTGCTTGACCAAGTGCCAGGTGTCGTCTTCCATGACCATTTCCACCAACACATAGCCAGGGAAGAAACGGCGCTCGGTCACGGCCTTCTTGCCGTTCTTCAGTTCCACGACTTCTTCGGTCGGCACCAAAATGCGGCCGAACTTGTCTTGCATGCCGGCACGATCGATGCGCTCACGCAAATTGCGCTCGACGGCCTTCTCCATGCCCGAGTAGGCATGCACCACATACCAGCGCTTCGGGAGTCCCACCGGGGCCGCAGCAGCTTCGGTCACGACATTTGCCAATTCTTCAGTCATTGCAATCCTTCAACGCGACTCAAACGCGAACAGCACCAGCGGATCAGCGCTTCCAGCCCAAGACCAGGTCGTACAAGACCCATTCCAGCGTCTTATCGGTCACCCACAGAAACAATGCCATCAGCACCACAAAGGCGAACACATAGCCCGTCATTTGGCGCGCCTCTTTGTGCGTTGGCCACACGACCTTGCGCACTTCGCGAACCGAGTCTCGGCCGTAGGCAATCAAAGACTTGCCTGCTTCCGCGGTAAAAAATGCACCCACAGCCGCAGCCAGCAAGACCAGCAAGGCTGCCCATTGCGCAATCGGACCTTGTTTGGCCAAGGCGTAATACGCCACCAAACCCGCGCCAAGCAAGACCACGGCAGCGGCCAACTTCGCTTTGTCTGCGCTCGTCGTTACCGTTTCAACTTGAGAATTGGACATTGATTCTTTTCCATGCACGACCGCCAGGCCGGGCATTCAGTATTTTGACGGATATTTGACCGCACCCATCAGCAGCAAAGCCCGCCGGGAAGTACTCCCGCGGGCTGATTGCCTTCTGCCAGTTTCCAGCAACCGTGATCAGCGGCGGCTGGCAGGGGCGGAGGGTCTCGAACCCCCGACCTTCGGTTTTGGAGACCGACGCTCTGCCAATTGAGCTACGCCCCTGTGGCGTCAAATATCAATTACTCGATGATCGTGGCAACAACGCCCGAACCGACGGTACGGCCGCCTTCGCGG
>CAMFGY010000051.1 GCA_945952065.1 uncultured Burkholderiales bacterium | reverse complement strand
CAGGCCCACCGGCGCGCTGGCGGCGCTGAACAGCATGCGGTCGTGCCGGCGGAGGCGCTGAGCTTTAGCTTCTACGCCGCCGGCCCGATGAACGGCTAGGCGCACCATGTCCCACGAAAGCAAGGGCGGTTCAAGACGCGCGTCCGACCCCAGCTCCAGCAGGGCCCAAAACCACGCAGCCAACTCGGTGTTCACGCTGGCGCGTTCCCGCAAGGCGTTCGAAGTGTCCGGGTTTTGTGAATGACGCCGTGAACTGTCCGGACTTTGTGAATGGCCGGACGCGGGCCGGCACGAAATTCCCGCTCTGTGGAGCCCCTTTGTAGGATTTTTTTGCATTTATGGGCAAATCGCCCATAAAGCCTGGCGCCTTGATTCACAAAACCCGGACACTTCCTGGTCAACGAGGCTTGCTGGCCTGCGCAGGTTCACAAAACCTGGACATTTGAACCGCCGGGGGCGGGATAGCCCTCCCCTCCCCGAGGTATCGAAGGGGAGGAACGGTTCCTCACTGCTCGTTCCGCACCTGGGCAAGCGCTGCCAAGATGCTCTGCGACGAGTGGGGTACCGTACCCCACCCATGGCGCTGGCATGCCCGCCGGGCCAGGAACTTCTCAGCGTATGGTGGCTCAGATACTCGCGCCCGGAGCGGCCCAGCACGGGTGCTGATTGGGCCGCCCTAGAGCCAAGGGTATTCCCTAGTGTAGTACGGTACCACACTGCAGGTTCCGCTCCGCCAGGGTTCCACTCGATGCAAAAGTTCAATGTATTGAACTGGCCCGCCTCCTGAGATCTCGGTATCTCGACCGCCCCCCGATGTGCGCCGCCACGTCGTTTGAGCGACGCTGCGTTGCCAAAGGCCCCGGCCGCACCGGCAAGCACCCTTGCCATGTCCTGCCCGGTTGAGCCGGCACAACGTACCCCAATGCGCAGCCCCCCTGCCCCCAAGGTGTTTCACCGTAAAACATCGTCGGCGGCTCCAGGTTGCCCTCCCCGTCTTCCAAGCCTCCAAAAAGTTCAGTCCACTGAACTTCTCAGATTTGGCCTTTAGATAACTTTGGTTATTGATAGGCATAATCCTGCTGTCAAAACCACCCCACAGCGGCTCGCTACCCTGTTCCTGAGGCATGACAAGGACTTACGAGCGGCGACTGGGCCCTCACCACTTCGCCTATCTGCGCAGCCTGGCCGAAGGCTTGGACCGCGAGGAGGCCGCGCGGCGGTATCTGGGCATGGCCCACGGCCACGAACTCGTCACCCTGCATCGCCAGCTCGTCGATCAGTTGCGGGCGCTGGCCCGCCGCGCCGGCGACTCGCGTTGGCGGCTCATTGGCGTCGAGCTGGGTGCTCGAGCGGAAGTCAGCGAGGGAGCGTTGTACGGTACAACAGGGGGCTGTGGTACGGTACCTCACCCCCGCCCTCCCCTCTACGAGTGGGCCGAGGCCGAAGGCCTGGGCGACTGGAGCCAAGACGAGCTGCTCGAGATGTACGAGCAGCGGTTCCCGGCCGAAGATCCCCGCGCCGCACGCAAGGCACGCCGCAATGGCCGCCTGCGCGAGCGCCAGCTCGAAGTACTAGCCGATCTAGCAAAGCTAGCATCCCAGCCCGCCCTGGCCACGGACCGCATCGACGCCTGGTTTGATCCGACCACGGCCGCGCGCCTCATGAGCGTGGGCTGCCTGCTGCTGCAAGACCTGGCGCAGCGCATCGCGGATCGCAAGACATGGTGGAGCGGCATACGAGCGGTCGGCGCCGCCAAGGCAGGGCGGATCGAAGCGCACCTGCAGGCCCTACTCCCCACCGCCAAGGCCGGCCGGGGGCTGACGACAGCACCCGCGGCTGGGGTTCCAATGCTGCTGCCGCGCTCCACCCATGCGCTAGACGGCTCGCAGGGCTCGAACCGCTCTCCCCTGCCTCCTCGGGTGCCCGTGGGCAACGACCTGGAGGCCATCGATGCGTGGCTGGCCAGCGCGGTGGGCAAGCCGGGCGAGCCCGGCCACAACGCCATCACTGAGTCGACCTACCGGCGCGAGGCCGAGCGCTGGCTGATGTTTTGCCTGCTCGAGAGGCGCAAGGCAATGTCGTCAGCAGACCCGGAAGACTGCCGGGCCTACATGTCCTTCCTGAACGGTGTACCTGCGCATTGGATGTCGCGACGCAAGGCGGCACGGCTAGACGTCGCCAGTGGCTGGACCCCCTTCCGCGGTCAACCCGGCCTGGCCAGCCGGCGCCTGGCTGTCAAGGTGATCCACCTGATGTGCAACTGGCTGACCCTGCAACGCTATCTGGACAGCAATCCCTGGACGGCTGTGAACCGCGGCTTGGTCGATGGCAATGAGGTGGCGCCGGCCCCAACCAGCCGAGCCCTTACGCCTGCGGCCTACCAGGCACTACTGAGCGCCCTGCCCTGCCCGGAGCGGCCTGGTGAGACGAGGAATGGGTTTGTGCTGGCCTTCACGCGGTTCACAGGCTTGCGGGCCACTGAGCTGCTGAATGCAAAAGTAGGCGACCTGAAGGAACAGGATTTCGGATGGCAGTTGGACGTCGTCGGGAAGGGGCGCAAGCGCCGCCTTGTGTCGGTACCCTCTCCGGCCCTCGAGGTGCTGGAACAATACCTGGCGGCGCGTGGCTTGCCCGGCCTTGGCGATTGTGAAGACGAAGTGCCGCTATTGGCCGCCCAGGACGATGCAACGCGGGCCCCAACCTACAGCGCGGTACATCAGTCGCTGTCCACGTTTCTGCGGCGCGCCGTCCAGCGTGCGGACCTGCCAGAACGGGAGCGCGAGCGGGCCTTGCAGGCTACCCAGCATTGGTTGAGGCACACCTTTGCGACACGGGCGGCGGAGGCTGGCGTGCCCGAGGACGTGCTGATGGCGGAGATGGGGCACGCTTCCAGGGCCACGACGGCGGGCTACTACACGGCCCAGGATCGCCGCCGACACGAAGCGATGGAGCGGGCGGCGGGAGGCCGCCAGTGACGGTTTCCGGCTGTCCGAAGGGGGTGGAACCGTTCCACCCCCTTCTGTGATCAGCTCTAGAACTTCTGTCCTACTTCCGGCGGCTCGCTGCTTTGGAAAGGAAGCTCTCAATGTGAGCCGCCAGGTCTTCCATCCGATCGTGCGGGATCAACTGGGGTTCGATGCAAACACTCACTCGTCCCTTCTTGTCCGCCTGGACCTCGAACAAACGGCGCCCTTCGCGCTCCCGTGTGATGGGGGGTGGAACGGTTCCACCCCCCTCGCTGTCGCGGAGCAAAGCGGCAAAAACTGACTTAGCATCACGCTGGGGACCAAGCTCCGCTGCCGCAACGGCGCGCGCCTTGAATCCGTCTGGGTCAGCAGCCGCGGCTTCGGCAAGCGGCTTCGCGAACCGGAACTGCAGGTCGAGCGGGCTGGCAAAAGCGTTCACCGCTTCTGCCGGCAGATCTGCCAAGGCACGAGCTTTGCCAACCAGGCTCAGGTCAACGCCGAGGGCCTCTGCCAACTTGCGATTCGAGGGGAACAGCCCTGCTTCGAGGGCTCGCCGGTAGGCCATGCCCTGCTCCCAGGCGCTCAGGTTCTTCCGGGACCTGTTCTCCCTGTCCATCTCGACAAACAGCTCCTGCTCGCCGAGGTTCTCGATCACAGCAAGCACGGGCAAGCCAAGCTCGAGGCATGCACGGTGCCTACGGTGGCCGAACACAAGCTCGAACTCCTGAGCTTCGGCCCCGGTTGGCTTTACCGGCCGAACCTTGATCGGCTGGACGTTGCCACCGGCGCTGGCGATCTCGGACTTCAGTTCCTCGAAATCCTTCGTCGCGAACGATGCCGTGTCACGGTTCGCCCAACGGCTCGGTCGAATCGTCGCAGGGTCCAGCAGCCTGGTCGCCTTTGCCCCTTCCCACTGTTTCAACTCGGCCGTTTGTTCATCCAACCGAACACGAAGCCCGGCCGCCTGTTCGGCCTCGCCACGGAGTCGTTCGTTTTCCTGCAGCAGAGCTGAGCGCTGGTCATTGGTTTGCGCCATCAGTGCGCCAGGCGCGGTCTTCGGCCTGGGCTCAGTCGACGCAGGGGTGACCGGCGTGTCGAGGCCGGGGAGGGCGCCAAAATTGATCTTCGACGATTTGTCCTTGAGTGACATATCAGGCTCCTTCGATCTGCTGCGCCCAGACGGACTGGATCTGTTGTTCGATCAGCTCGCACATCCGGTCGTAGGCATCCCGAGCACGCGCAAACGTCTTGGCATTGACCGACCCGCGTGTCATGTCATAGACCGTGCCGAACTCCGCGCTGGCGGTTGCGGCGACCGCCGTCTTTGGGATTTCAATCGGCAAAACCTTGTCGCCATACCCTTCTTGGATCCAGCCCCGAACTACGGAGCTGGCTGCATCAGAGGTTTCAACTCGCGACAGGAGCACGTCGATGAACTCAAAGGTCTTGTCCTGGCCGCGCGCACGCACAAGTTGGTTGCACAGGTCGGAGAACAGATCCCAAAACTGAGCTGAACTCGCAAAGTCAAGCGCGCTGGGTGGCAGCGGCATGAGCACGCCGTCGGCGGCCATCAAGGCATTGATCGTGACATAGGAGAGGGAGGGGGGGGTGTCGATGATGATGACGTCGTATCTCTCCCGCACCTGGTCAAGGCCTCGATCGAGGACGCGCCAAAACTCGAACCCGGGATCTTTGGACTGCCGAGCAGGAAGCGCAAACTCAGCGCCGAACAGAAGCGGAGCCGCACACACCAGATCAATGCCGGGCCAGTAAGTTGGTCGGATGGCGTAGCTCAAGTCTTCCTGCTCGCCGGTAAACAGCAGCATGGCCGTGTTTTCCGGATCCACCTCCGCGTCCGGCAGAACACCGAAAAGGGTTGTCGCGCTTCCTTGTGGATCCAGGTCCAGCAAGAGCACCCGATGGCCGCGCATGGCCAAACCCTGCGCCAAGGTCACAGCCGTCGTGGTCTTGGCAACGCCGCCTTTGAAATTCGCGACGGTAATGGTCACCGCAGCAGCATCGGAAGGGCGCAGCTTCTCACGACGAAATTCGCGAATCCAGGGCAGGGCGTCCGCCATCGGCCACTCACGGCGGTTGCCGTGCATGGTGGGCGCCGGTAGATCTTCTTTGGTAAGCCGGTACGCGATCTTGGACTTGTCGACTTCACACAGCTGCGCAAGTGCTGATGCGCTCAGTGTTGGCGCGGCCTTGGAGCTGGTAGGAGGTAGCATGGCCTCTCTGATCATCCCCATCATTGCGGCGATTCGCGCGGCTTGGCCCTCAATGTCCGTCAGGCTTTGACGACGGATGTTCTGCTTCACGTCCATTCGACTGTCCTTCGCTTTTTTTGTGAAGCTCCGATTATGCGCGGCTTCATCGAAAAATCGGTTGTAGCGCAGTCGATTGCAGATGATGTAGCTTGCTGGCTTTATGACGAAGGCCGTTGAGATCCCCGTGTAGAAGACTTTTCAACATGTCTCCGGGGAGTTCAATAGAAATCTTAAATACATTAAGAGATTTAAGCGCCTGTGGACAAGTCAAATTCCTTTTGCGCGACAACCACTTAGTGAGCGGCTGGAGCCGTCAACTGTCCAGGTTCTACCCGGAAGCGTCCAGCTTTTACCCGGAAGCGTCCGGGCTTTACCCGCGAAGCGTCCAGCCTCTAACCGGCCATAAAGACCAGTTATCCACAGGCCCAATCCGCACCCAATTGGATACATAACACGTCGCAATACGTCTTTTGTAGCGGCCTGAGACCATTCGACAGGCGCCTTGAGGAGGCCGCTGGTGCCCGCTCCCTCCTCTTGTTCGGTGAAGTGTCCAGCTTTTACCCGGGCATCAAGTTCGTTGTGTCCTGGCTTTACCCGCTCTGTTTTGCGATTGCCTTCGCTGCAACTGTCCAAACGTGTCGGGACGTATGATGTCGGCATGAAAGATCTGCCCGAACTTCCAGCGGCTCCGGCCGCTGAGCCGATTGAGCTGAACAAGCCACACGAGATGATTGTCATGATCCCGCGCTCCAAGCGGGTCACGCTCACCGGTCGGAGGATCTACAACGCTCTGCTGCAAGTCTCCCAAGCTCGCCTCGCCGGCATGACTGAAATGCCTGCCGCGGACTTCATGTTCGAAGCACCCCTGCCCTCGATCTTGAGGACAAGCGGGTCAGATGGGGAGGATCGCACTGCCGCCAAGCGCTACCTCAAAGAAATGCGCGGACTAGAGGTGGATTGGGAGTCGACTGCTCCCGGCGATGGTGTGAAGTGGCGAGGCTTCTCAATGCTCAGCGAGGTTGCCATTGAAGTGCGCCAGGGTGAAAACTGGGTGTCATGGTCATACCCGCCGACGATCATGGCCGCGTTGCGCGAGCCGTCGCGCTGGGCGCGGATCAACCTGGATGTCCTTGCCAGCCTCAGTACCTACGCATCCGTCGCGCTCTACGAGATCTGTGCCAGGTACCGAGACAACCCCAGCGGAGTCACCAGTCGAAAGCCAGTTGCCTGGTGGGCCGACGCCTTGAGTCAAGCACCTGCTGGCACCGAGCGCCGCGAGTGGCGGAAGTTCAAGAACGAGCGAGTCAACCCGGCCATAGAGGAGATCAACGCCGAGACCGACCTGGAGATCGAGCTGGTCGAGCACAAGCAGGGCAGGGCGGTCATGGAGGCGCAGTTCGTCGTCCGCAAGAAGAAGCTGGCTCAGCCGGCCCTTAGGTCAACGGCCGCTCAAGTCGATGCGAACCTGGTACTGCGCGCCGAATCGTTGGGCATCCGAGAGCTGAAGCTCGAGCAGCTACTGCGCGAGTTTGGTGAAGACCAGGTCAGAGCCAAGATCGAGGTCCTTGAGCGTCGTGCTGCCAAGCGCGAGTTGCGAACAATTGACAACGTGTACGCCTACTTGCGATCGCTCCTCCGCGAGCAACAGGACAACGTACAAGAGGAGGCGATGGAGCAGCCTGCAATAGAGGCCATCACACCAGCGCGTCCACCAACTGCGGCCGCGGCCCAGACAAGCTGGAAAGACCAACGAGTTCAACAGCTCATGAATGAGACCAAATCCCTCTCGCCGGAGCAGCTGAAGCATTTTGCGGACAAGGCATTAGCCGACCTGGCCGAACGCGGCATGGCATCTCCAGTCATCCGTCGACGACACGCCGCCGGCGACTTTCTGTTCGCGATGCTTGGCCAGTTTGTCGTTCGGGCATATGCAGAGGAAACCTACGGTCCGAACTGGGACAAAGAGCCATCTCAGTGACCATGGGCGAAAACCTAGTCGCTAACGTCCCCATCACAGTCACCCTCGAATGACACAATGACCTGGAACAACGCCAGGGAATAGAACAAAACAATGCCAACGCTCAACTGGATCGGCAAAGAAGCCGTCGTCAAACACCACCAGCAAGTACCTTTTCGACTGCTTGAACCTGATCCAAGCCTGACGTGTGGGCCAAGTGACAGCGGCAATCTGATCGTCCAGGGCGACAACCTGCATGCGCTGAAGGCGCTGCTCCCAAGGTATGCCGGCCAGGTCAAGTGCATCTACATCGACCCGCCATACAACACCGGCAATGAGGGCTGGGTCTACAACGACAACGTCTCCAGCCCGGAGATCCGCAAATGGCTGGGCGAAGTGGTCGGCAAGGAGGGCGAGACCCTGGACCGGCACGATCGCTGGCTCTGCATGATGTACCCGCGTCTGGTCCTGCTGAAGCAGTTCCTTCGAGACGACGGTGCGATCTTTGTCAGCATCGATGACAACGAGGCCGGCAACCTCAGGCCGCTGATGGATGAAATCTTCGGCGCTCGGAACTTCATCACCGGCTTCATCTGGCGCAAGGTCGACAGCCCAAACGACAACAAGGTTCCCCTCACGCCGGACCATGAGTATGTCCTTGCCTACGCCCGCAACAAGGATCGTTTGAAACTCGCGCAAATGTCGGCCCCGGGCATCGTCGAGGCCTATGGCCGCATCGATGAACAGGGCCGCCGATACCGCGACCGCCTGCTCAAGAAGAATGGCCGAAACAGTCTTCGCCGAGACCGGCCAACGATGTATTTCCCGTTGGAGGCGCCTGATGGCACAAACGTCTACCCAATCCACGACAACGGGGAGGAAGCACGATGGGCTATGGGCACTGCGGGGGTGGCAAAACACGAAGCCGCGGGCACACTGATCTGGAAGCAGCGTCAACGACAAGGTCAAACAGTTTGGGAACCTTACACGCGCGAGTACGCGCCTGAGGATCCGAGGCGACCTTATCCCAGCATCTGGGCCGACCTGCCGACGATGCGGCAGGCGAAGGCTTTTCTAAGAGACGTGTTCAACACCTCAGACCTGTTCGACACGCCGAAGCCCGTCGAGCTGATCGAGCGGATCCTCAGGCTGATGAACGATCCGACTGCGCTCGTGCTGGACAGCTATGCGGGCTCCGGAACGACGGGCCATGCTGTTCTGAAGCAGAACGCTGAAGACGGCGGCACTCGCAGGTTCGTGATGGTCGAGATGGACGACGGCATTGCATCGCGGGTTACTGCTGAGCGGGTGAAAAAGGTCGCGCAAGGCTACACGCCTGACGGTGGCGAGCCGGTTGAAGGACTTGGCAGTGGCTTTCAGTTCTGCCGGCTGACCGCTGAGCCGCTATTCGATGCAGATGGGCAGATTCGCTCGGACGTGACGTTTGCGCAGCTCGCCGACTTCGTATGGTTCGCGGAAACCGGAACCGGATACACAGGCCAGGCAAACTCTCCTCTGCTCGGTGTGCACGAGGGAAGGGCGATCTACCTGCTCTACAACGGCATCCTGAAGGATCGCTCCGTCGGCGGTGGCAATGTACTCACCGGCCCAGTCTTTGATGTGCTGCCTAACTTCTCGGGCCCCAAGGTCATCTACGCAGCGGCGAACCGAATGGGTGGGCGCGCTGCGCGCGAGAACGTCACCTTCAAGCAAACCCCCTACGCGCTGGAGGTGTGAGAGATGAGCACGTTTTCCCCCAAGACCTACCAGCAGCAGGTTCTCGAGAGCGTCGAGGCCTATTTCAAGGCGTGCCACGAACTGCCGTCGCCGTCGATCGCTTTCACGGCCACAACGGAGCAGCTGTGGGGCCGCGGCAGTCCGTACAACCCACTGTCCGGCTTCCCTCAGGACATGCCGTACTTCTGCCTGCGCGTGCCAACCGGAGGAGGCAAGACCTGGCTTGCTGCGAAGAGCGCATCCCTAGTCAACACGCATCTGCTGAGATGCGAGCGCAGCGTCATATTGTGGTTAGTTCCCAGCAAGCCGATCCGCGAGCAGACACTGCGCGCTTTACGCGATCGGCAGCACCCGTATCACTCAGCTCTCAGAGAGGCTGGTCCCATCACCGTGATGGACCTCGACGAGGCGAAGAACGTCACGCGTTCGACCCTCGATACAACGACCACGGTCATCGTAGCTACGCGACAGGCCTTCCAGGTCGAGGAAGAAGAGTCGCGAAAGGTCTACCAGAGCAGTGGTGCTCTCATGCATCACTTCGAGAACCTGTCCCCAACCCAGAAGGAAGGTTTGCTGACCGAAGGGGAGGGGGCGGACGTCACGACGCCATACTCGCTGGCCAACGTGCTCAGGCTGCGCCGGCCCTTCGTTATCGTCGACGAGGCTCACAACAGTCGGACTGAGCTGGCCTTCGACATGCTCGCGCGCTTCCGTCCCAGCGGCGTCATGGAACTGACGGCCACGCCAGACTTGGAGCACACCCCAAGCAATGTGCTGCATAGCGTCTCAGCGGCCGAGCTGAAGGCCGAGGAGATGATCAAGCTTCCCGTCGTGCTCGAAACCGAGCCGAACTGGCAGCAGTGCCTGGCCGACGCCATCGGAAGGCGTGATGCGCTGCACAAGCTAGCTGACGCAGAACGACTCGCTGGCAGTCCCTACCTTCGGCCGCTGGTCCTGATTCAAGCTGAGCCGCGCCGCGCCGGCGTGGAGACGCTGGACGTCGACCGGGTAAAGAACGAACTACTCACCAACCACGGCATCCCAGTAAATGAGATCGTGGTGGCCACCGGTGAGGAGAGGGGGCTCGAGCAGATCGATGCCGACTACAAGCTCGGCATCTCAGATCCAGCCTGTCCTGTGAAGTTTGTCATCACGCAAAAGGCTCTGGCCGAAGGTTGGGACTGTCCGTTCGCCTACATCCTGGTGAGCATGGCTTCGCTGTCGTCTGCAACAGCGGTGGAGCAGCTGCTGGGACGCGTCTTGCGGCAGCCTGATGCCAGCCATCGCCAGTCCAAGGAGCTGAACCAGTCCTATGCCTTTGTTGTCTCGCGGAATTTCGCTGAGACGGCCGGGGCGCTCAGAGACCGCCTTGTCGCCGGCGCTGGTTTCGAGCGGCGTGAGGTGAAGGACTTCGTCACTGCAGCTCGGGCCGAGCAGGCTCGGCTCGATCTGGACGGCTACGCCGGCCGTGTCGTGGTGCGCCCCGTCGCCATCACGTTGGGCGAGAAGCCCAATCTCAAGGGCGTGCCGAAGCCGGTTCGGGACAAGGTTACTTGGGATAGCAAGCTCAACACGCTGACGATCACGACGCCGCTGACTGAGGATGAAGCCGAGGCGCTGAAGGGCTCCGTGTCCAGCGGTGAAGCGGTTGCTGCAATCGAGGAGGCAGCAGAGGTCAGCCGCACGACGGCCATCGAGTTCTTCCAGACGCCGGCAGAGCTTGGAGTGCGCTTCCGCATCCCCCAGCTCGCGCTTCGCGTGCAGGACAAGCTGCAGCTGTTCGACGATCCTGAGTCCCTGGACTATCCATGGGACGTGTCGACGGTCGACGCAAAGCCAGGCAGCGATGACATCTCAGTCCTCAACGCTGCGCTCACGGTCTCTCAAGGTGGCGAGGTCGATGTCGACGTCGCGAGCGGCAAGGTCATCTCGCGCTTCCTGCCGGATCTGCAGCGTGACCTCGGTCTGGTCTATCAGCCTGAGCACTGGGACGAGGTGCGGCTCGCCGCCTGGCTGTGTCGCAACCTCCCAGAGCCGTCTCTCACGCACGCCAGCAAGCAAGCGTTCGTGGCCAAGTGGCTTAGCGAACTGCTGCGCCGGGAGGGCTTCACGCTGGCGCGCTCGAACCTTCAGAAGTTCTTGGTTCGCAACCTGCTGGAAGCGAACATCCGCGCCTTGCGCCGGCAGGCAGTTGGCCAAGCGTTCCAGCAAGCTCTTTTCGGCGAGGACGCGGCCAAGCACGTTGCGGTCACGGATCAGTACGCGTTCGAATTCCATGGCCAGGCCTATGCGCCCAGCAGGGACTACGACGGCCGATTCGGTCACTTTGATTTCCGAAAGCATTTCTACGGCCGAATCGGCGACTTCGACAGCAAGGAAGAGTTCGACTGCGCCTGCTGGCTGGACATCAAGGCGCAAGAGGGTCAGATTGCCTTCTGGGTGCGCAACCTTGTCAGGCGAGAGGGCTCGTCGTTCTTCCTCCAGAAAGCCGACGGTCGCTTCTTCCCCGACTTCCTGTGCCAGCTGCCGGACCGTGACGGAACGCCTGGCCCCATCCTGGCAGTCGAGTACAAGGGTGCGGATCGCTGGGAGTCCGCCAAAGACGATCGGCTGATCGGCGGCTTGTGGGCGAACCTGTCTGAGGGCAGGTGCCGCTTCGTCATGGTGACCGACCGCCGGTGGGATGTTATCGAGCCGTTGCTCAAGCCATGATTTGTTGATCAGCGCGGTGTCAGTGGGAGAGGAAGATGAGCAAATCAACGACAGCCGCCTTGCTGCTGGATGCCTTGATGTTTTCCGCAGAGAGGCACCGCAACCAGCGTCGCAAGGACGTCGAGGCGTCGCCGTACATCAACCATCCGATCGCACTGGCGCACCTGCTGGCGACCACCGGCGGCATCGATGACGTGGACGTTCTCCGCGCAGCGATCCTGCATGACACGGTGGAGGACACCGAGACGACTTGCGACGAGCTGCGAGAGCGGTTCGGCGATCACGTGGCCGGCCTGGTCATGGAGGTCACTGACGACAAGTCTCTGCCCAAGCAGCGGCGCAAGGAACTGCAGATAGAGCATGCGCCGCACAAGAGCGGCGGCGCAGCTCTGGTGAAGCTCGCCGACAAGATCTGCAACCTGCGGGACATTGCCGCAGCTCCGCCGGCCGACTGGTCGCTCGCTCGACGTCAGGAGTATTTCGACTGGGCGAAGCGTGTGGTCGATGGGTTGCCAAGGGTGAACGGCCCCCTGTTAGCTGTGTTCGACGAGGCCTACGCGCTGCGACCTCACTCGCGCCCGTCAGATCCCTTGGCGCGTGACGGTCACTGGCTCAGCATGCCGGGCGAACGACGGGGTACGTCGGGCTTTGTGAGGGTATTGGACGACGGTTCCATCGAGGTAGAGGTGTACGACCACAGCCCTCAGGCTGAGGTTTCGTTGGGTCGCGAGTTCTCAGCGATTTACAGAGTGGAGAGGAACCAGCTCGGCGCGCTGGCGGAACGTTTCGCAGTCGGCTTCGGTGGGCCCATTTCAAGCCTGGCCGACCTACCGGATCAGCTCACCAATTTTCTCGATGTGCAGTCATTGGTCAAATGGCTAACCGAGGAATCTGGAATTGAATTCACAAAGCGGGTTGATTTTGATGTTTAGCCATCAGCCACGTCCAACGCCTTCGCCGCGTTAGCAGCCGCAAAATACCTGTGCAACGGCGGGAATCTGGAGAATCCCCAGCAATCGGTCAATCATGAACCGGCCAGGACGACCGGCATCGTCGACCGTAGGATCGATCGAATCAATCTAGATGAATTCACGTGCGTCGCAATTTGAGGTGGGCTAATATGTCAGTGTCGCTCAGCAGCGAGGCTGGAATCCGCTGCTGCCTCGCTCGTAGCACGCCATGACTATGTCGGCACTACGTCTAGCAAACCAGCTCTGGCAGTTTCTAGAATATAGGCAAGCTGCATTAATCTCAGCCTAAACCGTCAGGGCTGCAGAGTCCATTTGTGCAGCAGCCGCTGCCACTAGGCGGCGGGACGAGGGCGTCCAGCCCGAGTCTCCCGAGGCCTTGACGAGGGACAGGGAGCCGACATCCAGAAACCTGCCAACGACCCGTAGGGTGGTCGCGTCCAGCGGCCAGGCCGACAGGCCTCGGGCTGGTTTCAGGTCGCCCCAGCGGCCGGTGGGTGTTGGGGGCGAAAGCCCCACAAATGGAGCCTCGGACTCGCGTTCAGCTGGGTCCGGGAACGAACATTTGTGCGGGAGCCGCTGCCGTAGGACAGCGGGGCGAGGGCGTCCAGCCCGAGTCTCCCGAGGCCACGCCGAGGGACGGGGGAGCCGACCTCAAGAAGCCTGCCAACGACCCGTCAGGGGGATCGCGTCCAGCGATCAGGCCGCAAGGCCTCGGGCTGGCTTCAGGGCCGCCCCAGCGGCCCGGTTGAGGTTGGGGGCAAAGCCCCCACCCCGAGCAAAGCGCAGGGAACCCTGCTCCAAGGGCGGCGTCCAGCCGGGTCGAAGATCCACCTACGCGCACTCCGTGCGCATAGGTGCCCGCGGGAGCGGGGTTCCCTGCGCTTGCGCAGGGGTGGCGGGGGGAGCCGTCGAGCCGCAGGCGAGATGGGGGGCTTTAGCCCACAGGATTCAAGGGACAGGAAGGGCGTCCAGCCCTGACAGTCAAGGGAATCTGCGACAGCAGACGACCCCGAAGGGCGTCGCCTTGACGGTGGCTCTTGAAGGCTGCCAAGCTGGCCGGACGAGTCTCGTATAATGGACTCAAATATTGCACCCAAATAACCAATAGTGAGCGCGAGTGATAGAGCAATCTAACAAGGCAATTAGCCCGAACATTGTCGGCATTGCGCAACGCATCAAGGACGCTGGAACGACGAGCCGCAAGATGGGTGCCGAGAAGCGGGCTAAGGCGCTGAGCTGGGTCTACCGCTGGGGCTGGTCCTCGCCGACTCTGGTGGACGACTACGTCTCACCGGGCCGGCGTGGGCTGGTCAAGGGGCTGGTCGATCAGGGCTACTTGGCGAGCTATCCGAACCCCGCAGGAGGCGGCGATCGGGGCAACCCGCGCCAAGCCATCTGTCTTACGGAGAAAGGGCAGTCGTTCGTCGAGGGCTACCTCGAGACCCGAGATGAGCTGCTGCCCCAGCGACGGGAGGATGACATCCCCTGGCGCCAGTTGCGGCACGACTACCTTGTCCAACAGGCCTCGGTCGATGCGATTAAGGCCGGCAAGATCAAGGATGCGCTTAGCCCAAAGCAGCTTTCGCAACAATCCCGCGCCGGCATTAAACAACCCGATGCGATATGGATTCTGGTAAGTGGTCAGCGCGCAGCCATTGAGCTGGAGCTGACCAGAAAGAAGCCAGGGCTCGAAGAAAATCAGACCGTAGCTGCCCTCGTGAATTCAATCAGCACAGAGGCGGGCGATGGCAAGGTGGACATGGTGATTATTGTCAGCCACTCCAAGGCGATATTGGACACTTATGAGCACCTGCTGCAACCAAATCGAACCGTTCGCCTTTACACGCGCGATGCGCAGCGAAAATGGGTTGAATCTGGAAAGATGAATATTCCCACGTCGATTTCTGAGAAATTCATGTATCACAAGATTGATCTATGAAACCAATTCTGTCAGCAATTCTTGCGACCACTCTCATTTTGAGTGGCTGTGAAATCAAGAGCAGCGCAGAGCTTGCGCAGCAAGAAGAGAAAATAGCAGCCCTGCAAAAAGAGAATCTGGAGTTGCGTCAATGGGCGATTCAGTTTGAAGAGAAGGCCGTCCAGCAGGCCGAACAAGAGCGAGCGGTTCTCGTCGCATCGTCGTGTGATTTTTTGGTGCCAATATGTCCGGCAGCAATGGCGGAACCTGGCCGTGAGTTGATCAGGGCTGGGGTACTGCCGAATGACAACCGGCTGCACCGTTGGCTTGTCAGCAAGGCCGTTGCGGTTATTTGCATTCCCTTGCTGGGGCTGTTTCTTGGCTACGTTGGGTGGCATCTTTGGGGTGGTCGAGCCTGGCGTGAGGTTGGTCGCGCGAAAGCGGAACGAGACCAGGCCAAGTACGAGGCAAAGGCAACGATCCACGACGCCACTCAGCAGGCCTTGAACATCATTGAACAGGCTACAAAGCAGGAAAAGGATCACATCCGGCGAGCCGAGGCCGAGTTGGCCGAGTTGGAGCAGCGCATCAACGATTCGCAGGCCAGGTTTCAAGCCTGCAACGAGGATCTTCAGTCCATCCAGCAGCAGATCGTCACTGCCGAGCAAGCGCTCCAGGCCGTGAGATCAGCCGAGGACGAAGCGCGGAAAAATCTGGAGATGTACCAGGCCGCTCGCAAGGCGCTGAGCGCCTTCTAGCATTGCCATAGCACTGCTAAAGCACAGCCACTTAGGCGATTGCTCGCGTTTCGACCTTGAGTCGTTCCACTATTTGCTGTTCACGAAAAAGTGCGGCGTCAGCGGCCTCTTCGCTGCCCAGCTGGTCAATGAGGAGCGCGAAAGCGCCGACCTCGCCATCTGCCCCTGCTGCCCAGATGATCTGGGCGTTGAAGTCATGAAACGCCGTGACCGGGGCTCGACGTGCCAGCTCGAGCATATAGCCCGGATGCTCCGCCATCCGCCAAACGCCCGCGTCGGGCACCAGATCATGGCCGTGCTGGACATGGTTGCGCAGGACCTCTCGTCCCAGCTGCGCCAACTCGGCGCGCACGCCAGCGGCCAGAGCTTCTCGGTGCCATTGATCCCAATCTGTCGTCATATGCGCCATTGTCGCTGGGGTACAGACGTGACGCCCGACACCTTCAATTCCAATCGTCGCCGCTCGATCTCATCGCTTCACGAATCTGCAGGTCACTGCGCCACCATAGCAGGCTCACGACCATCTCTGGCGTGGCCAGGAACGAACTCTCGAAGACCGTGTAGTCGCCGGCGTCCGGATGGTCAATCCAGGCATCTGCGTCGACCTCCTCACTACCGGTGGTGCCGTTGCCCTGAAGAAGGCCCCAGGCCACTGAATCCTTCGACAAATTCCTCAACGGTCGAAGCACGTCCTGAACCTCCCTCGAGCCGCGGTACCAAAGACGCTTAGTTCGCGTGTGGCAGACCACCATCGTAGGGTGCGTTTGCATATCGAGCACCCGGCACGCAGTGCTGGTCATGCTGGTGCGAAAGGTGTCGGCGAGCTCTGTTAGCGTGGATAGGTCAGCTTTGCGACCTTGTAAGCGCGGCAGCAGCATCTGCTTGGGAATCAGTAGCTCGGAAGCAAATGCGTTGGCTCGGGACTCTGGATCTTGCGCGGTGTAGAACGACTGCTGTTTTGCTGCTCCGCACTCCAAGCTGATTTTCCCTTTGTCATAGACCCAATGGCCGACCTCATGGCCAATCGAGAAGCGCTGTCGCTGAGGGATGGACTGGCTGTTGACCGTAATGATGGCGGTGTCGCCATCACCCACGATGCGCGCTTCGCAGCCGGTCAACGGCGCGTACTTCACGGATGCGCCAAGATGAGCCGCAATGGCTTCGAGGTCAATCTCGTCGGGTTCAGTGATAAAGAGGTCGTCGAGCAACTGCTTTGGGGTGATGATTCCAGCCATCTCAGCCGTTCCCCTTGTCGCCGGCGGCCTCTGCCAGAGCTTGCATCTCCGCAACTGCTTGACGCAGGTCATCGTCGGTGAGCTCCGAAAGATCTCGATGCTGCATGCTGACGGTGCGTCCGGAGGTTAGGCTTTGAACCACTAAGCGGTGTGCCATGGCCAAGAGCTCGTCACGTGCAGTAGGCAATTTCGCTGTGATTGCCTGTATCCGCTCAACGACCGGAGTTGCCCCTCGTTTCAGCGCTTCGCGCTTGTGTTGACCATATTGTTTGAAGGCCGCGTCGAAGGCAGCCTTGCTTCGCCTTTCAACGTCGGCTGGGTCCTCACCGCTCTCGACTAGGAGCCGGTTGACTTCATCCTCTGGCGCCTCCATCAAGAACTTCAGCGCTTCGTCCAGCAGTGCGTCTTGAGCGGCGTTCTTCATGAGCTTGCGGGTCATTCCTCAGCCCCCTTCTCCTGAAAGTCACCAAGTGCGCGAGTCACGCGCCGGTAGGCGCTCCAAAACTCACGGTCGCTGACGTTCAGTGCTTTCCTGATGTCTGCAGGCATGAAGCCCCGACGTTCGGCCATCATGTCGACGATTCGGCCAGCCAGGTCTTCGTGCTCGAACTTCGCGCGGATGACCGCAAACACGGTGGCAATCTCGGCGTCGTGCTCGGCGTCCAGCATCAACGATTCGGGCGAGCTGTCGGCATCGCCAGAGCGGTCCACGATGCCGACATCGTCGCCAAGCTCCGACGTCGCCGGAAAGTCGCATTCGACAAGGACGTGAGCGTCCTTGGTCTGCAGCGACGTATCGTGGCTGGACGCGAGGCTTCGCATGACGCCCACCAGCAGACCAGCGAAGTCGACACGGTTCGTCTTCCAAGCGCGCCTGCCGGTCAACACGGCGACCAGCGCCTCTTGGAGCAGGTCTTCCGGCTGACAACGCTTCTTCAAGAGCGTGGTCATGCCCAAGATGTACGCGCTCGCCTTGAGCAAGCGCCGCCGCAGCGCTGCATTCGCATAGGCGGTGCGTGCCGCAGCCTCGAGTTCCGAAGGTGTGGCCAGCACATCCTCGGCCAGCACCGGCTCGTCTTCATCAGCATCCTCAACTTGCACTGTCGTCTCCTCCGTATGCTGACTTTCCGGTCAGCAGTAGACGTTTTAGAGTTTTCTCTCTAATTTCTGCAGCACGTGTCAAAAGCCCATCGGGTTCTACGCATGACCAAGTGAGGGGGCGGTTCCCCCGAGGACTTGACCATGCATTCTCCTATCGACTCCCAGGCCTCCCAAGAGCAATCGCTGACGGTGGAGCTCATCTGCGACGAACAATGCGTCGCAAACGCCGTGCAAACGCGCTCCGCTGCCCCTACCGGCGCGGACATTCTGCACGCCTCCGGACGCCCGGCCACGCCCGAACAGCTTGTTATGCAAATCCTGCGCCGCGGCGGGCTCGAGAGCATTCGGCTCGAGGAGGGGGTTCTAAGCCGGAACCGCCGAAAATTCCGTCAGCCGATCAACGTGGCTTGTC
>CAMFGY010000050.1 GCA_945952065.1 uncultured Burkholderiales bacterium | reverse complement strand
CCCCTGTCAGGCAAATTCCTACAGCCCTGCCCCTTGCTGCGGCCGCCTTCCCAGGCGAGCAGCGGGCTCATGCCGCTGTGTCAGGAGGCCGGCCCCGCGATCGAGCCGATTCAAGCCTCGCTGAGCTTGTCAGGCCAAGGGCCCGCTGTGGGGCCCTTGGGCGGGCGCCGCGCAGCCCCGCGCGCTGATTGACGCAATGAAATAAAAGGAAACGATCAAAGAACGCCGCTTGCAGCGTTCAGCCCAGCAGGCTGTCCAAGCGTGCGAGCTCGGTCATGGCCACAGGCAAAAGGTCTGGCGCCTCATGCATGAGGCTGCGCAAGGCTTCGCCTTGCAGCAGATGGCGCAGGGTTTCACGCGCCTGCTCGGGCGCTTTCTGACCGGACTGCGCAAAAGCCAAGGTGTAGAGACTGGCACCATGCTCCGGCGCAATCGCCAGGGCTTTGCGCGCATAAGCCTCGGCATGCGTCAATTCCCCAGCGCTGAGCAAGAGCGCCGCCATATCGCTGAGCAGGTCATGGGCCATGGGCTCGGTTTCCAAGGCCTCTTGCAGCAGGCTCAGGCCGTTGCCGATGCGGCCTTCGGCGGCCTCGGCAAAAGCCATATTGCGAGCGCGCGCCAAGAGATACGCGGCCTCCTCGCTGATGCTGTTCACCACGGGCGGCGACACTTTGGCGCGCGCCGAGCCCTTGGTTTTCTTGGAACTGGATTGGGTCATTGCTTGCATGAGATTCTCCGGGTTGAGCTTCGGTCATCGCTCGGCAGCTTGCCCATGACATGGCGCGCCACCCAGCGGGTCTTTCACGATCAGTTCTTTCAGGTCCCGCGCGCTTTTGACGCCGCGCTGGACCCGAACGCTTGCTGATCAGGAAGCGCGCGACGCGCGCACGACTCGACAGCAACGGCCCTAACTTTAGAAGCGAGGCTGCCGGTCAATCCAAGGAATAAGGCCCGCTAGCCGCCTTTTCTCAAAAGCTCTGGGCTCGCCCTGCGGCCGAAAACAACTCAGCGCGGTAGAACAGGATGCTCCTCCTGACGCCCCGCCCTCAGCGCAAACGCATGAATGAATGAATGAATGATTGATTGACAGATTGAATCGCGCTGCTGTTTCGTAAAGCACAAAAGTTTCACAAGCAAAGGAATTCGCCCGAGCCAGAACCGCCAGCCCAACCGCGCCACCCAGGCCATGTCCCAAGCGCATTTGCCGCTCCCAAGCGCAAATTCAGCGATTTCAGGAATAGAGCCAAAACCGGGGCGCTTATCAACAGATCAAGCCTCTTGACAAACAGTGCTTAAGTTCTACTTGGCACTGTCCGATACCACTCTCAACGGGTTCTGGTAACAGAACACGTGGTCCGGTAAGGAGGCCGCTAGTTGAGCACCCCAATCTTGAGGTGCGGGGCTGCAACGGTTAACTGGCGCCGGGCGAGGCGGGTTTGAAGTCGCAAGACTTCGGGCCCGTATCCCGGATGTTCGCTATCGAATGTCCGAATCACGTCGGCGCTGAGCCGGGAACTTTTGTAGCTGAAACAGGAGCACATCATGCCCGCAATCATCAATTCCAATATTGCCTCTCTGAATGCGCAACGCAATGTTGCGACCTCGCAGAACTCCTTGTCGATTTCCATGCAACGCCTTTCTTCAGGCATGCGTGTGAACTCCGCCAAGGACGACGCCGCCGGCCTGGCCATCGCTGAACGCATGAGCGCCCAAGTGCGTGGCATGAACGTGGCGGTTCGTAACGCCAATGACGGCATCTCGCTGGCGCAAACCGCTGAAGGCGCGCTCGGCAAGGTGGCCGACTCGCTGCAGCGCATGCGTGAATTGGGCGTGCAGGCCCGCAATGCCACCAACACCACCCAAGACTTGGACTCGATCGGCAAGGAATTCGCAGAGCTGGGTTCGGAAATTCAACGGGTGCTGGGTGGTACCACCTTCAACGGCACAGCGATTTTGGGCGCTGGTGCCGGTGCCAAGGTCTTCCAGATTGGTGCCAACACCACCACCAATGACACGGTGACGGTGACCACCACCAATTTGACCGGTGACGCCTCCATCACGGCTGTGACGGGCGATGTCATCGACAACAGCAAGACCTCGGCGGATCTGAAAACCACCATCGACAATATCGATACGGCCATCAACACGATCAGCTCCAACCGCGCCACCTTGGGCGCCTCGCAAAACCGCTTCGAAGCGGTGATCTCTAACTTGATGGTGTCGGTGGAAAACCAAAGCGCATCGCGCAGCCGTATTCTGGATGCGGACTACGCGACGGAAACCGCCAATCTGAGTCGATCGCAGATCTTGCAACAGGCAGGCACGGCCATGATTGCGCAAGCCAATCAGATGCCTCAGCAAGTCCTGTCGCTTCTTCGATGACCCCGGGCCAGCCTCGCTGGCCCTGAGTAACCCCGTCGCATCAGGAACGGAAGGGCTCACCCCTCCAGCACAAGCCCCTTGACGCCGCCGATTAAAAATCTTTAGCAGTTTTTTTGCGCTTCGGCGGCGTCTTTTTACTAAGAAAGAATTCAAGTCAATCCACAGTGCCTCCGATAACAAAACCAACGGGTCCGAGGAAGTGAAAGGACTACGTGGTCCGGTCAGCCGGCCGTCCAAACAGGGCTTTGCGCCTGGGTGAGACGACAGGACGCGGACGGTGCAGAAGGATCAGATATTTCTGTCCAACTGCTGGCAAAGCTGCCACCTCAAGCAGCGGAGTTATCGAACCGTGAGACCGGGTTTCCGGCAAGTCATAGACACTGAAAGGATTGAAAATGCCCTCCATCATCAATACCAATATCGCTTCCCTGAACGCTCAACGTAACGCTTCAAATACACAGCTCTCGTTGGCGACTTCGATGCAGCGCTTGTCCTCGGGCATGCGCGTCAACTCCTCCAAAGACGATGCCGCAGGCCTGGCCATTGCAGAACGTATGCAGGCCCAGGTTCGCGGCATGAATGTCGCGGTCCGCAACGCCAACGACGGCATCTCTTTGGCGCAAACGGCTGAAGGTGCATTGTCGAAAGTGGGCGACGCCCTGCAGCGCATGCGTGAACTCGGTGTTCAGGCCCGCAACGCCACCAACACCACCACCGACCTGGACTCGATCGGCAAGGAGTTCACCGAACTCGGCGCTGAGATCCAGCGGGTCTTGGCCGGCACCACCTTCAACGGCAAGGCCGTGTTGGCCGGAGCTGCAGGTGCGCAGGAGTTCCAAATTGGCGCCAACACCACGGTCAATGACTCGGTGACGGTGACGACCACCAATATGACCACTGACGCCACCATCACTGCGGTGACAGGCGACGTGATCGACAACACCAAGACCACGGCGGACTTGAAGACCACCATCGACAACATCGACATCGCCATCAACACGGTGAGCTCGACACGCGCCACTTTGGGTGCGGCCCAAAACCGCTTTGAAGCCGTGATCTCGAATCTGCAGGTGTCGGTTGAAAACCAGAGTGCCGCGCGAAGCCGCATCATGGATGCCGACTACGCCTCGGAAACCGCCAACTTGAGCCGAGCGCAGATTCTTCAGCAGGCTGGCACGGCGATGGTGTCGCAAGCCAATCAGATGCCGCAGCAAGTCTTGTCGCTGCTGCGCGGCGGCTAAGCAGCAGCCCGCCTTAGCACCTCGCAAACTGCGGCCAGGCAAGACCTGACCCCAGCCCCAAGCTCCGCGTCCCCGCCGCAAGGTCGGGGCGCGGAGCTTTCTTTTTGGCCGTGGTTTTACCCACTATTCGGGCTTTTGATTCGCTCAAGCACTCAGAGAATTTGTCCATCGGGTTGCATTCATGTCGAACCCGACGTTCGGAACAAGTGGTGGCTCCAAGTGGCTTCCATCTTGACAAGACCGGGCGCTTCAGCAACTGCCGGCGATTTTTTTATTGGGAAGTTGGCAGCTGCGTTAAGACCCCGGTTTGACCGGAAGTTAGCGGAACAAGTAGGAGTGCTCAAATGCCCCAGACCATCAATACCAATATTGCCTCGTTGAATGCGCAGCGCAATCTCAATATGTCGCAAGGCTCCCTCGGAGTCTCGATGCAGCGTCTGTCTTCGGGTATGCGTGTCAACTCCGCCAAGGACGACGCGGCCGGCTTGGCCATTGCCGAGCGCATGCAGTCGCAAGTGCGCGGCATGAATGTGGCGATCCGAAACGCCAACGACGGCATCTCTCTGGCGCAAACGGCTGAAGGTGCTTTGGCCAAAGTCGGCGACACCTTGCAGCGTATGCGTGAGCTGTCGGTGCAGTCGCGCAATGCCACCAACACCACCACCGACTTGGACTCCATCGGCAAGGAATACGGCGAGCTGGCGAACGAAATCTCGCGGGTCTTGGCCGGCACCACCTTCAACGGCAAGAAAATTCTCGGCGCCGACGCCACCTTGCCGCAGGAATTCCAGGTGGGCCCCAACACCGGCGCGGAGGACACCATCACGGTGACCACCTCCGACCTGACGCAAGACGCCACCGTGGTGGCCGTCACGGGCTCCGCCATCACCAATGCGTCCACGACGGCCGATCTGAAGACCATCATCGACAACATCGACGTCGCCATCAACACCATCAGCAGCCAGCGCGCTACCCTGGGTGCCTCGCAAAACCGCTTCGAGGCGGTGATTTCCAATTTGCAGGTCTCGGTGGAAAACCAAAGCGCCGCGCGCAGCCGCATCATGGATGCCGACTACGCCGCAGAAACCTCCAACCTCAGCCGCACACAGATTCTTCAGCAGGCCGGCAATGCGATGGTGGCGCAAGCCAACCAGTTGCCGCAACAAGTGCTGTCGCTGCTGAAGGGCTGAACTTTCTTTTTGGGGAAGCGTGCTTGCGGCCTCAAGTTCTTCAAACAAACGGCCGATAGTGCTCATGCCTATCGGTCTTTTGCACGTCCTGTGTGCTTCGGAGCTGACTCATGCCTAGCATTACATCCGCGGGTATCGGAAGCGGCCTGGATATCGAGTCGCTGATCTCCAAGCTGGTGGCGGTGGAACGCACCCCCATCACGCAACTCAAAACCCGCACCGACAAGCTGCAAACCCAGCTCTCGTCCTACGGCAAGATCCAGGCCGGCTTGTCGGCCATGCGCGATGCGGCCAGCAAGCTGACCAATGTGAGCACCTGGGGCGCCAATCTCGGCACCTCCAGTGACAGCGCGTCCGTTGCCGTCACCACAGGCGCAGGCGCACCGGCCGGCAATATCGCGGTGCAAGTCAACCGCTTGGCTTCGGTGCAGTCCTTGTCGAGCAAAGTGCTGTCCAGCACCGACCCCATCGGCCAAGGCCGCATCACCATCGAGTTGGGCAAGTGGACCGACGCCCCTGCGCCAGCGCCGGGTGATCCACCGGGCTTGCCCAGCTTCACCAGCAAGGCCGGCACCACGGCGGTCTCCATCGACATCACCAGCGGCTCCAACTCTTTGAGCCAAATCCGCGACAAGATCAATGCCGCCGGGGCCGGTGTGCAGGCCTCCATCGTGACCGACAGCAGCGGCTCACGTTTGGTCATGCGCTCCAGCGAAACCGGCGAAAGCAATGGCTTCAAGATCAGCGTCTTGGACGCCGACGGGGTGGTGGACGCCGACGGCTTGTCGGCCCTGGCCTACGACCCCGCGGGCGATATGGCCATCATGACCCGCGACAAAGCCGCGACCAACGCGGATGTCACGCTCAATGGGCTGAAGGTCGATTCACCGACCAACACCTTGAAGGACGCCATCGAAGGTCTGACGATCAATCTGCTGAAGACCACCAGCGCGGAAGTCAATTTGTCGATTGGCGCGGACAAAGAAGCGATCAAGAAGACCATCAATGACTTCATGACCGCCTACAACTCGGTGGCCACCTTGATGCGCGAGCAGACCAAGTACGACGCGGGCACCAAGACCGCCGGCCCACTGCAAGGGGAAACCACCGTGGTCGGTGTCAACTCCCAAATGCGTGTGGTGGCCGCAGGCAGCACCACCCTGGCCGGCAAGTTCACCCGCCTCTCCGATATTGGTTTGGACCCCAGCGCCGATGGCACGCTCAAGCTCAATGCGAGCAAATTGGATTCGGCCCTGGCGGACTTGAGCAATTTGAAGCAGTTCTTCATGGGCACCGACAGCGCGAACAGCAGCAACAACGGCCTGGCCCAGCAATTGCGCAGCTTTGCCGATCAGGTCTTGGGGGTGGACGGCCGCCTCACCGGCCGCCAGGCGGGCCTCAAAAAGAGCATTGACGACAACGGCAAAAGCACCGAGCGGCTTGAAACCAAAGTCAGCCTGACCGAGAAGCGACTGCGGGCGCGCTACACCGCCCTCGATGTGCAGATGGGCCAGCTCAACGGCTTGTCCAGCTATGTGTCGCAGCAGATGAAAAACCTGGTGAAGTAAGTCGGCGACGCGCCAGCGATCACGACGCTGCCCGTCCCGCATCAAGCGGCCTCCTCGGAGGCCGCTTTTTTTTCACGCTCTTTTCTTGAGCCCTCCCCTCCGTTTGGCTTGCGGGCAGAAATCACAGCTGTCACAAACGCTTGCAATTGAAGCCCTATTTGAGTTGTTCGAGACTCGCCCGGCTCACTCAAGTTTGCCCGGCCAGGGCCGAAAACAAAAACAACAAGGCTTCACATCGAAAGAACTCTATGTACGGCAACTCAGCGTCCCCATTCGCATCGCGCACCCAAAGGGCCTCGATGTACCGCAAGGTGGGACTTGAAACCGATGTTCAGGCGGCCAGCCCGCATCGTTTGGTCAGCATGCTGTTCGACGGCGTCTTTGACGCCATGAACCAAGCCCGCAGCGCCATCGAAGCAGGCAACACCGAACTGAAAAATCGCTCGCTCAGCCGCGCCGTACGGATTC
Organism: uncultured Burkholderiales bacterium; assembly: GCA_945952065.1. Lineage (GTDB taxonomy): Bacteria > Pseudomonadota > Gammaproteobacteria > Burkholderiales > Burkholderiaceae_C > Paucibacter_A. Next base: position 13,850 of record CAMFGY010000050.1, on the reverse strand, counting down.
TGGATGAAGGCCTGAAAGCCAGTTTGAACTTGCAAGCCGGTCCACTGGCTGCCGATTTGAACGAGCTCTATGCCTACCTTTGCATGCGCCTGACGCGTGCCAATTTGCACAGCGACGCAGCGGCCATCGAAGAATGCCAGCGCATCCTGACCCCGGTTCGGGAAGCCTGGAATGCGATTGCCACCGCGCCTGAAGTGCAACGTGCGGCTTGAACGCCCAGCTCAGAACCTCGACCTCACACATCCACCTCTCAAGTCTCCAGCGGAACTCACGATGAACACCCAACTCCTGAGCTATTACGAAGCCATTGAGCAAGCCAGCGCCGAAATGCTGTGCGCCGCCCGCACCGGCAATTGGGACGAGGTCGTCAAGCTCGAAGGCGCATGCGTCTTGCTGATCTCGCAACTCAAGCATGCGGCCGCCAATGAAAAGCTGGCGCCTGAAGAGAACAAGCTCAAGACGCGCATCATGCAGCGCATCTTGCTCAACGATGCCGAGATCCGTCATCTGGCTGAACCCTGGTTGGATGATCTGGACCAAGTCCTGACCGGCAAGAGCAAAACCCTGCACTGAGCGGCCCCTGGCCAGCGGCGCTCGCGCCGCTGGCGGCCCCAGCCTCTGCATGAGCCAGCAAACAAACACACCCAGCTCCCCGTTCGCTCCGTCCGACCCGGCAGACCGCCCGTTCGAACCGAGCGAATTTCGCATTCATAGGCCCAGCGAAGTGCTGGCCTACCTGCGCATCCTGCAACACCAAGCCTGCCGTATCGACTTGCGCAGCCCCAGCGGCCAAGGGTTGGGCGCGCGCTTGGTAGCCATTGACGAACAAGCCGGCACCTTGGCTTTTGAAAGCCTCACCCCGCTGGCCAAAGACGGCAGCGATGTCGATGTGCAAGCCTTGCTGAGTGGGCCAGAAATCAGCGCCGTGGCCTATCTGGACCAAGTGCGCTTGCAATTTGATTTGGAGGCCTTGCTGCAAGTGAGCGGCAAGGCCGAAGACTGCGAGTTGCGCGCGCCCTGGCCACAGCAGATGTACCGCTTCCAACGCCGGCAGTCCTTCCGGGTGCGCCCCAACTCCCGCATGCCGCAGGTGCGGTTGGCCCACCCGCATCTGCCGGAGCAGGAATTGCGCCTGCGCATCTTGGATGTGAGCTTGGGCGGTGTGGCCCTGCTGCTGCCGCCGGATATCGCGCCTTTTGCGCCCGGCCAAGTCTGGGCCAACGCTCAGGTCGAGTTAGACCGCGAAACCCGCTTCAGCACCGGCTTGCGCTTGCAGTCAGCGCGACCCAGTGTCGAAGCGACAGGCGGCACCCAGCTGGGCTTGCTGTTTGTCAATCTCAACAAGGACTCGGAGTTGCGCCTTCAGCGCTTCATCGACCAGACCCAAAAGCTGGCCCGCATGCTGAGCCCAAAAAAGGCTTGAGCGGGGCCCGCAGCGGCCGCCCCGCTTGAGGCAAAGGAGCGCGGCCTGCAGGCCCGCTCAGACTTGCATGTTCATGATTTCGCTGTAGGCGGAGACCAGCCGGTTACGCACCTGCAGCGTGGCCTGAAAGCCCAGCTGGGCCTTTTGCATGGCCACCATGGTTTCTTCCAGGCTGACGGTGGGGTTGTCCAACTGCAGCTCCCGCTGCAGACGCGAGGCTTCCATTTGCGAAGCGCTGACGCTTTTCATGGCCTGCGCCATTGCATCCCCAAAACTGGCGCCCCCCACTTCGCGCGACTTGGCCAGGGGCTGACCATTGATACCCAGGCCGGCGCGGGCGGCGGCTTGGGCGAAATCAAACGGTTTGAGCTTCAGGTCCATCACAACTCCGGGGGCGCCACCGGCTGGGCGCAAGCTGGGCACCAAGCCCGCTGGGACGATGGGATGAATCCTAGGCATTTGTTCACGATTTGAAGGCGCGAACTGCGACCCCTTCCTCGGCTTGTTCGCCGCTTTCTTGAGGGGGCAAATCCGAATAATTCATCACATCGGAAAGTTCCGCAGGCCAACCGTGATGGAAGTCTCATCCGGTTCTTGCTGCCCTCCCCTTCACGCCCTTTCGACCGACGCCCCATGGACAACGCCATCAGCCCCGCCGTCACGACCCTTCCGCTGGCCACCAGCAGCGGCGAAGGCTTCGGCGCCCGCCTGGCCGCCATGCCCACCCGCAGCAAGGTGATGATGGGCCTGGGCCTGGCCCTGCTGGCAGGCGCGGTTCTGGCCATCACGCTGTGGAGCAACCAGGGCGACTTCCGCCCGGTCTTCACCGGTTTGTCCGACAAAGACGGCGGCGCCGTCATCAGCCAGCTGACCACGCTGAATGTGCCCTATCGCCACGAAGCGGGCGGCACCATTCTTGTGCCCGCCAACCAGGTCTACGACGTGCGCATGAAGCTGGCATCGGCCGGCTTGCCCAAGGGCAGCACCGTGGGCTTTGAGTTGATGGACAAGACCTCCATCGGCCAGACCCAGTTCAATGAGCGCCTGAACTTCCAGCGCGGCCTGGAAGGCGAGCTGACCCGCACCATCACTGCCTTGGCCGATGTGGCCGATGCGCGGGTGCACTTGGCCATGCCCCAGCAAAACGGCTTCTTCCGCGAACAGCAAAAGCCCAGCGCTTCGGTGATGTTGACGCTGCGCGGTGGCCGCACCCTGGATCGCGCGCAAATTGCCGGCATCGTCCATCTGGTGTCGGCCAGCGTGCCGGATCTGGCGCCCAAGGCCGTGAGCGTGTTGGATCAATCTGGCGCCCTGCTCTCCAGCCAGTCCGCCGACAACGGCACCGGTCTGGACAGCCAGCAACTGCAATACAAGCAGCAGATCGAAGCCAATTTCAACAAGCGCATTTACGAGTTGCTGGAGCCGGTGGTGGGCCGCGAGAACCTGCGCTCCACGGTGACGGCCGATGTGGACTTCTCGCAAGTCGAATCCACTGCTGAAGAGTTCAAGCCCAACCAAGGCCCGAACGCTCAGGTTTCGGTGCGCAGCTCGCAAACCAATGAGTCCAGCAATGGCAACCCGGCCATGCCCACCGGCGTGCCCGGCGCCGCCGGCAATCAGCCTCCAGCACCGGCCACGGCCCCTATCACCGGCCAAGTCGCCCCCTTGCAGGCCGCCGGCGGTGGCGCAAGCAGCACCAGCAGCCGCCGTGAAGCGGTGACCAACTTTGAACTCGACAAAACCGTGCGCGTGACCCGCAATGCCACTGGCACGGTGCGCCGCTTGAACGCCGCCGTGGTGCTGAACCATCGCAGCACCACCGACGCCAAGGGCAAGACCAGCACCGCTGCGGTTTCGCAAGAAGAGTTGGACAAGCTCAGCGCCTTGGTCAAAGAAGCCATGGGCTTCAACCAGGAGCGGGGTGATTCGCTCAAGGTCATCAGCGCGCCCTTCATGGTGGACAAGTCCACGCCTGCCGACATCCCGCTGTGGAAACAGCCCTTTGTGCTCGACATGCTGCGCGCTTCCGTGGTGCCTCTGGCCCTGGTGGCGGTGGCCTTGATCGCCGTCTTCGGCATGGTGCGCCCGGCCATCCGCGCGGCTTACCCGCCGCCCGCGCCGCCCGAAGAGAAGACCGAACTGAATGCCGTGGTGGACGACGAAAACGAGTTGCCCGTGGTCATGGGCCCGGGTGGACTGCCCGCCCTGGAAGCGCCGGCCGTGAACGACAAGCTCGAACGCGCCCGCCAGTTGGCCAAGGAAAACCCGGTCGCCGTGGCCAACATCATGCGCAACTGGATTGCCGGCGAGACCGACTGAGCCACAGCTCGCAGCCCCTGAACTCCTCTCACACGGCACAGAATCATGGACGACAAAGGTGTAGAAGACGCAGCCATCTTGCTGATGTCCCTCGGCGAGGAAGAAGCCTCCGAGGTGTTCAAGCATTTGGCGCCCAAAGAGGTGCAAAGGCTGGGCGAGACCATCGCCAAGCTGAAGGTGGTGGGCCGCGAAAAGGTCGAACAGGTGCTGACCCGCTTCGACAAAGTGGCCGAAACCCAGAGCACCCTGGTCTCTGACACCGATGAGTATGTGCGCCAAGTGCTGCGCAAAGCGCTGGGTGAAGACAAGGCCAATCTGCTGTTGGACCGCATTCTGCAAGGCAGCGATGTGTCCTCGATTGAAAGCCTGAAGTGGATGGACGCCGCATCGGTGGCCGAGCTGCTGCGCAATGAGCACCCGCAGATCATCGCCGCCATCCTGGCGCACCTGGACTTTGACCAAACCAGCTCGGTGCTGCGTGTGTTCACCGAACGCCAGCGCAATGAAGTGCTGGTGCGCATTGCCACGCTGGACGGCATTCAGCCCATGGCTTTGAAAGACTTGAACGAAGTGATGAGCCAGGTGCTGGCCGGTGGTGAGCGCATGCGCAAGTCCTCTCTGGGCGGCGTCAAGACCGCGGCCGAAATCATCAATATGTTGGGCTCCAGCGTCGAGGCCTCGGTGCTGGACTACATCCGCGAGGCCGACGCCGAGCTGGCCCAAAAAATCATGGACAACATGTTCACCTTCGACGATCTGGACAAGATCGACGACAAGGGCATCCAGGCCGTGCTCAAGGAAGTGCAGAGCGAGTCGCTGGTGGTGGCCCTCAAGGGCGCCAGCGCCGAGCTGCGCGAAAAGATCCTGCGCAATATGTCGACCCGCGCCGCCGAAACGCTGCGCGAAGACCTCGAATCGCGTGGCCCAGTGCGGCTCTCGGAAGTGGAGAGCGAGCAAAAAGAAATGCTCAAGATCGTGCGCCGTCTGGTCGACGAGGGCACGATTGTTTTGGCCGGCGGCGGCGACGACCAGTTCGTCTGAACTTAGGTGGACTCCTTCATGACCCCTCGCGCCCCCCGCCAAGTTCCGCCGCCCGAACGCCGTGCCGGCGAAGAGCGCCGCGGCAGCTACGCCCGCTTCATCCCCCGCGAAGAGCTGCAAGGCTTTGCGGCGTGGAACCCCGACGCCCTGTCTGGCGCCAGCAATGCCAAGCGCCCACCGATCAGCGCGCCGGCCCCTGCGGCCGCCGCCGCACCGGTGGCGCCCCCGCCCGCCCCGGAGCCCGAGCCCAGCCAGCAAGAGCTGCTGCACGCCGCTCGCCAATCGGGCTACCAAGACGGCTACCGCGATGGCATGGCCGCTTTGGAGGCCTTCAAACAAAGCTTTGCCCAACAAATCAGCGCCCAGCTCGGTCAGCTGGTGCGCAACTTTGATGCCGATTTCCGTGCGCTGGAAGACGAGATGGCCCAGGCCCTGGCGCGCTGCGCGGTGGAGCTGGCCCGTCAGGTGGTGCGCAGCGAGATCAGCCAGCGCCCCGAACACATCGCCCGCGTGGCACATGACGCGGTGGAGGCTTTGCAGCTGTCGGCCCGCCATGTGCGGGTGCGCGTCAACCCGGCGGACTATCCGCTGGTGATGGAAGGCGCCGGCGAGGAAATGCGGGCGCGCGAAGCGCAAGTCTTGCCCGACCCCGAGGTGCCCCGCGGTGGCTGCAAGGTCGACTCCGACATCAGCAGCGTGGACGCCAGCCTGGCCGCCCGCTGGCAACAAGCTGCAGCCGCCATGGGCCAGGCCTCGTTGTGGGAAGACCGTCGCAGCGCCAACGCCCATGAGCGCCCCAGCGATGGGGCCGATGAGGAGTCGCTGTGATGGATCTGCGCGACTTCGATGCCCAGGACGACGGCGCAGCGCCTCCCACTGCGACCATGGACAGCCGCGCCGGCCGCTGGCAGCAGTACCTGAAGGACCTGCAGGCCTTTGCCGGCAGCTCGGTGCCGCTGGAGTCGCAAGGCAAGCTGGTGCGCGTGGCGGGCTTGGTCTTGGAGGCCACGGGCGTCAAGGTGCCGGTGGGCTCGGTTTGCGAAATCCATATGCCCAGCTCCAGCGCCAACCCCCAACGCGGCCAGCGCCCGGTGAATGCCGAGGTGGTGGGCTTCTCGGGGGACCGCGCCTACCTGATGCCTACCGACGAAATTCAAGGCCTCTCCAGCGGTGCCATGGTGGTGCCGCGCGCCCTGCCCTTGATGGCTCCGCAGCTGGGCACGCCCTTGCACCCCTGGCGCCGCAACGAGGACCGGGGCCTGCACTTGCCCATGGGCGCGGGCTTGCTGGGCCGCGTGGTGGACTCCCACGGCCACCCGCTGGACCGCCGCGGCCCTTTGCAAATGACGCAGGCCGAGCCGATGGTGCGCCGTCCCATCAATGCCATGGACCGCGACCCGGTGCGCACCCCGCTGGACACCGGCGTGCGCGCCATCAATGCAATGTTGACCGTGGGCCGCGGCCAGCGCCTGGGCCTGTTCGCCGGCACCGGCGTCGGCAAATCGGTGCTGCTGGGCATGATGGCCCGCTACACCCAGGCCGATGTGATCGTGGTGGGGCTGATCGGCGAACGCGGCCGCGAAGTGAAGGAATTCATCGAAGACATCTTGGGCGAAGACGGCCTGCAGCGCTCTGTGGTGGTGGCCGCCCCGGCCGATGCACCACCGCTGGTGCGCATGCAAGGCGCCCACTACGCCACCGCCATTGCCGAGCACTTTCGCGACCAGGGCCTGCATGTGCTCTTGCTGATGGACTCGCTGACCCGCTATGCGATGGCGCAGCGCGAGATCGCTTTGGCGATTGGTGAGCCGCCCGCCACCAAGGGCTATCCGCCCAGCTGCTTTGCCAAGCTGCCGCAGTTGGTGGAGCGCAGCGGCAATGGCCTGCCGGGCGAAGGTTCGATCACCGCCTTCTACACCGTGCTCAGCGAAGGCGACGACCAGCAAGACCCGATCGCCGATGCCGCCCGAGGCATTCTGGACGGCCACATCGTGCTGAGCCGCGAGTTGGCCGAAGCGGGCCACTACCCCGCCATCGATATCGAACGCTCGATCAGCCGCGTGATGACCAATGTGGCCGAGCAATCCCATATCGATGCCGCCCGCCGCTGCCGCCAACTGCTGGCTAAGTACAACAAAGCGCGCGATCTGATCCAACTGGGCGCTTACGCCCCTGGCCATGACGCCGAACTGGATCTGGCCGTTCGCCTGCACCCCGACATCACCCGCCTGCTGCAACAAGACATGCACAAGGCGGCCCATTTGGACGATTGCCTTCAACAACTGTCAGCCGTCATCAAGGACGCCTGATTTCTGCCGATACACCAGGGGTCGGAGCACGACCTCGCATCTGAACAAGAGACGGAGAGCGCCACATGAACTCAAGCAATCTGCAAGTCCTCAGCATCTTGCTGGAACGCGCCGAGAGTGAACGCGACGAAGGCCTGAAGCAGCTGCAAGAAGCGCAGGCCCGTGCCGCCCAGGCCCGCGCTCAGCATGGGGACTTGGCCCAGTACCGCAGCGAGTATCAGCAGCGCTGGAGCCAGCAATTCGCGCGCCAAGGCACCATGGACATCGTGGTGTGCTACCAAAACTTTGGCGGGCGCCTGGATCAGGCCATCAGCAGCCAAACCCAGGTGGCCGAGTTTGCCGAGCAACGCGTGGAGCGCGCCCGTGAGGCGCTGAAGGCGCTGGAAATGCGCGTGGCCTCCATCTCCAAGCTGCTGGAGCGCCGCCGCCAGGAAATGCGCCGCGCCGGCCAGCGTCAAGAGCAAAAAGCCACCGATGAGCAAGCCGCCCGCGCCTCGCTGGCCGCCTTCAATCCCTTTGTGCGCCTGTCGGCTTGAGCGCCACGCCCGCCGCCGCCCGACTCCCCGCCGCTGCCGCAGCACCCAGGAATTGATCATGAGCCCCGACACCCAAAACGCCCTGTCCACGGCCCCTGGCCGCTTCAAGCCGATTGCCCGCACGGACCGCCCCAGCAATGGCTTGGTGCCCCTGCCCAAACCCGGTGAGGCACCCGCCGAAACGTTTTCGCAACTGCTCAAGAGCTATGACGCTGCCCAGGGCAAGCGTGCCGCTGACGCGGCCTCCCAAGCCCCCACGCTGAGCGCTGCGCTGCCGCCGCGCCCCTATCCCGGCCCGGCCCCGGCGCCGCAAACGCCGGTCGCCCCCCCTGCGGCCGCAGAGCAAGCCCCCAAACCCGCGGAAGGGGCCAAGCCCTACACCGGAGCCCGCCCACAAACGCGCAATGAAGCGCAGCGTCACGAGCAGCACAAAGCCTTGGCCAAGCCCGGCACCGCGGGCAACAAGACCGAAGCCCAGGCCCAACAAGCCGGGAAGACGGAAGGCCCCTCACTCGACGAGGCCGAAGACCCTGCCCAAGAACTGCGTTTGAGCGACCTGTCCGACCAGCCCGGAATTCGCGGGCACGGCAGCGACCGCACCGCAGCAGACGCAGCGATGGCGGGCATTGACGCGAATACACCGCGCGAGCCCTTGGCGGGCGAGCGCAGCAGCGATTTGGCCGCCGCAGGTCTGCTGGGCAGCGACAAAGCAGACACGCTGCTCCAAGGGCAGATCCAGGGCGAGATGGGCAGCCAGGATTTCACACCTTCGGCCAAAAGCCGTGGCGCGACGACCGGCCTGGGCACCGCGTCCTTGCGCGCTCAGGCCAAAGCCGAACCGCTCGGTGGCGATGCCAAAGCAGCCGGCGCGCTCGGCGCGGAGCTCAAGGCCCAAAGTGGCGCGGCTGAGGGGCTTGCCCTGGGCGGCGATGCGGCGCTGGCCAGACGCAGCGAGGCCAGCGGTGGCCGCGCCGAGGCCGCCTCTTTTGACAAGCTGCTGGCTGCCAATGTGTCGGGTAGCAGCGCTGCGGCCTTGGACAAACCCGGCAGCTCGGGCACGACAGAAAAGCCGCAAGTCATGATGAGCGCCCCGCTGTATGACAGCGCTTTTGCGCCGGAGATGGCTGCCCGCTTGAGCGTGCTGGCCGCCGATGGCGTGCAAGAAGCGCAGCTGCACCTGAACCCCGCGGAGATGGGCCCCGTGGCCGTCAGCATCGTGGTGGACGGGCAGCAGGCTCAGATCTCTTTCCACGCTGAACAATCTGAAACGCGCCAGGTCTTGGAGAAAAGCCTGCCCGATCTGGCCGCTGCACTGCGGGACTCGGGCCTCACCCTGAGTGGCGGCGGCGTCTTCCAGCAAGCGCAAGACCAAGCGTCCTCGCAGCAAGGTCGCGGACAAGACAGCCGCGCCCTGGCCGGCGCAAGGCAAGACCGTGATGTGCAACAAAACCCCGTGTCAACCAGCCCAGTGGCCCGCCCTCGGGTGAGCCAAGGTGTGCTGGACATGTACGCTTGAGCAGGGACGTGAGCAGGTCCTGGCGTCCCCTGCAAGCAAGCCTTGCAAATAGCCGAGCGAGCGCCCTGCTTTTCGCGCCTTGAACGAAAGCTCAAACGTGAATAATCGAGCTCAGCTTGGCTTTACAGGGTCAGCGAGCGACGCGATTTCTTGACGCGCCGACGCCACCCGGGCCTTGAAAGAACACAGGAGTCCGAATGTCAGCAGCACCTGCAGCAGCCGCAGCCGAGGCCCCCAAGGGTGGCGGTAAAAAGAAACTCATCATCATCATTGCAGCCGTCTTGCTGCTGGTCTTGGTGGGCGGCGGTGCGGCCCTGATGATGATGAAAAAGAAAGCGCCCGCCGACGGCGAAGAAGACGGCGAGGCGACCGCCCATGAGGCAGCCCCTGCCCATGCGCCCGCAAAACCCGGCACCCCACCCACCTATGTGCCGCTGGACCCCTTCACCGTCAATTTGGCGGACAAAGAGGTGGATCGCTTTGCCCAAATCGGGGTCACGCTGGAAGTCGGCGACCCCAAGACCGCCGACCAAATCAAGGCCTATTTGCCCGCCATTCGCAGCAATGTGCTGATGGTCTTGTCCTACAAGACTTCGACCGAGTTGCTGAGCAAGGAAGGCAAGGAAAAGCTGGCGCGCGAAATCATGCGTGAGTCGGTGCGACCCATGGGCATTGAGCTGGAAGACGAGGAAGAAGAAGCGCCGCCCGAAGACACGCCGAAGAAGAAAAAGAAGAAGAAAAAGAAGCCCGCCGTGGTCAGCCCGGTCAGCAATGTGCTGTTCTCCACCTTCATCGTCCAATGAGCCCGCTGTTCAAGCACATCGGTGATTCGCCATGAATCAGCAAATCCTCTCCCAAGACGAAGTTGATGCCCTGCTGCAAGGCATCACCGGCGAGAGCCAAAAGCTCGACGCCGAGGAGGAACAGGTTGGTGGCATTCGCGACTACAACCTGGCCAGCCAGGAACGGATCGTTCGTGGGCGCATGCCCACGATGGAAATCATCAACGAGCGTTTCGCCCGCAATATCCGGGTTGGCCTGTTCAACTTCATTCGCAAAAGCCCTGAAGTGGCCATTGGTGGCATCAAAGTGCAGAAGTACAGCGCCTTTTTGCGCGAGATCGTGGTGCCGACCAACTTCAATATCGTGTCGGTCAAGCCGCTGCGCGGTTCGGGCCTGATCGTCTGTGACCCGACCCTGGTGTTTGCCGTCATCGACTCGCTGTTTGGCGGCATCGGCAAATTCCATGCGCGTATCGAAGGGCGAGACTTCTCCGCCACCGAGCAGCGCGTGATTCTGCGTCTGGTGGAGGTGATCACCGCCGAGTATCACAAGGCCTGGAAAGGCATCTATCCGCTGGAGCTGGAGTTCCAACGCTCCGAGATGCAACCGCAGTTTGCCAATATCGCCACGCCCAGCGAAATCGTGGTCTCGACCTCGTTCACTTTGGAAATTGGCGAGACCAGCGGCACGGTTTACTTTTGCATCCCCTATGCCACGCTGGAGCCGATTCGCGACGTGCTGTATTCGACCACGGTGGGCGACTCCACCGAGCCGGATCGCCGCTGGGTCAATCTGCTCAAGCACCAAATCCAAGACGCCAAGGTCGAGCTGGTGGCCGAACTCGGCACCGCCCCCGCCACGGTGGAGCAGCTGCTGGCCTTCAAGCCGGGCGATTTCATCGAGCTGGATTTGGAAGCCCTGATCAAAGCCAAGATCGACGGTGTGCCTGTGTACGACTGCCACTACGGCACCTCCAACGGCAAGTACGCCATCAAAGTTGAACAAATGCTGACCAGCCCCGACCAGGGTTGGCTGGGAGCCCGCAATGTCACCTGATACCCCCTCCTCCGAAGAACAAGACGCAATGGCGGCCGAATGGGCCGCGGCCCTGGCCGAGAGCAAACCCTCGGAAGTGGCCGACGAGTTCGAGGCCGCCACCGAGCAGGTGGCGCCGGCCAGCTTTGCCAACTTCACGCCCACGCCCAGCAATATGCCGGGCGGCGACATCAATATGATTCTGGACATCCCTGTCCAGCTGACGGTGGAGTTAGGCCGCACCCGCATTCCCATCAAGAACATCTTGCAATTGGCGCAAGGCTCGGTGGTGGAGCTGGATGCCTTGGCCGGCGAACCCATGGATGTGTTGGTGAACGGCTACCTGATTGCACAGGGCGAGGTGGTGGTGGTGAATGACAAGTTCGGCATCCGTTTGACCGACATCGTCACCCCTTCAGAGCGCATGCGGCGCCTCTCCAAGGCCTGACCGTCAAAATCGACGCAGCAAGACCTGACACCGAGCTGCGCGATGGCGGACAATCGCTGCGATGAACTCCCCTCTTCTGCCCATACTCTGGTTCCTGGCGATTGTTTGCCTGATCCCCTTGGTGCTTTGGCTGCTCAAGCGCACGCCCTTAGGGGGCGCGGGCAATAGCAGTGGGCCCGCCGCGATGCGGCTGATTGCGCAAATGCCCATCTCGCCGACGCAGCGCATCGTGACGGTCGAACTCGGCCAGGGTGAAGACAAGCGCTGGCTGGTGCTGGGCGTGAGCCCACAGCAAATCAATACCTTGCATGTGATGCCGCCGCAGGGCGAGGTGCCTGAGTCCTCACCCACGGCCATGCCATTCGCACAAATGCTCAGCGCCCGGCTGCGCGGCACGCCTGCGGCCACACCCCAGGCCTCGGGAGACCAAAGTGCGGTTTGAGCTGGCAGCCCTGTTCTCTCCCGCAGCCCCCCGGCTGCACGGCAAGCCCAGCGGCTTGCGCCGGCTGCAAGGGCTGAGCGCCGCTCTTGTAGCGGCCTTGCTACTGCTCTGGCTCGGGACGCAACCCGCCTGGGCTCAGAACACGCCCCCCGCCACATTGCCGCTCTTGCTCGGCCAAGGTGCTGGCGGCGGCAGCTATTCGGTGCCCATCCAGACCTTGCTGTTCTTCACTGCGCTCGGGTTCTTGCCCGCCGTGCTGCTGATGATGACCGGCTTCACCCGTATCGTGATCGTCTTGTCGCTGATGCGCCAAGCCTTGGGCACCCAAGCGGCGCCGCCAAATCAGGTGATCGTTGGCTTGTCTTTGTTCCTGACTTTCTTTGTCATGAGTCCCACGCTGGACAAGGTCTACACCGAGGCTTGGCAGCCCTATAGCGCCGGCCAAATGCCTTTTGACGAAGCCCTCAAGCGGGCCGAGCCGCCCATGCGGGGCTTCATGCTGAAGCAGACGCGCCAAGCCGATGTGGCCTTGTTCGCCAAGCTGGCCAAGCTGGAGGACAACATCAAGCCTGAGGACCTGCCATTCAGGGTCTTGGTCCCGGCCTTTGTCACCAGCGAACTCAAGAGTGCTTTTCAGATTGCCTTTCTGATCTTCATTCCCTTCTTGGTCATTGACATGATCGTCAGCAGCATCTTGATGAGCTTGGGGATGATGATGTTGTCACCGGTCTTGGTGGCCCTGCCCTTCAAGCTGATGCTGTTTGTCTTGGCCGATGGCTGGAATTTGCTGCTCGGATCGCTGGCCGCCAGCTTCGTCACCTGAGATCAACGCACACCCAGGAGTTGCGAGCATGGACGCTCAACAAGTTTTCACTTTCGGCCAGCAAGGGCTTTATGTGCTGATGTTGGTCTCGGCACCGATTCTGATCACGGTGCTGCTGGTCGGTGTGCTGGTCAGCGTGTTTCAGGCCGCGACCCAGATCAATGAATCGACGCTGAGCTTTGTGCCCAAGGTGGTGGCGGCAGTGCTGGTGCTCTCGCTCACCGGCCCCTGGATGGTCAGCACCTTGGTGGACTACATCCGCCGCACCCTGATGACGATTCCGCAAATCGTCGGCTGAGCGGGCAGCATCGCCGAATGATCTCCTTCACCGAGGCACAACTGCTGGCTTGGCTGAATCCCTTGCTCTGGCCCTTTGTGCGCTGCTTGGCGCTGTTTGCGGGCATGCCGGTGTTCAGCCAACGCAATGTGCCAGCGCGGGTGCGCGTGGGCCTGGCGCTGTTCATCTCCTTGGCCGCCCAGCCTTCCTTGCCGACGATGCCGCTCACGCCCTTGGACTCTTTGCCCACCTTGCTCTTGCTATTGGCCCAGCAGCTGTTGATTGGCCTCTCGATGGGCTTCGCGGTGCGCTTGGTGTTTGCTTCGCTGGAGTTCGCGGGGGAATTGATCGGCTTGCAAATGGGTCTGAACTATGCAGGCTTCTTCGACCCCGCCACCGGCAGCCAGGGCACGGCCAGCGCGCGCTTTTTTGGCAGCATGGTGGCGTTCTTGTTCATCGCCATCAACGGCCATTTGCTGCTCATCAATGCCCTGGTCCAGAGCTTTCATGTCTTCCCCATTGGGGATGAACCGTTTCGATTCCTGCGCGTGGCCCAGCCGCAAACCTGGGGCGCAGAAATCTTTCGCATGGGCTTGTGGATCGCCTTGCCGCTGATCACCATGCTGCTTTTCGTGAACATGGTGCTGGGCGTGATTTCACGCGTGGCGCCGCAAATCAATGTGTTCTCGGTCGGCTTCCCGCTGACCGTCAGCATCGGGCTGATTGGCATGGTCGCCACCTTGCCCTTGATGCAAACGCCCTTCATGGTCGTGTTGGAGCGTATGTTGGCGGCCTTTACCTGAAGGGCTCGGCCCTTCTTCTTTCTTCACGCCAGCAAAGACTTGGTGCCCAGGACGGGACTTGAACCCGTACGACGTTTAAGTCGGCGGATTTTAAG
>CAMFGY010000049.1 GCA_945952065.1 uncultured Burkholderiales bacterium | reverse complement strand
CAGCTGTCCAAGCTGGAAAGCGATGACCTGCGCGCCATCAGCACCGCAGCCATCCGCGCCTTGGGCACCGACCAACTGGCGGCCTTGACCACCGACGAGATGGCCAAACTCGGCACCGCCCAGGTCAATGCCCTGAGCTCCAGCCAGGTCGCCGGATTGAGCAGCGACAACCTGAACGCCCTGACCACCGAGCAGTTCAAGCTGATGGGTTCGGCGCAAATCGGTGCCATCACCACCGATCAATTGAAGACCATGACGACCGAGGACTTGGTCGCCATCAGCACGGCCGGCATCCGCGGCCTGAGCTCGGCGCAAATCGCTGCGCTGACCACCGATGAAACGGTGGCGCTGAGCACTGCACAATTTGCAGCGCTGAGTTCTGCTCAGGTGCTAGGCCTGAACAGCGAACAGCTCTCCAAGCTGGAGAGCGACGATCTGCGCGCCATCAGTACCGCGGCCATCCGCGCGCTGAGCACCGAACAGCTGGCCGCCTTGACCACGGACGAGATCGGCAAGCTGAGCAGCACCCAAGTCAACGCGCTGAGCTCCAGCCAGATCGCCGGCTTGAGCAGTGACAACCTGAATGCCTTCACCACCGAGCAGTTCAAGCTGATGGGCTCGGCCCAGATTGGTGCCATCACCACCGACCAGCTGCGCACGATGACGACCGAGGATTTGGTCGCCATCAGCACGGCCGGCATCCGTGGCCTGAACTCGGCCCAGATCGCGGCGCTGACCACAGACGAAGCGGTGGCCATGACCACGGCCCAGTTCGCAGCCCTGAGCTCCACTCAGGTACGCGGCCTGAACAGCGAGCAGCTGGCCAAGTTGGAGAGCGATGACCTGCGCGCCATCAGCACCGCAGCCATCCGCGCCCTGGGCACCGATCAACTCGCCGCCCTGACCACCGATGAAATCGGCAAACTCAGCACCACGCAAGTCAATGCCCTGAGCTCGACCCAGATCGCAGGCCTGAGCAGCGACAATCTGAATGCCTTCACAACGGAGCAGTTCAAGCTGATGGGCTCGGCGCAGATCGGCTCGATCACGACCGATCAGCTCAAGACCATGACGACCGAGGACTTGGTCGCCATCAGCACCAATGGCATCCGCGGCCTGAGCTCGGCGCAAATCGCGGCCCTGACCACGGACGAAACCGTGGCCATGACCACGGCCCAGTTCGCCGCGCTTACCTCGGCACAAGTCAAGGGTCTGAACAGCGAGCAGCTGTCCAAGCTGGAAAGCGATGACCTGCGTGCCATCAGCACCGCAGCCATCCGTGCCTTGGGCACCGATCAGCTGGCCGCATTGACGACCGACGAGATTGGCAAGCTGAGCACGGCCCAAGTGAACGCCCTGAGTTCAACGCAAATCGGCGACCTGAGCAGCGACAACCTGAACGCCTTCACCACCGAGCAATTCAAGCTGATGGGCTCGGCGCAGATCGGCGCCATCGGCACCGACCAACTCAAGACCATGACGACCGAGGATCTGGTCGCCATCAGCACCGCCGGCATCCGCGGCCTGAGCTCCACGCAGATTGCAGCGCTGACCAGCGACGAGACGGTGGCCATGAGCACCGCCCAGTTCGCAGCGCTGAGTTCTTCGCAGATCAAGGGCTTGAACAGCGAACAGATCGCCAAACTGGAAAGCGACGACCTGCGCGCCATCAGCACGGCAGCCATCCGCGCCCTGGGCACGGACCAGCTGGCGGCCCTGACGACCGACGAGATCAGCAAGCTCAGCTCCGCCCAGGTCAATGCCCTGAGCTCCAGCCAGATTGCCGGTTTGAGCAGCGACAACCTGAACGCCTTCACCACCGAGCAATTCAAGCTCATGGGTTCGGCACAGATTGGCGCCATCACCACCGAGCAATTGCGCGCCATGAGCACCGAGGACCTGTCCTCGATCAGCACGGCAGGCGTGCGCGGCTTCAGCTCGGCCCAGCTGGCTGCCTTGACCACGGACGAGTTCGTCGCCATGAGCAGCGCGCAGTTTGCCCAGCTGACGACGCAGCAAGTCAGCGGCTTCAGCACCGAGCAGATGGCGCAGTTCCAGACCGAGGACTTGCGCGCCCTCTCCACCACGGCCTTGCGTGGTCTGGCCAGCGACCAGTTCGCCGCCTTGGGCACCGACCAGCTGCGCGCACTGAGCACCGCCCAGGTCAACTCGATGACCACCAGCCAGGTCAAGGGCCTCTCGACCGACAGCTTGAACGCTCTGAGCACCGAGCAGTTCAAGGCCTTGAACTCCGCTCAAGTCGGCGCCATGAGCAGCGACCAAGTGCGCGGCCTGACCAGCGAGGACTTGAGCGCCATCAGCTCGGCGTCTGTCCGCGGCTTCAGTTCCGACCAGTTGGCCGCACTCACCACCGACTCGGTGGTGGCCATGAACACGGCCCAGTTTGCGGCGCTGTCGTCGACACAGATCGCCGGTCTCACCACGGACCAAATTGTGGCGATGCAGACCGACGATGTGCGTGCGCTCTCCACCTCGGCCCTGTCGAAATTCAGCACCGATCAGTTTGCAGCCCTCAGCTCTGACCAAATCTCCAAGCTGAGCAGCAGCCAGATCGCCGGCATCAGCTCGGCTCAGGTCCAGGCCATGGGCTCGGATGACCTGAACTCGCTGAGCTCGGCTCAGTTTGCAGCGCTCACTGCGACGCAAGTGGCAGGCATCAGCACCGACATGATGCAGGCCCTGCAGACCGAAGATCTGAAGGCGCTGAGCGTGTTTGCGGTGCGTGCGCTGAGCAGCGATCAGCTCAATGCGCTGACGACAGACCAGGTCGGCAACCTGACCAATGTGCAGCTGTCAGCCCTGAGCACGACCCAAGTTGCAGCCTGGGCGACCGACGATGTGCAAGCGCTGAGCTCACGCCAGGTGGGCGCGCTGACCTCCTCGCAGCTCTCGGTGATGTCCACAGACCAAATCAAGGTCATGGCCACCGATGACCTGAGAGCGATGTCGACCAGCGCGGTGCGCGGCCTGACCTCGGCCGACCTGACGGCGCTGAACTCCGACCAGATTGCCGCCTTCTCGAGCAGCCAGTTCGCCAGCTTCTCCAGCACGCAACTCAGCGGCTTGGAAACTGACGATATCGGCGCCATCTCGACGGCGAGCTTGGTGGGCTTGTCTTCGTCGGCCTTGTCTTCGCTGTCGACCTCGCAGTTCCAGGCCTTCACCACCGAGCAGCTGCACAGCCTGACCACCGGCCAGCTGCGCGGCATCACGACGGACCAAATCGGCACCCTGGTCAGCGACGACATTGACGCCCTGACCACTGCGCAGATTGCGGCCTTCAGCTCCTCGCAAGTCCATGCCTTCACGACCGAGCAGTTCCATCAGTTCAGCTCTTCGGACATGAAGGCACTGACCACCGCGCAAATGGCCGGCATCACCACCGACCAGATCGTGAGCTTCACGACCGACCAGATCGCCGGCCTGGAAGCCATCGACATCTCCAAGATGAACATGACCCAGGTGCAGGCCTTCACCACGGATCAGATTGCCTCGATGTCGGGTGAGCAACTCGATGCCTTGTTCCTGGCCACACCAATCGTGCTCGATCTGGATGGCAATGGCATCGACACCCGGGCGGCAGCCGAGGGCGTGAACTTCGACCTGAACGGCACCGGCCAGGCGCAGAAGTGGGGCTGGGTCGGCGGCAACGATGGCTTGCTCGTGATGGACAGAAACCATGACGGCAAGATCAACGACGGCAAGGAGTTGTTCGGCACCGGCACCGTGTTGGCCAATGGCAAACATGCGGCCAATGGCTACCAAGCCATGGCGACTGAAGACAGCAACCACGACGGCAAGCTGGATCTGCACGACGCCAACTTCAAGGACCTGCGTGTCTGGGTCGACGCCAACCATGACGGCAAGACCGATGCCGGTGAATTGCGCAGCCTCACCGAGCTGGGCATCACCGAGATCGGACTGAACGCCAGCAAGCACAGCGAGCTGGACAACGGCAACCTGATTGGGCTGGTGTCGGGCTACAAGACCGCCGACGGTGCCAGCCACACGGTGGCCGACGTCTGGTTCAGCAAAGACGTTCAACCCGAAGGCGCGGGCCATGAGCCCAAGCCGGATGTGAAGCTGGGCGACTTGCTGAGCGGGCCTTCAGGCAGCGTCTTGCACGAAGCCAATCTGGCCAGCGGCTACACGCCACCTGCAGGGTCTGAACATACCGGCCACTTGTTGGTGCATCGCAAGCGTGATGAGGATGAAGACCAACGCTTCAACCCGCTGATCTAAGGTCAGCGATCCGGGCAGCGAAGGCCGGACGGTCGTTCTGGGCGCGTGTTCACAGTTACAGTGTTCACGCCATGCCAGCCCAAACGATCGCGCGGCCTGCGCGAACGGGGCTTCGAGCTGGAGCAGCTCGCAGGCTTTGCAGGCCATTGAAGGTTTGCTCGCCCCGCAAGCGAGGCTCATCACCGGCAGGCTTTGCACGGCACGCCAGCGACGCAGGGCGTGCCGTGCTGGGCCGCCTCAGGGCGGGATGGCTGCGCCTCGCAGCCCGGTCGAATGGCTGGGCGCGAGTTGTTGAGACGGACCAAGGTGGATGCAATGTCTTTTGATACCGAGCTGGCCGAGCAAGCGGCGTTCTTTTCGCCACTGAGTTTTTTGAAGAAAGCCGGCGCCGGCCTGGGCGAACAGCTGTTGCGTGAGTTGGACGAAGCCTGCCAGCGCGGCGAGCTGGAGCGCTTGCAAAGCACCGACGGCAAGACCCTGCTGTTTTTCAAGCATCTGGCCTGGGACTCCAATTACTTTGGCATCCCGACCTACAGGGTCGACTTCATGGCCAGCAGCGCCCCACGTCAGCAGGCGAGTGAGGCGCTGGAAGCCTTGCTGGCCGAGCTGCAGCGCACGCTCAGCGCCCGCAGCCCACGCTATTACCTGTTTGCGGAGCTGCCGTCCGAGAACACCCTGGCCCTGCAAGCCGCTTGCAGCGCCAAATGGCGCATGGTGGAGACCCGGCTGTGCTACTACCGCGAGTCCATGGCCAATTACGAGTACGCACGCCGATTCCCGGTCAGGCGGGCCGAGCCACAAGACATCCCGGGCCTGCGTGAAGTGGCCATCCAGTCTCGGAACGAGTTCGACCGCTTCCATGCCGACACGTTTTTCTCGCCCGAAGTGGCCGATGCCTTTTTGGCCACCTTTGTGGAGAACTCGGTGAATGGCTTTGCCGACATCACCCTGGTGCCCCATCCTGACGAAGCCCCGCCCGATGCTTTTCTAACCGCCAATCTGCTGCCACCGCAAGCAGCCTTCCCAACAACAAAATTTGGAAAGATGGTGCTCTCGGCCGTGGGCGAGGCCCGCAAGGGCTGGTACGTTAAATTGATCTCCGAAATGTCCTATAGCTTCAAGAATGAAGGCGTGGACATTGCCTTCATGACCACGCAATCCACCAATCGCGCCGTCATTCGGGTCTGGGAGAAACTTGGCTACTCCTATGGCCGGGCCAGCCATGTGTTCGTGCATGTGCAGGCTTGAGTGCCACAGCGGCACGGCAACGATGAGATTCCCCAGATGATCAGCATCAACGGTTTTTACAACCCTGGCGACTTGTGCCAGAAGACCCATTCATGCGTGGCCGGTCAGGCCTCCAAAACCATTCAGTGGTTGCCCATCGGCCAACACCAAGAAGGCCTGGACAACTGCTATATGCACGGCCATTTGCTGCGCCCCGATGTCAAGCCCAATGCCATGGGTTTGATTTGGGAGTCACGCGCCATCATCCCGGGCCTGTACCAAGCGCTTGAACAGGCTGTTCAACAGTTCCGGGTTGTTTACACACCGGACTCTCATCTGCTGGAGAACTTTTCAAACACCCGCTGGTGCCCGGCGGCGGGCATCTGGATTGGCGGCTCGATGGGCGAAGGCGAAAACAAAATCCACACCAAGAGCAAGATGGTGTCCTTTGTGTCCTCGGCCAAGCGCATGTGCCCGCTGCACGAATGGCGTTACGGCATGGCAAAAGCCATCGGCGCCCACTTGCCCACGGTCGATGTGTTTCTCGGCGAAAACGGTTGGCAACCCATCTACAAAAGCCTGCACGACTATCGTTTCAGCGTGGTGGTCGAGAACAATATCGACAAGTGGTACT
Source organism: uncultured Burkholderiales bacterium (assembly GCA_945952065.1). Taxonomy (GTDB): domain Bacteria; phylum Pseudomonadota; class Gammaproteobacteria; order Burkholderiales; family Burkholderiaceae_C; genus Paucibacter_A. The sequence continues at coordinate 15,612 of CAMFGY010000049.1, read as the reverse complement.
TCACCGAAAAAATCATGAACTGCTTTGCCACCGGCACCATTCCCATCTATGTGGGAGCGACCGAGATTGGCAAGTACTTTGACACCGGCGGCATCATCATGGCGAATGACTATGTCGGCAAGCCGCCCATCGAATTCGCGCAAATGCTCAACAGCCTGACGGAGCAAGACTATTTGCAGCGCTATGCGGCGGTGGTCAACAACTACGAACTGGTGCAGAAATTTCGGTCCATCGAGGACTACATCCACGCCAACTACTTCTGAGCGGGCCGGCCGCAGCGCGGCGCCCCAATGCTTGAGCCGCAGCTCAAGCTTCCCGCTCAGACCGAGGCCTTCACCGCCTGGATCACTTGCTCGACTTGGGCTTGGCTCATGCCCGGCCACAGGGGCAGGCTCAAAACCTCGCGGTGCATGGCCTCCGAGATCGGGAAGGCGCCGGGGCCTAAGCCCAACTCGGCATAGGCCGGCTGCAAATGCGGCGGCACCGGATAGTGAATCAAACTGCCCACGCCGCGGGCTGCCAGGCGTTGCTGCAAACCGTCCCGGTCCGCATGGCGCACCACGAACAAATGCCAGGCGGGTTCCGCCCATGCCGGTACTTCGGGCAGTTGCAGATCCAAGCCCTGCAGGCCCTGCAAGAACTGCGCGGCGATCTGCGCTCTTTGCTGCGTGGCGGCATGCAATTGCGGCAACTTGGCCGAAAGCACCGCGGCCTGGATTTCGTCCAAACGGGAATTGAAGCCCTTGACCTCGTTGTGATACTTGATGCGCGAGCCATAGTTGCGCAGCACCCGCACCGCGTCGATCAGCGCTTCGTCCGAGCCGCTCACCCCGCCGCCATCGCCCATGGCGCCCAGGTTTTTGCCCGGGTAAAAACTCCAGGCGGAAAGGTCCGCCAAGCTGCCCACTTGCCGCCCCTTGTAGCGGGCGCCATGGGCTTGCGCGCAGTCATCCAGAACGCGCAGCTGATGTGCATCAGCGACGGCGCGGATGGCGTCCATATCCGCCGCTTGCCCGTACAAATGCACCGGCAATATCACCTTGGTTTTGCTGCTGATGGCGGCAGCCACCTTGGAGGCATCCAGGTTGTAGGTTTTTTCATCCGGCTCTACCGGCACCGGCACCGCGCCGCATTGGCTCACCGCCAACCATGTGGCGACATAGGTGTTGGAGGGCACGATGACCTCATCCCCCGGCCCCACACCCAAGGCCAATAAAGACAGGTGCAAAGCATCCAGGCCATTGGCCACGCCGGCGCAAAACTTGGTCTCACAAAAGTCCGCGTAAGCGGCTTCAAAGGCTTTGAGCTCTTGCCCCAGCAAGAACCAGCCGCTGCGCGCCACCCGAAGCAAGGCTTCGTCGATGGCTGCTTGCGAGGCCTTGTAGCTGGGCTGCAAATCCAGAAACGGCACCGTGATGGGATGGGCCTGCTCATTCGCCATGGTGGCCTCCTTGCACGGCACGCAAAAACTCATCGTAGTTGCGGATGTAGTCCTCGGCGCTGTAGGTGTCCGAGGCCAAGACCAAGAGCACCGCATCACTGGAGAACTGGTACTGAATGCCCCACACCATGGGCGGAATATGCAGGCCCACGCGGGCACTGTCCAAGAGGATTTCATCGCGGAACTGGCCATCATCCACGACGATGCCGCAACTGCCCTTCACGCACACCAGGAACTGATGGCAGGCCTTGTGCGCATGCTCACCCCGCACTTCTCGGCTGGGCACGTCATAGACCATGAAGAAACGCTTGGGCTCAAACGGCAGGTGAGCACCGATCTCGCCAAACGACAGCGCCCCCCGCAAGTCCACAATCTTGGGCAAGCGATGCAAAGCCGCCCGCTTGACATGCAGTGCGGGCAACTCGGCGTCCGATGAGCCCGCGCGCGCCAGCGCCGACTGCCCGGGCAGGTCCATATGCGGGGTGTTGACATAACCCGTGATATGCGCGGGGTTGCCCGAAACAATCGCATTCGGCGGAACATCGCGCGTAACCACTGCGCCCGGCGCCACACGGCAATGGGCGCCCAAGGTCAAACCGGCCCCGATGGTGGCATTGGCCCCCACAAAGGCCCCGCTTCTGAGCACGGTGGCGCGCCCATCTTGCCCTTCACCGGCGGGCATCGTGCGGCTGAAGGCAGCGTGCGACTCGATCACCACGCCCGCTTCCACCGTCATCCCGGCAGGCAAACAAACCCCATGGCCCACGCACACCCGCTCTTGCAAGCTGACGCCCGCCTCAATGACCGCAAACTCTCCGATTTGGGCATCCGCCGCAACACGCGCCTGCGCATGAATCAAAGCCGTCAAAGCGATATTGCGCCCTGCGGTCGGCTGAGGGTGAGGCTGTGGCTGAGCGGGCAAATCAGCCCCAGGCCGAGGAAATGAACGATCCGCAGAATCCATCGAAGCAACCCAAAAAAAATAACACCGGTGTCATGCAGAAAAATCAAATGCACGGCCCGGCGCAAAAAATCGGAAAGATATTAACGCAAAAATATTCAGGCCTTGGCCGGCTCTGCGCTCAAGCCTTGCACAGGCAGCCATGCCAAGTGCTGCAATTTTTCAATCAAAGGAGCACAGGCCGCCGCGCCAAGCAAACCGCACAAAGCCCGGGCACAGCCCATCAGTTCAGGCGATGGGCTTGTTTCGCCTCGGCTGAGAAAGCCATTCAACAGCGAATCAAATTTGGCCAAATACGCACGTGCCTGTGGTGCGTCCAGGCTTTCCAGTGAATCAAAGTGATTTCGAAAGCCTTGGGTATTTTTGTCATTCAAGAAACTGGCAAAACCCGCAAAGTCAGCCGCGCTTGCACCCAGAAAAACCTGGGATAGAAATTCTTCGTCGCTGCATTCGAGGGCAGGACTTGCCAATACAGGCTCGGTTGGGCCTCGACGCACCGCCACATGCCCCAAGCCCTGAAACTCCAGCGGTGCAGGCAGTCGGGAGAAATAGACAGAACCTTCTTTCGAACGCACCCTTCTGGCTTTCAAATAGGTGGCGCTTTCCTCAGCGTCGGCCTGCACTTGAAAACCCACTTCGCCCACTTGCTGGTATTTTGCGAAATTGAGCACCGCTTTGACGCCCGCTTGCTGCGACTGCGCCAGCATCACTTGCGCCAGCGGCAAATGGGCTGCGGCCAAATGCATGCCATCATGCAATGCATCCGTCCGGGTATTCAAATCATCGTCCACCAGGTCATAAAAAACGGTCAAGAATTTCATCTTCTTGAACTGATTGATGGCCAACAGGATTTCGCGGTTGAACAAATGCGTCAAACAGTTGCGGGTGCGGCAGTCGCCGTAGACGGGGAATTCCGCCGAGATGTTTTTTGAGTCCGGCACCGAGGGTGGTGGTCCCCAAATCACAATCTCCGGCGCGTCGATTTCATTCAGGCGCTCCAGATAGATTCGAACCAGCCCCTTGATTTCGTCGAAATTTCTATTCTTGAGCAAACGCTTGGCGAGATTGACACGGATATCAATCTCGCCCATGCAGGCAATCGGAATCAAGGCCGAAGACTTCAATTCCGAGCTGATCAAACGATCAAACTTTTCCCGCGTGTTGTTGTTGGTGGGATGCGCCAAGCCCCATATTTTTGCCGGCCCAATCCAGTGAATTTTGGGGATTCCGGCCACCGACGCTTGCACATGGTCAAAGCTCTGCCCACCACTCCAAAACACCGAATGAGAATCACCAAGCGCTGCGTACATCATTTCGCCATGCTTTCAATCAATTGGCGCCGGCTTTTCCGCGCCGCTGCATTGTGGCGCCCTCGCCCCCATCGGCCGGCGCTTTGCGCGCGCCCTGATCTCAGGGGAAGCGAGGCGCATTCGTTGCCGGGCGACGCTGCCGATGGCCGATGCTCACAAGCGCACCCATTCTTCCCAAACGAAATAGTATTCCCAGCTTTGGCGATGGGTTTTCTTCAAACCTTCGATGATTTTGGCGCGCGACTCAATGGCATTGGGCACAAAGTCATGGAACTGGATTTGCAGCTTGTCAATCTTTCCGATGTCGCCGCTTTCAATCAGGCGCGTCAGCAAATCATATTCTCCGCCCTCGATATTGATTTTCATCAAATCAATATGCTCGACGCCTTCTTGCTTCAAGAAAGACTGTACCTCGCGCAAATGGACTTTCTCGACGGCGGCGCCTTTGCCAAACACGCCGGTGCCATCTGCCGACAGGTGCAGGTCCATGCTTTCATCCCGAGCCCCCAAGCCAAACTGAAAGGCTTTGACTTTGGGGTTGCCGGCAAAGCGGGTGCAAATTTGGTCGTGGAAGGACTTGATGGGCTCAAACACAAAGACCTTGGCGTCATAGCGCGAGGAAATCTCTGCGGTCCAATCGCCCTTGTAGCCCCCCAAATCAAACACCACGCTCTCGGGTTTCAAATGGTCGAAATTGACCCGCAAGGTTTTATCACCCTGACCGGCAAACCAATGCCGGATGGCGGCGTCAAAGCGCTGTTTTTGCAGGGCCGCGCCATGGCGCTGCACCTCATCAGGCGCCACGGCAAATGGCTGCACCGCATCGGCGACCTGAATCCAGCGCGGCGGGCATGGCGACGGTGTGGCGTCAATCGTGACCCATTCTTTTGGGCAGAAAATCAATCCGCCACGGCTTTCGCCAAAATACGCCGCCCACCAGGAATAGCTGGAATTGGCTATCACAAAATGCTTGCACAAAGACATCAGATAAAGGTCTTGCAAATCACTGCCGGTGGCCACCAAGGTGAAAGTCATGCCGTGGCTTGAGAGCAAGTGGCGAGCGTAGTTGGGCTCGTCAGAAAACAAGAAAATTTCTGCGTCAGGAAAATTCTTGCGAATATGCTCGATGGCCGCCACATAGTAGGAAGGCTTGCAAATCCCCATATGGGCATAGTCGCGCCGGCGCAAATGAACCGCCACGGCATTGGGGCTGGCTTGAATTTGCTTCAGAATATCTGCGGGCACAGCGGCTGCAGCCTTTGCGCTCAATTGCTGATAGGTTTCTTCAGCCACGGCGCGGTCGATATAGGCCTCGCTTTGCCAATAGCCTGAAAGAATCAGGTTTTGGCAATCGGGCGGCACGGTTTGCAGTTCCTGCAAAGCGCGGATCTGGGAGTCCTTCAGCAGATAGGCCCCGCTGCCCGACAGGCTCGAAATCTGCACCGCCTCCGCGCCGGGGTCGAGATTCCAGATCTGCGCATGAAAGCCATAGGGGTCAGCGCCATAAAACGTGGTGTCGGTCTTCAGGTTCGCGCCAAGCTTTTTGGCCACGCTTTTGGCAAACACATGCTGAAACAGCTGATTGCCAATGCCCCCTTTCGCATGGTTCACGACGGACAAAGTCACGGGTTCGCTGGGATTCATAGTGGATTCCGAGAAAAAAGAGGGTTAGGCCAAATGCCGCTGCAGGCAGCCGGTCACGATGCGCGCGTACTCTTCGCCGTCTGGCGCGGCTTGCGCCAGGCGCATCATGGACATGCCGCACTGCTGCAAAACAGCAAGCGCCATCTCGCGCGAGGGGAACTGGGTTTGCAGGGCCAGGAATTGCGGCAAAAAGCCGGCCTCCTCGCCTTGCAAGAAGGCGCCGATGTAGCGGGCCTTGACCGCCATATCGCGCTCGTACTGAAGCTGCGCCTTTTGCTGGCCCACTTGGCCGCTGTGCTTGCGGTAGCAGGTCAGCGCTTCAGGAATATTGGCAAACTGAATGCCCAACAAACTGGCCCGGCACCACAGCTCATAGTCTTCGGCGAAATCGAAGCGCGGGTCATAAAAGCCTACCTGCTCAAAGACCGAGCGGCGGCACATCACCGAGGGGTGGGCTATGGCGCAGCGCTGCAAAAGTGCGGTGCGGATGGCCGCATTTTCGGTCGGGTGGGCCAGCACGTAACGGCGATCATGCTCGGCAGAAAACACCAACATATGGGTGCCGCACACCCCCACGCGAGGATGGGCACGCAAGAAATCCAGCTGTTGCTGAAAACGCGTCGGCTGAGCCAGGTCATCGGCGTCCAGGCGGGCCACGAATTCGGAGTCGCTGGCCGCCAAAGCATCGTTGAGCGACTGCGCAACGCCCTGGCTGCTTTCATGCTGCACCAGGCGCAGGTTCAAGCGGCCCTCATAGGACTGGGCAATTTGGGCGGTGGCGTCGCTGGAGCCGTCATTGACCAGCACCACTTCAAAGTCCCGCCAGCTTTGTTGCACCAAGCTGTCCAGGGTCTCCTGCAAGGTGGACTGGGCATTGCGTGCAGGGATGGCAACAGAAACTAAGGGCATGGGATCAATCCTGGGCGACGGCGCGCGGTGTGGGCGTTAGCAGATGATAAAAGTCGACATCAGAACCAAGAGGTGGGCAACTCTAGGCCCACACCTTTGATCAAGGCCTGACGCTGCTCACGCAAGCTCTCGCTGGGCGCAGGCCAGCGGCGATAGACATGCAAAAAGTCCAGCACCACGGTCAAGTCATTGGAAGTGGTTTGCGTGCCTCGGCGAGTGCCGGGGTTGACGTCTTTGTGCACCACCGCGCCGCCGCCGGGGTAATAGCTCGGCAGGGCCTTGGTGCAAACCGCCAGCAAAAAGTCCCAGTCTTCTTGCGAGGCCAGATGCCAATCCACTTCGCAGCCCTCCAGCACATCGCGCCGGAAAGCCAACACATTGTTCGGGATGAAGTTCTTCACAAACAGCGACTCCACCGGCCGGTCTTTCAGCGACACCGCGTCCGCGCGCAGGCGCTCAATGCCGGTCTCGCTGCGGTTTTCATACACCACCTGCAGGTCGGAAAAGTAAACCTTGTGCTTGCCGCCGTCTTGCTGGATGTGCTGTGCCAAGACCGCCAGATGCTCGGGCATCAGGCTGTCGTCGTCATCAAGAAACAGCACCCACTCGCCGCGGGCGTGGCGCATGCCTTCGTTGCGGCTTTGGGCTGGGCCGGGTGTGCCCGCGCGTTTGACAAAAGTGTCTTGCGGACGCAGCAGTTCTGCGGCCACCAAGGCGGTGTCGGCATCCAAGGCATCGGCCACCACGATGATTTCAAAATCACTGAAGGTTTGCGCGCGAATCGAGCCCAGCGAGCGGCGCAGCAGATGGCCGCGCAAATGGGTCGGCACGATAAAGCTGAAAAATGGTGTCATGGCGAGTGAGCGAGGTCTATTGAATTGGCGTCATCACGCCACGGCCCATGGACCACAAAATGGCCACGGCTTGTTGCCCGTCACACAGGGCATTCAAGTGCATGATCCTCAGTCCATAGTAGTCGGACTCGGCACCAATCACGTCGAACAAAGAGCGGCGGCCCAATAGTTGCCACTGCTGCAAGGTGGCCGCACGCAGCCGGTCGCTGTTGCGCAAAATCTCCACCACGCTGCGCGCCCGGTCAAACGACGAGGTGGCGGACTCATGCACATCGAGCACGCGGTAACGGCGCATTTCGATGGCATCTTCTTTCTGCAAACGGGCGGCTTCGGCGCGCTTGCGGGCCGCGCTCACGCTGTGGTCCGCACCCGGCGTGAAGATGGGGATGTTGACGCTCAGGCCTGCGCCCCAGGCATTGCTCTTGGACAAACCGGTGTTGGAGTCCAGATTGAGCGCCAAATTGACCTGCGGGCGATTGCCGGCCAGCACCGACTCCGCATAGCTGGCCTGGGCCCGCGCTTGGGCCGCCAACTGCTGCACTTCAGCGGCCTGCGCGGCATCGTTTTGCATCTCTTCCACGGACGGCACCGTCATCAACAGCGAGGAATAGCTGACCGGCGGCGGCAGCGTATCGCCAACAAACCGGCGCAAGCGGGTCTCCACCTGGCGCAAAGCGCTGCGCGCTTGGTCCACCGAGAGCTCGATCTGCTGGCGGGTTTTGCTTGCCTGCACCAGCTCACTGGAGCGCCCTTTGTCGGCCTTGACGATGGTCTCCAAAGACTCGATCAAGCAAGACATGCGGCGCACGTACTGGCCATAGACCTGGATCTGCAGCTGGTAGCGGCTGCGGTCCAGGGCCAAAGCCACTGTCTGCAACGCAATTTGTTGCTCGGCGTTTTGCATGCCGTAACGCGCCGCCTCGGCCAATTGGCCGCGCCAATTGGCCAGTTGTTCGATGCGCCCGGAGGTGTAGAGCGGCGCAGTGACTTGCAAGCTGGCATGGCCTTGGGTGCCCTTCACCAGCTCCTGGTTGCTGGGCTTGTTGCCCACGCTGAGCAGGGAGGCGCCCAAACTGACTTGCGGCAGGCGTGCGGCGCGCGACTCCTCCCATTCATCACGTGCGGCCTGAGCCAAGAGCGTGGCGGCCCCTTGGGCTTGGCTTCGCTGCTTTGCCAGATTGACCAGATCGATCAGCTGGCTGCGCGGGTCCACCGAGCTGGTCTCATAGGTATTGGCATCACGCCCCCGGCTGGAAGGCAGCGCATCTTCTTCGCCGCACATGCTGGGGCCGCTTGCGGCTTCTTTGGCGGCTGGCGCCGGCGCGTTATTGGCCGGTGCTTTGACCGGCTTGCGGGCTTGCGCCAGGGCCATCTCGGCCGAGGTACAGACCAGCAGCGCGGCCGCGAGCGACACGCACTGTCGCAAGCGCAGGCGCCATGCGTCTGAGACAAGGGACGGGAGCCTGCCGTACAGGCCAGGCTTTAGCTCGGTGGAGTGCTCTCGTAACATGACTGCTACTGGAACACAGAGCGCGTTGGCCAAATTGGTGAACAACTTGGCAGACTTGGCCTAAATCTCTGAATCGATGGACAGCCCCGCCCCGGGGCGAGGCTCAACGCTCGCGCATCGCCTCGGTGGACTTCATCATGGGCCGCAACAAGAAGCTCATCACCGAGCGTTCGCCGGTTTTGATTTCCACCGTGGCCGTCATGCCCGGAATCACCGGCAATTGCTCGCCGCGGGACTTGAGCAAGGTGTTCTTTTCCGCACTGATGCGGGCCCGGTAATAGCGCGCATCCCCGTTCGGGTTCTCGGCGTCGCCCAATGCATCAGGGCTGATGTACTCCACCCGCCCGATCAAGCCGCCGAACACATTGAAGTCATAACTGGACAACTTCACGGTGGCTTTTTGCCCCACATGGATGAAGCCCACATCGGCCGGCTTGATGCGCGCCTCCACCAGCACCCGGCCGCCCATGGGCACGATTTCCATGATGGGCGAACCGGCGGTGATGACGCCGCCCACGGTATTGGCCCGGATGTTTTTCACCAGCCCGTTGACCGGCGAGCGCAGCACGGTGCGGGCCAGCGAATCCTCGCGCACCACCATTTGCTCGTCCAACATGGCCAGCTCGTTTTGCACCTTGACCAGCTCGGCGCTGGCCTCTTGCTTGAAGCGGCTGACGCGCTCATTGCGCTGCTGTTGCAGCTCATTGACCTGGCGGCTCAAACGCATCACTTCAACGTTGGACATCAGGCCTTTGGCGGCCAGGTCTTGGGCGACCTTCATTTCTGTGCCCAACAAGGCGGCGCTGCGATTGATGCTGCTGGCGGCCTCCTCAAGCAGCTTTTTGCGAAGTTCGTAAGACTCCGACTCGGCGTCGATCAAGGCCTTGTGCTTTTGCAGCTCGGGCGGGAAGCTCAATGGGCGACCGGAGGCTTCCGCGCTCAAACGGGCCGCAGCCGCCTTGAGCGACAAGCGCTTGATCTGTGCCTCGCTCTGCTGCGCTTCGACCCGTGTGGGGTCCAGCCGAACCAGCTCATCGCCCTTCTCGACCTCTTCGCCTTCATGGACCAGCAACTCACTCAGAATGCCGATTTCCATGGTGGAAATGACCTGCTCCCGGCCGTCTGGCACGATGCGGCCGTCGGTTCGCGTGACCATGTCCACCTTGGCCAAAGACGACCAAATCACGGCGATCACAAGCGCGGCCAGCATCAAATACAGGGCCCAGGTCACACGCGGCAAAGGCTCATCCAGCTGGGCGGCGGCCAGGCTGCTTAAAAACATTCCCTCGTCACGGGCGATCGTCATCGCGTTTCTCTTTGGAATCAGGGTTTACACAGAAGCAGAGCGTTGCACAGGCTGCGCAGCAGGGTGCATGTGCAGATTGGACTGCGCTTCGGGCGATGAGGCGGGCTGGGTCGGGCGCACGCCGGAGAGGGCTGCCAGCACTTGGTCTCGCGGGCCATCCATGACCACCCGGCCTGCGTCCATCACCGTGATGCGCGAGACCAGCTCCAAGACCGCCGGTCTGTGGGTCACCATGATCAAGGTGCAGTCACCTGCAGCATCGCGCAGCTGGCGCAAGAACGACACCTCGGACTGCGCATCCATCGAACTGGTGGGCTCGTCCATCAACAAGACCTGTGGTTTGCTGATCAAGCTGCGCGCCAAGGCTACCAATTGGCGTTGGCCACCTGAGAGCAAACAGCCCTGCTCACCCACCGGCAAGTCCCAGCCCATGGGATGGGCGGCCACCACGCGGTCCAAGCCCGTCAGCCGCGCCACTTCCACCAGTCGCGAGGCGTCGATATGGGCACGGCCCATCAAGACGTTGTCGCGCAAGCTGCCATGAAACAAGCGCGGGTCTTGGGACACAAAGCCCACCCGCGCGCGGAACTCCGCCGGGTCCACTTGGCGCAAATCGATGCCGTTCACCTCCACCATGCCCTCGGTGGGCTGGTAAAGGCTGGCCATCATGCGCAAGACCGTTGATTTGCCGCTGCCAATGCGCCCCAGGATGGCGACGCGCTCGCCAGCGCGAATCTTCAGCGTCACATTCTTCAAGACCTTGGGCGCCACGGCATCCGCTTCAGCGGGATAGGCAAAGCCCACATCGTTGAGCGAGATGCTGCCACTGAACTTGTTGAGCGGCACATAGTTGCGGTCAGACTCCCGCTCGGTGGGTTTTTCCATCAGCATGTCCAGCGAGGCCATGGCCGCCCGGGCACCTTGGTAACGGCCAGCAAGACTGACCACCATGCCCAGGGGCGCAATGGCCCGGCCGGCAAACATCACCGCGCCGATCAATGAGCCCGCCGTCACCACCCCGTCTTTGATCAGGTAAACGCCCCAGACCAACATGATCATGGTGATGGCCTGCTGCAAGGTGCTGGACAAATTGTTGTTCCAGGCATGCATATCGCGGCTGCGCATGGCCGATTCGGCGGCGGCGGCGGAGCTGGTTTCATAGCGGCGCAAAAAGCGCCCTTCCGCACCCGAGGTCTTCACGTCCTCCAGACCTTCCACGGCTTCCACCAGGGTGCCGTGCAAGTCGGCCATTTCGCCCATGTTTTCATTGACCGCCGCACGCATGCGCTTTTGCATCAAGAGCGAAATTCCCAGAATGACCGGCACCGCCAATGCAGGCACCCAGCCCAGCGGCCCGCCCACAATAAAGGTCATGGCAATGAAGATGATGATGAAAGGCAGGTCCGACACCACCGACATGCTGGCGGAGGTAAAGAACTCCCGCACACATTCAATCTGGCCAATGGTGTGGGCATAGGCGCCGGCGGAGCTCGGCTTGAACTCCATGCGCACCCCCAAAGACTGCTTGAACAGCTTGGAGCCCACGATCAAATCAACCTTGCGCCCGGCCAAATCAATCAAATGCGAACGCAGCTGGCGAGCGAATAAATCAAACACCAGCGCCAAGCCGGCACCAATCGCCATGGTCCACAGGGTCACGAAGGACTGGTTCGGAATGACCTTGTCGTAGATCACCGAAGTCACCAGCCCCGACACCAGCATCAAGAGATTGCTCAACAAGGCCGCCAGCATGGCCGCCCGGTAGTAAGGCACAAAGCGCTTGACCGTGCCCCAAAACCAATGCGGGCCGCTGTTGCGCAAATGCGGGTCCGCGCGGGTGTGGGCTTGCGACTTTTCCTGCGGCGTCACCAACATGGTGAAGCCGCTGTACTCGCCCTCCAACTCGGCCGAGTTGGCGGTGCAGATATTGGCTTCCGCGCCGGGGAAGATCACTTCATAGTGGCCCTGGGGCTGCGGCTGCGCCGCGTCCAAGCGGCGCACCAGCACACAGGCATCACCATCATTGAGCAGCAAGACCGCCGGCATCAACAAGGGGTTGATGTCATCAATCTTGCGCCGCACCAGGCCCGCGTTATAGCCGGCCTCGCGCATCATGCGCATGGCTTGGTCGGGGCCCAGCGCCCCGTCCACCGAAGCACCCGCCAGCAGCGACTCGGCCGACCGGGCCAGGCCAAAGTGCTGCGTCAGCCAGACCATGGCCTGCAACAACGGGTTGCCGACATCGTCCTGGGCCTGCAGCTGCCACTCCGGCGTGGGTTCAGGCGCTGGGGCCGTCTCCCGGTCTGCGGCCAAATAAAGACTTGGCGTGTTCGAGCCGCCCCCCGGCTTGGGGCCGTCGAAGAAGGAATCGTTTCGTTTGCTCACCACAGTCCTTCAGGGCAACTCAGTCGGGGCTGCTCACACCCATGCGTCGATGGTCCAAGGCCAAGGTTTCAAACTTGGATTCCAGATCACGTACCAGACCGGGGATGTCGAAGAGCTTGGACTGCCGGCCATGTTCCTGCAAATAGCGCTTGTAAGACTGAGCCCGCGCTGGGTTCTGACCGATTTGCACCGCACGATGCTCGTACTCCGCCAGCGAATAGGTGATGAGGTCCGGCAGGCCCACATTGCTCAGCAAGCTGCCGGCCATGCGGGAGATGTAGGTGCGACCCGAGCGGGTCAGAATCGGCGTGCCCATCCACAGGCAGTCGCTGGCGGTGGTGCCGGCGTTGTAGGGGAAGGTGTCCAGCACCAAATCGGCCAAGGCGAAGCGCGCCAAATACTCTGCCGGCGCCACCCGCGGCGCAAAGATCAAACGCTGCTCGGCAATGCCTTGCGCGGCGGCGGCCCGGATCATATTGGCCTTGGCCCATTCGTTATCGGCCAGCAACCACAGCACGCTATTGGGCACCTGCTGAAGAATCCGCATCCAGCTGGCAAAGACTTCTTCGCTGAATTTGTGGTTGTTGTTGAAGGAGCAAAACACAAAAGCCGACTCGGGCAGGTTGTAGGTCGCGCGGGTGGGCGGCGGCGCCACCTCGCGTTGCCGGTCACTGACTTGGTAGCAGTGCTCCAGGTAGATGGGCTTTTCGGTGCAGTAAGGCAAATACTCGGGCTGCATCACAAAGCGGTCGGCAATGATCCAGTCCACGCCCGGCAGGGCCGAAGTCGCCGGCAAGCCCAGATAACTCACCTGAATAGGCGCCGGGCGATAGGCCAGGATATTGGGTCGCGCGCCACTGGTCAGGCCTTGCAGGTCCACCAGCACATCGATCCCGGCTTGGGCGATCAGTCGTGCGGCGGTGAAGTCGTCCACGCCGGCCAGGCGCACATGGTGGTCCATGGCCTTCAAGATGCGCGCACGCTGCGCGGTGCCGTCTTCACGGCTCCAGCAAAAGGCATACACCTCAAACCGCTCGCGGTCGTGCAGCTCGAACAGTTCGGGCGTCAGCAAGCCCACGGCATGCATGCACAAATCACCCGACAAATAGCCCACCTTGATGCGGCCTTGGCGGGCCAAACGTGAGGCCGGATGGCTGTGCAAAGGCTTGTCTTTGTAGGCCAGCACTTTTTCATGCACAAAGCGCTGCGCCACCATCAGCTGCAGCGCCGGATCATCGCTGGCACTGAGCATCGCCAGCAAAGAAGTGCCAACCAGCAATTGGTTGTGCGTCACCTGCCCCACTGGCTGGTACACCGGCCAATCGCACTGCTTCTGACGGATGTGCACATAGTGCTGAATCACATCGCTCTGGCGCGGATTCAACTCCAGACTGCGTTTCATCAAGGCCTGCGACTGGGCAAACTGTTTGTGGGTTTCCAGCAAGCGGGCGGAATTGTTCAGCGCATGCAGTTTGAGCTCCAGGAGCTCATCGCTGAGCGGCTGCCCAGGCGGGCTGGCCAGTGCTTCATCCACCGCACGCCACTCAGCCAAAGCCTCTTCCACCCGGCCGGTGTGCTCCAACTGGTGGCCCAGATTCAAGCGCGCCTGATGAAAGCCTGGGCTCAGGGCCAGCGCACGGCGATACGCCTGCTCGGCATCGGTATGCCGACGTGCGGCCCCCAGCAAGGTGCCCCAGTTGTAGCAAGCCACCGGCAGGAAGGGCGATTGAGCGTTGCCCTCCACCCAGGCCTGATACAGCTGCATGGCCCATTCCGAGCGCCCCGCGGTCTGCAAATCCGAGGCCTTGCTCATCAAATCAGCCAAAGCCATGGCCCCAGAACGGGCCGGCGCAAGCAGACTTTCCAGCTCCGCCGTCAAAGCAGCTGAGGATTGGAGTGAGGGAACGGGCATATCCATGGCAGTTTCTTCCGCAAAAGACGGTTTTTGAAAGCTCACTGCATGTTATGGGCCACGGCCGCTTCACAAGCCTTGGATTAGGTGCCGAAAAGCGCTTCATATGGGCCCATACCCAGGAGGGCGCAGCCTCATCGAAGCCAATGCACACGTCCTGCTTATCGACCCGTTGGCGGCGAACTTGAGGGCTCGGGCGCGAAAAGTCCTGTTTTGCGGCGGTTTTCGGCGCTTCTTCCACAGCGCTTTCAGCACAACATCTGCAGGACTAGAACCGGGCGACTTGTGGCTCTCGGTCGGTCGGCTATCACCGTTTGTAGCGCCGCGCTCAAGCCGGGCTCAAGAACACCGATAACGGACTGATTGAAGCGCAAAGCCTCGGCTTTGGGCCGACTCGACGGCGCCTGAACCGGCGCTGGAGATCCCCAAGAACAAACAAACCTTTTGACCGATTTGTCCCACGGGGACAGAGAAGCAGACAACACAGCAAGACCTGGTGCTTGCTGAAGAACCAAAGTTCAGGAGAGCAGACATGGCATCCGTCGTCACGAATTACACGCCCGAGCAGATTGCCGGTCTGTCGACCCTGACCATTCAGAACTTCACCACCGAAGACTGGGCCGCTTTCACGCCCGATCAGCTGGTCGCCCTCACCACGACGCAGATGTCGGCGATCAATCCGCTGGCGATTGTTGGCATCAAAGCCTCCAACATCTTCGCGATTGAAACCCGCGATCTGCGCCTGCTCAGTACCGCGGCCGTGGCCAAGCTCACCACTGAGCAGCTGGCCGGGCTTTTGGATGTGCAACTGGCCGCCTTCACCACCACCCAAGTGGCGGCGATGAGCTCCAACCAAATCCGCAACCTGTCCACCAGCAGCTTGAATGCGCTGACCACCGCGCAGTTCGCCGCCTTCCGGACCGACCAGGCCCAGGCCCTGAGCAGCGACCAGATCAGCAAACTCAGCACCGATGACCTGAACGCCCTGGGTTCGGCCCAATTTGGCGCTTTGACCTCGGTCCAAATCGCCGGCTTGAGCACCGAACAAATCCTCAAGCTCGAATCGGCCGACTTGCGCGCGCTCTCCACCTCGGCCTTGTCCAAGTTCAGCACCGATCAAGTGCAGGTGCTCAACTCTGAGCAAGTCAAGGTGCTGAGCACCGACCAACTCAAGGCCCTGAGCACCGATCAGCTCAACACCTTCAGCACCGCGGAGGTGATGGCGCTGAGCTCCAACCAGGTGGCTGCCTTGACGGCCGCTCAGCTCGCCGGTCTGGCGCTCAACTCCGATCAGATCGTTGCCATCGACACGGCTGACATCACCGCCATCTCCACCGCCGTCGTGCGGGCGCTGGCCACCGATGTGCTGGCCGCCTTCTC
>CAMFGY010000048.1 GCA_945952065.1 uncultured Burkholderiales bacterium | reverse complement strand
GGACAAATAGGCAGCTGAGCGCGCAGCGCCCGGCTGTGCGCCAAAGGCGCATCGCACTCAATCTCCCAAAGGGGCCGGAAGTTTCCGGCCCCTTTTTCTTTTGCACAGCCGGCTTGACCCTGCGGCACAAAACAGTCTCAAGCCGCGGCTACACTGCGAACAATTTCACAGCCTGACACCTGCACGCTTGCCATGACCCAAATCCGGGAACGCACTGTTTTGTTTGCCGATCTTCGCGGCAGCACAGCGCTTTTCGAAACCCTCGGCAATGCCGAAGCCACGTCGGTGGTGACCCACACCGTCGGCTTGATTGGGCAAGCGGTCGATGAATGTGGCGGCAAGTTGATCAAGACTTTGGGGGACGGTTTGATGGCCGTCTTCGAAACGCCGCGCGATGGCGTCAACTCCGCCATCTTGATGCACGAGGTGCTTGAACGCGTGGTCGCACGCGGCAAGCAGCATGGCGCCTCGCCGGGGCTGCGCGCCTTGCGCATGCAGGTGGCCCTGGCGCGTGGCGAGGTGGTGGAAATGAATGGCGATTGCTTCGGCGATGCCGTCAATGTGGCCGCCCGCTTGCTCAACCATGCCGGCGACAACGAAACCCTGATCACCGCCGAAGTGTTGGCCGGGCTGCCCAGCAATAAAAAGCTGCGCTTCCGCAGCCTGGACCTGATTGCAATTCGTGGTCGTGCGGAACCGGTGCATGTGCACGTCTTGGACCAACCCATGCAGGGCGATGTGGCCGCCACGCAGTTTGGCGAGGTGCAGCAGGCCATTGAGCCCGATGGCATACGCCTGGTCTGGCTGGATCTGGACCGCGTCTTTGACATCGTCAGCATGCCCATCATCTTGGGTCGCAGCGTGCAAGCCACGTATTGCATCACCGACGCAAGGGTGTCGCGCTCTCACGCGCGCATCGACTGGCATGGCGGCAGCTTTTCGGTCACCGACCTCAGCTACAACGGCACCTATGTGCGCTTTGGCAATAGCGGCGACATCGTCAGCCTGAAACGCGGCAGCTGCACCTTGCATGGTCGTGGCGTGATCGGCCTGGGCAGCCCACCGATTGACGCGGCCGCACCGACGGTAAGTTTTGAAGTGCTGCACTTTGCAGACACCGAGCCCTTGGGCTTCGGACACACCCGCACCCGCAGCGGCTGATTTTTTCTCACAGCAAGCTGCTCAAGAACAAGAAAACATCCACCATGAGCCCCCGCCCCGAAGCGCCATATTCCCACGGCAGCCCAAACAAAACCGCCCTGCTCTTTTGCAACTTGGGCACGCCCGATGCGCCCACCGCACCGGCGCTGCGCCGCTACTTGGCGCAGTTCCTCAACGATCCGCGCGTTGTGGAGATTCCACGCCTCGTTTGGAAAGCAATCCTGCACGGCATCATCCTGCGGGTGCGCCCGGCCAAGTCCGCCGCCAAGTACGCCAGTGTCTGGACCTCCGAAGGGTCTCCTCTCAAGGTCTGGACCGAAAAGCAAGCCAAGCTGCTGCAAGGCTATTTGGGCGAGCGCGGGCATGCTGTGACGGTGCGTTATGCCATGCGCTATGGCTCGCCCTCGATTGCCGACACCTTGAATGCCTTACGCGCCGAAGGCGCGACGCGCATTCTGGTGCTGCCCGCTTATCCGCAATACTCCGGTGCCACCACGGCCAGCGTGGTGGACGATGTGGCGCATTGGGCACTGAAGACCCGGCACCTGCCCGAGTTGCGCTTTGTCAACCGCTACCACGATGAGCCGCTCTACATCGCCGCGCTGGCCGACAGCGTGCGCGCTCACTGGGCCGCGCATGGCCGGCCCGAAAAGCTGGTCATGAGCTTTCACGGCATGCCCGCGCGCACCCTGACCTTGGGCGACCCCTATCACTGCGAATGCTTAAAAACCGGCCGCCTGCTGGCCGAAGCGCTGGGCCTGCAAAAGACCGACTACGTGGTCACTTTCCAAAGCCGCTTTGGCAAGGCCAAATGGCTGGAGCCCTATACCGAGCCGACGCTGAAAAAGCTGGCCAGCGAAGGGGTCAAAAACGTGGCCGTGATCTGCCCCGGTTTCAGTGCCGACTGCCTGGAAACACTGGAAGAAATCAATCTCGAAGCGCGCGAGGCCTTTTTGCATGCGGGCGGCAGCCACTTCAGCTACATCCCCTGCCTGAACGACAGCCCGGCCGGCATGCGCGCTTTGACCGCCTTGGCCGAGCGTCATTTGCAGGGCTGGCCAACACAGCAAAGCGCGGCACAGTCCGCCGGGGAACTGCAGAGCCAGCGCGAACGCGCCCTGGCGGCCGGCGCCAGCCAATGAGCTTCAGCCCCGCGGTCGGCTGAGTTGCGCCTCAGTCGACCGCGGCGGCATCACCGGCTTCAGTGGGCGGCGTTGCGCTGCGCCGCCAAGCGCACTTCGCGCCAGCGCACCACCCAAGGCCATAGCCGGGGCAAGATCAGCACCAGGGCGACGATCACCAACAGGCCGACCGACATCGGACGCTGCAGGAACACCCCCCAATGGCCTTCGCCAATCGACAGGGCATTGCGGAACTGGGCCTCAGCAATCGGCCCCAGAATCATGCCAACCACCACCGGCGCGGTCGGGAAGTCAAAGCGCCGCATCACCACGCCCAAAAGGCCGATCAAGAGCATCAAGAACAGATCAAAGGAGCTCTGGCGCATGCCATAAACCCCAACGGTGGCGAAGATCAGAATGCCCGCATACAACTGTGGCTTCGGGATTTTCAACAGCTTGACCCACAGCCCCACCATAGGCAGGTTCAACACCAGCAGCATCACATTGCCGATGTAGAGCGATGCAATCAAGGCCCAAACCAGCGCCGAGGAGGTCTGAAACAACTGCGGCCCGGCCTGGATGCCGTAGTTCTGCAAGGCGCTCAACAGAATCGCCGCCGTCACCGAGGTCGGAATGCCCAAGGTCAGCAGCGGCACCAAGGTGGCCGTGACCGCCGCGTTATTGGCCGCCTCAGGCCCGGCCACACCTTCAATCGCGCCCACGGTGCCAAACTCCGCTTGATTCTTTGAGAGCTTTTTCTCGGCCGCATAGCTCAGAAAGGTCGGGATTTCAGAGCCGCCCGCGGGAATCGTGCCGAAGGGAAAACCAATCACGGTCCCACGCAGCCATGCCGGCCAGGAGCGACGCCATTCGCTGCGAGTCATGTGCACCGAGCTCATTTTGTTGATCTCTTGCGTGCTGCGGCCTTCGTACATCACGTTGTACAAAGTCTCGCCGACGGCGAACAAACCCACGGCCACCAGCACCACCTCGATGCCGTCCATGAATTCGGGCACGCCAGCGGTGTAACGCACCTGGGCGGTGATCTGATCCAATCCCACCAAGCCCATGGCCAAGCCGATGAACAGCGCCGTCATGCCGCGCAGCGTGCTCTTGCCCAGCACCGCGCTGACCGTGGTGAAGGCCAGCAGCATCAAGCAGAAGTACTCCGGTGGCCCCAGGGTTACGGCGAAGTCGGCCATCATGGGCGCAAACAGCGTGACCAAGACGGTGGCAATCGTGCCCGCCACGAAGGAGCCGATGGCCGAGGTCGCCAAGGCCGCACCCGCACGGCCGCTCTTGGCCATCTTGAAGCCTTCCAAAGCCGTCACCATGGTGCCGGTTTCGCCGGGCGTGTTCAGCAAGATGGACGTGGTGGAGCCCCCATACATGGCGCCGTAATAGATGCCGGCAAAAAAGATCATGGAGGCGGTCGGCTCGACCTGGGAAGTGATGGGCAGCAGCATGGCCACCGTCACCGCCGGGCCCAGCCCCGGCAGCACGCCGATGCCGGTGCCGATCACACAGCCCAAAAAGGCCCAGAGCAAATTGATCGGTGTGCCGGCGGTGGCAAAGCCCCCCAGCAATTGGTTCCAAAGTTCCATATCTGTCTTTCAGAGCCAGCCAGAGGCCGTCAAGCCGGGCAAATTGATGGCCAGCAACTTGGTGAAGAGCCAGAACACCGGGGCGGCAATCACCAGCCCGGTCAAGCCATCAAGCAGGCTTTGACGAGCGCTGCCGCCAGGGCGGCCCTCTGCCATGCGCAGCCCCCGCACCGCCAGGGCAAAGCACAAGGCACAAGCCAACACGAAGCCGATGGTGGTGATCAGCGCTGCATTGAGCACCACGCCCGCGACCACAAAGGCTGCGGCGCGCCAGTCTGCGTGTTCGGCCCCCGATGGCGGCTCCATCTCGCGATAGCCGCCGCTGCGGGCTTCCCAAATCAACCAAACGCCACAAATCATCAGCACCACACTGACCAGCCACGGCATGGCATTGGGGCCAATGCCGGCGTAGCCCGCGTCCGAAGAAATGAAGGCGGCGCCATAGGCCATCAGTGCACCCACAAGGAGGGCCCCCAGGCCCACCCAAGACTGATGGCGCTGCGCAGTCGAAGTCGAAGTCGCCGTCATTTCAAATCATCCCGGACTTGACCATGATGGCCCGCAACATGGCGAATTCCTGATCGACGAAATCCGCAAAGGCCTTGCCGGTCAAAAGCGCCGGGGTCCAGCTGTTCTTCTCCAGGGCCTCGATCCAACTCTTGTTCTTGAACACCGCGGTGACCATCTCGGTCAGCGCCTTTTGTTGCTCAGGGCTGATGCCGGGTGGCGCATAGACACCACGCCAGTTGCCAATCACAACATCAATGCCCAATTCGCGCAGCGTCGGCACGGCAACCCCCTTCAGGCGTTGATCCGAAGTGACCGCGATGGCACGCATCTTGCCGCTTTCAATGTACTGGGCAAACTCGGAGTAGCCGCTGCCACCCACGGTGACATTGCCCCCCAAGATTGCGGCTGTGGCCTCACCACCCCCACGGAAAGGCACATAGTTGATCTTGGCGGCATCCACACCGCTGGCGCGCGCAATCATGGCCGCAGCGATGTGCTCGGTCGAGCCACGCGACCCACCGCCCCATTTGACGCTGCCCGGGTCTTTCTTCATCTGATCGACCACATCCTTCATGGTCTTCAATGGCGAGTTTGCGGGCAGCACAAAGACGTTGTATTCGGTGGTCAAGCGCGCAATCGGCGTGGCTTGATTCAAGCTGACTGGCGGCTTGCCGGTGATGATGCCGCCCAGCATCACCGCACCCATCACCATCAAGGCATTGGGGTCGCCCTTGGCCGCATTGACGAACTGCGCCAGCCCGATGGCGCCCGCGGCTCCGCCCTTGTTTTCAAACTGAACCGAGGCGGCCAGACCCGCGTCTTGCAAGGCCTTGCCCAAGGCCCGGCCGGTGGTGTCCCAGCCCCCTCCGGGGTTGGCAGGGATCATCATCTTCAAATTGGCGGCGGCTTGGGCCGACAATGGCAGCGCGCCCGCCGCAGCGAAAGCAGCGAGGGATTTCAAAAAAGTATCGCGACGCATCAGCTTGTCTCCTGTTTTATGGATCTGCCTTGCCATCGTCGCCGTCAAGCCTGTCAGTTTGCTGTCCAAAACCCTAGGACAAACCCACCCCTCCTTCGCCGATGAAACTGCTGTTGATCGAAGACGACCCCGCCATGCAGCTGAGTTTGACGCGCAGCTTCGAGCGCCGCGGCCTGCAAGTGGTGAGCTGCTCGGATGGCGCCTTGGCCTTGCAGCGCTGGCAAGCCAGCCTGCCCGATGTGGTGCTGCTGGACCTGAGCCTGCCTCATCAAGACGGGCTGGAAGTCTTGGCCCAAGCCCGCAAAGCCGGGCTGAGCACACCGGTGTTGATCTTGACCGCGCGAGGTACGGTGGGGGATCGCATCTTGGGCCTCAATGTCGGGGCCGATGACTATCTGCCCAAGCCTTTTGATTTGGATGAATTGATGGCACGGGTGCAAGCCCTGGGGCGGCGTGCCGGGGGCGGTGTTGGCGCGTTTTCGCCGCACACGGCTGCGCCCCTGTTTTGTGGCCTGCGTGTGGATCAAGACAGCGGCGCGGTCTATCACCATGACCAGTTGCTGGAGCTCACCCCCCGCGAGGGCGCTTTGCTGCGCGCGCTGCTGGCTCGCCCCGGGCATGCCATCGCCAAAGAGCGGCTGTTTGATCTGGTCTTTCCGGGTGAGAGCGAAGTGCAGCTCGAAGCCATCGAGGTGGTGGCCTACCGCCTGCGCAAACGCATCGCGTCGACCGGGGCACAACTGGTCAGCCTGCGCGGCTTGGGCTACTTGCTGAAAGCACCCACATGAGGCGGCCCGCAGCGCGCGCCCATTCGCTGCGATGGCAGTTGATGGTGGGCATCTTGCTGCCAGTGATGCTCTTGATCGGGTTCAACACCGTCAGCCTCTACCGCCAAGCCCTGCAAGCCGCCGACACCGCCTATGACCGCACCTTGCTGGCCACCGCCAAATCCATTGGTGAATTGCTGGAAGTCAGCGCGGATGGCAAAGAAGGCAACAAGCCGCAACTGCTGGCCAAGCTGAGCTATTCGGCTTTGGAGCCCTTTGAAGCCGACAACCGCAGCCGCATTTACTACCGCGTCAGCGGCTTTGGCGGCGAAATGGTGTCGGGCTTTGAGGACTTGCCCGCCTGGCAAGGGCAATTGCCCGACCAAGGGCCCTATGCCGCCTTGGTGACTTTTTTAGATGCGAAGTACCGGGGCGAACCGGTGCGCATGGCCGTGCTCTTGCAGCCGGTGGCGGGTGCGGCGGGCCAAGGCATGGCCACCATCCAAGTGGCCGAGACCTTGGAGCTGCGCCACACCCTGGCCCGGCAGATTCTGATTGAAACCGTCTGGCGCCAAGCGGTGTTGGTGCTGGTGATCGGGGTCGTGGTGGTGGTGGTGGTGCAAAAAGCCACCGCGCCGGTGCGGCGCTTGAGCCATCAATTGATGGCGCGCACCGAGGATGATTTGTCGCCCATCCAAGCGCCCGATGCCCCACGGGAATGGCAACCGCTGGTCGAGGCCACCAATCAGGTGGTGGAGCGCCTGTCGCATCTGTTGGAGTCGCAAAAGCGCTTTGTGCGCGACGCCTCGCACCAGCTGAAGACGCCCTTGGCCGTCTTGAAACTGCAAGTGCAATCCGCGCGCCAGGGCGATGTGGATGCCCTACAAGCTTTGGCGGAAATTGATCAAACCGTGGGCCGCGCCACCCAGGTGGCCAATCAGATGCTGGCCCTGGCCAAGGTGGAGCAGTTGCACCAGGAATTGGAGCCGCTGCCCACCCAAGATTGGGCGGCGCTGACCCGCGATGTGGCGCTCGACCTGGCCCCCTTGATTGCCGACCATCAACTGGACTTCGACATTGAGACTGAAACTGCCCCGGTCAACAGCCATGCCTGGGCTTTGCGTGAGCTGACACGCAATCTGCTGCACAACGCCATCTGCCACAGCCCCAGCGGCGGCAGCTTGCGCATCACCCTGCTGAACATTGCCCCCTGGGCTCGCCTGCAAATTGCCGACAGCGGCCCGGGGCTCACTGCCGAGCAACAGGCGCGGCTTTTTCTGCCCTTTGCCTCCGGCCCGGGCAGTCAGGGCTCTGGACTGGGGCTGGCCATCTGTCATGGCATCGTGCAATCGCTGGGCGGGCGAATCAGACTTGAAAACCGCAGCTCGGCCACCCAGATTCAGGGCTTGGACGCCATCGTCGAACTGCCATTGAGCCCCGCAGGCCTGGAGCAGCACAGCGACACCCGCGCCTGAAGCCTTGAAACCCGGAAAGTGAATCTCCATGAAGTCAGCCAAGCCCAGCAGTGCCAAGTCCCATGCAGAGAGCCCAGGAGCGGGCTTGCGCTTGGACAAATGGCTGTGGGCGGCCCGGTTTTACAAAACGCGATCACTGGCCGCCGAAGACATTGGGCACGGCCGTGTGCAGGTCAATGGTCAGGTCGCCAAGGCTTCGAGAGAACTCAAGCTGGGCGACTTGCTGAAGTTCCGTCAGGGAGATGCTCCGCGTGAGGTGTGGGTGCGCGGGCTGAGCCATATCCGCGGCCCTGCACCGCAAGCCCAGGCCCTGTACGAAGAAACGCCGGACAGCCTTGCCTTGCGCGAAAGACTCGCCGAAGCGCGTCGATTGGCACCCGAGCCGGCGCAAAGCATGAGCCAAGGCCGCCCCACCAAACAAGACCGGCGCCGCCTGGCGGACTGGAATCGCTGGTCAGCCGCCGCCGATGCAGACTAATTCACGGTTTTCCGCATCAATCCTTCCAAAAAGCCCTCTTGAAATCCCTGCTTTGGGGCTCATATGGCCGCCATTGCTTCTTTTTGCATCATGACTCAATCCAACACCCCCAACACCCCGCCGCAAGAGTCCACCCCTCTCGAAGAGGTCGCAGCCGCACCAGAAGTCGACAAATTGGCCGAAACGGAAGCCCGTTTGGCGGAGATGTCGGACGCCTACCTGCGCGCCAAGGCCGAGGTCGAGAACATCCGTCGCCGCTCGGAAGAAGAAATGGCCAAGGCTCGCAAATTTGCGGTCGAGTCTTTTGCCGAGTCGCTGCTGCCCGTGATGGACAGCATGGAAGCCGCCATCGCCTTGCCCGACGCCAAAGTGGAAACGGTGTTGGAAGGCGTTCACGCCACCAAACGCCAGTTGGCCTCGGCGCTGGAGCGCAACAAGGTGCTGGAAATCAACCCGGCTGCCGGCACCAAATTCGACCCGCATCAGCATCAGGCCATTTCGGTCGTGCCCGCCGAGCAAGAGCCCAACACCGTGGTGACGGTGCTGCAAAAAGGCTATTCCATTGCCGAGCGCGTGCTGCGTCCGGCCTTGGTGACGGTCACCGCAGCAAAATAATTTGATGACCCGGGGCTTGAAAGCCTCGAAGTTATCCACAGCTTATCAGCATCAGTTTTTGAACGGCCGCAGTGCTCGCAGCGAAGACGCAGCCTGCTGGACATCAACGAATCTTCAGGAGAAAGAACATGGGAAAGATCATCGGTATTGACTTGGGCACCACCAACTCGTGCGTGGCCGTCATGGAAGGCAACACGACGCGCGTGATTGAGAACGCCGAAGGCGCTCGTACCACCCCGTCCATCATTGCCTACCAAGAAGATGGCGAAATCCTGGTCGGTGCCTCGGCCAAGCGTCAGGCCGTGACCAACCCCAAGAACACGCTGTACGCGGTGAAGCGCCTGATTGGCCGCAAGTTCAGCGAAAAAGAAGTGCAAAAGGACATCGACCTGATGCCCTACACCATCGCCGCCGCCGACAACGGCGACGCCTGGGTGGAAGTGCGCGGCAAGAAGCTGGCGCCGCCTCAAGTGTCGGCTGAAGTCTTGCGCAAGATGAAGAAGACCGCCGAAGACTACCTCGGCGAAGAAGTGACCGAAGCCGTGATCACGGTGCCGGCCTACTTCAATGACAGCCAGCGTCAAGCCACCAAGGACGCCGGCCGCATCGCAGGCCTGGACGTCAAGCGCATCATCAACGAGCCCACCGCTGCAGCCCTGGCTTTCGGCCTGGACAAGCATGGCAAGGGTGACCGCAAGATCGCTGTGTATGACTTGGGCGGCGGTACCTTCGACGTCTCCATCATCGAAATCGCCGATGTGGACGGCGAAATGCAATTCGAAGTGCTGTCGACCAACGGCGACACCTTCCTGGGCGGCGAAGACTTCGACCAGCGCATCATTGACTACATCGTGGCCGAGTTCAAGAAGGAACAAGGCGTCGACCTGACCAAGGACGTGCTGGCTCTGCAGCGCCTGAAGGAAGCCGCTGAAAAGGCCAAGATCGAGCTGTCGAACTCGGCCCAGACCGACGTCAACCTGCCGTACATCACCGCTGACGCGACCGGTCCCAAGCACTTGAACGTCAAGCTGACCCGCGCCAAGCTGGAGTCGCTGGTGGACGAGCTGATCGAGCGCACCATCGCGCCTTGCCGCACGGCAATCAAGGACGCTGGCGTGGCCGTCAGCGCCATCGATGACGTGATCCTGGTTGGCGGCATGACCCGCATGCCCAAGGTGCAAGACAAGGTCAAGGAGTTCTTCGGCAAGGAGCCACGTCGCGACGTGAACCCTGACGAAGCCGTGGCCGTGGGCGCCGCGATTCAAGGTCAGGTGTTGGGCGGCGACCGCAAGGACGTGCTGCTGCTGGACGTGACGCCTCTGTCCCTGGGTATCGAAACCCTGGGCGGCGTGATGACCAAAATGATCAAGAAGAACACCACGATCCCGACCAAGTTCTCGCAGACCTTCTCGACGGCTGACGACAACCAGCCGGCCGTGACCATCAAGGTCTACCAAGGCGAGCGCGAGCTGGCCACCGGCAACAAGAGCCTGGGCGAGTTCAATCTGGAAGGCATCCCGCCAGCACCGCGCGGCACGCCGCAGATCGAAGTGTCCTTCGACATCGACGCCAACGGCATCTTGCACGTCGGCGCCAAGGACAAGGGCACCGGCAAGGAAAACAAGATCACCATCAAGGCCAACTCCGGTTTGTCTGAAGCCGAGATCGAGAAGATGGTCAAGGACGCCGAAGCCAATGCCGGCGAAGACAAGAAGAAGGTCGAGCTGGTGCAAGCCAAGAACCAAGCCGACGGCATGGTGCACTCGGTGAAGAAGTCCCTGACCGAGCATGGCGACAAGCTCGAAGCCGGCGAGAAGGAAAAGATCGAAGCTGCGATCGCTGCCCTGGAAGAAGCCATCAAGGGTGAAGACAAGGCCGACATCGAAGCCAAGACCGAAGCCCTGATGACCGCCAGCCAGAAGCTGGGCGAGAAGGTCTACGCTGACGCCCAAGGCGCCGAAGCTGCAGCCGCCGCTGCCGCAGGTGCAGCCGGTGGCGAGCAGCCGCAAGGCGCTCAGCAAGCTTCCGCCAAGCCGGCCGACGACAACGTCGTTGACGCCGAGTTCAAGGAAGTCAAAGACACCAAGTAAGGCTCCTGGCCAGGCGCTCAAGCCGCCTGGCCGGTGTTTCGCCGCCGCGTCGTAGCCCAGGGCCCAGGCCCGAAAAGCTCGTCGCGGCGCTGTTGTTTGAACTGCACGGAACCGCCCCATGGCAAAGCGTGACTATTACGAAGCCCTGGGTGTCGCCAAAGGCGCCACCGAGGAAGAGATCAAAAAGGCCTATCGCAAGATGGCCATGAAGCACCACCCGGACCGCAATCAGGGCGAAGGTGCCAAGAAGGCCGAAGAGCAATTCAAGGAAGCCAAAGAGGCTTACGAAATGCTCTCCGACCCGCAAAAGCGCGCCGCCTATGACCAGTACGGCCATGCGGGCGTGGATCCGAATATGGGCGGCCGTGGCGGCCCGGGCGCGGAAGGTTTCGGCGGCTTTGCCGAGGCTTTCGGCGACATCTTTGGCGACATCTTCAACGGCGGCGGCGGTGCGGGCCGGCGCGGCGGTGGCCAGCAGGTCTATCGCGGCAATGACCTGAGCTACGCCATGGAAGTCACGCTGGAAGAGGCGGCACGCGGTAAGGAAACGCAGATCCGCATCCCAAGCTGGGAAGGCTGCGAAGTCTGCAGCGGCACCGGCGCCAAACCCGGCACCACGGCCAAGAGCTGCGGCAGCTGCAATGGCTCGGGCACCGTGCATATGCGCCAGGGCTTCTTCTCGGTGCAGCAAACCTGCCCGCATTGCCATGGCACCGGCAAGATCATTCCCGACCCCTGCACGGCCTGTAACGGCCAGGGCAAGGTGAAGAAGAGCAAGACGCTGGAAGTCAAGATCCCGGCCGGCATCAACGAAGGCATGCGCATTCGCTCGGCCGGCAATGGGGAGCCCGGTGTCAATGGTGGGCCTTCGGGCGATCTCTACATTGAGATCCGCATCAAGCAGCATGAGATCTTCGAGCGCGATGGCGACGACCTGCACTGCACCATGCCGGTGGGCCTGACCACGGCGACCTTGGGTGGCACGATTGAAGTGCCCACCCTGGGAGGCAAGGCCGAGATCGAACTGCCCGAAGGCACCCAGCACGGCAAGACCTTCCGCCTGCGGGGCAAGGGCATCAAGGGTGTGCGCTCGAGCTATCCGGGCGATTTGTACTGCCACATCAGCGTTGAAACGCCGGTCAAGCTCACCGAACACCAGCGCAAGCTGATGAAGGAGTTGGACAAGTCCTTCCGCGATGGCGGAGAGCGCCACTCCCCCAATGCCAAGAGCTGGACGGACCGGGTCAAAGACATCTTCAAATAAGCCCGGGCCTCAAGCTGCTCGATAAAAGGCGCCACAAGCCCAAGGGTTTTGGCGCTTTTTTCACGTCTTTGCGACATCAATCAAACACTTGCCCTGCAAAAGTTAAAGCTTTGTCGCACCATGGCCGATATACCAGGGTAGTACAGCCCTCAGCCATGAAAGCCCCGGTAACGATATGACAGGCCTCTGTTTGGAGCGGCGATGGCGACGATGATGGACAGCGAGATCCAGCAGGCCTGCGCGCTCGTCATTGACAGCAATGCCACCTCGCGCAGCTTGATGGCCGCGCAATTGCGTGACCTTGGCGTGCCCCATGTCCGACAAGCCACGCGGGTCAATGACGCGCGGGTGATTCTGGAGCACAAGGCCTATGACATCGTGCTGTGCGACTACCACTTCGACGGCACCGAGATGTCCGGCCAAGACTTGCTGGATGAGTTGCGGCGGGAGCAATTGCTGCCCTATTCCACCGTCTTTGTCATGGTCACCGGCGAAGCCTCCTACGCCAAGGTGGCCGAAGCGGCGGAGGCTGCGCTCGACGCCTATTTGGTCAAGCCCTACACCACCACATCGCTGGCAGAGCGCTTGGCCAGCGCCAGGCACCGCAAGCGGGTGCTCAAAGACATTTTCGAAGCCATCGAGCGTCAGGATTTCGAGACAGCCGCCGGCCATTGCCTGAAGCGCTTTGAATCTCGCGGTCAGTTCT
The DNA here is from genome assembly GCA_945952065.1 of uncultured Burkholderiales bacterium. Lineage (GTDB taxonomy): Bacteria > Pseudomonadota > Gammaproteobacteria > Burkholderiales > Burkholderiaceae_C > Paucibacter_A. The sequence continues at coordinate 9,997 of CAMFGY010000048.1, read as the reverse complement.
GGCTCTATGCAGCGCGCATTGGGGCCGAGCTCTTGCTGCGGCTGAACCGTTTCGAGGACGCCCGCAAACTCTACGACGCCATCATCGAGGCCAAAACCGTGCCTTGGGCGCGGCTGGGCGTGGCCCGCACCGAACTCGGTGCGGGCAATATGACCGCCGCGCGCCGAACCCTGGAGACCCTGATCGGCGAAATCCCGGACCACGCCGATTCCTACGATGTGATGGGTCGCGTGCAGATGGAGCAAGGCGAGATCGAAGCTGCCCTGGCCACCTATCGAACTGCGGTCAACCTCACCCCCGGCTGCCTGCTGCGCACCCAGCGTGCGGGCAGCCTGGCTTTTTACGCCGGGCAGCGCGCTGATGCCCTGAAATTGCTGGAGCGCGCCATGGCACAAGGCCTGCGCTCCAAGCTCTTTGATATGTTGAGCTTGGTGCTGATCGCCTTGATGCGCTTCGACAACAAAGATGGCAAGGGCTTGAAGTACGCGCAAGACGCGATGCTGAACGAGTTGGACCGGCACCCCAATTCCAAGCGTTTGCAACGTTTTGACCATGTGTTGCAAAGCCTGCGCCATATGGCGGACAAACGGGTGGCAGACGGCCTGGAATGGACCCGCGCCTTCAGCCGCCAGGCGATGGAGCAGGAGGACTTTGACTTTGAAGCCGCCAGCCTGCTGCTGGCCGTCTGGGTGCGTTTGGCCGCCATGATTGAACTGGAGGAGATGGGAGAGATGGTGCGCCAAATTGGCCTGCGCTTTTGCACCACCAAGTCCAGTACCGAGGTGTTGATTGCCATGAGCGAGGGCAATGAGGCGGTGGTGGAGGAATTGCGCAACTGCCACGCGCGCGTGTTCGAGATCGCTGAAACCGCCATGCGCCACTCCATGCGCGGCACCGCGCGCACCGGCGTGGAGCTGCTGATTCAGCAAGGGGAAGCCACGCGCAATGCCAAGCTGATCGATATGGCCAGCCTCGTGCTCAAGCGCCACAGCGACAAGATTGACGACGCCTCGCAATTGACCGAGCAAATCGCGCGGCTGCAAAACCGCTATGTCTTGCCGCTGGGCGCCAGCGTCAACCGCAACCGCGCGGCCGGCGGTATGGCATTGCGGGTCTGAAACCGGCAGATCGCTTCTCCGCCGACCGAGCCGCTTAGAACAGCTCAATCTGGGGTAATGTGGACGAGGTCGATTCGGAGGCCGAATGCGCTCTCATGAAACCCGCGTGGGGGCGCTGGAAACGGCTGAGATCGAGTGTCATGCGATCTCGCCCAAGCCCCAATCGGGCGCAAGCCTTGTGGAAGCGTTGGCGGTTCAATTCGGCCCACAGCCCCTCGCCCTGCATGCGGGAGTTGAAGCGCGCGTCATTGTCCCGGCCGCCGCGCATATCGCGCAGCCGGGCCATCACGCGAGCGGCTCGGTCGGGCACATGTTTTTGCAACCAATCTTGGAACAGCGGGTTCACCTCCCAGGGCAAGCGCAAAGGGATGCTGAACGCCGCCCGCGCGCCAGCCGCCGCCGCGGCCTGCAGGATTTGCTCCAACTCGGGTTCATTCAAAAACGGAATCAAGGGCGACACACTCACCCCCACCGGAATGCCCGCCTCGGCCAGCGCCTGCAGGGCCTGTAAACGCCGCTGTGGTGAGGCCGCTCGAGGCTCCAAGCGACGCGACAAGTTTGCATCCAAGGTGGTCACCGAGACATACACAGACACCAAGCTTTGTTCGGCCATGGGCGCCAGCAAATCCAGGTCACGCAAAATGCCGGCCGATTTGGTGACGATGGAGACAGGGTGCCGGTGAGCACTCAAAACCTCGATCAAGCCGCGCGTGATACCCAGCTTGCGCTCCACTGGTTGGTAGGCATCGGTGGCCGCCCCCAAACACAGCAAGCGCGGCTGATACCGAGGGTTGGCAAAGGCGGCGCTCAAACGCTCAGCAGCGTTGACCTTGGCCACGATGCGGGTCTCAAAGTCCAGCCCTGGCGACATGTTCAAGTAGCTGTGCGTGGGCCGGGCAAAACAGTAAATGCAACCATGCTCGCAGCCCCGATAAGGATTGATGGAGAGATCGAAAGGGATGTCCGGTGACTGATTGCTGCTGAGTATGCGGCCGGCTTGCTCTTCGATGATTTCGGTGCTGGGCGGGCAGTGCTCCTGCTGCGCCTCTTGATCCAAAGAGCCCCAGCCGTCGTCATACTGTTCGCGCAATTCATTTTGAAAGCGGTGCGCAATCGCCCAGGCGCTGCCGCGCCCTTTGAGGGTGCCGGCGTCGACATACAGCGCTTGCGCCTGATTGGGCTTGTTGTGGGTGCTTGGCTTGAATGACATGCTGTAAATGTATACAGTATTTTCATCATTGGCCAGCGCCATGAACCGCTCTGGAATGAAGTCAGGCGGCCTGGCCGATCGCATCAGACCAGCCCCGCTTCCTGCAAGAAGCGAGAGGGCTTTCGAGGATCAAAGGCCAAGCTCAAACGACGCCGCGCGCGGGTCATGGCCACGTACAAGAGGTTGCGGTTTTCAGCCGCGCTGACCTCGCCCACAAATTCCCCACGAGACAGATGCGGGATCAGCACATGGTCGAACTCCAGGCCCTTGGCGGCTTCGATGCTGGACAGGGTGACGCGAGGGTTGGCCTGCATGCGGGCTTGCCCCTCATGGAGTTTTTGCAGCAGACGAAAGCCGCCGTCCAAGCCTTCATCTTCCCCGGCCACCAACTGCACCAGCTGAGTGATGTTGTCTCGCACCTGGTGAATATCGATCTGGCGCACCAACACCGCCCCGGCCAGCGTTGCGGGGTCCAGGGCTTTCAAAAAGCCTTCTGAAAACCAAACCAAGTCTTGTGACTTGAGTACCGCCATGGCCGCGCGCAGCCTGGGCAGAGCCAGGCTCGATGCATTGCGCAAGACCTGACCCTCGATAAAGCTGCGCATGCCATCGGGATGGGCGCAGGCCTCGTCAATGGCGCGCCGCTGCGCACTCACGGCATCCAAATGGCGCAGCTCGGTGCTGTCGATCAAAGCACCGGCAAACTGCATCATGGCGGCCAGCACTTCAGCGCGCAAAGACGCTGAGGTGAAGGCGCTGAAATCATCGCGGCAAAAGGCATACAAGCCACGCACCCACAGCAGCTCACGACGCCGCAAAAAGGGCTGAAACCCATCCACCCGGTAGCCCACGCCAAGCTTGAGCAACTCGCTTTCAATCAAGACCGACTGCGCCGGATGTCGCAACAAAATGCGCAACTCGTGCAGCTCTTTTTGCTGCAAATGCTCTCGCGCAGCCTCGGCCACCATGCGCGCCATGACGCGATGCGACTCGCAGGCCATGCGCCGAATCTCTGTGGCGCGCGCTTGAGCCGCCACATAGGGCTTGCCTCCCGCCAAGGCACCCGCGGCTTGCGCCAACTCAGGGCCGAAGCGATGACTGGCTGTCAAAGGCAAACGGATGGGCTGACCTACCTCTTGACTGAAGCTCTCATGCATGAAGGCTGCTTCGGCACCGGCTTGGGAGTGAATCACTTGGTCCCGGTCGCCCACGCCCACAAAGGCCGCCCGCCGGTTTTGCGCCAGCAAGGCCTTCAACACGGTGAACATGGCCCGGTTGGTGTCGTGCATTTCATCGACGACGATGAGCGCCAGTCCTTGCGCCAAACAGGCGGCATCGATCTCGCTTTCCTCGGCACTGAGTGCTCGCGCCAAGTCATAGGTGGCATCGCCCTCAAAACGAAACGCCGGCCGGTCCGGGTGACCGCCGCGCCGGATGAACTCAAAGGCGCTGCGTACCCGCAAACTCAGGTAGTCCAAGCCCAGCTCTTCGGCCAGCGCGGGGCTGATCGGCGTTTCCGGCGGCAGTTGCTCCATCAGCATGCGGCCTTTGAGCACCGCAAAGGTCTGCAACAAGCCTTCCACCATGGCGCCCGGCGCCACGCCGGACAAGAGCTCATCCGGATAGCGCTCCTGAGGCAAACTTTGCGCCCGCTCGATGGCTCGGAGCACATAGGGCTTGACCTGCTCTTGGGTGCTCAGTTGCAGCACGCCCTCCCCCTCGATCGCCCCCAGCATGGACGCACAAAAAGATTCGAAGGTATGAATCCGGATGGCCTGAATCTGTTCGCTGGAGACGCCGACAAAGAGCAGCTGCTGGCGCAAAGCCTGTACGGCAGGCTCGGTATAAGTCAGCGCCAACAACATGGACGGCTGCGCACCGCGCAACAAGGCCTGAGCCATGCGCAGGGCCAGACTGGTGGTTTTGGCCGCGCCGGCATTGGCCTCGATCAACACATGCCGGGCCCGTGTGGATTGAATGAGGAGCTGCTCGTCCGTCGGACGAAAACGAGTCGGGACAAAAAGAGGCTCAGACATCGATGCAGTCAAGGGGCCAGCACGCGGCGTTGCAATCAATGATCAGTACTCGTCGCCTGCCGGGCCCACATAGCCGGGGGCCAGGTTTTCAAACTTGGTGTGCATGCGCTGGAAGGCCAGCTTGACCGTACCCACCGGGCCATTACGCTGCTTGGCGATGATGATCTCGGCCACACCCGGCTCCTTGCATTCGTCCTTGGTGTAGTACTCATCGCGGTAAATGAACATGATGATGTCGGCATCTTGCTCAATGGCGCCGGATTCCCGCAGGTCAGACATCATCGGGCGCTTGTCGGGCCGCGTCTCCACCGAACGGTTCAGCTGCGAGAGAGCAATCACCGGGCACTTCAGTTCTTTGGCCAGTGCCTTCAGACCCCGCGAGATTTCACCAATCACCGTAGCTCGGTTTTCTTCATTGCCGCCATTGCCGCTCATCAATTGCAGGTAGTCGATGATGATGAGGCCAAGCTGGCCACTGATACGCGCCTGACGCCGCGCGCGAGCACGCACCTCGCTGGGCGACAGGCCCGGGCTTTCGTCGATATAGATGGCGGCCTTGCCCAGTTTGTCGACGGCCTCCGACAAACGTCCCCATTCATCGTCGGCCAAACGGCCCAGGCGCAAGCGGCTCTGGTCGATGCGGCCCACCGAGCCCACCATACGCAAAGCCAGCTGAGCCGCGCCCATTTCCATCGAGTAGATAACGACGGGCAGGCCTTCGTTGATGGCCACGTTCTCGCCGATATTGACCACGAAAGCAGTCTTGCCCATGGAGGGGCGCGCGGCCAAGATGATCAAGTCACCGGGCTGCAAGCCTGCGGTCATATTGTCAAGATCGTAAAAACCGGTGCGCACACCGGTGACGTCCTCGGCGCCGTTCTCGGCCAACTCATTGACGCGGTCGATCAGGGCCACCACCAGGTTGTCCATGCTCTGGAAACCCTGGCCGCCGCGGTTGCCTTCTTCGTTGATGCGGAAGATCTTGCCTTCCGCCTCGTCCACGATTTCTTTGACCGCCTTGCCCTGTGGGTTCATGGCGGCGCTGGCGATTTCATCACTGGCTGTGACCAATTTGCGCAACACGGCGCGCTCGCGCACGATCTCCGCATAGCGCCTCAAATTGGCGGCACTCGGCACACTCTGTGCCAGCGCGTTCAAATAGGCCAAGCCCCCACATTCTTCGGACTTGCCCAAGGAGGTGAGCTCTTCAAAGACGGTCACCACATCTGCCGGTTTGCCGGCATTGATCAGCTTGCCCACCGCCACATAAATCAGCTTGTGCTCGAACCGATAAAAGTCCGATTCGGTCAACAAGTCGCCGGCGCGGTCCCAGGCCGAGTTATCAATCAAAAGACCGCCCAGCACGCTTTGCTCGGCCTCGATCGAATGCGGCGGCACGCGCAAGCGCGCCACCTCATCGTCGCGGCGATCAGCGCCAACAGATGAGCCGGGAAGCGGCGTGGAAGAGAAAGTTGCGCTCATGGATGGTTGGGCCCAAAACGGGTTCGCTGTCAGGAGCTGTGGACAAGTCTGTGGAAATGCAGGGGATGCCTCTGTATAACATCATCCCCAGAAACGCAAAAAGCCGACGGCTTCAACAGCGTCGGCTTTTCTGGGCTGACCCCGAAAGGCCAGTGTCAAGCGCAAAGCTTATTCGTTTTCACGAACCACTTGCACGCTGACTTCCACGACCACATCGGTGTGGGGAGCCACGTTCACAGGGAACTCGCCCACAGCCTTCAGCGGGCCATTGGGCATGCGCACCTGAGCCTTGGCGATGGCGAAGCCCAGCTTCGTCAGCGCGTCAGCCACATCGGCGTTGGTGACGGAACCGAACAGACGGCCGTCCACGCCAGCCTTTTGGCTGATGCGCACGGTCTTGCCAGTCAGGCTTTCGCCCAGCGCTTGGGCAGCGGCCAGCTTTTCAGCGGCAGCCTTTTCCAATTCAGCACGGCGAGCTTCGAATTCCTTGATGGCCGCTTCGGTGGCACGACGTGCCTGGCGAGTCGGGATCAGGAAGTTGCGTGCGTAGCCGTTCTTGACGGTGACGACATCGCCCAGGTTGCCGAGGTTGGCGACTTTTTCAAGCAGAATGATTTGCATAGTGGTCTACTCCTCAGACCTTGTGCTGATCGCTGTACGGCAGCATGGCGAGGAAACGCGCACGCTTGATACAAACAGTCAGTTGACGCTGGAAGAAAGCGCGCGTGCCGGTCAAGCGGGCAGGCGTGATCTTGCCGTTTTCGCCGATGAAATCGCGCAGGGTGTCGATGTCCTTGTAGTCGATCTGCTCAACACCGGTAACGGTGAAGCGGCAGAAACGCTTGCGACGGAACAGCAACGATTGGGTATTGCGCTTGGGCTTCTTGTCCTTGGAGAAGCGACCCTTGCCACGTGGTGGTGCCATTTTGTGACCTCTTTAATTTAATCCGGATTCGAACAATTCCGTGCTTAGGCGACGGCGCTATTGCTGCTGCATTTCTCAAGGCCGGTGATGTGAAAGATCACACCGCGACCATTGCGTTGGGTGGTCAAAAAGCCTGTGAACAGTGCTTCTCCGCCAAGCCCCAAACTTTGCAGCCGTTTACCCATCTCACCGATCACCACCGCCTTCAGCTCCATGGAGACTTTGCGGAGCTTGCCTGCTTCCTGAACCTGGGACTCATGCTTCAAGCAGCAGTCCAAGGCCATCAAGCCGGCCGGTGTGTATCGAACCAAACCCAGCTCTGAAAGCTGCGCTTGCAATACCAGATGGTTCAACGCAATGCGATCACTTCAAGCACAGCTGGCCTGATTAGGCCGACGCGACTTGAGGCGCCTTGCGAGCGTCTTCGCGTTCCACGGTCTTCATCATCACCGACGGGGTTGTCTCGGCCTTGGCCTTGACGACGGTCAGGTGACGCAACACGGCGTCGTTGAAACGGAAGCCGGTTTCGAGTTCACGCAGCGTCTCAACGCTGCACTCGATGTTGACGCACAGATAGTGAGCCTTGGCCAGCTTCTGGATCAGGTAAGCCATTTGACGGCGGCCCCAATCTTCGACGCGGTGCACAGTACCACCACCGGTGGTGATCAGGCTCTTGTAGCGCTCCAGCATGGCCGGAACTTGTTCGCTTTGATCCGGATGGATCAGCAGAACGATTTCATAGTGACGCATAAGTACTCCTTGTGGATTCCAGCGAGCCCGGTCGCCGCCAATTGGCAACCCTGGCTTGGCGCTGAGGAAGCCGTGCCACAGCGTCTACACGTGGTCACGGCAAGGGGGAACCCGCGATTCTATCTCAACTCAGGCGGTCTGCCTAGGCCCTGCGCCCCTGCTGACTGTTGCACACGAGTCCTCCCTCACGCCAAAGACGAAGGGCCAAGCCGATCAGCGCCAGCGCTTACCCAAGCATGGGCGGTCGGCGCAGATCTGCAAGCGCACGCTGCTGAGGAGACGCCGGGCTTTGCGCCGGGGTGAGCAAGCTGACCAGGATCAGCGCGAGCGCTCCGGCGGGAATCCCGAACAAGCCGGCGCAGATCGATTGAATCCCCCACCACATTTGCGCCTCGCCCGGAATGCCCAAGGCCGCGCGCAAGGAGGGATTGGCTGTCACCAAGTAGTAGACGGTCACACTCAGCCCGGTCAGCATGCCCGCCATCGCCCCCCAGGCATTGGCACGGCGCCAGAAAATCCCCAGCACCAGTGCCGGAAAAAACGCCGCCCCTGCAACCGAAAAGGCTGCCGCCACCAAGTAAAGAATATCCGCAGGCCGATAGGCGGCCACTGCAGCAGCGGCAAGCGCGGTGGCCAGCAACAAGGCCTTGGACAAGGTGACGCGACGCGTCATCGAAGACTGCGGGCTCAAGACGCGGTAATACACATCATGGGACAGCGCCGCCGAGATGGTCAGCAGCAAGCCATCAGCGGTCGACAAGGCCGCCGCCAAGCCCCCGGCCGCCACCATGCCCGAGACCACAAAAGGCAGCCCGGCCAATTCGGGGGTGATCAACATGATGATGTCGCTGCTGATGCGCAGCTCACCCAACTGCAAAACCCCATCGCCATTGACATCGCTGACGGCCAACAATCCCGGGTCCAACCTGGCCCATTGCGAAATCCAGGCAGGCAGTTGTTCCATGGGGGTGCCAACCAACTGGGTAAAGACTTCATACTTGACCATCACCGCCAGGGCCGGCGCAGTGAAATAAAGCAAGGCAATGAAAAACAGCGACCAAGCCACCGAGCGGCGCGCCTCACCCACCGTGGGCGTGGTGTAGTAGCGCGTCAGCAAATGCGGCAAACCCGCCGTCCCCACCATCAGACAAAACACCAGGGCCATGAAGTTGCGCCGCGACTCGTCAAACTGCTGTCGCTCAGCGGCTGAGCCTGCCGGGTCGCCACTGAATTGCTGCGCATGCGGCGGCATCCCGCCCAAGGGCTGGGCACGCGCTTCATTGGCCAGTTGCGCCCGGCGCCATTGGTCTTGCGCCTCTTGAGGTGTGCGAGGCAGCCCGGCCTGGCGTTTTTCGGCGGCCTGAATCTCAGCCAAGGGCGCCTCTTCTGCCTTCAGTCGCGCCACCTGCCGCGCCGCCTGACTACGGTCATGCGCCAGCGCTTGCGGTACGTCTCGCAACTTGGCTTCATAGCCGGCAGCACGCTGCTGAAAGACCTCCCGAACCTGCAACTCCAGGGGATCTTTGATCAATTGCTGCTCCCGCTCACTGAGCTTGGCCAGTTGTTGGCCATACACCAGCTGCGGCAAGGGCGTGCCGGTTTGTTTGACGCACAACCAAACCACCGGCACCAAGTAGGCAATCAGCAAGACGATGTATTGCGCCACCTGCGTCCAGGTCACCGCCCGCATGCCCCCCAAGAAAGAGCACACCAGAACGCCACCCAGCCCCACAAACACACCGACCTCAAAGCCCAAACCGGTCAAGCGCGAGGTGATCAAGCCCACGCCATAGATCTGGGCCACCACATAAATAAAGGACACCAGGATGGCCGCCATCGCCCCCAGCAAACGGGGGGCCACGCCGCCGTAACGGGCCCCCAAGAAGTCCGGGATGGTGAACTGGCCCAGTTGGCGCAGATACGGCGCCAAGCACAGGGCCACCAACACAAAGCCACCGGACCAGCCCAGCACAAACGCCAAACCACCATAGCCGCTGAGATACAAGGTGCCGGCCAAGCCCAAAAACGAAGCCGCACTCATCCAATCGGCACCAGCGGCCATGCCATTGAACAGAGCCGGAACGCGCCGACCCGCCACATAGTACTCACCGGCATCGGTGGTGCGGCACAAGAGCCCGATGGCGGCGTAAATCCCCACCGTTACCGCCATGAATGAAAAACCGATCCAGGTCTTGCTCAGCCCCCATCGCTCCAACACCGCCAGCAACAAGACGAACAAGACAAAGCCCACGGTGTACCAGGAATAGATACGCCTGAGGCGGCGCTGCAGAGGGTCAAGCGATCGGGGGCTGCGGGAGACTTGCGGTGTCGAGGGCATGGCGAGAGACAAAGGTCTGCCCGGCATGATGCGAGGCCCTGGGCCGCCTGTCGATTGCCATCAACCCCTATCCTTGAGCCCAAAATCGGGATAGGGGCCGATCATCGCTGACCGGACCCCTCCCACACCACCCGGCGT
>CAMFGY010000047.1 GCA_945952065.1 uncultured Burkholderiales bacterium | reverse complement strand
CGTATCGGGCGAAAACCAGCATGCGTTCGCACAGGCGGCCCATGCAGGCCGCGTGTGCGAGGTCAGGGCCACGACCATGGCCGATTGAACCGTACCGGGCTTCGTGGAGGCTATTTGGTAAGTCTCACGTGACAGCTGGCAAGGCAGCTTGTTGACGGTAGTAGTTTGCCTCAGCTTCAGCGGGTGGGATGTGGCCAATGGGTTCGAGCAGCCGAACATTGTTGAACCAAGCCACCCAGGTCAGCGTGGCCAATTCAACCTCCTCGCGGGACTTCCATGAGGTTCGCCTGTGGATGACCTCGGCTTTGTATAGGCCGTTGATGGTTTCGGCCAGGGCGTTGTCATAGCTGTCTCCGGTGCTGCCGACCGAGGATTCGATGCCCGCCTCGCCGAGGCGCTCTGAGTAGCGAATGGAAAGATATTGGGCGGATTCAACCGGTCGTCGCAACACTTTCAACCAAGAGGTGTTTATGGGGCGACCGGCAGGATGGATGAAGCAGTTGGCTGGCAGAGACGCAATGCGATCCCCAGGGGCACCATCGCTACGGCGAGAGGTCGAGCGTCAGTTCTGGGTTCAGATTGCAACCGGAATCACGAGTGAGAAGGCCGCCGATGCCGTTGGCGTTTCTCAGGCTGTGGGATCTCGCTGGTTCCGGCATCGTGGGGGCATGCCTTTGTTCATGTCGAAACCTGTATCTGACAGGTAGACGCTTTGAAGTCGCCGAGTCCTCTAGCGCTATTTCTGCTCTCGGCCTTCCTGTTCAGACGCACGGCGCATTGCCGCAAGGCGGGCTAGCTCCCGATTTGCAGTCTCTCGAGTCCGGTCTCTTTCCGCAGCCTCAGCCTCGGTTTGCATGCGAACAATTCGATATGCCTCTGCAGACGACTTCGTGAATTCGCAAGCTCCCCCACCAAGTAGACAGCTGAAATCAGAGAATGCGGCCCAACCGAGAAGGAAGAGGCCGATGAGGAAGAGCAAGTTCACGGAGAGCCAGATCGTGGCGATCCTCAAGGAGGGCGAAGCCGGCGTGCCGGTCGCAGAGGTTTGCCGCAAGCATGGCATCAGCTCGCCGACGTACTACGCCTGGAAGAGCAAGTACGCGGGCGCGACGGTGGCGGACCTGACGCGCATGCGGGAGTTGGAGGCGGAGAACGCGCGGCTCAAGCGCTTGTACGCCGACCTGGCGCTGGAGAACGCGGCGATCAAGGACGTGTTGACAAAAAAATTCTGACGCCGTCCGTGAAGTGGCAGGTGGTCGAGGTCATGGTGACCGAGCACTGCCTGTCGATCACGCGAGCCTGCGGAGCTGCAGGCTTGTCGCGCGCGGCCTACTACAAGGTGCCGCCGCTGCCTCAGGAGAAGGGTGCCGAGGTCATCGACGCGCTCAATGGCGTGGTCGAGCGCAATGGCCGTTGGGGCTTTTGGAAGTGCTTCGACCGGCTGCGTCTGGATGGCCGGCCGTGGAATCACAAACGGGTCTGGCGGGTGTATTGCGAGCTGGGCCTGTATATCCCCCGCCGCACCAAGCGCTGAATCCCCAAGCGCGAGCCGGAGCCGTTGGCTGCGGGGTCGTTTGTCAATCAAGGCTGGGCGCTGGATTTCATGCACGACGTGCTCTACGACGGTCGCCGCTTCCGTACCCTCAACGTCATCGACGAAGCCAATCGCGAGGCCCTAGCGATCCAGGTCGCCCAATCACCGCCGGCTTCGATGTTGATTCGAACGATGGACCGTTTGGTGGATTGGTACGGCGCGCCGCAGTCGATTCGCATGGACAACGGCCCCGGTATGACCAGTCACGACTTTGTCGAATGGGCTCAGCGCAAAGGCATCACCCTGAACTACATCGAGCCCGGCGAACCCAACCAGAACGCCTACATCGAACGCTTCAACCGGACGTTCCGAACGGAAGTGCCCGACGCCTACCTGTTCAACTCCATCGAGCAGGTGCAGGCCATCGCCGACGACTGGCTGACCCAGTACAACGAATACCGACCCCATGACGCGCTGGGTGGCGTGCCACCCAAACAGTTCATGCCCCGATTGATCACAACAACCGCCGCAAATTCTAGAAATCAACTGTCTTCTTGACAGGTGAGCTTACGCGATTGATAAATACAACCGCCGCGGACTCTAGGAATCAGCTGTCTGCTTGACAGTGGAGCTTAAGGGATGCCTTGCTTGGGTATCGCCGCAGCCAAGCCCTTCAGCTCTGCCAGTTGCCGGCTGCTACTTGCCAGCTTCTTCAAAATGGCGGCAACGTCAACGGGAGCCGCATTTAGCTGTTCGAGTGGTGTGATGGCGGGTGGTGCAACCATGGGTCGATCAAGGTCCGATATCTATAGAAAACCGCGGATCTCTATGCATCTTCGTCACGATCTATACATTTTTTCAAGAAATTTATGCAAGTGGGGGTAGCTTCCGGCAAAGCCGAGTGCTCAAATCTTTTCAAACAGCGCCTTGACCGTGCGCCTATCCCGCACCGGCCTGTGCTGGTCGGCGCGTAAGGCCGCTTCCAAGTGCCCGGCCCGAGCATCAAGCATGCTGGTCTCGGCACGCTTAGGGTACTTCGGTTCGGTCTCGTCCTCTCGCCGCAACCATTGCCTCACCGTACTTCGGCTGAGTCCGGTGCGCCGACTGATCTCCCGGATGGACACCCCATCCCTCGGGTGCATTCTCCTGATCTTGGCCTACATTCCCACGTTGATCACTCCTGATCCCCTGCTCTGCCTTGAGCAGGACAGTGTCGATACGTGGGTCAGTTTTGAGCAATCACGATCCTTCTAAGTGGGTCAGTTTTCAATGATCGCCATCACGGCATGGCAGCTTTGTAAAGTAGTACCTATGACACAAGTCTCGAACTTAGCTACTGCAGCGCCGGCAGAACGCTTGCTGGTGGGAGTTGACTTCACTTGCGCTCCCAGTAGCCGAAAGCCAATTCGCTTGGCCTTTGGGAAGCGTCGTGGCGCCGTTGTGGTGCTTGAACGTCAAGAAGCATTAGCGTCCCTAGACGCCTTCAATGGCTGGCTTGAACGGCCGGGCTCCTGGCTAGGTGGATTTGACCTGCCGTTCGGGCTGCCGCGGGCGCTGGTTGAAGCGCTTAATTGGCCAACCGATTGGGTCCCTCTTATTGAGTACTTCGCAAGCTTGTCTCGAGCCGAGATCCGCGACGTTTTCGCCAAGTTCTGCGATGAAAGGCCTGTGGGCTCCAAGTTTGCTTACCGCAGTTGTGATCGCCCCGCTGGATCATCGCCCAGCATGAAATGGGTAAACCCGCCAGTCGCCCATATGCTGCATGCGGGCGTACCTCGACTGTTGCGCGCCGGAGTTGACTTCCCAGGCCTGCATCCGGGCGATCCGTGCCGCGTGGCGCTAGAGGCGTACCCAGGATTGCTGGCGCGTGAGGTGATCGCTCATCGCTCGTACAAAAGCGACAGCCGCGCTAAGCACACGCCGGAGCGCCTTATTGCCCGCAAGGAAATCGTTGAAGCGCTGGAGCAGGGCCGCACAAGGCTGGGTTTGCGGCTACAGCTATCGCACGCGCAGCGCGATGAACTTGTGGACGACGGTAGCGGAGACAGACTTGATGCTGTGCTGTGCCTCGTTCAGGTGGCCTGGGCAGAAAGTCAACCCAACTTCGGGCAGCCTGCGGGAATGGATCGCCTTGAGGGATGGATTATGTCGGCCCACGACAAGAGTGCATGTGGCAGCCAAGTCGCTTCGAGTGGTCCGTAGTCTGCGACTACGTTGACACGCAGCTGCTGACGCAGTGCACGGGTGCTCGGTTGAATTTAAGCCGCGCTTGTTGTCCCGGTGCTCAGGACGGCCAGAAAGTGTTACTCGACCGCAGTCAAGCTGGGTTAATGGGGAACAGCCAAGGTAGTAACACATTTGCGCTAGTTCCTATATTGGCTTGGGTTTGACAAGAGCGATGACAAGGCCAAGCAAACGCCGGAGCGCTTGATCGCCCGCAAAGACCTGATCGATGCCCTGGAGCAAGGCCGCAGCCGCCTCGGCCTGCGCCTGAAACTGAGTCATGTGCAGCGTGAGCTGCTGATTGATGATGCCCGCGGAGACCGCTTGGATGCGGTCTTATGCCTGATGCAGGCGGCCTGGGCCAGCTTGCAGCCCGATTGGGGCCTGCCTGCCGATCTAGACCCGCTGGAAGGCTGGATCATCAGCGCTTGAGTGCGCCGGTCGCCGCAGGCAGGGCAAACTCATTTACGCATCAAGGTTGATTTGCCCTCTGCCGCAGGCAGGGCAAACTCATTTACGCATCAGGGTAGATTTGCCAAACAAAGACTCAATCAAGTCCACCGCCACCTTGGCGGTTTTGTTTTGCAGGTCCAGCGCCGGGTTGAGCTCCATCACGTCGAGCGAGGCCAAATAGCCGGTGTCGGCGATCATTTCCATGCAGAGCTGGGCTTCGCGGTAGGTGGGGCCGCCGGGCACGGTGGTGCCCACGCCGGGGGCGATGTCGGGGTCCAGGAAGTCGACGTCAAAGCTGACGTGCAAATGGGTGTTGGCGTCCAAGGTAGCCAGGGCCAACTCCATGGTGTGGCGCATGCCCATCTCGTCGATGTAGCGCATGTCAAAGACTTCCAGCTCCTGCTCGTTGACGAAACGTTTTTCGCCCGCGTCAACGCTGCGGATGCCGATCTGGCGCACCCACTTGGGGCTGATGGCGGGCACCTTGCCGCCGATCTCAATCAACTGCTGCGGACCGAAACCGCACAGGCAGGCCACCGGCATGCCGTGGATATTGCCGCTGGGGGTGAGGGCGCTGGTGTTGAAGTCGGCATGGGCGTCCAACCACAGCACACGCAGTTTTTTGCCGGTGTCGCGGCAGTGGCGGGCCACGGCGCTGATGGAGCCCAGGCCCAGGCAATGGTCACCGCCCAGCAAGATGGGCATGCGGCCGGTCTTGAGCTCGGCATAGACCGCGTCGTGCACCGATTGATTCCAGGCGGTCACCTCGTTCAGATGGCGGTAGCCATCGACCGGCGGCAGCCAGGGGTTGGCGGGGCCGCTGAGATTGCCGCGGTCCAGCACGTCCACGCCATGCCCTTGCAGGGCGGCCGCCAAGTCGGCCACACGCAGCGCTTCCGGGCCCATGCTGGCGCCGCGTGCACCGGCACCGATGTCGGTGGGTGCGCCAATCAGGGAAACTTGTCTCAATGCAGTCATGGTGCTTGTCCTTTTTTTGCTTCGTTTTTATTCGGCGAGGTTGGCGCCGGGGTTCATGTCGTATTCGGATTCCAGCAAGGCCCAGGCTTCTTCGGCGGTTTCGACGAAATGGAAGAGCTTCTCATCGCCCGGGCTGATCATGCCGGTTTCCACCAGCAGATCGAAATTGATCAAGCGGGTCCAGAAGTCGCGGCCGAACATCAGGATGGGGCGACGCCGGCATTTGCCGGTCTGGATCAGCGTCATGGTTTCGAACAATTCGTCCAGCGTGCCAAAGCCGCCGGGGAAGCACACCAGGGCCACCGAGCGCATCAGGAAGTGCATCTTGCGCAGCGCAAAGTAGTGGAAGCGGAAGCACAGCTCGGGCGTGATGTAGGGGTTGGGGTGCTGTTCATGCGGCAGCACGATATTCAGGCCTATGCTTTTGCCGCCCACTTCATAAGCGCCGCGATTGCCGGCTTCCATGATGCCGGGGCCGCCGCCGGTGACCACATAGATGGGGTTGTTGCGCTCACGGGAAACGCGGGTGACGATGCTGGCAAAACGGCGCGCTTCTTCATAGAAGTGGCTCATGGTCAGCTGCATTTCGGCGCGTTTGAGTGCCTCGGTGTCGCTGCCTTTGCGGGCCTGCTCGACCAGGGCTTGGGCTTTTTCTTGCGAGGGAATGCGGGCGCTGCCAAACATCACGATGGTGGCGTTGATGCCCAACTCCTGCTGAATCAACTCGGGCTTGAGCAACTCCAGCTGCATGCGCACCGGCCGCAGCTCTTCGCGCAGCAGAAACTCGTTGTCATCAAAAGCCAAGCGGTAGGCGCTGCCGGGCTGGTCGTAATTGGGTTGCGGTGCCAGGGCTGCGGTTTCTTCCTTGGCGCTGGGGAAGTTGCGGGCGGTCAGCTGCTTGCGCTTGTGGCTCATGGTAGGGAGGCGGAGTAGAGGTTTCGGTTCGGCGCTGATGAACGGCCCGGCCGCAGCTTAAGTGAGGCTGCTCAGGATTCTGTTCGGAAATTCGGCGCAATACAAAGTTTCATTCGGTGGCAGGCTGAGCCCTGGGCTCGGCGCCTGCCCCGCAGACGCTGCACTGCGGCTCATGCTGTGCGCGGATTTCATGCCATTCCATGCGCCGCGCATCCAGCATCAGCAGGCGTCCGGCCAGACCGCCGAAACCGCCGATCAGCAACTTCAAGGCCTCGGCGGCCTGCATGCAGCCGATGATGCCCACCAGCGGCGCAAACACGCCCATGGTGGCGCAGCGGGCTTCTTCCATTGGGGTGTCTGGCGGGAACAAGCAGGCGTAGCAAGGGGCGTCGGGCTGGCGTCGGTCATAGACACTGATCTGGCCATCAAAACCAATCGCCGCGCCGGCCACCAAGGGCTTGGCCGCCTGCACACAAGCGCGGTTGATGGCTTGCCGGGTGGCGAAGTTGTCGCTGCAGTCCAGCACCACATCGGCTTGGCCGACCAGTTCGGCCAACAGGGGCGCATCGGCCCGGGCTTTGATGGTTTGGATGTGCAGGTCCGGGTTGATGGCCCGCATGGCCGCAGCCGCCGAGTTCACCTTGGGCTGGCCAATGCGATCTTGGCTATGGGCAATCTGGCGCTGCAGATTGGTCAAGTCGACCTCGTCATCGTCCACCAGCGTGATCTGGCCAACGCCTGCCGTGCCCAAGTACAGCGCGGCTGGCGAACCCAGGCCGCCGGCGCCAATGATGAGGGCGCGTGACCGCAACAAGGCTTGCTGGCCCTCAATGCCGATGTCGTCCAACAGGATATGGCGCGAATAGCGCAGCAACTGCATATCGTTCATGGAGCGAAGCATAGCCGTCCCCGGCTGCGGCCTGCTGCGAGCACAAAGCTGCTGGCCTGAAAACAAAACAGCCCGCTGCGCAGCGGGCTGTTTTTGCTTCGTGTTTGAAGCTCAGTTGGAGGGCCTTGGCCCCGGCGCCATGCGCGCTTTTTATTCGGGCTTGGCCTCGGCCTTGCGTTCCACGGCCGTCTTGGACACCAACACCGGCTTGCCCTTGAACTGATTGAGCGCTTGCGCCAGTTGGAAGTCTTCGGCGCTGCCGAACTCGGGCAAAGGCTTGGGCGGCTCATTGCGCTTGGCGAACTCGGCCTCCAGTTTCAAGCGGGCTTCTTCACGGGCTTTTTCGCGGGCCTTGTCGGCGGCCTCATCTTTGACCTCGTCCTTGCCGCCCAGATGTTTTTCCAGATCGGCCTCACGGGTGCGCAGGGCCGCAAAAACATTGCCTTCGGCGGTTTCGTCCAACAAGACGTCGGGCACGATGCCGGTGGCTTGGATGGAGCGGCCGCTCGGGGTGTAGTAGCGCGCGGTGGTGATCTTCAGCGCGGTCTCAGGCCCCAATTGCCGCACGGTTTGCACCGAGCCCTTGCCAAAGGTCTGGGCGCCCATGATGGTGGCGCGTTTGTGGTCTTGCAAAGCGCCAGCCACGATTTCGCTGGCGGACGCCGAGCCTTCGTTGACCAAGACGATCAGTGGCACTTTTTTGACCGCTGCGGGCAAGCGCTTCAGGGGGTCGCTGCCGCCGCGGCGCAGATAGTAGTCCGGGCTGGCTTTGAAGCTGGCCTTGGACTCTGCAATCTGGCCGTTGGTGCTGACCACCTCCAGGTCTTTGGGCAAGAAGGCGGCAGAGATGGCCACCGAGGCCTCGAGCAAGCCGCCCGGGTCATTGCGCAGGTCCAGCACCAAGCCTTTCAGATTGGGCTCTTGCTTGTAGATTTCTTCCAACTTCTTGGCGAAGTCTTCCACCGTGCTGTCTTGGAACTGGCTGACGCGAAGCCATGCATAGCCGGGCTCCAGCACCTTGCCACGCACGCTGCGGTTGTGGATTTCCTCGCGCACGATGGTGACGGGGAAGGTGCGGTTCTCGCTCTTGCGGTAGATGGTCAGCTGCACCTTGGTGTTGAGCTCGCCCCGCATGCGCTTGACGGCTTGATCCAGGCCCAGGCCGCGCACCAGGGTGTCGTCGATCTTGCTGATCAGGTCACCGCTCTTGAGACCTGCGCGGAAGGCGGGCGAGCCTTCAATTGGCGAGACGATCTTGACCAGACCGTCTTCCATGCCGATTTCAATGCCCACGCCGACAAACTTGCCGGTGGTGCCTTCACGGAATTCTTTGAAGTTCTTTTTATCGAAGAACTGCGAGTGCGGGTCCAGACCCGACACCATGCCGGCGATGGCATCGTTGATCAGTTTCTTCTCGTCCACCGGCTCGACATAGTCAGACTTGACCATGCCAAAGACCGCGGCGAGTTGTTGCAGCTCTTCGAGCGGTAGTGGCGACAAGCTGCTGCGGGCGTTTGCCTGCAATTGCATCGTGGTCAGCGCGCCGGCTACCGCACCCAGGGCCAGCCAGCCTGCAACTTTCAATTTGGCACTCATGATGCTTGCCTGTCCTATCGGTCGGGAAAAATCAGCTGTCTCCAGCATTGACGCGGCTTTGCGCCCGGTTTGCGGGACGGAAATACGCGAGATCAGTATAAGCGTGCGCATGCCACGCAAAGTGAGTAGACACCCCCATTTGGCGCCCCAAATCCTCGGATTCAAGTGCACAACTCGACGAAATCGGCGTCTTTACCTGCGCTTTACTTGGGATGCTGCGCCAGGGCGGGCGCTGCCGACTCTTGCGGGAAGGTCACGACATGGTCGACATGGGCGCGTATGCCTATCCATTCGCCGATTTGGTGGTCGTGGTGTGACGGCACATGGGCCATCAGCCGCTCGCCGCTGGCCAGACGCAAGGTGTAGAGAAAGTCGGCGCCGCGAAACACCTTGCGCTCGATTTGGGCCTTCACTGAGGCGAGGTCGTCGTGAATGATGTCATCGGCCCGCAAGAGCACATCGCATCGCCCCTCGGGGTAGGCGCTGGCCAGGGCACAGGCCTCGGCATCGATGAGTGGGCCCACCGGGGTTTGCACCTGGGGCCCTTGGCTGCTTTGCACAATGCGTGCCGGTGCAAACACGCCGTGGCCGATGAAGTCCGCCACAAAGCGCGTGGCCGGGCGGTGGTAAACCGTGTAGGCCGCATCCCATTGCTCCAAGCGGCCTTGATGCATCACCCCCACCACATCGCCAATGGCAAAGGCCTCGGCTTGGTCATGGGTGACGAACAGGGCGGTGGTGCCGCTGTCTTTCAAGATCGCCCGCAATTCCTGCGACAGGTGCTCGCGCAAGTCCACGTCCAGGCTGGAAAAGGGCTCGTCCAGCAAAAGCAGGCGCGGTGCGGGTGCGAGCGCGCGTGCCAGGGCCACACGCTGCTGCTGGCCGCCCGAAAGCTGATGGGGGGCGCGTTTGGCCGCATGGGCCAATCCGACCAGATTGAGCACCTCGGTGATGCGGGCTTCGCGCTGCGCGCGACCCAGATGGCGCAGACCGAAGCCGACGTTGTCGGCCACGGTCAGATGCGGGAACAAGGCGTAGTCCTGGAACACCATGCCGATCTGGCGCGCCTCGGGCGGCAGATGCAAGCCCTGGGTGGCGTCGGCCAGGCGTTCCCCGGCGATTTGGATGCGGCCACTGTGCAAGCGCTCCAGCCCGGCAATGCAACGCAGCAAGGAGGTCTTGCCGCAGCCGGAGGGGCCAATCAAGACGCCGATTTGGCCGCGGGCAAGGCTCAGGCTGACATGGTCTACCGCGCCACTGCGTTTGTGGGGCGTTGAGCCCGCCACGCCCGAAGCCGGGCTGCCGGGGTAGCGCAGCCCGATCTGGTCGAGTGCAAGAAACATGGCCCGTATGATAGCGAGTCAGCCTTGGCAGCCTCTTGCGCCAGCGCATCTGGGCCTTCGGTCGGCCCCGTCATGCGCGCGATGGCTGATCTTGGGCGATGCCTGAGCTCCTTTTGAACCCCTCATTCCGCTTTTTTGCATGCTGCGTTTGATCACCGTTGTTTGCCTGCTTTTGGCCGTGCCGGTGGCCGGTGTGCTGGGTTCTTGGTTGGCAATGGACGCGCAGGCGCTGTCGGTCTTGCAGCACCAGTGGTCCACCGTGCTGCCCGAATATGCCTGGACCTCTTTGCTCCTGACGCTGAGTGTGGCGCTGGGCGTGGCGCTGCTGGGCGGCGCGACGGCGGCGGCCGTCAGCCTGTTTGACTTTCCGGGGCGTCGCAGCTTTGAATGGGCGCTGCTCTTGCCCATGGCCATGCCGGCTTATGTGGCGGCCTATGCCTACACCGATGCTTTGCAATACAGCGGCGCCTTGCAGACTTGGCTGCGCGCTGTCACCGGGGCCCAAGGCGCTTTGTGGTCCGATGTGCGCAGCCTGCCGGGCGCCGTGTTGCTTTTTGTATTGTGTCTTTACCCTTACGTTTATTTGCTCACCCGCACGGCCTTGCTGGAGCGCGGCGTGACGCTGATGGAGACCGCGCGCATTCTTGGCGCAGGCACGCTGCGCCGGGTGCGCGAGGTGGCGCTGCCTTTGGCCCGGCCGGCGTTGGCGGCGGGCGTGGCTTTGGCCCTGATGGAGACCCTGGCCGACTATGGGGTGGGCTCTTATTTCGGTTTGGCGACCTTGACCACCGGCATTTACAAAGCCTGGTTGGTGATGAATGACCGGCTGGCCGCCGCGCAACTGGCCTCGGTGTTGTTGTTGGCCGTGGCCGTGCTGCTGTGGCTGGAACGCCGCGCCCAGGCCAAGCTGCGTTTTGCCAGCAGCCGGGCGGGGGCCGTGCATGCGGCGGAGGCCCGACCCTTGCGCTTGCAGGGCTGGGCTGCGGCGGGGGCGATGCTGCTGTGTGCCCTGCCGATCTTGCTGGGCTTTGTGCTGCCCTTGGTGGCCCTGGTGAAACTGATGGTTTTGGAGGCGCGCTACGGCGAGTTTGGTCTGCCGCTGGCGCGTTTCGCCCAATGGGCCTGGACCAGCTTGCAACTGGCCAGTGTGTCGGCCGTGTTGGCCGTGGCCCTGGCCATGGCGCTGGCTTATGCGGCGCGCATGGGCAGCGGCGGGCCCCTGCTGAAGTCGGCGCTGCGAGTGGTGTCTTTGGGCTACGCGGTGCCCGGCGCGGTGATTGCGGTGGGCATCTTGATGCCCTTGGGTTGGCTGCAACAGCATGCGCCGCAACTCGGCCTGACCTCCATCGTCACCGGCACCGTCACCGGCCTGATTTATGCCTATTTGGTGCGCTTCTCGGGGGTGGCTTTGCAGTCCGTGGAGGCAGGCTATGCACGCATCTCACCGACGGTGGACGAAACCGCGCGCTTGCTGGGCGCTTCGCGTGGCCGCTTGTTCCGGGTCTTGCATGCGCCGCTGCTGGCGCGCTCGGCGATTGCCGCGGCGCTGCTGGTGTTTGTGGATGTGATGAAAGAGCTGCCCGCAACCTTGGTGCTACGCCCCTTCAACAGCGACACCTTGGCGGTGGTGGCTTACCAGTTGGCGCGTGACGAGCGCTTGGGCGAAGCCGCCTTGCCATCGCTGGCCATTGTGGTGGTGGGCCTGGTGCCGGTGCTGATGCTCTCCAGAGCCATGCGGCAGCGCTGAATTTCGCCAGGGCTGGGCTTGGAACCCGCTGAGCCCCAGGCCCAGCCGTGGTCCCTCCGACAGGAATCGAACCTGTATTTGCCGCTTAGGAGGCGGCCGTTCTATCCATTGAACTACGGAGAGTTGCCCCGGTTTCAGGGCGGGCTGGATTCTCTCACGAGTTCGCAGCGGGTCAGGCCGGGCCTCACTCCCACTTCCATTGCCAGATCAGGTCCAGCGCGTTGTCGTCGCCAGACTGGGCACGCAAGGTGAAGCGCTGGGCGAGGCGATAGACCAACTGCCAGCTGCCCGTGGTGGCGTTCAGGCCACGTTCGTAGCCGACATACCAGTTCTTTGATAACTGTTTACCCAGACGGACCACCGTGCCCTGGGTTTCAACGCCGCTGTCGCTGAAGGACAGCTCATCCAGCCCGACCGACTTGATGATCTTGGACGAGGTGCTTTCCCCTTGGCCGCTGAGCAAGGCCAGGGCCGCGCTGCTGAGCAGGGCATTGTCTTGGCTGCCCAATTCGCTGGGGGCACGGCCCAGCAAGAGCCAGGACAAGGTGCTGCGCTCATCCAGCGCGGGTTCCGAATAGAGCTTGACCCGCGGCTTTTGCGCCGTGCCGGTGATGGTCACGCCGACGCGCTGCTCTTCTTGACTGGGCCGCAGGGCCAGCACATCCAGGCGCGGGTTGTCGACCACGCCGCTGAAGCTGATGATGCCTTTTTCAATCGCCAGCTTTTGGCCGTAAGCGTCAAAGCTGCCGCTTTCGGTATTGATGCGGCCATGCAGGGCGGGCCCGTTGGCCGCCTGGGTCAGTTGTAATTGCCCCGCCAACAAGGTGTCCAGGCCATAACCCTTGACACGCAGTTTTTTGCCCAGGTCGATGTCCACCTTGACCCGCAGTTTGGCGCGTGTTTTGTTGGCCGCCGCGGCCTTGGCTTCAGCCTCCTGCTTGTCGGCCTGGGGGCGACGCACGCTGACGTCGTCGCTCAACTCTGGGGCGTTGCCGCGAGAGAAATCGAACAAGCCTTCATGGACATCGAGCTTGCCTTGGACATCCAGCAGTTCGGCATCGAGCGCCAAATCGACCCGCCCATTGACCGCCAATCGTTGGTCCACCCGCCGCAGCAGCGCAAATTTATCGGCTCGCACATGCAAGTCGGCACGGGGTTTGGCACCAAATTGCAACTCGCCTTGGGCCGACACATCGCCCTCGCCAGCATAGGCCTTGAATTGCTCCAGCTTGGCCTGCCCGCCATCGAGGCTGAGGGCAAACTCGCCTCTTTGCAGGTCCACGCCCATCAGCGGGTTGCGCAAAACCAGGCCAGAGCCGCCTGCGCGGCCTTTGATTTCTGGGGCTTTGAGGCGCCCGCCCAAGCTGGCGCTGGTGAAGACGCTGCCCCCCATGCGCCAACCAGCGGGCACCCAGGCGCCCCAGGTGCTGAGATTGGCGACGCGAGCCTCGAGCACGCCTTCGAGCCGAGCGTCAACGCTGGGCCACCACTGGGCGGGGTCGTCGTTGCGAGTGGTCAAGGCCGCGCCCAGCACGCCCACATTGTTGCCCGCCAAAGCGTGGGTCAGGTGCCAGACGCCGGGGCTGCCGATCAGGCCCAATCGGAACTCGCTGAGTTCCAGCTTTTGGGTGCCGCGGTCATCGCTGACCGCCAAGTCGCCCGCGCTGCGCTCCAGCGCCACATCGACATGCAATTGCGGTGCACTGTGGACCTGCACATGGCCCACCATTTGCAGATTGCCGCTCCAGCCAAAGTCGGGCTGCCAGCGCGCCAGCAGCGGCGCCACGGCCACGGGCTCCAGGCGCAAATCGAGGCGGTAGTCATCGCTCGGGCCACGGGCGCCCGTGGCCTTGGCCCCGGCGCTCGCCCATTGCATGTCTTGCCAGCTCAGGCCCGCGCCCAGCAACTCCAATCGCCCCGGTTCGACCCGCAGCTGCTTGGGCTGGGCTTGCGGGGCCAGCTCCAAGGCCAGCTTGAGCTTGTCGGCCTTCAGCCAGGGCTGGGCGCTGGGTTCACCGGGCGCGGCCGGGGCCTGTGCTTGGGCCAAGAGCTGGATATCGCTGGCCTGCCATATGGCGCCATCGCGCCAAGCCACAGGCGGGGCGACGCTCAAGCCGCCATTCAGGCTGAGGTTGAGCGGCCCCCTCAGCATTTGCTCGGCGGGCTGGCCCGGCGGGATCAGTGCGCTGGGCAGCTTGCCTTCAGCCAGGGCCTGCAAACTGATGCGGTGTTGGGCCCAGCTGCCCCGGCCCTCGAGCTTGGCATTGGGCAGCTGCCAGTCTTTGCCGCTGAGTTGGGCCAAACCTGCCCGCAAAACCAAGGGGGCCTCATGGGCGCTGTCCAGGTCCCATTGCAAATCGCCAGAGGCCAAGGACAAGCCCTGCCGCCCGGCGCTGCCGCTCCATTGCAGGCGGCGGGCCTGCAGCTCCGCCGTGCTGTGCCAGCGCCAGTCGGTGGCTGTCCACGGGCTGCCGGCCTTTGTTGCGGTCTTTGTTTCGGCCTTTGTGGTGGTCTTGGCGGCGGGCTTGTTGGCGGCGCCGGACGTGCGGCTCTGGCCATCTTCCGCCGCACCGAGCAGGCCCGCCTGCAGCTTGATTTCGCCCTGCACGCTGCCTTGCAATTGCGCCTGCGGCCTTGCTTTGGTGGTCTTGGCATTGAAGGCATTGAGCAGTGGCTGCAAAGCGGCCAAATCGCTGAATTGCACATTGGCCTGGGCATGCATCTCGCCAGCCGGACTCAGTTCGCCCAGGGCTTGCAGGCGGTTCTCGGCACCGGCATTCAACTGCCCACTCAGTTTGGGCGCTTGATTGCGCTCAAGATGGGTGTAACGCAACTCGCCGCTCCAGGGCACACCGGCCAGTTGGGTGGGTATCAGTTGCAATTGCGCCGTGCCTTGCGGCGCGTAGGCGTAGAGGTCTTGGGGACGGGTTTTGCTGCCCGAGGGCAGTGGCCCGGCTTCGAGGTCGGCATCCAACTGCGCGGCCAGCGCTTGCACCTTGTCTTGCCAAGGGCTGCCCTCGTTACCGCGCCAGAGGCGTCGCAGGTCGGGCACCTGGGCTTGCAGCTTGGCCTGCGCGCGCCAGCCTTGGGCGAGGCTGGCCGCTTGCTTGAGCGTCAGGTGGGCGCTGGCGTCCAGGGCGGCTTCGTCAAAACTCAGCTTGAGCTTGTGCAGCAGCAGCTCGGTGGCGGACAGCTGGGCCTGCGCCGTCAAGCTTAGCGGCGCTGAGTGAGGCAGTCCGGCCGAGGGTTTGGCGGGCTTGCCCGCCAGGGGCTGGCCCAGGCTTTGCAGCCGGCCTTCGAGCTTGGCCTGCAGGTTCAAATGGGCCGAGGGCAAACGCTCGGCGTTCAAATGATTGACGGATTCAGCCGTGCTGAGCTCAATCTCGCCCGCCAGCTGCAAAGCCGCCGCGCGTGCGTCCAATGCCTCGCTGTTCAGATCGCGGATGGCAATCGTCAAGGCACTGCCTTGTGTTTTACTGCTTTGGCCTTTGGCCTGCACCCGGCCGGCGGGCAGCTGCGCGCTGCCCAAGAGCAGATCCAGCTGCCGGATGATCAAGGCGGCGGGGTCGCCCGGCGCAAAGCTCAAATCCAGCTGCAGTTCGCGCACGGGCAGCAGCTGCTCATTCCAGCGCCCGGCCAAGCTGTTGCTCAGCTGGCTTTTGATGTCCAGGCGGGGCTCGCCCTGTTGGGGCGCGGTGTGCGAGTTGTGCGCTTGCAGCTGCGCTTGCCCGGTCAAGCGGGTGCGCGGCATGCCCGAGATCAGGGCCGAGAGATCCAGTGTCTGCGTGTTGAGCTGCAGCGTCGGCAGCGGCCAGGCTGCAAAAGGCTGCACTTGGGCCTGCGCCTGCAGCGCTTGAGACTCGGCCTGCATATCGGCCTTCAGACCGAATGATTGCAAGGGCCCTTGCGCCTGCAGCTGTGCTTGCCAAGCCGGCAGATGGTCTTCGCGCTGGGCTTTCGAGTGCAGCGTCAGCTGGCTTTGCAGCGCCATGGAGCCGGCGGTTTGGATGCGGGCCTTGCCACTGAGCTGCAGCAAATCCCATTGCACACGATCGAGTTGAAGCTGATGCTCGGCCCCGCCTTGGGCGCTGAGCTGCAAACTCGCCTGCAAATCGTGCAAGGCTTGCTCGCTCAAGCTCGGGATCACCAGTTCTTGGACTTGCAGCTTGGTGATTTGCAGCCCTATCGGCAGGCGCAAGTCTTGGGGTGCGGTGACGGGCTCGGGGCTGGGGGCCAGATGCAGGTGCAGGCGGCGCAGCTGCAATTGCTCGATCTGCAGATCGGCCCACAAATGGGGCGAGCGGTTCCAGCGCAAAGACAGGCCGCGCCAGCTCAGGTCTTGAAGTTCCAGCTTGTCTTGCGTGCCGGGCAGCACATAACTCAATTGCTGAACGGACAGGTCGCCCATCAGGCTGCCCTGGAGTCCGCGTACCTGCAGGCCCGGCACCTGATGCAGCAGCCAAGTGCTGCCGGCTTCGGTGGCCAAGCCCCACCAAAGGCCACAGGCCAGCGCGCCGCCCAGCACGGGCAGGGCCAAGATGCTGGGCAAAAGGCCCGGCCCTTGGCGCCAGAGCGCGCGCTTGGGGGCGGGCGCCGGGCTGCTTGGCGCGGCTTTGGCTTCAGCGGCTTGGGGATCAGGAGCTTCTTGCATAGCGGCAGGCGGGATCACAGGGCAATGCCCACGCTGAAATGCAAGCGCCAGCGCTGCAATGCGGTGGCGCGGGCGTAGTCCAGGCGCAAGGTGCCCAAAGGGCTGCGGTAGCGCAGGCCCAGCCCAAGGCTGGTGGTGGGCTTGAATTCCCCCCAGCTGGGCGCGGCGTGGCCCGCGTCGACAAAAGCGGCACCGAGCAGGTCGGGCAGGCTGGGCACAAAAGCATGGGCCAGCTCCACGCTGCCGTTCCACAGCACCCGTCCGCCGGTGGGGTTGCCCAGCGCATCGCTGGGGCCGAGGTCTTCGAAACCATAGCCGCGCACCGACTCATCACCGCCGGTGCGAAAGCGCAGCTTCTCCGGCAGCCCCACACTTTGGGCGGCAAAGATCTGCCCCCATTCGGTGCGCGCAGAGCCGTACCAGCCGCCCGGCAAGGGGTAGTAGCCATAGAGCTTGATCTGGCTGCGTCCGAAATAGCCGTTATCAAACGTGGAGCTGTCGGCATAGCCAGCCCCGAGCAAGACGGACGCGGTGTAGCCCAAGGTCGGCCGCAAGGTGTTGTCGACCCGCCGCCATGTCCATTGCACATTGCCCGAAACTGCCCCAGCGTGGGTATTGCTGCCGGGCTTGTCTTCGAATGCGCGCAGCGCTTCCAGGTAGTAGGTGCGGTCTTCGCGTTCGGTCTCGCGGATGCGGCCCAGTCGGGCCCGCACGTTTACCGTCACCGTGTCATCGTGCGTCAAACGCTCGACAAAAAACGCGCCCAAATTGCGCTGCATATCGCTCAGTGGATGGGAGCTGAGCTCGATGTCGGCGGAGCTTTCTTTGACGCCGAGCTTGAGCTTGGTGCGCTGGCGCATGTCCAAGCCAAAAGGATGTCGGTTGGTGTAGTCGGCGCCAATGCGCGGGCCCGTGCCCGTGTCAAAGCCCAGGCTGAGCGTCACCTGCTGGCGGGGCGACTCTTTGACTTGCACATACACCGGGCTGGCCGCTGCCGTGCCCGGGTTTTCGGCGTCCGGGCGGATGTCGACATTGGCGGTGTCGAACAAGGTGGTCTTGAGCAAACGCTCTTGAAAGTCCAGCATGGCGCGCTCGCTGTAGGGCTCGCCGGGCGTGAACCCTGCGAGCCGCTCCACCACACTGGCCGGCTGATGCTTCAGCCCGCTGATTTGCAATTCGCCCAAACGGAAGAGGGGGCCGCTGTCCAGGGTCAACACCAGTTCGACGGTATTGTTTTCAGCGTCCACCTGTGCGGAGGTTTCGCTCCAGCGCGCCAAGGGGTAGCCCTGGGTGCGCACCCGCCCGAGCAGGGCGGATTTGGCGCTGTTCCAGGCGTCTTGGCTGAACGGCGTGCCGGGGGCCAAAGCCCAGTCGCGCCGCAGTTGCTCTCGTTGCCGGCTTTTGCGCGCCAGGAATTCCGGGCTGGGTTCGGGGCTGTTGGGCGTTTCGGCAATGGGCTCCAACAATTCGCCCGCAAAGTTCAACTCCACCCCGCTGATCTTGGCCTGCGGCCCGGCTTGCACAATGACGGTGACCGTGGGTTGCTCGGCCGAACGTGCTTCCAAGCTCTGGAAGTTGCTGCGTTCGATCTCCACCTGGGCGTTGAAAAAGCCCTCGGTTTCGAGCAGGGCGCGGGCTTGCTGCGGCGCCGCAGCGCTCAGCCGCCCCAGCTCTTGCAGGCTGAGTCGCTGGTCTTCCGGGGCGCGGCGAAAGCGGGCCAGATCCAGGTGCTCCTCCAGCAGGTCTTTGAGTTTGCCTGGTGCCTGCACTTGCAGCGTGTATTCGGTCACCAGCCGGGCTTGCTGGCCTTGTTGCTGCGCTGCCGCTTGGGCCGTGTCTTGCGGTCGCAGCCTTTGCCCCCATTCTTGCAAGCTGCTGCAGCCCCCCAGCAGCAGGGCCAGGCCCAGCAAGATGCTGCAGCGCTGCCCTGGCAGCGCAGTGCCGGCGCCACCCCAGAAACAAGCCATGCCCCGCCTCATTTGCTCAGCAATCGCATCGCGCCTTCCAGCCCAGCCAGCGACAAGGGGAACATGCGCTGCTGCATCAATTGCTGAATCAGGGCCACGCTCTGGCGGTATTGCCAGACGCCCTGCGGTTCGGGGTTGATCCATGCGTACTTCGGAAATGCGTGGGTGAGGCGCTGCAGCCATTCGGCGCCGGCCTCCTCATTGTTGTATTCCACACTGCCGCCGGGCTGCAGGATCTCGTAGGGGCTCATGGTCGCATCGCCGACAAAGATCAGCTTGTAGTCACGGTTGTATTTGCGAATGATGTCCCAAGTGGCGGTTTTCTCGGCAAAGCGGCGGCGGTTGTTCTTCCACACAAAGTCATAGACGCAGTTGTGGAAGTAATAGAACTCCAGATGTTTGAACTCGCTTTTGGCGGCTGAAAACAGCTCTTCAACACGGTGGATATGCTCGTCCATGGTGCCGCCCACATCCATCAGCAAGAGCACCTTGACCTTGTTGTGGCGCTCTGGCTGCATGCGAATGTCCAAGAGCCCGGCATTGGCAGCCGTCTTGTGGATGGTGTCGTCCAGATTGAGTTCGAGATCCGAGCCTTCTCGGGCAAAGCGACGCAGGCGGCGGAGGGCGACCTTGATATTGCGGGTGCCCAATTCGATCTGGTCGTCATAGTCTTTGTAGGCGCGCTGCTCCCAGACCTTGACGGCGCTTTTGTTGCGGCTGGCGCCGCCGATGCGTATGCCTTGCGGGTTGTAGCCGCTGTTGCCGAAGGGGCTGGTGCCGCCGGTGCCGATCCAGCGGTTGCCGCCTTCATGGCGCTCTTTTTGTTCTTCGAAACGCTTTTTCAGCGTTTCCATCAGCTCTTCCCAGCCCATTTTTTCGATGGCGGCCTTTTGCTCGGGCGTGAGCTCCAGTTCCAGATGGCTGCGCAGCCATTCGAGCGGCACGTCTTGGCTGAAGTCGGTCAACAGCTCCACGCCTTTGAAGTAGGCGCCAAAGGCGCGGTCGAATTTGTCGAAATGCGCCTCGTCCTTGACCAGGGTGGTGCGGGCCAGGAAGTAAAAGTCATCGATGGAGGGCGGCCCCTCGGCGCCAATCACCCCGGCTTTCAAGCCCTCCAGCAGCGTCAAAAACTCCCGAACCGAAACCGGGAGTTTGGCTGCGCGCAGGGTGTAGAAGAACTTGATCAGCATGGGGGCCTGGCCGGGTGACAAAGCGGCCTGGTGGGGCCGGTGCCGGGATTATCTCCTGGGCGGCGAGCGTGCTCAGGGAGCTAACTAAGGCTTTTGTCAAGCCTGAAATGGCGCGATGCACGGCGGTTTGTTTGCGGCTCTTTGCGCGGGACTGTCGCAATACTTTAGTTTTGCCAAATTTTTCCGATAGATCGAGGCGCTGCCACTTTTGTTCCGAAGGCTGAGGAGTGCTGAATGACACATCCCAACGAACTGGCCGAGAGTCCCGTCCCCCTGGATGCCACAAGGTCGCCACAGCGTGCCGCCCTGGTCTTTGCTTTTCTTTTTCAAATCCAAGCTATGTCCTCCCTAACAGCTCCATCTCGCCGTCTCAAGTCGTCCCCTCCTGTTCGCTTGCGCGACCTGGTGCTGGGCCTGAGTGCCTGTTTTTCTGCCGGCTTGGTGAGCGGCCAGGCGCTGAGCGCGGCTCAGTTGCCCAGCGGTGCACAGGTGGTGGCGGGGCAAGCGCAGATCAGCAGCACCGGCACGGTGTTGACGATCCAGCAGCAAAGCGCCTTGTTGGCCACGGACTGGCGCAGCTTCAGTATTGGGGCGGGCCATACCGTCAACTTCGTTCAGCCCTCGAGCAACTCGGTGGCCTTGAATCGGGTGCTTGGCAATGAGGTGTCGCGCATCCAGGGCGCCTTGAATGCCAATGGCCAGGTCTTCTTGCTCAACCCCAATGGGGTGCTGTTCACGCCGAGCGCACAAGTCAATGTGGGGGCCTTGGTGGCCAGCACCTTGAAGCTCGACAACCAGGACTTTTTGGCGGGCCGCTACCGCTTCAGTGCGGAGGGTGCCAGCGGCAGTGCCATCGTCAACCAGGGCCACATCACGACCGCGCCGGGCGGCTCGGTGGCGCTGATTGCGGCCAAGATCAGCAACACCGGCAGCATCACCGCCCCTTCGGGCCAGGTGCTGATGGGGGCAGGTGCCAAGGTGGTGCTGGACCTGGGTGGGCCTGTCAAGCTGAAGGTGGAAGAAGCCGCGCTGGACGCCTTGATCGAACAAGGCGGTGCCATCAAGGCCGACGGCGGCTTGGTCTACCTGAGCGCCAAGGCGGCCGGTCAGCTGGCCAGTACGGTGATCAACCACACCGGGGTGACCGAGGCTCAAACCCTGGCGTCTGGGGAACAAGGCCAGATCTATTTGATGGGCGCCATGGACAAGGACCGCATTTTGGTCGGCGGCCGCCTGGATGCCAGCGCTCCTCAGGGGGGCTCAGGTGGTTTCGTCGAGACCAGTGCAGCCGATGTTGGCTTCCACGCCGGACGGGTGGTCACGACCTTGGGCGCCAAGGGGCCAAGCGGTACCTGGTTGATCGACCCGAACAACTACACCATTGCCGCCAGCGGCGGCCAAATCACCGGCGCTCAGCTCGGCAGCGACTTGGCCAGTGGCAATGTCACCATCTCCACCGCGACGCAAGGCACGGCGGGAGGTGTGGGCGATATCTTCGTCAACGATGCCGTCAGCTGGTCGGCCAACAAGCTGACCTTGACGGCGGAGCGCAGTATCCAGGTCAATGCCAACTTGACTGCATCCGGCAGCGCCAGCCTGGCCTTCGTCTACGGGCAAGGCACTGCCAACGGAGCCGGCAGTGCCTACAACGTGGCCAGTGGTGTCAAAGTTTTGATCCCCGATGGCGCAGCATTCACTTGGAAAAAAGGCTCGGCAGGGACCAGCAAGAACTTGGTGCTGGAGAACGGGCTTTTGCGCTTTGGGAATGGCACGCAAGACTCGGTTTCCGCGGATGGTCAGTTGAAGCAGCCTTTCTACTTCGACGATACCAACGGCCGCAATGGCTTTTACAAAATGACCTTTAGCGGCAACCCGCTCGATATCGCGATCGGCAGTGGCGGCGACGGCAGCTCTTCTTGGAACAACAATGGAACCGTGCGTTCCACCCATGACGGTTCCTTGGGTACCAATCGCAGCAATGCTTCGGTCGATATTTCGGGCTATCGCGAGGGCGTGGGCGTGATCATCACCGCGTCCGATATCGCGCTCGGTGGCGGGCAGTCGGTCAGGCTCGAAAATTCGTTCGAACTCTTGAGTGGCAATCGTTATCTGAAGGCCATCACCAAACTGACCAATCTCAGCGGCACGACGACCAGCAATCTTCGCGCCTGGGTGGGCAGTCGGGATGACTTTGTGGCGACGACTGACGCCCCAACCAAGACCAAGGGGAACATTGTTTCGGACGCATTCGTCACCTTGTCCGCCACCAATCAGGCATCGAATGCCTTGAAGATCACTGAGGACGGCGGTGGCAGCACAGGGGGAGCGGTTTTGTTCTTCTCCACCTCCAGTGGCGTGGACATGGCCCATGCCCCGAACTACGGCTTTCAGAATGTGCTCAATCAAAACCCGCGCACATCGGCCATCACCTCCACAAACGATGGCTCTTACGCCATGTACCAGCGCTTTGCCGATTTGGCTTCAGGTCAGAGCGGCAGCTTCAACTGGTACTACGCTGGCGCACCGGTGACGCAGATCAACAATGTGATTACGGCTGTCGGCCAGGCTGCGACGCGCACGCCGGTTTACCTGCGCTTGAATTCGGGCAGCAGCGTTTATGGCGCAAGTCCCAATTTCAGCTATTCCTTGTTTGATGCGGTTGTTGGCGGCAATCTGATCACCGACGCGGCTGCGAGCGGCACGGCGTCGTGGGCCGGGGCTCCGACCTCGACATCCAATGCCGGTATTTACAGCCTGACTTATGCAAGTGGCATCAGCTTAGGGAACACCGCCTATGCCTTGAATGCCGGCGCTGGGGTGGATTGGACAGTCACACCGCGTACGCTGAACCTGAGCGTGAACAAGACCTATGACGGCAGCAGCAGCGTCAATTCGGGCTTTGTGCTCTCGGGCTTGGTGAATGGCGATGCCAGCCCCTCGGTGAGTGGGTCTGCCACCTTGTCCGGCAAAAATGTGGGGAGCTACACCTCTTTTGCCAGCAGTAGCCTGAGTCTGTCCAATGGCAATTACAGCCTGAGTGGCGGCACCATCTCCGCAACGGTGACGCCCAAGCCAATAACGGCTGTATTCACCGCCAGCAACAAGGTCTATGACGGTGCGACAGCCGCGTCCGGGAGCGTCAGCACCCCCGATTTTGTGAACGCCGACGCAGTGAGCCTGAGCCACAGCAACGCGAGTTTCGCCAATGCCAATGTGGGGACGGGCAAGACAGTGACCGTGAGTGGGATCAGCATCGGAGGTGCAGACGCTGGCAACTACGCCCTGCAAAACACCAGTGCGTCCGCACTTGCCGACATCAGCCCGCGCCCCATTACCGTGACAGCGGACGCCAAGACCAAGGTGTATGGCAATGCCGACCCGGCGCTGAGCTACACCGTCAGCGCTGGCAACCTGGTCAGTGGTGACAGCCTCTCGGGCGCCTTGAGCCGCGCCCCTGGCAACAATGTAGGCAGCTACACCATCGATGCGTCCGCCCTGGCCAATGGCAACTACCAGATCACCGCACAAAACGGTGTGCTGAGCATCACCCCGCGCCCCATCACCGTGACAGCGGACGCCAAGACCAAGGTGTATGGCAATGCCGACCCGGCGCTGA
>CAMFGY010000046.1 GCA_945952065.1 uncultured Burkholderiales bacterium | reverse complement strand
CGCCACCATTGCCGGGTACATCCGACATCCAAGCTCTGGAAACAGGCGATGAACTAATTGCTGAGGGCCAAGTCATGGGCCACTGCGTGGCCAGCTACTACAGCGACATTTTGAGTGGCCGCTATTTCGTCTACAGAGTGACCTCGCCCATTCGCGCCACGCTAGGTCTTCGCTTTGAGTCCGGCACATGGCAGGTCGATCAGATCAAAGGAGAAGGAAACCGACAAATCTCGACGATAGCGGAAGAAGAGGTTTGGCTTCGATTGAATGGGGCGGCGCCTTGACCTAGGCTGTGCCAACAAGCGCGGCCCTGAAGCAACTTGCCAACGAGGTTTTCGCGTCTGAAGTTGCTGCGTTGAATTGGCTGAACACCCCGCATCCGATGCTTGAGGACAAGACGCCGCTTCAGGCCGCTGAAACACTGAGCGGCGAAGACTGTGTCAAAGCAATTTTGGTGTCGCTTAAGTATGGCGGCGTCGTATAGGGACGCAAGGATTTAGGAGGGCTGTTTTTACGTGCCGCCGGACCTCTCACCCTTGTTGGATCTGAGTCCTACAAAACTCTGCAGAGCTTTTGACAACCCGTCCGAGATGATCCTTTCGGTTTAGACCGCTGGCCACATTTCAAACGGCACTGACGCTGTTTGAACTGGGAAGTTTCCGATCAGGACGTTTCATACAAAAGGCTACTTCAGGCAAACCGGGGCCGGCGCGAGTGAATCGAAAGCTGGTTGATCGAACTTGAAAGTTAGGTTTTGGCGAGGCGCTTGCGTTTGACCGCGAGATAGAGCGAGTGCATTCAGTTCAGAACGATGTGAAGACAAGAGCTCGCCCGAAATGCAGAGCAGGCAGTTAAGTGGGCCCTTCGAATACGTGCAAGCTGCAATAATTTTCGAATAGAAATTTCGGAAGGAACTCAAATGGCTCGCCTGCCAAGGGACGCTGAAGGTGCACTAGACCGAGCTCGGGCCGCAGTTGATTCGGCGAAAGATGCTGATGAACTGCGAGCCGCGCAAGCTACCTTACTTCCATTGTTGGGCTACTCCCTCGAACAGACTGCCGCAGTTGTTGGTCGTGATCGATGGTGGGTGTCGCGGGCACGCAATCGATTCTTGCGCGGGGAGTCTCCGCCAAAGCACGGTGGCAGAAGGACCTCAATTACCTCTGAAGATGAGGAAATGGCTCTCGTGAAACGGGCTGTGATGACTGCCGGCTATGTGTGGGGCCGACAACGATATGACGTTCGATCGAAGCTTCGTGACCTATTGGATCGAACGTCCGACCGCCCTCCCGCTGATTCGACGATTACCGACATGTTGAACCGCGTGGCTCCAAAGGTGATTCGTGGAGCGACGGGTACGCATCTCCTGCAAGGAGCCAATCATTTGGCGTGGATCTGGAAATTGGAGGAGCTTCTTTCCAAGAAAGCGCAGAACGAGTGAGGTAATTATTGCTGCTTGATGGCTATCGAAAGCCTAAAGTGGCATGAAACAGTTCGACTCGTGCCGCAGCGAAGAGTCCTACGGATGTTTGTTGTGTCTCTCTTGCGGCGCATATTGGCAATACCGCGAATGCGCTGGTTTTTTTGGAATGAATAGTCGTCCACGTCACTAAAGGGTACCCATGCAAAACCTCATCTACGTTGTTCGTAGCGGCAAACGAGCTGGAACCGTACTTAGCCCTCACCGGTATGCAGATGGCTGCTTTCGAGCCCACAAGTCGAACTCCAGAAACGATCCGGAGGGGAAGCGCGTTATGACGATCGAGGAACTCGTTGAGCTTGCCTATCAGGGTTACCACATTCGTATGAGCAACATACCAGCGGGGCATGCACCGTCGACGGTCAAGCCTGTGATCAGCTCGGCTTTCATGCAACCGGGGGTGTGAACCGATGCCATCTATTCTTCCTGCTGAACTGAAAACCTATCTTGCATGGCGCTTTGAGAGCGTGCTCCCGGGGTCATTTCGTCGTAAGAAGGCTGATTTCGCTCATCACGAATATCCGATTCTTGCGCCACTTCCCACATCAGGAAGACATACGCCAGCGCTCGAACCCTCAGCGCTCGGGGGGCCATACGTCTATTTCATATGTGACTCCACGGGGGCTGTTCGTTACGTTGGAAAGTCACTTGAAGATCAAGTGATTCAGCGGTGGGTTCGTCCAGGTGTTGGCGGGCCGGCCAAGCACTATTGGACGCACTCAACCAAAAGTGGAGGTGCTGTCTTTGAAATTGCCAAAGGGCTTCAAAGTGACGCTGCAATGCAATACCAATTGCGCTACCTGCCGATCGACGAGTTGTCTGAATTGGTTCGTGAGCAACTCGGTTTGAATCAAAATTGGACCGCCGACAAGAAGACGACGCTTCAGTGCGTGGAAGAAGCCTTCATCAAGGCGCTCCAGCCGGATTGGAATCAACGATGAGTCGACGCAATTGGCAACCCACGACACGTGGGTTGCTAGTGGTCAACATTTAGCGGAAACCGCCTTTATCGAACTATAGCCCAGGCTACAGTTTGTGCCGCGTTACGTCACCTCGCCGCGCCTAAGCCGATTAGGGCGGTGCCGATAGCAACTTACTCCAGCCTGAGTTCTATCGGCACCGTGCGTTCACGTTGCCCCTATAGTGCACCGCCGATTGCACCTTGCTCGGCGGCAAGCACATTTGAGCCGACCCACACTGAGTCTCGGCACTCGTGGGTCGGCCCCTTTTTCATGGCTCAAACTTAGCAGCCACGACTAGTCCTCCGTGTTTTTGCGGGCACAGTGTCTGACGAGTTGATAGTGCTTGTAAATCGCAAGTTACACAGTGAGGCTTGTCTATCAGCTCAAAGCAAAGACAAGAAATTCGTGGTTTGCACTTCCGGCGGCGTGAAATAGCCCCCTGAATCTTCAGACACGGTCTATCGCTTATCTTCCAGATTGGTATAGGACTGTGCATATGACTTGGCATACAGAGACGATTGAAGTCATCAACCGAGACCAGCGCAGGCGGCGTTGGTCGGCTGCCGAGAAGGCAATCGTGGTCTGTATCTTGATCCAACCAGCTTCGTGCCTGAACCGCAGTTCAGAGCAATATCTGATCAGTTCAAGGCATTCTGAAGTGAGGCTTGTTTGTTCGCCGGGTTGTAGACGGTCAAAGACAATCGTCTACCCGACGGATGACCCATCGCCGAAATGGCTGCCTTTGTCTAAGTTGGGGGCGCCCTGTACGAGGACAATTTTGTGTTGGCTCATCCCATGAGCTATCTGGCGCTTATAGTTCAATTCAGGCGGAAAGCGCGCCAAAAAGTAAGCAAATAGGAAGTATGGAAATCGTTTCAAAGAAGATCGACCGAATCCCTCTTGAGGATATGAAGGAGCTTTGGGCATGGGGGTTTTGGAAAGAATCCATGCCTCCCGAATTCAGCTGCGAAGTTTTTGTAGTTTGTACGTCGCGAGAAGCTTGTCGACGCTACTTCTATAAGAAGACCAGTGATCTTTGGCTCCTCAGCGAAGAGGAAGCAGACTCTGGCGCAGTCTCAGTTTTGGGCAGAAAAGCTTTGTCATTTGACGAAGACATCTTTGCAGCCGGCCATGAGCTGGACTCTCTAGGCAAGAGGAAGTTCCGATCCGTCTCTATTTCCCATCTCGTTGAAGAAGTGTGCCGTGACTACCAGCACTTAGGCACACAAGGACTCACTGTCGTAGTGAATCCTCGTCATGACAGCAACGGCCAGATTGATGCAGATGCGATGTTTTCTGCTCATGAGTTCTTGGCCACTTTTGCCAAGTGATCTGCTGCGCAGCATGAGCTATGAACTTCGATATCTCAGCTTCTAGCTTGACCTAGGTGGTTGCTTCTTGCCGCGGCTGAACTCCAGTCCATCCCACTGCGCTTTGCCCTCAAAGCAGCACTACCGATCATGGCGGAACGTTTCTCCCCTACTGATGTTTTGCTGATCCGCTGCTTTCACATCCTCCTGCGAATGCCATTTCGTATCAGGGTTGTCAGCTTCCTGCAGGGCTTCCTCAGTCTCCCGGGCCATGCGCTCATATTCATCCGGCCACAGCACTTGTTCCATGCGCAGCGATGCCTGACCCAGTAGGTGCAGCAGGCCATACAAAAAAACATCCTTCGTGGCGACGATGTGCTCCCGAATTTGTTCCTGAATTAACTTGCTGGCCCGATGCACCTCTGGCGAAGGGGTACCTTCGCAGTCAGTGGGGAATTCAGCCTCCTCAGCAATCCGCGCCCAAGCGCTGGCAAGCGCCTCGATGCTGCCTTCCATCATTTGTTTTTGCACTTCTGTGCTTCCGTTCCAAGGCCGACGGTCAATGTTGCCGCAGCGTTAAGGGGGTCGAATTGCGGGGTGGAACCGCTTTCTCCCCCATCCATGCCTTGGCGAATGAGTCACCGCAGCACGCAATCTAAAGGCATTGCCGTGCGCTTGATGCGCCCAGTTTCTCTTACAAAGCGAGCGCGTCGATTCAAGGCCGAGTACCTTGAAACAACATACCCAAGAGTGCATCAAGCAAACGCAAATCTTCAGCGGCATCATTGCTGCTGTACTGATCGTTGTGTCGATTGGCTTCCATGTGAGTGCTGAACCAGCCATTTGATGTCAGTGCGAAATGGACTCGGAAAATACAGAATCCTGTCCAACTGCGGTGCAGGTGCAGCGCATTGTTCTCGAAATAGACAAACCACTTCTCATCCATTCCCCTGGGCACGGAACCACGAATCAACGAGGACATTTCCTCCAAGCTGAATGCTTTCTCGAATGGAATCAAGACTCGCTTTGCTGGAAACGGTCGTGTCTTGAAGTCCGATCTGAGCGCAATTGGGCGCCCTTCGTTTGGAAAGCTCCTCAAACTCATTTGAGCAGCGTTGAGAACATGCAGGTCACGTTGCCGACCCGTCACATTCGCTGTTAGCCCGATTAGTCGCGCAGCCTCTTCAGCATCTGCCCAAATAAGACGCTCAGTCTCCTTGCACTGGTGATTCAAATCAACTTCTTGAATACTTGCCGCCATCAAAAAGTAGCGATTGATCGTGGTACCTCCGGCAAATTCACCGGCAATGGGCGCGAGCAACTGCGGCACAAACCCCATCTCCTCTGCGACCTCTCGAACGGCGGTTTGGCGGGGACTCTCACCTTTCTCGGGCCGCCCTTTGGCAAAGGTCCACACATAGTTGTCGAAATGATTGCGGACCTCCCGCAACAAAAATCGACCGCGAGGGTCGATCACCACGCCGCCATACGCTACGGCCGAGTACTTGTCCTCCTTCATGGGCCAAGGCAAGTTTGCGGCACCGAGATCGACGGCCTCTGGCAAGTCCTCATGCATGCCATACAGCGCCGACCAGACGTCACCGTAGCGATGAGCGCGTTCCTTGCCCAGGGTCTTGGCAACCTCGTCCTTGAAGTTGCCGTAATCTATATCAGCCACGATGCTAGCCATGGCCTCAGCCAGAGGCTGTCTTTCCACAACGGCGCGCCATGGGTAGTCGCTACCTGCGTGCGCGACGGTGATTCCTAACTCCGGCAAGTAGTGTGCCCGCAGTCGATCCAAATCACCTCGGGTTCTGGATCTGACCGTTAAACGGCCATCACCGGACTTGTCCACCACACTGAAAAATCCGAAATTTGTTATCAACCACATGAGCCTTACCCTCCCGATTTGTTTTCGACAAACGGAATCTAACGGCTATGTAGCTCACCAGGTGAGCTAATAAAATTTAGATCAACACCTGAAAATGAAGAGAGTAAGTCTAAGAACCAAAAGCGTCAGCATTGTGCCCATTGCGGTAGTTCGTTTCACCAAGTTGGAAGGCAGCAGTGGGGGGTGCTGCAGACATTCGGCCAACGAAAACCTCAATGTCCGGCTTCGACCGCAGCGGTTGTTTGCTCGCCAAAATCGAGCGACAGCTGCAAGCCTATTGCTGAAGCTCAACAAAGCACAAATCCTGGCTCATTCTTTCAAACAATGCGTGGCCGAAGGGAATGTGCTTATCCGCAGGTTTAACGCGCTAGCAGCCAAGTCTGTTCGAAGGGTCTGTACCAAGGGTTTTGGAACTCGACCCCAAAAGTCTCGAAGACATGAAGGTACCGCCATGGCTCCAGAAAGCCCAAGTCCTCAACTTTCGTGGCCATGTCCCGCGCCACAAAGCGATGCCAAGTGCCGCAATGCCAAGCCCCGATGCACAGATGCGAACCTAGCGAACATTGCGAACTTAGTTTCGTATCAAGCACTTAGCTCCGATATCTGCGATGCGAACTAATTTGCCATATGGGGGCGAGTCAGCCGGTAGATGGTCGCCGGCCTGCCAGGTCCAGCCCGAGACCGAGACTGCACTTCAACTTGAACGGTGCCAGACGCGCTCCCCATGAGGTGCGTGATCGCAGCACCAACGGCAGTGGCCGGCTGATGACGACCAAAGCAATCCGCCACCAAATCTGTGCGCGACGCAAATCCCTTGGCCGACCGCGACACCAATAGTGACCTCTACGAATACATGCTGGGCAAGATCGCCAGCGCCGGCCAAAACGGCCAGTTCCGCATACCGTGCCACATCATCCAGTGAATGTTTGCCATGACCGCACCGGGCACGGCAGACACCATCTGCGATCTCGCTAGCGTCATTTGTGGCTTCCTTGTTGCGGTGGGCGAGTACTTGCGTACCAGGCGCCCTGAGATATTCCGTGACGCGAAGTTGCGCGAGCATTTCCACCGCAGAATGTTTCTCGGCTACGACTTTGACAACACCTTGCTGCGCATCGGCAGCATGAATATGCCCTTGAACGGGGTGGACACCGCCGAATCCGAAATGTTTTTTGCTTCACTTCAACATCACGGCTTCACTGGTGCGCTCTAATCGAGCGTTTTTGATGAATAGGCTAACCCGGCACTTACGCGGCTCCAGACCGTGCCAGGCTTAAACCACGCACTAAACACAAGGGAGAGTTCACCGATGAAAGCGACCGAAGCCAAACTACTGGCCTTCCTCAAGAAGTCCCCGCAGTTTGTCATCCCAATCTACCAGCGCACCTACTCATGGACCGAGCGTGAGTGTCGCCAGTTGTGGGAAGACGTGGTGCGTGCCGGCAGCAACCCAGCGGTGACGGGCCACTTTGTCGGGTCCATCGTCTACATCGAGCAGGGTCTGTTCCAGGTGGCCACCCTGTCGCCGCTGTTGGTGATCGACGGCCAACAGCGCCTGACCACTGTCACCCTGCTGATTGCGGCGCTGGCCGAGGCCCTGGGCGGCACCGAACCTGTGGAGGGCTTTTCAGCCCGCAAGTTGCGTAACTACTACCTGCTGAACCCGGAAGAGGATGGCGAGCGCCACTTCAAGCTGCTGCTGTCGCAGACCGACAAAGCCACGCTGACGGCGCTGGTGGGGCAGGCTGTGCTGCCGACCGAGCAATCGGTACGGGTGGCTGGCAACTACGAGTATTTCAAGGGCTGGCTGGCCGACCCAGCGTGTGACCTGGCCGTCATATGCCAAGGGCTGGCCAAGCTGGTGGTGGTGGACGTGGCGCTGGCGCGCGGGCAAGATAATCCGCAGCTGATCTTTGAGAGCATGAACTCGACAGGTCGCAAACTGAGCCAAGCCGACTTGATCCGCAATTACGTGCTGATGGGGTTGGAGCCAGAGTTGCAGACCCGGCTCTACCAGGACCATTGGCGGCCTATGGAGTTGGCCTTCGGGCAGGAGGGCTACGTGGCGCACTTCGATGCCTTTATGCGTCACTACCTGACGGTGAAGCACCCGGTAGGCGACATCCCCCGCATCGACGAGGTGTATGAGGCCTTCAAGCTGCATGCCCTTCGACCCAGCACCGTGCAGGCAGGAGTGGACGCCCTGGTGCAAGACGTGCAGCGCCATGCGCAGGCCTACTGCGCCATGGCTTTGGGGGCAGAGACCCGCCCTGGCTTGCGGGAGGCCTTCCACGATTTGCGCGAGTTGAAGGTGGATGTGGCCTACCCCTTCTTGTTGGAACTGTATGAAGACTGCGCCCAAGGTGTACTGAGTGAGGCTGACTTCCTGGCGGCGGTGCGGGTGGTTGAGGCCTATGTGTTCCGCCGAGCGGTGTGCGCGATTCCTACCAACTCATTGAACAAGACATTCGCCACGTTCAGCAAGGTGCTGAAGAAAGAGCGCTACCTCGAGAGCATTCAGGCGCATCTACTGACTTTACCCTCTTACCGCCGATTCCCTAGCGACGAAGAGTTTCAGCGCGAGCTGCAGGTGCGTGACCTGTACCACTTTGGCGGCAGAGCAGCCTACTGGCTGCGCCGGCTGGAAAACCACAAGCGCAAGGAGCGGGTGGCAGTAGCGGAGTACACCATCGAGCACATCCTGCCGCAGAATGACAGGCTGTCACTTCAATGGCAGGCCGACCTGGGGCCGGATTGGAGGCGCGTGCAAGACACCTGGTTGCACACCTTGGGCAATTTGACGCTGACGGCCTACAACTCGAGCTACAGCGATTTCCCCTTTGCACAGAAGCGGGATATGGACGAGAAGGGCTTGCGCTGGAGCCCGCTGAAACTGAACGATGGCCTGGGCCAGGTGACCGTGTGGAACGAAGATGCCATCAAGGTCCGCGCTGCCAAGCTGGCCAGCAAAGCGGTCGAGGTTTGGGGCAAGCCAGCACTTGCCGTTGAGGTGCTGGCGGCTTATCGGCCCAAATCTGGCCCTCAAGCCGGATACACGATTGACGACCACCCGCATTTATTGGCGCCCGGCGTGCAAGCAGTTTTCGAGGCCTTCCGCAAGGAGGTGCTGGCCTTGGACGGATGTGTGACCGAGGAGTTCCTCAAGCTTTACGTGGCGTACAAGGCTGAAACCAACTTTGTGGACGTGGTACCTCAGGCCAAGCGTTTGCGGCTATCGCTCAACATGCCGTTTGCCGAGATCGACGATCCGAAGGGCTTGTGCAAAGACGTGGCGGGGCTGGGCCAATGGGGCAACGGAGAGGTTCAGGTCAGCCTCAAAGACCTCGACGAATTGCCTTATGTGATGAGTTTGGTGAGGCAGTCTTTCGACCGCCAGATGAACGGGAGCATGGTGTCTTGAGCAACTGTTCATTCCCCCAGGCCGAATGGCCGATGCAACATGAGTCGGCAGTTTAGGCGGAGTTAATGGTGAATGCCGACCCGGCCAATCTGGAGGAGTGCATTGCTGT
The DNA here is from genome assembly GCA_945952065.1 of uncultured Burkholderiales bacterium. Lineage (GTDB taxonomy): Bacteria > Pseudomonadota > Gammaproteobacteria > Burkholderiales > Burkholderiaceae_C > Paucibacter_A. The sequence continues at coordinate 14,797 of CAMFGY010000046.1, read as the reverse complement.
TGGTTCGGTGCATGGAGAACGACCACACCTGTACGGCATCTCAGCGTTCTCGTCTCGTGGTCCTACGTCGGACGGCCGCGCCAAGCCGGACGTGGTGGCGCCGGGAGAGCGGATCCTGTCGTGCAACTCGCACTGGCAAGCCGGCACAAAGGTCCAGTACCGCTACGACAGCGGTACGGGCATGGCGGCGCCGCACGTTTCCGGACTCTTGGCCGCCTTCTTGTCGGTTCGGCGCGAGTTTCGGGGACGACCCGACGAGGTCAAGCGCCTGCTCTTGGAAACCTGTGTCGATCTTGGCCGTGACCGCTATCACCAGGGCAAAGGGCTGCTGAACCTGATGCAGATGCTCCTGAAGGTGTAGAGAGCGGACTTGCTACGTGCGAGGCGGCCTTCACCTCTCGAACTCGATAGTTCAGGGCCGGATCGATCAGAACTCCGCGCTGGGAACTCTCGCGGTCTGCTCGCCACACGGGCTGCACCAGCAGCCCTGCTTGTTCAATGTATGCGATGGATTGCGGCAGGGCAAATGACGAATCAGCCAGGCTCATTGCGATAGGGCCTAGCCGCTCATCTCACGAGAGTTTGAATCGCCCAGGGGGATTGAACTGACCTTTTCAAAATTCAGACTGAGTACAGTTTGAGGCCGCGAATCACTGTGAGTTTCTATGGCACGACCTGAACATAAACCACCCGTTTCGATCAAGGAACTTAAGCTCAGGGATGGACAGAGGTGGATCCAGTTAGGACCGCTTAGGGTTGCTGCTTGGGAGGGCGACCTGGTCTTTGCCAAACTGGGCTATCGAGCAGGTTGCGAGTATCTGGGCGTACGTCCCGACGGTGACAATGAGAACCTGTGTGTTGAGGATCTTCGTGGCGTTAAGGTCGAGCATCTTCCGGATTCGTTCTGTTTGTCCGTACCCGAGCCCAAGCTCGGTTTTTCGGCTATCCAACACATCAATTTCTTCAACGAGAGGAATCGATGCATGATGGAAATGCAGATGGCGATTTATTTCGACCAATTCCATCTGCCTTGTAATCTCATCCCCTTCATGCAGAAGCTGGCAACTGCGATCCATGCTTCTGACAGGAGTGTTCGCTTTACCTCCGGAATAGCTGAGCGGGAGGAGAGCGTCGGCATGCGGCTTTCAGTCACAACCGAATTGGCCGCTGGCGACGATTTGGTGGATGTGGCAACTCGCGCTGGTGCCATCGTCCTCGAATGCTACAAGCGACAAGTGCAACAGGTCTTGGCGGACGGCAAAACGTACGCATCGGATGAGCCGAGTGTCGTCCGCTGGTGGACTAAGGAGTTCATCGTACCGCTCGCCACCAGTGGTGTGCTTGGCGGTCTTATCGCCTGGCTAATTTCAAAGGCTGGATGAAGCTATTTGTCTTTAAGTCCGAAAATTGGCTCCTCCAACATCTCATGCGATGCTCGACAAGTTGAAGCGCGATAGCGATACGCGGGATCCGTTGAATTGATTTCCGCCAAGCATCCAGAACACACCAGCAGCGCTATCGACTGCGAAAACAAAGCCGGTATGAAATTTACCCGAGCCTGTCGAGACAACGACTACATCCCCGACGACGGGGATAGGAGTTCCTCCGGCGGCGGCCGGTGCTGAGATCACGCCCCCAGGCGGCCGTTGCCAACTCTTCCATGAGGCAGCCAGGGCTGGATTCACCGCCGGTATCAAAAGGCCGTTACCTGCGTCTGCCCATCCTGCGGTCACTGGTGTAATCGAGTTAGCACCCGGAAGTCTGGCGAAAGGATGCTTCAACACCCAAGTGACGAAGGCGGCGCACCAGGGCGTGTCGTCGCCTTTGTCACCGAGACCCTTAACGCATGCGTCTAGGTAGTCGCACACGCGAGGGTTGCTAGTGGCTCGGGTTGCGCCTTTGCTCTCAACCTGCCCGAGCTCGCCAAGCGCAATGTCCATCCACGGTGCATTTGGGAAGCGTGGCTTGGGGCTCCCAGTGTCTGACAAGATCTCGTTGAGAAGTGCCTCATCGATCTGGTCCAGTTGCTGTGGTTGGTTCTCCACAATTGAGAAGACCGGAGCGCTCGGAGACTTGTTCGTATCCTTCTTGTACCGGTACAAGACCGCCAGTGCGCGCAACTCATCACTGAAGGCCGTCTCCGTGGTTGGCACTCGATTGGAAAAATCGAGCTGCTGATTGAGCTTGGCGGCGAGCGAGGACGCCAGCGCGAAAGGCTGACGTCGCTGAGGACGTGTCGTAGGCAGAGCTCCCACCAGTTGACCCGCTTGTACAGGCGGTCGACCCATTAGCTGGAAGTACGAGGCCAGGGTTAGCCGGTCGTCACCAGAATTGGCGGCGCGAATGGCACTGCGGAGTGCATCGTCGAACCCTGCCCCCTCAGACTTCACATTCAAGCGCTGCCTGAGTGCCTGAACCTCGCGCGCGGTCAACCGTTCCTCGAATCCTGGCTGCGCTCCTTCGACCTCAGGCAGTCCGCTCACGGTCCCGGCTCTGGATACGGTGTTTGACGCATTGGGATTGGAGGGGCTTGCCAACATCGGCAGGGCCAGCGTGCCCCCTCCCTTTTCAGCATTGGCATTCGCGTCGCGAACTCGGCCTGCATAACGCAACTTGACCCAATGTCCGAGTAAGTCGAAGAGGATCGGGGCTCCTAAGGAAATGAACAGGGCAGAGATGCCAATTCCGATGAGCCACGGGATGAACAGCCAAGTGTCCACCTTAAGTTGCATCGCCTTCGACTTCAGCCGTGGATTCTCTTGAACGGAAGCACCTCCGCAGATGAATGTATCCAATGAAGAAGTATTCCCTTGCAGACCTCGCAGCGTTTCGTGTTCAAGAGGAGACGGCTGGATGACATTGATGGTCAGGGAAGTTGCGGACGATGCAGAGACCGACACCGGAGTGGGCCTAACTACACTCGTTGACGGATCCCAGTTCGGGGTGATGACCTTGCAGAACTGGACGCGACGGTTCGAGGCTGTGTGGCCGACGGGTAGACGTCCCGTTAAGTCCAGTTCTTGTAGTACGCAGGAGGACATTGCGGACCTCGACGTGACCTCGTTCGCGCATTGCTGAAAGGCTTCTGGGTCGATGCGAAACAACTGCCGGAATCCCCCTTGCCCGGCGTCTGATCGCATCACAGCCAGGAGGCCAGCTTTACTATCCTCCAGGGCCTTGCCTGCCTCAACCATCACCCGGCGCGTTTCAATGTTGCTGCTGGCGGTGCTCGCGGCGCGAACCCAGGCTGAAACGTGGGAAAGGCACTGATAGGCCTCTGCCAAGATCTTCTCAGGATCGTCGTTTTCGCTCTGTTTGATTTGATGGATGGCCAGTTCTATCTTGGGCAGGAGCGCAGGCATGACGCTGACCCAAGTGTCGCTATTGGAGACAAACTTACCTTCATCCCTTGCGCTTGCAGCGGATGGCTTTACATCAATGTTCTTGCAAACTTTTTCGTGATCACTCACGTAAAAACCGAAACGAGTGATCGCCTTGTCCTTGTTGAAAGCTTCGGTGACAAAGTTGTTGGCGTCGACCAGGCGTGAGATAGCCTGTGTAGCCGGATCCGCTGGGACGGTCGGGGGCGATGCCTTCGCTGCAGTGGAATCTTGCGGCACCCGCTGCTGGAGCAGGCCTTCGGCGATCTGTCCGAAGCCTTGACGCAACTCTCGGTCGCCCCCCAGTCGATTGATGATGTTGCCAGTGTCGATGTTGAGCGTTGCGCACAAGAACAAAGCCAGCATCAAGCCCATCTCGCTGCTGCGCCGCTTGTACCAGCCGTCGGCACGGTCGCCGATGTCGGAGAACCACGTGGCGATCGCAGTCTCGAAAGCTGGCCAGCCCGAATCGGGAGATGGAACTAGCGCCCGCAAGCCCTCTAGGTAATTCAGTCGAGCACTTGTCGGCGAAGTGTTCTTGATGAGATGGTCCATGAACGCCAGTGGCGGCAGCGCCTCGCTTGACGGGAGCTTGCCGCTGGGTTGATTCAGCGACACGAGTAGCGCTTTGGCGAATAAATCCGGGGGAATCGAAGACGGCCCGGTTGGCCTGCCGAAGCTGCTGCGACAGGCCACTTTCGTGCCGGAGGACAGTGCGAACAGCAGCGGATTTTTGAGTACTTCCTCTTTGAGAGTCTGGTCATGACCCACGGCTTCGTCGAGCATCAGGTGCATGTTCTTGACTCGGCCACGGAGTACGCCACCGTGGAAACTCTCCTGCACTTTTGTCAGCAGAAAAGACATGGCTACGTAGATCAGCAGCAGCCCGATGACAACGTCAATGAGAAGGAAGTCCATGTCCGTGTACTAGCGAATGTCGTTATAGAACTCGTGGCGGCCAATGACGGCGCACGGCGACTTCTGGTCCAGCCATTTAGGCCGAAGGGCCAGCGGCAGCGAGCGGGCGACATAGTGGCGGGCTCCACGCGTTGGATCGTTCAGTTGTCCTGACAACGCCAACGTTGCAACTGAGCGTGCCATCTCGTAGGCTTCGTCCGGCCGCCAATCGATCCTTTCGAGGAGCGGCAGGTTCGGGTCGTTGGCATTCCAGCAACTGAACTGCTTCGGGTCTAGGCAGACTTCAGCAATGGAATCGCATCCTCGATAGCGCTTGCTCAGCCTGTTGAGGACTACGGCTGCTACCGCTTCCATGCCGGTGCGGCCTTCGCCTCGCGCTTCGCCCCACAGCGTTTTTGCGAGGATTTCGAGGTCTTCAGAGCCGGCTGCTGCGGCGGCAGCAGAGAGCGGACCGTCAACGGGTCGGGCCGGCCAATCCTCGGCGGTAAGTGTGGCTGGATCGTCCCGCGTATATGGTTTGACGCAATACCAGTCCAAAGCTGGCTTCACACGTGCCATGACTGCGTTGGCGCCATTGATCCTCGGCGTGTCGATTGCTCCGACATGCATACCCACCAGTGCGTCGCCCTCGCTCCAGATTGGCGCGCCACTGTCACCGCCTATGGTCAGTTCCGGAGTGCGATAGCCGATAGCTTCTCGTAGCAAGTAGTCCGCAGCTTCTCCTGGGCCGCCCCCGACTTCTCCGGACCATCGCTCGCACACCATCCCCTCCAATGGACCATTCATTCGCTGCAGGGCGATTGGGAGCCCGGCTCTAATATCGTCACTGACCCGCCGAGGTAGCCAGTTCGAGCCCTGGGCAGTGAGCGACTGCAGGGTCCCTGCATCGACCTCAACAAGAGCCGCGTCCAGTGTGGTGAGCGGTCGACCGTCGCCAATCGCTGGCTGCCATTCGCGCAGGAATGCGTCGACTACGACGCCGCCTGGCAAAGCGACTCGCAATTCATCACCGTATCGGGCCGCCGCGTCTGGCGCTGCAACATGGCCGCAAGTGAGCAAATAGCTGCGCTCTCCGTTGAGGCGGTCTCTGACAAGTACGGTTGCCGTCCCGGCCGCCTGAGTACGTCTTAAGGTCAATCCTGGAGGATTGCTCTGCATCTGAAGGGGAGATTGGCGCACCGCACGCAGTGGGATACCCCACAAATTCGAGGGAATATCTCGTCCTGACACTCCATCTTTCAAGGCAACGACGAGCACGGGGCTGCCGTCCGTGATTAGGGGCATCGCAATCGACCTTACGGCCGCCGAGCAGAGCCAGTCAGGCCCGTCAGTCGCAAGTCTTTGCCAGCGACGCTCCAGGACTGCACTTGCCATCGCAAAAACATGCGCTCGCCCGAGACTGTTGCGGTTCGTCATGGCGTTGGCGCCGATGTGCCTGACGCGGGAGGCGTGCCCACCGTGTCAGTCATACGTTTCATGAGTGAACTCGCGAAGTCCTGTAGGCTTGAGTCGCAGCCCATCGCAGCGGCGTCGAGCTTGGCCTGACGTTTGCGCTCCTCATGGGCAAGGGTCCAATCGCGCAATGAATTCTGCGCACTGAGGAGCGCAGCCCGGTCCTGGCGCCAGAAGCGCAGCAGCTTCTCCCTGGATTCAGGCGCGAGTCCCTCTAAGTTGCTAGGCACGGGCTGCCAGCCCGATGTGGAGCGCTGCCCATTTTGCTTGGTGGCCCGCTGCGTGAAGCCTTTCTCGGCGGCTACTCCTGCCTCGAAAGCCTGGGCAATCTCTCGCGCCCGGTCGAGAGGCGAGACCAGCGCAGGCGTTCGATCGTTGAGCGCCGTCGTCAGCGCGCCCTCAATCATCGAACGCTGCACACGCATGCGCGTGCCCGCCGTGTCCAAAGTGGACTTGAGTTTGACGCCGGCTGTGATTTGGGCTTCTGCCGCAACTAAAAGGGTGTCGGTCTCAATCATGAAGTCGGGGGTGGGATCCTTTGCACGTTTAGGACTACCGGTCAGGCCCTTTGCTTCAAGCCTTGCCTGATCCACGTTGTTGCTACCGACAAGTCCTGGCCTGGGCTTGGAAACCTTGATCGAGGCAAGCAAGGCGTCACGTCGACGCGAAAACTCATTGGTATGTTGTGCCAGCCTATCCAGGCGATCGCTGAGGCTTGCGCCTTCACCGGGAGACGCCTGGCGCAGATAGTCGCGATAGAACTCGATCTGGCCCGACACACCTTTCGTGGTCCTCTCCACTTCCCATTCAACAGAGCTAGCGACTCTCCCAGCTTGGTTCGAACCGCTGCTTGCGACAATTTGCGACTTCGGATACAGGTCCGCATCGAACTCAACAATGATGCATGCCATCTTTGTGGCCGACTTCAGGTACAGCTTGTCGCGATCCGGGATGCCGGATCCCAGGAATCCGTACGTTGCAGTGCCGAAGGCCAGAGCATCTAGCGAGCTCCATTCAGGGTGATGGATTTTCTTGGCTATCAAGAATGCACCGATAGGCCAGAGAAGCGCGTTGTAAGCCGACGCTAGATTTGTACGCTCTGCGGCTTGAGCAACCAACTCACGTCGGCGCAGGTCCGTCTCCCAGATGATGCGGCCTAGTCCCCCGTGAAACTCGTCAATGGACTCAAGGAGTTCACTGATGCAAAGTTTGCTTTCACCGGTTTTTTTGTCTATGCAAGGAACTTCCTCCGTGGTTGGAAACTTCAGCGGGAAGCGTCGGTCCTCCTGCGGTGTTTGGATCGGAGCAAGAATCGTGCAGCCGGCGGCGCACAGGGGCATCGCAACCGTGAGCCATCGCCGTACTGGACCCAACGAAGCAGTTCTAGTTGTCCAAACGCTCACTCCCACTCCCATCACTTCGGACGAAGTAGGAGATGCTCACCTTGAACTCTGCTTCGCACATCCTCAACGTGGAGGATTCAATGCAGTCGTGACGTACTGCGTTTGCGGGGTTTGCTTATAGAAGGAGCTAGGAGTTCACTTGCGCAACATAGGCCTGATCTGCGGTGGAAGTTCCGGAGGATGCAATCGATGATTCGTCAAGTCGCTTACCCTTAACTTCAGCGCAGTCTCGGTGCGTAACGGAAGTCTGCGCGCCTTGCGTGGAGGGATGTAACGTCGCTCTAGGCCAAAAGCAAAGTACGCTCTGCAGGGCGGATTCAACCGGTCAAAGCAACACACTAACCACTGCTTGGGCAGAAGGAGTGTTGCAGATGAAGTACCGGACTCGTACGTACTACACGTCGACCCAGAAGGCATTGATGTGGGAACGCTGGAAGGAGGGCTGGACGCTTCATGAGATTGGCAAGCTGTTCGACCGGCCGCACACGTCGATCCATGGCATTCTTTCGAAGACCGGTGGTATTCGACCGCCCGAGCGGCAGCGCTGCGCAAGTGCGTTGACGCTGGAGGAGCGTGAGGAGATCTCGCGGGCGCTGATGGCCGGACATTCAATGCGTTCGATCGCTGCCCAACTCGGAAGGTCGCCGTCGACGATCAGCCGAGAAGTCAGCCGCAACGGCGGGCAGGATGGCTATCGCGCAGCCCTGGCCGACCAAGCTGCGTGGGAGCGGGCACTTCGACCGAAGCTTTGTAAGCTGGTCAAGAACCGGGCTTTGGCTGGCATCGTGGCTGACATGCTTCGTAAGCGCTGGTCGCCCGAGCAAATTGCGGGCTGGCTCCAGCATACTTATCCGAACGACCACAGTTTTCACGTGTCACACGAGACGATCTACCGCAGCCTGTTCATTCAAGCGCGCGGTGCCTTGAAGAAGGAGTTGCTGGAGCACCTACGGCGCACGCGCGGCATGCGGCGCTCTCGCTCTTACACGCAGAAGACGGCGATTCATGGCCAGATCGTCGACGCGGTCTCGATCAGCGAGCGGCCCGCGTCAATCGAGGACCGGGCGGTGCCTGGCCATTGGGAAGGAGACCTGGTCTTCGGCAGCAGCAACAGCCAGATCGCGACGCTGGTCGAGCGCCAGACGCGATACGTGATGCTGGTGAAACTGGAAGGCAAGGACTCGCAGACGGTCGTCAACGCGCTTATCAAGCATGCCCGCAAGCTGCCGCAGGAGCTCTATAAATCGCTCACATGGGACCGAGGCACGGAGATGCATGGGCACAAGCGATTCACCATGGCCACCGATATTCAGGTCTACTTCTGTGACCCGCAAAGCCCTTGGCAGCGAGGCAGCAACGAGAACACCAATGGGCTGCTCAGGCAGTACCTACCCAAGGGCATCGACATCTCGGGCTACTCACAACACCAACTCAACGCGATCGCCAGACAATTGAACGAGAGGCCGCGCAAGACGCTCAGCTTCCAAACGCCCGCTGAGAGATTCAGCGAATGTGTTGCGACGACCGGTTGAATCCGCCAGCGATGGCAGACGTCCGCGCCGTGTACTGCTGAGGTCCGCACTGTGCTTCTAAGCCGCCGTTCGTCTCACCTCAAGGCGCTGACCGGGTGCCGGGATCGCGATCAAGTGCCTGTGAATCCGCGAGCGATTTAGGGCTAGGCGTCGACAGCTCAACCCCGCCCACCGGGCGCGACACTACTTGGCAGTCCGCTTCGACTAAAGGTACCCAAGCAACGGCAAAGCGCCGGTTCTACGGACAGGCGAGACTTGCCGCTGGCATGCTGGCGGTGGCCGCTGCGGCAACGCACGAGCGCGGCGCACACGCCTTCCACATTGGGGCGGTCTATGCGGCGGAGGACAGCATCGGCCCTTGCCAGTCACTCTTCTGGAGCGATGCGGACAAGCAACTGAACGGGGGCATCAAGTTCAGACAATCACAGGACTACGTCATCAGTCAGGAAACGGTCGATCAGTTCCCCTCCTGTCCCGCTCATTCAACCGCTCATAATGCCCTAGGCGTTGTGCAGGCAAAGACTTGTACTGGTGGCAGAAGACTAGCTGACGATAACCATGGCAACTTCGCGCAAGAGCGCCCGACCCGCCCCCAGTGGGGCACCGTCCAGAAGACCCAAGGCAGCGACCACAAAGCAGTCGCGTCAGCGCCGCGATCCGGGTTCTGAACCAGAACCGGCTAGCCCCGCTGCCGCTGGCCCTGCAGGTGCTCGGCTGGAGTCGCATGTCGGCGCGCAGTACCTGCTGCCACTCTTGTCAGGCGGCGAGGCACGCGGACTGCCAGGTGTTGTTGTCGCACGCGTCGCATTCCAGCGCGCGACGCTCGATCACCCCATGGACGACGTCATCGTCACCGGCATCGCGGCCGACGGCCAGCCGGCCACCCTGGAGGTTCAGGCGAAGCGCACCATCGACTTCACGGCCAGCGACACGGTGTTCACCGACGTCGTCGCCTTCGCTGTCCGCGCGGCTCGCAAACCTGCCTTCGACACCCAGCGCTACGAGCTGGCAGTCGCGATCGCCCGCACCACCACCAAGATCGACCAGCACATTCAGGAGGTGCTGAAGTGGGCCCGCGACTATCAGGAACCTGCTGAGTTCTTTCAGCGACTGAACCTGCCCCGAGTCTCGCACCGCTCGATGCGAGAGTTCGTCGAGGCCTTCCGCTGCAACATGGCTAAGGTTGACGAGCCCGCCGATGACCGCGCGGTCTGGCGGCTCTTGCGGCGTTTTCAGGTCCTGGCCTTTGATTTCGAGCAAGCGGGATCCATGTGCGCGCTCTACGCGCGCGAGCGCAGCGCCGCAATGCTCGTCCCGCTGCAGCGCAGCCGCGCGAGCGAGCTGTGGGACACGCTGCAGCAGATCGCGCTGGAGGTCGACGCGGCCGGAGGCGACATCGATGCCAGCACGCTGCGCGTCAAGCTCACCAGCGAGCGCGACTTTCGGCTGTCAGGCGACAGGCGTATGCACGTTGCGCGAGAGCGCTTGGCTGAAATGGCCGACGGGGTGCTATCGGGGATCAAGCTCGATGTGCGCGGCGTGTCACTCGATCGCAGCCGATATGCCGAGGCTGCCGACGCGGCGTTCGGACATGGCCGGTACCTCGAGATTCGTGGCGTACCCGGCGTTGGCAAGTCCGGGGTGCTGAAGGACATCGCCCAGCGCATCGCCAACGAGTCGCGCATCATCGTTGTCTCGCAAAGTCGCCTGTCAGGCGGCGGCTGGGTAGCGCTGCAGAGCTTGCTGGGCTGCGACGCCAGTGCGTCTGAGCTCCTAGCCGACCTTGCCGGTGACGGCGGGGGGACGCTCTTCATTGACGGGATCGATCGCTTCGAAAGTCCGGACCAGCGCGCAACGGTGTTGGACCTGCTGCGCGCCGCGGCCGCTGTGAAGGGCTTCCGTGTCGTGGCCACCGCGCGCATCGATTTCGCTACTGAAGCGCGAGATTGGTTGCCGCAGGACGCTTTGGATGCGCTCGGCCAAGCTCCCCCGCTGGTGATCACCGACCTCGTCGACGACGAAGTCTTGGAATTGCGGTCTGCCGACCCTGCGTTGGCGGTGCTGCTGCGGCCGGGGCACCCTGCCGAGAAGCTCGTGCGGAACCTGTATCGGCTCGACCGGTTGGCGCGATTGGAGGGCGCAGATGCGGTCTCGCCGCACAGCGAAGCACAGATGGCGGCGCAGTGGTGGCGCAGTGGTGACGGGCCAGAGGCCGGCCGCCGCGATCGCAGGCGCCTTCTGCGGTCGCTTGCCATCCAGTCCTTGACGTCCACTTCGCGGTTGGATATCGGCGAAACGCCGGGTGCGACAGTCGATGCGCTGATCACTAGCGGCTCGCTACGCGAGGTGACCGCAGTCCATGTTGAGTTCGCTCATGACGTCCTGCGGGATTGGGCGATCGGATGCCTGCTTCAAGACGAACGAACTCATCTAGACGCATTGCCGCTTCGCGCGCCAGCTCCTGCGCGCCTGGTTCGCGGCCTTGAAATGGCCGCGCGGCTCCTCGCGGAGGACGCCAGCCAGGCAGATGCCTGGATATCGCTGCTCGAACAAGTCAGCGCAGCCGACGTGCACGGCTCGTGGCGGCGCAGCGTCCTCCTTGCCCTCGCCCGCTCCGAACGTGCTCACAGCCTCCTCGATGCACACATGGTGGTCCTGTTCGCCAGTGATGGGGCCATGCTGGGCGAGCTCGTTCGCACCGCCATCGCCGTCGACTCTCAGCTAGCGGCACCGCTATGGCGTGCCATGGGGTTGGACGCCGACCAGTTGCCTAGCAACGTCGTCGCGCCGAGCGAGCCTTCATGGGGCAATCTCATCGACTGGTCGCTCGAGAGGGCGGCCCAGGTGCCAGCTGGTGCAGTGCCGCAGCTGGTAGACCTCTACGGTCGCTGGTGCTTTGCCTTCCTGGGGAACGCGCCGCTGTCTGGACAGGTGGTCGAGCAACTCTATGCATGGCTCCGTAATGTCGAGGCGCACAACCATCCGGAGGTCTCCGGACTTGCCGAGGCGTGGCAGGCAGCTCAGCACAAGTCGAACCTGCCCATGACCGGATCGCAGGAGAGCGAACTTCGCACTGTGTTTTTGGCCTGGTGCTGGCTGCGCCCCAGTCTCGCGGAGGCCTACCTGAATGCGGTTCGCGCCCACCGGCATAGGCACATGTTGTTCCGTGAGCTGCTGTCGTTCGTCGGCACCGCAGCTCAGGCTGCACCATCGGCCCTTGCTGACCTGTTTCTGGACGCGCTGCCTGAGGGCGACGATCGGCATCGAGATTCAGCGCGCGAACCCTTCTCGCAATGGCACCTGGACTATTTCCCGGCGTCGCCTGCACGCGGGCCCTTCTTGGACCTGCTCTCGGCAAGCCCCGAGCATGGACTGCGGCTCGTGCGCGGTGTCGTTGCGCACGCGGTCAGGTGGCGAAGTCGTGGCCGCAATCCTGGCGAAGACCGAGTAGCGGTGCCCTTTCCTGACGGCCCGCGCGAGTTTCCGTGGCTACGGTCCTACATCTGGGCTCGAGATCAGGACAGCCACGTCGCAGGCTCGGCTCTCATGGCCCTCGAGGCCTGGGCACATCAACGCATCGAGCGTGGCGAAGCCATGGCCGCCGTTGTCGCGGATGTTTTGGGACCAGCACCTGCCCCCGCAGCGTTCTTGCTCGTCGCTATCGACGTCATGCTGTCGCATTGGCCAAAGTCGCGCGACTCGCTCTGGCCCTTCGCCGCTTCTGCGAAGCTGCTCGCGCTTGACCGACAGCGCCAAGGATTCGACTTAGTGAACTCGAGGACTCCGGACGCATGGGTTCACCCGGAGCCCAAGGGCACAGCGACTCTGGACAGCCTTCGCCGACGACCCTCGCGCGGTATCTCGCTGGATAGGGTGCTCAACGAGTACGGGTACCGCGGCCCTTCCGAGGTGCGCGCCGCAATGCAGCAAGCGCTCCGAGCCGAGGCCGAGCGCATCGGGCAGCCGGACGATGACTCGCAAGGCTATGCGGATCCCCGCCTTGCTGCGATGAGCGCCCTGAATTGTCTCGATCTAGCGAACTACCGCGAAAGTGCGGACAGCGATGGTCGAAGCGTGATCGAGTACGTCATGCCAGAGGCTGAAAGGCAACTCGTGGCGACGATGCAAGCGAAAGCCGCTCGGGAAAGCGAGGCGATCGCTTTGCGAGGCCAGGTTTCCCAAGCTCTGGACCAAGCAGCGTGCTCGCAGGAGTTGCTTGCCCGAGGCCTGGCTTGGGCGGTCGAGGCCCCAGCTGTGACGGGCGGCGAAGCGGACGACACCAAGTGGGACGACCTCACACGCTTCTCCGTGGCCACGTTGCTACTTCGTGATGGCAGCGTCGAGTTGAAGGCTGCACATCGCGCATGGGCTCACCGGCAGCTTCAGGTGGCAAGCGAAGCAGTACGGGAAGGTGGCGAGCCCTACAAACATCTGCACTACAACCCTGCCGCGATCGCCGCCATGGGCTTGCTCGCGTCGCTTCGCGACGATCCCGGGCAGGAAGAGCTTCCGCGACTCCTGGAACTCGGTGCTCGCCCCGACAGCGTCATGGCATCGGTCCTGCGCCGGGAGTTGGATGCGGGGCGCCAAGTACGCAGCGAACTTGTCCGGTCCCTGGCACGGCTAGGCATGGTTGCCTGCACATACACCCGGCTCTCGTACGACTACGATGGCTTCGAGGGCAGCGCAGTGGACTTTCAGGCGCGCCATCAGGCTCGCGAAGACGCGCGCAAGGCGGACGAGTTGGCGAGGCGTCAGGCCGCGGTCGCCCTCGAGCTTGCATGGTTGCTATACGGCGCAGAGGAGCCCAAGTGGCCCGACCTCCCTTCGCCGACCCCGCCCAAGCCTGGACATCGGATCGTCCTGGGGGAGATGGAGTCTCCCGACGAGGCACGTCCGCGGCCGCCCGCATCGACGCGCGGCTTTGACTCGGGAGGCGCTGCGGCTTGGGTGTCGCTGGCCGAGATGCAGTGGGGCAAGACCCACGCCGACCTGCTCGGAGCAATGCTGCGTCACTACTGGACCTGGACGGCCGGTGCCAACGGCGTCGGCGCCGACCCTGATGAGGAACCCGGCGAGCGGCCTTCCGAGTGGAACGAGGCGTACTTTGGCGCCTCGGTTGTTGCGGCAATCTCAAAGGGCAATGACGACGGACTGACCGAGTTCCTCTTCCAGCCACTCGCACAGCTACCAGAGGAGCGTTTCTTCGACGCCACCGGATCGGCCCTGCGCAAGCTTGACGTGCTGTGGCTGGACGACGCCGCGGTTTCGCCGACAACCGTGGTCGCGGCCCGGGAGCAACTGGCAGAGCGCCTGGTCACCACTCGAGCTTGGATGCGCCTCGTATCGAGACCCTCGGCGAGCACCGAAATCCACTTGGCTGGCGCAGTCGCGGCGTTCTTCCTTGCTCGCCATGACTGGGGCCGAGGCCCGAGATGCTATGTACCTTCTGAGAGGGCGCTGGCAACTGATCCTGTGATGCCAACGCTCACCGAACTTGGGGAACAGGCTGCGGGCTCAACGTTCGTTGCGCTGGCGTTCATGAACCTAATCGATCTCGAGCCGCGCGCCGGCCCAGTCGCATTCCTGGCGCGTGCAATCTCTGCCTGGTGGGACAAGCACGGAGCAAGCACCGAGTTCTGGATCGACCACGGTATCGGCACTCGCGCCTGCACTTGGATCGATCAGTCTTTCGATAAAGTCGAAGGCGTCGACGTTGCGCACCTCGCGGCCCACTTTACGGCGATGGTGGACACATTGGTGCGTTGCGGCATCCCTGCCGCCGCAGCGCTCGAGGCGAGGGTCGCGGCCAGGCTTCTGCCGTCGCCTTCGCTCCAGCGTTAGTAGTCACTAGGACATTGCGATTGCGGGATGTACGTCAAAGCGAGGGCATCGCTGACGATATTCAAATGCCTAAACCTCGATGGTTCGCCAGTGTGACGCGCTCAGCAGGTGCGGTCTAACCTATCGCGCAACTTTGGCTGCGGCACCGAAGCCAATGACCGCTCGCTCGACGAGCGGTCGATCAGGGACCAACTGGCGGATGACTGCAATCAGCAATTCCGTTGAAAAAGTCGTTGATCGCCATGACCGTGCTGCTGCCAACGAGGAG
>CAMFGY010000045.1 GCA_945952065.1 uncultured Burkholderiales bacterium | reverse complement strand
CCGCGTGCCCCAGCGCCTCGCGCGCCGGCACCCGCGCCGCGCGCCGCGACGGGCTTCGATGACATGGATGACGACATCCCGTTCTAAGAAGCACCTGAGTCCATGAAAGGCCCGCGCTCCGAGAGGACGCGGGCCTTTTGCGTTCTCAGCGTTTGCTGGACGATGGATCTAGCTGCGATGGGCGGGATGTCGAAGCCTTGTTGGCGGTGCCTGCAGGCTTTACAGCTTCGCCCTTGGGTACTGCGCGCTTGCGAACCTCGGCCAGCATCTCGTTGAGCAGGGCTACGCGGGCTTCAGTGCTGGGGTGGGTGTCTATGGGTCGTGTGACCAGATCAATGGCGCCGCTCACTGTATCCAGGGCTTGCAAGGCGCCACTTGTGTTGGAGCTGAGCGGCAGCAACCCAGCGGCATTGGCGTTCGGCAATGCGTTGTTTGCTGTGACGACCTGACCTTTGGGCTTGGCCCCACCAGAGGTTTCTGGCTTGGGCAAGCCATTGATAAAGCCCTGCAAGGCTGCGCGCAGTCGGCCTTCATCGCCTTTGAAACTCTGGTCGAGGATGCGAACTGCGCAGGCGTCCGACTGCAATTCCTGGGATTCCGAATGGCGCTCAAACAGCAGCTTGCCCTGGACCAACAGGCTCAAGATCGCGGCCGGCTCCTTGCCGGCCGATTGCATGGTCTTCACCATCTCGGGCTGGCTGGACTTGAGCGCCATGGCGTCAAAGGCCTTGGCCTGCAGCGCGCGGGTTTCGTGCCTTTGCAGCACATGGGCAATCTCGTGGGCCAGCGCGAAATAGGCCTTGTCGCGCAGCGCTGGGTTTTCAATCAGAGCCCGGTCGATCAACAGAAGACCGCCTGGCAAGGCGGCCGCGTTTTGCCCAGCATCGGTGCTGATGAACAGCTCGAATTGATACGCATGGGTTTCTTGGACCCCGCGCAAAACTTCGGAAAGCAGCTTGTCGGCCACCTGATAAAGCGGCGCACTCTTCTTGCCGCCGCGAGTCAGCAAGCCGCCGGCCTTGTCTCTTTGCGCCAGCAAGTAGTGGCCATACTGCTGTTCCACGCTCATGGGCAGCCAGTTCATGCGTTTGGCGGCGAGTCGCATCTCCGCGTGTGGGATCTGAATCGCCTTGTTGCCTGCCGAAGAAGGGGAATTTCGCAACATTTGATCCAAGGACCCACTCAGTTTGTCGCCCAATTGATCGAGCACCAAAGAGCCGCCCAGTTGCGCCAAGTCGCTGAGGTTGTCGGCCAATTCAAAAGGAGCCACCACACGGCTGCATTTGCTGTCGACTTCGGCACTGGCCATTTGTTTGGTCTTGGCGCCGACTTGAATGCTGCCTCCCGCCACTGCACTGTTCAATGCCAGCGGCGGCGGCGTCGTCGACGGGGGCGTGTTGCCCGCGCTGGTAGCAGGCAGATTCAGTGGACCCTGTTGGGCGCAGGCGCTCAACAGGGTCAGCAGCAAGGCACAGCTTGGGCTTGAGATGAGATGGCGTTTCATGTCATTGCTTCATCAAAGCTTGAATTTCCAGGAGGACCGCGTCACGAGCGGCGTATTTGCCGTGTTCATCCAGCAAGGCCGCCTCGAGCAAGAGTTGGCGCAAGGCCTCGCTTTCGGGTGCTTGCAAGGCAGCCAGATCGCTCGCAAAGGTGGGATCGGCCTTGGTTTGGATCCGCTCGCGATCAGCGGCGATCGGGTCCCAGCTGGGATTGCCTTGCAGCTTTTTGCCACCACTGACCGAACTGCCGGCCAATCGTCTGAGAATGTTGCGCAGCGAATTGCAGGTCTCGGGCCCGGCCAAGAACACTTGCGCGAACGAGGGGTGTTTTTGCAAATGCGCCACCGTTGATCGGGTGTCGCACACCGGCGCGCGCAGCAAAGCCTTGTGTGATTCAGACGCTTTCTGAGCGGCTTGGGGGGGCGCCTGAGTTTGCCCGTGCTCTGGCGTTTGGGCTTGCACGAAGAGCGCCAAGTTCAGCGCCGCCGCCACAGGCAGGGCCGCCAAACGGTGTGAGATTGAGCAAGGCTTCATACCGGCTTTCTTTCCAGACAAAACACATCAAGGCGAAAAGGGCGGGCGACCCAGCGCGATGCAGCGGGCTCAATGGCTGGCAAGGGCGAGAGAAAGCGCCGTTCCTACCACGACGACCCTCCAAATCCACTTGGGGGCGCGTGCCAAAAAACCATGCCACGCCATGCGGATGGGGCCGCGCCGGCGGTGGGCCGGATGGGGCGCTTGACTTTTCGAGCTGTGCACGGTGCTGTGGACTTCAGTGTTAGGACGAGCGATCGAATGGGGCTTGCCCTCATGCGCTGTGTGCGTGCTGTGATGCATCAGATGCAGGGCCCCCGCCACACTGCCCAGAACAAACGCGTCCACACTCATGCCGATCAGCATGGGCACCGGATTGATCCAAAGTGAGCCCCAGAGCAAGGCCCCCAGACTCAATGCGGGCAAAACCAACAAGGCCAGCAGCAGCCAAACAGCCAGCAGGCCGATCAGGAGCACATAGGCGCGCTTGTCTGCGTCGACAAACGGTGAGGCGCTCAGTCCCAATTTTTGATTGAAGTAGCGCTGCCAGACTTGGTGGACAAACCATCCGAAGCCGATGCCCAAGGAGACGTCCAGCAAGAGGCCCCAAAAATGGGAGACGCTCTCGGCTGGGTCGGTGGCAATGGCCGCATGCACCTCAACGCCGGAAAGCTCACCCAGCGGGGTACGGAAGCTGTCGCTGCGGTCGTAATCCGCCCCCAAGATGGCCCAGCGCACTTTCTCGATGCCCGGGCGCTTCAGTTGCTCTGCCAGCGGCTTGATGCTGGTTTCTGCCTCGTTGATCTCGGGCACGGCCAGGCGCTTGCTGATGTGCTGGAAAGCAATATTGTGCTCATGGCGCACGAGCGGATGGTGACCCAAGGGAACTGAGTCTTCGTCCATGTCCAGCGAGGGGTCGAAGCAGGCTTCCAGCGCCTGGCGCCAGGTGTCCCCGGGGCTTCGCGTCAATTGCAGTTCATGGGCCGGGCCCGCCATGGCCACCCCCAGGCTGGGGCAGAGCGGGCGACTTGATCCCTTGTCGACATGAACCGAAACCAATTCGTGACGCCGTACCAGCCCGTATTCGACCAGCAGGTCGGGGTTGGCGAGGAACAGGCCTTGGGCTTGCACCTGCTTGCGCCAGGCCGTGAGTTCGCGCCGGTCTTCCTTGTCTACCGGCAGAATCAAAAAGCTCTTAAGGCCTTCTTTTCCGGCCAGCAGCTGCAGAATGTCTTGGCCGCATTGGTCTTGCCCGGCTTGCCCGGTGGGTGAGACATCGAGGTCAAGGCCCAGCACTTTTAGATTGGGCATGGCCTTCAGCATGTCCTTCAAGCGCTCTCGCAGCACACACCGGTCCAAGGGGCTGATGCCATTGAATTCGAGCACCTGATTGGGCGTGGCACGCGCACGGAAGGTGCTGCGATCGAGCTTCAAAACCAGCAGTCGATCTGCCAGATCCAGTTGAGGATTGCTGGCTGCACCGAGATGTGCGCCGGCCAAGGCCAGCACCATGCGGCTGGGTGTTTCGAGTGGGGCCAAAAGAGGCCCGAGCAAATGCACCAGGCAAGCCAAAAACAAGGCGGAGCGCGCCAGTTTGATCAGCTCTTGATAGGGATGCAGCAAGCGGCCGAGGGCGTGCTGAAGCTGCTGCAATGCCGCGGCTCGGCCGACTTTGGCGGCGCGCGACGACGCGTGCTGGTGTTTTGAAGGCTCGCCGGCCCTCTCTTGATCCAACATGGTGACTTCCCTTGTCCCGTGTTGCAGTCCGCTGGACAAGCGCCAGGGCTGCAGAATGTTGTAAGCGGTTGTAACTGCGCGGCCAACGGGGGTCAATCCCCTTGGGTAAAAGCACCCGGCATTCGGTTTACGGGTTTCTACGGGGCTTGCTGGACGGGCCTGGAACTTTGATCGTTTCAGCGCATGGCGAGCCAGCCTGGCTGCCATGAACGCGAAACAATGCGCCCCATAATTCGCCAACACAGCGGATCGAGTGTCCGCGCCAACTACGAGGTGCCCATGCCGGTTGAGAAGATTCGGGTGATGATTTCCAGCCGCTGCAAGGACTACACCGGCGCGGACGGCCAGCCCTTCCCCCTCGCCCAGTTGCGGCAGGCGCTGAAGCAGCAGATTGAAGAGACCCAGCTCTTTGGCGAGTCGGTGTTCGAGTGCTTCATCAATGAACAAGAGCCGGCCAAGGCCGCCAGCGCCGATCTGTGGGACGAATGCCTGAAGGAAGTGCGGCGGGCCCATTTGGTGCTGGTGCTCTACAACGGCTCGGCGGGTTGGGCCAAGGGCTCGGGCGAAGTGGGCATCTGCCATGCGGAGATGCTGGCGGGCTTGCATTCGGGGCGGGAGCGCACCCGCGTGATTCAACTGCCGCCATTTGGAGGCCGCCGCTTGAAGCGGGACCAGCGCTTTGCAGAATTTCTGGCGCAAGAGGCCTTGTTCAGCGGCGCGCCGGTTCACACCTTGGACGAGGCCTTGGCCTTGGCGCAGCAAACCTTGGCCCATGCGCTGGCCGATTTGGTGCGCGGCGGCAGCGCCGTCTTGAGCAAAGCGGGCTATGCCCTGGGTGAGGCCTTGGCCTGGAGCCGGCTGTCGTTTTCGGGGCGCAAAGAAGCCATGGAAGCCAGCGCCAAAGCGGCCTTGTTGGCGCGCCCCCTGGCACGGGCGCTCAAAGGGCAGCCCCGGCACATCGTGCTCGGTGAGGCCGCTGCGGCGGGACTCATGATCTGCGTGCACGCCATTCCTGCCGCCACCTCGACCGCCGCCGCCCGCGAGATGGTGGGGCGCCCCTTTTTGGCCGACCATCAGCACCTGCCAGTCGGCAAAGACGAGCCCGAGCTGGCCGGCCCGGTGCATTTGATCGCTTGCCACCGCAGCGCCACCGAAAAGCAAGCCACCGATTTGCTGGGCTTCCCCGATGCCACCGTGGTGTCCACGGGTTTTGGTGTTTATGTGGCCGACCCGGTGCACCGCGTTCAGTTGGTGCTGCTGGCCAATTGCCGAGATGACAGCAGCACCCGTTATGCGGTGCAGCGCTTTTTTGATTGGCTGGACCGCTCCGGCCAGGGCGAGCTGCTGCTGGCGCATGCACAGGCGCGAGCGCGCATTGTGCGCAGTATCCAGGCCGAGACGCCAACACCCTAATTTGAACACCCGCGGGCCTTGACGCTGCACGGCGCCGCCGTCTACGCTGGCGCACCTTTGGATTGCCCGTGAACACGGCCCCACCATGAGCATTCGCCCGCATGCCTTTGTCGCCATGCCTTTTGGCAGCAAGCCGGGCCCCGATGGGCAGCTGATCCATTTCAACCGGGTCTATGCCGAGTTGATTGCCCCGGCCATCGAGGCCGCCGGGCTGAGCGCCTTCCGCGCCGACCAGGAGCAGCAGGCCGGCGATATCCGCAGCGATATGTTCCAGGAGCTCTTGATCGCCGATCTGGTGGTGGCCGATCTCAGCATTGACAACCCCAATGTCTGGTACGAGCTGGGCGTGCGCCATGCCTTGCGCGCGCGCGGGGTGGTTTTGTTGATGGGCGGGCGCGCCACCACGGCATTTGATGTCTATACCGATCGTAAGTTTCGTTATGGCTTGAAAGACGGCGCCCCCGATCCGGCCACCGTGGCGGACGATATCCGCCAGATCAGCCAGATGATCCAAGCCACCATGCAGTCCTGGGCAGGCCGAAAAATCAGCCCGGTGTATGCCTTGCTGCCCTATCTGCAAGAGCCTGACTGGACCTCGCTGCGCCTGGGTGGTGCCGAAGAATTCTGGGCGCGCCACGAGCGCTGGGCCGCGCGCATCGATCTGGCGCGCAAGCAGGGCTTGATCGGGGATCTGCTGGTCTTGGCCGATGAGGCGCCGGTGGCGGCCTTCCGCGCCGAAGCCTGGATCAAGGCCGGCATCGCCCTGCGCAAGGCGGAGCGCTACCGCTTTGCGCTGGAGCAGCTGGAGCGCGGCTTGGCGGTGGAGCCCGCCCACCTGCAAGGCCTGCGCGAGAAAGGCATTTGCTTGCAGCGCTTGGCCCAAAGCCAGCAAGAGGGCCATTCGCTGCTGCGGGCCCGGGCGCATTACCAGGAGGTGCTGAAAGACTTCCCGGGCGATGCCGAGACCCTGGCCCTGCTGGGCCGTGTGGACAAAGACGCTTGGGTCGAAAGCTGCATGCAGGCGGAGCTATCGCCCGCTCAAAGGCGTGAAGAGGCTTGCGAGCAGGCCGCGCTGCTGCGCGCTGCGATTGACAGTTATGCGGCAGCCTATCGCAAACACCCGGGCCACTATTTCTCGGGCATCAATGCCTTGACGCTGATGCATTTGCATGAGCATTTGTGTGCTGATCAGCGCTATGCCGCGCAGCTGCCGGCTTTGCAAGGCGCGGTGCAGTTCGCGGCGCAAAACGAGGCCGATGCACAGCAGGCTTTTTGGGCACAAGTGACGCTGGCGGATGTGGCGCTGCTGCAAGGCAGCCCGCTGGAATCGGTCAAGGCCGCGTACCGCGAAGCCGTGGCCCGGCACGATGGCGACAGCTTTGCGCTCAAGTCCAGCCGTGCGCAGCTGCAGCTCTTGGCCGATCTGGGCTTCAGGCCCGAGCTGGTGGCGGGCGCGATTGCGGTGCTGGACAAAGCCATCGCCAAGCTGGGTTCGCCCGCCGCGCCCTGGCAGCCGCGCAAGGTGGTGCTCTTCACCGGCCATATGGTGGACGAGCCCGGCCGGGCGCAGCCGCGCTTTCCGGATGACAAGCAGGCGCTGGTGGCCCAGGCCATTGCCGTCGCGCTGGATGAGCTGGGCGCCGGGCCCGAAGACCTGGCCCTGTGCCAAGCCGCGGCAGGTGGCGACCTGCTGTTCTTGCAGGCGGCGCAGGCGCGGGGCATGCGCTGCCAAGTTCTGCTGCCCTTTGCCGAGGCCGAGTTCATTGCCCATTCGATCGATGCACGCAGCCATGCCGAGGTTTGGCGCGAGCGCTATTACAGCGTCACCCAAAACCTGCGCCCGGAGCTGCCGCTGCGCACCATGCCCGAGGCCTTGGGGCCGCTGCCCGAGGGTGTGAACGCCTATGAACGCTGCAATCTGTGGCTGCTGTACTCGGCCCTGTCTTGGGGCCTGGCCAAGATGCATCTGATCACGCTGTGGGACGGTGGCGGCGGCGACGGCCCTGGCGGTACGGCCCAGCTGGTGCGCGAGGTGCGGCGCTACACCGGGCGGGTGCGCTGGATCGACCCCCGCAAGCTGTGGTGAGTCGGTGTTTCTTTTCTTGAAGGGAGATTCGCTATGAATCAGGCAGTCATCGATCGCATCAAGTCCCCGGGCGCTAAGAAGATCCTCAGCTGCGATGGCGGCGGCATTTTGGGGCTGATGAGCGTGGAAATTTTGGCCAAGCTGGAAGCGGATTTGCGCCAGCAGACCCGCAATCCCAATCTGGTGCTGGCCGATTACTTTGACTTCGTTTGCGGCACCAGCACCGGCGCCATCATTGCCGCTTGCATCGCCACCGGCATGGACACGGCCACCTTGCGCCAGTTCTATGTGGGCAGCGGCGAGCAGATGTTCGACAAGGCCTCGCTGCTCAAGCGCTTGCGCTACAGCTATAACGACGAGCCCCTGGCCCGGCTGCTGCGCAGCCAGCTCAATGTGGCGCTGGGCTACCCGGCCGATGCGGCGCCAGCCACGCTGGGCGACGAGAAGCTGCGCTGCCTTTTGATGATGGTGATGCGCAACCACAGCACCGATTCCCCCTGGCCGGTCAGCAACAACCCCTTCGCCAAATACAACCAAAAAGCTCGACTCGACTGCAATCTGAACCTGCCCCTGTGGCAGCTGGTGCGGGCCAGCACGGCCGCGCCCACCTTCTTCCCGCCCGAGGTGGTGACCTTTGCGCCGGACACGCCCAACGAGTACCAGTTTGTGTTCGTGGACGGCGGCGTCACCACCTACAACAACGCGGCCTTTTTGGCCTTCCAGATGGCCACGGCCGCGCCCTACCAAGTCGGGTGGAAAACCGGGGTGGATCAGTTGCTGATCGTCTCGGTCGGCACCGGCCAAGTGGCGAACGCCCGGCCCGATTTGCAAGCCGATGATTTGTGGCTGCTGGACCATGCCAAAAACATTCCCGGCGCCTTGATGAACGCGGCGGCGGCGGGCTGGGACATAGCCTGCCGCACCTTGGGCGAGTGCCGCCATGGCGGCCTCATCGACCGCGAGCTGGGCGATATGGTGCTGGCCCCCGATGCGAGCGCCAGCAACTGGAGCGGCCACAAGCTGTTTGCCTATGTGCGCTACGACCCCGATGTGTCACAAGCCGGTTTGAACCAGCTGGGTTTGGAGGGCTTGCGCGCCAAAGATGTGCAGCTGATGGACTCGGTGCAGCACATCCCCGAGATCCAGCAGGTGGGGCAGGCCTATGCCAAGCGGCAGGTCAGCTTGTCACACCTGCGCGGCTTCGTGTGAGCCAAGCCAGGCCCAGGCTGCAGATGGCCAGGGCCCACACCACCACGGCGCCCGAGGGCAGGTCCAGCAGGGCCGACAAGGCCAGGCCCAGGCCGTAGGCCAGCACGCCCACGCCATAACCGGCCAGCAGCCGAGCCCGGCCCTGCAGCTTGACGGTGCCCAGGGCCGGGATGATCAAGCTGGCAAAGACCAGATACACCCCCACCAATTGCACCGAGGCCGTGACCGCCAGCGCAAACACCGCGTAAAAACCAAAGCGGCCGAGCTTGTCCACCCAGCCCAGGCGCATGGCCAGCAGCAAGGCGGCCGAGACGCCGCCCAGCCAGAGCAGCTGTGTGGGCTGCACCCAAAGAATCTGGCCGACCAGCATGTCCTTCAGATGCTCGCCGCCATGGGGGTTGCCGGCCAGGATCAACAGCCCCGCGCAAGCGGCCAAGATGAACATCACGCCGATCAAGGCTTCTTGCTGCTGGGGCGCTTTGCGCTCGGTCCAGGTCAGCAGCCAGGCGCCCAAGAGTGCGGCGCTGACGGCGGCGGCCTGCACCGCCGGGCCGCCCTCGGGCAGGCCCAGCGCGTCGGCGGCAATCACGCCCAGACCGGCGATTTGTGCAATCGCCAAATCAATGAAAACGATGCCGCGGTCCAAGACCTTGGCGCCCAGCGGCACATGGGTGGACAGGACCAAAAGCCCCGCCATCAAGGCCGGGCCGAGGATGGCCCACTCCATGGCCGCCCAGTTCATTTCTTCGCTCCGCTTTGTCCCGCCTGCGCCGCCAGCAGACGCGCCAGCGTGTCGTCAAACAGGCCGAACAAGTCTTTGGCGGCTTCGCTGCCGCCCACGGTGAAGGGGACCTTCACCGCCGGGATGCCTGCGTTTTTGCTCAGCCACTCGGACGGCTTGCCGTCTTGGTAGGCCGCGTACAGCACCATGCTGGCCGGCTTGGCTTTGAGCCGCGCCATCAGGCCTTGCAGGTGCGAGGCGCTGGGTTCGACGCCGGGCTTGGGCTCCAGCACCGCCACCTCGTTCAGGCCTAACCAGTCATACAAGTAGACAAAGGCCTTGTGCTGCGAGACCACGGCGGCGCCCTTGAGTGGCGCGGCCTGGGTGGCCCAACGCGCCATGGCCAGCTCCCAGCGCTTGCTGAAGTCGGCGTAGGCCTTGGCATAGCTGGCTGCATTGGCGGCGTCCACCTGCTGCAGCCGGGCGCTCAAGGCCTTGGCCACGAGGGCGATCTGGCGCGGGTCGGTCTGGATGTGCGGGTTGCCGCTGGCATGCACATCGCCTTGCGAGCGGTCCAGCTGGGTGGGCACCTCCAGCTTGCGCACAAAGTCGGCGGCGGCAAAGTGAGCCGGCTGGCCCTCTTGGATCTTGGCATTGCCCGACTGTTGCAAGAGGATGGGCAGCCAGCCCACCTCCAACTCCGCGCCGGTGCAGACCAGCAAGTCCGCGTTGCGTGCCCGCACGATCAGGCTGGGCTTGGCCTGAATCTGATGCGGGTCTTGCAGCGCGGTGGTGGCCGAGCTGACCTCCACCAACGATCCGCCCAGCTCTTGCGTGAGCGCCGCCCACTCGGGCTCGCAGGCCAAGACCTTCAACGCGGCCTGTGCTGCGCTGAAGGGCAGGGCGGCGAGGCACAGCCCGGCCAGCAGGCGCTGCTGGTTCATCCAAGGAAAAAGTCTCATGGCAATCCTTTCCAGGCGCGGGCTCAGTAGCTGTGAGCGCCATGGGCGCCCAAGCTCATTTGATATTGCAGCAAAAGCTGGCGGTCGCTGAGGCCTTCGCGCGAGCGATCTTGCGCCAGCTGCAGGCGGATGCGCGAGAACTCGCTGGGGCTGTAGTCCAAGACCAGCGAATGCTTGCTGGGCTTGTAGCGGCTTTGGGCGTACAGATCGCTGTTCAGGCCATAGCTGGGGCGGCCGGCATCCAGGCGCTCGGTGCGCAAGCCCACACGCCATGAGGGCATGAACTGATACACGCCTTGCAGATACCAGCCCGACAAGGTGGCGCGGTAGTCCCCGCCGCTGGCGGCCGAGCTGTCAGCGCCATAGATCAGGCTGCCCTTGCGGCGGCTTTGCAGGTATTCGCCCTGCAGCTTGAAATGGGTGCGGGTGGCATTGCCGTTGGGGGCCCATTTCCAGATGCCGTCCAGCACCCAGACCTGGGTGTCGCCGTCGAAGGCGCTGTGCACCGATTCGCCGGCGGCATTCAGGCCGACCAGGGCTTGTGCGCTGGCCTTGGCGTTCAGCAGCGAAGCGCCCAGACGCCAGCTTTGGCTCTCGCCGATATCGCCGCCGGTCTTGGCGGTCAGCGCCCACATGCCGGGGCTGTTGCGCGAGGTGTCGGTGCCCGGGTGGCTGCGGCCGCGGCCGATCTCGGCGCCCAACTCCAGGTACTGGTTCAGCGGCGCCAGCCATTTGAATTGCAAGCCGTCATCGCCATACTGGCCGCCCAGCAAGGCTTGGTAGGCCAGGGCGTTGTCGACGAAGTCCCAGGTGTGGGCATGTTGCGAGTTCAGCGCACCCACGCCCGACAAGAAACGCCCTGCCTTGGCCGTCATGCCATGGCCCAAGGCGGTGGTCTGCACATAGGCTTCTTCTACCGAGACTTTGTTGTCCGGGTGCAGGGCCAGCAGCAGGGCGCCGCGCCAGAAGGGGTCGATCTGGGCCGAGATGCCCAGCTCCGATTCAGCCAGACTCAGGCCGCGCGTGCCGGGGCCGAACTCGCCGTCGCTGGGCAGGTGAAAGCCGGTGATGCCGTAGTTCGCGGGGTCTTGCGAGGTGTTGGCATAGGTGCCAGAGAGGATCAGCGAGATCGCTGGGTTGAAGGCGTTGGCGTTGCTCGACTTGTTGACGGCTGGGGCTGCGGCCACGGTGCTGGGGCTTGCTGCCGAGGTTGTTGCTGCCGGAGTGGCGGCTGCAGTTGTGCTTGCAGGTGCGGCCGCAGAAGCCTTGCTGCTGCTGGCCTCGGCCGCACGCAGGCGTTGCTCCAGGGCTTGCATGCGGGCCTCGTAGGCGGCGCGCATGGCCTCCATTTCTTGGCGCAGGGCTTTGATGTCGGCGGCGGCTTCAGGGGCCGGGGTTTGGGCGTGGGCGGCCAGGGGCATGGCCATGGCGAGCGCGAAGCTCGCGGGGATCAGCTTGTGCATGTTCAATTGAAAATCTCGCAGGGTCTGGGGCCCGGCAGCGCCAGCCGTGACGGCGACAGGGTCGAGTCATCGTGGGGGCGCAGGGTTGCGGGCCGACAAAAGCAAACAGGGCGTGAGGCCGTCAGGCCAAAACGCCAAACTGGGTGTCAGACGAAGCGAGTCGGGGGCGCGCGGCTTTGGTAAGCGCGCAGCGGCTGTTTGCAGCGCTCTTGCTGGGCGGAGCTGGCCGCCTGGGCTTCGCCCAGGCTGGGCATGGCCAAGTGCAGTGTGTCCGCAGGCGGCGCCGCCGCGTCGATGGCTGCAGCCGCCAGGCAGAGCTCGCAATGCGCCAGATGCAGCGCGCTGCTGTCGCGCTCGCTGCTGCTCTTGGCGCTCAGCACGGTGCTGTTGTTGCTGCTCGCAGGCAACAGGTGCGAGAACGCATGCCAATGGGACCAGCCCTGTGCCAGCGGCACCAGCAGGGCCAAGCACAAGACCCACAGCACACGGAGGTCCGTGCGGCGGGACTGAAGCTTGGCGAGCAGGGATGCGGGGCGTGCGTTCACGATGGGGCGCGATCTTAGCCCAGGGTCTGTGACGGCAGTGCGGCCCGGGCCAATGGGCCGGCTCAATCCAGGGTTCTGCGGAAGCGCTTCAGGCCAATGGCCAGCACCACGGCCATGAAGAGCAGCAGCGGCCAGAGATGCGGCCAGACCTCGGCCAGGCCATTGCCCTTGAGCATGACGCCGCGCGCCAAGCGTAAAAAGTGCGTCAGCGGCAAGACTTCGCCCAGCATCTGCGCCCAGCCCGGCATGCCTCGGAAGGGGAACATAAAGCCCGAGAGCAGGATGGAGGGCAGAAAAAAGAAGAAGGTCATCTGCATGGCTTGCATCTGATTGCGCGCCACGCTAGAGATGGTGATGCCCACCACCAGATTGGCGGCGATGAAGACCAGCACCCCCATCAGCAGCAGCGCCATGCTGCCGACAAAGGGCACATGAAAGAGCAGCCGCGCGGCCAGCAGGATCAGCAGCACCTGCACAAAGCCGATCAGGATGAAGGGCAAGATCTTGCCCACCATCACTTCGATGGGGCGGATCGGGGTGGCGAGCAGGTTCTCCATGGTGCCGCGTTCGACCTCGCGGGTCAGCGCCAGCCCCGTCATCATGATCAAGGTCATGGTCAGAATCACGCCCATCAGCCCGGGGACGATGTTCCAGGCGGTCAGCCCATCGGGGTTGTAGCGCCGCTGCACCAGCAGTTCGAAGGGTGCCGGGCTGGGTGCGCGCCCGGCCAGCGGGCCGCTGAGTTCGCGGGCGATGGCGCCGGCGGCCAATTGGTTCAGCGCCACGATGGCATTGGCCGTGGCGGTGGGGTCGGTGGCATCGGCGTCCAACAAGACCTGGGCGCGCTCGCCCCGCACCAACTTGCGGGAAAAGTCCGCCGGGATCACCAGCGCGAACTGCGCACGGCCTTGCGCCAGCATCGCATCGGCCTCGGCCGCGGTGGCCGCCGTGCTGACGATGTCGAAGTAGTCGGACACCGTCATCGCCGCCACCAAGCTGCGCGCCACCGCGCTTTGTTCTTCGGCCACCACCACGGTGGGCAGGTGCTTGGGGTCGCCGTTGATGGCGTAGCCAAACAAGGTGAGCTGGATGATGGGGATGCCCACCATCATGGCGAAGGTGAGGCGGTCGCGGCGCAGCTGGATGAACTCCTTGCGCATCACGGTGAACAGCCGTGCCCAAGAGAAGGCGTTCAGCAAAGCGGCTTTCATCTCAATGCCCTGGCGAGAAGTTGTCGCGGCTTTGGCTCATCAGGTGGATGAACACGTCTTCGAGCTGCGGGCTGGCGGCGTCCCAGCGCAAGCCGGCTTGCTCGCGCCAGGGGGCGATGGCTGCGGCCAGGGCGCTGTGATCGCTGCTGCTGAGATGCAAGCTGTTGCCAAAGCGGGTCACCCGTTCCACGCCGGGCTGCTGCCGCAGCTGGCGGGCCAGCTCGCTCACGTCTTCACCACGGACATGCCAGGTGGCAAAGCCGCTGCGCTCGATCAGCTGCGTGGGCGTGCCCAGGGCCAGCAACTGGCCGTAGGCGATGTAGCCGAGGCGATGGCAGCGCTCGGCTTCGTCCATATAGTGGGTGGACACCAGCACGGTGATGCCTTGGGCCGCCAGGGCATGGATCTCTTCCCAGAAGTCGCGCCGCGCCTTCGGGTCCACACCGGCCGTGGGTTCGTCGAGCAGCAAGAGCTGGGGCTCGTGCAGCATGCAGGCGGCCAAAGCCATGCGCTGCTTCCAACCGCCGGAGAGGCCGCCCGCCAACTGAGAGGCGCGCGCCGACAAGCCCAGTCGCTCCAGGGCGGCGTCCACGCGCTGGCGGCGGCGATCCATCTGGTACACCCCGGCCACGAAATCGAGGTTCTCGCGAATCGTCAGGTCCTCATATAGCCCGAAGCGCTGCGTCATATAGCCCACTTCCCGCTTGATGGCGGCCGCCTCGCGCAGGATGTCGTAGCCCAGGGTTTGGCCGCCGCCGGCGTCCGGGGTCAGCAGCCCGCACATCATGCGAATCGAGGTGGTCTTGCCGCTGCCATTGGGGCCAAGAAAACCAAAAACCTCGCCACGGCGCACCTGCATTGAGAGTTGGTCCACCACAGTCTTGCTGCCATAGCGCTTGCTCAAGCCTTGCACGTCCACAGCACGCTGCTCAGGCGGGATGTCCAGCGGAGCGATCATGTCTCTCATGCGCCGCCCCTGGCCGAGACCTCCACCGGCAGGCCCGGCGTCAGTGACACCGCCCCCAGCGGCAGCGCTTCTGCGCGGAACACCAGCTTGGCGCGGTTGTCCTTGGAATAGATCACCGGGGGCGTGAACTCGGCGCTGCTGGCCACCCAGCTGATCTTGGCGTCAAAGCCGGCGCCGCAGCCATCGCAGCGCACATGCACGGTGCTGCCCGGCGGCATCGAGGCCAGCTTGGGTTCGGGGATGTAAAAGCGCAGCTTCAGCGACCCGGCCGGCAAGAGGCTGAGCACCGGGCTGCCGGCCGGCACCCATTCGCCCGGGCGGTAGTAGGTGTCTTCAACCCGCGCGGCCAGCGGCGCGAACAACTGTTTTTGCGCCAGCCGGGTTTCCGCCTGCATCTGCTGCGCCTCGGCCACTTTCACGGCGGCCTGCGCGGCGTTGCGTTGGGCCTCGCGCCCGGCCAGTTCGGCGGCGCTCAGCTCGGCCTGGGCTTGGGCCTGCTGCGCTTGGGCACTGCGCAGGCGTTCGCGCATTTGGTCCAGGCTGGCGGGGCTGACAAATCCTTGGGCGGCCAGTGCTTGTTGGCGCGCCAGATCGCTTTCGGCCAAGGCCAGGGCCGAGCGCGCCGTGGCCATGCGCGCACGGAAAGCATCCAACTCGGCGGGCCGCTTGCCGCTGGCCAAATCCTGGGCCTGTGCTTGGCTCTGGCGCTGCCGGGCTTCGGCCTCGTCCAGGGCGCCGCGTTCCAGCTCGGTATCCAGCACAAACAGCGCGCCGCCGGCTGCCACCGAATCGCCCCGCGCCACATGGAGCTGCAGCAGGCGGCCCGCCTGAGGGGCGGCAATCCGGGTGGGCTCCACCTCCACATAGCCCAGCAGCGGCGGCTCGCCCTGCGGCGCACAGCCCAGCAAGGCCAGGGGCAGCAGGCCTGCGATGAGGCGGCGTTGTTTCATGGGCAAATCTCCTGTTCTTCGCGGAGCGCCATCAGGCCACCCCAAGTCAAGCGGATGATGTGGCGGCTGACGCGCTCGACCACGTCGTCGCCGGCAAGCAGGCCCGGCATGGTCTGGGCGATCAAAGGCCGTGCAGTCACATAGGCCAGACATTGGCCCAGCAGGCTCAGCACGGCGCGCCCCACCTGCTCCTCGCTGGCGCGAGGCCCCAGCACATTGGCGATCAGGGGCTGCAGCTGCGCCAGCTGTGGCCGGCTGAAGCGTTCAATCATCAGGCCCAAAGCCTCGGTGGGATTGACCAGCTCTCGGATCATCAAAGCGGCCAACTGGCTCTCGCCCTCGGGCTGAATGAAGCGCCGCACCATGCTGCGCACCGCTGCTTCAAACGCGGCCTGGGGCTCCGTGGGATCAGGCGGTGGCAAGGGACTGCGGCTGAGCGCCTGTTCCGCATGGTGCTGCAAAACGGCCTGGTACAGACCGCTCTTACCGCCGAAGTGGTAGTTGATGGCCGAAAGCCGCACCCCCGCGCGCTGCGCCATGTCCTGCACCCGGGCTGCGCGAAAGCCTTCTTCGATGAAGACGGCGCTGGCGGCGGCAATCAAGGCGGCGCGGGTTTCGTCGCCGGCCCGGCCGCGCGCAGAGGGCGTGTTCTTGGCTTTCATTCCAACTAGAAAAATTTTTCCAATCCAGTTTAGAAAAGTTTTTCTAATTTGTCGAGGATGGGCTTTGGCAGTTTGGCCGGGAGGGGCGAAGCCCTTTTTGTGGGCGCAGGGCGAAGACGGCCACAATGGCAGCGCCATGAACCTGCGATTTCTTGAAGCCTTTCATTGGGCCGTTGCTTTGCAAAGCGTGACTCGCGCAGCCGAGCGCTTGCATCTCACCCAGTCGGCCCTGTCGGCGCGGATTGCGGCGCTGGAGCAAGAGTTGGGCGTGGTCTTGCTGGATCGGCGCGACAAGCAGCAGTTCCGCCTGACCCAGGCCGGCCAGCGCTTTCATGGGCTGGCGCAGCAGATGCTGCGCTTGCAGCGCCGCGTCAAAGAAGAAATGGCCGGCCATGCCCGAGGCACGGAGCCACTGGGCGACGCCGACCAGCGCCCGGTGCATCTGCGCATTGGGGCCATGGAATCGGTCTTGCACAGCTGGCTGAGCGACTGGCTGCTGAGCCTGCGCGAGACCCTGCCGGCCTTCGAACTGGCGCTCACCGTCGACACCTCGCTGGAGTTGGTGGCGCAGCTGCGGCGCGGGCAGCTGGATCTGGTGTTGGCCTCACTGCCTGCCGCCGACACCGGCGCGCTGCGCAGCCAGCCCTTGCCCAGCATGCCCATGGTCTGCCTGGGGCCGCAAAGCCTGCCGCCCTTGCCGGGGCGGCGCCGCCGCTATGGCTTGAAGGACTTGGCGGCGCATGAGCTGCTGACCTTTCAGCGCGGCTCACAGCCGCATCAAGCGCTCTTGCAGCTGTTTCAAGACGCGGGTCAGGAGCCGCCGCGCATCCACACCTTGTCCTCGGTGGCGGCCCTGCTGCAGCTGGTGCGGGCGGGCTTTGGCATTGCCACCTTGCCGCAGGCCGTGGCGCAGCGCGCGCTGCGCGAAAGCAGCGCGGCGGGCGATGTGCACATCTTGCCCTGCAACTTTGAGCTGGCGCCGCTGCAGCTGCATGCCAGCTATCGACCCGACCCGGCCTCGAGCCTGATCGAAACGCTGCTGGCCACGGTCCAGCCCTTCGCCCAGCGCGGCTGAGTCGTCACGGGCTTCATCGAAAATTTCGATGGGCTTCGTAAAATATTTGTTGTTTGATGCGCAGGGGTGGGGCCGGGACAATGCCCGCTGACCCCAAACCGAGGCCCTTGCCCATGTGCCCTAGCGACGCTTGCGCTGATCTTGCCCTTCCTGCTGCCGCCCAGCGCTGGCAGTTCTGGATCGACCGGGGCGGCACCTTCACCGACTTGGTGGGTCGTGCGCCCGATGGCACGTTGCGCACCCTCAAGCTGCTGTCTGAGAACCCCGAGCAGTACCGCGACGCGGCGGTCGAGGGCATACGCCGCCTGCTGGGCCTGCGGCCCGGCGAGCCCATCACGCCCCAGCAAGTGGACTGCGTGAAGATGGGCACCACCGTGGCCACCAATGCCTTGCTGGAACGCAAGGGCGACGCCACGGTCTTGGTCACCACCCGCGGCTTTCGGGATGCGCTGCGCATCGCCACCCAGGCGCGGCCGCGCTTGTTTGACCGCCACATCGTGCTGCCCGAGCTGCTCTACAGCCGTGTACTCGAAGCCGAAGAGCGCCTGAGCGCCCAAGGCGAATGCTTGAGGCCGCTGAACGAGGCGGCATTGCGCGCTGAGTTGCAAGCCGCCTTCGAGGCCGGGCTGCGCGCCTGTGCCATTGTCTTCATGCACGCCTACCGTTACCCGGTGCATGAGTTGCGCGCCGAGGCGCTGGCGCGCGAGATCGGCTTCACCCAGGTGTCGGTTTCACACCGCGTGAGTCCGCTGATGAAGCTGGTGCCGCGCGGCGACACCACGGTGGTGGACGCCTATCTGTCGCCAATTCTGCGCCGCTATGTCGAGCAGGTGGCCGAGCAGATGCCGGGCGTGCCGCTGTACTTCATGCAAAGCTCGGGCGCCTTGACCGAGGCGCAGCGCTTCCAGGGCAAGGACGCGATTCTGTCCGGCCCGGCCGGTGGCATTGTGGGCATGGTGCGCACCGGGCTGGCGGCCGGCGCTGCGCAGCTGATTGGCTTTGATATGGGCGGCACTTCCACCGACGTCAGCCACTACAAGCACGAGGGGGATCTTGCCGCGGACCCGGCCAGTTATGAGCGGGCTTTTGAAACCGAGGTGGCCGGCGTGCGCATGCGCGCGCCGATGATGAGCATCCACACGGTGGCGGCTGGCGGCGGCAGCATCATCCGCTTTGACGGCGCGCGCCTGCGCGTCGGCCCTGAGTCGGCCGGCGCCAACCCTGGCCCGGCCAGCTACCGGCGCGGCGGGCCGCTGGCCTTGACCGATGCGAATGTGATGCTGGGTCGCATCCAGCCCGACTTCTTCCCGGCCATCTTTGGCCCCCATGCCGATCAGCCGCTGGACCGCGACACCGTGGCCGCGCGCTTTGCCGAGCTGGCACAGGCCAGCCGTGCGGTGGAGGGCCCCAACGCGGCCGAAGCCTTGGCCAGCGGCGCGCTGCAAATCGCGGTGGGCAGCATGGCCAATGCGGTGAAGCGCATCTCGGTGGCACGTGGCTATGACGTGACGGCCTACACCTTGCAGTGCTTTGGCGGCGCGGGCGGGCAGGCGGCCTGTTTGGTGGCCGATGCCTTGGGCATGAGCCGGGTGTTGGCCCACCCCTTGGCCGGCGTGCTCAGCGCCTATGGCATGGGCCTGGCCGAGCAAGGCGCGCTGCGTGAGTCTTCGGTGGAGCGCGCATTGGACGAGGCCGGCTTGGCCGCCGCGCGTGCGCAGGCCCAGCGCCTGGACCAAGAAGCGCAGGCCGAACTGCTGGCTCAAGGTGCGCCGGCAGCGGCCTTGCGCAGCCGCGCGCGCTTGCTGCTGCGCTACCAGGGCACCGACACCGCCCTGCCTTGCGAGCTGCTGCCGCACAGCCAGGTGGCGGACCTGCGCGCGGCCTTTGAGGCCGCTTACCGGCAGCGCTTTGCCTTCTTGATGCCGGGCCGTGATTTGCTCATTGAAGCGGTGGCGCTGGAGTGCATTGCGCGTGAGTTGACGCCGCATGCCTCGGCGGCATCTGGCCTCGGTGCGACCGAGGTGGCGCCTTACCGGCCCGAGCCCGCCGCGCTGCGTGCCATGTACTGCCCCGCCGATGATGCGGGCCCGGCCGGCTGGCGGCCGGCGGCCTTGCATCGGCGCGAACAGCTGCGCCCCGGTGCCTTGATCGATGGCCCCGCCATCTTGGCTGAGCAAAACGCCACCACCGTGGTGGACCCCGGCTGGCAGGCGCGCCTGCTCCCTGATGGCGGCTTGGAGATGTGCCGCGTGCTGCCGCGCAGCCGCCGCCACGCCATCGGCACCCAGGTGGACCCGGTGATGCTGGAGGTTTTCAACAATCTGTTCATGAACATCGCCGAGCAAATGGGCCTGCGCCTGCAGAACACCGCCCACTCGGTCAATATCAAAGAGCGGCTGGATTTTTCTTGCGCCTTGTTCAGCGCGCGCGGCGAGCTGATCGCCAATGCGCCGCACATCCCGGTGCATCTGGGCTCGATGAGCGAGTCCATCCAGGTGGTGATGGCGCGCAACCCCGAGATGGCGCCCGGCGATGTGTTCGTGCTGAACGACCCCTACCAGGGCGGCACCCATC
The DNA here is from genome assembly GCA_945952065.1 of uncultured Burkholderiales bacterium. Classification (GTDB taxonomy): domain Bacteria; phylum Pseudomonadota; class Gammaproteobacteria; order Burkholderiales; family Burkholderiaceae_C; genus Paucibacter_A. Next base: position 6,184 of record CAMFGY010000045.1, on the reverse strand, counting down.
TGCCCGACATCACCGTGGTGACGCCGGTGTTCCTGCCCGCCGCTGCCGGCGAGCCGCCGCGCCTGTCACCGTGCAAGCCCGACTTCTTTGTGGCCTCGCGTGGCCACCATGCCGACATCGGCGGCATCACCCCGGGCTCGATGCCGCCGTTCTCCACCCGTATCGAAGAAGAAGGCGTGCTGATCGACAACTTCAAGCTGGTGGATCGGGGCCAGCTGCGCGAGGCCGAGATGCTGGCGCTGCTGGCCAGCGGGCTGCACCCGGCGCGCAAGCCGGCGCAAAACATGGCCGATCTGCGCGCTCAAATCGCTGCCAATGAAAAAGGCGTGCAAGAGCTGCAGGCCATGGTTGCACATTACGGCGCCGACACGGTGGCCGCCTATATGCAGCATGTGCAAGACAACGCCGAAGAGTCGGTGCGTCGCGCCATCAGCCGCTTGCAAGACGGCGCCTTCACGCTGGCGCTGGACAACGGCGCGCAGATCCAGGTGGCCGTGCAGGTGGACCCGGTGCAGCGCAGCGCCCGCATTGATTTCACGGGCAGCAGCCCGCAGCAGCTGACGAACAATTTCAACGCACCCCGCTCCATCACCCTGGCGGCGGTGCTGTATGTGTTCCGCACCCTGGTGGACGACCAGATTCCGCTCAACGCCGGGTGCTTGAAGCCGCTGCAGGTGATCGTGCCGCCGGGCTGCATGCTCAACCCCAGCGCACCGGCGGCGGTGGTGGCCGGCAATGTGGAGACCTCCAGCTGCGTGACCAATGCGCTGTATGGCGCCTTGGGCGTGATGGCCTCGGCGCAGTGCACGATGAATAACTTCACCTTTGGCAATGCGCAGCATCAGTACTACGAGACCCTCTCGGGTGGCTCGGGCGCGGGCCCCGGTTTCGACGGCACCAGCGTCGTGCAAACCCATATGACCAACTCGCGCCTGACCGACCCCGAGGTGCTGGAGTGGCGCTTCCCGGTGCGGCTGGAGTCTTACGAAATCGCCGCCGGCAGCGGCGGCGCCGGGCAGTGGCGCGGCGGCGATGGCGGCCTGCGCAAGATCCGCTTTCTGGAGCCCATGACTGCCTCCATCCTCAGCAATGGCCGCCAGCAAGGCGCCTTCGGCATGGCCGGCGGCGAGCCCGGCGCGCCGGGGCAAAACTGGGTGGAGCGCGCCGATGGCCGGGTGGAGCCCCTGCCGCATCTGGGCCAGGTGGACATGCAAGTCGGCGATGTGTTTGTGATTCGCACCCCGGGTGGGGGCGGCTATGGGCGGGCGCTAGACGCAGACAGCCGCTAACGCTCCAATTGCAGGGCTTCCAAGCGCGGCAGCAGCCAGTTGCGCAGGGCCCGTGCCGCAGGCGTCAGTTGGCGCCGACCGGGCACCACCAGGTAGAGCGGCGAGGGTTCGCCCAGCCAGTCGGGGTGCAAATGCAGCAACTGGCCGCTGCGCAACTCGGCCTGCACATCCAGCTGTGATTTGTAGGCGATGCCGATGCCGGCCAGGGCCCAGCGCTTCACCAGCTCGCCGTCGTTGGCGGCGTGCCGGCCTTGCACCGGCACGTCCTGCCATTGGCCGCCGATTTGCAGCCGCCAGCTTTTGGGCAATTCATCGCGCAACATGAAGCGCAGCGCTTCATGCTGCGCCAAGTCGGCCGCCGAGGCCGGCACGCCGTAACGGGCGATGTAAGCGGGGGCGGCCACCAGCAGGCGGCGGTTGTCGGGCCGCAGCGGCAGCGCCACTTGGGCCGAGTCGCTGGGCGCGCCATAGCGCAGGGCCAGGTCCACCGGCGCCCGCATCAAATCGGTGTTGCGGTCCGACAGATGCAGGCGCAAAGCCAGCTGCGGGTGGCGTTGCTGAAAAGCCTCCAAATGCGGCAGCAGCACATTGCGGCCCAGGTCCGAGGGCAGGGCGACTTGCAGCTCGCCTTGCAAGACAGCGCCGCGCCGTGTGCCTGAGGCCAGCTCGCGGGCGGTGGCAATCGCCTCCAGCGCCTGTCGAAAGTGCGGCAGCAGGCGCTCACCCTCGGCCGAAAGCCGCAGGCTGCGGGTGCTGCGCACAAACAAAGCCAGGCCCCACTGCGCTTCCAGCCGCTTGATGGCGGCGCTGGCCCCCGCAGGCGACAGGTCCAAGGCCTTGGCCGCCGCCGTGAGGCTGCCCAACTCGGCGGTGCGCAACAGCAATTCCAGATCAGCGATTCGACTCATCGTTCGATTTTCATTGAAAGTGAATCGCCCCAAGAGGCCTGGGTTGCGGCGCCTTGAATCCGCACACTGGCGACATGCTTTGAGACCCGACCCGAAAGGAATTTTTCGCCATGTCCAGCCCCTCCTTGTTCTCGCCCCTCAGCCTGGGCCCTTTGTCCCTGCCAAATCGTGTGTTGATGGCGCCGATGACGCGGGCCCGCAGCAGCCAGCCCGGCAATGTGCCGAATGCTTTGATGGCCGAGTACTACGCCCAGCGCGCCGGCGCCGGCCTCATCATCAGCGAGGCCTCGCAGATCTCGCCGCAAGGCCAAGGCTATAGCTTCACCCCGGGTATTCACAGCGAAGCGCAAGTCCAAGGCTGGCGTGGCGTGACCGAGGCGGTGCATGCCCGGGGCGGCCGCATGTTCTTGCAGCTGTGGCATGTGGGCCGCATGTCGCATGAGAGCTTTCATGGCGGCCAGGCACCGGTGGCGCCCTCGGCCCTGGCGTCTGAGGCCCAGGTCTGGGTGGCGGGTGAGGACGGCGTGGGCCGCATGGTGGATTGCCCGGTGCCGCGCGCCCTGAGCCCGCAGGAGATTGGCGCCATCGTGCAGGACTTCCGTCGCGCGGCCGCCAATGCGCTGCGCGCCGGTTTTGACGGAGTGGAAATCCACGGCGCCAATGGCTATTTGATTGACCAGTTTTTGCGCACCACCTCCAACCACCGCGACGACGCCTATGGCGGCAGCCGTGACAGACGTTTGCGCTTCTTGCTGGAGGTGGCGCAAGCGGTGGCCGAGGAGGTGGGCCCCGAGCGCGTGGGGGTGAGGCTCGCGCCCTTCATCACGGCCCGCAATATGGCCTGCCCGGACATCATCCCCACCATCTTGCAAGGCGCCAAGGCGCTGTCCGCCCTGGGTCTGGCCTATCTTCATTTGGCCGAGGCCGACTGGAGCAATGCCCCGCAAGTGCCCGAGCGCTTCCGGCGAGAGCTGCGCACGGCCTTTGCCGGCCGCATCATCGTGGCTGGGGGCTACACCCGAGAGCGCGCCCAGGCCCTCATCGCCAGCGGGCTGGTGGATGCCATAGCATTTGGCCGCCCCTTCATTGCCAACCCCGATCTGCCGGAACGCTACCGCCAGCAACGGTCCCTGGCCAGCTTCGACGCCCAGCTGCTTTTTGGTGGCAGCCATGTGGGCTACAGCGACTACCTCGCGTGGCAGGAGCCTGTGCCAGCATGAGGCAGTGCTGCACTTTGTTTTTCTTTTCCTTTTTGCTAATGCTTCATTTCAACGTCTACAAAATCCGTCTTCAGGAGTACCCCCGATGAAAGCCATTGCCTATCAACAAGCACTGCCCCTCAGCGACGCGCTGGCCTTGCAGGACGTCGCTCTGGCTGCGCCACAGCCCGGCCCGCGTGATTTGCTGGTTGAGGTGAAAGCCATTGCCGTCAACCCGGTAGACACCAAGGTCCGCAAGAGCGTGAGCGCCGACCCCGGTCAGTGGAAGGTCTTGGGTTGGGATGCGGTGGGCATCGTCCAAAGCGTCGGCGCGCAGGTCAGCTTGTTCAAGCCGGGCGACCGGGTCTGGTACGCCGGTGCCCTGCATCGCCCCGGCGCCAATGCCGAGCTGCATTTGGTGGACGAGCGCATTGCCGCGCTGGCGCCTCGTTCGCTCTCAGACGCCGAGGCCGCCGCCTTGCCGCTGACCGCCATCACCGCGTGGGAAATGCTCTTCGAGCGCCTGGGGGTGCCGCGCGCTGGCGCGGCGAGTCGCGGTCAAGAAAGCCTGCTCATCATCGGCGCGGCCGGTGGTGTGGGCTCCATCATGACTCAGCTGGCCCGGCAATTGACCGATTTGCAAGTCATTGCCACCGCCTCGCGCCCCGAGACGGCGCAATGGGTGCGCGACCTCGGCGCCCATCAGGTGCTGGACCACAGCCAGCCCCTGGCCCAGCAGCTGAAGGATGCCGGCCTGCCCGCGCCCAAGTATGTGATCAGCCTGACCCAGACCGACCAACACTTCGAGCAGATTGCCGAGCTGATCGCACCGCAAGGCCGCTTCGGCCTGATTGACGACCCGGCGCCGGGCAGCATCGACATCGGCAAACTCAAGCGCAAAAGCGTGTCCCTGCACTGGGAGTTCATGTTCACCCGCTCGCTGTTTGACACCCCCGACCAGATCGAGCAACACCGCTTGCTCAGCGAAGTCGCCCGCCTGGTCGACGCTGGCCGCCTGCGCAGCACCCAGGGCGAACACTTCGGCCGCATCACGGCCGACAATCTGCGCCGCGCCCATGCCTTGCTGGAAAGCGGCAAGGCGCGGGGGAAGATTGTGTTGGAGGGGTTTTGAAGGTTACGTGTGATTGAGCGGTGGGAGAGGGCGGTAGGTTCGCGGGCAGCGCTGCGCCGATGACGCAGCGCGAATGGGAGCGGTCCTGCTAAGCGGCTTGAAAGTCGGGCAGTGGCATGGCCCGCATTAATCAAGCCCGCCTGTAGATGTTCATTCAGTCTGTTCCTCGTAGCGTTCTTGCTGTTCAGAACACAGGTCTACAAATGAAAAAAACCGAAGAGTTGAGCCTTGCTATTGGGGGTAGCAATGATGGGGAGTCCTACTAGAGGGGGTAGGCCTCCTGCGGCGCTGCGCCCGGTTGACATAGCCAAGCTCGAAGGCGACCAAGCTCGCACTCAACAGGATCGTTTCCGGTTTTATCTTGGAGAGTGTCTTGACGAGATCGAAGTTCAGCGTCCAGGAGGCAGACCACTTCTTCAGGCGAATTCATGTCCAAGGCGCTGACCAAACGATCGAACTGACTTCCCCATTGAGGTTTGGAACCCGGGATTCTGGCTTCGGCGAACGAGATGCTCCTGAAGATCGGGGAGAGCGGCGCGTCCGTCTGAACCGCTCGAATGATGGGATGGAGCGGTACGAGCAGAGATAGCCAATCCCGAACATCTTCTGCCACGGGTGGCCTATGCCAGCGAGTGGGTCTGAATTGAGGAGTCGCCGCCGCGTTTCCGGCAAACCACTCCACGAATAGCGTAAATGTTCCGATCCTGTAGTACGGGATTTGGTTCCAGCACTCATGCAAGTGCAACTCTCTCGCAAGCGCCTCGGCGAGGCGGCTTGTGCATCGCAGACTGGTTTGAACGGACAGGAGCCCATCGTTAGTGATGCCGATAACGCGAGGCGCGAGCCGCAGTTCGTATCGACGACCTGTGATGCTGTAGATCAACTCATCTTCTACGAGTGCCGCTGGCGACCATGCATTCATCTCTTCTGTCTTTGAGACTTGCGCGGCGAATTGCAGCGCCGCTTCTGGCCATAGCTGAAGTGCGAGAGCGTGGTTGTTCATGAGGCCGAACGAGGCTGTCCAATAACACCAAGTCCACCACCTTCACCCTGGACGGTGGGCGTCGGTTTGTAAACGTGAATCTCTGGGTTCATTTCTGATCGAGCAACAGAATGCTTGGGATTGAATCGATGTGCCGTAGTTTCGGCGACGTCTGGAGGATCTTGCCGCTTGTTGTCCACGTTATTGCCCCGTGAATGTGCAGCGCGCAGGGTCACCCCTTATCTTTGAGCCCTTATGAACTCTGATCAATAGCTGACTTCTGCAACTCCTGACTCGCCCGCGTCTTTCTCCGCCCATGCCCCACGCCGTCTCCCGGCTGCGCAACACCCAATGCGAACACTTTGGGCGAAACATGGGCTAGAACCTGCCCCGCACACATGCCTAGCCAGAATGCCGCAAGGTAGGGAGGCAATTTGTGTCGGACGGGTTTGGAAAAGCTTAAAGGCTTGCGCCGATGTGGTCGCTCTTTCTACGAACGGCGGGCTGAGACGGCAAGTTCGCGGAGCTGCTGAGCGAATGAGTAGGTGGCCGCGGGGAGGCTTGGCGGGCATTGAGCCGAAACTCTGGCGGCAGCAGAGTGCCTTTAGCGTCACGTCAATGTGGGCTGCTGCCGGTTTCATGGACACCTTGTTAAGGTGTGAAGTGAAATCGGA
>CAMFGY010000044.1 GCA_945952065.1 uncultured Burkholderiales bacterium | reverse complement strand
ACGTGGGGCGTCGTTCAGTCGGCGTCGCCCAGTCCTCAGGACTGGGCTCGGTCCGACTTCACCCCATGTGAAGGCCGCCGTTGCAGCTGAAGTCGGCGCCGGTGGTGAAGCCGGAGTCATTGCCGGCCAGCCAAGCCACGATGGCGGCGATTTCTTCCGGGGTGCCCAGGCGTTTGATGGGGATGGTGGCGACGATTTTTTCCAGCACTTCGGGCTTGATGGCCTTGACCATATCAGTGCCGATATAGCCTGGGCTCACCGTGTTCACGGTCACGCCCTTGCTGGCCACTTCCTGCGCCAAGGCCATGGTGAAGCCGTGCATGCCCGCCTTGGCGGCCGAGTAATTGGTCTGGCCGAATTGACCCTTCTCACCGTTGACCGAAGAGATATTGATGATGCGGCCCCAGCCTTTGTCGAGCATGCCTTCGATCACTTGCTTGGTGACGTTGAACATGCTGTCCAGATTGGTGTTCATCACCGCATCCCAGTCGGCCTTGCTCATTTTGCGGAACATGCCGTCCCGGGTGATGCCTGCGTTATTGACCAAGACATCGATGGTGCCGTGCTCGGCCTTGACCTTGTCAAAGGCGGCGACGGTCGAGTCCCAGTCACCCACATTGCCCACCGAGGCGTAAAAGGTGTAGCCCAGCGCGGCTTGCTCAGACAGCCATTTGTCGTAGTCACGGCTGGGGCCGCAACCGGCGATGACTTTGAAGCCGTCCTTGTACAAGCGCTGGCACATGGCGGTCCCAATGCCACCCATGCCGCCGGTGACGTATGCAATTTTCTGACTCATCTGAAGATCTCCACAGTAGATAGGCCGATCGGCTCATTCAGGCTCCCGCAAGCCCTGCATCGGGTCAAGCGGGTTGCCCCTAATCGAGCCGCTTTTGTGTTGTTCGTAGAACTCAGCGTTCGACCGTCAAGGCCACGCCCATACCGCCACCGATGCACAGCGAGGCAATGCCCTTCTTGGCATCACGGCGCTGCATTTCATGCAGCAAGGTCACCAAGATCCGGGCGCCGGACGCGCCGATGGGGTGACCCAGCGCAATGGCGCCGCCGTTGACATTGACCTTGGAGAGATCCCAGCCCATTTCCTGATGCACCGCGCAGGCCTGTGCGGCAAAGGCTTCGTTGATTTCCAGCAGGTCCAGGTCTTGGGCCTTCCAACCGGCGCGCTCGAGCGCCTTCTTGGCCGCAGGCACCGGGCCCATGCCCATGATGGAGGGTTCCAAACCCGCCGAGGCGTAAGACGCGATGCGGGCCAGCGGCGTCAGGCCCAAGCTGGCGGCCTTGGCGGCCGACATCAAGAGCAAGCCGGCAGCGCCATCATTCAGGCCCGAGGCATTGCCGGCGGTCACGCTGCCGGCCTTGTCAAATGCGGGGCGCAGCCCGGCCAGGGCTTCGGCATTGCTCTTGCGGTTGATGAATTCATCGCTGTCGAAGACGATGGCATCGCCCTTTTTCTGCGGAATGGTCACCGCGGCGATTTCGTCCTTGAAGCGGCCAGCGTCTTGCGCTGCTGCGGCCTTTTGCTGCGAGCTCAAGGCCAAGGCGTCTTGCGCTTCACGGCTGATGCTGTATTGCTTGGCCACGTTCTCGGCGGTGATGCCCATGTGGTACTGGTTGTAGACGTCCCAGAGGCCGTCCACGATCATGGTGTCGACCAGCTTCCAGTCCCCCATGCGTTGGCCGTCACGCGAGCCCGGCAGCACATGGGCGCTCAAGCTCATATTCTCTTGACCGCCAGCGATCACGATCTCAGAGTCGCCATCGCGAATCGCCTGCGCAGCCAACATCACCGCTTTCAGGCCGGACCCGCAGACCTTGTTGATGGTCATCGCGGGCACCGCATTGGGCAGGCCGGCTTTGATGACGGTTTGACGCGCCGGGTTTTGCCCCGCGCCTGCCGTCAACACCTGACCCATGATGACTTCATGGATCTGCGCGCCATCCAGACCGCTGCGGCGCAGCAGATCGCGCACCACGGTTGCGCCCAGGTCCACGGCCGGGGTCTTGGCCAAGGTGCCGCCAAACTTGCCAATGGCGGTGCGGGCCGCCGCCACAATCACGATATCAGTCATCTGTCGCACTCTCCGTTAAGAATAAAGGTTAGGCGCTGAACGGCTGCAGAAGCAGCCGCCAGCTTCGTGTCGGTCAGGCTTTTTGTTGGACGTATCGGCCCGGGGCGGGCTCGATGGCTTTGTATTTGCGGTTGCCCGGCGCTTTGGGCGCGGGCTTCAAGGCGCCGGCATGGCTCGCCAACCACTCGGCCCACACGGGCCACCAGCTGCCCGCTCGTTCTTCAGCGGCCGCCAGCCACTGCTCTGGATTGGCGGGCAGTTGGGCATTGCCGGCGACCCAATGGCTGCGCTTGTTCTTGCTGGCGGGATTGATCACGCCGGCAATATGGCCCGAGGCGCCCATCACAAAGGTGCGCTCGGAGCTGAACACTTGGGTGGAGCGGTAGGCCGCCTCCCAGGGCACGATATGGTCTTCGCGCGAACCGTAGATGAACACCGGCGCCTGAATCTTGCTCAGGTCCAGTTGCTCGCCGCACACCGTCAGTTGGCCCGGCAGCTTGAGTTCGTTTTGCAAATAGGTGTGACGCAGATACCAGCAATACATCGGGCCGGGCAGATTGGTGGAGTCGCCGTTCCAGTACAGCAGGTCAAACGGCGGCGGCGCCTCACCCTTCAGGTAATTGGCAACCACATAGTTCCAGACCAAGTCATTGGGCCGCAAAAAACTGAAGGTGGTGGCCAGTTCCTGACCTTTGAGCAAACCCGGCCCGCTGGGCGCTTGAGGGCCCAAGGTCACCTCGCGTTGGTGCACCAAGGCTTCATCGACAAAGATGTCGAGAATGCCGTTGCTGGAAAAATCAATCAGCGTGGTCAAAAGCGTCATGCTGGCGGCCGGGTGTTGGCCGCGCGCCGCCAGCACGCCCAGCGCCGTCGCCAGCAAAGTGCCGCCGACACAAAAACCCAGCGTGTCAATTTGCTTGGCGCCGCTGATGTCTTGCACCACGCCAATGGCTTGGATCACGGCAGACTCGACGTAATCATCCCAGGTCCAGTGCTTGCACCCCTCATCCGGATTTCGCCAGCTCAGCACAAAAGTGCGATGCCCTTGCGAGACCGCATAGCGGATCAAGGAGTTGTCGGGCTGCAAATCGAGGATGTAGTACTTGTTGATGCAAGGCGGCACCATCAAGAAAGGCCGCTCGTACACCTGCTCGGTGAGCGGCTTGTATTCGATCAGCTGGAAGAACTCATTCTCGAAGACCACGTCACCCGCGGTGGTGGCCACATTGCGCCCCACTTCAAAAGCGCTCTCATCGGTTTGCGAGACATGGCCACGCTGCAAATCGTCCCAGAGCTGTTGCATGCCCTTGGCAATGCTCTCGCCCTTGCTTTGCAGGGCCAGGGCCTGGGCCTCCGGGTTCAGGGCCAGGAAGTTACTGGGCGATGCAGCATCGACAAACTGTTGCACCGCAAAGCGGATGCGCGCCTTGGTCTTGTCTTCGCCCTCCACCTTTTCGGCCAGTTGCTGCAAGGTCTTGGCATTGAGCAAATACAGCTGAGCCATGAAGGCGCTGGCCGGGTTGCTGCTCCACGCAGGGCTGGCAAAGCGGCGGTCTTTCAGTGGCTGCGGCGCTTCGGCCACGCTGCCTTGCAAAGAGGCGTTCCAGAGTTCGGTGGCCTGCTTGAGGTAGTCGCTTTGCACCGCAGCCAAGGCGCTGACCGGGATTTGCAGACCCGAGAAGGCCGAAAAGGTTTTCCAAATATCGGCAAAACCATCGCCAGGCTTGGCATGGGCCTGCGCTTCCTCGCTGGGCTGGGCCCCCAGGGCGCCCAAGGGTTCTTGACGCGTTGGGGAGGCGCTGGCACCGCGAGGGTTGCGCCGCTTGCTGGCCCCAGGGGCGGGCTTGGATTCCTCGCCGGCCGAGGCCGAGGCTCTTGTTCTACGGGTCATAAATCTCCTCAAACAATGCTGCTGTACTGTTGGGGCCCCAGCAAATGGCCTAGGCCCTGTTGTAACCTGCTTGCCTTACCAACCGATGACATGTCATGTATCTGATCGCAATCGCCTGGGGCTATGTGGCCTTGATGATGGCACTGGCCGAAGCCACCAGCAGCCAAGGTTCCATATTAGGCGCCATCGTAACTTTCTTTCTGTACGGGGTTTTGCCGATCAGCATCGTGATGTACATCTTGGGTTCGGGCCCGAGAAAGGCGGCCCGCAAGCGTGCTGAACAGGCGGAGCAGGCGGCTGCTACTGCTGCTGCGGCGGCGACATCAGGCATTCAAGCAGATGGCAGCGACCATGCGGCCGCAACGGGGCTCGCGGCGGAACGAAAAGAACCGTGAAGACTCGCTGAAGGTGCACGCCGGCGTGCCCCCCACAAAGCCCAGACCCAGGGTCTGCAAACGCTGCCGCGCCAAACCAGCCAAATCAGCGCGCCAGCGCGCTTGTCCGGCCGCATTGGGCTGGTACCGGAAGAAGGCGCTGTCCACCGGCGCCTCGTTGCAGCCAAAGGCCGCCAGCACATCGGGGCCCACTTCAAACGCCTGCGGGCCGATGCAAGCCCCCAGCCAAGCCCGCACCTCTTTGGGGCGGCAAGCGGCCGCCTCACACAGGGCAGCCACGGTGTTCTCCAACACCCCAGCACTGAGCCCGCGCCAGCCCGCATGTGCCCCTGCTACCCCGCCCGGTGCGGCAAACAACACCGGCAGACAGTCGGCCACTTGAATCGCCACACCCAGGCCCGGCGTTACGCTGACACTGGCGTCGGCCACCAGCGTCGCAGCTCCGGCTTGGGCATGGGCGGGCTGCAGCAGCACCACTTCGGCGCCATGCACCTGCTGCAAAAACACAGGCGCCGCGCCCAAGGCCTGGCTGACGCGGGCTCGGTTCTCGGCCACGGCCGCGGGCTCGTCTTGTACCGCCACACCGACGTTCAAACTGGCATAGGGCCCCTGGCTCACACCGCCGGAGCGGGTGCTCATGAAGGCCGTCACCGGCAAATCGCTGCCCGGCGCCCACTGCGGGATCAGCCAATCTTGGGCAAACGCGGGCCGATCACTCGGCATCGGGGCAAGCGCTGGGTTGGGTCTTGGCAAAGGCATCCAGGGCCATGCAGTTTTCAAACACCCGCATCACCTCCGGCACATGGCTGAGTCGGCAGTCAAAGCGCTTGGCATTGAAGATTTGCGGCACCAAGACGCAATCGGCCAAGCCCGGCGTATCGCCATGGCAGAAGCGACCCGCGCCCTGCTTCAGGCGCATCTCCACCACTTCCAGCCCGTTTTCCACCCAATGGCGGTACCAGCGGTTTTTATTGTCTTCATCCACGCCCAACTCTTTGCTGAGGTAGCGCAGCACGCGCAGATTGTTCAGCGGGTGGATCTCGCAAGCAATGTCCTGCGCCAGCGCACGCACCTGGGCGCGCCCGAGCGCATCTGCCGGCAGCAAAGGCGGTTGCGGATGGGTTTCATCCAAGTATTCGATGATGGTCATGGACTGGCTGACGAGTGCATCGCCATCGCGCAACAAGGGGACCAACTTGGAGACGGAGGCACTGGCATAAGCCGGGTCGAACTGTTCGTTCTTGGCCAGATGCACGGCGCGGTAGTCGTAGTCCAGCCCTTTGAGCGCCAGCGCAATGCGCACGCGGTAAGAGGCCGAGGAGCGAAAGTAATTGAAGAGTTCCATGGCCCTGCATGATGCCACGGCTGACTGCAACAGGGCCGCTAAACTGAGCCCATGTGGATTCCTCGACGCTTCAAGTTTTGCCCCAGCTGCGGCGCCGCCGTGGACTACGCCGTGCCGGCCGACGACAACCGCGAGCGCGCCACCTGCACGGCCTGCGCCAGCATCCACTATGAAAACCCAATCAATGTGGTGGGCACCTTGCCGGTGTGGGAGCAAGAGGGGCAAGTCCAGGTGCTCTTGTGCCGCCGCGCCATCGAACCCCGCCATGGTTTTTGGACCCTGCCCGCCGGCTTTTTAGAGCTGGGCGAGACCTCGGCCCAAGGCGCTTTGCGCGAGACCGATGAGGAAGCCGGCGCGCAAATCGAGTTGCTGCCGCTGTACTGCTTGATGAATGTGGTCAAGGTCGGGCAGATCCACCTCTACTACCGCGCCCGCTTGCTTTCTGACCAGTTCAAGCCCGGACCCGAGACCTTGGAGGCCCGGCTTTTTCATGAGCATGAGATCCCTTGGGATGAACTGGCCTTCCGCACGGTGCGCGAGACCCTGCATCGCTTTTTTGAAGACCGCCGCCTCGGCCGGCCCTTCGCGCTGCACTGCGCCGATATCGGCTGAAGGACGAGGCAGCCCTGGACTGCCCATACGGCAGCATGTGCCTTCACAGGGGCTGAGAGGGTTTCCTGCAACAGCCTTAACGTCCCCAAGCTCAAGCGGTCTTAGTCCAGAGTGGCTGACAAGAAAGTGCCCGGAGCGGACGTTGCTGGAGAGTTGGGTGCCGAGCGCCGCCGGGGGCGCAATTCCGCTCCTGTCCCCCGCCGTCGCCTTGCAGGCGCCGGCTCCTCCTTTACCTCGCGGAATCACACCCCCGACGCCACTCGGCAGTTCCACCGATGCGCGTCCTCGAAGAAGTAGCACGGCCGTGCTGGATCAGGACGCTTGGGGGCTCTGCGGCGCGAGGTAAAGGAGGAGACCCGGGCGCGAGCCCGGGGCGGGGGACAGGAGCGACGTGGAGCCCCCAAGTGGCCTGATCGTCGCCCAAATCTAAGACTGCAATGGGCACCTTGCCGACAACGACGATCATCACCAAGCAGCCGACGGCATCAAGGCAAAGCTGCACCAGAAAGCGAGGCTTGCGTCTCGGTCAGGCCTTGTGTTGGGCGGTGGCCCAGGGGCCGGTCACGCCGTCGAGCTCGCAGTCCCAAAGGGCTTGCACATCCATGTCGTCGCGCAGGCCCTCGGCATAGACCTTCAGCGCCAGGCTGCGTAGCATCACCAGCATGCCGCGAACGAAGGCAGCGCGGGCGGCGTCGCCGGACACGCCGGTAACCACCGCCACATCCAGCTTCACATAGTCCAGGCCGGCCTGATACAGGCGCTCCACTTGAGCCAGGCCTGCGCCGGCATGTTCCAAGCCCAGCTTCACGCCCAGCGGACGCAATTGCCGGCCCATCTCGAACAAGAGATCAAAGTGCTGAATGGCTGCGCCTTCGGCCAACTCCAAGCCCAGCTTACGAGCCGCCTGCGGCGCATGGAAAACCTGCTCACGCAAACGGGCCACAAAACTGCCGTCCAACAGGCTGGCGGGCGCGATATTGACGCAGCGCTGTTGGCCATCTTCGGCAATGGCCTCCAAGGCCAGCGACACCGCCAACAAATCCACATCGGCGGTCAAACGGCTGCGCACCGCCAAGGGCAGCCAGCGGGTGGCCGACTCGAAATCACCTTGGGCATCCAGCTGCAGTTGCAAAGGGCATTCCAGATGCAGCAGGCGACCCTCGCGGTCCAAGACCGGGTATTGCTGCAAGCGCCCGCGCCGGTCTTTCAAGGCCTCACCGATCTGCGCCCGCCATGCGCGCTCGCCTTGGGCTTTTTGCATCAAGGCCCCTTCGGTTTTGGGCGCCATCATGGATTCGACCGCAAAACCCGGCTGGTTCTCGGCACGGGCCAAGGCCGCATCAGCCTCGCCAAACCAGACGCCCAGCGCTGCCTCCCGCGGCAAATCCACCGCGCCCACGGCCACCTGAATGCCGCCGCCGAAGGCCGGCAGGCTGGCGCGCAGGGCATCGGCCAAGGCCTGCGCGGTTTCAGCCGCGACATCGGGCGCGGGCAGCCAGAGCGCAAAGTCGGCGCCATTCAGTCGCCCAGCCAAGCAACCGCGCACCCGCTCGGGATAAGCCATCACCGCCGCCGCCATGCTGACCAAGACCTGATCCACCGCCGGGCGACCCAGGCGCTGGTTCAGCCCAGCCAAGTCACGCAGCCGCAGCAGCACCAAGCCAGCACGGGCCGGGCCTTCATCGCGGCTGAGGGCCGACTCCAGTTCCGCCAAGAAATGCTTGCGAGTGCTCATGCCCGTCAAGGGATCGCAATGGGCTTGCACGCGCAAGACCTGCAACTGTTCGGCCTGCGCCTCAAACATGCTTTTGACCCGCAGCACCATCGCGTTCATGGCTTCGGTCAAGCCTTTGAGCTCGGGCACGCTGGAGACTTCGATCAAACCAAAGCTGCCTTCCATCACCGAGCGGGCCTGGGCCACGGCACTGTCCAATGGGCGGCGAATCCGGTGCAAGGCCAGATACGCGCCCAAGCCTGCGAGCAGGGCAACGCCGCTGAGCAAAAAGGTAATGCGAGTCAGGCTGCGCCACAACTCATCGTGGGCATAGGCCGAATGCGAGAGCACCTCCACCGAGCCGATGGCGTTCCAGCCGTTCGAGACCTGGGCCACGCCTGCCTGGGTGGCAATCGGCAGGCTTTGCACAAACCAAGCCGGCGCCACACTGGGCTTGGCGGCCGCGCTGCGCTCAAAAGCCACCTTGCCATCGGCCGCGCGCCAGACCACGCTTTGGTAATAGCCGGTGTCAAACTGCGCCGAGATCAGCAATTGCATCAACTCAGCATCGCCTTGCTGCTGCGACATCGCCAAGGCCAAAGCCGCCGCGTTGTCACTGTTCTTGATCTGCAATTGCGATTGCAACAACTGGCGCACCGACAAGGTGGACACCGCCACACTGCCGGCCAGCGCCAGCAAGACCGCGCCCACCACCAGCAACCAAACTTGACGCATCAGGGACATGACAAAACCCAATCGACTGTATTCATGATCATGCAACAACAACGCTCACTCAAAACCCTTCGGCCTTGACCTTGGCCAACAAGTCCCGCCACTGCGACAAACGCGCCAGCGGGTCGCCCGCCGAGGTGGCCCCCACACCTTGCCACAGGCCTTCACTATTGAAGCTGAAAACCGGCTGCAAATCCGGCCGCTGGGAGGCCGGCCGCACCACGCCGATCAAATTGTCCAGAATCAGCGGCTCGGCATTGGGTTCGGCATAGTAGGCCAGCACCATATGCGCCAGCGAGCGCCCGCCCACCATGGCGCGCACATAGACCATGCGCAGCTTGGCCACCGGCACCCCGGCAGAAATCAGGCTGAAATACTTGGCGATGGCGTAGTCCTCGCAGTCGCCGCGCCCCTTGTCCAAGGCTTCCAAGGGGCTGGCCCAGTAGTCCACTTTGCCCCAGACCTCGATGTCATCGCGGAACTCGATACGGCGGTTCAAATAGCTGTTGACGGTCGTCAAGCGCGCTTCCTCGTCCTGCGCACCGGCTCTCTCAATCATTTGCAGCAAGGCCTGGGCTTCGCCCACGGTGCGCGGATTGAACTTGGCGGCCGCTTCCACCAGCCGCGCTTGATCGAGCGCGCGGCCGGGTGCAGGCAACAAACTGACGAGGCCAGTCAAGAGCCAGACACCCAGCCCAGCCCCCAGCCAGCGGCGCGCCGCTGCCCAGGTCCGGAGCAGATGCGGGGAGATGAAACCGGCTGGCATGCGAAAAATAAGGGCGCCTGAAAGACGAGCAAAGATACGCTGCACTTTACAGGGCGGCCAAGCGCTTCACAGATCGGCTTGGCCGCAAGCCCAGAAAACTTTGCGCGGCAGCGTCCAGGACTTCACACCCTGCTCCCGAGGCCAGACTTCACAGATCGGGTCTTGTCGGCCTCATCTTCGGGTCAAGCCCGGGCCACACCCGCCGATAATGTGAAATCCGCCCGAAGGTCGCCGACCCCGGGGCTGGCTTTGCATCCGTCCTTTTCCCCTGCACTTTTTTGTTTCGCGCCCGCAAGCGCGCAACACGCCCCTCCCCCCAAACATCGATCCCATGAGCATCCAGAAGGTCCAGCAAGAAGTTGAGCAATCTCGCAAAAGCGGCGGACTCAAGCAAATTGTGATTCCGCCCTGCCCCGAATTGCTGGCCCGCTTGCAGCAGGCCATGGCAGTTGCGGAACCCGATCTGACCGAAGTGGCCCGCATCGCCGCCAGCGATGTGGCCATGTCGGCCACCTTGCTGCGTTTGGCCAACAGCCCTTTGCATCTGTCCGACGGCATGCCCTGCACCACCGTCGGCCAAGCCATGACCCGGATCGGGCTGCGTGAAACCGCTGCCGTCATGACCGGCTTCTTGCTCAAGAACGCCATCCCGGTCAATAGCCCGCATCTGGCGCGCTTTTGGGAGCGATCCACCAAGCGGGCCATCGCCATGGCTTTTGTGGCCCGCCAATTGCCGGGCCTCTCACCCGACCTGGCACACACCTACGGTTTGTTCTGCCACGTGGGCATGCCGGTGCTGCTGCAATGCGTGCGCGGCTATGGCTCCACCATGGTGGAAGCCGCGGCCCGGGTCGACCGCAGCTTTGTGGCGACCGAAAACGCCAACCATCGCACCGACCATGCCGTGGCCGGCGCGCTGCTGACCCGCGCTTGGAATATGGCGCCGGAGTTGATGGCAGCCATTCGCCTGCATCACGACCTGGGCTCGCTGGGCCATGGCGGCATCGAGCCCGAGGTGCACACCTTGATCGCCGCCGGCCTGATTGCCGAGCACCTGATGCGCCAACACGAAGGCTTGCCCGACGACGCCGACTGGGGCGCACACCGGGAATCGGTGTTGGATTGGTTGCAAATCAGCCAGGCCGATCTGGAGCAATGGGACGATCAGTTGCGCCCCTTGCTCGACGAAAGCTGAAGCGCGCTCAGAAGCTGAACTGACCCTCAGCGACGATTTCAGCCAGCGGCTTGCGCGCGCTGGGCGCCTCGCGCTCTTGCAGGGCTGGCGACAACACCGATTTGTCGGCCTGCTTGCCCAAGGCGACCACGGCTTCGATGGCATGGTCCTGCGGCACGCCCAGTGCCTGCGCCAGCGCCGCCGCATCAAAGCCGCCCATGGCGTGCGCCACCCAGCCGGCGTGCTGCGCTTGCAAGGCCAAGCTCATCCAGGCCGAGCCGGTGTCAAAACTGTGCGAAGGAAAAGCCTTGGGCTCAAAGCCCTCGCGGGCGGGCCAATTCTTGGCCGAGATCACCGCCACCAGGGCCGAGGCCTTTTGCGCCCAGTCTTTGTTGAATTGCACCAGGGTAGAAAAGATGGCGTCGAAGCCGGGCGTGCCTGCCAGTCCGTAAACAAAGCGCCAGGGCTGCACATTGGACGACGAAGGGGCCCAACGCGCGGCTTCGAAAAAGCTCATCAAGGTGGCCAGTGGCAAGGCTTCGCCGCTGAGTGCGCGCGGGCTCCAGCGCTCGGTGAACTGTGGGTGAATGGGGTATTGAGTTTGGCGAGTCATAGGAAGAACACTTTTTTGTCGAACGTACAAGCAAAAGGGCCAAGACGAATGGGGGCCCGCCGCCTCAAAGCTGCCGCGCCAACCAATCACGGTCCGTCATTTGGTACACGGCCGTGTCCATGTCGTACCAGCGCTCCCGGCCCCGGTAACTCATGCCCAGCCGTTCCATCACGCGAGACGAGGCGGAATTGGCCGGGTCACACACCGCCACCAGCAGTGGAGCTTTCAAGGTTTCGAACGCAAACTGAGCCATGGCCTGCGCTGCCTCGGAGGCGAAACCCTGGTGCCAACGGTCTTTGCGCAAGCGCCAGCCGATCTCCAAAGGGTTGGCGGCGTCTCGGCCCAGATGCTGAATGCAGCCCGCGCCGATGATCTGCCCGCTTTCTTTGTCGATGAAGCTCCACCAGGAATAGCCAAACTCGGCCCAGCGCGCTTTGACGCGCTCGATCATGGCCCGCGTATCCTCGGGGGTCTCGGGCTTGCCGGTGATGTAACGCATCACCTCAGGGTCTCGGTTGAGCTCGTACAAGCCCTCGAAATGCGCATCGCTGCAGGGCTCCAGGCGCAGGCGCTGGGTATTCAAAATGGTCATGTGAACCTCGGGAGCAAAAAAGCAAGCCGCGCGCGACCCATGATGCGCTGACGGCCCTGCAGTCTACCGAAGCAACAAGCGCCATGCGGGCAAGTGCAGGCACCCCGAGAAAACCCTGTGCCTCGTCTCGGTGCAGCCCCAGCAGGGGTGGGTATTTCGCTACAAATCTGTGACGGATTTCACGCCTCAAGCGGCGAAACTTGGGCCCGTTGCCATGCGGCCCGAAAAAGACCCATGGCCGCCCATTGAACACGGGCGCCAGCACCAAGCCCCCTCGCTGGCCGACCAACGCTTTGCATTGGAGAAAGAACTATGAATCACAACAAGACATCGATGACCGTGCACAAGCCGGCTCACTGGAAAAAGAGCGGCCAAGCCACCCTGGCTGCAGCCAGCCTAGCCTTGGGTCTGGGCGTTGGCGCGCCCAGCCAGGCGCTGACCATCGTGCTGGACTTTGTGCCTTCGGCCACCACCGACCTCTACGGTGTGGGAACCCTGCCCGAGTCTTTTGCCAGCTGGGGTTTCAGCGCGGCGAGCTTGGCCAATTTGCGCGAAGCCACCTTGACCGCGGTGAACAAGGACTATTTGGGCTACCCCAGCTTTGGCGCCAATGCCCTCAGCCCCTTGCCCAATGGCAAAGAGTTGAACATCAACTTCACCTTCAGCAGCGGGCTGACCGGCCCCGGCAATGGCGACAGCGAGTGGTACTACGTGGCCATCGGTGACGCCAACCCCAACCAAAGCTTTTTGGGCCAAGCCTGCCTGGGCTGCGTGCGCGGCAGCAGCGGCACCGCCAGCGTTGCCAACGGCAGCATTGTGGGCTCTATCTTGACCGACTCCATCTCCGGCCTGCTGAGCCTGGCGACCAATGACACCCAGCGACTGAACCTGCTGGCCGGCACCGTGGCCCATGAGATCGGCCACACCTTGAACCTGCCCCACCCGAATGCCGCCTTGGCCAACCCGGGCGATTCGGCCTTTTCCATCATGGCCACAGGGGCCGCGCCCACCAGCATGCCCAATATCGAGCGCACAAAGGACCGCGCCTTTGCCTATACCGAGTTCCAAACCCTGATCAACACCGTGGGCCTGCGCAATGTCAGCCCAGTACCAGAACCCAGCACATGGCTGATGATGGGCTTGGGTCTGGGCTTGTTGATCACTCGCCAACGCCAAAAGGCTTCACAACGCTGAAACCTCAAGCCCCGCACATGCTTCCAAAGCCCGCCTTGGCGGGCTTTTTTGACGACTGAGGGCCGCGTCGGGCGCACAAAGCGTCATGCCGGCGTGCTGTCAAGGCCTCAACAAGGCCGGCAGCGCGGTGGACAGCCAGGGCAAGCAGGCGATCAAAAACGTGCCCAGGAAGATCGCCAACAAGGCCGGCAAAACCGAGCTCGCCACATAGCGCAGCGACTTGCCAAACATGGCGGCAGCAAAGTAGATGTTCATGCCTGCGGGCGGGCACAAGAAGCCCACCTCCATGGCGGCCAGAAAAATAATGCCGAAATGCAGCGGCTCTATGCCGTAGCTCAACGCCACGGGCAAGAGCAAAGGCACCAGCACCACCAAGGCGGCATAAATTTCCATCAAGGCCGCGGCCACAAACAGAAACAGGCACAGGGCCAACAAGAAAGCGTAGCGGTTGGGAATCCAGACTTGCGCGGCCTCCACCGCCGCATCGGGGATGCCCGCGTCGACCAAGAAATTCGTCAGCGCCAGCGCCATACCCAGAATCAACATCACACCGCCGATGATTTGCGCACACTCGCTCAGGCAGCGGCCCAACGCGCGCCAGCTCAGCTCCCGGTGCGCCCAGGCTTGGGTGGCCAGGGCGTAGGCCGCAGTCAAGGCCGCACTCTCGGTGGGTGTGGCCAAGCCACTGACCAAAGCGCCTATGGCCACCACCGGCGCAGCCAGCTCCCATTTGGCACGCCAGGCGCAAGCGCCAAGCGCAGCCCAGTTGAAGCTGCCTGCATCGCTTCGGGCAGGAGCAATGCCGCTGCCCCGGGTGCGCCAAAAGCCGCCCACCAACAAGAGGCTGGCCACCATCACCAGTGCCGGGATCAAGCCCGCCAAAAACATGTCTTTGATCGGCACACGCGCAATCACCGCGTACATGATCAATGGCACCGAGGGCGCCAACAACACGCCCAGAGCGCTGGCACTGGTGACCAAGCCGATGCCCCGCTGCTCGGGGTAGCCAGCATTGCGCAGCAAGGGCAGCAGCAGGCCGCCCAGGGCCAAAATGGTCACCCCACTGCCGCCGGTAAAGGCCGTGAAAGCCGAGCACAAGACGGCTGCCGCCAGCACCGTGCCATGCACGCCGACGCCAAACAGGGCCAAGAACAGGTCGCCCAAGCGTTGCGCCGCGCCGGTCCGGGCAAAGATCAGCCCGGCCAAGGTGAACAAGGGCAAGGCCGGCAGCGAGGGGTTGACGGTGATTTGGTAGTGCGACAGCGGCACCGAGGCCAGCGGCAGACCGTCCTGCCAGAACAGCAGCAAAGCCAGCCCGCCCAAGATTGCAAAAATCGGCGCGCCGCCCAACAACAAAGCCAGCAAGGCCAGTGCCAGCGGCCAGACCAAGGCCAAGGGTCGCCCATCCAATGCTGCAGCCGTCAACCAGCCCAGCAAGGGCAAGAGCAAGGCCCAAAGCAGCCGCCAAGGCCAAACCTGGGCGCACCGCGAGGCCAGTTTCGCCCCCAGCAACACAAAGCCCAGCGGCATGCAGGCCTGCACCCACCACACCGGCAGGCCATAGGCCAGCGCTTGGGCCGCCGCCCGCTCACTCAACACAAAGTGCCAGGAGGCTTGTGCCAGTGCGCCGCAGATCAAGGCCGCGCCGGCTTTTGCAGCGGCCAGCATCCAGCGCTGTGAAGCACTGGCTTGCCCCAGCTCCAGTTGCGCGGCGCCGCTGGCACCCAAGCTGCTCAGGTGGCCATGACGCTCGGCCGCCAAGGCGCCGAACATGGCCATCACCAGGCCCAGGTGCTGCACCAGCACCGGCGCGTTGTCCACGCCTTGGCCCAACAGCGGTCGCATGGCGATCTCCACCATCGGGATCAACATCATCAGCGCCAAGGCCAGCGCCGACAGGCCCTCGTCCCAGCGCATCCAGCTGCGCCCATTGAACGTACCCAAGCTCAACGCCCCTTGCTGGCGCGATAGGCCTTCAGATGCGCAAAGACTTCATCAAAAGTCTCGGCCGGCACCATGCTGCCGCGAATGCGCGGGTAGAGCTTTTCGGCCAAGTCGTTCCATTGCTGCATCTGGGCGGCGTTCGGCTTGTTGACTTGCAGGCCGCGCTTTTTCATCGCGTCGACCGCCTCATCCACTTCTTGGCGGGCCTTGCTGCGCATTTGCACGCCCGCCTTCTCGCCAGCACTGCGCAGCGCGGTCTGCGCCGCAGGGCTCATCTCGTCCCAGGCTTTCTTGGTCACGACCAAGGCGCCGACGATGGGTGCCCAGTTGATCTCCAACATATGCGAGGCCGTGCCATAAACCTGGCTGGCCAGGGCGAAGTAAGGCGTGGACGGCACGACATTGATCATGCCGGTTTGCATCGAGGGCAAGATGTCGGCGGTTTCCAAGGGCACGGGGGTGTAGCCCAAGCTCTTCATGATGGCTTGCTGCTCAGGTTCGGAGCCCCAGGCAAAGAACTTCATGCGTTTGAAGTCTTCGGGCGCAAAGGCGGGTTCTTTGGAAAAGAAGCGCACCCAGCCAGCATCGCCCCAGCCGATGACCACAAAGCCGCGATCAAGAAAGCGCTTTTCCATGGCCGGGCGCATCTTCTCGCGCACATAGTCCACTTCGTCCCAGTTCTTGAACAAGAGCGGCAGATTCTGCAACGCTGCAATGCTGGGCTCGATTTCGCGCAGCCCCACCACCGACATCAAGGCCCCCTGCAACTGGCCGATGCGCATGCGCCGCGCGATCTCGGCCTCGCCGCCCTGGCTGCCGTCAGTAAAGACCACAAAGCGCCCGCCCGGCTGGGCCGCGCGCCAGCTTTCACCGAGCTCCAGCAATTGCTGGTGATAGAGCGAATGCTTCGGCACCACCGTGCCCAGACGCAGTTGCACGGCTTGAGACTGCGCCGCTGTGGGCGCGAAGGCCGCCCAAGTCAACAAGGCGGGAAGCAGCAGTTTGCGGCAGATGGTTTTCATGAAGTGGGGCCGCAACAAGCGGTCGGTCGTGGAAGAAGAATCTCGTCAAACAAAGCAAGAGCCCCGGGGCCGCATGGGCGCGGTGCGAGCAGGCCTGAGGATCAAAACAAATCGTCGGCACTGTCGAGCAGCCATTGGGCGCGGATCCGCATCACTTGGTTGGCCAGATCGGGGTGCCTCTGGGCCACAACCAGCGCCTGCTGGAGCCAGGCCTCGAACTGAGCGCGGTCCCCTGCCGGCAGAGCCAAGGCCTCGGCGCGGGCCACCCAGATGCCCGCGTTACGCGTGCCGCCTGCCCGGAGCGCCTGCTCGAACAAAACTGCGGCTTCTGCACTCGAGCCGCCAGGGCGCGCAGCCTCCAGGGTGCCTCGCAAAGCACTGAGCCCACCCTGCGCATAGTCGGCCTGGTGCAGCCAGACCAGTTGGGCCAGAGCCACGACTTGCGGCAAATCGGCCACCTTGTCGGGATGATCTTTTGACAAAGAGAGATGGGCCGCCCAAGCGGCCGCGCCCCAGTAGGCCAACCCCAGCTCATCGTCGGCCAAACGCAGGTTCGCAGGGAGCTTTGCCCCCGGTTGAACAGACCAAGCCGACAAGGCCGCGCTGAAGCCGGGATGCCTGAGTTCCAAAGTGCGCAGCGCATGCTGCTGAGCGCGACCATACAAGCGCGCCGCGCGTTCACGTTGGCGCTGCGCGGCACGGGCATCACGGGCAGCCATCTCGTCTGCCGACTGCGCCACGAATGCATAGCTGTATTGAGTGAAGCCCGCCACCACCGATTCGGCCAATGCGATATGGTGGGGCGTTTGCCTCAGCACCGCTTCCGAGAGTTTCAGGTGATAAGCACTGGCCTCGCGGGCCAGTTGCAAATCATCTTCGGCTGCGTCCTGCGCTTGGCTGGACAGTCCGTCGGCCACCCCGTTCAACAAAAGCATGCGCGGCGAACACGCACTCAGCAAGGCAAGCGCGCCAACCATCAGCCAAGGGCGCATCCAGGTCAGTCTGATGAAAATACCTTCAGCGTTGGCGGCCATGTGAGGACTGTGACGAGAAATCGAGCGTCGGCCGCTGCATACACCCGCTGGAGGTGCGGGGTCGATGGCAGCACTGCGACGCAATCGTTTCAGTCTAGTGACTGAATTTGAAGCCCCGGTGACAGTGAGCGCAGCCATGGACGCCCCCCCCGCCTTCGTCTTCAGACGCGACAATGCCCGCCATGTCTCTCGTGCTGTTGCGCCCACCTTTGCACTGGTTTGTTCGCCGACCTTTGCACATTGCCTTGGCCTTGCTGATGCTTTGGGGCTTGGCACTCGCCGGTTTGCGCATCTTCGGCCCCAGCGGGAAGTTGGTCAGCATCGAGCGCAAGACCTGGCGCTTGGAGATCGATGTGGAGCGGCGCCTGGAAGAATTGGGCTCAAGCTGGTGCAGCGAGATGCCGGCTGATGCGGTCGAGTTGTCGCGCCGCTGGCTGCCCGACCCCCGACATCCGGAGCGACCCCATGCCGAACATTGCAAATACCGTGCGCTGGGCTGGCGTACCTCTTGGCGCGCACAAAACGAAGGGGTCGCGCCGCAAGCGCCCCAGTGGCCCCAGCCGCCTCTACGTGGGGCAGACCCGGACAAGCAACGCAAGACCGACGCCGAGATACCGCTGGGCCATGAACGCTTGGGCGCGCGTTACGAAAGCTACGAAGTCGAGCTGAGCAATGCCGACGGACAGACCTGGACTTGTCGCCTCCCCCGAGAGCGCTGGGAGGCGCTGCGGCAAGGACTGCGCTTTCGGGTGCCGGTGGACCGCTTCGGCGTTGCCAATTGCGCCGACTTGATTGCAGGCAATCCGCCGCCCGCCTAGGGCGGCCTCCACCCCACCCGCCACCGCTCCACGCCCGCGGATCGTGTGCATCCCTGCACCCTAGGCGAGCAGGACGCGATCGCGCCCTTCGGCCTTGGCGCGATACAGCGCCCGATCTGCGCGCTGCAACAGCGCGAGCGCTGTCTCATCGGATTCTCGCAAGGCGATGCCCGCAGACAGCCTGACTTGCAGCTCCGGCACCAGGCTCTGCCAAGCATGCTCGCGCACCGCCTGACACAGCGCCAGCACCGCGGTCTGCGCCGAGGCCAGATCGCTTTCAACATAGATCACACAAAATTCTTCCCCGCCGTAACGGGCAACCAGATCGGTCGAGCGGCAGTGCCCGCGCAAGAACTGGGCCACCTGGCGTAGCACTTCGTCCCCCAACACATGGCCCCAGCGGTCGTTGATCGATTTGAAATGGTCAATATCGAGCACAGCCAAGGCCAAGCCATGGCCATAACGCGCAGACCGCTCGCACTCCATCTGCAAGCGCTCATCGAGATGGCGCCGGTTGGCCAAGCCGGTCAAGCCATCGGTGCGGCTGCGGGCTTCCAGTTGCGCCAGCAATTGGTCTTTCTCGGCCAGGGCCTGATTCAGGGCTTGATTCAAGCGGCGCAATTCTTCATGGGCCCCCGACAACTCCACATGCCGCAAGCGCTGCAACTCCGCCTCATGACGGGCCGCTTCCAGCTCCATTTGGACTTGCAAGGCATTGAGCTGCTGACGCCCCCGCTCGTCGAACAAGGCCTTGTCCAAAGCCACCGCCTCTTGGTAGCAGCTCAGCGCTTCCTGGTGCTGAGACTGGGCCTGCAGGCCTTTGGACAATTCCTTCAAGGCCTCTGACAAGTTTGCTTTGAGCCCTGCCTCGCGGGCCACATGGGCACTTTCACGCCAAGCTTGCAGCGCGGCCTCGGCTTGGTGCAGGCTCCAAAGCACCAAGCCCCGCGCCCGCAGCAGCTCGCTGTGCACATAGGCGCCGCGCGACCAGTCTTTTTGCGCCGCCAAACTGTCGAGCAATTGCAAGGCGGCTTCACGACGCCCCGCTTTGCACAATGCCTCCACCTGATTGAGCTGCACAAAGCTGCGCCGACCTTGATGGCCGCTGCTGAGCATCAAGGCCAGTGCCGCCTCATAACTGTCCACCGAGGCTTCAAAGCGGCCCAGATTCTTCAAATTGATGCCAATATTGTTGAGCACCGCGATGCGAGCCTGCGGCTGCCCCAAGCGCGCATAGGCCTCGTCGAGCTGCTGGTAAATCTTCAAGCCGTCTTCGGGGCGACCGAGTCGCGACAGCAAAATGGCCGAACATCGCAGGCTGTGCAATTGCTCGAGTTCTTCTCCGGCTTGCTCCGCCCAATCACGCGCGGCCTGGGCATGGGCCAAGGCTGACTCATAAGTGCCCAGCACCTCATGCGCGTTGGCCAAGCCACGCTCGACGCGACTGCGCAATTTCAAATCGGCACAACTCGCCAATTCGGCGCGCACGCGGTACAGCTGCGCCAGCCCTTGCAGCGGCTCGGCCCCATAGACCTGCGCCAAGCCCTGCAGCAAACGCAGCCGCAGCGCGGCAAAAGGGTCGGCTTGTTGCGGTAGCAACGCATGCGCTTGGCTCAGGCGGTCCTGCGCGCCAGCCAGATCGGCAGGCAAGGCTTCATCCGCCAGCTGCAAGAGTTGGAAAAACGCCTCGGGACCCGTGGCGGCACACGAACTCATCAAAACAAAACCTCCCTGGTTCTGCGGCGCGCATGCGGCTCGCTTGGCCTTGGCGCGCTCAGGAGAGTCGCATTGTGGACCAGCCCGCAAGAGCCTCGATCTCAGGGCTGCAAACCCGCCAAGCGGTGCACCCAGTCTTGCAAGGCCTGCGCTTGTTGCTCGGGCCGGTCGCGGGCGTCGCAGTCCCAACACTGCTGCTCCAACAAGCGCTGTGTTTGAACGCCCCGCGCATCGGGTGCCCCCTCCTCTTCCAGCGCCGCCAGCACATCAGGCCAGCGGGTCTGAGAGTCTCGCAACACCCACACCCGAGACAACAAATGCGCGCGTTGCAGTGCATGGAGTTCATACGCCGTGCCTTGTCGCTCAGCGGAAAAGCCCCGCAGGTCCAACACGATGACATCGGCCAACTGCATCAATTGCTCCACCGTGCCCTGCCACGCCGAGTTGAAGCAAAAGACCTCATTGACCCGAAATCGCCCCTCCTGGTCAGCCTCCAATTGCAGTCGCTTGCGCAAGCGACGGGGTTCGCTGGCCCGCGGTAGAAAGAGCTCATGCAAGCGCCCTGACAAAAACATCAGGCTGACGAAAAGCCCGATATTGCGCGGCGCCAGATCCGGCCCGCCAATCTGAGAGACCGGCCCGATATAGCGCCAATGCGCTTGCAGCTGATCCAGCAGGTCCTGCTGCTTTTCCTCTCTGGAAAAAACCCTGAGCATCAACAGATGGGGCGCGCGGCCAGGGCGGGCTGGCAGGCAACGCAAGACCCAAACATAGGCCGCCACCGCCAGGCCCAGGCAGACACCGCACAGCATGAGGCCGCTCAACAGATCCATCACCACTTCACCGCTGCTGGGCGTCTGCGGCGCTGCCGTGTCTGCCGCCGAAGAGCGCAGGGCCGACACCAAGACCAAGGCCACCAGGCTCAGGTCCAGCAGCAAGCTTGCAGAAAGCTCACCGAGGCGGCCGCGCATCAGGGCTCGGGCCAGGGCCGCAATGCCGCGCCATGCCAAATAGCCCCCCAAGACCACCCAACTGATGGACAACGCCAACAGGCTGGCGCGAATCAGCGAAGCCTCACTTTGCGCCATGGTTTGCTGCCAACAGCTGCCACCCAGCGGCGTCAGCAGCATCACCGGCAGCAGCAAGCCCACCATGCTCAAGCCCAAGAGCAGCCACAGTGCGCGCAGCAAGCCGCGCGATGCCCGCAAATTCAAACCCAACCATGCCCCCAAGAACAACAGGGCCGCACCGGCTTCTTCCCAACCGGGCTGGCACACAACGACCACGCCTCCGACCAGTCCGCCCCAACGCAGGCTTGCCGACTTCCAACGCGCCCAGGCGGGCGGCATATTGGCCAGCACCAAGGACAGCGTCGCCAGCAGCGTTGCCGCGGGCACGCCCAGTTGCAAAAGCAGGCCCGGCGCATCAAAAGTCCAGCGCACGCACAGCCAAGCCCCCAGCGAAAAACTCAGCCACGCGGCCCCGCTTGCCCAAGCGATGCGCTGCTGCGCATGCGCCAACATCTGTCGATTCAGTGGGCTGGACCCTTGATCCACTGGGTTCGCTGCGCGGTTGACGGGCTCACAGCCAAAGGGGGATCGATCCCACCAAGCTTGTGGCCGCTCGTGCACCGACTCAAAGTTCATCAGCGCCGCCACCCGTCGGCGATACCGTTCTTGCAAGACCCAGCGAGACAGCAGGGCCGCAAGCGCCAGACAAAGCCAAACGACGACGGCCAGCGTGAGAAAAGCGCCCTCGGACGCGGGATGATCGGCCGCCGACAGGCGCTCATGCAGACAGGCCGGCAAGGCCCACAGGCCGCTCATTTGACCGACTCCCCGTGCCCCCGCCCCGGTGGATCAGTGCTGCGCAAGGGGCTAGCGGGCCGGGCGTCCAAGTGCCAGCCCGCACGCAACAACCAGCGCTGATGCCAACGATTGCAAAAGCGCCCCAGCACCCAGCTTTGGATCACAAAAAACAGCAGCAAACCCCAGCCCTCCAAGCCGATGGCCGCACAGATGGGCCCCGCCACCAGGCTGTAGAGCAAGGCCAAAGCCGCCAGCTTGTACAAACGGCGCTGCAAAGCCCAGGCCATCAAGCTCAGTACCGCCAACCAGGCAAAGCCGCTGCAATGCCAGCGGCAATCGCCTTGCTCATTGACGTAGATCGCCTCTTTGTCCATGCCACCTCGGTGCCCTGACTGCGAGACTGAATGGGGGCCTGAATGGGGCCCAAAGTCGGGCCCGGCTTTCGATGGGGTCAGGTCTTGCCCAGGAAAGCCTTGCTCACGATGGCAGCTGCGGCGCCGCTGGCCCTCGTTTCGCGACGCCGCTGCGTACAGACAGCGCTGAACAAGTCTCCCGCGCATCCGGCCACGCGCCGTGGAGTTTCTGAGCCAGAGCCCTCGATTGCAAAGGTAATATCCACGCACTGAGCACCTGCTCCTTGCTGAGACCCCTGCATCGCAATGAATCGATCTCTGATGTGCAAGCTTTGTGTGCTGCCCTGCTGTTCGCGCGCAGCGAACAGGCCCTGCGCAGGCCACCCGACCCGATAAGCCCCAACAACGCTGGCCCATCATGCAATTGCTGAAGTTGGTCGCAGAGCAGATCCAGATCGGAGGCCCGCTGCCCTTTCATGTGCGCAACTCTGAAGGCGGACTGCTGCTGGCGCGCGGACAGATGGTGCAAAGCGCCTCGCAGTTGCATGCCCTCTTGGAACGCGGCATGTACGCCGACCAAGAGGAGTTGTTGGCCCTGGAAGCCGGCAAGACCCCGCCCGCTGAAGCGCCACCGCTGACCACACGGTGGTCTCAGGCGGTGTGGTCGGTCGATACCCTGCTGAAGAAACTCAGCGAGGGCGAACACTTCATCCCAGCCTGCGAAGCCGTGGGCAGCGAGGTGATTGCCTTGGCCCAAGAAGACGGCGACTTGGCGCTTTACCAAGCCGTGCGGCAAGAACAGCAGCAGCTCAAGCTCTATGGCGTCAGCCATTCCTTGCATGTGGCCACGCTGTGCTGGATGGTGGCCCGTCGCTTGGCCTGGAGCGAAGAGCGCCAGCGCCTGGCCGTCAAGGCAGCGCTGACCATGAACGCCAGCATCATCGAGCTGCAAGGCGCTTTGGCTGTGAGCGGTGCGCGGCCGGCTGCCGCCCAACGCGAGCTTTTGCGCGATCACCCCGAAGAAGCCGTTCGACGCCTGCGCCGTGCGGGCGTTCAAGATGAGGAATGGTTGTCAGCCGTGGCCCAGCACCATGAGCAAGCCGGAGGCAAAGGCTACCCACGAGGGCTGAGTGAGGTGGAGGAAATGGCCCAGCTGCTGCGGCTGGTGGACGTGTTTCTGGCAAAAATCAGCCCACGCATCAACCGCCCCGCGCTTGAAATCAAGTCCGCGGCCCGCGAGGTCTATGAGCAAGGCCCCAACAACCCCATGGTGGCCAGCCTGATCAAGGAATTTGGCATGTATCCGCCGGGCGAACTGGTGCGGCTGGCCAATGGCGATTTGGCGGTGGTGGTGCGCCGTGGGGCCAGTCTGCCCTGCCCCATCGTGATGGCTTTGGCCGATGGCATGGGGCGGCTCAAACCCCGATTCATCAGCTATGACACCGCCAAGCCCGAGTACAAAATCGTCAGCGTCGAAGCGGACAAACGTCGTCTGATCGGCGTGCCCTGCGAGCGCTTCTATGGCCTCTATGGTTTGCATGGACGCGACCATTTGAACCCCACGCATTGAAGCACCGAGCCCGAAGACGCCAGCACAGGCTTGGCGGCCCGTCTTGGCGAAGCAGCCTCAGTAATAAAGCGTCAACACAATGGTGTCTTGGTAGCGGCCGAGCGCCGCGGCGGGCTGGGCCGGCACCCGGCCATACACCGTGAGCTGCCGAATGCTGCCGCTGGCATCGGAAACGCCGCTGAGCATGGACCCTGGCTCATTCCCCCAGACTTGGGTGCGCGCCTCATCCCGATACAGCTGATAAGGCAGCATGCCTGCGGGCCCAGCCATGCGGCGGCTGGTGCCGTCGTGGTTGCGCCCCTCGTCCAAGCCCACACGCCATTGCGTGCCCACAGGGCAGCGCATGCTCACCCGCGCACTGCCCAATACCGGGGTCAGCGGTGGCGGGCTGCGACCGAAATCAAGATCGCTGGCGCTCACCCAACAACTGTTGTCATAGCTCGCCCAGACACCGGCAGAAGCAAAGCTGGTCGAGCCGCCGCCCGAGCCCCCCTGACTGCAATTCGGCGAGTCGGGAAAGCTCTTGGTGCCGTAGCGCCAGCTCAAGCGTCCGGCGTGCCCCTGCTCCATGAACAAACGGTTGGCAGGCGCAAGCTGCCCCGGATAGACCCAGCCATAGATGCTGGCACGGGCACTGAGATAGGCGCCCGGCGGCACCACCAAGCGCAATTGATAGACCGGGCTGCTGCCTGGCGCACCGATCAACTGGCTGTGGGCCGGATCGGCAAACAGGTCATAGTGAAGATAGGCCCCGTTGTAATTGCCCATGCGCCGACTCGGCTGGCCGGCGCTTTGGTCGCCGAGCCCGAGGTACAGGCAGAGCAAGTAGTAGCGCGTGGTCTTGGCCTCCGAATAGTCGGGGGCGCAGGCAAAAGTCACCGTGCTTGTTGCAGCGCGCCCCCCCGGATTGACCTTGCCAAAATTGAGTTGGAAGTCTCCATCCACATGACAGTCACTGGCTCGGCTGGGCCCGGCCCAAAGCGCCAGCGCACAGACCAACCCCAGGGCCAGCCACAACCGCCACCCGCCATCTCGGCATCGCTTCATCGACAAGGCTGCACTCCCAGATTGAGATGCCCACGCGCGGGCAATGTCTCAGGCAAACGCAACTGGCAAGCCCCTTCGCCCAGACCCATGTGCAAAACAGTCCCAGCGGCCGGGTCTTGCAAATACACGCGGCCGTCATAGCCCACCACGCTTAGCGCCTCCCCCGTGCTGAGGCGGACCGGGCTGCCCGCAGGCAACCAGGCACCCGCGGCATCTTGGACCGACAGCTCCACACTCAATGCGAACTTCATCGGGAAGCGCACCCACACACCGCGCCCACCGGCGGGTGCGATCTGACGCTCGGTGTCCTGAATGCTCACATCGGCAGGCAAGGCCAAGGCATCAACGGCCAGCGCATTGTTCTGCCAGGCGTTGAGCCGCGGTAGCAAGAGCAAGCCCTGGGCATCGGTCTTGCCCACGGGCCGGTTCTCTAACAGCACTGGCACATCGGCAATGCCATCGGTGGACAGCAAGGCAAAAGCATCATGGGTGCGCTGCATGGGGAACAAGCGGCCTTGCATCAGCAACAGCGCACCCGATGCATCGGCATAGCCCCAACGGCGCGCCTGTGTCTCGGTGGACCTGCGTGCTTGGGCCTCTGCGCCCAGCCGCCATTGCAGCGCGCTGCCGCTGTGGCTGAGGTCGGCACTGCCCCCCGCGTCTTGGCCAAGCCCAGCTTGGACGCGCCAGCCCCACCCTTCACCCTCGGCGGGCAAGGGCCGCATCGCCCCCACCGTCAAACCCCGACCCCTGACACCCTGCTCGTAGCTGGACCATGCATGCAAATAACGCTCCAAAGGCATGGACCAATACACATGGCCGCTGCTGCCGCCCGTGCCATCAAGATCACGATTCAAACTCAGACTCAAATAGCCCAATGTCCCCAGGGGCTGAGCCCAACTCAGACCCAGAAAGCGGGCGCGCTGCCCATCACTTGAGTCTTGGCGCACATAGCTTGCACCCAATTGCCCGGGGCCAAGCGCCATGCCCATGAACGCCTGCTCGGTTCGCAGCGGCAAAGCGGCGCCGTCCAGGGCGGCGACATCACTAAAGTGGCGATCCCGGCGCAAGCCCGACACATTGAAGCTGAAGCCGCCGTTTTGCCACTCATAGCCCAAGCTCTGTTGCCCGCCCTGCGTCTGCACATGGCGGCTCAGGGCCGCGGAAGCCGTGAGCACGCCGCCTTGCTGACCCAGCAACCATGCGCCGCCCACACCCGCCATCTGCAGTTGCTGAGCCGTTTGCAGATGAAGCTCCAAGGTTTGGCGGCGCGTCAAACCATAGCGCAGACTGCCCAGCGCAAAGGGTTTTTCGGCATAAGCCGAGCCCGCGCTTGCAGATCCATTGCGCAGCCAACCCAAATCCACCGCCCAATCGCTGAGACCGGTTTGCAAGAGCCGCGCGCTGTTGTAGAGCGCAAACTCAAGCACCCGCGATTGACCCAGAATGTCGGTGACCACCACCTGCGCTTGTCCTGAGCCGCTCAACACCGGCGCTCCGACGACCTGGAATCGCCCGGGCTTGACCTCGCCTTGCGCCTCTCGAATGCCGTTGATGTAGAGATCCACCACCGACGGCAGCACCGCTTCACCGGCATAACGGGCCAAGGGCACGGTCGCCCGATAGGGTTGAAGCTGAAAGTTGCGCGCCAAACGCAGCCCGGCATAGCGCATGCTGCGGGTCCATGTCAGGGCCGTGCTGCTGCTGTCACCCAGGGTCAGGCTGAGCATGGATTCCGGCAGGTCCAACTGCCAGCTGCTGTCCAGCCGTTGGCTGCGCCAAGTGCTGCCCATGCCCTGGCTTGCCGGCGTCCACTGCTGCGTCTGACTGCTGCGCCACACGCCAGGCCCCACGCCAAACAAGCGCCATTCGTTCCAAGCTGCGGCATAGCCTTGCTTGGCATCGCGCTGGCCATACAGCTCATAGTTCAAAAGCAGGCCCGCCGCCTGCTCTTGAGGGTCGGGCCTGGAGACTGCAGGCGGCTGGTAACCGATCTGCAAAGGCGGGCTGTCGAGCAAGGCCAAAGGCGCTTGAAGGCTGAGCCGCAGGCGCAGCGCATCAAAGTCGATACGCAAGCCCGGCAACTGGGTCAGCGGCAGCAAGGTTTGAGCCGCCTGCGTGGCGCTGCCCGGCCATTGCAATCTGAGCGCGCGCAAGGTTGCGGCACGGACCCACAACTGTCCGGACTTCAGCTCAAACGGAAACAGCCCCTCCATGGGCTGCCGATTGATTTCGACCTCCAAATACAGCGTTTGGTCGGCCCAAGCGGCCTGCGAACCACTGGCAGCGACGGGCACTGCCGTCGGGCTTGCTGCACTCGGCTGGGCCCAGGCCCCAAGCGGAACAAAAGCGCAGCACAGCAGCAAAAGCCCTTGCTGCTGCAGCAGCGACTCAGGGCCGCGCATCGCGCAAGGGCAGTCGCCGTGGCGCCAACTCATCATTGAATTGCGCCGCCAACACCGCGCCAGCCCGCAAGGGCTGGGGCAGTGGCCAACGCATGGCTTGCTGCGGCAAGACATAGCCGAGCAGACCTTCACTCAAGACCTGCTGCGCCCCATC
>CAMFGY010000043.1 GCA_945952065.1 uncultured Burkholderiales bacterium | reverse complement strand
GCTTGCCGAACTCAATAACCAGTGGCAGGCCCACATAACCCAAACCGACGACGGCAACTACCTTTGATTCCATACTCAATTTATTCATGAATTGGTTTTTTCATTGTCTGCTCATGACTTTTTAAGCCACTTATGAGCCCGTCCTAGTGCTGAACTACGCCGTGCTTTGCAGGGTTGCAATAGCCCAAACCAAGCCGGGCGAGTTCATCATGCAATTGATCAGGTTGCGGCGCCAAAGAGTGCTTGGCACGTTCGAGTACGGCCATTAACTGTTCGGTCTCAGCGCTTTGCTGGTTCAAACAGGCTATTCTCAAACGCGAAAACCCTGTAGGCACCGTGCTATCTGAATCTGCCAACAATTCTTCAAACAGCTTTTCTCCGGGCCGAAGGCCTGAAAAATGAATTCTGATTTGTGCAGAGTCCTGCCCCGCCAGACGAATCATGTCGCGTGCGAGATCCAGAATTTTAACCGGTTCGCCCATATCCAAAATTAGAACCTGCCCCCCCTCCCCTATCGCCCCTGCCTGCACCACCAACCTCGCCGCCTCCGGGATGGTCATGAAGTAACGCGTAATGTCTGGGTGCGTCACGGTCACCGGACCGCCCTTGGCGATTTGTTCTTTGAACTTGGGGATGACGCTGCCGCTGGAGCCTAGGACGTTGCCGAAGCGGACGGCCATGAATTTGGTGATCTGGCCGTGCTTCTCAGACTCGGCGGCCATGTGGCTGATGACCAATTCCGCGGCGCGTTTGGTGGCGCCCATGACATTGGTGGGGTTCACCGCCTTGTCGGTGCTGATGAGAACAAAGCGTTCAGCACCGTGCTCGGCGGCGGCTTGGCAAGCGTTGTAGGTGCCCAGGGTGTTGTTGCGCAAGCAAGCCCAGGCGTTTTCTTCTTCCATCAAGGGCACGTGTTTGTATGCAGCGGCGTGGAAGACGATCTGAGGCTTGTATTTGCCAAAGACATAGCGCAGGTGTTCCAGGTCTTTGACGTCACCCACCAGGCGCATCAAGGGAATGTGGGGGAACTTCTCGCCCAGCTCTTGTTCGATGGTGTAGAGCGCAAACTCTGAGAGTTCGTACAGGACAATCTTCGACGGGCCATAACGCGCCACTTGCCGGCACAACTCGGAGCCGATGGAGCCGCCAGCGCCGGTGATCAAGACCACCTTGCCGGAGAGGCATTCGCTGATGCCGCCCTCGTCCAGTTCCACCGGTTCACGGCCCAACAGGTCTTCGGGTTCGATGTCGCGGACCTGGTCAACATGCCGGCCAGCCAGCAGCTCTTGGCTGCTGGGCACGGTCAAGACCGGCAGTCCGACTTGGCCAGCCAGGTCAAGCGCACGGCGACGTTGGGCGACAGTTGCCGCGGGCATGGCCACGATCAAATGGGTGATGCCGTGCAGCTCTGCGAAGTGTTTGGCCTCCTCCAAGGCGCCAAGCACCGGCACGCCGCCGACGCGAGCGCCGCGTTTTTCGGGGGCATCATCCAAATAGCCCACCACCACCCAACCTTGGCTGTGTTGGATGCCGGCCACCAGCAAGCGCCCCGCGTCGCCCGCGCCCATCACCAAGGCCCGGCGCTGTTCTTGCGCGCTGCCGCTGATGCGGCTGCGCATGTGCTCGTACAGCATGCGGTAGCCCATGCGCAGCATGGCCAAGCCCATCAGGGTGAAGAGAGGATGCAAGGCCAGGACGGCACGCGGCACTTTGCTCAGCTGTGCCATCAAGACCACGGTGGCGCCGATCAATCCGGCGATCAGGCAAGCCAAGGCCAAGCGCTGCACCTCGCCGAAGCCTGAAAAGCGCCACATGCCCTTGGGGACCTTGAGCCCTTTCAGCACCAGGGCGTACAGCAAAACAAAACCCAGCAGCACCCAAGGGTCGTAATCAGGCCGGGCGCTGAACCAACGCTCAAAGCCAAGGCGGAACAGATACGTAGCCTGCCAAGTCAGCGCTACCACAGCAAGGTCCAGCGCCAAAGCCAAAGCCTCACGCTGGGGCCGGATGCGGGTCAAAAAGGCATCGAGAGACAACCAATTCATTGTTGCGTGCTGCTATTTGTTCTTGAGATCAAGCGAGTGCGCGTTCTTGTGGCGCAACGCGCCCAGGGTAGCCAGAATCAGGCGTAAATCACCCCAAACGCTGGCATGGCGAACATAGTCACCGGCGATTTGCAGTTTGGCAGGCATGATGGCCTCCACATACTCGCGCTCGGGGTCTGCCGCCCTGGCGAGAATTTCGCTTTCGTGGCGAAACTGCAAAGAAGCCGGATCGGTAATCCCCGGCCGCACCGACAGCACCAACTCGCGCTGCTCCGGTGTGTACAGTGCCACATAGCGTGGCACCTCGGGACGCGGGCCGACCAAGCTCATGGTGCCGCGGAACACGTCCCAGAGTTGCGGCAATTCATCGATCTTGCTGGCGCGCAACCAGCGGCCGCTGCGGGTGATGCGCGGGTCTTGGCCCACGGTGATTTGCGGCCCCAGGGCTGGCGCGTCCACCCGCATGCTGCGGAATTTGTGGATGAAAAAGGGCTGGCCAAAGCGCCCCACCCGCTCCTGCCGAAACAAGACCGGGCCCGGAGAGTCGAGCTTGATCCAGATCGCCACGAGCAAGAACAGGGGCGACAACAGCAGCAGGCCCAGGCCCGAGCACATCAGATCAAAAAGCCGCTTGGCCATGGGTATGTGAGCGTGAGTGCTTTGGCGGCGAGTTCAAGCCAGGGCGATACGGCGCACGGCGGCAATCACCCGCTGCACATCGGCGTCGCTCATGGCGGTGTAGAGCGGGATGCTGAAGCTGCGCTCATAGGCTTTTTGCGAATGCGGAAACTGCT
This sequence comes from uncultured Burkholderiales bacterium, assembly GCA_945952065.1. Classification (GTDB taxonomy): domain Bacteria; phylum Pseudomonadota; class Gammaproteobacteria; order Burkholderiales; family Burkholderiaceae_C; genus Paucibacter_A. The sequence continues at coordinate 26,167 of CAMFGY010000043.1, read as the reverse complement.
CGGGTGTCAGGCCATAGCGGTCGCGCCAATAGGGTTGCAGATGCAGCGGGATGTAGTGCACGCTGCAGCCGATGCCAGCGGCGAACATCGCTTCGATGAAGGCATCGCGGTCGATGTCGGCCGCGTCGCTCAAGCGCAGGACATACAAGTGCCAGGAGTGCACATCGCCCTCGGGCGCTTGCGGCGGCAAGATCAAAGGCAGATCGGCAAACGCCTCGTTATAGGCCTGGGCAATCGCCTCGCGCCGCAGCTGAAAGGCAGGCAAGCGTTTGAGTTGGTGAATACCCAGCGCCGCGCCGATATCCGTCAGGTTGTACTTGAAGCCCGGCGCCACGATCTCGTAATACCAACTCGGCACCTTGGCGGTGAAGCGGTCAAAAGCATCGCGGTTCATGCCGTGCAAGCGCATCACCTTGGCGCGCTTGCCCAACTCGGCGTTGCGCGTCACCAGCATGCCGCCCTCGCCGGTGGTCATGGTTTTGTTGGCGTAGAAGCTGAAGACCGTTGCGTCGCTGCCCATGGTGCCGATCAGCTCTTTTTCCAGCGTGCTGGGCAAGGCATGCGCTGCGTCCTCCACCACGCGCAGGCCGTGCTTGCGGGCAATGTCCAAAATGGCAATCATGTCCACCGCCAGGCCGGCGTAATGCACGGGGATGATGCAGCGGGTGCGCGGCGTGATGGCGGCTTCCACCAGCTTGGGGTCGATGTTCAAGGTCTGGGGGTCAATGTCCACCAAGACCACGTCCGCTCCCAGATAACGCACCACCTCAGCGGTGGCGGTGAAGGTGTGCGTGGTGGTGATGACCTCGTCGCCCGGCCCAATGCCCAAAGCCTCCAAGGCCAAATGCAAGCCAGCGGTGGCCGAGTTGACGGCAATGCACTCGATCTCAGGCTCGCCCAAGAATTGCGCGAACTCTTGCTCAAAGCGCTTGGCCTTGGGGCCGGTGGTCACCCAACCCGAGCGCAGCGTGTCGACGACTTCATTGATTTCGTCCTCGCCAATCTCGGGCAAGGCAAAGGGCAGAAACGGAACTTCAGGCGACTCAGAGCTCATGAAATTGACTTTTCGATCACGGCCAGCACATGGGTGCGCAGCCAGGGAATGCTGTTGAACACGGTATAGGCGCGGGGATGCAGGCGGCACACCCGCCGCGCCAACGGCGGGGCCAGCGTCAAACGCTGCCAACGGATTTGAGCTTGCGGAAACAGCGCCCTCACCCGCCGCAGCGGCACGCCGCGCACATCCGGGTTGCGGGGATTGTCGACGATGAAGTCATACCAGAGCACGGCGCCGCCGGGTTTGAGCCAGGCCCACATGGCTTGGGCCAGGCTTTCTTGCACCGCGTCGCTCAAAACGGAGGAGAACACCGTGGACTGCAGCACCAAGTCTTGGCTGGCCGGGGCAATCTCCGCCTGGGACGCATCGCCCAGGTAGAGCCCCACGGCCTCGGGCAGGACCGCGCGTGCCGCGGCGAAGCGCTCGGGCAGCAACTCCACCCCTTGTAGGTGCTCGGGCCTGAAGCCAAAACGCAGCATCTCTTGCAGATTGCCCCCGGCGCCGCAGCCGACCTCGGCCAAGCACCACTCCGCAGGCGTGCCCGGTCTTTGCGCCAACAGACGCAGCAAAGCCCGTTGCCGCTCTTGCCACATCTGCCAGACCTCGGGCCGCAAAAGGCTGTAGCGATCCAGCGGCACGGCTTCGGCACGGCGCTGATAGCGCTGGGCAATGGCCTCGAGTTCTTGCTGACGCGGGCTCATATTGGGACGCTCAATTCAAGGCCTCGATGAAGCGCTGGGCCAGCACCGGATAGGTGTGATGGGCCAGCACATAGGCGCGCCCTCTTTGCCCCATGGCGGCGCGCTCGGCGGCCGTGCACGCGGCGAGTTGCAACGCACCCTGAGCCACGGCCGCCGCGTCCTCGGGGGCCACGGTCAAGCCTGCGCCCGCTTCAGCCACGGGGTCATTGCCAGCCTCCACCGAGTGCAGCACCGCGCAGCCAGCCATCATGTAGTCCATCAGCTTGTTCGGCGCGATGCCAAAGCGATAGATGGGCGTGCGCTGCCAGCCGATATAGGCCACATCAAAGCACTTCAAGAGGCTGGGGATCTGCGCCTTGGGAATGGGGTCAAAAAGACTGACATTGCTCAAGCCCTCGGCCTGCACCCGCTCCGCCAAGCGGGCTTTTTCATGGCCACCGCCCACCATGACGATGGCGATTTTTCGGCCGGCCTCGGTTTGGCTCAGCAGCTTGGCCGCGTCCAGCAAGATATCCAAGGCATTGGGCAAACCATGCGAACCGGCATAGCCCATGACCAAGCGCCCGCTGGCCTTGAGCAGGGCCAAATGCGCCGCCAACTCGGCCTGCAAGGGCTCGGGCTCACCTTGCCACTCTTCCACCGTGATGCCATTGGGCACGATGCACAACTTGCTCAGGTCCAGACCATGCGCGGCCATGTGCTCATGCACCTTGGGCAGCATGGAGATGACGCGGTCGGCGTTTCGGTAGGCATCGTTCTCAGCCTTTTGGCAGAGCAGCGCGAAGGGATGCCAGGGCGACATGCCGCTGAGTTCTATCGGCGACAGCGGCCACAAATCATGCACCTCGTAGACCAGCTGGGTCCGGCCGGACGCTGGGCCGCTCCCAAGGGTGGCCGCATCCCCTTGGGGGATCGCAGGCGTACTCGACTGCGAGGGGCGCGAGGCGTTGGCTTGGCGGGCAATCTTGCGCGCCACCCAAATGTCCATGGGATAGGTGCTGGAAGCAATCACCGCATCGGGCGCAAAGCCCTCGGCCAAGTTCTTGGCATCGCCCCAAACCTGCCTGCAAAAACTCCAGATATTGCGCACCCGGCCCAGGCCGTTGCCCGCGTACTCCGGCGTGTCGTACCAGCAGTAGTGCACCCCGTCGATGATCTGCACCCCGGGCTGGGGCGGGGTGCTGCGCACATGCGACTGCGTAGCCGCCAAGATCAAGACTTGATGACCGGCCCGCACCCACTCCCGCGCCAAATAAAACGGGCGGTACTCCATGCCATGCTCGGGCGAGCCGGCGTAATGGTTGATCAGCAGCAGCTTCACGTCGTCGAATCCAGTTCTTTCACACGCTTCAAAAAGGCCTCCACCGCCGGCGCAAAGAGCCCATGCTCGGCCACCCAGGCGCGGTTGGCGGCGGCCATGGCGGGCAAGCGCTCACAAAGGGCTTGCAGTTGCGCAGGCAGGCTGGGCACAGCAGCCTCGTCCACAATCATGCCCCGCTGCGCGGGCTGACCCAAGAGCTCATGGTTGGCCGGCAGATCAGAGAGCAAGGGCACGCAGCCATGCGCCATGGCCTCCAGCACCGACACGGCCACCGAGTCGCTCTGCGGCAGGCTGATGTACCAGCTGGCCTGAGCGTAATGGCCCGCCTGCGTATTGGCATCAAGCCGCCCAACCAACTGCACCCGCTCGGCCAGCCCCAGCTCACGCACCTGCTGCTGCACGGCTTCCCGCAGCGAGCCCTCATTGGCCACCACCAGCCGCGCCTCAGGCACATGCGCCGCCACCGCAGCAAAAGTGCTGATCACGCGGTCAGGCCGGTAAATGGGCTCCAGGCCACGATTGGCAAAAAACAGCCAAGGCTGTTTCGCCACGCGTGCGGCTTTGTGGTTTTTGGGCATGGCCTCCAAACCAAAGGGAAAGGTCATCACCTCGGCCGCGCCCAAGCTCTTCATCACGCCGCTCATATGCTGCGAGTCCGAGGTGCTCAGCGCGCAGGCTTGCAACACCTTGCGGGTCAGCCAGCGGTAGGCCCAACCCTGCTGCGGGGTCACCAAAATATCGCTGCCCCAGGCCGAGCCAATGATGCGCCCCCGCAGCCGCCAGCCGCGCCGGGCCGCCCAAGCCAGGGTGCCATGCGAGGTGAGGTAGTGCGCATGCAGCCAGTCGGCATCCACTTCGGCCAGCCAGGCGCCCAGGCCCGGCAGTTGCTTGAACACGCCCAGATTGCCACCGGCATGCTCGGGCCGCGTGTTCATGGCGTAGCGCCGACCCACCGGAATCAACCAATCAAACTCGGGCATGAAGCCGCGCGACGAAGCCGCCCACAGCTCGATATCGGGCCGCTGCGCCAGCGCGCGCGCCCACTTCAAAAGGTGCGGGCTTTCGCCATCACCGATCAGCACCCAACGCAGGGGCTTGTTCATTTCATGCTTCGCTTGGGCTTTCATGCATCACTCGGGGGCTTGTGGGAGTTCACCGGCCCAGGCCAGGTAATGGGGCTGCAATTCAGGGTGCTGGGCCAGCAAGCGGGCATCCATGCGCCGGGTGTCTCCCACCTGCTGGGCGGGGTTGCCCGCGATGATGGCGAAGTCCGGGAACTCGCCACTGACCAAGGCATAGGCCGACACCAGACAGCCCTTGCCCAGCCGGGTGCCCGGCAGCAAGGTGGCATGCGCACCCACAAAGCAATAGGGCCCCAAACTCACCGGCGCTTTGAAATAGGCCTGCTTCTCGGGCGTGCTGACATAGGCGCGGCCATACAAACGAATGGCCGCATGGCTGGAGTGGGTGAACAGCCCCGTGAAGAAACCGATCTGGCAGCCCTCGCCGATGTGCAGGCCGCCGCTGGCATCCAGCACGCTGAAGTGGCCAATGAAGACATGGTCGCCCACATCCAAGGCCGGCCGATCAAAAATCTCGCAGGTATTGCTGAGCCGCGTGTGGGGCAAAAACACCCCATCGCCGCGCACAAAGCCACCCACCATGCGCGTGCCCCAGGCGCGCGAGGCCAAAAGCTTGAGCGGCTGCCAACAGCGCCGCCACCAAGATGCGGGCGCCGCAGCACTGGGGCTTGAAGAGGGAGCAAGCGTCATGGACAAAGAAGGGGTTCAAACAGAGGCCGCCGGCGCCGCAACGGCAGCCCGGGCCGGCAAGGCCAAAAAGAAGTATGCGAAATAGGCCGACATCATCGCAGACACCCCCCAGGCCGCCCCAATCAAGCCGCCCCAAAGCAAGCCCAAGCCCAGACCCAGCGCAAAAGCCAGCTGACCCCACAGCGCCAGCCGCAGGGCCCAAGCCTGCTGACCCCAGGCCAGTGTGGCCACCGACAGCGGCGAGGCCACAAAGTGCAGCGCGATATAGGGAGCCAATGCGCGCGCCAACTGGCCGGCCTCCAGCCAACGCTCGCCGAACAAGAACACGAACAGCGCCGGGCCCCACAGCATCAAGACCAGCGCCAGCCCCAGGCCCAAGACCAGCAGCAAGGCCAGTAGACGCTGCACCAAATGGCGCGCCTGCTCGGCGCTTTGCAGCGCCACCAGCCGGGTGTAGAGCGGCTGCGACAAAGCGCCCCCCACCAAACTGGCCGGCGCCTTCAAATAACGCAGGGCTAAAGCCCAAAAGCCCGCCGAAGCATCCCCCAACACCCAGGCCAACAAGAACAGCGCCACGCTGTCTTGCAAGGCGCCAGCAAAAGCATGGGGCGTGTTGAGCAAAGGAAATTCACGGTGCTTCTTCGCCATGGCCTTGAGCGCCGCCCAAGGCTGGCGCCACAGCGCCGCCCAGCCGCCCGAAGGCGCCGGTTTGGCCAGAAGCGCAGCAGCGGCCAGGCCCGCCAGAATCGGCCCCAAGAGCAGCCCCCAAACGCCAAGTTTCAGCAGACCCAAGGCGAGCTGCAAGAGCGCCGCACCGCCGTACTGCATCACCCGCGACCAGGCCGAGGCGGTGAAGCGCCCGGCCCGGCTGGCCCACAGCGTCAGCCACTGTGTCAAGGCCGAGGCCAAAACGGCCAAAGGCAAGAGCCAAGCCGCCCCCAGGTCTTGCGTCAAGGCCAGGCAGGCGCCGATCACCGCCGCCAGCAGCGTCATCACCGCCAAAAGCCGCGCGCACAAAGCCATCAACATGGCCGCCGGGCCGTCTTGGGTTTCCAGCGGCAGCGCGAACTCATAACGTGCGCAGCCCACCACCGCCAAATTCGCGGCTAGCGCCCACAGCGTAGCGAACTGGCCAAACTCGCTGGGGCTGTAAAGACGGGTCAGCCAAGGCCCCAGCAGCAGCGGCAAGGCCTGCGCCAGTACACCGCCGGCCAGCAGGGTCAGCGTGGAGCGGAGCAGGCCCGAGCGCATCGGGCTCAGCTCACGCTTTCAGAGCCTTTGCCAACTCAGTGATCACGCGATCTTGTTGCTCATGGGTGAGATCAGGACTCATAGGCAGACTCATGACTCGCTGTCCGGCCGATTCGCTATGAATATGCATCTCACCCCGTCCGTAAGCTGCATAAGCTGGTTGCTGGTGCAGCGGCCGCGGATAGTGAATCGCAGTTGGAATTCCAGCCGCCTGAAGCGCTTGCTGAACGTTAGGACGCCCGTCCAAGAGGACCGTGAACTGCGCCCAGACACAGTTGCGATCAGAACGAACCGCGAGGCGTTGTACCGGCAAGTTGATCAGCAACTGCTGATATCGATCGCCAAGGCTCAAGCGTTGCTCAATCTCCCAATCGAAACGCTCCAGCTTGGCCAACACGACGGCACATTGCAACGTATCCATGCGCCCACCCACACCTAAGCGAGTATGCGTGTAACGCTGACTCTGCCCGTGCACGCGAATCTCGCGTGCCGCCTGCGCCAACGTGTCGTCATTAGTGAATAGCGCCCCGCCGTCCCCGTAGCAGCCCAGAGGCTTACTCGGGAAAAAGCTGGTTGCGCCGAAAGTCGACAGACCGCAACTTTTCTTCCCTTTGTAGCTCGCGCCAAAACTCTGCGCCGCATCTTCGATCACGGGCAAGTTTCCATGCCGGGCGGCAATGGCGTTAATTTCATCCATGTCCGCCACTTGACCATAGAGGCTGACGGGCATGATGGCGCGGGTACGCGAAGTGATGGCGGACTCGATCTTGGTGACGTCAATATTGCATGTATCGGGCTCTATATCCACGAACACCGGCACACCACCCAGAAGAACAATGACTTCGGCAGTCGCCGCAAACGTGAAGGGAGTCGTAATGACTTCATCGCCAGGCTTCAGATCTAACGCCATAAGAGCGATCAGCAGGGCCTCCGTGCCGCTCGACACCGTAATGCAATGCTTGGAGCCTACATAGCCAGCGAGCTTTTCTTCCAACTCCTTGACTTCAGGGCCCATGATGTACTGGCCATGATCCAGCACCGCCTGGATACGAGCATCAATGCTGGGCTTCAAAGCAGCGTACTGCGCCTTGAGATCAATAAATGGCAAATTGCTCATTACTTACTCTTTCCATCTTCAATCAGTTCACACAGTTCGCCTTGCAAGCGATATCGGTCGCCGGTATGCGGGCATTTCGCCTCAGCCTCCCCTCGCAAAGGTAGATCCAATCGCTCGCCGAATCGACTCATCCATCCAATCCGCCGCGCCGGCACACCTACAACCAAAGCAAAATCAGGGACATCCCGCTGAACCACCGCACCAGCCCCCACAAAGGCATAGCGTCCGACGGTGTTCCCACACACAATCGTGCAATTCGCCCCCAAAGTGGCGCCGCGTCGAATGAGAGTACGCCGATATTCATTCTTACGGGCTACTGCCGCGCGGGGGTTGTACACGTTGGTGAAGACCATACTAGGCCCGCAAAACACATCGTCTTCTAAAGTCACTGCGTCGTACACAGACACATTGTTTTGGATGCGTACATTGTCACCAATGACTACATCATTGCCGATATATACGCCCTGGCCCAACGCACAACGATCTCCGATGCGCGCGCCGGGGCTGACATGCGCAAAGTGCCAAACTTTGGTCCCTTCACCCAACTCTGCGCCTGCATCAACGATGGCGCTCTCGTGCTTCCAAAACGCCATCATCAGAACACCAAAGGCAAGCCAACGCGCTGACCATCTCTAGCGCTGCGATAGGCAGCAACCAACACTTCAAGAGAACGCAAGCCCTCATAACCATCCACTTCAGCATGAGCCTCACCTCGAAGTGTTTTGATGACGTTATCGTAGTAGAGCGGATGGCCGAAACCGTAAACACTCCCTGTGTCATAGCTCGCAGCCTTAATAAGCTCATCGTCAGGATGCGGCTCTGAGAACTGCCAGTGGTCGATTTTGTTGACGGCCGTACCGCCAATCTTGACAGTCCCCTTCTCACCAAGAATGGTGATCGAACCTTCGAGGTTCTGCGGATAAGTCAACATCGTCACGTTGATCGAGGCAAGGCCGCCATGGCGGAGTCGAGCGCTGAGCACCCCTGTGTCTTCTGCCTCGATATCGCGATCAAGCGTTGCTGTATAGGCATGGACACTGTCAATTGGCCCAACCAACCAATCCAACAGGTCAACATAGTGGCTGGCCTGATTCATGAATGCACCGCCATCCAAATCCCAGCGACCACGCCATTTCGCAGCGTCGTAGTAGCTCTGCGGACGCGTCCAGAACACATTGACCGTGCTCAAAAAAATGCGGCCAAAGCGCCCTTGTTGGATTGCCTTGCGAACCAACTGCACCGTGGTATTTAGACGATTCTGCTTCACCACAAACAACTTCACGCCCGCGTCTCGGCATGCCTGCACCATGGCCATGCCTTGCTCGAACTTCGTGGCCATCGGTTTTTCACTCAAGACATGAACACCAGCCCGGGCAGCCTCAATGGCTTGCAGGGGGTGCAGGCCACTCGGCGTGGTTAGTACAACGATATCGGCCTCAGCCCCCGCCAACAGCTGAGCAAGACTTGAATACCCAACCGCACCGGTCGCGGCAACAGCATTCGCCAACGCTTGTTGATCGATATCGCAAACAGCAACTAGTTCTGCTCGATCCTTGTGCTTAGCCAGTGCGTCAAAGTGATTCTTAGCAATTCGGCCGCAGCCGACTAAAGCAAACCGGATAGGCCGATCAAGAATGGGTAGCGCTACGCTCATAGCAAGAAGAGACGGTATCCCGCCCCAGTAAATTACAAGAACTTAGATTCTAGGGCGAGAGAAGGGCGACGCCTCGCACGGTCTAAAATGAAGGGACAATAAAGAGCCTATCGAATGACACACCACACCCCCGCCGCCCCTCACCACAGCCCCGTCGCTGTTGACGAAAACCAGCTGATCACCGAACGCCGCGAGAAGCTGGCCGCTCTGCGCGCCAAGACCGCTGTCCCCTTCCCCAATGATTTCAAGCCCCAGCATCGCGCCCTGCCGTTAACGCAGCGCTATGGCGACTTGGACAATGAAACGCTGGAGCCGCAGGCCGTGTCGGTCTCGGTGGCGGGCCGCTTGATGCTCAAGCGCGTGATGGGCAAGGCCTCGTTTGGCACTTTGCAAGACGCCACCGGCCGCATCCAGCTCTTCGTCACCAAGGATGGTGTGGGCGAAGAGGACTACGACGCCTTCAAACACCTGGACCTGGGCGACATCGTCGGCGCCGAAGGCCAGCTCTTCAAGACCAAGACTGGCGAGTTGTCGGTGCGCGTCAGCTCGCTGCGCCTCTTGACCAAGAGCCTGCGCCCGCTGCCGGACAAGTTCCACGGCATGGCCGACCAAGAGCAGAAATACCGCCAGCGCTATGTGGACCTGATCACCGACGAACACGCCCGCGCCCGCTTCATTGCGCGCTCCAAGGCCGTGTCTTCGATCCGCAGCTTCATGGTCGAGCACAGCTTCTTGGAAGTGGAAACACCGATGCTGCACCCGATCCCGGGTGGCGCGAACGCCAAGCCCTTTATCACGCACCACAATGCGCTGGACCAGGAGATGTTCTTGCGCATTGCGCCCGAGCTCTACCTGAAGCGCCTGATCGTGGGCGGTTTTGAGCGCGTCTTCGAGATCAACCGCAACTTCCGCAACGAAGGCATCTCGGTTCGGCACAACCCCGAGTTCACGATGATGGAGTTCTATGCGGCCTATTGGACGCACCATGATCTGATGGACTTCACCGAAGAAGTGCTGCGCCACGCCGCCCGCGCCGCCACCGGCAGCGCCCGCGTCAGCTACGCCGGCAAGGACGTGCATCTGGACGAGCCTTTCGCCCGCCTGTCGGTGCGCCAGTCGCTGGTAGTGCATGCCGGCTTGAGCGAAGCCGAGGCCGACAACGCCGAGTTGCTGCGTGCCAAGCTCAAAGAGCTGGGCGAAGAAGCCCCCAAGCATTGGACCCTGCCCGAGTTGCAGTTCGGCATGTTCGAAGCCGTGGTGGAAGAAAAGCTCTGGCAGCCCACCTTCATCATCGACTACCCGGTCGAGGTCTCGCCGCTGGCTCGCGCCTCCGACACCAACCCCAAGATCACCGAGCGCTTTGAGCTCTTCATCACTGGCCGCGAGTACGCCAACGGCTTCTCCGAGCTGAATGATGCGGAAGACCAAGCCGCACGCTTCCAGGCCCAGGTGGCCAACAAGGACGCCGGTGACGAAGAGGCGATGTTCTATGACGCCGACTTCATCCGCGCGCTGGAATACGGCATGCCCCCCACCGGCGGCTGCGGCATCGGCATCGACCGCTTGATGATGCTGATCACCGACTCGCCCAGCATCCGCGACATCATCTTGTTCCCAGCGCTGCGCCGCGAGGCTTGATCGGTCATCGCGCCAGCTCGATGCCGGTGCGCCGAAGAATCGGGCCGAGCGCCGGGCCGCTCCCAAGCCGGCCCGCCTGAGGCCGCGTGCGGCTCAATGCCGCAAGCGGCCTCGTCCCCTCGGGGGACCGCCCAGGCTGGCCCGCATTCAGCGGGCCGAGACTGGGCGAGGGGCTCTCATCGCTTGCCGTGCTTGAAGACAGGCGCGCGCTTGTTGAGGAAGGCGTCCATGCCCTCGCGCTGATCGTCGGTGCCGAAGACGGCGTGAAAGACACGGCGCTCGGACAAAACGCCCTCTTTCAGGCCGCTCTCAAAACTGCGGTTGACCAATTCCTTGATCAGCTGCAGGGCCGGGGCGCTGAAGCCATTGATGGTTTCGGCTGCGGCCAGGGTTTCTTCCAGCAGTTTGTCCGCAGGCACCACGCGCGAGACCAAGCCGCTGCGCTCGGCTTCCGCCGCATCCATCATGCGCGCGGTCAACAGCAGGTCCATGGCCTTGGCCTTGCCCACGGCGCGCGGCAGGCGCTGGGTGCCACCGGCGCCGGGTGTCACGCCCAGCTTGACTTCGGGCTGGCCGAATTTGGCGGTGTCGGCCGCAATGATGAAGTCACACATCATGGCCAGCTCGCAGCCGCCGCCCAGGGCGAAGCCGGCCACCGCTGCGATCACCGGCTTTTTGACGCGCAGGATGTGCTCCCAGTTGCGCGTGATCATGTCGGTGCGCACCGCGCTTTGAAAGTCATGCTGAGCCAGGGTCGGGATATCGGCGCCGGCGGCAAAAGCGCGCTCAGAGCCGGTCAAGACGATGCAGCCGATGCTGTCATCGGCATCAAAAGCCAGCAGGGCTTCGCCCAACTCGTCGAACAGCGGGTCGCTCAAGGCATTGAGGGCCTTGGGGCGGTTCAGGGTGATCAGGGCGGTCTTGCGGGGGCCCTCGCCGTGCACGGCGGTGATGATGCATTCGTAGCTCATGGCTTCTCCTTGTCTGAAACTTGTGGCGCAACTATAGAGGGCTGGCCGGATGAGGGCGTGGCCGGCGCAGGCATGGACTCGGCGGCTTGCAGCGGCGGGGACTCCAGCAGCAGGTCCACATAATTGTTTTCATCTTGCCGGATGCGCAAGCGCACCGGCAGGTATTGCAGCGAAGGTGCCAGCCAGATTTCTGAGCTCAGGTCGCCGCCGCTGGCCGGGCTGCTGGGCTTCAGGTGCCAGGTCGGCAGCAAGCCCATGGGCGTTTGCAAAGCCACCTCGCCCACCACCTCATAGCGCCAACGGTACTGCCGCCGCGGCAAGGCCAAGGGCAGCTCAAACACCTTGCCGGTTTGCAAGACCTCGCGCCCCGTCAAAAACAACCACGTCAGTTGCACAAATTGGCTGGCCGCATCTTGGGTGCCACGCGCAGCGGGCTCCACACGGCCATTGGCCAAGGTCACCGCATCCGCAGCAAAGATCAGGGTTGAACGTCGCCGCTCCGACAACAGCACGCGGGTGTCTTCGTCATAACGCTGCGGCGCGATGCCACCAGGCGTCAATTGCCCATCGCTGCTCATGCGCCGAGAAATCAAAGGCGCCAGCCTTGGCCCCACGGCCACATCCATATGCATCTGGTAATGCGCACCTTGCCGCATCCAGGTCACTTGGGCGCTGCCGTAAATCGCGCCACGGTAATTGCCCGTCAGGGCATAGTTCAGCTGCGTGGACGGCGGCCACTCCGGGCCGGGCTCAAAACTGGGCTCGGCGGCACTTGCAGAGGCCGCCGCGAGCGGCGGCGCAGACGCCCCCGGAGCGTCTTCTTGCAAAGCCGGCTGAGCGCGCTCTGGCTGCACCGAAGCTTCAGCCGCCGGCGCTGCGGTCTCGTCCAAGGGCTGCGCCCCCACAACACTGGCAGCGGCACTGGCAGCGGCACTGACTGACGAAGGAGTCTCCGCTGAGCTGCTGCTGGGCACCGGCCTGGGACGCGCGGGCATCGCTGCCCTCGGAGAAGGCGCCTTGGGCGGCCGGGTGGGACTCAAGCTGGGACTGAGCTCGCGCACAAAAGCCATTTGCATGCGCGGCGGCATCGGCCGAAGCTCGGCCTCGTGCCAGTCCAAGAGCAAATCCTGCCAGCGCTGCAGCACATACAGATGGGCCAACAACACCAGCAGCACGCACAAGCCCAGCGCCCCCAAAGAAGGTCCGAGCCCGCGACGGCGCCGGCTCAGCCGCTCAACCATGCCTTGCGCAAGCTCGCCACCCGTGTTGGCGCTTTCTCAGCCAAGCTCAGCAAGACCGGTTCGCTGCCGCTGCTGATGGCCGCGCCCGGTGCGCGAGCCAGCGGCAAGTCCAAGGACAGCGTCATGAGGCGCTGATCCCGGCTAACCAAAAAGCGCATGCCGGTATGCCCGGCACTCAGCGTCAAGGCCGCGTCTTCGATGCGGCGCAGCCGCCAGTCATTGCAGGCCAGCACTTCATCGCCAGCACAAAAGCCCGCGGCCTGTGCGGGCGAGTCGGCCAAAACATGTTTGACGTTGACGACGCCATTCGATTCATTGAGCCGCAGACCCAGGCGCTGCGCCAAGCTCGGCTTGTCAGCTCGCAGCAGCACGCCCGCTTTTTCGAACAAGGCCGCCAAGGGCAAGTCTTCCACCCCGTGCACCCATTGTTTGAACTCGTGCGCCAGCGCTTCGCCCCCCAACTCCGCAATCAGGCTCAAGACATCGGCCTCTGAGATGGCGCCACGGGCACCGCTGTCCAAGCCCGCATGGCTGCGCTGCCACAGGCCGCGCATCACATCGTCCAAACTGTGTTGAGGCTCGCCCAGGAAACGCAGGCTCAGGTCCAGCGCCAAGGCCAGCAAAGCGCCCTTGCCGTAATAGCTGATGGTGCTGTTGGGGCTGTTTTCATCGGGGCGGTAGTACTTGACCCAGGCATCAAAGCTGGACTGTGCCAAACTCTGCACCTTGCGCCCCGGCGTTGCCAGCACCCCGTTGACGGTGGTAGTCAGCAGCTTGAGGTAGCGCGCCTCATCAACCAAGCCCGTTCGCACCAAGAACAACTCGTCGTAGTACGAGGTGAAGCCTTCAAAAAACCACAGCAGCTCGGTGTAGTTTTCTTGGGCGAAATCCAAGGTCGCAAAATCTGCAGGCTTGAGGCGTTTGACGTTCCAGGTGTGGAAGTACTCGTGGCTGATCAAACCCAGCAGCCGCACATAACCCTCTGACACCTCGGTCTGCCCCAGGCGCGGCAGATCGCGGCGAGGCGCGATCAAAGCCGTGCTGGCGGCGTGCTCCAAGCCGCCATAACCTTCATCCACCGCATTCAGCATGAACACATAGCGACTGAAGGGCACGGGGCTGCGGCGCTTGTCGGCCGGCCCATGCCAGAACTCGATTTGGGCCTCGCAAATGCGCTGCGCATCTTGCAGCAGCCGCTCACCATCCAACACCGGCAAAGCACCACTGACCACGAACTGGTGCTCCACCCCGCCGGCCTCAAAACGCCCCAACCAAAACGGGCCCAGCTCAAAGGGATGGTCCACCAACTCGGCATAGCTGGCGGCTTGGTAGCTCAGGGCCTGCGAAGCCATGGGCGTCATGGCCGTAGCCACCTGCCAATTCGGCGGCACAGCCGCAAAGCTCAAAGCATGGCTTTGCTGCTCGCGCCCGTGCACGCGCAGGCACAAGCTGGTGCCGTTGAAGAAGCCCCGTTGCGCATCGAGAAAAGCGGCACGCACCGAGCTGTCAAAGGCATAGACTCGGTACCGAAGCTGCAAGTCTTGATCGCCTGCGCAAGCGATCTCCCAAGTGGCCTTGTCCAGCTGTTGCACGGCCAAGTCCTGCCCGCCTTGGCGGGCTTGTAGGCCACTGAGATGGCGAGCGAATTCGCGCAGCAAATAGCTGCCCGGAATCCATGCCGGCAGGCTGACGCGCTGCAGCGCATTTGGCGCCGGGATGGTCAGGCAAAGCTCAAAGCAATGCTGGGCGGCTTGCGCCAGGTCGACTTGGTAGTGAATGGTGCTGATGCTGCTCATGCCTGCCTTTGATAAAGCCCTGAGGGATGGCCCCTGACTGAAGAATCAGCTGCCCGCTGCGCCCAAGAAACAGCACAAGGCCGCGCCAGCACTCAAACGGAAGCGCAGGGTCAACCATGCAGAAGCGCCCAAGGCGGGGTAGAGCCGACGGTCCACCCCGTAGCAAACAATCAGCATCACACCGTGCAAGACCAGGCCCGCATAGGCCGGCATGACCAGCGCGATCCAGGCCCCCAGCGAAGGCATCACGCCCCACACAAAAGGCTGCAAGCTGGGGCTGGGCTGGCGAAAACCCAAACCCCAGTAGATGCCACCCAAAAAGGAAATGATCAGGGCCGCATAAGCCGACAGCGCAAAGCTGATCCAGGCGTGGGCTTCCACATTGCGCCCGCCCACCAACCAAACCAACAAAGCGCCGAACACAAAAGGCAATAGCCCGAGCAGCCCCAAGCGCTCGGCATGAGGCGGCACCGGCATGGAGGGCAGGATATGTGGGCTGGCATCAGCGGACATGCGCGAAGACTCCGTCGAAATTTAAAGTTTGGTTCCAGCGAACGAGATGGGCACTCAGGGCCCCAAGACCATCAGCTCTTGCCCAAGCTTTGCAAGCGCTTTTCCAATTGGTCTGCGCTGAGCGCACCGGGCGCGCGGCTGCCGTCTTCAAAAATGATGGCGGGTGTGCCATTGATGTGATGGCGGCGCGAGAGCGCCAAATTGCGTTCAATGGCGGCATCATCGCAAGCGCCCATGGGCTTGAGTGGGGCCTTGCCTTCGAGCATCCAGGCTTGCCAGCTGCTGCTGGAGTCCTTGGCGCACCAAATGGCACGCGATTTTTCGGGGGAATCTCCGCCCAGAATTGGAATCAAGAAGGTATAGACCGTGAGGTCTTTCATGTCCTGCAAAGAACGCTCAAAGCGCTTGCAATAGCCACAGTTCGGGTCGGCAAAGACCGCAATCTTGCGTTTGCCATTGCCGCTCTTCCAAACCACCGCATCCTTCAGGGGCAAAGAAGCAAAGTCGATGGTCTGCAATTTGGCCACGCGATCCTCGGTGAGATTACGCTTGGTGCGCAGGTCGATCAGGTCACCTTCGATCAGATAGTTGCCGCTGGCATCGGTGTAACGGATTTCGTTGCCGATGCGCACCTCCCACAAGCCGGCCATGGGACTGGGGCGCACATCGTCGATCTTGGGCAAACCGCTGAGCTTGTCGGCCAAAGATTTGCGGATCACGGCTTCATTGGCCTGCGCCGTCATCGAGGCGCAAAGCGCCAAGCCGGCCATGGCAACCAGCCCGAGTTTTTTGGAAGTCAACATCGTCATCAAGAGGGGGAGGGATCACGAACCCAAAGCACGCGCCGTCAACCAGCGCTTCAAAGGGGGGACGGCATTCAAGGCGCTCAAACCGCGGTTGCGCAACTCACGCACCGCAGGCTTGTCGCTGGCAAAGACTTTCAGCAAACCATCGGTCAACTCGCCCATGGCCCAGTTGGGCGCCAGCCTGGCCCGCGCATAGCGACGCAGCAAACGCTCATCGCCCAGCGGGCGCCACGGCTCACGCGCAGCCAAAACCTGGGCCAATGCAGCCACATCGGCCAAGCCCAGATTCAGGCCCTGGCCGGCCAGAGGATGGACCAAGTGCGCGGCATCGCCCAACAAAGCCCAGCCTGGGCCGCTGACCGCATCCGCCCGCGCCAATGCCAAAGGCCAAGCCGAACGCGGGCTGGCCAGGCGCAGTGAGCCGGCGGCCGCACCGGTCGCCGCATTCAAAGCGGCCTCAAAATCCGCGTCGCAGAGCGCCAACAGCGCTTGCGCCTGTGCCTCGGGCAGCGACCACACCAAACCATAGGAGCAAGCCTGCACCGGCTTGGCAATCGGCAACAAGGCCAAGACGTCAGGGCTGCGGAACCATTGCCACGCCACACCTTGATGCGGGGCATCGCTCAGCAAACGCGCGGCCAAGCCATATTGGCCATAGCTGTGGCGCTCGAACTTCACGCCCAGCTCGGCACGGTGGGCCGAGTCCCGCCCTTCACACAGGGCCACCAGCTCTGCCGGCACCGGTGCATCCACCACCTGCACATGCGGGGCATAGCGCAGAGCCAAGGCCAGTTGCTGCTCCAGCGCGCCGGCATCGACGATGAATGCCAGTTCGCCCACGCCCTGCTGCCAAGCCGAGAACTCCAACACCGCCCCGCCCTGGTCGCCATGCACCACCATGTCATAGACCGGGCAGATGGCCTCGGGCGGCAAGGTGTCCCACACCTTGAGATCGCGCAACAAGCGCACCGACGCCGCATTCAGCGCATAGCTGCGCACATCCTCACGTTGCGCAGGGCTGGCCTCCACGCTACCCAGCAAGGCAACGCGCAGCCCTTGGGCGCTCAGGGCCAGTGCCAAGCTGCGCCCGACGCAACCGCTCCCACGAATCAAAACCTCATAGCTTTGCATGGCGGCATTGTAGGCAGGCGCCACAGCCCCCACGGCACGCAGGGCCGCCGAGCGATTAAAATGCCGCTTTTGCCCCGCACACGCGACCGGCGCCCCACCCAGAAAGTCATTCATGAGCCTCAAATGCGGCATCGTTGGCCTGCCCAACGTCGGCAAGTCCACCCTCTTCAATGCGCTGACCAAGGCGGGCATCGCCGCCGAAAACTATCCCTTCTGCACCATTGAGCCGAATGTCGGCGTGGTGGAGTTGCCCGACCCGCGCCTGCAAGCGCTGGCCGAAATCGTCAAGCCGGAGCGCATCCTGCCGGCCATCGTCGAATTCGTGGACATTGCCGGCCTGGTGGCTGGCGCCTCCAAGGGCGAAGGCCTGGGCAACCAGTTCCTCTCGCACATCCGCGAGACCGATGCCATCGTCAACGTGGTGCGCTGCTTTGAAGACCCCAATGTGATCCACGTGAACGGCAAGGTCGACCCAATTGCCGACATCGAAGTGATCCAGACCGAGCTCTGCTTGGCCGATTTGGGTACGGTGGAAAAAAGCCTGCATCGCTACAACAAAGTGGCGCGTGCCGGCGACAAAGACGCGATTGCGCTGGTCAAGGTCTTGGAGCGCTGCCAAGCCGCGCTGGACCAAGCCAAGCCTGTGCGCACCATCGACTTCAGCAAGGAAGAACTGGCCATCCTCAAGCCTTTGTGCCTGATCACCGCCAAGCCGGCCATGTTCGTCGGCAACGTGGCCGAAGATGGCTTTGAAAACAACCCCTTCCTGGATCGCCTGAAGGAATACGCCGCAGCCCAGAACGGCCCGGTGGTGGCCATCTGCGCCAAGACCGAGGCCGAGTTGTCGGAAATGAGCGATGAAGACCGCGCCATGTTCCTGGCCGAAATGGGTCAAGACGAACCGGGCCTGAACCGCCTGATCCGCGCCGGTTTCAGCCTGCTCGGTCTGCAGACCTACTTCACCGCCGGTGTGAAGGAAGTGCGCGCCTGGACCATCCACAAGGGCGACACCGCCCCGCAAGCGGCCGGCGTCATCCACACCGACTTCGAACGCGGCTTCATCCGCGCCCAGACCATCGCCTTCGAAGACTTCATCACCTACAAGGGCGAACAAGGCGCCAAAGACGCCGGCAAGATGCGCGCCGAAGGCAAGGAATACGTGGTCAAAGACGGCGACGTGCTGAATTTCTTGTTCAACGTCTGATTCAAACAAGCCATTTCAGGCGATTGCACATGCTTGCAAGTGCATCACTGAAATCGACGCAAAGCCCCGTGGATACGGGGCTTTTTCATTTCAGTTCGTTGCATGCAACGACATCTGGTGGCGCTGCGCAAGTGGATACGGGCGTGTATATGGATCTTGCGCCAGGTCGATGAAGGTGTATACGATGAAGCCCTGAGGACGAACAGGAGACCTTCACGATGCTGACAGATGCCCAGTGCCGAGCCGCCAAGCCTAGAGAAGGTATCTACCGCCTCAATGACTACAAGGGGCTGTACCTAGAAATCAAACCCAACGGCATCAAGGCTTGGCGCTATCGCTTCAAGCTCAATGACAAGGCCTCGTGGTTCGCACTTGGCGACTACCCCAGCGTGACGCTCGGCGAGGCCAGAGAGAAGTGCGAGGCGGCGCGGAAGCTGGTCAGGGACGGCATCAATCCCGTCCAGAACCGCCAGATCGAACGCATCAAGCGCGAGCAAGACTCGGCGAACACATTCGAGGCCATCGCCAAGGAGTGGCTGGGCCTGAAGGACTGGGAAGAAGTAACCAAGAAGCGCAGACTCGATATGCTGGAGCGCGTGGTCTTCCCATCGATTGGCAAGCTGCCGGTGCGTCAGATTACCCCAGCCCACGTTCTCGACATTCTCAACAAGACGGTCAAGCGCGGCGCTCCCACGGTGGCAGCTGAAGCCAAGCGCACCATGTCTGGCGTCTTCGAGCATGCGGTAGCCACCCTGCGGGCGGACACTGACCCCGTTTGGCCGGTTCGCAAAGCGCTGCCGCCCAACAAGACGCAACACAAGCGCGCCCTCAGCGCGGAGGAGGTCGGCCAGCTGCTGAACGACTTTGATGGACATGGCGGCAACTTCCAAACCATTAAGGCCTTCCAGCTCATGTGGCTGACGCTCAGCCGCCCGAATGAATCCGTCCAAGCAGAATGGGCTGAGTTCGACCTGGACAAGGCGCTCTGGACCATTCCTGCACGTCGGATGAAGGCTCGGCGAGAGCACGTCGTTCCGCTACCGACTCAGGCGGTTGAACTTCTCAAGGCCATGCATCCGATCACAGGGCACACGAAGTTCGTTTTCCCGAACCGCGACGACCGCCAGCGCCCAATGGCCGACGCAGCTCTGCGGCAGGCACTCAAGAAGCTCGGTTGGGCAACTAAGTACAGCCCACATGGCACTCGCACCACGGGAAGCACACGGCTCAATGAAATGGGCTATCGGCCCGATGCCATCGAGGCCCAATTAGCGCATGCAGAGCCGAACAGTGTTCGGCGCACATACAACCACGCAACCTACCTCGACGAGCGGCGGACGATGATGCAAGACTGGGCAAACAGGCTTGACCAGTGGAAGTCAACCCTTGCGCGCGGGGCGGTATAGCAGCCTGGTGGGATATTGCCTGCAGAACCAGAGCAAATGGCCCTACTGCGAAATACCCGCAAGGCGCTCAATTGGCCCACAGTCGTTGGGCCGATCAAAACTTGAGTTTCCATCCAGGTATGAGGCCAATCGCTGCCCAATGCTCTTGACCACGTCCGCCTCAGCGCTCACAAAGCCGACCGGAAGAGTGACAGGATAGGATTCCGGCAGTGAAACGTGATAAACAACCACCACGAATTCCCCTTCGAAGTGGAGAACCTCAACATTCCCTCCCAAGAACCCCTCAGTCAGCCCGCGAACATTTGTAGTATTTGGCTCGAACTCTCTTTTCCACTGGCGGGCCGACCTCCGATCATCTTGACCCGAAACAGGTAGGAAAATGGTTGGCGAATAGAGCTTCTTATCTTTCGTACTTGCCTTATCGATTAGCTCACTGAATTTTACCTGGAGGCTATTGCTCTTCCCCCAGAACGGGTCACTAGGTGCAATCCAAGAAAATGGAGTCTGGCCCACGTCTGCCTTGCCCTCGCGCCTCGCAACGATGATAGGAGCAAGTAATTTTTGGACTAACTCCCAATTTGAAGACGTGTAGATTGGTCCAACAAAGGTCGTTCGCCTCTTCTGGCTGTGGGACTCTAGCTTTGCCAGGTCTTCGAAAAATTGAAGACTCAAGGAGCTTCCCTTCGAGTCAAAGATTTTTAGCGTCTCACCATCCCCGATTTCGATCATGATTTTTGCAATCTCACCGAAATTACTGGGTCGCGCCAGATGATCCAGTTCGAGAGAAATTTGCTCATGGACGTAATCTGAGCTTTTCAGCTTCTCAAAATCCTCTCGCTCGACGTTTCTCCCATCCTCGTCCACTTTGAAATGAACCGGCAGTCTGACGGGCATATGCTTAATCTTGTTCACCGAGTTCACTGTGTAGACGTTCGGCGAGTCCTTGTCGTCCTGGGTCAGTGCCTTGGAAAGGAACCCCTTCTGCAATATTTCATGGAATTGACGCTGGAAATGCTTTCTCACGTGAGTCTGGCTACAGGATGCATTCTCGTCATCGACCTTGATTGGAATGCCCGCCTTCCACTTATCCGAAAATTTGTCTTTACCAAGGCAAGAGAAGGTTGCGAGGTCAAAAGACAAGCAAGCCGTACTGTCTCGAAGCAGCGACAAACGCGGAACCTCACCGAGTTCAGTGAAGTAGCTGCTCGATTTCTCGGTAAGAGTCAGGCGACCGTTTTCAGACAGAGTCAATTCGCCCCGCTCCACGAGGTCATCAATTGCCTCTTGAACTTCCTTGCGCGAGAAGCCGAAGAAGGTTGCTACCTGCGACATGGACATTGGCGCAAGGTGGATAAGCCGGAGAACGAATTCCCGTACGAACGGCAGCCCTTTTTCAGTGATGTACGAAAAATTAATGTTGAAGCGTTGCGCTGGCAATAGGAAGTCAATCTCGTGATAAATAGTCGTGTTTTCCAATGTCGTCACCTTAGCGTGTCTTCTTCGCGGACATGAACTTGTAGCCGGCACTCTCGCCCATATCGTTCATGTAGGAAACAACCTGTCCGAGAGGCTTGTCCTTGTTGTGGGTCTTCCACATTTCCGCATTGCCAATGACTAACAGACGGTCCATAGCTCGGGACATCGCCACGTTGATTCGATTGGGAGTACGCAGGAAGCCAGGACTCTTTTGTTTATCGGAACGCGTCAGGCTCAAGATGATGATTCGGTTCTCCTTGCCCTGGTAGCTATCGACAGTGTCGATTTTCACCAATGCCTTGAACCCGTCGCTCCAGATACCCTGGTTGAACTTCTGCCGAATCAGCCGCTTTTGTTCGGCATACATGCAGATGACACCGATCAGCGCATCATCCTTGTCCTTGAGGTCTGAAAGGTCGTTCAGGAATTGCCCGCTCTCAGAAATCTGCTTGAGCAGATCGATAACCTGTTCTGCCTCGCAACGGTTGTAAATACTGACGCCACGGTCGCACTGATGATTGGCATGTTCGCCAAGCGATGATGTGTCCAGCCATGTCACGGCAGCGCGAAGCGGGCTCGGAGCACCCGCATAGATGTCGGGAACTGCCCGATCCCCATTGTTAAGTTTTCCGTCGTAGAAGGTATGGGAGACGAGATTGCCGATGGGAGGAGCCATCCGATACTGAGTCAGCAGCGTGGCGCTCGCCTGCTTTCCATATTCCGAACTGAAAGCACGCGCAAAGTCGCTTCGCAGCACTTCATCAAGCTCGGTATGCTTGTCGTTGATGCCGAGTCGGCGAGCCAGGGCAGACTTGTGAGCATCGGAGTACAAGGGGGGCAATTGCAAATGATCGCCGACCAGAAGAACCCGTTTTGCTGACTGCATTGCAATCGCCAGTTCACTCGCGATTGAACGAGCCGCCTCATCAATGATTACGAAATCGTAGATGTTGTCGTGAATACCGATGTGTCCTTGCCCAATGCCGACACAGGTACCTGTTACCAGTTGTCTTGAGCGAGCATAAAACTCGTCGATATTGACCCTCTCAGCCGACAGTGCATCCTGGATGTCACGGGATATGCGAGCCAACGCCCGAACCCTTTTGGCTTCATTTGGACGAACTCCATACTCGGAACAGATATTTGAGAGCAGGATGGATTTCGCTTCTGAAACGGAGCTTTCCTTTGAGAGCGTGATTCCGTAATCCGTGTGAAGTTTGCTTCTGATGCCTTCATCCAATTCAACGGCGATCGGTTTCAGGGCTTTGATATCTCCCTCGTCATCAACGTTTTCGAAGCTCTTGAGAAGAAATTCGAGATGGTCAATTTGCTTGAACAGCTTCAACTCAGCGTCGACGACCTTGGCGATGAATTCGGCATCGAGACCCAGAGCATCCGATAGTGCTTCAACGCGGTAGTGGTATTCGGCATTGAACAACTCTCGCTTTTCTGCGGTGATGGCATGGGAATACACGTCTTTCAGACCATGCGAAACCGCACCTTCTCGGTTGCTGAATCTGACAACCTCTAGCGGAGTCCCCAACCTCCCACAGTGCTTCCGTATCCGTTCGGCAGCCGTATTGACCGCTTCATGAGACTGGCTGACCAGCAGGATTCTTCGCACATTCAGCTTTTCAACGAGAAAGTGGACGAATGCAGCGATGAATTCCGTCTTTCCTGTTCCAGGCGGTCCCTGCAAAAGCGACAGAGGACCGTAGTTCAGGAGTTTGGTGAAAGCCTCCCGCTGCTGCTCGTTGAGGCTAATCTTGTTCCCGTGCAGGTCCTCGCGGTCGTATCTGGCGAAGTCCTCGTCAGTAACTGCAATGTTGTAGGGGGTTGCATCCTTATTGCAGACTGGGTCGAACAAATCGAGGAGTTCAGGCAATACCCCTTCCCTATCAAGCAGCCTTTCAAGAGCAGCTTTCCGCTTGCGGTATGAAGCTCTATCTTGTTTGGTCCTGAAGAAGACGGCGTCGCCATCTTTAAGTCCATAGGCTGAACTGCGCACCTTATTCAGGCGGACTTCGTTCAAAGCTGATTTTTTGAGGAAGACTTCCCCGATGACTTTTTCTGCACCATCCTGGTCAATGAGGAGAGCCTCGACTTCATCCGTGCTTGCGAAAGTACCCAACGGGTCTATGTCCGCCTCATAGGGAAGTACCAGTTCAGATTCGGAGTCCGACGGTTTGAATGAGACACCATTCAATTCGATATTCGGGCTTGACTCAGTCTCCGTAGCGAGGATTGCCCGCCAAAGTGCCTGCGTCGAAATATCGACCGTGATTTCCGAATGTTCCTCCCCGATAGAGGCTTCCGCCCTCTGGAA
This sequence comes from uncultured Burkholderiales bacterium, assembly GCA_945952065.1. GTDB lineage: Bacteria > Pseudomonadota > Gammaproteobacteria > Burkholderiales > Burkholderiaceae_C > Paucibacter_A. Next base: position 2,786 of record CAMFGY010000043.1, on the reverse strand, counting down.
AACATCTTTGAGTTGTTGGCTCAGTCCCGACTCATCAATTTCGGGCGGAACCATCTGGAGCATTTCGATAGAACGATGGAAGGCGTCATCATCGCGAAGATGCTCCGACAAGCCTGAAAATTGAGCCGGTCGTCCTGGTTTGATGCGAATTGCCGTACAGATTTCGAATTGGCTCTCTTCCGCCACCCTGAAATGAACATCAGATCTGACCCGAGGGGCTAATGCTCCAACAAAGCATCGCTGCTCCTTGTCGTAGAAAGCGACAAACGAACCTCCAATGCCAGAAAAAGTCACCGAGTAATCCGTCTTGCCAGGCTTCGGCGCCTCTACCTTGACGTAAAGATGCCCGTTGTCGGGCAAAATCGTAATCGGCTGATTAACATTGGTGTGTGTTATTTCGACGAATTGCTGTTCCTGCACTTCGTCTGCGGTCGTCAACGCCTTTTTGAACCGCCCCAAATCCCTGAAACCAAACGCCAGATCGCTCAGTTCCGACTGAACAACTTCCGAAACTCTTGGGTAGGCTTTGGACTCCTCTCCCCACTCCAATCCGAGCAACTCGCAAGACATGCGGAGTACCGCAAAGATGTCACGCTGTTCTGATGAGCTTCCGTCGATATTCTCGGGGCTATACAGGTGATTTTTTGATTCGACGGTGTTGTGGGAAAAGTCAGGAATATCTACCAGATACACATTCCCGTTTTCCCTCCCCAGCATCACATTGCCAGGGTGAAGGTCACCATGCGAAATGCCGAGACCATGAAGATGCTCGACGGCATCCGTCAACTTCTCGATCACCCCTAGTTTGTCCGCATCATCAAGTGTGGCGTCAGCCCACGTCGTTCCATCAACGACGTCGGTCACCAAATACATGCTGCTCGACCTCGACGCCAGCCCGTACTCATGAATACGCGGAAGGTAAGTGGGATTCACTGCTGCCAGCTTGTCGAGTCGCTTCAAAAAAGCAAGGACGCGAAAATTGCTTACCGAAGCATCCCCTTTGCCACCGACATTCAACCAAGCTTTAACCAGCCTGCCTTCCGAGAAATAGACCTCTTTATCATCGGTCGAAACCAGAAATTCGCCTTGATCGGGGAACTGCCGTGTGTGGTTAATCGAATGACGATAGGCTTCCAGTTCGGAGTCATCGAATGTCGGTATCACCTCGCCTTGCGGTTCTGCTCTCTTCAGTGCATCGAAGAATGCCGAAGCATCCTTGTATTGCCCTGTCACTGCTTCAAGAAGAACCCCTGCGTACCATTCGCTGCTTGAAAGTATCTCGTTCTGAATGTTCTCCAAGCTCTTCGGAGACATTCTTTGAGCCGTCAGGAGATGCCAAGAAACAAGCCCAAGGGCATGAACGTCCTTCTGGAACGGGGTTGTTGATGCATCATCCAGCATCTCCTTGACCTCAACAGCCCCCACCGAAAGACTGTTCCGATAATCTCCAACGGTCCCTATTGGTTGGTGGTAAGCGGAGATGAAGTTGGAGAGCGCAATTTCCTTGGACGGCGACAACCACAGGCTGTGATCAGCAATGTCGCGATGGGCAATCTTGATGCCATGCAGGTCAGCAAACTTCGCAATCAGTAGCTTCGTGAGGTTCAGTCGATCGGTCTGATTAAACGACTGACCGTACTTGCCCACGAATTCATTGAACCTCACATGTCCAGGCGGCAGTTCATATACCTCGCTGTACTGCGACGTGACCTCATCCTTTTCAAAACTGGTCAGCGAGCGGAGGCAGTGATGGTACAGGTCGCGATTCTGGTGGTTGATGAACTGCAACACCTCCCGCTCGCGGGACACGATTTCAGCCCTACCCTGCGAAGTAACTGCCTTGTTGCCATCGAGGTTTTTGAAATTCCAAACCCGAAGCAATGCCTCGGTACCCTTCGATATCTCTGAACTAGCCAAATATTCTTTGTAGACGGCGTTCGGATGCTTAAAAATCTCCTCAACTGCCGTGTATCCGCCAATTTTTAGTGCTTTCGGCGCCGTATTGCCACTCTGGAACAGTTCATCAAAGACCTGGAAATCCTGATTTAGAACCTTTGAAGCTGGGTGCGGACGAAAATGCTTTTCGAACACTCCTTTGTCCGCAAATTTGAGAAAGTCCTTCAGGGACATCGTGTGCCGAAGTTCAACCTCGGGAAGCTGACTGAAATCGGCATTCCCCGTCATCAGCACAAAGTATTCAACAAACGGGGTATATCCCTTGTTTGAGAATCTCTGATTAAGCCTTTTCAGCTTGTTAGTGAGAGTGTATTGCTTGGTTCTCGTGACGCTGACTGGCGACCGCCCCATGTTCTTGTCGCCTTTGAACCAAATGTCGCCATTTGCTGTGATGGGCGCATGATTCCAGTCCTTCAGCTCGACGATGATGACATTGCAGTGAGTCACGATCACCAGATCAAACTCACCCTCCTTGCCCTTCGAATCGACAAATCTGAACCCGGCATATCCTTTCCAAGGAAACATGCCGTTAATTCCGAGCTTATTCTGAAGCTGATCCCGAAGTGAACCACCTCTGATTTGCGAGCTATGGTTCTGTGGAGCATTGGAAAAAGTCGCCGCAATTTTTTTGATGGCGGCAATCTCTTGTTCTTGGAGGCCGCCGTCCCAGATTTCTACTTTCAAAATTCCACCCTGATTCTGTTGCTCTATTTTTCCGTGGCCGCGATGTCCGGCTGGACTACTTTGACATCACTCTTTCACCGCCACCCGAGTCGCCCCACCGTGCTGCGTAACCCTGGGTCTGCACCGAAGCTTGACGGCCCCTTTGG
>CAMFGY010000042.1 GCA_945952065.1 uncultured Burkholderiales bacterium | reverse complement strand
CGAAGGCCATCTTTGAAACAGGCGATGTGACCTGGAAGCGAAGCAAGGATTCTCAAGTGCTGGACGCGACTCGGCTTTGCAAGGACGAACCCGAACTGGCCCGCTGCTTCATGACCACAAGGCCCGGATCACGCCGATTCGTAGTGAGCGGCTGAAACCATCAAACTCAACAAGGACGACATCATCATGCTCAAAGGACTGGCCCTAACGCCGCCCATCATCGGGCGGATCTCCATCGGCAAGGTTGTCGAGAAAAACGGCAAACGACTGCCAGAGAAGGACGACGAATTCACCCTCACCAGCCAGGTGCAAAACAAGGACGGCTGGGTGCCTCACCCGCTGAACGAAACACTGCGCCAGGCCAACACCAAGTTGCGCCAGATCCCGGTGCGGCTACTGTTCGACGATCCTGACCTCAACATGCGCGCCAGCTACAGCTTGTTTGACCGGAAAACCGGACGACCGCTGTGTGTCGGCAATGGCGAAACCTGCAGGCGCTCAACCGCTTCTGGCATCCAGTCCATGCCCTGCCCTACTCCAGAGGGCTGCGAACTGGCCGAGAAAGGCTGCAAGCCCTTTGGGCGGCTCAATGTGCGGATCGGCGATGACGACGAGCTGAGTACGTTTGTGTTTCGTACGACAGGGTTCAACAGCATTCGCACCCTGTCCACGCGGCTGCGCTACTTCCATGCCGTGTCTGGGGGGCTGTTGTCCACGCTGCCGCTGGAACTGCGGCTGCGCGGCAAGTCCACGACGCAATCGCATCGGGCGCCGATCTACTACGTCGATTTGACCTTGCGCAGCGGCATGAGCATGCAGGACGGGATCGCCCAGGCAAGGGCCGATTGGGATGCACGCAAGGCGAGCGGGTTCGATCAGGTGGCGCTGGACGTTGCTGCACGGCAAAGTCTGGGGGAAGGCGTGTTCGAAGAATCCGCTGAAGATAGTGCGGATATCGTCGAGGAGTTCTTTCCCGAAGCAAATCCGAATCAAGGCCATCAAGAGCAAGGACCGGCTTTGACGGCCCCGCGTCGAAGCTCGGGTGGGCTTGCCGGCAAATTGGCCCGCAAGCTTGAAGGCCCGTCCATGGGCGCACCGTAATCTGTCGTCTCACTCGTATCCACAGCTTGCATATTCCGACTCGCGATGGTCAGCCGAAGCGGGTTCAATCCACACAAGACGGCAAGACTGCCATAAGCACGGGGCTGCATCAGAGCTTCTTGGCTCAGCTTAATGCCCGCCTCCTGATCGTAGGCTCACCGGAAAGCCGCCACTCGACGAACGAAAAATTGCCGACCATTGGGGCTCATGCTCATCCTGACATTCCAGCGCCATTCGAGCGACTCGTTCGATCACTTCAAGAGCGCACTTTATTGATTTGTTCATAGCTCTTCTCTAGCAAGTTGAAGCATCCACAAATCTGAGTACGGTTCACGATCCCCCGGAAATTTGACGCTCAAACGGACCTTAGACTCCGGCAGACCTAGCTGAACACATGGTCGGCTTCCTATGTGCGCCCTACCAATCAACGTATCGCTGACGACTGCTGTTCTGTAGCTGCGCAGCCATCAATCTCAACTGCCTCATCCCGTCACGGATAACCACAGTATTCAACATACTATGAAAGGCTCTGCTGATGTCTTATTCGGTTTCCAAAGGACTGACTTGCCTTGCAATGGCGCTATCCTGTGCGGGTGCTCAAGCCAGTTTCATTTCCGATGTGTGGGGCATAGCCAATGACCCACTCAAATTAGGCGCTGGGTCCGCCAACATGCTCCAGTCCGTGATTCGCATTCAACAGATCATCAACGATCTCGGGCCAGTGGAGGCAAAAGCTAACAGCGACATACAGGCTCGACTGGCCGATGTCAAGGACATTGTTTCGCAAGCCATGGCTGCCATCGACCGAGGAGAAGTGGTTGCGCAGAATCTGATTCTTCAGATTGAAATGCTCGCCGAGGAAATTGAAAGTCGCGCCGAGAAGCTCATCGAGTCAACTAAATGCGCCGTGGTCGTGGCAAGCGATGAGTTGAATCAGGCCTTGAAAGAGGCCGCCTTAACACTGAAGAAGGCTAAACCGGGGCTGTCGATCTTTGGCTTCAGAGTAATTGAGTTAGAGACAAACGAAGTGGAGATCAGGGACCCATGGGAAGCGTTTCAGGGTGTCGTCGATGTGCACCTCACCGCAATTAGAGGCTTTAAGCCAGAGACGCCTGCGAAGGAATTCCTTCATCGGTATGGTGAGATCGTTCGTCTCGCACGAAAAGCACAGTGCCACTACAAGGGGGATCCAAGCGCGTGGTACATCGAGCGGAATTTTGTCCTCAAATTCACTTCCTTGGCGGCGGCTTGGGTTGCCGTCGTGAATCCTCAATAGCCAGACCGGGAGCGAGAGATGCGTTTGCCAGTTTCAAAAGGAACGATCGTGACTTTGGTGGTTGCCATGTCTGCTTTGCAGGCTGTTGCTCAACCTACCAAAAGCGCCTCAACTCCAACGCCAAACACGGCTGCCGCCTGCGCGACCGTGGCCGAATGCGCTCAGAAAGCCGTCGATGCGGCGCAAGCGGCCCAGCATGCCGCCGAAGCCTCCGTTGCCGCCTTGAAGGCATCAATGGCGGGCGCGGTGGTGGCCTTTAACCGAAACGCCTGTCCGGGGGGGTGGAGCCTCTACGAACCGGCCCAGGGGCGGTTCATACGAGGCATTGACCTTCGGAACCCAGGCAACGTTGACCCCGCAGGTAAACGGGAGCCCGGGAATGTGCAAGACGACCAAGTAAAGGCGCACAGCCATAGCATCAATTACAAAGAAGGCCAGGCGGACGGTGGGCATGGGTACTGGGCAAAGAGCTTTGATTCAAATTCTGTCGGAATGCCAGGCGGAACTACCAGCACCAGGGAAGGTGGCGGTGACGAGACCCGTCCCAAAAACGTCGCTTTGCTCTACTGTGAGTTCAAGTGATACTCCCTCAAAACCAGATCGCGAAGAAGTAGAGAGTCTCACTGGAAACGCTCCAACTCAAAGGAAATCGCATTTCTCTGACAGCCGCGAGATCATCGATTCACTCAAACGGGCTGGGGCGCTTGCAGAAAACCGGCGAAGCTGATGTTATCCGAGTGCTGTAGTGCAGTTGCCGGAAGCGCCTGAGCCCGCTGGCATCGAACAGGGCAAGTTGCCTTATCGGTATACAAGATGCCTAGCTTGATGACCTGACACCTGCGCAATTGGACTAGTTGAGCAGGCGTCCGCTGAACAAGGTCCACCACAAGCAGGAGACAATTGACAAGCTCACTAACGAGAATCCATCTCTGAATCGAATGATGTTCGCAGCCAACTGCGAGGTAGTCCAGGGCGATCAACCAAGCCTGCTCGAAGACTTGATCAATGAAGACCTGGAATCGGTGTAAAGCGAGGTTCCACGGATTGGCGCACGCTATCTGGCCGCATACCGCTGAGGAAATGGTTACGCCGGTGTCAATGCAGCGGTCAGTCGGCGAATAGCCACATTGGCGGCCGAAACAGAGTCACGGAAAAAAGCCCAGGGCGCGAAAGCTCCCTGGGCTTTTTGTTGAAAATTTTTTGCCCTGCCCCGCATAGGTGACCGGTATCACGTATGCACGAATTCGTCAAATTCTGCTCCAACCAAAGACGTCGGCAAGCAGGCTGCGATGGCATCGGGGGAGGCGAGGTGAAATCCATCCGTCGTCACCAACTGCGAGCAATTGCATGTCATCCGAATCCATTGTCCTACTGCGCAAACTGGCGCTGCGCCGCCGCCTCGGCGGCATTTCCAACAGCACGCTTCACGATTGGCTGTCTCCGTCCTCTCCGCGCCACGATCCGCTCATGCCTCGCCCAATCCAATTGGGGGCAAACACGGTCGCCTGGGTGGAGTCGGAGGTGGATGTGTGGTTGGCCAACAAGGTCGCCAATGCCAAGAAGAATTCTCCGGGCTCACGCTGAGGTACCAAGCCATGCAGTATTTCAACAATCCCGGCAATTTTCCCATCGATTGCTTTCCCGCCGAACTCAAGCAAGCCATCCTTGCCATCCATGCCAAGGTCAAGGCGCCGATAGAAATGGTCGCAGCGTCAGTTATGTCGGCTGCGTCCATTTGTAGCCAACATCTGGCGCGCTTAAAGCGTCCCACCGGCCAAATTTCACCGTTGAGCTTGGCCTTGCTCACGTTTGCAACATCCGGTGAAAGGAAGACAAGCTCAGATGACGTGGCACTCACTCCCATTCGAGCCTTTGAAACCACGATGGTCGGCCAATACAAAAGAGCTATGACGAACTATGAGACGGAACTCATGGCATGGCGTGCGCATCGAACAGGACTTCTGCGCAAAATCAAGAAGAATGCCGCCAGCGGCACCTCCAACTACGATACCATTTCTCAATTGACGGAGTTGCAAGATAAAATGCCACCCCGTCCACGGCTGACCAAGATAATGTATTCCGATACCACGCCTCAAGCCCTGGCGCTGGGTCTATATAAAAATTCGAGCTCAGCCGCATTGCATTCCAACGAAGCGTCCAAGCTGCTGTTCGGACCTGCAATGGAAAACCTTGCTCTATATTCGGAACTATGGAGCTCCGGTAGCGCCACGGTAGACCGTGTCACCTGTGAAAGTTTTGCACTCAATAATGTCGCGCTGACCATTTCCCTCATGGTCCAACCGAGCGAGATGGATCGCTACTTGAGCCGCAAGGGATCACATATGCGCGGCAGCGGTTTCCTGGCCCGCTGCCTGGTTTCTCGACCAATCTCTATCCAAGGTTTCCGGGAGATCATGCCTGGAGAATTTTTCGAAACTAGCGCAATCGAGCGTTTCCACGCGCGCTTAAGCGAGCTTCTTCAAATTAACAACGCGCAACCGGCCGATGACATTATCTGTTTCGACGATCAGGCGGCAGTAATATGGATCGATTTATTCAACAAAATAGAGCGCCTTCAGACACCTCGGGGCTTCTATTCGGACATCAACGATTTCGCATCCAAAATCGCCGACAACGCTGCCCGAATCGCTGCCATTTTCAGCTGTTACGACGGGCGAATCAATGTCATTGGATCCGAGTATATCCAGCGCGCCACCGAAATATGTGATTGGTACCTGGCGCAGTTCAAGATGACATTCGGAAGCCCTTCACAGATTCCGTTAGCGCAACAGGACGCAATCCTACTGGAGCGGTGGTTGATGACCGTCCCCGCTCAGAACGACGGATCCATTTATGTCGAGAAGAGCTTTATCCTACAGCGCGGCCCCAATCGCCTTCGGACACGGGAGCGGCTTCAAAGCGCGCTTCAATGCCTTGGATTATCTGGGCGCGTATTTGAGTTACTGGACGGCAAGAAGCGCGTCATTCAATTCTTACCAACACAAGTGATCCCGATCCCAGGCGTAGCCCCACTCACATGGCGCTAAGCGCCACAGTAGGGGCCAGCTAAGGCAGCAAAGTCGCTAAAGTTTGCAACTTTGCAGCCTTCGCAAGCGCGTGGAGCGGCCCGGAAATAGGCCCAACTGCTGGTCAAGCGCCCCTCTTTTGCAGCAGTTCCCCGACGGCCTGATCAGACATTTGCCTAATCCGGGCATGCCCCAGATGTCGCTCCGGTACTTTGTCGATTCCCCGGGATCGGAAACTGCGGTGATCTACGCGATCAGTGTGATCATACTTCTCTAAATATTGGTTCTGCAGATTGGAGAACGTTTCTCGGATAGAGGTTGCCAATGCCTTCATTTCCCCCCGATGCCGGCCTCCGCTGTCTTTTCTGCATCCACCCAATTCGGGGTGGGCAGCGTTGTAACGCCGAAAGTGAAGCTCCGGCGAACGCTCATTAGCATCGGGAACTCGATTGTTAACCATCAGGTGTGCGTGAGGCTGACTGACCTTTCCCAAGGCAGCCTCTGGCGCGTGAATGGCAAACTGGTAGGGCTTGTTACCGCAAACCTTCTCGGCGAACGCTTGGACCAATTCAGATCGTTGCGCAGGTGTGAGTTCCGATGGAAGAGCAAACTCCAATTCAACGTAAGTCGTGCCGTTGGCCCGTTCATGCTTGTCAGCAGCACTCCAAAATACACCGGGTTTATCTTGAGCCCAAGGCGGGAGATTTCCATGCTGGCGCATTTGGAGGTCTTCACCCTTGCCATTACGGCCAAATTTTCCCTCTCGTGCAATATATGCTGAATGGCTTGCTGCACTTCCCTTCTTACCGTTCTTAATACTCAAATGAAAACTTGCCATACCGACGCCCCATTATCTCAATCATGAAACCATGCCGCAAGGCACGACCAGAAGAGCTCATGGCGCCAGTTCATTGAATCATTTCATAGAAAGGTAAAGTGCGCATCCATTATTCACCCCGCCCCATCCTGGATTCAACCATGAGCTTTCCTCACAGCATATAGAGCAGAGTATATTTTTACTCTACTTCAAGACGGCACCATTGAGATATGGTCATTCGTTCCAGGCGATTCCCGTAAACACTCTGAATCTAGCCGCCTCATCTGCATTTAAACGCAGCCAGTCCTTGAACAGACCTGGCAATGAATCATGCAACGGCTTGAACTTGTCAACACCATAAGATTGCCCCTCAGCAATCCACATCTCGACCCCATACTCCACAGCCTCCTCAAATGTCTTGAAGTCCTTACCATCCAGTTTGTGATTGACCTCCAGGCAGTTCATAATGGAGCGGCATCTGCGGTTCAGATCCTTAACAAGCCCTCCCCTTTGGGCTGGGCGTTGATCCCCGATACTCGGATCAACATAAATTGAAGGCAGATCCCCCTTCAGATCGTGCCTCAACATCTCTGCGCTTTGAAGCATCGCCTTGGCAGAGGCAAACTTTCCTCGGCCCAAGTCAACCTTGGAACTGACGATATACGCCATCACAAGGGAGACCCTGTAATATTCCCATTCGCCTCGGAGCGCCTCAAATCTAAATTCGGCATCACGAAGCCAGTCATCCAGAGTCCAGTCGAAGAATGCGTCTTCACCGAGGTGGTATTCATAGACCTCCTCGTAGGTTGAAAGCAGCCCGCCGGCTTCACACTGCGCACGAAACTCGTTCAGCAGCTTGACCAGACTGTCAGCAACAGTCGCAGCAGCCGCCTGAGCAACATTCTCTTGAACAGGCACGGAGTCCTCCCATGGTGATGGCGCGCAGGCTAATTCCAGGGGGCTTGGGAATCCAGGTTCTGCGCCAGTTTCATAGTTTCATGCAGTACGCGGTCGTCCCAGCAGATCACTGGCGCAAAGAAGGTGGCATCGCTGAAGCTAGATCAGCCCTCCATCATGGAGCGACAACGAGGCTTCTTTATACGCCAAGTCATCTAACACGGGCGGCCTCCAGCAATCCTACTCACCTATGGCGTGAATCAGGCAGTCGCAAAACCGGAGTTCGCTAGGAAGTGCGCCAACTTGGTCACATGATCAGACTGGCTGGTTGAAGCCAATTGCCTTGGCAACACATTGGCCAAGATTGTTTACACCGACCTGGCTAATGTTGGCTGATTCAAGTTGCACCACCGCACAAACCGACGTGCGATCCCATCGAAATCGGAAAAAGTCCTGTACTGCACGGACCGAGGCTCGGAGAACGAGTTATAGACTTTGAAGCACATGGCCAGCACTGGAAGCAGGCCACTCTGCCGAGCTAAAACGAAACACAATTGAAGAACTGGAATACACCGCACCATCGGAACGAACAGCACGAACTAGACCGCAAATCTACTGAATTCAACCAGATTTCTGATTGGTAGATACGATGGTAGATAGAAACGAAAAACGGGCCGCTAGGGCCCGTTTTTACGTACTACTTGGAGGAGAGGGGGGGATTCGAACCCCCGAGACGTTTCCGTCCGCCTGATTTCGAGTCAGGTACATTCAACCACTCTGCCACCTCTCCGAATTTCGGTGCTCGCCGTGGTGTTAGCGAGTAAGCCCGCTAGTATAGCGGACTTTTTGAGATTTCAAGAAATTTCGTCTCAAGCTCGCAAAATTTCTTGGCCGCCCAAATAGGGGCGCAAGACCGTCGGCACCGTGACGCTGCCGTCTGCGTTTTGATAGTTCTCCAGCACCGCCACCAAGGTACGGCCCACAGCCAGGCCCGAACCGTTCAAGGTGTGGACCAACTCATTCTTGCCTTGTGCATTCTTGAAGCGCGCCTGCATGCGGCGCGCCTGGAAGGCGCCCATATTCGAGCAAGAGCTGATTTCACGGTAGGTGTTTTGCGCCGGCACCCAGACTTCCAGGTCATAGGTCTTGACCGCACCAAAGCCCATATCACCGCTGCACAACAGCACGGTGCGGTACGGCAGTTCCAGCTTTTGCAAAATGGCTTCGGCATGCAAGGTCATTTCTTCCAGCGCCGCCATGCTGTGATCGGGATGCTCGATGCGCACCATCTCGACCTTGTCGAACTGATGCTGGCGAATCAGGCCGCGGGTGTCGCGCCCGGCGCTGCCGGCTTCGGAACGGAAGCAAGGGCTGTGCGCGGTCAATTTGATCGGCAACTCGGCAGCATCCAAGACCTGCTCGCGCACCGTGTTGGTCAAGGAGATTTCCGAGGTGGAGATCAGGTACTGTTCCTGCGCTTCATCGTCACCCCCCCGCAGCACCCAGAACATGTCTTCCTTGAACTTGGGCAACTGGCCCGTGCCTTCCAAGACTTCGCGGTTGACGATGTAAGGCGTGTAGCACTCGGTATAGCCGTGAGCCTCGGTTTGCGTGTCCAGCATGAACTGGGCCAGCGCACGGTGCAGACGCGCCACCTTGCCCTTCAAAAAGCTGAAGCGCGATCCGCTGAGCTTGGCACCGGTTTCAAAGTCCAGGCCCAAAGCTGCGCCGATGTCCACATGGTCACGCACTTCAAAGTCAAAGCTGCGCGGTGTGCCCCAGCGGCGCACTTCCACATTGCCGCTTTCGTCGGCCCCCACCGGCACGCTTTCATCGGGCAAATTGGGCACGCTCATCAGCATGGTGCTGAGTTCGACTTGAATCACGTCCAGGCGCTCTGCAGCGGCCTTGAGCTCTTCACCAATGCCGCCCACCTCAGCCATCACGGCCGAGGCGTCTTCGCCCTTGCCTTTGAGCATGCCGATTTGCTTGGACAGGCTGTTGCGGCGGCTTTGCAGTTCTTCGGTGCGCATTTGCACACCCTTGCGTTCGTTCTCCAAAGCGCTGTAGCGCTCCACATCCAAAAAGGGCTGCGGATTCTTGCGGGTGTTCAGGCGCGCGACCACGGCGTCCAGGTCTTTGCGCAGCAGGGTGATGTCTAGCATGTTGAGGATCCTTGAACTTTGTTCGATTCTAAGAAAGCAAAAGCGGCGCCGGTCTCAGGACACAGGCGCCGCTGATCAAGCGTGACGCCAGCGTCAAGATCGAGACGCGTCCAGCTCTGCCATCGATTTGTCGCCCAGCCCCATGGGCAGCGGGAAGCGCACATGCTCTTCCACACCGGGCAAGCTGCGCACAGCCGTGGCACCGAGTTCACGCAAACGCGCGATGACGGCCTGCACCAGCACATCGGGTGCCGATGCACCGGCCGTCAAGCCCACCCGACTGCGGCCTTCCAGCCACTGCGCCTGCAAGTCGTCTGCGGAATCAACCATAAAGCCCGGTGTACCCAGACGCTCGGCCAGCTCGCGCAGGCGGTTGCTGTTGGAGCTGGTTGGGCTGCCCACCACGATCACCACATCGACCTGGGGGGCCAACACCTTGACGGCATCCTGCCGGTTCTGCGTGGCGTAGCAGATGTCTTGCTTTTTGGGCTCGCGCACCAACGGGAAATGCGTCTTGACGGCTTGCAAGATCTCGGCCGCGTCATCCACGCTGAGCGTGGTCTGGGTCACCACCGCCAAGCGGCTGGGGTCCTTGACCCGCACATGCGGCACATCGCTGGCCTCTTCGACCAGATAGATGCCCTCGCTCAACTGCCCCATGGTGCCTTCGACCTCAGGGTGGCCTTTGTGGCCAATCATGATGAATTCATAGCCCTCGCGGTGCAGCTTGGCCACTTCCACATGCACCTTGGTCACCAAAGGGCAAGTGGCGTCAAAGACTTGAAAGCCACGTGCCGCGGCCTCGGCCCGCACGGCCTGACTGACGCCATGGGCGCTGAAAACCAAGGTGGCGCCGGGCGGCACTTCGGCCAGGTCTTCAATAAAGATGGCGCCTCGCGCCTTCAAATCATTGACGACATAGGTGTTGTGCACGATTTCATGGCGCACATAAATGGGCGCACCGAACTTGATCAGCGCGCGCTCCACGATCTCGATCGCCCGGTCTACGCCCGCACAAAAACCACGCGGTTCGGCCAGCAGCACCTCTTGGGCTTGCATCTCAGCACTCATCTCACATCACCCCGATCACATGCACTTCAAAGCTGACCGGCTGGCCAGCGAGCGGATGGTTGAAATCAAACAGCATCCAGTCGTCGCCCAACTCGCGCACGGTGCCGGTGAAATTGCCTTGACCATCGGGGGTGGGAAACTGCACCACATCGCCCACGACGTACTGCTCGTCGGGGTCTCCGAACTCATGCAGCAAGCTGGTCTTCACCCGCTGCAGCATGTCGGGGTTGTGCGGCCCAAAAGCCTCACCGGGGGCCAGTTCAATCTGTGTGTGCACGCCCTCTTCCAAGCCGATCAGGCGGGCCTCAATGGCGGGCGACAGTTGACCGCTGCCCAGAGACAGCGTGGCAGGCTTGTCATTGAAGGTGTTGATGACGTCACTGCCATCCGGGCCAGCCAGTCGGTAATGCAAGGTCAAAAAGGAACCGGCTTGAATGAGATTCATGGAAAAAATTGTGGCTAGACTGCCGGGATTTTAGGGCCTCGCTGCTTTGGCCCTCAGGCTCTGCGAAGATTGCCATGCCGGACACGCGCGAATTGCCGTGAATTGTGGCCCGGCCTGCCTTGCCGCCCCTGTTGTACCTCGCTCTCGCCATGCCTTTGACTCAACTTCCGCCCGACGCCCGCCCGCGAGAAAAGCTGCTGGCACGCGGACCGCAGGCCTTGGCCGATGCCGAATTGCTGGCCTTGTTGCTGCGCACCGGCATTCAGGGCACGCCCGTCTTGCAATTGGCGCAGCAGTTGTTGGATCAATTCCAGGGTTGGCATGGTCTCTTGCATGCCTGTGTCAACGATCTGGCCCGCATCAAGGGTCTGGGGCCGGCCAAGCGCGCAGAGATTGCCGCGGTCTTGGAAATCGCGCGCCGCTCCTTGCTGCAAGAACTGGCCCAACAGCCGGTCTTCGATTCACCCGACGCGGTCAAGCAGTTCATTCGTTTGAAGCTGGCCGGCCTGCCACACGAAGTCTTCGCCGTGATGTTTTTGAACGCGCAACACCGCTTGATTGCCATGGAAGAAATGTTTCGCGGCACCTTGACGCAAACCTCGGTGTACCCGAGGGAAATCATCAAGCGCGGGCTGGAACTGGGGGCCGCCGCCGTCATCCTGGCTCACAACCATCCCTCCGGCGTGGCCGAGCCCTCGCGCTCCGATGAAGCGCTGACAGACGCGCTGCGCAACGCTTTGGCCCTGGTCGATATGCGGGTGCTCGACCATTTGGTGGTGGGCAGCGGCGAGGTGGTGTCTTTTGCTGAGCGGGGGCTGTTATGAAACCGCGTGGGCGCGAGCCGCAAAAGCCCAAGTCCGGCGTGGCCTTGCACAGCCTGCAAGACCTCAAACTCCTGCAACGCGAGTTGGCCTTGCAGCGCAAGCTGGCCGAAGAAGAGCGCGAACGCAAGGCCGCAGCGCAACGCTTGGCAGAGCAAGAGCGACGGGTGTTTGAACTCAGCGTCGGCCCGGTCACGCCGCTGCCGGACAAGCAAAGAGTGCAGCACACGCCCAAGCGCCCGCCGCCCGAGCCCCTGCAGCGCGAAGCCGATGAACGCCAGGTCTTGCTGCAAGCCTTGTCGGACGACTTTGATGTGGAGTCCTTGCTCGAGACCGATGAAAGCCTCTCATTCCGCCGCCCGGAAATCAGCCAGGAGGTGGTGCGCAAGCTGCGCCGCGGCCATTGGAGCTTGCAGGCCCAGTTGGACCTGCACGGCCTGCGCCGCGATCAAGCGCGCGAAGCCTTGGGCAACTTCGTCCAAGACAGCGCCAAGCGCGGCCTGCGCTGCGTGCGCGTGGTGCATGGCAAGGGCAATGGCTCCCCGGGCCGGGAACCGGTCTTGAAGGCCCGGGTGCGCCGCTGGCTGGTGCAAAAGCAGCAGGTGCTGGCCTTTGTGCAAGCGCGCGCCAGTGATGGCGGCACCGGCGCTTTGATGGTCTTGATACAACAAGTCGATTGAGGAGGCAGGACAATCCGCCCATGCAAGACACAAACACCCCAACGCAAGAGTCCGCCACCACCTTGTATGAGTTGCTCGGTGGCGAGACCGGCATTCGCGAACTGGTGGACCAGTTCTACGACCGCATGGATTTGGAACCCGGCTATGCGCTGCTGCGCTCGCTGCATCCCAGCACGCTGGAAGAGTCACGCAATAAGTTGCATTGGTTTTTGTGCGGTTGGAGCGGTGGGCCCGATTTGTACATCGAGCGCTTCGGCCATCCTCGGCTGCGTGCCCGCCATCTGCCCTACTCGATTGGCATTGCCGAGCGAGACCAGTGGATGGCCTGCATGATCGAAGCCATGGAGGCCTGTGCCCTGCCCGAGCCTTTACAACAAAGGCTGGCCGAGTCCCTTTATGGCACGGCCGACTGGATGCGCAATCGCGGCGGCTGAATGCGGCGCGGGCCAGGTCCGCGCATCGAATTGCAGGCTCAGCCCAACAATTTGTTCGCCAAGGCCTTGATGGCCTGGGCTGCATCGCTGCCAGGGAAATGCTCCAGCACCAACTGGCGCTTGAGCACTGCTTGGCGCACGGATTGGTCGCTCTTGACCTCGCCCAACAATTCCAGCTTGAAGGTCTGACCGGGGCGCGCGCCCACGAAACGTTGCAAGACCTGCTGCAACTGGCCGCAAATCAGCTTCGCCTCACCCACTCGGTTGGCCTGGTTGACCAGCAGGCCGACGTCCCGCCGGTTTTGCTGGGTGGCCAGCACCTTGATGGTGGCATAGGCATCGGTCAAGGAGGTGGGCTCCGGCGTGGCCACCACCAAGACATCGGTGGCCAAAGAAATAGCAAACAAAACAACGTCCGAGATGCCCGCGCCGGTATCCAGCAAGACCCAGTCAAAGCGCGGCTTGACCAAGTCAACAATGTGCAGCAGCTTGTCGCGAACATCGGGGGTCAGACGCGAGTACTCCACCATGCCCGAACCCGCCAAGAGCACATAGAACCCGCCCGGTGCCGGCAAAATTGCCTGCTCCAAGGTGGCCTTTTCGGTGAACACATCGTGCAGGGTCAACTTGGGGTGCAGGTTCAGCACCACATCCAGATTGGCCAAGCCAAGATCCGCATCAAGGACCAACACTTTTTGACCGCGCGCCGCCAAAGCGGCCGCCAGATTGGCCGTGACAAAGGTCTTGCCCACGCCGCCTTTGCCGCTGGTCACGGCCAAAGTTCGGGCACCACCTTTGGACGCCAAGGGCCGGGACATGGCCTGCGCGCTTGGCGCAGCGCCGGATGCAGCAGGATCAGATGTCGTACTCATTCACTTTCCTGTTGCGTTGCAGCAAACAACATGCTCTTTTCCTCGGCACTCACCAAGGAATCCACCTGCGACTCCAGGCAAGCGCGATTGCGCCCCTCTGCCTTGGCGCGATAAAGCTGCCGATCGGCCCGCTCCATCCAAAGCAGGGAGGACGACCGCACCCACTGCGGCGCAAAGGCACCACCCAGACTGATCGTCACCGTCAAGATCTGGCCCGAAGCCACTTCAATACGCAATTCAGACACCCGCTCACGCAAACGCTCGGCCACCATGGCCCCAAAACTGGGCGCGCACTTGGGCAGCACGATGGCAAATTCTTCACCGCCGACACGGGCCACCGTGTCCATGGGGCGCACCACCTGGTTCAAAGCCCCCGCAACGGCCTGGATCACCAGGTCGCCCGCGGCATGGCCATAGGTGTCATTGACGGCCTTGAAATGGTCAATGTCGACGGTCAGCAACAAGGCAGACTCGCCAGAGCGGGCCACGCGATCTACTTCACGCGACAGCGCCATCTCGAAGCTGCGGCGGTTGACCAAGCCGGTCAAGGCGTCCTTGCTGGACAAATCACACAAGGCGTCGATCACGCCCTGCATCCAAACTTCACCATAGGGCTCAGACTCGGGCAGGAGCGCCCCCGCTTGCTGCAACAGTTGCAGAGCGAGGTCCAGCCGCAATCGGCGGGCGTCCAGAAGAACGGGTTGTGGGCTTGATTCCAAGATGTTCCAAGGCAAGTACGACTTCAGTCTAGCAGCGGCTCCATGCCTCAGAAACGCAAACAAGGCCTCATTGCCGGCCTTGTTTGCTCTATGCTGGGAGCGCTTGAGGGACCACACTTGACGCCGATGCAAAATCAGTTCCGGAGCTATTCGCTCGTTCAGGAACTATCAACCGAGCTCATCACATGCCCGCAGTTCCAAGCGCCTCAGGCGCAGAAGTGATTGATCACGAGTTCAGTTTCAGCCGCGCCGACTTCGACCGTGTGCGCGAGTTGATTTACAAGCACGCCGGCATCAGCCTGCATGACGGCAAGCACGCCATGGTGTACAGCCGCCTCTCGCGGCGCTTGCGCGACACCGGCCACAAGTCCTTTGCCGCCTATCTGCAGTGGCTGGAAAACGTCACCGGACCGCAAGGGGCGCAAGAGTGGCAGGAGTTCGTCAATTGCTTGACCACCAACCTGACCTCCTTCTTTCGCGAAGAGCACCATTTCCACGCCTTGGCGGATGATTTGAAGCCCTTGGCCGGCAAGCCGGTTCGCATCTGGTGTTGCGCGGCTTCCACCGGCGAAGAGCCCTACTCCATTGCCATCAGCTGCAGTGAAGCGCTGGGTAGCAACGCGCAGGTGCAAATCACCGCCAGCGATATCGACACCAATGTGCTCAACACCGCCAAGCGCGGCGTCTACAACGCCGACGCCCGGGGTTTGGATCAAACCCGCTTGCGCAACTTCTTCATGAAGGGAACGGGCTCGAATGCAGGTCGCATCCGGGTCAAACCTGAGTTGCAGCGCTGGATCGACTTCAGGCCCCTCAATCTGATGGATGCCCAATGGTCCCTGGGGGATCCCTTTCACATCGTGTTCTGCCGCAACGTCATGATCTACTTTGACGCGCCGACACAACGCAAAGTGCTGGAGCGCATCCACAAAGTGATGCGACCTCATGGCCTCTTGTTCGTGGGCCATTCAGAAAACTTCACCGAGTCGCGCGACCTCTTCCGTCTGCGCGGCAAAACGATTTACGAGCGCGTCTGAGCCCCATGACCCGCCTCAAGATCGACCCTCAAGTCCCATTCACAGCGGCCGATACAAAAATATGAGCACCCCAACCGCCTCCTCCGGCGCCAGCTCCGGCGTGTTGTATTCAAGTGGCGCAGGGGCGACCCGCGTTGCCCAACTCAAGGCCATGCCGCGCAAGAACGGGGAAGCCTCGTTCTTCTTCTACGACGCCCATTTCAAGAATGCGGCGGTGAAGATCCTGCCCGGCGAGTACTTCGTTGACAACGAAGACATCCTGGTCATGACCACGCTGGGCTCCTGCATTGCAGCCTGCTTGTGGGATCGCCATGCCCAGATCGGCGGCATGAATCACTTCATGCTGCCCGAAGGCAGTGGCGACTCGGGCCGCTACGGCTCCTTCGCCATGGAATTGCTGATCAATGAAATGATGAAGCGCGGCGCCTCCAAGAGCCGCATGGAAGCGAAGATTTTTGGTGGCGGTGCCGTGATCGCCGGCATGAACACCATCAACGTCGGTGAGCGCAACACCAACTTCGTCATCGACTATCTGAAGATGGAACGCATTCCCATCGTTTCCAAAGACGTGATGGACATCTACCCCCGCAAGGTCTGCTTCCTGCCCCACAGCGGCAAAGCCATGGTCAAACGCTTGGCCCCTTCCAACGCCGAAGCCCTGGTGCAACAAGATCGCGCAGCAGCCCAAAAAGCCCAGCCCGTGGTGGCCAGCGGTGGCTCGGTCGATCTGTTCTGAGCCAGCCCCCTGTTAGGAGAAGTCAAAAACATGGCCAAGATCAAAGTTGTGGTGGTGGACGACTCGGCACTGGTGCGCAGCATCCTGAGCGAGATCATCAACCGACAGACCGATATGGAGTGCATTGGCGCGGCCGCCGACCCCTTGCTGGCGCGAGAGATGATCCGCAATCTGAACCCCGATGTCATCACGCTAGACATCGAAATGCCCAAGATGGATGGGCTGGATTTCTTGTCACGATTGATGCGTTTGCGGCCCATGCCGGTGGTGATGGTTTCCACCCTGACCGAGCGCGGCGCGGAAGTGACGCTCAAAGCCTTGGAGTTGGGCGCGGTGGATTTTGTGGCCAAACCCAAGATCGGCGTGGCCGATGGCATTCGTCTTTTGGCGGATGACATCACCGACAAAATCCGCATTGCGGCCAAAGCCCATATCCGTCGCAACCATGCGGCTTTGCCCGCCAGCCCAACGGGTGCCGCCGCACACCCCAGCTCAGCCCCGCCTGCGCCCGCCAAACCGGTCACCATGGCGAGCTTGGGTCGCCTGTCCACTGAGAAAATCATCTTCATCGGCGCCTCCACCGGCGGCACCGAAGCCACCAAAGACGTGCTGCTGAATTTGCCAGCCGACTGCCCCGCCGTGGTGATCACCCAGCACATGCCGCCGGGCTTTACCAAAAGCTATGCGGCCCGCCTGGACGGCTTGTGCAAGATCCGGGTCAAAGAAGCCCAAGATGGCGAGCGGATCTTGCCGGGCCACGGCTATATCGCGCCAGGGGGCTTGCACTTGAGCGTCGAGCGCTCCGGGGCCAACTACATCGCCCGGGTGCAAGACGGTGAACCGGTGAACCGCCACAAGCCCTCGGTGGAAGTTCTGTTCCACTCCGCCGCCCGGGTGGTGGGTCCCAATGCGCTGGGCATCATGCTCACCGGTATGGGTGCCGATGGCGCCAAAGCCATGAAGGTGATGAAGGACGCCGGAGCCTACAACTTCGTCCAGGACGAGGCCAGTTGCGTGGTCTTCGGCATGCCGCGCGAAGCGATTGCCGCCGGTGCCGCCGACGAAGTGCTGCCCCTGTCGCAGATTGCACCACGCCTGCTGGAGCGCCTGCGCAGCACGGCCGGCATCTCGATCAACCGGGTCTGAGGCCGCCCAGAATCTGGGATCTGCCCAAGCCCTGCGCGGTAATTCCTCACGCGCCGGGCTGTTTTTGAGAGGGCAAGCGAGATCGTCGCAGCCCTGTCACCATCGTCAGGCAGCATCGCGCCATGACGACCATCTCCCTCCCCGACCGCCAGGCCGAGCACAAGCGCCGACTGGAGCACCCCCTCAAGCTGCGCGTTGAGAACCTCATTCAGGAAGACTTGCTGAGCACCTTGTTTCAGCCCATCGTGCAGTTGGACTGCGGGCTGATCTATGGCCATGAGGCCTTGGTGCGCGGCCCCGCCGGCAGCTCTTTGGAATACCCCGACGCCTTGTTTGCCGCGGGTCGCCGTGAAGGGCTGACGGTTGAGCTGGAGGTGCGCTGCGCGCGGCAAGCCTTGAAGGATTGGAGTCGGCTGAAGCTGCCCGGCAAGCTCCTGATCAATATGAGCGCCACCGCTTTGGCCAGCGCGGTGGCCCAAGACAGCGAGGGACGTGGCGGCTTGTTTGTCGGCGAGGACTATGGCGTCGAGCCCGGCGCCCTCATCATCGAGCTGACCGAGCATGAACGGGTCACCGATATCGACAGCTTGCGCCGCGCCATCACCAGCTTGCGTCGCCAAGGCGTGGGCATTGCGCTCGATGACTTTGGGGATGGCCGATCGTCCCTGCGCCTGTGGTCTGAAATGCAGCCGGATCTGGTCAAGATCGACAAATACTTCACCCAAAACCTACCGGCCCATGCCGAAAAGCTGCAGACCTTCCGCGCCCTCTTGCAGCTGGCCGAGACCTTTGGCGCTCAATTGGTAGCCGAGGGCATCGAGAGCGCTGAAGAAATGCGGGTGCTGCGCGATCTGGGCGTGGCCTTTGGGCAGGGTTGGCTGATTGGCCGCCCCAGCGCAGAAGGGGCTCACGAAGCGCTGGTGGCGGCGCGCGAGGTCTTGGCCAGCAGCGATATCGCGGTGCTGCCCGAATTGCGCCGCGCCTCCAGCAATGGAGTAACCGCCGAGCGCCTGATGGTGGAAGCGGTGACGGTGCGCGAAGACACCACGCACGAGCAGCTGTTCCGCTTGTTCAACCAACATGAACATCTGCACGCCATTGCGGTCTTGAACGGACAACAAGAACCCGTCGCCTTGGTGGACCGCAGCCAATTCATCAATCGCTGGGCCAAGCCCTTTTTCAACGACCTGTACGGTCGCCATGCTTGCACCTTGTTTGCCAATCCGACCCCGTTGATCGTCGATGCAGACACCGGCATCGAAGCGCTGACCACGGTGCTGACTTCAGCAGACCAGCGCTATCTGCGCGAGGGCTTCATCATCACCCGTGAAGGCCGCTATCTGGGCCTGGGTACCGGCGAACAACTGGTGCGATCGGTCACCGAAGCGCGCATCGAAGCTGCGCGCCATGCCAATCCCCTGACCTTTTTGCCCGGCAATATCCCGATCAGCCAGCATATTGGCCGCCTGCTCGCCAGCGGGCGGGAGTTCGTCGCCGCCTATGCCGATTTGAATCACTTCAAACCCTTCAATGACGAATACGGCTATTGGCGTGGCGACGAAATGATTCGCCTGGTGGCCCGAGTCGCCAGCAGCCATTGCGACAGCCAGCGCGACTTTCTGGGCCATGTCGGCGGTGACGACTTTGTCATGCTGTTCCAAAGCGACGACTGGGAGCGCCGCTGCGAGCAAATCATCGAACGCTTCAACAGCCTGGCCCGCAATCTTTTTGACGCGGCCGCGCTGGAGGCTGGCGGCATCATGGCCGAAGACCGCCATGGGGATCTGCGCTTTCACCCCTGCACCACGCTGAGCATTGGCGCGGTGCGGGTAGCACCGGGCAGCTTGCACCGTGCGGAGGACGTGGCCACTGCCGCCGCCACCGCCAAGCGCCACGCCAAGCATGAACAACTCAGCGTTTATGTGATGGCCGCCTGAGCAGGAGCCGCGCTTGCAGGCTCAGTCGGCCAGGAATAAGGCCTGCACGTCGTTGAGGAAATCAAAGCCTCGCGGCGTCGCAGCGATACGCGCCGGATCCGCCTCCAACAAACCCTTGGCGCGCGCCTCGGCCAAAGCCTTGGCGATGCTGGACGGTGGCAGACCGGTGCGCTCCAAAAACGACTGAAAGCTCACGCCCTCGCGCAGTCTCAAGGCATTGAGCATGAACTCAAACGGCAGCTCAGCTCGCGCCACCTCGTTCTCATTCGACACCGCCGCGCCCTCGCCGACCTTGCTCATATAGGCTGCGGGCTCACGCCAACGCACTTGGCGCAGAACCCGGTGCGGGAATGAGAGCTTGCTGTGCGCACCTGCGCCAATGCCCAAATAGTCCCCGAACTGCCAATAGTTCAGATTGTGGGCACAGCGATGGCCGGCGCGCGCATAGGCCGACACCTCATAACGTTCCATGTCAGCGTCACCGGTGCAGGCGGAGATCAGATCCAGCATCTCGCTGGCCAAATCCGCGTCCGGCAATTGACGAGGCGGTGCGGTGGCAAATCGGGTATTGGGCTCAATGGTCAGGTGGTAGACCGATAGATGCGGCGGCTTGAAGTCCAGCGCCGTTTTCAACTCCTGCTCCAACTCGGCCAAGGTCTGGCCGGGCAAGGCATACATCAGGTCGATATTGAAGGTATCGAAGACTTGCGCCGCTTCAGCGATGGCCGCGAGCGCCTGCTCGGCGCTGTGCACGCGCCCCAAGGCTTTGAGCTTGGCATCATCAAAACTCTGCACGCCAATGGACAAGCGCGTCACCCCGGCCGATCTGAAGCCCTTGAAGCGCTCGCGCTCGAAAGTGCCCGGATTGGCCTCCAAGGTGATCTCACAGCCAGGCTCCAGTGGCAGCCGGGCGCGCAGATCGGAAATCAACTCCGCAATTTGCTCCGGCGCGAACAGGCTGGGCGTGCCCCCGCCGATGAAAATACTGTGCACCGACCGGCCCCAAATCAGAGGCAGCGCGGCTTCCAAGTCGGCCCGCAAGGCCGCCAAATAAGCGCGTGCGGTGTCTGCCGGCAATTCGCGCGCAGCGCCATCCACCCGCCATTCGTGGCTGTTGAAATCGCAGTAAGGGCATTTGCGCAAGCACCAAGGCAGATGCACATACACCGACAGCGGCGGCAAGGCCGGCAATTGCAAGGTGCCCGGCCGCATCAGGTGCAAGACATCAGCCAAGATGCCAGACCCCGCGCATTTGTGCGAGCAAATCCGCCGCCGCCAACGCGCGATGGCTTTGCACATTTTTTTCAGCGGCACTGAGCTGCGCCACACTGCGGCCCAAGGCCGGAATGAACATCAAGGGGTCGTAGCCAAAACCGGCTTCACCTTGAGCCTGCGCAAGGATCTGCCCTTGCCAACGCCCCATGGCGATCAAGGGCTCAGGATCTGCCGCACTTTTGACGGCCACCAGGCTGCACACAAAGCGCGCCGCCCTTTGCTCGGGCTGGGGGTAGTCGGCCAGTTGCTGCAAGAGAACGCGGTTGTTGTCAGCATCCGATTTGGGCTGGCCGAACAGCGTGGCATAGCGGGCCGACAGCACACCGGGCGCGCCCTGCAAGGCCTCAACCACCAGGCCCGAATCATCGGCCAAGGCCGGCAAGCCACTCGCCCGAGCAGCATGGCGCGCCTTGGTCAAGGCGTTTTCCACAAAGCTCTCAAAAGGCTCTTCGGCCTCCGGAATGCCCAGCGAACCCTGCGTCACCAGCTCAATGCCCAGCGGTGCAAACAAGGCCTGCAGCTCGGCCAGCTTTTTGGCATTGTTGGATGCAAGAACCAGCTTCATAGATGCGCGAGCCCCAGCGCATTTTTTTGCGCGGCCAACAACTCACGAATCCCTTTTTCGGCCAGGTCCAACAAGGCATTCATCTCCGAGCGGCTGAAAGCCTGGCCCTCGGCCGTGCCTTGCAGTTCGACAAAGCCTCCGCCGGCGGTCATCACCACATTCATATCGGTGTCGCAAGCCGAGTCCTCGCTGTACTCGAGGTCCAAAAGCGGCTGGCCAGCCACGATGCCGACCGAAATGGCAGCCACCGCGTCCACGATCGGCGACTGAGCAATCTTGCCCTGTGCCAGCAGCCAGGTGACGGCGTCATGAGCCGCCACAAAAGCGCCGGTGATGGCGGCGGTGCGGGTGCCGCCGTCGGCTTGGATCACATCGCAATCGAGCGCAATGGTGCGTTCGCCCAGGCGCTTCAAATCGAACACACAACGCAAAGAACGGCCAATCAGACGTTGAATCTCTTGGGTGCGTCCGCTTTGCTTGCCTCGCGCGGCTTCGCGGTCGCTGCGGGTATGGGTGGCGCGCGGCAGCATGCCGTATTCGGCCGTTACCCAGCCTTCGCCCGAGCCGCGTTTATGCGGCGGCACTTTTTCTTCCACGGACGCGGTGCACAAGACCTTGGTACCGCCAAACTCGATCAACACCGAGCCCTCGGCATGGCGGGTGTAGTGACGTGTGATGGTGACGGGGCGCAAAGCATCGGCGCCGCGGCCATCCGCCCGAGGGCTGACTCGGGAAGTTGCTGCAGTCATGGCTGAATCTCTTTCTTCAGGAATTTTTCTTGGCAGGCGGGGTCGCCGTGGCCAATTTGGCGGCCTTGTCCGTGCGGCTGTTGGCTTGACGGATCACTTCATTGATCTCACGCACCGAGCGGTCCAGTTCGTCGTCATCCATTTCGTCGCGCCGCCCTGAGCCGCCCATACGGGCTTGGATGGTGGAGGCAAATCCTTGATCATCCAAGCCCAGGGTCGAGATGGCCTCAGGATTGGCATCTGGCTCACCTGCGCCTTCCCACTCCACCGCCAGTACCGTGACATTGTCGCAGCGCACCCCTCCGTTGCGCAGGGCTTGCTCCACCAACTCGGGCACCGCGTCTGAAATCGGTCGCTTGGCCAATTGCTCGGTGATTTCATCATCGGGCACCGTGCCCCACAGACCATCGGAGCACAGCAACAAGCGATCTCCAGGTTCGAGCTGCATCGGGCCGCTGATGTCCACCATCGGCTTGCCCGGGCTGCCCAGGCAGGTGAACAAGACATTGCGATTGAATGCGTCAACCCCTTGCGGAGTGCGGCCCAAAGCGGCCTGCAATTCGATATAAGAGTGGTCACGGGTGCGCGCAATCAAGCGCCCGGCCCGCACAAGATAGAGCCGCGAATCCCCGCAATGGGCCCAATAGGCGCTACGCCCCTGCAAGACGCAGGCCACGATGGTGGTGCGCGGGGTGTCGGACATCTGCTTGTCCGCGGCATAGCGCAGCAGCTGCTGTTGGGCGATCAGAATGGCGTCTTGCAAATAGTCATTCGGGTTCGCCAATGCGGGCTTGGCCTCGCGTTGGAACAGGGCCGCCAAGGTCTGCAAGGCCAGTTGGGCCGCTACCTCGCCCTCGGGGTGCCCGCCCATGCCGTCTGCCAGCGCGAACAAGCCAGCCTCCCGGGTGTAGCAGTAACCCATGCGGTCTTCGTTCTTCTCACGACCGCCGCGCCGGCTGACCTGGTAGGTGCTGAACCTCACGCCTTCGCTCCAGACTTGAGGTTCTCCAATTGCAGCTTCAGGCGCTCACTGAAGCTCAGCTTGGTGTAGCGCCGCTCCGTTTCTCGAGCGAGCTCTTTTTGCAGGGAAAAAACGCTTTGCGGGCGCGCCAGCGGGTCCAGCGACATGCACCACTCCGCCACTTCGATCATATTGTCGGAGTAGACATTGCGCAGCCGCGACAAGCTCAAGGCCAAGCGGTCTTTCTCCAGGCGCTGCGGCGCATCATTGGGGGGGTAGCCCTGCATGCAGGCATAGATGCATGCACCAATGGCGTAGATGTCGGTCCAGGGCCCCAAAGCGCCATCGCGGCGGTACATCTCGGGCGCCGCGAAGCCCGGTGTGTACATCGGACGAATGAAGTTGCCCTCTTTGCTCAGCACTTCGCGCGCCGCGCCGAAGTCCAGCAACACTGCCTTGTTTTCATTGGTGATGAAGATATTGGCCGGCTTGATGTCCAGGTGCAACATCTTGTGCTGATGCACGATGCGCAAGCCGCGCAGGATCTCGTCGAACAAGCTGCGAATGGTGGACTCACGAAAGACCTTGTCGCGCTTCATATCGCGCGCCGTCACGATGAAGTCTTGCAAGGTATCGCCCTGCAAATAGTTCATCACCATGTAGACGGTTTCGTTCTCGCGCAGGAAGTTCAGCACCGAGACCACGCTCGGGTGAGAAATCTGAGCCAGCGAGCGGCCTTCCTCGAAAAAGCTCTTCAAGCCCAAGCGGTACAGGGGCTGCTTCTCAGGCTTGACGCGCGGCGTCAGTTCACCCGGCGATCGCTCGGCCAAGGACGAAGGCAGATACTCCTTCAGCGCGACCAGGTGATGCTCAGGATCTTCGGCGAGGTAGACGACGCCGAATCCTCCCGCAGCCAGTCGCTTGATGATCTGGTAGCCCCCAACCACCGTGCCGGCTGGCAGAGGCGCCGGTTTTGGCTTTGACATAATCGAGTTTTATTTACACACCGGACGCTAGATGCCAGTCTACAGCATGACGGGATATGCCAGCGCCAGCTCGCAACCCACCACCCCCAGTGAAAACACTGCGGTCTCCAATGCCAGCCCGCATGCCAGCGTGACGGTCGAATTGCGTTCGGTCAATGGCCGATTCCTGGACTTGAGTCTGCGCATGCCAGAAGAGCTGCGCGGCTTGGAGCCTGCGCTGCGCGAGTTGCTGACCAGCAAACTCAAGCGTGGCAAGGTGGAGATGCGCATCAACACCCAGCGCGAAGGCGATGGCGCTTGGCCTCAGCCCCAGGCCGAGCAACTCAACAAGCTCTCGCGCCTGGAGAGCACCGTGCAAAGCTGGTTGCCCAAGGCACAGCCGCTGTCGGTGCACGAAGCTTTGCAATGGTGCAAGAGCGGCGGCTCCGCCAATGAAAAGCTCGATGAACCCACCCTGGAAGCGGCACGCCACTGCCTCACGGGTCTGCTCGAAGCCCGCGAACGCGAAGGTGAAAAACTGGTCGCCATTTTGATGGAACGCATCACCCGCCTGCGTGAGTTGGCTGATGCGGCTGAGCCCATGCTGCCTGCCATCGTGCAGCGCCAGCAACAGCGTTTTCTGGAGCGCTGGCAAGAGGCTTTGGCCAGCACCGGTGCAGCCCAGACCATTCCGGAAGAAAACCTGCGCGAGCGTGCACTGAATGAAGCCGCCGCCTATGCCATTCGCATCGACGTGGCAGAGGAGCTGGCTCGCTTGCGTGCCCATCTGGAAGAAATCGCTCGCTTGCTCAAAAAAGGCGGCGAGATTGGCAAGCGCCTGGACTTCCTGATTCAGGAACTGCATCGGGAAGCGAACACCTTGGGCTCCAAGGCCGCTGCTTTGGAGCTGACCAATATCTCGGTGGAAATGAAGGTCGCCGTGGAGCAGTTGCGCGAGCAAGTGCAAAACATCGAATAAACAAGCAGTTCAGCAGCAACCCCTTCAATTGGCAGTACAGCGCATGGAATACCCCGGCAATCTCTTCGTCGTTTCAGCCCCCAGCGGCGCCGGCAAATCCAGCTTGGTCAAGGCCTTGCTGGAGTTGGACGCCAAATTGGACGTCTCGATTTCACACACCTCGCGCGCACCGCGTGGCCAAGAACAGCATGGCCGCGAATACTGGTTCACCAGCGCCGAAGACTTCCGCGCCATGGCCGAGCGCGGTGAATTCTTCGAATGGGCCGAGGTGCACGGCAATTTGTATGGCACTTCGCGCGCCGCCATCGAGGCCCGCATGGCGCATGGCGATGATGTGGTGCTGGAAATCGATTTCCAAGGGGCCTTGCAGATCAAGCAATTGTTCCCCTACGCCGTATTGGTCTTCATCCTGCCTCCCAGCTGGGATGAGCTGGAGCAGCGCTTGCGGCGCCGGGGCGACACCCAGCCCGAGGTGATTGCCAAGCGCATGGCCAATGCCCGCTTGGAGGTCGCCCAGGCGCAAAACTTCGACTTTGTGGTGGTGAATGCAGTTTTTGACACCGCCGTTTTCGATTTGAAGGCGATTGTTCACGCGCAGCGGTTAAAATACGCGGCTCAACGCAGAAACCGCTCGGCCGTTTTCACGGCTTTGAACCTTCCTTGAGGGTCTGAAGCGCTCCCTGCTGTCGAATATTTTGAACACCTGAACTGGAAAATTCATATGGCCCGCATCACTGTTGAAGACTGCCTGACCAAGATCCCGAACCGCTTCCAGCTGGTGCTTGCCGCGACTTACCGCGCCCGCATGTTGAGCCAAGGTCACACCCCCAAGATCGAGAGCAAGAACAAGCCCGGCGTGACCGCGCTGCGCGAAATCGCCGCAGGTGAAGTGGGCGTTGAAATGCTGCGCAAAGTGCCGGTCTGAGCCGCAGCACTTCTGCATTGAACTGCATCAACGGGCACCTTCGGGTGCCCGTTGTCGTTTCCACGCCCTCTTGCGGGGCGAGCACGCTGCTGATGCGGTAAATTAGGCCCATGGGTTTTCGATCATTTGCTGTCTCTCGCCTGCCCGCCGCGCTCAGCGGTTTGTCGGGCCTTCGTGCAACGCCCGAGCCGACCGAGGCCGAGGCGGCATCGTTTGACGCCCTGGTCCATCGCCTGAGCTATCTGCCCAAGGCCGATATCAAACGCATCCGTGAAGCCTATAAGTTCGCGGACGAAGCCCATCTGGGACAGTTCCGAGCCAGCGGCGAGCCCTACATCACCCATCCGATTGCGGTAGCCGGCATTTGCGCTGAGTGGCGACTGGACGCACAAGCCATCATGGCCGCGCTGATGCACGATGCGATGGAGGACTGCGGCGTCACCAAGACCGAGTTGATTGAACGGTTTGAAGCCCCCACCGCCGAGTTGGTGGATGGCCTGACCAAATTGGACAAGCTGCAGTTTTCCACCAAAGAGGAATCGCAAGCCGAATCCTTCCGCAAGATGCTGCTGGCCATGGCGCGCGATGTGCGGGTCATATTGATCAAGTTGGCCGACCGTTTGCACAATATGCGCACCATGGAAGCCATGGCCGCGCACAAGCGACGCCGCATTGCCCGCGAAACGCTGGATATTTACGCCCCCATTGCCCATCGCCTGGGGCTGAACCAGATCTACCGCGAACTGCAAGACCTGTCCTTTCAGCACAACAACCCCTGGCGCCATGCGGCGCTGGAAAAAGCCATCACCAAGGCGCGCGGCAATCGCCGCGATCTGGTTTCGCGTATCGAGCGCGATGTGCTGAAAGCATTCGAGTCCAGCGCCCACAAAGTCGAGATCCATGGCCGCGAAAAGACGCTGTACTCCATCTACAAAAAAATGAAAGACAAGCACCTGAGCTTTGCCCAGGTGAGCGATATTTTTGGTTTTCGCATCGTTGTCGATGATTTGCCGCAGTGCTATTTGAGCCTGGGCGTGCTGCACCAGCTGTACAAGCCGCAACCAGGGCGCTTCAAGGACTACATTGCCATCCCCAAGCCCAACGGCTACCAGTCCTTGCACACCACCTTGGTGAGCCCGCTGGGCACGCCGGTGGAGTTCCAAATTCGCACCGAAGCCATGCACTTGGTGGCGGAAAAAGGCGTGGCCGCGCATTGGCTTTACAAAAATGCCGGCAATAACCAGAGCGCGCAAAGTGCCCAGCAAATGGGCTCGCGCTGGCTGCAGTCTTTGATCGACATCCAAGACGAAACCCGCGACGCGAATGAGTTCTTGGAGCACGTCAAAATCGACCTGTTCCCCGATGCGGTCTATGTGTTCACGCCCAAATCCAAGATCATGGCCCTGCCCAAAGGCGCCACGCCGGTGGACTTTGCCTACGCCATCCACTCCGATGTGGGCGACCATTGCGTGGCCGCGCAAATCAATGGCGAGCCTGTGCCCTTGCGCACCGAGTTGCGCAGTGGCGATGTGATCGAAATCGTCACCGCAGCCGGCGCGCGCCCCAACCCCGCGTGGTTGAGCTTTGTTCGCACAGGGCGTGCGCGCTCCAAGATTCGCCACTTTCTGAAGAACTTGGAACAGGAAGAGTCGCGAGACCTGGGTGAAAAAATGCTCTCGCAAGCCCTGCGCGCAGAAGGGCTGGCCCTGCCCAGCTTGGCCGACGAAGACGGCCACGCCGCACAACTCTGGCAGCAATTGGCACGCTGGGCCGGCAACCGGCATGTCGACGAGTTGCTGGTGGAGGTGGGCCTGGGCCGCAAGATTGCCAGCATCGTGGCCAAGAAATTGGCCCGCATGCTGGCGGAGCAAGGCCAACGCCCCGACGCCGTCATGCTCAGCATGGGCCGTTTCGCGGCCGATGACGCGCCGGCACAAGGTCAAGTCACCCTGGACGGCAGCGAAGGCGCCTCGGTGCGGCTGGCCACCTGTTGCCGACCTATTCCCGGCGATGAGATCAAGGGCTATTTGGGTCGCGGCGAAGGTCTGTTGGTGCACACCGCAGAATGCGCGGTTGGGCGTCGCCTGTTCCAACGCGACAGCGAGCATTGGATTGCCGTCAATTGGTCAGAGGAACTGACCCGCCCCTTTGAGGCCGCCGTGTCCATTCTGCTGAACAATGGCAAAGGGGTGCTGGCGCAAGTTGCGGCCGCCGTGAGCTCGGCCGAGGCCGACATCACCCATATCGTCATGAATGACGAGTCTCAGCAACGTGAAACCGCCGAGATGAATCTGCTGCTATCAGTGCGCGATCGTCTGCACCTGGCCGATGTCTTGCGCACCTTGAAGCGCTCGCCCGTTGTGCTGCGGGTGTGGCGCGTCAAACCGTGATTTGAACGCCGCCCCTCAGGCCTTGCTGGGCGCGGGGTATCGAACCTCCAGCACCTCGATGTGTTCAACGCCGCCTGGCGTCATCAATTGAAGCTCGTCGCCCACGCGCGACTTCAATAGCACCCGGGCGATGGGCGCGATCCATGACACTTCACCCGCCAAACTGTCGGACTCATCAATGCCTTTGATGGTGATGGTGCGCTCCTCGCCTTTGGCATTGCAGTACGTGACGGTCGCCCCGAAAAACACTTGCTCACTGCCATGGTGCACGCTGGGGTCCGCCACCTCGGCTTGATCCAAGCGCTTGGTCAAAAAGCGCAAGCGACGGTCAATCTCACGCAAGCGCTTCTTGCCGTACAAATAGTCGCCGTTTTCAGATCGATCGCCGTTCTTGGCTGCCCAGGACACGATCTCCACGACTTTGGGCCGCTCTTCATCCAAGAGCTTCATGAACTCCGAGCGCATGCGCGCATAGCCCGCGGGCGTCATGTAGTTGCGCGTGCCCTGAGGTAATGCCGGCAGACCGACCTCGTCGTCATCGCCGTCTTGCTGCTCGTTTTCCTTGGTGAATGCCTTGCTCATGGCGTGTATTGTCGGGCCAAGCCAACCCAGTTCATCAAACCATGCCCGCTTCTGCCACAACGACTTCCGGCCCTTTGAGCGGCCTGCGCGTGATCGAAATGGCCGGCATCGGCCCCGCCCCCTTTTGCGGCATGCTGCTGGCCGATATGGGCGCCGATGTCATCCTCATCGAGCGCCCGGCGGCGCTGCGCACGCTGAACGCCGGTGAGGCCATGAATCGCGGCAAACGCTCAGTTTGCTTGGACCTCAAACAAGAGGCCGGACTGCAGGCCGCAAAGGCCCTGATCAACAGCGCTGCGGCGTTGATCGAGGGTTACAGGCCTGGCGTGATGGAGCGCCTGGGCTTGGGCCCGGCGATGTTTGAGCACAGCAATCCAGGCCTGGTTTACGGGCGCGTGACCGGCTGGGGCCAAAGCGGCCCGCTGGCGCAAAGCGCCGGGCATGACATCAACTATGTGGCGCTGACCGGCATTTCTTCATTGGCGGCACGCCCAGGCTGCGCCCCGAGCTTACCTGCCACGGTGATCGGCGATATGGCCGGCGGCGGCATGTTCCTCGCCTTCGGTCTGCTCTGCGCCATCTTGGAATCTCAGCGCTCCGGCCGCGGCCAAGTGGTTGACGCCGCCATGATCGACGGCGCGGGCTGCTTGAGCGCCTTGATTCATTCCATGCGCGGCAGCGGACTTTGGCCTGCCCATCCGGCCCAGAACCTCTTCCTGCATGAGTCACCGTTTTACGACGCCTTTGAATGCGCCGACGGCGGCTTCATCACCTTGGGCGCCATTGAGCCTGCGTTCTTCAAAGAAATGCTGCACTTGCTGGACTTGAATGACGTGAATCCAAGCAGCCAGTATGACGCGAGCCAATGGCCCGCTTTGCGCGCCCAGGTGGCCGAGCGCATACGCAGCCGCACGCGAGAGGAATGGACTCAGCGACTGGAGGGCAGCGACGCCTGCTTTGCGCCGATCTTGAGTCTGGACGAAGCCGCAGCACACCCCCATCAGCAAGCACGCGGCAACTTTCAACGCGTTGCAGGCCAATGGCAGCCCGCGGCGGCGCCGCGCTTTTCACGCAGCCAAACGCGTTCGCCTCAAGCCGGCCCGAGGCCGGGCAGTCACACGAACGAGGTCTTGGGCGAACTGGGGCTTGCCCCTGATTTGATTGAACGGGCCTGTGCGCAAATCTAAGCTCAGCCCGAGCAGGCCCCAATATCCCGCCAATGAAATTCGATGGAGCGGGCAAGAAAGAATGCGGGATCAAAAACGCAATCCCCAACGGAAAAAGGGCCAGCGATTTCTCACTGGCCCTTCTCTCTTTTTATTAGTTTGGTGCGGCTGGCAGGATTCGAACCCACGACCCCTTGGTTCGTAGCCAAGTAC
>CAMFGY010000041.1 GCA_945952065.1 uncultured Burkholderiales bacterium | reverse complement strand
CACCTTGTAGATGATGTCGGTGAAGCCGAAGTCCTTGTAGACCTTTTGCAGCAGCGCGGTGTAGTTGACGCATTCCTGCAGGATCTGGTCTTCGGTACAGAAGATGTGGCCATCGTCCTGCGTGAAGCCGCGCACGCGCATGATGCCGTGCAAGCCGCCCGTGGGTTCATTGCGATGGCATTGGCCGAACTCACCGAAGCGCAGCGGCAGATCGCGATAGCTCTTGATGCCGTGCTTGAAGATCAGGATGTGACCCGGGCAATTCATCGGTTTCAAGGCGTAATCGCGCTTTTCCGATTCGGTCGTGAACATATTGTCACGGTACTTGTCCCAGTGACCGGTGGCCTCCCAGAGCGTCTTGTCCAGCAGTTGCGGCCCCTTCACCTCTTGATAGCCGTTGTCACGGTAGACCGCGCGCATGTACTGTTCGACCTGCTGCCAGACCGTCCAGCCCTTGGGGTGCCAGAACACCACGCCCGGCGCATGCTCGTCGATATGGAAGAGATCCAGCTCTTTGCCGAGCTTGCGGTGGTCGCGCTTCTCGGCCTCCTCCAGCATGAGGAGGTACTTCTGCAGATCGTCTTTGGTGGCCCAGGCGGTGCCGTAGATGCGCTGCAATTGCTCGTTACGATGGTCGCCGCGCCAGTAGGCACCGGCCACCTTCATCAGCTTGAAGTGCTTGAGCTTGCCGGTTGAGGGCACGTGAGGGCCACGGCACAGATCGGTGAACTTGCCTTCGGCGTACAGCGACACATCCTGGTCGGCCGGGATGCTCTCAATGATCTCGGCCTTGTAGGCTTCGCCAATGCTCTTGAAGTAGGCCACGGCTTCGTCGCGCGGCAGCACACTGCGGGTGACTTTTTCGTCCTTCTTGGCCAGCTCCGCCATCTTCGATTCGATGGCTGCCAGGTCTTCAGGCGTGAAGGGCCGCTTGTAGCTGAAGTCGTAATAGAAGCCGTGCTCGATGACCGGACCGATGGTGACCTGCGCCTCCGGGAACAACTCTTTCACCGCATAGGCCAGCAAGTGGGCGGTCGAGTGGCGGATCACCTCCAGGCCGTCGGCGTCTTTGTCGGTGATGATGGCCAACTGGGTGTCCGACTCCAGCAAAAAGCTGGTGTCCACGATGCGGGCCGCGTCACCGCTGCCGACACGACCTGCCAAGGCCGCCTTGGCCAAACCGGTGCCGATCGAGGCCGCCACTTCGGCCACGGTCACGGCTTGCGGGAATTCGCGCTTGGAACCGTCAGGCAATTGAATTGAGATCATGAGGCACTCCGAGTTTCGGCAGAACGATGCAATTGGAATGAAAAGGCGTCAGCGCGAGGGCAAAAAAAAACGCGGCTGACTGCCGCGCTTTTTCTTGAGAACCGCTGTCGTGAGTCGAGCGGATCAGAGCAATGCGAGAAGGGGTGACAAAAGCGCGGCCGACATCACACCCTGTGCAGGTGAGGTCGTAGTTCGCGGTGTCATAACCATGATGCCTTTCTCGCCCTTGTTCGTTGCTGAGGCCTGCATTGTAGCCCCGCTCAGCGACAAGGAGCTTACAAAGGCAAGGCCTGAACCGAAGCCCGCTCGCAGGCGCTGGCGAATTCATCACGCAGACGCTGGCTTTCCGCGATGGCGCGCAGCCAAGCCTTGGCGCGCCCCGCCACATCGTCACCGAAGTGTTGAAAGTCGTTTCGATCGGGCAACTTGCCCCTGGGCAGGGTTTTGATCCACTCGGGGTGCGGCGAGAGCAGCACCACATTGTCCAAACAAGACGTTGGGCGATGGCGCGACTTCAAGGCCTTGTCCAACCAGCCCGGAATCACCTGCTGCTGAAAATGTGGATACAGCACCAAGCCCTCTCCCGGCATGGCGGCGTAGTCCAGATGCAGGTGGTAGTCGGTGATGCCGCCGTCCCAGTAGGCCCCGCGAGGCGCACCGGGAATGTCATGCACCGCCTGCAGCCAAAACGGAATCGAGCAACTGGCCAGCAAAGCTGGCTGAAAATTTTGTTCCGTCAGCGCCACCCGCTGGCTGCGGAAGTCATGCAAAGGCACGCCCAGCGCCTCCCCCGGCGCGGAGAACACAACCCGATCCAACCAGCGCCCCAGAGATCGCCGGTGCAGCAAATTGGCCATGAACGCCCCGGTGTAGCCCAGGGGTGTGCGCCAGCGCCCCTCCCTTGCCAACACATGCTGTCCGCGTGAGGTGAACAGATGCAGGCGATAGCGCGGGTGGCTCAGCGCCAGGTGCTCACGCCCGCCGAAAAAGGTCTGCAACTGAGCCGCAAAGCCACGGCTGACGTCTTTGGCCTTGGGCATCTTGCCGGGCAAGCTGTCATAGCGCTGGTGCACATAAGCATCGGCCAACTGCTCAAAATTGGCCTGGGCCTCAACGGCCGTGCGCCCCAGGCAAGCCGTGGCCATGCGCCACGCGCCGATGGACGCCCCCAGCAAATGCAATTGCTGGCTGCTTTGGGCCAGCCAATGCCCAAACAAAAACTGGTCCAGGGGCCCGAGGATCAATCCTTTGGGGCCACCGGCGGCGGCCGGCAGCACCCGAATGTCCTCGGGGCGCAAACCTCGCTCGGCCAAGCGTGCACGCGCACGCGGGCCCGCGTGGATCTGCAAAGCCTGCATCGTTCGCGTCATGGGTGAAGGCTGATCAGAGCTTGAGTTCCAAGGCCAAGCCCCATTGCGTGCGGCCTTCCCGCAAGACCTGGGTGCTGCCGCCATCGTTGAGCAAGGTCAAAGAGCGCGAGTCCAAGGGCGCCAGATTGTTGGCCGAGAGTCGCAGCGATGCGGACTTGCTGAACACCCACTGTGCATAGACATCGAGCGAGCGGGTGTTGGCCACCTCCAAGGACTGGTTCAGTGTCTGCTGCGTCACATAGCCGGGCGTGTAGGCCAGAGAGAGGCCTGTGCTCAAGGGCAGGCTGCTCAGGCGGTAATCGAAGCCGACATTCGCCGACCAGGGCTGCTGCCCGTCCAAGCGATTGTTGGCCATGGGCAAAGCATCCACATTGGAGTGATACAGGCTCAGATTGCCGCGCAGATTGAGCGCCAGCTTGGGGTCAAACAAGGCCGGCAACAACTCGCCCGCGCGGCCCTTGACTTCCAATTCCAGCCCCATGGTCTGGGCCTTGGAAAAGTTCACCGGGCGGCTGACATAGCGCTGCAGCGGTGACCAGTCCACGGACTCCAGGGCCACCCGGTTGCGAATCAAATCGCTGATGTCGCGATAAAACACGCCAAGGCTGGCCATGCCGCCGCCGCTGAAGTACTTCTCGTACGCGACATCCAAGCCGGTGGCCAACTCAGGCTTCAAATTCGGGTTGCCGGCACGATCCGGGTTGAGCTCGTCATTGGGCAAGGGCGTCACGCCATCGGGCGCAAACACCGGCTTCACATTGTTGGTCAGGGGCCGAGCCAACAAGGCATTCAACTCCGGCGCCTTGTAGCTGCGCGTCAGGCTGGCGCGAATCATGTCGCGGCCCTTGGCATCGAGCTTGTAGTTCAGATGCCAAAGCGGCGTCACCACGGTGCTGACATTGCTGTACTGCTGATCCGTGCCGCGACTGCTGGACTTGATGCGCTCGCCGCGCAGGCCGAGATAGGTGGACCATTGCGGCGACAACTCCCACTCATCCTGCACAAACAAAGCCTGGCGCTCGATGTTTGCGGAGAAGACCTGCTGGTCGTACTTGGGCTGCAGGATCTGGCCATTCTGGGTTTGGGTGCGCTGCTCATCGCGCTTGCGCCATTCCAACTCCCAGCCCAGCGACAGGCTGTGCTCATCACCCAAGAGATGCCCATACTTACCGCCCTGGATCAGGCTTTGATCGTGGCTGTTGCCCACCGTGTTGCGATAGGGTTGCAGACCGGCACCCGGCTTGGACTCGCGGTAGCTCAGATTGTCAAACGTGCCTTTGGAGTCTTGCAGCGTCAGTTTCAGCTCGACACGCTGGGCATCGCTGAAGCGATCCACCCATTGCGCATTGCCCCGGATGTTCTGCCAGGTGCCTTGGCTGCGCGCATCATCATCGGCAAAGGGCAAGGTCTGCGGCGCATCGATCTTGTTGAAAGTCTGGCGGTTGTTCCAATAGCCTTTTTGCACAAAGGCCTGCAGCGCCAGACTCTCTTCGTCGCTGATGCGCCAGTTCAAGCGCGGCGCACTGTTGAAGCCATGACCCCAGTTGTCTTGCTCACCGAGGCGGGTGTAGCTTTGGCGGCTTTTGTCTGCGCCAAGCACGACTCGGTCGGTCACGAATTGATTTTGGCCGCGCCACTCAAAGGCCGACACAGGCAAAGACAGCGACACATTGCCGATACGCTCGCCATAAGTGAAGTTGCCCGAGGGTGTGGGCCGCACGGCGCTGTAGCCGGTGGACAAACGCAAGTCCCGCTGACTGACGCGAGGCGCATCTTTCAAAATGATGTTGATGGCGCCGGCCACCGCTTGTGCGCTTTGATCGGCGCTGGGGCCCTTGGTGACTTCAATGCGCTCCACTTGCGAGGGACTGAGTTGGTCCAGGGCAAAACCGGGAGGCGCCGGGTCCCCATTGATGAGAATCAGTGTGTAGCCCGAGCCCAGCCCTCGCATGCGCGGGCCACCATCTTGCACCGTCACGCCGGGCAGGCGTTTGAGCACATCGGAGACATTGGTGTCCCCGTACTTGTCCATCTCTTCGCGACCATAGATTTGCTTGGCCACAGGCGCTTTGCGTCGCAAATCGGTGTCGGTTTGGCGCGCACTGATGTTGACGCGATCCAGCCGGCTGTTGGCTTGCTGCGGCGGGTTGTCGCCCATGCCGGGCGGCATCTCTTGGGCATGGGCAGCGTCTCCCGCCAGGCTCATGCCCAGCAGCAAGAACGAGTGCAAAACAGCACAGGCCGCCGGCACGGCGCGCAGAGTCAAAGGCTTCAAGACAGTGGCAGGCATTGAAAGGCTCACAGAATCATTGGCAAAAACGCCCGCCACCATAGCGTGCTTGGGACTTGTTTGCAGCAGCCAAGCGATCAAGCAAGGTTTCTATGGGGCGATCTGCGGCGATTCAAAGCCGAATCGCCACCATTCCACACACCCGCCCATACCGAGCGGCGCTTGAAAACGCTCAGCGCTTGTTGCCACCCTGCAGCTTGGCAAAGGCTGCCGCCATGGCGCTGCCCCCCGCCGGTGCACCCGAGGTCTGGGAAGAACGCCCGGCAGCGCCGCCTTTGTGATTGCTGCCGCTGCTGCGCTCATGACGCGCTGCCGGGCGGTAGCTGTTGTCGCCCTTGCCCGCCCCGGCACCGCTGCGTTGCACCGGTGCGTCCAGTTTCATCGTCAGCGAAATGCGCTTGCGGGCAATGTCCACTTCCAACACCCGCACCTTGACGATGTCGCCGGTCTTGACCACCTCACGGGCGTCGGTCACGAATTTATTGGACAACTGGCTGACGTGCACCAAGCCGTCTTGATGCACGCCCAGGTCGACAAAGGCGCCGAACTGGGCCACATTGGAAACCGTGCCTTCCAGCACCATGCCTTCGACCAGATCCTTGATGTCTTCCACGCCCTCGTTGAAGCGGGCCACCTTGAAGTCGGGGCGCGGGTCGCGGCCAGGTTTTTCCAACTCGGCCAAGATGTCTTTGACGGTGATGGCGCCGAACTTGTCGTCCGCAAAGGCCTCGGGCCGCAGGGTGCGGATCACATCGCTCTTGCCCATCACCTCGGAAGCCGGCCGCCCCACGGTCTTCAAGATGCGCTCGACCAGCGCATAGGTTTCGGGGTGCACGCCAGAGAAGTCCAGCGGGTTCTCACCGTCCCGGATGCGCAAAAAGCCCGCGGACTGCTCGAAGGTCTTGGGCCCTAAGCCCGCCACGTCCAGCAATTGCTTGCGGTTCTTGAATGCGCCGTTGGCATCGCGCCAACGCACGATGGACGCCGCCACATTGGCCGACAAGCCCGACACCCGGGTGAGCAGAGGCGCCGAGGCGGTGTTCAAGTCCACGCCCACCGAGTTCACGCAGTCTTCCACCACCGCGTCCAGCATCTTGGCCAACTCGCTTTGGTTCACATCGTGCTGATACTGGCCCACACCGATGCTCTTGGGGTCGATCTTGACCAATTCGGCCAGCGGGTCTTGCACACGGCGCGCAATCGACACCGCGCCGCGCAGCGTCACATCCAGATCCGGCAACTCTTTGGAAGCGAACTCCGAGGCCGAGTAAATCGACGCGCCCGCTTCGCTGACCACCACTTTTTCAATCGGTGTGCCCGGCGCCAGTTGTTGGATGCGCTTGATCAAATCGCCCGCCAGCTTGTCGGTCTCGCGGCTGGCGGTGCCGTTGCCAATGGCGATCAGGTTGACGCCATGGGTGGCACACAGGCGGCCCAGGGTGTGAATCGAACCTTCCCAGTCCTTCTTGGGCTCATGCGGGTAGACCACGCCGGTGTCCAGCACCCGGCCAGTGTCGCTGACCACGGCCACCTTGACTCCGGTGCGAATGCCGGGGTCCAGGCCCAAGACCACCCGTTTGCCGGCCGGTGCGGCCAAGAGCAGGTCGCGCAGATTTTCGGCAAACACCTTGATGGCCACACGCTCGGCTTCCTCGCGCAGGCGGGCGAACAAGTCGCGCTCCAAGCTCATGCTGAGCTTGACCTTCCAGGTCCAGGCCACGCATTTGCGAATCAGCGCGTCGCCCGGGCGACTGCCCATGGTCCAGCCCAGATGGCGGGCAATGCGTCCTTCGGCCAGACCGGGTTGACCGGCCACGACTTCTTCGTCGAGCGCCAGCTTGGCATCCAAATACTCCAGCGTGCGGCCGCGGAACACCGCCAAAGCGCGGTGCGAAGGCACATTGCGGATCGGCTCGTCGTAATCGAAGTAGTCGCGGAATTTGGCGATGTCCGGGTTGTTCTCGTCTTTGCCGTCCATCAGCTTGGAGCGGAACAGGCCCTCGGCCCACAGCCACTCGCGCAGCTTGCCGATCAAGACTGCATCTTCGGCCCAACGCTCGGAGAGCAGATCGCGCACCCCGTCCAAGACGGCAAATGCGTCGGCGAAACCGGCATCCGGGTTCAAAAAGGCAGCGGCCTCGCTCATCGGGTCCAGATTCGGGTCGGCAAAGAGCTTGTCGGCCAGCGGCTCCAGGCCCGCCTCGCGGGCGATCATGCCCTTGGTACGGCGCTTTTGCTTGTAGGGCAGATAGAGGTCTTCCAGTTCCTGCTTGGTGGGGGCCGCCTCGATGGCGGCGCGCAGCTCGGGCGTCAGCTTGCCCTGCTCTTCAATGCTCTTGAGCACGGCGGCGCGGCGCTCTTCCAGCTCGCGCAAATAGCCCAGCCGGGCCTCGATCTCACGCAGCTGGCTGTCATCCAGCCCGTCGGTCACTTCCTTGCGATAGCGGGCGATGAAGGGCACGGTGGCGCCACCATCGAGCAACTCCACGGCG
The DNA here is from genome assembly GCA_945952065.1 of uncultured Burkholderiales bacterium. Lineage (GTDB taxonomy): Bacteria > Pseudomonadota > Gammaproteobacteria > Burkholderiales > Burkholderiaceae_C > Paucibacter_A. The sequence goes on along the minus strand of CAMFGY010000041.1, from coordinate 26,287 downwards.
GCGTTGACTTGGGCCGGGCGAACTTTCAGTTCCGCGGCAATTTGTAGCAGGATCTTGTCCAAAACGTCAGGGACCCGTCAAAAACACGAAGCCGCGCAGTTTGCCACAGGGCCCCGGGCCGCCCCCAAAGCCCCCAAGCCTCCCACCTTCAAGGCTTGCAGAGAGAATGCCTCTTTCAGCAAGCGTCACAGACTTCAGTCATAGTCACGCGCTGGCGCGCCAAACAGCGGCAAGCGCCCCAAGCGGTCGCCGCGACACTCCCAACAACTTCTACACCCCCACTTCGTCCATGAAAAAAACAATTCGTCCCCTTCTTGCTGCCAGCCTGACGGCCTGCATGTCCATGCTGGCCAGCAACACGGCTTGGGCCCAGGCCTTCGATGCCGCGCGCATTTATGGTGCCGTGCCAGATCGTGATGGTGGCGTGATGGGCGTGGCCGTGGCCGCTGGCCCGAAATTTATGGGTTCCCAAGAGACCCGCGCGATGGCCCTGCCGGTGTTGGACTACCAATGGAGCAATGGCTTTTTTGCCGGCACGGGCAATGGCCTGGGCATCAACTTCTCCAATCATGCGCCGCTGGCTTATGGTGTGCGCCTCACGGTCGACACCGGCCGCGATGAAGACCTGTCACCGGCCTTGCGCGGCATGGGTGATGTGGACATCCGCCCCGAGGCCGGCGCATTCTTGAACTTCAATCTCAGCCCCAGCTTCGTGCTGACTTCCTCGCTGCGCTACGGCTCGGGCAATGATCGCAAAGGCCTGCAGCTGGACCTGGGCGCGGCCTACAACATGGCTTTGGCGGCGCAATGGCGCCTTGGCATTGGGGGTGCGCTGACCCTGGCCAATGCCGAGTACATGCAGTCCTACTTTGGCGTCAGCGCGGCGCAATCGGCCAGCAGCGGCTGGGCGGCTTACAAGCCCGCCGCAGGTGTGCGGGATGTCCGCGCCAATCTGTCGTTGACCTATGTGATTGACCGCCGCATGTCGCTGACCGGCGCGGTCTCGGCTCGGGCCTTGCAAGGTGATGCGAAAAAGAGCCCGCTGAGCCAGAAAGACAACAGCGTCAGCGGTGTGCTGGCTCTGGGCTATCTGTTCTAAGCCCAGCGCCAATCCCGGCTCGCGCCCTGAGCCCGGCCGGGCTCAGACAGGCCGCTTCATCAACCAAGCGGCCGCGCCCTCACCCGCCACAACACCGCTGGCCATGCAGGCCGTGAGCAAATAGCCGCCGGTGGGGGCCTCCCAGTCCAGCATCTCCCCGGCGCAAAACACGCCGGGCAATTGCTTGAGCATCAAGCCCTCATCCAACTCGGGCAGGCGCACACCACCGGCGGTGCTGATGGCCTCGGCCACGGGGCGGGCCGCCCGCAGCCGCAGCGGCAGGCGCTTGAGCGCCAAGGCCAGCAAGCTCAAATCGGCGTAGTCCTGCTTGCTCAGCACCTCGTGCAAGAGCGCCGCCTTCAGGCCATCAATGCCCAAGCGGCTTTTCAAATGGGTGGACATGGAGCGGCTGCCGCGTGGCCGAGTCACCTCCGCAAGCACGAACTCCTCACTCCGATCGGGCAGCAAATCGAGGTGAATCAGGGCTTCACCAAATTCGGCGATTTCCTCCCGCAGCAAGCTGCTGGCCGCATAGATCAATGAGCCCTCCACGCCGCTGGCGGTGATGACAAACTCACCTTGGCGGGAGAAGCGGCGGCCACTTTGACCGTCGAAATGCAGCGCCACCGGCTTGACCGGCAAGCCGGCGAACTTCTGCACAAAAAATGGGCTCCAGCCCGGGCTCTGCGCATCTGAGCGAGCCAGCCCCAAATCAAAGCCGCAATTGGCCGGCCGCAGCCCCGCGATTTCCACGCCTCGGGCGGTCAAGACAGGCACCCAGCCCGCATTCGAGCCCAGCTGCGGCCAAGAAGCGCCGCCCAGGGCCAGCACCACCGCCGGGGCTGCAACGGCCACCTCCTGGCCGGCATGGGCAAAGCGAAGCTCACGGGCTTCGTTCCAACCCAGCCAGTGGTGGCGCATATGGAAACGCACCCCCGAGGCGCGCAAGCGGCTCAACCAAGCCCGCAGCAAGGGCGCCGATTTCATATCGACCGGAAACACCCGGCCCGAGCTGCCCACAAAGGTCTCAACCCCCAGCTCCTGTGCCCAAGCGCGCAGACCCGGGCCGTCAAGGCGATCCAGCCATTGCTGCACCCCCGGAAAGGCTTCGCCATTGCCGCTGCTGAAGCGGCTGGCAAAGGCTTCGCCGACCTCGGCATGGGTGAGATTCAAACCGCCCTTGCCGGCCAAAAGAAACTTTCGCCCAACGGAGGCCATGGCGTCATAAACATCCACCTCCACGCCCGCAGCCCGCAAACGCTCGGCCGCCATCAGGCCAGCAGGCCCGCCGCCAATGACGATGGCGTGGCGCGAAGAATCGGACGAGGCAAGAAACTGACGCATGAAACACACAAACACAGAAAAGCACAATGGGTGGGCAGTGTGCCAGATCAAGACCCTGTGAAACACGGCACAAAATCACCTTTGCAAAGCGTCGGACACTGGCAAGATCAAGGCCCACACCAGTGCGCCGCCCAGCCCGCCATGAAGCCGCCGCCCAGTCCTCTGTGCCTTCTTCAGTCCCCGATGCGCCGCCCGCCGTGCGCTGGGCCGAAGCGGCTGAGCCGACGTCGTTTCATTGCCGTCACTTGCGGCCTGACCCCAGGCGCGGGCATGGGCTTCGCTGCGCCGCCCACCGCGGCCCCCAGCCCAGTGCCGATCTTGGTTTACCACCGCTTTGCCGACCGCGCCCTGGACAGCATGACGGTGCGCAGCAGCCTGTTCGCACAGCATTTGGCCACGCTGCAAACGCTGGGGGCCCAGCCGATCCCCTTGAGCCAATGGCTGGCCTACCGGCGCGGCGAGCTCTCGCAATTGCCCGAGCGCGCCGTGGTGCTGAGTGCGGATGACGGGCATCTCTCGCAATTCCAGGTGATGGCGCCGCTGCTGCAGGAGGCCAGCCAAAGGACCGCCAGAGCCTGGCCGATCAGCTTGTTCATTTACCCGTCTGCGATTTCCAAGGTCAGCTACGCCATGACTTGGGCGCAGTTGCGCACACTCAGCCGCATCGAAGGCTTCAGTCTGCAATCGCACAGCTATTGGCACCCTCACTTCATCCAAGAGCGGCGACGCCTGGATGCCGCGGCATTTGACCGCTTTGCGCGTCAGCAGCTGCTGCGATCGCGCGAGCTTTTGCAAGAACGGCTGGGCATGGCGGTTGACCAGCTGGCCTGGCCGTTCGGGCTGAGTGATCCCGGCTTGCAGGCGCTGGCGCAAGAGCTGGGCTATCAGATCGCTTTGGGCCTGGGCCAAAGTGCCGCCACGCTGCAGTCGCCGCTCTTTGATGTGCCCCGCTATTTGGCCTTGGACAGCCTCAGCCCAGAGCAGCTGGCGCATTGGCTACGCGCAGCTTTTGCTCCTGGCCAAGCACCCGGGCCAAGTGGACCTCTCGGTCCTTCTCCATCATGAGTGTGCGCACCGCCATCACCAGCCTCAGTGCAAGCGGGAGCGCCGCCGTGCTCCACTTGGCGCTGTTTCTGGCCGCAGTGGCCTGCTCGGCGACCGCCAAGCCTACCGTCGTGCAAGGCTTGGTGAGCGATGAGCGCAGTGGTCTCCCGATTGCCCAGGCCACCGTGGTGCTGGGCTCGCAGCTGGCGATCAGCGACGAGTCGGGCCGTTTCAGCTTGCTTGCTGCGGAGGCCGCCCCCGCGACACGCATCAGCGCCCGTGCCCCTGGCTATCGGCGCCTGGAACAAGTGCTGCCGGGTCGCCCTCAGAGCCTGCCGACGATCCAGCTGAAACTGAGTCCGCTGCGCGCCAAGGGGCTGTATCTGTCGGTCTATGGCATCGGCAGCCAAGAGTTGCGCAAGGACGCACTAGCGCTGATTGACAAGACCGAACTCAACGCCCTGGTCATTGATGTGAAAGGCGATCGCGGCCTGGTGCCTTACCGCAGCGCCGCCCTGGCTCGCGCGGGTCTGGGCCCACAAAAAATCATCACCGTGGCCGATATGCCGGCCCTGCTCCAGGACTTGAAGGCGCGCGGCCTTTATTTGATTGCTCGCATCGTCACCTTCAAAGACGAGGCCCTGGCCACCCTCCATCCGCAGTGGGCGGTGCGTGATGCGCAAGGCGCCGTCTGGAAAGACCGCGAAGGCTTGGCTTGGATCGATCCCTTTCAATCCGCCGCCTGGGCGCACAGCCTGGACATGGCCGAAGAAGCCGCCCAGCTGGGCTTCGATGAGGTGCAGTTCGACTATGTGCGCTTCCCCGATGCGCTGGGCCTGAGCTTCAGCCAGCCCAACCAAGGGCCGCAAGGCGAGGCCGCCCGCATCGCCGCCATCACGGGTTTTCTGAGCGCCGCCAGGCAAAGACTGAGCCCCTACAACGCATTCATCTCGGCAGACATCTTTGGCTACGTCAGCTGGAACCACAACGACACCCAAATCGGGCAGCAGTTGGAAGCCTTGGCCGATGGGGTCGACTATCTGTGCCCGATGCTTTACCCCTCCGGCTTTCATCTGGGCATCCCCGAGCACCGCAATCCAATGGAAGCGCCCTATGAGATCGTTGAGCACAGCCTGCGTCGCGCCATGCAACGCACCGGCTTGCCGGGGGTGCGCTTTCGCCCCTGGTTGCAGGCGTTTCGGGACTACGCCTTTGATCATCGCGACTTCGGCGCGCAGGAAATCCGTCGCCAGATCCAGGCCTCAGACAGTGTCGGCAGCGCCGGCTGGCTGCTGTGGAATCCACGCAATCGCTATGACAGCGATGGCCTGAGTGCCCCGTCCCATGAGTAAGCGACTCGGTTGTACGACAACCTAGGGATGCGGGTGCCAGGGGCACCACTCTTTTGATCTCCATCAAAAAACCCAGATGCGTGCTTCCTAAACTTCAATCCAGTGGGACTGGCGCTGTCCCATGATTCAAACAATCCATGCGCCCCGTTTCACTTCATAGATCCAACTCTGCTTACAGGAGATGACCATGAGTGCACTGACACGCATTGATCCCTTTGATCAGTCCTTTCCAGAAATCTTCCGTCGCTTCGCGCAACCCCTGCGCTGGCATGACAACGCGCCGGGTGAAATCCGCCTGGATGTGACCGAACATGCGGCCGACTACGAAGTGCGCGCCGAGATTCCGGGCGCCAAGAAGAGTGATATCCGCCTCACCGTGGATGGCGGTTTTGTCTCGATCGCGGCCGAGATCAAAAAGGAACGCGAAGAAAAGTCTGGCGGCCGCGTGCTCTTGAAGGAGACCTATATCGGCAGCGTCTCACGCGGCTTCACCTTGGCCCATGAAATCGACAGCAAAAACGTGGTCGCCAAGTTCGAAGATGGCGTGCTCAAACTGACCCTGCCCAAGCGCGAGGGCTCAGGCTCACGGGCCATCCCTATCGAATAAGCCAGCCGCACTGAGCCCGGCCGGGCGCCGGGTTCAGCGCGCCGAACTGGGCCTTTGCATATCGATGTGCGCAATGCCGTCTTCGTCATAGGGCGAAGACTTCGACACAAAACCGAAGCTGGCGTAGAAGTCCAGCAAATAGGCTTGGGCTTGGATGGCAATGGCCTGCCCCGGCCACAGGTGCTCGCATTGCGCGATCGCTTCCTGCATCAGGGCGCGCCCCGCACCGGTGCCGCGCGCCGCCGGTGCACTCACCACCCGGCCGATTTCGGGCAGCACATGGGTGGGGCCTTTTGCCAGAGGCGGCAAGAGCCGGGCTGCAGCCAGCAAGTCTCCGCTGCCCTCGTCATGACCGAGCAGGTGCCATGCGATCAGGTCAATGCCGTCCGGGTCCAGATAAACACAGGCCTGCTCCACCACAAAGACCTGAGAGCGCAAGGCCAACGCTTGGTACAAGGCCTCGGGCTGCAAGTCCTGCAAACGCGCACACGTCCATCGCAAGCCCATCAGATCAGCCTCACCAACTGCTTGCCGAAATTACGCCCCTTGAGCAGGCCGAGAAAGGCCTCGGGCGCACTGGCCAAGCCTTCGCTGACGGACTCGCGGAACTTCAAACGCCCGGCGGTCAGCAGCGCCGCCAGTTCCTTCAAGGCCTCGGGCCACACATCCAAATGCTCGGTGACGATAAAGCCTTCGATCTTCATGCGGTTGATCAGGATCAGCTGCGGCGCGCTCATGGGAATGGGCTCGCCGTTGTAGCCGGCGATCATGCCGCACATCGCCACCCGGCTGAAAGGATTGGCTCGGGACATCACCGCGTCCAGAATCTGACCGCCCACGTTTTCAAAATAGCCATCAATGCCATCGGGGCAGGCTGACTTCAAGGCCGCCGACAGTGACTTGACATCGGCATGCTGTTTGTAATCGATGCAGGCATCAAAGCCCAGCTCCTCCTGAACATAACGGCATTTTTCAGCGCCACCCGCCAGCCCCACCACCCGCGCACCGCGTGCTTTGGCCAACTGCCCCACCACCGAGCCCACGGCGCCACTGGCCGCGCTGACAACCACGGTTTCTTCCGGCTTGGGCGCAATGATTTTGACCAGCCCATACCAAGCCGTCACACCCGGCATGCCGAGCGCGCCCAGAAACGCTGACAAGGGAATCTGACGGGCGTCCACTTTCTGCAAGCTGCCCCGCTGATTCGCATCGAGCACACAAAAATGCTGCCACCCGCCCATGGTCAGCACCGTATCACCCTCGGCATAGGCGGCATACTTGGAGGCGGCCACCACCCCCACCGTGCCGCCCAACATCACTTGATTCAAGGGCTGCGGCTGGGCGTAGCTCTTGCCCTCATTCATGCGCCCCCGCATATAGGGGTCCAAGCTCAGAAAGTGATTGCGCACCAGCACCTGACCGTCCTGCAAGTCCGGCAGCGGCAATTCCAACAGTTTGAAGTTGTCGACCACAGGTTCGCCAACGGGGCGCGAGACCAGATGAATCTGCGGGTTCAAGGATTTCATTGATCGGAGGTCCAAAGCAGAAATAGAAAGTCAGCGCCACCGGCGGCGCCGCTGAGGGAGCACATTGAACCATGGGCCAAGCACGGCCCTGCGCTCTTTGCACCACAGCGGCGCAAAACTTCAGGGCAGCCCGGTCTGAAAACAGACAGAATCAAGCATCGTTGGCTTTGAAGGACTTCGCATCATGCAGCTTTCAGACTACAAGATTTCCACCAAATTGGTGGCCGCGTTTTGTGCCGTCGCGATGATTGGCGCCGCGCTGGGCGGCATCGCGATTCTCAATATGAAGCGCATCAACGATGCCGACACCCGCTTGTATGAGGTCAACCTGATCGGCGTGTCCCTGATCAAAGAAGCCAACGCGCAGCGCCTGCAAGGCCTGGTGGCGGTTCGAGAGGCCTTGTTGGCCACCGACGCCCGAGAACGCGAGCAAGCCCTCGCCTTGATGGCCGAGGCCCGCAAGAAGTGCGGCGAACTGCTGGACCAGGTGGCCAAGTTGCCGGTGGACGAGCAAACCCGCGACAAAACGAGCAAGCTGCGCGCGCTCTGGGAGAAGGACCAACAAATCGCCCAGGAGCTGGTCTCTCGCATTCAAAAAACCGACCTCAGCGGCTCGAATGAGTCGATCAAGTACATCAAGTCGGACGTCACCCCGCAGGGGATCTTGGTCGATCAGGCGCTTAGCGCCCTGTCTTTGCAAAAGGAAACCGACGCCAAGGCGGTCTCGGACGCGAATGACGAGCTCTATCACAGCAGCCGCAACATGACCTTGGTGCTGATTGCCTTGGGCGTGGTGGTGGGCGTGAGCCTGGGTCTGGGCATCAGCCGCCATGTCACCCGACCCCTGGCGCATGCGGTGCTAGGCGCCCAAGCCATGAGCGAAGGCGATATGCGGGTTCAATTCGAAGTCAGCGGCAAAGATGAAACCTCACAACTGCTGCAAGCGCTTGAACATATGCGCGAGCGCTTGCAAAGCATTGTGTCCACCGTGCGAGGCAATTCTGAGAGCGTGGCCACCGGCAGCGGCCAAATCGCCCAGGGCAATGCCGATCTGAGCCAGCGCACCGAAGAGCAGGCCAGCGCCCTGGAACAAACCGCCGCCACCATGGACGAGCTCAGCTCCACCGTGCGCAACAACGCCGACAACGCCAAGCAAGCCAATCAACTGGCCTTGGGCGCCTCGCAAGTGGCCCGCCAAGGCGGTGAGGTGGTGGGCGAGGTGGTGGAGACCATGAAGGGCATCAACGACAGCTCCAAAAAAATCTCCGACATCATCAGCGTCATCGACGGCATTGCCTTCCAGACCAATATCCTGGCGCTGAATGCGGCCGTCGAAGCCGCCCGCGCCGGTGAGCAAGGGCGCGGCTTTGCCGTGGTGGCCAGCGAGGTGCGCTCCTTGGCCCAGCGCAGCGCCGAGGCGGCCAAGGAGATCAAGGTCTTGATCAACGCCAGCGTCGAGCGGGTGGAGCAAGGCACGGTCTTGGTCGACAAGGCCGGCGTGACCATGAATGAAATCGTCACCGCGATCCGCCGGGTCACCGACATCGTGGGTGAGATCAGCTCGGCCAGCACCGAGCAAAGCTCGGGCATTGCCCAGGTGGGCGAAGCCATCACGCAGATGGACAAGGTGACCCAGCAAAACGCCGCCTTGGTGGAAGAAAGCGCCGCCGCCGCCGAGAGCTTGCGGGTGCAGGCCGATCAGTTGGTGCAGGCGGTGGCCATCTTCAAAATCTGAGCTTCAGTCAGGGCTGCAAACTGCCGATATCCCTGGGCATTGATACATCATCTGAGACTCAGGAAACGCTCTCCCATGCAATGGTCCAACTTCAAGATGTCCACCAAATTGATTGCGGCCTTTGTCGCGATCACCACCCTCATGAGCTTGGTGGGCTTGTTCGCCGTCTATCAGATGAAGCGAATCAATGATGCAGACACCTTGCTGTATGAGCGTGAGTTGACAGGGCTGTCCCTGGTCAAAGATGCCAATCTGGGCATCGCGCTCTCGGGTCGGGCCGTACGCACGGCCTTGTTGGCGCCCTCGATGGAGGAGCGCAAAAAAGCCCAGGATGTGGTCAAAGAGGCGGTCGCGAAAGCAAGAAAAAGCATCGATCAGGCAGCCCCCTTGTTCTGGACCGAAAAGGGCAAGGAGACGGTCAAAGCCCTGCAAGCCCAATGGAGTGCCTACGAGGCCGTGATTGCCAAACTCGAAACCTTGACCGCCAAGGCGCCGCTGGCCGATGCATCCGATGCCTCCGACTTCTTGTTCGGCGATGCTGCGGCACAGGTGAGCAAGGTCCATGGTTTGATGACGGCCCTGAGCGAAAGCAAAGAAGCCGCCGCCAAGCAGACCTCGGTTGACAACGATGCGATTTATGCAAACAGCCGCAACCTCACCTTGATCTTGGTGGCACTGTGCTTGGGCCTGGGCATTGCCCTGGGGCTTTTCATCAGCAAGATGTTGACGGCGCCACTGGCCTTGGCCGCGCAAGGGGCTCGCCACATGAGTGAAGGCGATATGAGCCAAGCCTTGCACGCCGAGGGCAAGGATGAGATTGCGGTCTTGCTGAACGCGCTGGAGCATATGCGCGTCCAACTCAGCCAGACCGTGCGCAGCGTGCGCGAAAACGCCGAGAGCGTGGCCACCGGCAGCGGCGAAATCGCCCAGGGCAATGCTGATCTGAGCCAGCGCACCGAGGAGCAGGCCAGCGCCCTGGAACAAACCGCCGCCACCATGGACGAGCTCAGCTCCACCGTGCGCAACAACGCCGACAACGCCAAGCAAGCCAATCAACTGGCCTTGGGCGCCTCGCAAGTGGCCCGCCAAGGCGGTGAGGTGGTGGGCGAGGTGGTGGAGACCATGAAGGGCATCAACGACAGCTCCAAAAAAATCTCCGACATCATCAGCGTCATCGACGGCATTGCCTTCCAGACCAATATCCTGGCGCTGAATGCGGCCGTCGAAGCCGCCCGCGCCGGTGAGCAAGGGCGCGGCTTTGCCGTGGTGGCCAGCGAGGTGCGCTCCTTGGCCCAGCGCAGCGCCGAGGCGGCCAAGGAGATCAAGGTCTTGATCAACGCCAGCGTCGAGCGGGTGGAGCAAGGCACGGTCTTGGTCGACAAGGCCGGCGTGACCATGAATGAAATCGTCACCGCGATCCGCCGGGTCACCGACATCGTGGGTGAGATCAGCTCGGCCAGCACCGAGCAAAGCTCGGGCATTGCCCAGGTGGGCGAAGCCATCACGCAGATGGACAAGGTGACCCAGCAAAACGCCGCCTTGGTGGAAGAAAGCGCCGCCGCCGCCGAGAGCTTGCGGGTACAGGCCGATCAGTTGGTGCAGGCGGTGGCCATCTTCAAACTGCACTGACTGAACTTCTGAGCGAAGCCCAGAGCTTCTTCATTCGGGCCTGCGTTGCAGGGGCTTGATGCTGCGGTCGCGCCCTGGCAGCGCGCGCAGGTATTTGAAGGTGGCGGTGGCATGGGCACAGAGCTTGCCGTCCTCGCCGATCACCTGCCCCTCGCAAAAAGCCAGGGTCACGGTGTGGTCCAGGAGCTTGGCGACGGCGCGCAACTCGCCCTCGCCGGGGCGCATGAAAGAGGTCTTCATCTCGATGGTGACCACGCCCGGGCCCATGCCCTTCTCGTCCATATGGATGCTGCGCGCGGCGTGTGCCATCGCCACATCCAGCATGGTCATCAAAACGCCGCCATGCGCCACTTCCCATGAATTGAGATGCCCCTCGTGGAGGTCTACCCGCAGCTCCGCCTGGCCATTGCCCATGCTGTGCAACTCCAAACCGAGTTGCTCAACAAAGGGAATGTGAACCGGGAACTTGATGGCAGAGCTGGGGGAATTGCGGTTTGACATGAGACGGATGGGTCAGGTTCGATAAACGCTGCGCCGGCGCAGACCGGCCGCAAGCCGCATCATGCCCGAAGCGAGAGGCAAAGCCCGGCGCGCCCGCGGCTCACTTCCAGCGCGAGCGCAGCCAGATCACCACCACACCGGCCGCCACGGCGATGGCCCCCTTGCCCAACAGGAAGTAGCCCAGCACTTCTGCGTCCGTCATGCCCTCTCCCTTGCCCCCCAGGCTGCGCGGCCCGAACTGCAAGACGGCCAAGCCCAGCACAAAGACCAGCAAACCGCCATAGACCAAGATCCAAACCAGCCGCTCCATCCACAGCAAAGCGCGCGCACTGCGGCCAGCACTGCCAGGATTTTCTGCTTCACTCATACCCTGCCTTTCGAAGACTCTCCCACCCAAAGGGCCATCAAAACCAAGCCTCAATATTGGGCAGCACGTCAGCATATCGGATGCGAATCGCGACGGGCTTGCCCCTTGTGATGGCGGCGCACACTTGTCAAGTTGCAGTTCTGACGACGATGGTGCCCTGGGCCAAGGCGCAGAGCTTTTCAAGCTCATCTTGCACCGCAAACACCTCACAGCGACACACCGCCTGCGACTTGCTCACCGCCTCGGCATGGGCGCGCACGATCAGCCGCTCGCCCACCGCGGGTCGCACATAGTTGATCTTGAATTCCGCCGTCAGTACCGGCGCCAGCAAGGCACTGCCACCGGCGAAAGTCAGCGCGTTGTCGGCCAAGTAGCTGATCACACCACCATGGGCAAAGCCATCTTGTTGCTTGAGCTGATCGCTCAAGCGCAATGCCATTTGCACCTTGCCGGGCGAAAACGCGGTCAACTCGGCCCCCAGCAGAACGCTGAAGCCTTGCTGAGCCAGGACGGCGCGGCCCATGGCCAAAAACTCTTCGGGGCTGACCATGCTCACAAGACCTCGAACACGCCGGCCGCGCCCATGCCGCCGCCAATGCACATGGTCACGCAGACCCGCTTGGCGCCGCGGCGCTTGCCCTCGAGCAGGGCATGGCCGGTCAGTCGTTGGCCCGACACGCCATAGGGGTGGCCCACCGCAATCGCCCCACCGTTGACGTTGAGTCGCTCCATCGGAATGCCCAAGGTGTCGGCGCAGTACAGCACCTGCACCGCAAAGGCTTCGTTCAACTCCCAGAGGTCGATGTCGTCCACCGTCAGGCCCAAGCGCTTCAAGACCTTGGGCACGGCAAAGACCGGGCCAATGCCCATTTCATCGGGCTCGCAACCGGCCACCGCAAAGCCAAGAAAGCGTCCCAGCGGCTGCAGGCCATGGCGCTGGGCATAGGCTTCGCTGGCCAGCACGCAAGCCCCGGCGCCATCAGAAAACTGGCTGGCATTCCCGGCCGAGATCAAGCCACCGGGCAGAGCCGAGCGCAGGTCTTTGATGGCCTCAAACGTGGTGCCTTCGCGCAGGCCTTCATCGGCGCTCACGCTCACTTCGCGCGTCATCAGCCCGCGCTGCTTGTCGGCCACGCCCATGGTCACCGTGATCGGGGCCAACTCGGCGTTAAAAAGGCCGGCGGCCTGGGCTGCGCAGGCGCGCTGCTGGCTTTGCGCGCCGTAGTGGTCCATGCGCTCGCGGCTGATCTTGTAGCGCTGCGCCACGTTCTCGGCGGTTTGCAGCATGTTCCAGTAGATCTCGGGCTTGGTTTTGAGCAGCGCCAGGTCGGCGCTCATGTGGCGATTGGCTTCGTTTTGCACACAGGAGATGCTCTCCACACCGCCCGCCACATAGACCTCGCCCTCCCCGGCGATGATGCGCTGCGCTGCCATGGCGATGGTCTGCAAGCCGCTGGAGCAAAAGCGGTTCACGGTGACGCCGCTGACCGTCACCGGCAAGCCGGCGCGCAGGGCGATCTGCCGCGCGATATTGCCGCCGGTGGCGCCCTCGGGTGCGGCGCAGCCCATCAAAACGTCTTCGATATCGGCCGCGGCGACGCCGCTGCGCGCCACGGCGGCGGCCACCGCATGGCCGCCCAGGGTGGCGCCGTGGGTCAGGTTGAAAGCGCCCTTCCAGCTCTTGGCCAGGGGCGTGCGTGCGGTCGAAACAATCAGTGCTTGGCTCATGGTCGAAATTCCTTTGGCGATGCGATTCAGGCGCAGAAGTGGCCGCCTTCGGCGACCAAGCGAGCCAACAAAGGCGCAGGGGCCCAGAACTGCGCGTCATCGTGCGGGTTCTTGGCAAAGCGCTTCATCGCCTGCAGCACATTGAACAAACCGACCGTGTCGGCATAGCACATCGGCCCACCGCGCCAGAGCGGGAAGCCATAGCCCGTCAGGTAAACCATGTCCACATCCGAGGCGCGCTGGGCAATGCCCTCCTCCAGCAAGCGCGCACCTTCATTGACCAGGGCAAAGACCAAGCGCTGCACGATTTCCTCGTCGCTGATGCTGCGGGGGCTGATACCCAGAGCGGCCCGGTGCTGCGCCAGCATCTCGGCCACCACGTCCGAGGGCTGGGCCTCGCGCTTGCCCTCGGCATAGTCGTACCACCCGGCCTGGGTCTTTTGCCCAAAGCGGCCCAGCTCACACAGGCGGTCGGCGCTGGCCGAGTAGCGCAGGCCCGGCTGCGCTTGAGAGCGCCGCTTGCGGATGGCCCAGCTGATGTCATTGCCGGCCAAGTCCGACATGCGAAATGGCCCCATGGCAAAGCCGAAGTTCTCCAAGGCACGGTCCACCTGGCTGGGGCTGCAGCCCTCGTCCAGCAAGAAGCCGGCCTGACGGAAGTACTGCTCGATCATGCGATTGCCGATGAAACCATCACACACACCCGAGACCACCGCCGTCTTGCGAATTTTCTTGGCCAAAGCCATCACCGTGGCCAGCACATCGGGAGCGGTGGCCGCGCCGCGCACCACTTCCAAGAGCTTCATCACATGCGCTGGGCTGAAGAAATGCAGGCCCAGCACGTCTTGCGGACGCTGGGTGAACTGCGCGATGGCGTTGATGTCCAGCGTGGAGGTGTTGCTGGCCAGAATAGCGCCGGGCTTCATCACCGCGTCCAGTTGTTGGAAGACCGCTTTTTTTACGCTCATCTCCTCGAACACCGCCTCGATCACCAGATCGGCCTGAGCAATGTCGGCGTAGGTCAGCGTGCTGCTGAGCAAGGCCATGCGCTGCTGGAACTTGTCTTCCTTGAGCTTGCCTTTTTTGACCTGCGCTTCGTAGCTCTTGCGGATGGTGGCCAGCCCGCGGTCCAAGGCCTCTTGCTGGCTTTCAAGAATGATGACGGGGATGCCGGCGTTCAGGAAGTTCATGCTGATGCCGCCGCCCATAGTGCCCGCACCGATCACAGCCACGCGCTCAACTGGGCGCTGCGGCGTGTCGCTGGGCACATCGGCCAACTTGCTGGCGGCGCGCTCAGCAAAAAATGCGTGGCGCAGCGCCTTGGATTCGGGCGTCATCATCAGGGCCGCAAAGCCTTCGCGCTCGGCACGAATGCCCTCATCGAACTTCATGCGCACCGCGCCCGCCACTGCCTCCAGGCAGCGCAGCGGGGCTGGGAAGTTGCGACTCTGTGCGCCCACCATATTGCGCGCAAATTGGAAGTAAGCCTGCGGGTCGACGTTCGGGTCGCTCAGCCGGGCCTTCAAGTCACGCACCCGTGGCAAGGGTCGCTGCGCGGCCACCTCGGCGGCAAAGGCCAGCGCGTCTTCCAGCAAGTCGCCCTGCGCCATGCGGTGAAAAAGCTGCTGCCCCGGCACCTGGGCCAGCACCTCGCTGAGCACCGGCTCGCCGCTGACAATCATGTTCAGCGCCGGCTCCACGCCCAAGGCGCGCGGCAGGCGTTGCGTGCCCCCAGCCCCGGGCAGCAGGCCCAGCTTGACTTCCGGCAAAGCCACCTTGGTGCCCGGCGCGGCCATGCGGTAATGGCAGGCCAGGGCCAACTCCAGGCCGCCGCCCATGCAGACGCTGTGGATGGCCGCAATCACCGGCTTGGCACAGTTCTCCACCAACAAAACCAGGCTCAGCAGATTCGGTTCGGCCAGGGCCTTGGGGCTGCCGAATTCTTTGATGTCAGCCCCGCCCGAAAAGGCCGCACCGGCACCGGTGATGACCAGGGCCTGCACGGCCACATCGGCCTCGGCCTGTGCGATCGCGGCGGCCACGGCTTGCCGGGTGGCCAAGCCCAGGCCATTGACCGGCGGATTGTTCAGAGTGATCACGGCCACTGGGCCGCGAACTTGGTAGCTGGCTGTCATGCGCTGGAGTCCCCACGGATGAATTGGCGATGGCTGGGCCATCGAACATCAAGGCGACGAGGCAAAGGCCCAACGCCGCCTTGAAAAATAGAACGATCGTTCGATTCTAGGCAGCAATCGGGCGGCAAAGATGTCCCAGCCGTGACAGCTGGGGTTTACCTGGGGTTCCAGCCGGGCCTGAACTCAGGCGTCCAGACCTAACTCTTGAATTTTGCGGGTGATGGTGTTGCGGCCAATGCCGAGTTTCTGGGCGGCTTCGATGCGTCGACCCCGGGTCAGCTCCAAGGCGGTCAAGATCAAGCTGGCCTCGAAGCGGCGCGTCAGCACGTCCCAAACCTCGGGCTCGCCGGCCGCCAACAGGCGCCGCGCCTCACGCGCCATTTCGGCCACCCAAGCGTCCGGGCCCGCACCAAAGCTGGGCATCACCGCAGCCGCGGCACCGGCGGGCGGGGCTGCGCTGGCCGCCGCATGGCGCGACAACTCAGGCTCTTCCACCAGGGCCAGGTCCACCGGCAGATTGGAAGCCGAGGGCTGCAGCAAGTCTTGCGGCAAGTCTTTGGCCTCGACCAACTGACTGGGCGCCATCACGCTGAGCCAGTGGCAGATGTTCTCCAGCTGGCGCACATTGCCGGGGAAGTCAAAGCTGCTGAGCTGGGCCAGCGCTTGTTCACTGAGCCGCTTGGGCTCCACCCCCAGTTCGGCGGCACTGCGCTGCAGGAAAAAGCGCGCCAGCACCGGGATGTCCTCGCGGCGCTCGCGCAAGGGCGGCAGGCGCAGGCGGATCACATTCAAGCGATGGAACAAGTCCTCGCGAAAGGCTCCCTGGCGCACCCGCGCTTCCAGGTTTTGATGGGTGGCCGCAATCACCCGCACATTGCTGCGCAAAGGGCTGTGGCCGCCGACACGGTAGAACTGGCCGTCCGACAAGACCCGCAGCAAACGGGTCTGCAACTCCAGCGGCATGTCGCCGATTTCATCCAAAAACAAGGTGCCGCCATCGGCCTGCTCAAAGCGGCCGCGCCGGGTCGCCTGCGCGCCAGTGAAAGCGCCCCGCTCGTGGCCGAACAGCTCGGACTCCAGCAGGTCTTTGGGAATGGCCGCGGTGTTGATGGCCACAAACGGGCCTTCGGCACGCGGGCTGTGCTTGTGCAACGCACGGGCCACCAACTCCTTGCCGGAGCCGGATTCGCCGGTGATCAAGACCGTCACATGGCTTTGGCTCAAGCGGCCAATCGCTCGAAACACATCTTGCATGGCCGGGGCTTGGCCCAGCATCTCGGGCACTTCGGCCGCGGCCTCTTCGCCTTGGGCTTCTTCGCGCTGGCTTTCTTCTTGGGCGCGGCGAATCAACTCCACCGCACGCGGCAGGTCAAAAGGCTTGGGCAGGTACTCGAAGGCGCCGCCCTGAAAGGCCGACACCGCGCTGTCCAGATCGGAATAGGCCGTCATGATGATGACCGGCAGTTGCGGCAGCCGCGCCTTCACCTTGGCCAACAAGTCCAAACCCGAGCCACCGGGCATGCGAATGTCCGAGACCAAGACCTGCGGGCTGTCTTCGTCCAGGGCCGCCAGCAGGTCGCGTGCATTGCTGAAGCAGCGCACCGGCAGGCCCTCGCGGCTCAGTGCTTTTTCCAACACGAAGCGGATGGAATGGTCGTCATCTACAACCCAGATCGATTTCATGCAAAGGCTTCCCAAGACAATTCAGCGCGTTCTTTGAACTGACACCTGCCTCAGGGCAAGGGCAAAGTCAGTCGAAAATCGGTTCGGCCCGGCTCGCTTTCACAGTCCAACATGCCTTGGTGCTGTTGGGCAATGGTCTGCGACAAGGTGAGCCCCAAACCCGAGCCGCCATCTCGCCCCGACACCAGGGGGTAAAAAATGCGGTCTCGAATTTCGGGCGGCACACCGGGGCCGTTGTCCTCCACATGCAATTCCAGTGCCAGGCGCCAACGCTGCTTGCCAATGGTGACTTGGCGAGCCACTCTTGTGCGCAGCCGGATGCAGGCGGGGTCTTCAGCATTGGCCTCAGCAATGCGCGGCTGCAAGGCCTGCGCCGCGTTTTGCACGATGTTGAGCACCGCTTGAATCAGCTGTTCGCGGTCGCCGCGGAAGTCTGGCAGCGAGGTGTCGTAATCGCGGATGACCTTCAAGCCGCGCGGGTATTCCACCAAAATCAAAGCCCGCACCCGCTCGCAGACCTCGTGGATATTGACGTCGCCCAGCACCGGCGCATGACGGTGCGGCGCCAGCAAGCGGTCCACCAATGACTGCAGCCGGTCCACCTCATGGATGATGACCTGGGTGTACTCGGCCAACTCTGGGCCCAGCTCGGTAGGCGCCAATTCCATGGCCAGCAGCTGCGCCGCACCCCGGATGCCGCCCAAGGGGTTTTTGATTTCATGGGCCAGATTGCGGGTCAGCTCTTTGGTGGCCTGCACCTGGTCGAGCGTGCGCTCTTCGCGGTCTTGGCGACTTTGCTGCGCGTTCTCGATCAACTCGACCAGCACCTGCGAATCTGAGTCCATTTGAGACACGATCACATGCACCGGCAGCAGGTCTTCAAAGGGCCGACCGGCGCGGCGCAGCATGGCGTCGAAGCGGCTGCTGGAATAGGCGTTGCGAGCCACCCCGCTGACGGTGTCACTCAAGCGGCTGGCGTCAGCAAACCAGTCGAACAAATTGCTGCGCTCAACGGCGCGACGCGACAAGCGCATCACGGTCTCAAACGCGGCATTGGCAAACAGGCATTCGCCATCGGGCTTGACCACGGCCACCATGGTGGCCAAGGTGTCAAACACCTCAAAGGTGCTGTGGGCTTGCGGAAAATCTCGGGGCTCGCTCATGGGCTTGGGGACTGCAGCCCCAACACCCGCCAGGGATGGAGGCCGTCGTCAGGGCAGTTTGCTGATTTCGCGCTTGAGCGCTTGCACATCGGTTTCTTGGCGCACGATGCTGGCTTTGAGCTCAGCCATGCGGTCCAGGTATTTTTGGTAGTTGCGCTCATCGCCACGGCGCTCACCCGCGCCGCCCGCGTACTCCCGCTGCAAAGAGGCCAAGCGGTCCTCGGCTTCGCGCAACTCGGCTTCCAAAACCCGTCGACGTTCACCGTCACGGGCTTTTTGCTGGTTGGGGTCCACACGACCATCCAGGCTGCCTCGGGCTGCATCAGCGCCTCCCGCTGCGGCCGAAGCATTCGGACGCGTGCGTGCCGGCGCTTGCAAGACCGTGATCGGCGTGCCTTCGATCGAACGACAGCCCTTGTCCTGTGCCTCTTTGGGCGACAGCGCATCGGTGTAGAGCACTGGCGGGCCGGGGCAGCGATAGACGGTGGACTGGGCCTGGGCCTGGCCGCTTTGCGCTGCCAGCAAGGCCAACACGGCCATCAACAAGCTCAAACGTGAGGGGCAGGTGGGTCGATTCAGCATGGCGGCATTGTGGCGTATCGCACGCCCGCGCAGCGCAGAAGAAAGCCCTCTTTGCCCTCTCAATGGCAAACATCGCAGCGTCATGTTCAAAAAAAAGGGACGACCGCAGTCGTCCCTTCTTCGCGCGCTGCGGGCCGAGCGACGTCACGTGAGAGCCACGCACGCCGCTCACCGGCATCACAGCGAGTAGTACATATCGAACTCGACCGGGTGCGTGGCCATGCGCAGACGGGTCACTTCCTGCATCTTCAATTCGATGTAGGCGTCGATATAAGCATCGGTGAACACGCCACCCTTGGTCAGGAAGGCACGGTCCTTGTCCAGGGCTTCCAGGGCCTGATCCAGGCTGTGGCAGACGGTAGGCACCAATGCGTCTTCTTCAGGCGGCAGATGGTAGAGGTCCTTGGTGGCGGCTTCGCCCGGATGGATCTTGTTCTCCACGCCGTCCAGACCCGCCATCAACAGTGCGGCGAAGCACAGATAGGGGTTGGCCGATGGATCGGGGAAACGTGCCTCAACGCGGCGACCCTTGGGGTTGGCCACATAAGGAATGCGGATCGACGCCGAGCGGTTCTTGGCCGAGTAAGCCAGCTTCACCGGAGCTTCAAAGCCAGGCACCAAACGCTTGTACGAGTTCGTACCGGGGTTGGTGATGGCGTTCAGCGCGCGGGCATGCTTGATGATGCCGCCGATGTAGTACAGGGCGAAGTCCGACAGACCGGCATAGCCGTCACCGGCGAACAGGTTCTTGCCGTCCTTCCACACGGACTGGTGCACGTGCATGCCGGAGCCGTTGTCGCCCACCAGAGGCTTGGGCATGAAGGTGGCGGTCTTGCCGTAGGCATGGGCCACGTTCTGGATCACATACTTTTGCAGCTGGGTCCAGTCAGCGCGCTGCACCAGCGAGCTGAACTTGGTGCCGATTTCCATTTGGCCGGCGTTCGCCACTTCGTGGTGATGCACTTCGACCGGGATGCCCAGTTGTTCCAGGATCAAGCACATTTCCGAGCGCATGTCTTGGCCGCTGTCGACCGGAGGCACGGGGAAGTAGCCGCCCTTGACGGTGGGACGGTAGCCGGAATTGCCGTGGTCATATTCCTTGCCAGTGTTCCAAGCGCCCTCTTCCGATTCGATCTTGAAGAAGGAGCCGGACATGTCATTGCCCCAGCGGATCGAATCGAAGATGAAGAATTCAGGCTCAGGACCGAAGTAAGCGGTGTCACCCAGGCCGGAGGACTTCAGATAAGCCTCAGCGCGCTTGGCCAGCGAACGCGGGTCGCGCTCATAGGCCTTGCCGTCGGCCGGATCGACCACATCGCACGACAGAATCAGGGTCGGCTCTTCAAAGAAGGGGTCGATATTGGCGGTGTTGGGATCGGGCATCAAGAGCATGTCCGAAGCCTCAATGCCCTTCCAACCGGCGATCGAGGAGCCGTCAAAAGCATGGCCCGACACGAACTTGTCTTCGTCGAAGTGCGAGACAGGCACGGTCACGTGCTGCTCTTTGCCACGGGTATCGGTGAAGCGGAAGTCAACGAACTTGACTTCGTTCTCTTTCACCATCTTGATCACGTCAGCGACGGTCTTGGCCATCAAAAACTCCTAGCGGGAAAAACTTTTGGGGACTCGAATGAATTCGGCAGGCGCCGCGTCTTTAGGCGTCGCGATCTAGAACAAGCACGTTGTGTGCCAACTTAAGACCAATTCCCGAGAAATGTTCGAAAGCTGCACCAAAGCCGCGCTGCGCCGCCCTCATCCAAGCAGGCGGGCGAATTATGGCGCTGCAAAACAGGGTTTGAAATCTGGTTTTGCACTT
This sequence comes from uncultured Burkholderiales bacterium, assembly GCA_945952065.1. Taxonomy (GTDB): domain Bacteria; phylum Pseudomonadota; class Gammaproteobacteria; order Burkholderiales; family Burkholderiaceae_C; genus Paucibacter_A. Next base: position 5,976 of record CAMFGY010000041.1, on the reverse strand, counting down.
TTGAGCGCAGATTTGGTGCAAAAACCCCGCGGTCTACCGCACCATCTCGGTGCTTATGGATGCACCAAATTCGATCACGCCCGATTTCAGTGCGTCGTAGGCCGCATCGAGTTGGACGGCATCGCCTTTGACACCCAATTCGATATGCCGCCCCCATTGCGGGTGATCCACACTGGGCAAGCTGAAGACCTTGATGCCGGGGAATTGATCCTCCACCGCCACCATCAAGGGCGTGAGGCTGGCTTCCATCGCACCTTGCACGATCAAAGACTTCTCTTGCACCCCGCGCACCCGGTGCAGATCGGCGTGCTTGTGATCCAGCACCCAGGCCATCATCGGGTGGGCCATGACCGGAAAGCCCGGCACAAAGTAAACCGAGCCATAGGAAAAGCCCGGAATTTTGTTGAAGGGATTGGGGATGATTTCAGCCCCCTGAGGAAACACCCCCATTTCCAAGCGACGCAAGGTGTCGGGGTGATCGGGGTCCACCGTCTCGCCCTTTTCCGCAGCCATCTGGCAGATGCGCCCCCAGATCAGTTCACGGGCTTCGGGGTGCAGGGTCAGGTCTTGCCCCAGGGCGGCGGCGGCGGCCTGACGGGTGTGGTCGTCCGGCGTGGCGCCAATGCCGCCGCAGCTGATCACCAAATCGCCACTGGCGAAAGCTTGACGCAGTTGGCTGGTGATGTGGTCGCGGTCATCGCCCAGGTACTGCGCCCAATCCAGGCTCATGCCGCGCGCGCTCAGCAATTCGATGAAGGCGCTCAGATGCTTGTCTTGGCGCTTGCCGGACAAGATTTCGTCGCCAATGATGATCAAACCAACTTTCATGTCCACACTTTCAAACGTCAGGGCAAGGGCGGCAAAGGCGCCGGGGGCGGCTGCAAAAGTTCCTCGACCGTGGGCAGGCTTTGTGCACCGCGTTCTGCGGCCCGCTGTTGGCGAAGCTCATGCAAAGCGGCGAGGCAGTAATGGCTGAACCACAAGGTGGAAAAGGCAAACACCAAGGTATAGAGCCAGATCGAAGCCAGAATCAAAAACGGCGCCAAAGCCACGGCCATCACGCCCAAGGCCCAGATCGCCGCAGGCGCTGCGCCCAGGTAGCCCGTCACCAAGCCGAGCAAGAGCAAAGGCAGGCGGTGCGCGCGCATCAGTTGTCGCCGTTCAGCCACCGAGGCATGCTCGGCCAAAGCATCAAAGCTGAAGACCTTGTAGCCCAACCAGCCCCAGATCAGCGGTGGCAGGATCAGGACCAGGGGCGGAATCAACCAAAACGGCATGCTGACCACCAGCGCGAACAGCGCCAACAAGGAATGCCATGCCGACCAGGCCAAGGACTTCCACCATGGACCGCCTTGCTTGAGCGCCAAGCCCATGAAGCGCCGCTCGGCCACCATCTTGACCAGGGTGGGCGTCATCAAGAGGGCCACCAGCAACAAGCTGAGCACCACAATCACCGGCAGCGCCAGCGCCAAGACCAGCAGCGGCGCCAGCACGCTGCGCAGGCCGGAGGCCCCCACATGGTCCAGCCAACCCAACAGGGTTTCGACCAGGCGCCAGGAATCGAGCGTGCTGCGCATGCCCGAGACCGCGGACTCCCAAAAAAAGTAAGCCAGGCCAAAGGCCATCCCCGCGGCCAGCAGCAGTGGCAAGATCGACAAGGCGATCACACGAGGATGCAAGCAGTAAGCCGCAGCTCGCCAAAAGGCGTCAACCACGCGACTCATCGAATTGACCATCGACCCATCTCCTCCGCTTCGTGGCAGCCATGCGCTCGCAGGGCCGCGTCAAGCCATCTTAGCGAGCCCATGGCGACAACGCCGTGATGCAGGCGTTCAAGCACGGCCCAGCAAACGCGCCAAACCCAAACGTTGCTGCGCCCAAAAACCGCGCCCGTAGTCGCGCCCGCCCTCTTCGGGCAATTGGTCGCGTACACCGGTGGCATCCCAACGCAAGTCAAAGTTAGCCGTACCAAAAAGGATGTCCCAAATCGGGAACAGCACCGCAAAGTTGTGCCCACCCAAAGTGCCCCGCCCGGCCGATTCATGACCGACGCCAATCGAGTGATGCAGGCGATGAAAGCGCGGGCTGACCACCACCCGCTCCAACAGCGGCCCAAACCAGAGCTTCACATTGGCGTGCTGCAAGTTCTCCATCAGCTGCGACACCGCGACCAGGGCCACAAATTGCCCCGGCTCCACGCCGATGAAACGGGCCAGCAACACGAAGACCGAATCACGCAAGAGGTCATCCAGCAAATGATTGCGGTTGTCGCTCCACATCGTCATCTGGCGTTGGCTGTGGTGCAAAGAATGCAAGGCCCACCACCAGTTCCAAGCGTGTTGTCCGCGATGCAGCCAGTAATTGACGAAGTCAAACACCAACAGATACAAGCAAAAACTGACCAAGGGCACATCGCTCACGCCGGGCCACAAGGCATCGAGTTGGAAGCTCGGCAAACCAGCCAAGCGCGCCTGGCCGAACAAAGCGTCCCAAAGCGGATCGATGCTGAAGAACATCGCCACCCGAAACAGACCCAGGCGATGAATGAGCGTGTAAATCACATCGACGCGCACCGCTGCACGGTCTTGCAGCGGCTCCACCGGCCGCCAGCGCTCCAGCGCCCCGATCACCAGCAGCATCAGCGCAATCTGGATCAAGCCCACCAGCAACCATCCGGTGGCGGCAAATGCGTCTTCCAGCAAATTGCCGCCGCCAAGCGAGAAGACCACCGGCTGCACCGCAGATTCAAACAAGAACTCCTGCGCTCGCGCGAACATCTCGCTGAACCATTCCACCACCATCATTTCTCGCGAACTTCCTGACTTGCCGGCGTCTTTTGCAAGACTGCCGCGACCTTGAACAACAGCGCATAGCGCGGATGCTCACGCAGGGGCGCAAAGCACATGCCCTTGTCTTTGAGCCCTTGCATCAAAGGCGCCAGCACCGCCGGCGCCCAGGCGTCTTGGCGCGACCAAATGCCCAAATGCGCCATCAAGATATCACCGGGCCGGATGTTCTGCAGCGCACGCTGCAGCAATTGCTCATTGGGGTAACGGTCACTGGGCAACTCGTCTCCCAAGAAGCCGGCGGCATCCCAGCCCACATGCACATAACCACAACGCTGAGCAGCTTGCTGCAAGGCCGGCGAAGTCTTGCCGGCCGGCGCGCGGAAGATCGGGCCCAGGGTTTGACCGGTCATTTCCTGGAAGCGAGCGGCCACCTGTTTGAGGCTGGCGCAGTACTGCTCGGCACTGAGCTCCCGGAAAACCGGCGAGTTCTCGCCCGCCACGGTGCGCACCTTGAAAGCACTGCCGCCCTTGGTATCGGCCAACCAGATGTCATGGTCCCAGGTGTGGCTGCCAAAGTCGTGGCCTTCTTGCGCCCGCGCTCGCCACCACGGAGCCCATTGCTCATCCAGGGTACTGCCGCCCGTTTTGGTGGGCTCATTGGCCAAGAAGAAGGTGGCGCGGGCGTCAAAACGCTGGAGCGTTTCCGCAATCAATGGCGCCACGCCCATATGGCCGGTGTCAAAGGTCAGGAAGACCGGCTTTTCACAGGTCTGCGCCGCCAGCGACGCCGGCATGGTGGCCAAGCCCAGTGCGCCTGCCAGGGCCGCAACCGCCCAGCTCTTGCTCATCACTGCCTCGGCTGATGATCCAGCGTCCACACACCATGCGGCGACTTGCCGACCTTGACCTGCTTCACCACTTTCTTGGTCTCGGTGTCAATCATGGTCAGCTTGCCCGCCCAGCGAGAGCTGACCAGCAAGGTCTTGCCATCGCCCAACACTTCCATATCGTCCGGACCGCTGGGGCCAGGGAACTTATCAACGACCGCAAAGCTCTGCAAGTCGATCTTGCTGATGGTGTTGGCCGCGCGGTTGCTGACCAGCACATGACGCTTGTCCCCCCAGGCCCGGAAGGAGTGAGCACCATCGCCCGTCGGAATGCGCTTGACCAATTTAGGTGCTGCGCCGCTGACGTCATACACCTCCACCAGTTTGTCGCCGGTCAAGGCCACCAAGATGTGCTTGTCATCGGGCGTCAAGAAAATATCGGCCGGCATCTTGCCCACCGGCACCTTCCAACGCGGCGCCTGCGTCACCAAGTCCACGGCCAGCAATTCATCGCTGTCTTGCAGACTCACGTAGAGCACCGTGCTCTTGCTGTCGATGAACAAATGGCTGGGCGTCTTGGGCGCAGGAATCTTCTTCACCAACTGCATGGGCTTGTCGGCATCGCTGGGCACCCAGCGGTAAATGGCCACATGGTCGAGGCGATTCGCCGCGGTGACAAACCACTTCATGTCCGGCGAAAAACGCAGGTGATAGGGATCGTGGATGCCGTGCAAGACCCGCTGAACCTCGGCGCTAGCGGGGTTGATGAAGGTCAGTGAATCCCCCAAGGCATTGGCCACAATCAGCGACTTCTCATCGGGCGTCAGGTAGAGGTGATGCGGCTCCTTGCCGGTGGGAATGCGTTTGATCTGTTTGAACGAGATCGGGTCCACCACGCTGATGTCGGCATCCAGCGAATTCAACACAAAAATCGGCCGCGCGGGCTTCTCAGCGGCAGGTGCCGCCTGAGCGACTGAGGAAGCACAGAGCGAGGCCAACAAGCTCAGGCACACAGGCAATAAAGAGCGCAAGGCCAGCGTCTGGCGCGGCCGGGGCTGAAAAGACATGGGGTTTCCTTGAACGACACGGAGCAATGAGGGCAAGAGCGCTGCGATGGCCACTGGAAAGCAGCTTCCCAAGGGCAGCACCAGACGACGCCACTCAGGCCGAAGTGTAGTGCCGCGCGCCAAGACCCGCTTTGCGCTGCCTCATGCTCGGGCGGGCTGCACGGCCCGAATTCCCCTCACCCCTGTCGCCGTCATTCGTCGGAATCACCCCCGAGCAGGCCGCCCAACAAGCCGGCCCCGGCAAAACCACCGAGCACCGAGCCCTCTTCGCGGCTGCCCCCACGCTGCGGCGCGGCCGCAAACACGCGGGACGCCAGACGCGAGAACGGCAGGCTTTGCAGCCACAACTCGCCTGGCCCGCTCAGCTTGGCCAAAAACAGACCTTCACCGCCAAACAAGGCGGTCTTGATCTTGCCCACGTACTGGATCTCGAAATTCACCCCGGGGGTGTAGGCCACAACACAGCCGGTATCCACCAGCAGCGTCTGCCCCGGTTGCAGCGTGCGCCGCACCACCGTGCCACCGGCATGCACAAACGCCAAGCCGTCTCCTTCGAGCTTTTGCATGATGAAACCCTCGCCACCAAAGAAGCCGGTGGAGAGCTTTTGTTGCACGGCAATGCCCAAGGACACGCCGCGCGCGGCGCACAAAAACGCGTCTTTCTGACAAATCAGCGTGCCGCCCAACTGTCGCAAGTCCATGGGCAAGATCTTGCCCGGATAAGGCGCAGCAAAGGCCACGCGCCGTTTGCCCGAGCCTTGGTTGGTGTAGATGGTGGTGAACAAAGACTCGCCCGTCACCAGCCGCTTACCAGCCCCCAAGAGCTTGCCGAAAAAGCCGCCCTGCGAGGGAGCGCCGTCGCCGAACACGGTGTCCATTTGGATGTCCGCATCCATGAACATCATGCTGCCGGCCTCACCAATGGCCGCCTCACCCGGGTCCAGTTCGACTTCGACGAACTGCATTTCGGCGCCTTTGATTTCGAAGTCGACGACGTCCATGCTCATGCAAACCTCCTAGGAAAAAACGAAAGAGTCGAAATGGTAGCCAATGAGCCCCCATACACAGGGGCGGCAGTTTCGGGCTGAATGAAAAAAGCGAAAACACCGGGCAGCGTTTTCGCTTCGATCAGGGAGAGCGCTTGGACCAGCCGCCCCGCGCGAGGCGCTGGACGTGGAACGTGGGGCGTCGTTCCGTCGGCGCGTCGCTTGATCAGTCCTCAGGACTGGGCTCGGTCCGTCATCTCCCCAGCCGCCCCACGCGGGACGTGGGGCGTCGTTCAGTCGGCGTCGC
>CAMFGY010000040.1 GCA_945952065.1 uncultured Burkholderiales bacterium | reverse complement strand
AGCGGACCCGGGCACCATGAGCCCGGCGGCGGGTCGAGCCCAAGTGCGCGCAAGACCTACCCAGCAACGTCCGCTCCGGGCACTTTGCAGCGGTTCAAGTTGTAGATCGCATGGGCCGCTAAGCTGTGTCACAAGCCTTGTGTGTTCAACGCAAGCTCTCGCGCAAAAACGCCAGCATCTTGGGGTAGGCGTCGCCCTGGGCGTGGGCGTCGGCGGCGGGTGTGCCGCCCATCTTCATGGGGCCGCGGTTGTGTTGGGTGGTGGGGGCGTAGCCATTGCCGCTGATGGCGTGGCCGGCGCCTTCGTAGACGAGGCTGAGCGTGGGCCGGCCGTGCCTGGCGCGGGTGGCTTCAATGTGGCGGGCCATGCCGCCGGAATCCCACACCTGATCATCGCTGCCGGCCACCAGCATCAAGGGGCCGGCGTAGTTCTCGATCGGAATGCGTGCAGCGGGCACGCGCTCGGGGTGGGCGGCGCGGCCGGCGTCTTGTGGGCGGCGGATCACGATGGGCTGACCCTTGGCGGCCCCAGCGAATTCTTCGGCGAAGCCCTTGTATGGCACCCAGGGCAAGGCCTGACCCTTCCAGCTGAACGAGGACGCGCTGTCGAGTTGCGTCACCTCCGGGCCCCAGCCCTCCCAAACCACATCGCTGGGGACCACCGCCACCACCGCTTTGATCCAGGGCATGCGGGCTGCGGCACTCAGGGCAAATTCGGCACCCTTGGAGATGCCGTAAACGCCGATGCGCGCGTCATCCACCTCGGGCTGCTGCGCCAGCCAGTCGCGGGCTTTCTCCAGCAATTCCAGCTCGATGTTTTTGAAGGAGTTGGGCAGGGCTGGCAGTTCCGGGGGCGTGGGGCCCTGGGCGCTCCAGCCGGCCGGCGAGTAGTAGGGCAGGCCCAGCACCGCATAGCCCTGCGAGGCCAGCTCAGGCGCCAGGGTCTTGGCCACATAGCTGCCGCCTTCGGAGCCGCCCAGCACGATCAAGGCGGGCCGCTTGGCCCTTTCGGCCTGCACTGCAAACAAGGCGCCGGGGAAGGCAGGGGCCGCGCGGGTTCGCACATCGGCCGCCACGCGGCGCAGGGTCAGGGTCTGCTCGGTCAACAGGCGCTCTTGGCCTTGCTCGTCCAGGCCAAAGGCTTGCAGCTGCACTTGTTCGCTGTTGGTGGCGACTGGACTTGTGGAGGCGGGCTGCATGGGCAAGGGTTGCATCGACCAGAACAGACCCCGCCCGTCCACCCCCTGGTAGCTGCCCGCGATGGGCGCCTGCGCCGTCAAATCAACCCGGCCGTTCGCATCAGCCTTGAAACGTGCTTCGGACGCAAAAGCCATCGGCCCCATGAAGCTGGAAATGCTGCGGCTGGCGCGCAAGCGCAATTCACTGCCGGGTTTGAGCTGTTCAACGCTGATGCGCAGCGGTGTGCCGGCCAGCACCTCGGCGCTGGGCAAGACGCGTATGCTTTGCGCTTGGCTGGGCAGGTGCAGCATCAGACTGAGTGCGCAAACGGGTCCTGCGAAGCGCAGCGTGAAGGCAGACAAGAGGGCGGTCATGAGAGCTCCTTTGGATGGCATGTGGGGCGTGGGGCGGCTGGCCCCATGCTGCAGATCGGCGCGGGGCTCAGTACAAGGCCCAGCGCTTGTGGCGCATCTTGGCGAGCGGCCGCCCTTGCGCCCAAGGCGCTGCGACGAATGGTGAGCTGGCCCGACGACTGGTCAGCACAGGGCTTCGTTAGCATGGCGGCTTCGTCCGCCTTACGCGCTGCACGCCCGCCTCATGAACAAGCCCTTGGAAATCAGCACCGACCCTGCCCGCCTCGACCTCCCCGTGATTCACCGATTTCTGAGCGAGCAATCGACCTGGGCCTTGGGCATGCCCATGGCAACGCTGCAGCGCGCCGTGCAGGGCTCTCTGTGTTTCGGTGCTTATTTGGGCGATGCCCAGATCGGTTTTGCGCGAATCGTTACCGATGGCGCGACCTTTGCCTATCTTTGCGATGTGTTTGTGCTGCCCGAGCATCGAGGGCAGGGCGTCAGCAAGCGTTTGATGGCGGCGGTGATGGCGCACCCGCGGCTGCAAGGCCTGCGCCGCTTTGTATTGGTCACCAGCACCGCGCCGCAGTTGTATGCGCAATATGGCTTCACGCCTGTGGCCAAGCCACAGACCTTCATGGAGCGGCTGGATCCGGACGTTTACATACGCTGCTGACAGTACGGTGGCAAGAGTGCTTGAAAAACGCCCCTAGTATCCAAGCTCAACTGACTGAAGGAGATGCCTGTGGCAGCCAAGTCCATTCAAAGTTTGCTGGAAGACATTCGCTTGGTCAGCGAGCTGAACTTTCAGATTGTCGAAGCCGTGCGGGCCGTGCTCCGGGCGCAATGCCAGCCGCTCAGCGAGGAGCTGAAGTACGGTGGCATCTTGTTCAGCGCCGGGCTGCAGTTCTGTGGCGTGTTCGCTTACAAGGCCCATGTCTCGGTGGAGTTCGGGCATGGCGCTTTGATCCAAGATCCTTGGGGCCATCTGGAAGGCGAGGGCAAGGGGCGGCGCCACATCAAGCTGCGCAGCCTTGACGATCTTCAAAGCAAGGCCTTGGCTGACTACTTGCCCCTGGCCTTGGCCGCCGCAAAGCAAGCTCAGGCGGCCTGAACGGCGGCCAAGTTTTGCCGCAACACCGGTGTCGCCTGCTCCACCGGCCCCAGCAGCAGCGGCCAGATGCGCTCACCCAAGTCGCGGCGGAACATGCCGAAGTGGCCGATGGCGCGCAGGCCCAGGTGTTGCGGGTCCAGGGTCAGGCGCTGCACCTGGGCCGCGCTGAACTGGCGGCCCAAGTGATCAACCGCCGGACCCGGGCCGAACAAGGTGTCGTCTGTCACATTCCACAAATGCACCGGGCCGGTGAAGCGCTCATAGCCCAGTTCGTGCTGCAGGCTGGGGTCGGTGAACAAATAGCCTTTGCGGCGGCCCCAGCGGGCCCAGTCCAGCGCCGCGGCCTTGGGCAAGCCTTGGGCGCGCGGGCCCAGCAGCCAGCCGGGCGCGTGGCCGAAGGCATGGCCAAACGCGGGCAACAAGGCATGGAAGAACAGCGCAGCCTTGAGCCGCTGCAGCCCGGCCCAAAAACGCCAATCGGCGGCTTGTGCGGCCACGCCCAGCAAGGCATCGGCCTGCTCAAAGCCGGCAGCCAAACCGATGGCCTGGCCACCAAAAGAATGGCCAATCATCAAAAGGCCGACGGCTCGCCCCTGGGCTTCTTGGGCAGCCAGCCGCTTTTTGTGGCCGGCGCGCAGGGCGGCGGCCATGTCCAGCTGCGCCCACTCGCGCAAGCCGGCGCTCTCGTCGCGCACATGGCCTTGCAAATTGGGGCCGATGCCGCGGTAGTCATAGCAGAGCACGGCGTAGCCGCGCTGAGCCAGCCACTCGGCAAAGCCCTTGTAAAACGGGCTGGCCACGGCCATGGCCGGGCTGATGACGGCCACCGCCCGCACCGGCCCTGAAGGCTCGTGCCAATGGGCTTGCAGCAGCCGCCCATCAGCGCAGCGCAGCTGGGTGGCGGCTCGGGTGGCAGGGGCGGCAGCAGGGCTTGTTGAAGGCTGAGACATGGCGGCTTCCTGGGGGCGAAGGGATGGGTTGATTTCTTGGCCTGCAGTCTAGATTGGCAACGCAGAAGCGACTAGACTGCGCAGAAGTGACACATTGGTAGCAAAACATTGACAATTAAGCCGCCTCGCAGCCTGCCGCGCAGCCGCCGCACCGCCGCTGACCAAGCCCTGGATGCCAATGCCTTGGAGTTGTTTGCCCGCATTGCGCAGGCGGGCAGCTTTGCGCGTGCCGCGCGTGAGCTGGGGCTGACGCGGGCGGCGGTCAGCCGCAAAGTGGCGGCGATTGAGGCGGCGGTGGGTTTGGCCTTGTTCGCCCGCAGCACCCGCAGCCTGAGCCTGACCGAAGCGGGCCGGCGCTTGGCGGCCAAGGCGCGCGCCGTGCATGAGGCCGCCGAGGGCGCGCGCCTGGCCCTGCGCAGCGAACGCGACCAACTCAGCGGCACCTTGCGCATCAGCACCGCGCCGGTGTTTGGCACCCATGTTCTGGCGCCTTTGCTGGCGCGTTTTCAAGCCCTGCACCCGGCGCTGCGCTATGAGTTGCTCATGACCTACCGGCGCGTGGACCTGCTGCGCGAGGGCGTGGACCTGGCTTTTCGCGCCACCGCGCGGCCGCCCGAAGACTGGGTGGCGCAGCCGGTCATGCGCTATGCGGTGCGTGCTTACGGGGCGGCGGGCCGTGCCTTGCTGGCGGGCCCCGAGGCCTTGGTTCAGCAACCTTGTTTGTTGATCGGCACTCATGAAGAGGGCGGGGTCAGCGCCTGGGTGCGCGAGGACGCCGCCCCCACGGCGGCGCCGCTGGAGCTGCACTTGCGCGCCGCCGCCTGGGGCAATGACCTGGACACCTTGATGGCCATGGCCCGGCATGGCGAGGGGGTGGTGCTGTGCCCGGACTTTTGCGTGGGTCCGCAGTCGGGCTTGGTCGATCTTCTGCCGGGCTGGCGTATGGCGGTGAATGAAGGCGAGTGGATTCAGGCTCTGACCCTGCCCATGCCAGTGGGATCCGAGACCGCGCGGGCGCTGGTGCGCTTTGTGCGCGAGGCCTTGGCTCCAGCGCCGCTGCCATCGGAGTCGCTGGAGTGAAGAGGACGTTGAAGCTGCGTTTTTGACCTTTGGTGACGAAGATCCTGCAGTTCGCCGCGTCGGCGGCCCGGCTTGTACCGGGCTTGGCTATTCTGCCGCCCATCTGTTGAACCCCCACAGGGAGTGCATGCCTTGAACCTCACCGCGAAGATTTTCAATCCCCTGACCGCCGTGACCTCGGCCGTGTTGCTGAGCCTGGCCAGCTTGCCGGCGCAGGCGCAACAAAACGCTGCGGCCAGCGCGCCTCAGGCCGAGCGCAAAGTCATCAGCAGCGCCGAGCAACTGCCCCGGCGCAGCTACACCCTGGCCCAATTGCCCAGTGCCTATCTGACCACGCCTTTGGCCGAGCTGAGGCCCTTGGGCGCGCAGCTGGAAGCCGACATCCTGGCCGATTTGGCGGCTTTTGACATCCAAGACGCTGCCACCCTGCGCGATGCCTATGGGGCATTGGCCAGCTTGGCCCAGCTGCGTGGCGATTGGGCGGCGGTGCCAGGCTGGACGGCCAAGGCCCGTGCCCTGCAAGAAAAGCCGGCCGGCAAGCAAACCAGCGGCGTGCTGACCGAGCTGCTGGCGCAGCAGCAGTTGGAGAAGCGCGATGCCGCTTGGCTCAGCGCCGAGGTGGCGCGCCGCTATGGGGCCATGAACTGGGCCGAGGTGCAAGACACGGTCAAGTCCAATCGCGGTGGCATCGAGACCTTCAACCCCGAGCTGATGATTGGCAGCTTCAAGGCCCAGCTCGATGCGATGGCCACCAACGGTCAGATGAAGGTGCCCGCCCAGCTGGCGCTGGCCATCATCAGCACCCGCATGCAAATGGAGCTGTTGGGCCCCAACAAAGCGGCCATCGTGGCCGGCCTGCAAAAGGTCTTGGACGCCAACAGCCAGGCCGTCGCCAAGGCCGATCTCTGGACGCCGCGCACCTTCAGCATCCCGGCCGACGCCAAGGCCAAGCCGGTGCTGATCGGGGTTTGGGATTCGGGCGTGGATCTGAGTCTGTTCAAGACCGGCCCAGCCAAGGGCATGGCTTTCACCGATGAAGGCCAGCCCTCCAAAGACCTGCTGCGCCCCTTGGGCGAGGCCGAGTCGCGCTGGCCCCAGTTGCGCAGCATGATCAAGGGCGCCATGGATCAGCGCGCTGCGCTGGACACGCCGGACTCCCGGCAGTTCCGCGCCACCCTGGGCAGCTTGAAGGCCGAGCAAGCCAAGGGCTTCGGTGAAGACATGGCGCTGGCCGGCCTGTATGTGCACGGCACCCATGTGGCCGGCATTGCGGTGGACGGCAACCCCTTTGCCCAGGTCTATGCCGCCACCATGCTCTGGAGTCATAAAACCGAGCCGGCCAAGCCCAGCGAGGCGCGCTCGCGTCTGACGGCGGCCAATTACGGCACGCTGGTGCAGGGCTTCAAGAACGCCGGGGTGCGGGTCGTCAATATGAGCTGGCGCTATGGCCCCAGCGCTTACGAGATGATGATGGCGTACCACAACCTCGGCGGCACGCCCGAGCAGCGCAAGGCCGAGGCCCTGCGCCTGTTCAAGATCGAGCGCGATGCCTTGAACGCCGCCATTGCCAGCGCGCCGGAGATCCTCTTTGTGGCCGGGGCCGGCAATGAGGACAACAGCGCCGACTTCGAGGAGTACATCCCCGCCGGCCTGTCCCTGCCCAACTTGATCACCGCCGGTGCCGTGGACCGCGCAGGCAGCGAGACCAGCTTCTCGACCTTTGGCAAAACGGTGGTGGTGCACGCCAATGGCTTTGAGGTGGAAGCGCCCGTCCCGGGCGGGGTGCGCCTGAAGCTCAGCGGCACCAGCATGGCCAGCCCGCAAGTGGCCAATTTGGCCGCCAAGCTGATCGCCCTGAAGCCCGAGCTCAAACCCAGCGAGGTCAAGACCTTGATCCTGCAAGGCGCCGAGCGTATGCAGGGCGCCGACGGCAAGCCCGGCCGCGTCAATTTGATCAACCCGCGCAAGAGCGCCGAATTGGCCGGCATCAAGCTCTGATGGCGCGGCGCAAGCGGCAAGGGTGAAGCCGGCGCGCCGATGCCGGGCTTCATCCCCGGTCTAGGGGGCGGGCTCTAGGGAAAATTACCGCGAACTCTATAATCGCGGGTTCACGAAGACAGCCGTACAGCAAGGCTTGCTGTACGGCTGTCTGGTTTTTGAGGGCGCAGGTGCGCCCCGAGGTTTTGAGGGCGCTGGCGCGCCCTGAGGACCGCTCTTTCCCAGCATCAAAGAAAGTCGCCCCGCTGAGTTCCAGGTGCTCGGGGCCTGCCCGATGAGTTCCGCCGACACCTTCAAGACCCCGCATCCCAAGATCCAACGCTTGCTGCATGTCGATGCCATGAAGGCTTTGGCCGCGCAAGTGATCGTCTTGCACCACTTGTCGGCCTATGGGCCCATCTCTGAAAGCGTGCGCGCGGTGTTGCCGCAGCTGATGGATGCGCTCTATCACTACGGTCGCATGGCGGTGCAGGTCTTTTTGGTGCTGGGCGGTTTTTTGAGTGCCCGCGCTTTGTCGGCGCAGGGGCAGTTGCTGGAAGGGCGCTTGCCAGAACTGCTTTGGCGCCGTTACCAGCGCCTGGTTTTGCCCTTTATGGCGGCGGTGGCCATCACGCTGCTGGTGTCGGCCCTGGTGGCGCATTGGCTGCCGGAGCTGGTGCCGGCGTCCATCAGCTTGCCGCAGCTCTTGGCCCATGCCACGCTCTTGCACGGCGTTTTGGGCTATGAATCACTGACGGTGGGCGCTTGGTATGTGGCCATCGATCTGCAGTTGTTTGCCCTGCTGATGGCCTTGCTGTGGGTGGCTCGGCAACTGGCCTTGCCGCGCGCCTGGCGGCGCGTCATTGGTCCGGTCTTGGTGATGGGGCTGACCCTGGCCTCGCTGTGGCTGTTCAACCGCATCGCGGCCCTGGACAGCTGGGCCCTGTACTTCTTCGGCGCCTATGGTCTGGGGGCCATGGTGCATTGGCTGGGCTTGATTCGGCATCGCCGCTTGGGCCTGGCCTTGTTGACCGGTGTGGTGCTGCTGGCCTTGGCCATGGAGTTCCGCGAGCGGCTGGCGCTGGCCCTGCTCACCGCGCTGCTGCTGGCCGGGCTGCAACAGCGCTTCCAGCGCGGCCGTTGCCTGCTGGCGGATCGGCCCAGCGCGCCCTTGATTGCCCATCTGGGCACGCATTCCTTCGCGCTGTTCCTGGTGCACTTTCCGATCTGCCTGCTGGTCAATGCCTTGTTTGAACACCGCGACCCCGAGCATGGCTGGCAAGCCTTGCTGGCGCTGCTGTGCGCCTGGGGCTTGAGCAATATGGCGGCCCTGCCTTTTTACCGCTGGGTCGAGGCGCCGGCGGGCCGTTTACGTTTGCTGCCCTGGCTGGCCCGGTGGCTGCCCAAGGCCTTGCGCGCCTGAGCGGTTTGAAGTGACCGCCTAACGCCGGCACTTAGTCCAAGGGCTGGGTTTGCGGCGTGCGTTGAAAGGCGTTACGGTCAAAGCCCAGCTCGGCGGCGCGACTCAGCAGTTTTTGCAACTGCGCCTCGTCCATCTGCGGCGTGCGTGACAGCACCCAAGCGTATTGGCGACTGGGCTCACCGATCAATACATGGCGGTAGTCTTCGTCCAGATCCAGCACCCAGTAGTTGCCGTAAAACGGCCAAAAGAAGGTGACGCGCAGCTTGGCATTGCCGCTGCCTTCCACCACCTTGGCATGGCCCGCCGTGCGGTCCACCTCGCCCTTGGCGGTGCGGCAGCGGTTGATCACTTCCACCCGGGATCCCTCAAGCCGGTAGCGCGCCTGGGTGTCGGCCACGCATTGCTTTTGGAAGCGGTTCGGTAGCAAAGCGATCTCATACCAAGCGCCGGCATAGCGCTGCAAATCGACGGCGGTCACCGTGGGCAGCGGGGCGGGCTCAGCGGCCTGTGGCGCGCTGCACAAGGCGCTCAGGCAGAGCAGAGTCAGCAGGTGTCGGTTCAGCTTCATGAAGGGCATATTGGCTTGTGGGCTTGCAGGAATGAAAACGCAAGCCCTGACCCTAGCAGAGCCGACAAAAGCCTGGGGCCTATTGGTCTTTCTTGATGCCGCAGGTGTTCATGCCCAACAAAGGATAGGCTGGACAAAAACGAAAAACCCCGGTCAGCAGGGGCACGAGTCCGAGATAGCCCCAGGCCCCCACGATCCCGGTGGCGGCCAGTGCGATCAAGGCCAAACCGGCACTGATGCGTAAAACACGGTCGGTGCTTCCTACATTGATCTTCATTGCATGCCTTTCTATCGGGAGGAGCCGAAGGTCGACTCTTGCCTGATTCTGCGCCTTGGTCCGTGATCTGGCTTGCGCCAGATCAAGCCCAAGGGCGAACGGCCGCAAGGTGCGGGCACGCCAAGTGCTCAGGGCGCTGCGGCCTGCTCGCCAGTCCCCTGGGCCGCCTCGGCCGCTTGGGTTGCACTGGTGGCGCGGTTCATATCGGCCAAAGTCTTGCCCGGTTCATCGCGAAAGCGCTCTTCCAGCACCTGCACGGCTTGGATGCGGTCGACGCGGAAGCTGCGGAAGTCTTCCCGCAATTCGCACCAGACCGCCAGCGTCCAGACCTGCCCCCAGAACAAACAGGCCAGCGGGCGCACCCGGCGTTGGCTGCGCGCATCGCTGAGGTCCAGGTAGTCCAAATGCAAGACCCGGCGGTTCTCGGTGGCTTCGCGCAGCAAGGCCAGGCGTTCGCGCATCTCTTCGCTCAAACCGGTCAGCGGGGCGAACAGGGCCAAGCTCTCGGCGGCGGCGCGCTCGGCGCTGGGCAGCACGCCCAGAATCTTCAGCATTGCGTTTTCAGCTTGGCGCGCCAGGCCGCTGTCCAGCTGCCCTTGCGCCAAGCGCACCGCGGCCACCAGGGCCTGGGCCTCGTTCTTGGTGAACATCAAGGGAGGCAGGTCGAAGCCTGCGCGCATGCGGTAGCCCACGCCGGCCTCGCCCTCGATCGGCACGCCTTGCCCTTGCAAGGCCGCCACATCGCGGTAGACGGTGCGGGCCGACACCTCCAGCCTTTCGGCCAAGAACTCAGCAGTGGACAGACGGCGTCCCCGGATCAGGTGGACCAATTGAAACAAACGATCAGCGCGGCGCATCTCGCCATTGTGCGGCCGGCTTTGCAGACTTGGCACGCCCCTTGCGTGTTGAGTTCGAGAACATGTCCTAGAAAGTTTCAGCACCGTGGCCCTTGTCGCGATTCCCTATGCCTTTGCTGCGCCCGCTGTCCCGGCGCTGCAACACCGCACACCCGCTTTGGGACTGGGAGCATTGCCCATGCGTACCGCCGCCTGCTCTGCCGCCGCGTCGCCGCTGCTGTTGGCCACGCCGCAGGGCACTGGCCAAATCTGGGTGGCTCGCGCCAGCGATGCCTCAGGCTCTGATGCCGCGCCGCAGCTGGGCTTCGAGCCCTGGGGGCCGGGCAGCGCCCATGAGCTGGCGCCCCTGCTGGCCGCGCTGCATGACGCTGAGTTGGGGCATTACCCCCTCGGGCATGCGGTGGCGCAAGCCCATCGCCATGCACTGAATCGGCCCCAGCAGCGCATGGCCGTGGTGCGCGATGCACGCCAACGGGCCCTCGGGCTGGCGAGCCTGCAGTGCTGGGATGAAAGCGCGGAGCTGCTCAGCTGGGTGGTGTCGCCCAGCCAGCGCGGGCAAGGGTGGGGCGCGGCCTTGTTGCAGGCCCTGGAGCGCGAGGCTTTGCGGCAGCGCCAGCATCTGCTGCGTGTGCAAGTGGCCGCCGCCCAGCAGGCGGCCCAACGCTTGCTGGAGCGCGCAGGCTTTGAGCGCTGCGGGCCTTTCTTGGGACGGCGCGCTGATCCCTTCACGGTCTACTTTGAAAAACTGCTGGGGCAGGAGCCGGCGCCGCGCTTGGGCAAGCCCTGAGAGTGCGGGTGAGGGGCTGCGCCCGCCTCAAAAGCGCAAGCCCACCGACAGGCGCTTGGCATCGGTGGCCGAGAAGTTCTGCTTGGGGTCGACCGCCAGGTGGAGGAACCAGCGCGGCCAATCGTAGGTGAAGCTCCAGCCATAGGCTCGCACCTCGCCCTCATCGCCCATGCCTTTTTTGTACAAGATGTCCAGGGTCAGGCGTTGCTGTTCCGGCAGGGGCCAGCGCAGCGTGGCATGCCAATGCTGCTGCCCGGTGTGCAGGCGGTCGTCGGCAATTACGCTCAGGCTCAGGTTTAGGCCCTGGGCGCCGCGCCAGCCCAGGCCCAGGCTGAGGGCATCATTGGGGTCGAAATTCAGATTGAAATAGGGCCGTAAATTGGTGCGCCCCCAGCCGAGCAGCCCATACCATTCGCCGCCCACCTGCAGGTTCAGGCTGCCGCCGACAAAGCCCTGGGTGGCCAGCTGCAAAGAGGGTTGCAGCTGGGCCCAGTCGCTCAAAGCCCAGCTGCTGTCCAGCCCGGTGCGCCATTGCTTGCCGAAGTCGGGGTCTTGGTAGTAGCCCAGCCAGACATTGCTGTCATGGCCGCGCCAGCGCAGATTCACATCATGGCCCTGGCTGTTGCCATAGTCGTAGCGGCCGGCGGTGAGCTTGAAGGCGCTGTCCGCCTCGGCCCGCGCGGCGCTCGGCAGCTGGCAGGCCATCATGATCAGCGGGATGGAGAGTCTTGCAAACATAGAGAAGAGAACCCCCGGTTGGTGCCCGGCTTGCCGCCGGGCCGGATCAGCTCAAACGACGCCGCCTTCGGTCTGGGGCAACTCGCCGCCCTTGGGCGAGAACCAGGCCACATAGAGCGCCGGCAACAGGATCAAGGTCAGCAAGGTGGCCGTGAACAGGCCGCCGATCACCACCACGGCCAAGGGCCGCTGCGTTTCAGCGCCGATGTCATGCGAGAGTGCCATCGGCAGCAGCCCCAGCGCCGCCAACATGGCCGTCATCAACACCGTGCGCAGGCGTTGCATGGAGCCGATGCGTACCGCCTCCAAGACCGTGTGGCCGCCGTTGCGCAGCTGTTGAAAGCCCGACAGCATCACCACCCCATTGAGCACCGCCTGGCCCGACAGCGCGATGAAGCCGATGGCCGCCGAGACGGACAAATTGATGTCGCAAACCCACAGCGCCACAAAGCCGCCAATCAGGGCCAGGGGCACATTCATCAAGATCAAGGTCGCCATCTTGAAGCTGTTGAAGGCATTGAAGAGCAGCACAAAAATCAGCAGCAAAGAGATGGGCACCACGATGCTCAGCCGCTTCATGGCGCGTTCTTGATTTTCGAACTCACCCGACCAAGTGATTTGGTAATTGTCCGGCAGCTTGACCTTGCTGCTCACCCGCGATTGCATATCACCCACCACCGAACCCATGTCGCGGTCTTTGATGAACACGCCAATGGCCATGGTGCGGCGCCCGCTTTCACGCGCGATATTCATGGCGCCACTGGTTTCGCTGATGTGGGTGATGGCGCCCAGCTGTACCGTGCCGCCCCCGGGCAGCGAGATCGGCGTGCTGGACAGCTGCGACAGGCTGCGCCGGTCCTCGGCCAAGCGCACCGCCACCGCATATCTGCGCTCACCCTCCCACAACTGGGTGGCCGCCTTGCCCGCCAGCGCGGCCTCGATCACGTCTTGTACATCGCTGACGTTCAAGCCGAGTCGGGCGGCGTGATCGCGGTCGATGTCGATGATCAGCTGAGGCAACTCGCCAAGGCGGTCGATTTCGGCGCGGTACACCCCGGGCACTTGTTTGATTTCACGCTCGATGGATTCGGTGATGCGGCGCAGCTCGGCCAAATCGTCGCCGGCAATCTTGATCACGATTTGCCCGTCGATCTGAGAAATCGACTCCAGCACATTGTCACGAATCGGCTGCGAGAACGCAGGCTCCATGCCCGGGATGGCCGAGACCGCGCGGTCCATTTCATTGATCAGGTCTTGCTTGCTCAGGCCGGCGCGCCATTCTTCGGCCGGTTTCACATCGACGAAAACCTCAGCCATGCTGATGGTCTTGGGGTCGGTGCCGTCTTCCGGTTGCCCGGCTTTGGACACCACGGTGCGCACCTCGGGCACGCTGCGCAGCGCCTTGCGGGCTTCACGCAGGATGCGGGCTGCCTCCTCGGTCGAGACACTCGAAGGCAGGCGCAGATTGACCCAGATCGTGCCCTCGTCCAACTCCGGCAAGAACTCCGAGCCCAGCCGGCTGGCCACGCCCATGGCGGCAATGAAGGCGGTGATGGCCAACATGATCACGGTGCCGCGTTGACGCAAGGCCCAGTCCAACATCGGGGCATACAGGCGCTTGGCGCTGCTGACCACGCGGTTGTCGCCATGCGGCAGGCGGCGGCGCAGCATCCAATAAGCCAGCAGCGGCACCAGCGTCAGCGAGAAGATCAGCGAGCCCACCAGCGCGGTGCTGACCGACAAAGCCATCGGCTGGAAGATGCGGCCTTCATGGCGTTGCAAGGCGAAGATGGGGATGTGCGCGGCAATGATGATGAGCATGGAGAACAGCGTCGGCCGGCCCACTTCATCGGTGGCGTCGGCAATCAGCTGCAGGCGCTTTTTGGTGTCCAGCCCTTCGCCGCGCTCGGCCAGCCGGTGCATGATGTTCTCCACCACGATGACGGCGCCGTCCACGATGATGCCGAAGTCCATGGCCCCGAGCGACAGCAGATTCGCCGGTACCCCCATGATCTTCAGCCCCAAGAAAGTGGCCAGCAGGGCCAGCGGAATGATCACCACCACGGCCAAGCTGGCGCGCAGATTCGAGAGGAAAAGGTAGAGCACCAAGCTCACCAGCAGCGCACCCTCCACCATATTGCGAAACACCGTGGACAGGGTTTTGCCCATCAACCAGGTGCGGTCGTAAAAAGGCTCGATCTTCACGCCCGGCGGCAGGCCGCGCGCATTCAGCGCTTCGATCTTGTCTTTCACGCCCTTGAGCACCACGCTGGCGTTTTCGCCTTTGCGCATGACCACAATGCCGGTGACCACATCGTCGTCATCGTCTTGGCCGACCACGCCCAGGCGCGGCACCGCGCCGACCACCACCTCGCCAATATCGCGAATCAGCACCGGCGTGCCATTGCGCGAGGCCACCACGATGCGGCCGATGTCATCGGCCGAGCGCAGCAAGCCAATGCCGCGAATCGCATATTGCTGCGTGCCCTGGGCCACATAGCTGCCGCCGGCGTTGGCATTGCCTCGGCCCAGCGCATCCAGCAGGTTCTGGAACGACAGGCCATAGGCCCGCAGCTTGTTCAGATCGGGCTGCACCTCGTACTGCTTGATGTAGCCGCCCATGGCGACCACATCGGCCACACCCGGCACCTGGCGCAAGGCGCGCTCCACCACCCAGTCTTCGATGCTGCGCAGCTCGGTGGTGCTCTTGCCGTCGCCGCGCACGCGGTAGCGCATGATTTCGCCCACCGGCGTGGCGTTGGGCGCGATATTGGCGCTGACGCCGGGCGGCAGGTCGATGCTGCGCAGGCGCTCATTGACCTCTTGGCGCACTTGCTGCACGGTCACGCCTTCGTCATAGGTGACCACGGTGAAGGACAGGCCGAACTGCGTGTGCGAGAACACGCGAATCGAGCCCGGCATGCCGGACAGCGCCACCTCGATCGGCAGCGTCACCTGCTTTTCCACCTCTTCGGCGGCATGGCCGGGGAAGAGGGCAATCACCGTGACCTGGGTGTCGGTCACATCGGGAAAAGCCTCCACCGAGAGGTTTTTGAAGGCGATCAAACCCGCGCCGATGAAGAGCGCTACCGCCAGGATCAGCAAGACCGGTTGGCGCAGCGAGAACAGGATCAAACGTTTCATGGACGCTGGCCTCCGCTGGCGGATGCCGCTGTGGCCGGGCTGCCCGGCTTGGCTTCTTCTTCAGAGATGCGGAACTGGCGCGCCAGCAGCAGCGCGTTTTCGCTGACCACCGCCTCGCCCGCCTGCAGGCCCTGGCGGACCACCACCTCTTGCGCATTGACCGGGCCCAGCTTGACCTCGCGGGCGCTGAACACCGCCGGCTTGCTTTGCACGAACACCCAGTGCTTGTCGCCGCGCAAAAGCACCGCGCTGGCGGGCAGCACCACGCCTTGGCCGGACTCGCCGGCCTGCGAACGCTGCACATGCACGGTGGCCAGCATCTCGGCCTTCAATAGGCGCTCGGTGTTGTCGATCTCGCCGCGCACCTTGATCGTGCGGCTCAGCGGGTCGATGGTGTCGGCCAGCGCGGCCACCCGGCCTTCAAAGCGATGGCCGGGCAGGCCCGGTGCTTCCAGCGAGAAGCGCGTGCCGGGGCGCAGCGCGCCGGCATCGGCCTCGCGCACATCGATTTGCACCCACAGCTTGCTGGGGTCGCTGATGACGAACAGCGGCGGCACGCCCGGGCCGCTTTGCTCGGGGCGCAGTTCTTGCCCGGGGTTGAGATTGCGCTCGACCACCACGCCGCCGATGCTGGCGCGCAGCGCCAGTTGGTGGTTGACGCCCTGGCCGCTGCCACCGTAGAGCTGCACTCGGCCCAGGGCGCGCGCCAGTTCGGCTTCGCTGCGGGCGGCATCGGCTTCGGCCTGATCGACGTCGCGACGCGCCACGATGCCTGCATCCAGCAGCTCGCGCTGGCGCTGCAATTGCTTGCGGCTCAGGTTCGCGTCGGCCTGGGCGCGGGCCAGATCGGCTTGGGCCTGGCCGAAGTCGGGCGAGCTCAGCTGCGCCAGCAAGGCGCCGGGCTTCACCGCCTGGCCCAAGTCGGCGTGGATCTGCGCCACCCGGCCGGCAAAAGCGGGGTAGATGCGCTGGGTGCGTTCTTCGTTCCAGACCAGCTTGGCGCTCATCGCCAGGTCGACCATGCGGCTCGGCTCGGCCTTGCTGGTTTTCAGCAGGCGCAGCTGCGGATGGTTGCTCGGGTAGCTCAGCTCTTGGCCTTGGATCACGGGGTCGGCAGGCTCGGGCGCGGCAGAGTGGCTTTCTTTGCAGCCGGGCAGCGCGGCCGCCAGGGCCAGGCTCAACAGGGTCAGGGATGTCAGTCGATTTTTCACGTTTGGAACCTCAGGTCGGGTCGGGTGCAGCAGCGATTTGGTCTTTGGCGAGCGCATCAGGGCATCAGGATTGAGGGGCGAAGGCGCGCAGCTGCCAGCTGCCTAAGGCCTTGGCGTGTTCGGCGCGGGCATTGATGGCGTCCAGCAGGCTGGCGCGCAGGCTGCGGCGGGCCTCCAGCAAATCGGTCATCGACAGCGCGCCCTTGGCATAGGCCAGCTCGGCCTGGGCCAAGACTTGGCGCGCGCGCGGCAGCAGCTCGCGCTCCTGGCTGTCGGCCTTGAGGGCGGCGTTGCGCGCCTCCAGCCAACGCTGCTGCAACTCGGCCTGGGCCAGCAGTTGGGTCTTGTCCAGCAGATCCTGGGCTTGCTGCAGCTGGGCGCGGGCCCGGGCGATCTCACCTTCCTGGCCGTAGTTCACTTGCAGCGGCATTTGCAAGCGCAATTCCAGCTGCCGGGTCGAGGTGCCGGGGTAATGGTCGAGCGATGCCCCCCAGGTGATGTCGGCCTTGCGTTGCGCTCGGGCGCCTTCCAAGGCGGCTTGCGCGGCTTGCACCCGGGCCTGGGCGGCCTGCACATCGGGACGCTGCGCCAGCGCTTCGCTCAGCAGGCTGCTGTTGTCGCTGTCCCAACGCTGCAGATCGAGTTCGGGCCAGCGCAGTTCGGTGCGCAGCTGCTGGGCCGCCTTGGCATCGCTGCGGCCCAACAAATTCGCCAAGGCCAGGGCGGCGCGTTGACGGTCCAATGTGGCGGCACCGATGTCCAGGCGGGCGCGCTCCGCTTCGATCTCGGCCCGGCTCAGGTCTTGGCGTGACAAATCGCCCGCCGCATGCCGCTTGCGCAAGACCTCGGCCATTTGCCGCGCGCTCTCGGCCAGGGCGCGCACCTCGGCCTCGCGCAGCTCGGCGGCCTGCAGATCGTGAAACGCGTTCAAGGCCAGGATCTGCTGCTGGATGCGCGCTTCGCGCAGATCGGCCGCGGCCGCTTCGGCCAAGGCTTGAGCCGCCTGGGTGCGCAGCTGGCGTTTGCCGCCGCGCTCCCAGGTCCAGTCCACGCCCATCGATTTGTCGATGCGCTTGTCGTTGAACCAGTTGCCGGGGCCGATGCCATGCTGCAAGTCCATTTGGCTGGACTTCAGCGTCAGCACCGGCAGCGGCGCATGGTCGGCGCTTTGCACATCGCCCTGGGCGGCTGCCAGTTGGGCACGGGAGACGGCGACGTCGCGGTTGTCCGCGGCCGCACGCAGCGCTTCGTCCAGGCTGATGCGGGTGACAGTGGGTGCGTCGGCGGCTGGGGCCGTCGAGCTGGGTGCAGCCGTGGTGCTGCCTGGCTGAGGGGCCGGTGCAGCGGCGCTGGCGCTCCAGCTCTGCGCGGCCAAAAGCAGGGCCAGCCAGATGGGGGTGGGGGTCATCTTCATGCCCGGGTTTATCCCCGCAAAGGCCTGACCGGAAGCTGACCAACACCGCGCGCCGCCCGGGTATGCGCACGCCCTTGGGCAGACTGCGTACAGTTCGGCCATGCGCATTCTTGTCGTCGAAGACGATCCCACGCTCAGCCGAATCATGCAACGCAGCCTCAGCGAGGCGGGGCATCAGATCGACGCCGCCGCAACGCTGGAGCAGGCGCGTTATCTTTGGCGCATCCAAAGCTTTGACGCGGTGCTCTTGGACTTGAGCCTGCCCGATGGCCACGGCTTGCAGGCCTTGCGCGAGGCGCGCGCGCGCGGCGACCGCACCCCGGTGCTGATACTCACCGCCCGCAATCGCACCGAAGAGCGCATTGCCGGCCTGGACGCCGGCGCCGACGACTATCTGGGCAAGCCGTTTGACTTGGCCGAAGTGGAGGCGCGTCTGCGGGCCCTGGTGCGGCGGCGCCTGGATCTGCAAGACCAGGTGTTGGTGGGCCGGCTGATGCTGGATAGGCGCGCCCACCGCGTGTTTGTGGACGGTCAAGCTCTGGACCTGCCGGCGCGCGAATTTGCGGTGCTGGTGGAGTTGATGACGCCGCCCGGGCGGGTCATGAGCAAGGCGGCGCTTTCAGACAAGCTCTGTGGTTTTGATGAGGTGTTGGGTGCCAATGCGCTGGAGGCCTTTGTGTCACGCCTGCGCAAAAAACTGGCCGGCAGCGGCGCAGGCATTCGCACCCTGCGCGGCCTGGGCTATCTCTTGGAGCCTGAAAATTGAGCGTTGAAGAGGCCGCTCAACGGCTGCCTTCTCTGCGCAGCCGTTTGCTGCAGCATGTGATGCTGCCTTTGCTGCTGACCTGGGCGCTTGGCAGCGCCTTGGCCTTTGGGGTGGCCTCGTACTTCACTCAGCGGGCCTTTGATCGCTCCATGCTGGACGATGCAGTGCTGCTGGCCTCGCACATGGAGCTGCGTGACGGCGAGCTGCTGCTCAACGTCAGCACGGCCGACTTGAACATCGTGCTCTTCGATCAGAGCGAGAAGGTCTATTTCTCGGTGCAGCGCTGGGACGGGCAGTTGATCGCCGGCCATGAAGGGCTGGGCCCCGGCCGAGCCAGCGATGCCGATGTGGAGTTCATCGACCTGGACTACAAGGGTCAGGTCTTGCGCGCCGTGGTGCTCAACCGCGACCAGCCCGCGCCCTTGCGCGTGGTGGTGGCGCTGACCACCCACAGTCGCAGCGAGTTGTTGCGCAAGCTGTTGCTGTTTTCGGCCGTCCCGCAGGTCGTCTTGTTGATCGGCTTGGCGGTCTGGCTGCGGCGGGTGATTTCGGCGGATATCCGGCCCTTGAGCCGTTTGCAGTCGGGGCTGATGCAGCGCGACGCCGCCGACCTGAGCCAGCTGCCGCCCGAGCTCAGCCAGCAGGCGGGCACCCGCGATGTGCGGGCGCTGGCTTTGGCCGTCGATGGTTTTATTGAACGCACCGCCCAGGGCATTGCAGCGCAGCGGGAGTTTGCCGGCACCGTCGCCCATGAGTTGAAGACGCCGCTGGCGGGCATGCGGGCCGCGGCGGAATATGGGCTTGCGCAGAGCGATCCGCAGCGCTGGCGTGAGCAGCTCAAAGCGGTGCTGCAAAGCCAACAACGCGCCAGCCATTTGATCGATCAGTTGCTGGCCCTGGCCTTGGCCGATGAAGCCGGGGCAGGCCTGGTACTGCAGCCGATCCGCTTGGACGTCTTGGTGCGCGAGCTGCTGCTGCAACAGCTGCAAAGGGCCGATGCGGCCGGGGTCGAGCTGGGCGCCAGCGGCTTGGACGAAGCGGTTTGGGTGCTCGGTCAGCAAGCGCTGATCGAAGGCCTGCTGGGCAATCTCTTGGACAACGCCTTGCGCTACGGCTGCGGCCCGCAGGGCGGCAGCATCAGTGTGGATTTGAGTGAAGACGCGGCTGGTGAGGTCTGGCTCAAGGTCAGCGACCAAGGCCCCGGTATTGACAGCTCGCAGCGCGAGGCGCTGACCCAGCGTTGGCGGCAGGGCGCGGGGGCGCTGAGCCTGGGCCAGACCGCGGGCTTGGGCGAGGGCGCCGGGCTGGGCCTGTCCATCGTCAAGCGTTATGCGCAGCTGATGGGCGCGCGCTTGATTCTGGGCGCGGGCGCGGGCGGGCAAGGCTTGCTGGTCTCGGTGGTGTTTCCACGGCCCGCTGTGGCGCCCGGCCCGGCACAACCCGGCCCCAGCTCAGACACCTGATGGCCGGCGCCGCTTTCGCGTCTTTTCGCTTTCATGCGCCCGACTTGTGGCGCGCTCAAGATGCTGACTTCTGTTGTTGAGAGGGCTCGATGTTCAAACCCCAATTCTTCTGCGGGCCCTGGCTGTGCCTGATGGCCGGCCTGGCCAAGGCGCAAACGCCAATCCCTGTGACGGAGCCCGAGGCCGCGCCCGTGGCGCAGGCCTGGAATGTTTTTGGGCAGAGCACCTATGTGGGCCAGCACAAAGACGCCTTCAAAGCACCCTATGCTGGGCGCAACAGCCTCTTGGCAGAAGCGGAGACCTCGTACTCCTTCTCGGCCACGGCCTATCTGGGCCTGCGCCTACCCTTGCTGGGCGAGCTTTATTTCAACCCCGAGGTGATCCAAGGCCGGCCCTTGTCCGGCTTGCTGGGTCTGGGCAGCTTCAGCAATGGCGAGATGCAAAAAGTGGCGGGCAGCAATCCCAAGGCCTATGTGCCGCGCCTGTTCCTGCGCCGCGATTGGGCGCTGGGCGAGGAGACCCAGGCGCTGGAAGCCGGGGCCAATCAGCTGGCCGGCACGCAGGCCACGCACCGGCTGCGCCTGACCTTGGGCAAATTCGGCGTCACCGATGTGTTTGACGCCAACAGCTACAGCCACGATGCCCGCACCCAGTTTCTGAGCTGGGCTTCGCTGGCCCATGGGTCGTATGACTTTGCCGCTGATGCCAAAGGTTATACCCAGGGCGCGGCGTTGGAATACACCCGGGGCGACTGGACGCTGCGCATCGGCCGCTTCATGGTGCCCGCAGAGAGCAATGGCGAAAACCTCAGCACCGCGCTGCGCGACTGGCATGGCGACCAGTTGGAAGTGGAGCACCAGCATGAATGGCGCGGCCTGAAGGGCGCGGCCCGCCTGCTGCTGTGGCGCAACCGCGAGCGCATGGGCGCTTTCGACGACGCCATTGCCCAGGCCGGCGGTCAAGCGCCCTCGATAGAAGGGGTGCGCCGCACGCAGACCAAGTCAGGCTGGGGCGTGCATGTGGAGCAGGCGCTCAGCCCCGCCCTGGGCGTGTTTGCGCGCATCAGCCAAGGCGATGGGCGCACCGAGAACTATTCTTTTGAAGAGGTCGATGGCAGCCGCCAGCTGGGCCTGAGCCTCAAAGGCGCGGCCTGGGGCAGAGAGCGCGACACCCTGGGCCTGCTGTGGATGAGCAACAGCCTGTCACCTTCGCATCGCCGCTATCTGGCCCTGGGCGGCATGGGCTTCTTTATCGGTGACGGTCGCCTCAACTATGGCGAAGAAAACACCTTGGAGGCCTATTACAGCCTGGCCATCGGCCGTGCTTACAGCCTCAGCCTGGATTTGCAGCACATCAGCAACCCGGCCTACAACCTCGACCGCGGCCCGGTCTCGGTGCTGTCGCTGCGGGCGCATGCGGAGTTTTAAGGCAAGGCCGATCAAAAGCCCCCGTACTTCGCGTTTGCGGGCGATGTGGCCCGCAGCGAGGCGCGGCGGCACACCGGTGGTTTGAACGTGCGGTGCGCGCACAAGCCCTGGCACGGGCTCTGAACAGCGGCGCCCAGGGGCTTTGAGCGGGCGGCCGCTCGGCGTCTCCCTGGTTTGAAGTGCGGCGGATCCGCTGAGATAGTCCGTTTGGCCCCAGCGCCGTCATCGCCACGACCTATTTCCTCAATAGATTGAAGGGAATCCACAAACCGGAGGATTCTGATGAGGAAATTTGTGTTTTCTTTGGGCAAGGTCGCCATCGGCGCCGCCATGTTGGCATCGCTGCCCAACGCCATGGCGACGGTCTTGAATTTCGATGACCTGCCGGATGGCGTCGTCAGCGCCAATTACGGCGGGCTCGACTGGTCGCAAGGCGGCTGGATCGCCTTCTCCACCCCGGCTGCCCCTTACACCGCCAAGTCCGGCGAGGGCCGCGTCACCAATGACTTCCTGGCCAGCGACGCGGCCAGCCTGATCCGCTTCGGCAGCGCCGGCCAAACGGCGCGTTTCGACGGTGCTTTCTTTGCCGGCCAAGGCGGCGCCTTGCTGAGTTTTGAGCTCTTGCTGAACGGCCAAGTGGTGGCCACCAGCGCCACGCTGGACCCCTCGGCCACGCCCACCTTCTTGGCCAGCGGCTATGCCGGCCTGGTGGATGCGGTGCGCATCAAGAGCCAGAACCACGGCGAGTTCGTGATGGACGACTTCACCTTCACCCAAGCCGTGCCCGAACCGCAAAGCTATGCCTTGCTGCTGGCCGGCCTGATGGTGGTGGCACGCGTGGCGCGCCGCAAGAACGCGGCCTGAGCCGCAAGTCCCAATCTCTCTTTTTCGAAAAGTACGCACCATGACTCAACAAGATCGTCGCGGCTTCCTGCGCACCGTGGCCTCGGCGGCCGGCGCTTCGGCCGCTCTGGCCAGCTTCCCGCCTGCCATCCAACGCGCCCTGGCCATTCAGGCCAACAACCGCACCGGCACCATCCAGGACGTCGAGCACATCGTGGTGCTGACCCAGGAAAACCGCTCGTTTGACCATTACTTCGGCACCTTGAATGGCGTGCGCGGCTTCGCCGACCCCTTCCCGGTGCCGGTGGCCGACAAGACCGGCATCACCGGCCGCACGGTCTGGGTGCAGCCCAATGCCACCGCCGCCACGCCCGGCCGCCCGCCGGTGGGCCCGGCCGCGATTGCGCCATTCCACCTGAACACCCAGCAGAACTTTGCCTTCATGCGGGTCTCGGGCACGCCGCACTCTTGGGCCGATGCGCAAGCCGCCTGGGACCAGGGCCGCATGAACGCCTGGCCCAAGGCCAAGAACAACCACTCGATGGGGCACTTCAAGGAAAGCGACCTGCCTTTCCAGTTCGCGATGGCCAATGCCTTCACGATCTGTGACCACTACCACTGCGCCACCCAGACCGGCACCAACACCAACCGCCTGTTCATCTGGACCGGCACCAACGACGGCCTGCGTCTGGGCAACGGCCCTTCGACCGACAACAGCCATGAGTGGTTCAACCCGAACCCGCTGGACGACTACACCTGGACCACCTACCCCGAGCGCCTGCAAGCCGCCGGCATCACTTGGCAGGTCTACCAGAACCTGAACGACAACTTCACCGACAACGCGCTGTTCGGCTTCCGCCCCTTCCGCGACGCTTATTACAAGCGCCCCGGCTACTCGGCCGAGTTGGCCGAGCGCGGCATCAACACCCGCGATCTGGACAAGCTGCGTGAAGACGTGCTGGCCAACAAGCTGCCGCAGGTGAGCTGGATTGTGGCCACCGCCGAAGGCTCCGAGCACCCCGGCCCTTCCAGCCCCGCCCAGGGCGCGGACTACACCGCCAAGGTGCTGGATGCGCTGACCGCCAACCCCGAGGTCTGGAGCAAGACCGTTTTGTTCATCAACTTCGACGAGAACGACGGCTTCTTCGACCACATGCCGCCCCCGGCCGCCCCCAGCTACATCAGCTGGGATGCCGACCCGGCCAAGGCCGAGCTGGCCGGTGCTTCCACGGCTGACACCGCGGGCGAGTACCACCACATCCTCAACGGCACGCCCGCCACCCACCAGCACAAGCCCTATGGCTTTGGCCCGCGCGTGCCCATGTATGTGATCTCGCCCTGGAGCAAGGGCGGCTGGGTCAACTCCGAAGTGGCGGACCACACCTCGGTGATCCAGTTCATCGAGAAGCGCTTTGGCGTGATGGAGCCCAATATCAGCGCCTGGCGTCGCGCCGTGGCCGGTGACCTGACCTCGGCCTTCAACTTCCGCGACCCCAATGACGCGGCCTTCTTCGACAAGCTGCCCAAGACCCTGGAGCTGGCCACGCGTGCCCGTGCCTTGCCCGGCACCACCACGCCGCCCACGCCCAGCAGCCTGCAGGCGCCGGTGCAGCTGAGCGGCCCACGCCCGGCGCGCGCCCTGGCCTATGAGCTGCACACCACGGCCAGTGTCAAGGCGAACCCCGGCCGCGTGGGCTCGGCCCGCGTTGAGCTTCAATTCGCCCATACCGGCGTCAGCGAAGCCCCGGCCGCTGTCTTCCATGTGTACGACCGCCTGAATCTGGCGGCCTTGCCGCGCCGCTACACGGTGGAAGCTGGCAAGCAGCTGAGCGGCAGCTGGCAGCCCAGCGCCACCGGCGCTTACGACCTGTGGGTCTTGGGCCCGAACGGCTACCACCGCCACTTCACCGGCAATGCGCGCCGCGTGGCGGCCGCTGCACAAGCTAACCCCGAAGTGCGTGTGACGCCAGATGCGGTCAACGGCGAGCTCATCATCGAGCTCAGCAACAGCGGCAGCTTCGCCTGCAGCATGACCCTGGTGGCCAACAAGTACTACGCGGTGGAGCCGCAAACCGTCAAGCTGCCGGCCCGCGCCAGCGTCACCGTGCGTCTGCCGCTGAAAGACAGCGCCTACTGGTACGACTTCAGCGTGCGCGTGGTGGGCCAGGCCGACTACAGCCGCCGCTTCGCCGGCCACCTGGAAACCGGCGAGCCCTCCATCACCGACCCCGCCATGGAAGGCCCCGCGGTGTTGGACCAATACCGCCTGCCGGTCTGAGCGCGGCCCCCAAGCGTTTTCTTTTGTTCATTCACCTTGTTTGAATCTCGGAGTTTTTCATCATGACCGCTACGTCCCTGATCCGCGGCACCGCCGCCCTGAGCCTCTTGGCCGCCAGCCTGGCCGCCCACGCCACCAGCTTGGGCAGCAATTTGATCGTCAATGGCGACGCCGAAGCCGGCGCCGCTGGCTGGTCGGCCTATGCCGGCACCGATTTGTTCCAGTCGGTCGACTACGGCAGCAACTGGGTGCTGCCCACCCAGCCGGGCCCGGCCAACCGCGGCAAGAAGATGTTCGCCGGCCAAAGCACGCCGTACTCGGCAGGCTTCCAGCTGCTCAACGTCAGCGATCTGAGCAGCAGCATCGCCGGCGGCCAAGTTGCGTTTGACCTGAACGGCTATCTGGGCGGCTGGCAAGCCCAAGGCGACAACGCCCAACTGATGGTGACCTTCATCGACGCGGCCAATGCCGACATCAGCACCGTCACCCTGGGCCCGGTCACCCCGGCCGACCGTGGCAACCAAACCGGCTTGCTGTTCCGCCAAGTCAAGGGCTTTGTGCCGGTGGGCACGGCTCAGATCAAGTTTGACCTGAGCATGGAACGCCTGGCCTCCAGCGACAACGACGGCTATGCCGACAATCTGGCCTTCACGCTCAGCCAAGTGGGCGCCGTGCCCGAGCCGCAGACCTATGCCTTGATGGCCCTGGGTCTGGGCGTGTTGGGCGCCGCCGCCCGCCGCCGCAAGGCCTAAGGACAAACACTGAGCTGGCGCATCGGCACAAGCCGGCGTCACAAAATCCCTAGCCGGCAAGGCCCGAGCTGCATAAGCTCGGGCCTTGCTTTTTTCTTGTCGGGTGGGGGCGTGATGCGGCGTTGGAACGGTTGGGGTGACGAAGGCGTGAACAGCGCCTTGAACGAGGGCGCGCTGGACTTTTTGCATGCGCAAGTCGGCGTGGCCCAGGCGCCGCAGGACGCAGCCCTGGCGGCGGCGCTGGCGCAGATCCCGCCCTCGCGGCTGCCCGCGCACCCTGGCCTGGAAACCGGCGCCGAGGCCCGCTTGCGTGCCAGCTTTGGCCAAAGCCTGGGCGACTGGCTACGGCTGCGCTTTGGCCGCGTCGGCCCGGTCAGCGACGGCGTGGTCTGGCCCGAAAGCTCGGCCCAGGTGCGGGCCTGGCTGGACTGGGCGGCCCAGGTCGGCGCCGTGGTCATCCCTTGCGGCGGCGCCACCAGCGTGGTCGGCCACCTGACGCCGCCGGCCGGTGAGGCCCGCCCGGTGCTCAGCCTGATGCTGGGCCGCATGCGCAGCCTGCTCAGCCTGGACCCGCTGGCGCAGCTGGCCCGCTTCGAGGCCGGCGTCCTGGGCCCCGACCTGGAAGCGCAGCTGCGCGCCCAGGGCTGGATGCTGGGCCACTATCCGCAGAGTTTTGAATACGCCAGCCTGGGCGGCTGGGTGGTGACGCGCTCCTCGGGCCAGCAGTCGGCCCGCTATGGCCGCATCGAGGCCTTGTTTGCCGGTGGGCGGCTGGAGACCCCGCAGGGCACGCTGGAGCTGCCCAGCTTCCCGGCCTCGGCCGCCGGGCCAGATCTGCGCGAGCAGGTGCTGGGCTCGGAAGGGCGCTTGGGCGTGCTGACCGAGGCGGTGGTGCGCATCAGCCGCCTGCCCGAGCGGGAGGACTTTCTGGCCTTCTTCCTGCCCGACTGGGCGGCGGGCGAGGCGGCGGTGCGTGAGCTGGCCCAGGCCAAGCTGGGCTTGTCGATGATGCGGCTGGCCAATGCCACCGAAACCCTCACCACCCTGGCCCTGGCCGGCCACGCCAGCACCATCGCTTGGCTGGAGCGCTATCTGGCGCTGCGCGGCTGCGCGCCGGGTGCCAAAGTCATGCTGATGCTGGGCTTCACCGGCGGCGCGGCGCAGGTGCGCGGCATGCAGCGCCTGGCCGGCGCGATTCTGCGCCGCCACCGCGCGGTGGGCACCGGCACGCTCTTGGGCAAGAAGTGGCAGGCCAATCGCTTCAAGGGTGTGTATCTGCGCAATGCCCTGTGGGCGCAGGGTTATGCGGTCGACACCATGGAGACCGCGGTGGACTGGCCGCGCGTGCCGGCCATGATGGCGGCAATGGAGGCCGCCGGCCGCGAGGCCCTGGCCGCCCAAGGCGAGCGCTGCCATGCCTACACCCATCTCTCGCATGTCTATGCCCAAGGCAGCAGCGTCTACAGCACCTTTGTGTTCCGCATCGGCCCTGACTTTGACACCGCCATGGCGCGCTGTCAGGCGCTGAAGACGGCGGTCTGCGAGGCCATCGTGCAACAGGGCGGCACCATCAGCCACCAGCACGGTGTGGGCAAAGACCATGCGCCTTATCTCGCCGCTGAAAAAGGCGCGGCCGGCATGGCGGCGCTGCAAGCCCTGACGCAGCACTTTGACCCGCAGCGCCTCTTGGACTCAGGCAATCTGCTGCCGGCTGCGCCCCGCGCTGCGGCTGAGTCATGAAGCGGGCCGAGGATTTGGCGCGGCTGCGCGCGCTCGGCCGGGTCGATGTCTTGGTGATCGGCGGCGGCATTGCTGGCGCGGGCGTGGCGCTGGAAGCGGCACGTGCCGGGGCCTCGGTGGCGCTGGTGGAGGCGCGTGACTTTGCCAGCGGCACCTCTTCGCGTTCGTCCAAGCTGGTGCATGGCGGCCTGCGTTATCTGGCCCAGGGCCGCGTCGGCCTGACCCGCGAATCGGTGCGCGAGCGCCAGGCCCTGCTGCGCGATGCTCCGGGCTTGGTGAAGCCGCTGCGCTTTCTCTTGCCGGTGCGCTTGGGTGACAAAACCGGCCGGCGTGTCTTGGGGCTGGGCCTGGCTTTGTACGACGCGCTGGCGCGGGCCCGCTCGCGCTGCTGGTACAGCGTGCATGCGCTCTTGGAGCGCGCGCCGATCTTGAGCTTGCAGGGCCTGCTGGGGGGCTGGTCGTACCAAGACGCGCAGACCGATGACGCCCGGCTGGTGCTGCGTGTGCTGGCCGAGGCGCGCAGCTTCAGCGCCTTGACGCTCAACCATCTGGCGGTGCGCGCCTTGCACCAAGGCCCCGACGGCAGGGTGGACGGCGCGCAGCTGCAAGACGCGCTCAGCGGCGAGTGCTTTGATCTGAAGGCGGCTTGCGTCGTCAACGCCACCGGCGTTTGGGCCGACCGGCTGCGCGCCAG
Organism: uncultured Burkholderiales bacterium; assembly: GCA_945952065.1. Taxonomy (GTDB): domain Bacteria; phylum Pseudomonadota; class Gammaproteobacteria; order Burkholderiales; family Burkholderiaceae_C; genus Paucibacter_A. The sequence continues at coordinate 8,424 of CAMFGY010000040.1, read as the reverse complement.
CCTGGGCCGCGCGCCCACGCTGCGGCCGCTGCGCGGCAGCCATTTGATGTTCCCGGCTTGGCGCTTGCCGGTGGCGCAGGCGCTGGCGTTTTTTCATCCGCAAGACCGCCGGCCGGTGTTTGCCCTGCCCTGGGAGGGCGCCACTCTGGTGGGCACCACCGATTTGGACCATGCACCTGACCTGGACCAAGAGCCTTGCATCAGCCGCGCCGAGTTCGACTATTTGATGCAGGCGCTGAAGCACCAGTTCCCCAGCCTGGGGCTGAGCGCGGCCGATGTGCTGTCCACCTGGTCGGGCGTGCGGCCGGTGTTGGCCGAGCAGGGGCAGCAAAGCGCCGACCCCTCCAAAGCCACCCGCGAGCATTTCATTCAAGACGAAGACGGCCTCATCACCGTCACCGGCGGCAAGCTGACCACCTTCCGCGCCAGTGCCGTCGAGGCTTTGCGTTTGGCCGCCGCCCGCGTGCCGGCCCTGGCCCATGTGCGGCCCGATGCCCCGGTGCTGGCGCCCGCCGCAGACCTGGCCGCGCATTGGCCTGCGGGCTGGCCGGCGGCGCTGCGCGTGCGCTGGGCCGCCCTGTATGGCACCGAGGCGCTGGCGCTGCTGGCCTGCGCCAAGGCGCACCCCGAGGAGCTGACCTGCGTGGGCCGCAGCCCGGTGGCTTGGGTCGAGCTGCGCCATGCCTGCCGCGCCGAGGCGGTGTTGCATTTGGATGATTTGCTGCTGCGCCGCAGCCGCCTGGGCCTGCTCTTGCCGCAAGGCGGCGCGGAGCTGCTGCCGCAGCTGCAAGCGATGGTGTGCGAGGAGCTGGCTTGGTCAGACGCACAATGGGCCGCTGAAGTGGCGCGTTATCAAGAACAGGTTGCGAGCTGCTACTCGGTGCCTTTGGAGCTGCAAGCATGAGCGCTGAATCAGAAAAAGCCCCCGCCGGCCGCGAAGAGCTGCTGCTCGCCATCGACTGCGGCACCCAAAGCGTGCGCGCCTTGTTGATCGACTTGCACGGCCACATCCGCGCCAAGTGCCAGCAGCCGCTGAACGACTACACCTCGCTGCAGCCCGGTTGGCTGGAGCATGAGGCCGAAGCCTTTTGGCAGGCCGCCGCTGCGGTGTGCCGGGGCCTGTGGGCTCAGCATGCCCAGCTGCGTGACTGCGTCAAAGGCGTGGTGGTGACCACCCAGCGCGGCACGCTGGTGCCGGTGGATGCGGCCGGCAAGGCGCTGCGCCCCTTCATCATCTGGCTGGACCAGCGCCGCGCCAGCCGCTCGCCCAAGGTGAGCCCCTGGTGGGCCCTGGCCTTCAAGGCCGCGGGAGTGAGCGCCACCATCGACTACTTCGGCCGCGAGGCCGAGCTGAACTGGATTGCCGAGCATGAGCCCGAGCGCCATGCGCTGACCCACAAAGTGCTCTTGGTCTCGGGCTGGCTGAACTACCGCTTGACCGGGCGCTTTGCCGACTCGGTAGGCTCGCAAGTGGGCTATCTGCCTTTTGACTTCAAGCGCCAAGACTGGGCCCCAGCTTGGGACTGGAAGTGGCAGGCCCTGCAGGTGCGGCGCGAGCAAATGCCCGAGCTGCTGCCCGTGGGCAGCCAGCTCGGCGGGCTGACGCGCGAGGCCGCCGAGGCCACCGGTCTGCCCGAGGGCCTGCCGGTGATTGCCGGCGCGGCCGACAAGGCCTGCGAGATCATTGGCGCGGGCGCCATCAGCCCCGAGATCGGCGCCATCTCTTACGGCACCACCGCCACCATCGACATCACCACGCCGCGCTATGTGGAGGCCACGCCCTTTGTGCCGCCCTATCCGGCGGTGCTGCCGGGCCAGTACAACACCGAGGTGCAGATCTTTCGCGGCTACTGGATGGTGAGCTGGTTCAAAGAACAGTTCGGCCACCCCGAGCTGGCGGCCGCGCCCTTGGAAGGCGTCTCGCCCGAGGCCTTGTTTGACCGCATGGTGGCCACCGTGCCGCCGGGCAGCCAGGGCCTGATGCTGCAGCCCTACTGGACGCCCGGCATCCGCCACCCCGGCCCGGATGCGCGTGGCGCGGTGATCGGTTTCTCCGATGTGCACACCCGGGCCCATTTGTACCGGGCCATTCTTGAGGGCCTGGCCTATGCGCTGCGCGAGGGCAAAGAAAAAATCGAGGCGCGCAGCAAGATCAGGCTCACGTCTTTGCGGGTCTCGGGCGGCGGCTCGCAGTCCGATGCGGCCATGCAGCTGAGCGCCGACATCTTCAATCTGCCCACCTCGCGCCCGCACACCTTTGAGACCTCGGGCCTGGGCGCGGCCATCGCCGGGGCCGTGGGCCTGGGCCTGCACCGCGACTTCCCCAGCGCCGTGGCGGCGATGACGCGGCTGGGCCGCACTTTCGAGCCCAATCCTGCCCATGCGCGGCTCTATGACGAGCTCTACCAGCGCGTCTATCTGCGCATGTATGAGCGGCTCGGGCCCTTGTATGGCGATTTGCAAGAGATCCTGAGCAAAGCCAAAGAGGGCTGACCCCGGGTGAGCAAGGATGGTGGGGGCCCAGGGCCTGCGGCACACTGCCGACCATGCCCCTTGCTTCTCCTGATACGCAGATCTCGCCTGAGCCCTTGAGCAGCCTGCCGCCGCCGGCCCAGGCCCGGGTGGTGGGCGCGTATGCGAAAACGGCGGTGGACACCGCCCGCGAGTTGGGCGCGGATATGGTGCGATTGGCCGAGGCCTGCGGCCTGCCGGAGATCGCCCAGGCCGGTGCCGCCTTGCCCGAGGTGATACCGGTGCCGCGCTATATCGCTTTGCTGAACGCCGCCGCGCTGCAGCTGGACGATGTGTTCTTTGGCCTGCATGTGGGCCAGCGCATGGGCTTGTCCACCTTTGCCAGCTATGGCTTGGTGCTGTGCACCTGCGCCAACTTCCGCGCCGCTGCCGAGCAGACGCGCCGCTTTGAGGGCCTGGCCCATGACCTGGGGCGTTCTGAAATTGTGTTGGAGGAGGAGAAGGGCGCGTCGGGGCGCGAAGCAGGCTTGCCGCCGCTGGCGCATTACCGCTGGCATTCGCCCTGGCTGGACCAGCCCGGCGCCCGTCATCTGAGCGAGAGCGTGATGGCCGGCATCCACACTTTTGTCAGCTGGCTGGCCGGGGGCGCCAGCGTGCCGGCCTATGCCCTGGCCTTTGTGCACGCGGCGCCGGCGGGCGCCGATCTGGCCGAGTATCAGTGGGTGTTTGGCGCGCCGGTGCGCTTTGGCGCTGCGGTCACCGAGGCCAGCTTCCCGGCCCAGGTGCTGGACCTGCCGCTGCCCAATGCCGATGTGGGCATGTTCCCGCCGCTGCTGCGCGCGGCGGAGGAACGCCTGGCGCAGCGCCTGCGCGAAGCGGGTCTGGCCGAGGCGCAGAGCAGCGCGCCCCCCGAAGCGGCCATTGTGCAAGCGGTACGCGCGTGCATTCGCACCCAGCTGCGGCATGACCGCGCCCAACTGCCCGCGGTGGCCTGCACCTTGGGCCTCAGCGTGCGCACCTTGCAGCGCCGCTTGGCCGAGGCCCAGGCCAGCTTCACCGCCCTGGTGGAAGCGGTGCGCCGTGAACAGGTGCAGGCCTTGCTGCGCGACCCGCAGCTCTCGCTCACCGAGATCGCGTTTTTGCTGGGCTACAACGAGCAAAGCAATTTCAACCACGCGTTTCGAGGCTGGTTTGGCTGCACACCGGCAGCTTGGCGCGCACGCGCAGCGGGCTGAATTGACGGACTGTCGCGGCGACTCTGCAGTCCGTCGCAAGCGCAGGGTCAGGTCTTGCGGGCTTGCCTAGGATGCGGGCATCTGCCTTCCTCATCCTCAGGAGTTTGTTTCATGATCAAGACCCGCCTCTGCGCCGTGGCCGCGTTCGCATTGGCCGCCGCCCTCAGTGGCTGCGCCATCCACATCACCAGCAGCAAGGACGGCGACAGCGCCTCGGTCAAAACCCCGGGCTCGACCCAATTTGAATGCGTAGCCAGCCCCAGTGGCGAATGCAATTACGCGCTCTTCACCAGCCGCTGTGAGTCGGTGGGCGGCGAAGGCAACACCTCCACCACCACCTGCACGCATCAGGTGTTCGAGCAATTCAAGCTCAGCGTGGGCCAGTCCAAACAGCTCAACCACTTGCCGTCCGGCTACAAGCAGTGCATGAAGTCCAGCGGCAAACCCGAGGTGCCCAGCTGCAGCTGAGCGCGGGGCCGCGAGCTGTACAGGCAAGGCATCGGCACCGAGGAGCCGGTGCTTGCCAACCTGCGGCACAAAAACAAACGCCTGTACCGCCTGAGCCATCGCGGGCAAGCGAAGGTGCGGACGCAGTGGCGCCTGTTTTGCAGGGTGCACAACATCGAGAAGCTCTCGAATGCGGGGCTCGGGCCAATGAGGGGCCAGCATCGCGCCCAATCAGCGGCACAATCGCGCAGGCACCGGCAAAGAAAGCTGCGGCGCAAATATTCAAACCCACGCACCGATGAACCCAGACATTGACGCTCACCAACTGACACTCGCTGCGCGGGGTGAGGGTGCTTGCGGATTTGGGGTTGTTGGACAGCTTCGTTAGGTTGCAGCAAAGTGGCCATTGAAACTAAGTTGCGGATCAACCCGTGGGTGTTTTGGGCTTTCATCCCGATCTCGATCATTCCATTGGTCTACAGCGTTCCAAGAACCTATGAGCGACTTCTCGTTGAGCGTGCCATAGATCAGTACGGCGCCTTCGCAACTGGAATCGTCGTCGCGCACTCGAGAGCTTCTGGTAGCGGAAGAGGTACATGCCCGTCTAGGGTTACAGTTTCGTACGAGGTCGCAGGGCAGAATTACCAGATGACTTCAATGGTGTGTGATACGAGTCAAGATCAAATGCCGGTTGGGCGTGCAATCGATGTGCGCTACTTGCCAAGCTCCCCAAAATCAGCAATTGTTTCAACGCCGCAATCACGATCAAGTCGTACAGGTTGGAGTGACCTTGTCGTACAACTTGCAATTCCAGTGGCTCTTGGTTGGTTCGGTTGGGCCGTACGAAAGAATGAGAAGAATGCACCCGGCTAGAGGGTCAGACCCGGCTAGAGGGTCACGGCTAGAGGGTCAGGCCTTAAACCTGAAGTCCTCAATGGGCCACAAAGCAATTGACCAAGATCTCTAGGACTTGAAACTCAAAGCCTGCCCCGTGCTCCAAAGCCAACGCATCGGCACCGTGGAGCCGGTGTTTGCAAACCTGCGGCACAACAAACGCCTGAGCCGCCTGAACCATCGCGGGCAAGCGAACGTCAGGACGCAGTGGAGCCTTTTTTGCATGGTGCACAACATCGAGAAGCTCTCGAATGCGGGGCTCGGGCCAACGAGGGGCCAGTAACGCGGCCAATAAGCGGCACAATCACTCAGGCGGCGCCAATGAGAACCGCGACGCAAAGATTCAAATCCACGCACCGATGAGTCCATACATTCACGCTCACCAACTGACACGCGCTGCGCGGGGAGAGGGTGCTTGCGGATTTGGGGTCATTGGACAGCTTCGTTAGGCCAACAAATGTCGCAAGGCCACCCCATCCTCGCGCAGTTCCAGGCGGCATGCCAAATGCACTATGTTTGCTTCTCCCTGGCGACAGAGGGATTGGCTATGTCGAATGCGCGGTTTGCGAATGTTCCGCCGGGAACGCGGATGTTCTTCAGCGAGAAGGACCCCACACTTTTTCCCGCCACGGCATCCCTGCAAAGTGACGATCTGTTGCGGGCGCTGAGGCAAGACGGCGCCTTCACCGATGCGCTTGCCAAATCTCTCCTTGTGGTCATCTATTCCGAGTGGGACGAGTACTATCGACCGAATTTCGCCAAGGCTCTCGGTAGGAAGAAAAATAGTGTTCGTTGTGATCTGCTCGGAGACTTACGTCTCGTAAGAAACTGCGTCGTTCATGGTCAGTCCATCATTACAGACGAGCACACGAAGGTCCGACATCTAGCATGGCAGCTTGCACCTGGGCGGCTTGTCGTTACGTCAGCGATGTTCATGAAATTGATCGACCAACTGAACCAGTTGAAGGTCGAGGTATTGGCGGAAGTATGATCCGAGGGCCTAACCCGCAGGTCCAGCCGCCGCCTAACGGCGCGGCTGAACGCAATCGCTGAACCGCAGGAGATGCCGGTCGTGCCGACGTTGACTCGATTCGCCTTCACTGCTCTTGTAGGCTTTGTCTCTTCAGCATCGGCCAGTGACACGATTCCAGTCGAATTGCTTACCGCCGTTTCGAGGGTTCATTCGGCAGCGGCGCACAGCGACTACACCACGCTGCGTGCGAGCATGAGCACAAAGTTCACTTGGAGCTTTGGGGGCGATGCAGACAGAGAGCAAGCTGTTGCCGAATGGAAGAAGGAACCCAAATACTTGACGGCCTTGGCCAAAGTGACCCGAGCCAAATGTGGCTGGATCAAACGGGGTGTTCTCCAATGTCCAGCCACTGCCGGCTTGGCTTATCGTGCAGGCTTTGAGCAAGTCGACGGCTCATGGAAGTTGGTCTACTTTGTCTCGGGGGACTAATGTCAAGTGCGCTGCGATTCAACCCTTTGCTGCAGTGGCCGGCTTCGCGGCCCGCTGAACATTGACCTTGATCATCTCCGGCTTGCGTAACGCATTTATCGCATCTGCTTTGTTATTGCCGACGTTGGCGGTAGCTCAACGTAGCGCTCAAGCTGAGGCGATTTGCCTAGGTCAGCTTGGCCACGCCAGCGCGCGCAGTTGCCTAATTGCCCGAGCGACCCAGTCTGATGCGCGGCTCGAAGAGGCCGAGCGCGTTCTGCGGCAGGTGATCGGCGCCTGGGGCGAGGATGAAGACTACAAACGAGCAGCCCTTGCCGCGCAAAAGCGGGCGCATGCAGAGTTTCTTCGTTCGCGGGCAGCGCAGTGTGAATTCCAGGCGACGCTTGCCGCCGGAGGTAACGGCGCAAACGATAGAAGGCTTTTGTGCAGAATCGAGCTTAACGATCGTCGAGTTTCTGAGGTTCAAGCCATTGCAGCCTCAATAAGATGAAACCGATGTTTAACTTGTCATTCGAGCGGACTGCCTTCGGCGTCCGCTCACTTTCACGTTATGCGTTTCAACATCAACTAGCGTGCCTCGGCGCCCGCTCCGACAATGATCAAAGTCCTGTTACTCGTTAGTCTATTAATAGTCGCTGCGACTGGTCATGCTGGGTCTGGTTTCTCTGACGAGGGAAATCGACTCTCAGCCGAACTAGACAAGCATCTCATTCAAGCAGGGCATTGCCAGGATTTTGCGAGTTGTAATCAGGTTGCGCCGATATACCGACGAGATGGACGTACAGTTGAATTGAACCTGTACTCGGCAACAAACCCTGAAGTTGTCGCTAGCGTTTTCGGCTTTGTGGCCGCAAACGGGCTTCGACTTGCGAATGGTAAGCCAGTGGTACTCAGTGCGTTTCCAAAGTCAAAAGACGAGTACGTCCGAAGCATGAAGGGCTTTCTTGCCAATCAGCGGCCCGTCGCTCAACTCCGCCTGCAAGCACCGTGACGCCTTACCCCTTTTTAGTAGGACTTCCCGTTGAGTCAATCGCCTTTGCAACAAGGCTGAGTTGAATGTGTTGAGGGATGGTGAGCCGATGAACAGGGCTCCATTCGCTCGGCACAACAAACGCCTGAGCCGACTGAACTCTCGCGGGCCAGCCAAGGTGCGGACGCAGTGGCGCCTGTTTTGCAGGGTGCACAACATCGAGAAGCTCTCGAATGCGGGGCTCGGGCCAATGAGAGGCCAGTAACGCGGCCAATAAGCGGCACAATCGCCAGGACAGCGCTAAAGAGAACCGCGACGCGCAGATTCAAACCCAGGCACCAATGAACCCAGACATTCACGTTCACCAACGGACACGCGCTGCGCGGGGTGAGGGTGCTTGTGGATTTGGGGTTATTGGACAGCTTCGTTAGGCCTCTTGAATGTCAGCAAAGGAGATCGCAGGCGTCATGGCGGGCTACGGCTTGCTAGCTCCGTTCGCTCACGTGGCCGCCGCCATCTTCTTCTCACCTTTGCTGTTGTTCTTCTCCCCAAAGGAGCCAATTCAAAGGCGCGTCCTTCTGGCAGTTCTCGCCACCCCAGTTTGGTGGCTCGTCTGTCTTGGCGCTGTAGAGTTTTCCCAGTTCGCGGCTTCTCCGGAAACAGTTGGTCTTTTTCTCGGCGCTTCAGCCAACCTGCTTGTTCTGGCGGCTGCTCATCTGCGCAGCCAGAACTTCGAGCCATCGGCTGCAGCTACTTGGTTTGCCATCTACGCAACGCCAACAGTAGGCTACGGGCTCGGCTCGCTTCTCCACCATTCGTGAAATCAAATCCAAGGCTATGCTTTCCCCGCCTGTTTTCGGGGCTGGAGGGGCAGGCCTTAAATCTGAAGACCTGGGCTGCTGCCGGTTTCATGGACACCTTGTTAAGGTGTGAAGTGAAATCGG
>CAMFGY010000039.1 GCA_945952065.1 uncultured Burkholderiales bacterium | reverse complement strand
GCTCTGCACGCGCAACCCGAGTGCGATCGTTACCGTAACGCGTTACGGTAATTACCGTAGCCCCTGCAGTGCGCCACGTGGTCAAGCCCGCCGGACGGCAATGGCAAGACCCACCGCGCCTATCTGTGGTGCTACTGCGGCAGGCAATTCAGCCGTAAGCTCCGGCAAAGTCACCCTGAAGTCCGATAGCCGGGCTCGGATGCTTGTGTCCGCGACAGCATGCATGGACACATGGGCACTTCAGGCCAGAGCGCAGGGCGCTAACGACACCAGTCGGGGGCAGCTGGCGCCGGCATTCGCCACAGCTCACGGCGCGGTTATCAAGCTGGCACGCCAGCCAGCGGTCTCCACGGCAGCGATGGCGCTGGCTAACGGCCTCAACGTCAACATCCTGCGTCGCAGGCCTGGTGAACTGTTGGACATTTGAGGGCAGCAGCGCCGTATGCGTACGGCCAAGTCATATGACGGCCGGCACGAGGCCGGCGGGCCCTCTCAGGAAGCGGGCGACCAGCGGTGCGGCAGCAACTCGTCTATGCGGGTGGCCGGGTGTGTCGGCAGTCTCTCGAGCACATCCTTGAAGTATGCGTAGGGCTCGTGCCCGTTGAGGCACGCCGAGTGCAGCAGGCTCATGATGGCCGTGGCCCGCTTGCCCGCGGGCAGGCTCCCGGCGAACAGCCAGTTTGACCGCCCGATGGCAATCGGCCGGATCTGGTTCTCCACCCAGTTGTTCGAGATCGGCACGTCAGCGTCGTCAACGAAGCGGGTGAGTTGCGCCCAGCGTTTGAGGCTGCAGTCGATGGCTTTCATGGTGGCCGAACCGGTCGGCACCAACTGCCGTTGCGCCAGCAGCCATCGGTGGAAGACAGCCAGCACCCGCCGTGACTTGCGATGGCGTATCCGTTGTCGCTCATCGGTAGGCAGGCCCTCGATCTCGCGCTCGATCCGGAACAGGCACTGGTGGTAGCGCAACGCCTTGCGGCCTACCTCGCTGCTGTGGTTAGCCCAAAGGTCGTTGAACTTCCTGCGGGCGTGCGCCATGCACTGCGCCGAGGTCACACCCTTGGTGGTGGTGGCGTTGTAGCCGCTGAAGCCGTCGGTCACCAATGTGCCCTGCCAGGCCTGAGGCGTGTCCAGCTTGAGGAACTCCTGAACGTTCTCGCCGGCGCGGCTCTCGCTGAACTCGAAGACCACCGCCTTGGTCGGGTTCGCGCGGGTGGTGCAGTACGACCAGATGTAGGCCTTGTGCGTCTTGCCGTCGCGCAGGTGCTTGGGCTTGAGCATGGCCACCGGCGTCTCGTCAGCGTGCAGCACCACATGACGGCGCAGTTCATCGGCCAGGGTGTTGACCGGCGGCTGCAACTGCGCGCCGCACTCGCCCACCCACTGCGCCAGGGTCGAGCGGGCGATCAGGTGACCGGCACGCTCGAAGATCGCTTCCTGCCGGTATAGCGGCAGGTGATCCATGAACTTGGCCACCAGCAGGTGCGCCAGCAGGCCGGCCGTGGGGATGCCCTTGTCGATGACGTGCGCCGGCACCGGCGCCTGCACGATCTTCTCGCAGCACCGGCAGGCCCACTTGCCGCGCACATGGCGCTCCACCGTGAACACGCCGGGCTGGTAGTCCAGGCGCTCGGCCACGTCCTCGCCAAAGCGCTGCATCGGCTGGCCACAGCCGCAGGCAGTGTCGGTCGGCTCATGCTCTAAATCGGGGCGCGGCAGGTGTGGCGGCAATGGAGTGCGCCTGGGCGTCTTCTTCTCAGTCTTGTCCTGGTTGTCGCCGGCCTTGCCGCGCTTGCGCTCGATCTCGCGTTCGAGCTCAGCCAGGTCGGTGTCCAGCGTCTCCTCCAGCAGGCTGCGCTGCTCGGGGGCCAGGGTGCCGGCAAAGCGCTCGCTGCTGGCGGCGAACTTCATCCGCTTGAGCACCGCCATTTCGTGCGTAAGCTTGTCGATGAGTGCCTGCTTGAAGGCGATCTCAGCGCCGTGCTGCTGGACCTGGGCCAGCAGCGCCTGCACGGCCTGCGGCATCTGCGGGTCCAGGGTGTCCAGTTGCTGCGCGCTGATCATGGGTGTGATCTTGCCGTGCCGCCGCGCTGCGCGCATCGGCACATCCGGCAATTGCAGCCGGGCAGCCCAGCAGCCTCAGATCACACGGATGATCCCCGCATCGCCCAGCCGCTGCCATGGCAGGCCCAGCACCAGGGCATCAAACTGCGTGCGGGTCAGTTGCAGCGCGCTGGCCGTGTCGTTGGGCCAGGCGAACTTGCCAACGTTCAGCCGCCGCGCGGCAAGCCATACCCCGATGCCGTCGTGCACCAGCACCTTCATGCGGTTGGCGCGCCTATTCGCGAACAGGTAGGCATGGTGCGGGTGCGCGGCACCGAAAACCTTGACCACGCGGGCCAGCGCCGATTCTGTGCCGGCACGCATGCGAGTGGCTCGCCAGCCAACCACACCGCCTCTATGCGGATCACCGCAGCAACTCGCGGGTCCACGCCGCGAAGTTCGCGGCCGAAGTGACCGGCCAGGTGACAGTCATCGTGACCGGACCACGACGCGGATCTCAGCGGGCACCGGGGCATCGATTGCCGGCGCCACCAGCGGCAGCGCGATGAACTCGCCTGCCTTGGCGGGAACCACCTTACCCTCTTCGCGGGCCAGTTGCCGCCAGCGGTGCACGACGTTGGCATTGATTCCGTGGGCCAGCGCCACCTTGGCAACCGACGCGCACGGCTCGTCGCATTCAGCCACCACCCGAGCCTTCATCGCCGCGTCGTACCGCTGCCGGGTCTGCTTCTTCTCGCTTGTCATCGTGTCCACCTAAGTTACGTGGACACGATCCTTACCGCCGCTTCGCCTCGCTTCAAGATGACTTGGCCAGACGCATACGAACATTCCTTGCCCGAGTACCACAGCATGGTGTTTGGGGCCATCGCAAGCCCAATTCTTTGGTGATGGCGCCCACGAGAGGCGCGCCGGTGACGTCGATCTGCTGCAGTTGCATACAGTCCTCCCTATCAAGTTTTTCTTTCAGTAGAAGACGCCTCGCGTAGTCGCTCGGTTATCAGTAGTTTCCCGATGGGTCACCTAGTGAGCTTGTTAGAGGCCAGACTGTCGGTCGGTGCTCAGCTAGTCGCAGTCGCGCCTCTCAACTAATGAATCATAAACAAATGAACGAAGCAGACTCAGTGCTGACACCCACCAAACCGACAGAAACCCTGGCCGGTCAGTCACCGCAAGCAAAGAAGTCCATTTCTTGGTCATCGCTGGCCAAGGCAGGCGCCGCCGCCCTCGGCGCGTCGGCCACGGCTTTGAACTTCATTGGTCAAGAAGCCTATGCGCGCTATCTTGGCCACTGGGGATTCGACGATGGCATGCTGCCGTTGGATACCAGCAACCGTGTGCACTACGGCTACATGGCCGTCCTCGAGAGCATCTACACACTGCTGATCGGACAAGTTGGCGCACTGCTCCTGCTGGCATTCTTCATCATCGGTGGCATCCATTTCTGGACTACCTCACTCATCAAGAAGACCCCACCTGGCGACACAAAGGTCGGAAAATGGTTGAAGCGCAACGTCGGTCGCCTGCCCAGATCGCTCAAGAGCCTTTTCGCGTCCTTCGGCCTTTCAGGGCTGGTTGTGGTCGTGCTGTATTACGTGGTCGTCGCCGCCTTCATCGGGCTCGCTGTGGCGCCCCTCATAGGTGAGCACGCCGCAGGCAAATGGGCAGAGAAGAAAGAAAGCGATATCCAAAAGGGCTGCCAGCGCAACGGTAAGCACAGCGTCTGTACGGAGTTCACGCGCGACGGGAAGGTAGTCGGAACCGGGCTCATCATCGCGAGCTCGACAACGCGCATTGCTTACTTTGACGTCACGGCCAAGCATGGTCGGTTGATCAAGTTTGAGAATGGCGAGCTGACCGGGTGGACGCCGTGACGGTCGTGAAAACCCTAGAATCCGCACGACGTGCCCAAAAGCCCGATTGCTGTTGGCGCGCGCGTGCACGGCACAGAGGCTGACACTTGACTGCAACCCGAATCGGCACTTCTTTACCGACCCGATGCGAGCCGGGGGAGGCGTCGCCCACTTCCAGCTTAACTTCCCGCACTTCGAGCTCACAAAGCAGGCTCAGCGTACAGGCAGTGCAAGCCAGCGAGATGAGTTGCCATGGTAAAGAGCAAACGAAACAGCCGCTCAATGTGACAGGAATTCGAGATACGCCGTCCCCACAGCGCGCTTAGTCAGCAGCGCACTTGATCTGTCATCGATCTGCCACGGTCTGTGTCACAACAGCCGCCTCGAGCCGCCTCGGAATCTACTTCATGAGCAGCAGCAGTGATCCCGTGATGGTGCCCATTCGGATCTGAACTCCCCTGGGCCGGCTTACCAACCAGCGATTTAGCAACAACGAGTTGGACCGTTCTCCTCAACGTCAGCCAGTAACAGTTTCACAAGCGACACTGAATATGCGATTAGCTCATAAATTTTCTAGATGGCATTGAGCTGCGCCGCCCCAAGACCTCTCGGGCAAGCAGGCCGGGGTAGGCCTCCAAGGCCAGTTTGTTCGGATCTGGCCCGACGTGCAGACCGGGCAGCGTGGCACCCGCCCGCAGCAAGAGCGGCACGCCCGCATGCAACATATAGGCTACCGGCGGATTCACCCACTTCATGCTCGGGGAAGAGCCGGCCGGGCCATCGCAGGCCCGGTGGGCAAACTTGGCGCCGGGCGGTCGCCCCGCACAGAACGCGGCGAACTGGCGGCGAATTTCTTCGCGCGGCAACTGGCTGTAATGGTCCATCAGTTCGGCCCATTGCAGCGGCCAGCCAAGTTGCTCCAGCAAGACCCTGGGCAGGCCAAAAGGGAGATCAAAACCGCCGATCCAAGCGCCGGGTGCGGCGAGAAACTCAGCGAAGTCATCCAGGCTCGCAAAGCTTTGGACTTGCGCCAAACGCAAGACCTGACCCCTTGGCCCGGCCCATTCACCCAAGGCCGCCACGATGGGCTTGCGCCGACTCGGCGCACTGCTGAAGTCAACGCCCAACAGCGATGAGGGTTCGCTTGCAGAATGGGCCGGCGGGCTGAGAGGGTTCGCGCTAGAGTGCATGCTCGCCAATGTAGCCTTGAACAACACGGAGACCGACCATGGCAGACGCAGAAGCCAAGCCCGACGCCGACAAGAACAACCGCAGCGAGAGCAGCGACCCTGCGGTAGAACGCCTGGTCAGCACCGATCACAAAATTCAAATCGGCAAGAAGACACTCGAATACACCGCCACCTGCGGCACCCTGCTTTTGCGTGAGGTGGACGCCAAAGACGGTGAGCACAAGGGCAAAAAGACGCGCGCCTCGGTGTTCTTCATCGCCTACACCTTGAAGACCAAGCACAAGAACGAGCGTCGCCCCCTGACCTTCAGCTTCAACGGCGGGCCGGGCTCCAGCAGCGTGTGGCTGCATCTGGGCCTGTTGGGGCCGCAACGCGTGCCCACCGATGAAATGGGTCAATGCGGCCAGCCGCCCTATGCCCTGTGCGACAACGAGTTCACCTTGCTGACCGAATCGGATCTGGTGTTCATCGACCCCGTCGGTACCGGCCATTCACGCGTGGCCGAGGGCGAAAAAGTGGCCGAGTACCACGAGTACCAGCGCGATCTGGATGCGGTGGGCGAGTTCATTCGGCTCTACCTGAACCGCCATGGCCGCTGGTCTTCACCCAAATACTTGATTGGCGAGAGCTATGGCACCACACGCGCCGCGGGCCTCTCACGTCACTTGCAAGAAAAGCACAACATCCATCTGAACGGTTTGATGTTGGTGTCGATGGCGGTGGACTTCCAGACCCTGAGCTTTGACCACGGCAATGAACTGCCCTACCCGCTCTACCTGCCCACGTACGCCGCCACCGCCTGGTATCACAAGGCCTTGAAGCCCACGCTGCAGAAAAAGCCTGTGGCCGAAGTGGTGGCCGAAGCCGAAGCCTTTGCCAATGGCGACTACTGGGTGGCCTTGATGCAAGGATCGCGGCTGAGCAGCGAGCAGCGCCAGAAAATTGCCGACAAACTGGCGCTCTACAGCGGCCTGAGCAGCGCCTATTTGCTGCGCTGCGACTTGCGCCCCACCGAGTTCCGCTTCTTCAAGGAATTGCTGCGTGAACGCGGCCAGACGGTCGGCCGCCTGGACAGCCGATTCCTGGGCCTGGATCGCGATGATGCCGGCGAGCACCCCGAGGAAGACGCTGGCATGAACAATTTGGTGGGCGCCTATGCGGTGGGCATCAACCGGCTGCTGCACGAGACCCTGAAATTCGACAGCGACGCACCGTATTTGGTGATGGCGCCGCTGTGGAACACCTGGAGTTGGAAGGGCTTTGAGAACAAGTATGTGAACGTGGGCGACAGCCTGCGTCGCGCCATGCACGCCAACCCCAGCATGCGGGTCTATGTGGCCAGTGGTTACTACGATTTGGCCACGCCGCACGCCGCAGGTGACTACACCCTCAGCCATCTGGGCCTGCGTGAGCGCTTGCAGGGCAATATCAGCGTGAGCTACTTTGAAGCCGGCCACATGATGTACATCCACCCGCCTTCACTGGCTCGCATGGCCGCTGAGCTGCGCGATTTTGTGCGCGCCAGCCCGCTCTGAAGTCGGGGCTCAGCTTTCTCAGCAACAGGCCCAGGGCGGCGCTTGCCCGCCCTCGCTCATAGCCGGAACACCGCCACCGAGCGAGCCAAGGCATCGGCCTGCGTCTGCAGGCTTTGGGCCGCGGCGGCCGACTGCTCCACCAAGGCCGCGTTTTGCTGCGTCATGGTGTCGAGCTGGCTGATGGCTTGGCCGATTTGCCCAATGCCGGTGCTTTGCTCCGAGGTGGCATGGCTGATCTCGGCCACGATATGGCCCACCCGGCCAATTGCGGCAATCACTTCCTGCATGGTGCCGCCGGCCCGCTCCACCAAGGCAGCGCCCGCCTCCACGCTTTCACTGCTGGCGGTGATCAGCCCTTTGATCTCCTTGGCCGCTTCGGCCGAGCGCTGCGCCAGGGAGCGCACCTCGCTGGCCACCACCGCAAAGCCACGCCCTTGCTCACCCGCGCGGGCCGCTTCCACCGCCGCGTTCAAGGCCAAGATATTGGTCTGGAAGGCAATGCCGTCGATGGTGGAGATGATGTCGCTGATCTTGTTGGAGGAGGCGCTGATGCGGCTCATGGTGCTGACCACCTCGCCCACCACCTCGCCGCCGCGCTGGGCCACACCGGCGGCCTCGCTGGCCAGCTGATTGGCTTGCCGTGCGGATTCGGCGTTGTGCTTCACACTGGCCGTGAGCTGCTCCATGGCCGAGGCCGTTTCTTCCAAATTGGAGGCGGCCTGCTCGGTGCGATGGCTCAAATCGTGCCCCCCTGCTGCCACCTCGGTCGAGGCCATGGCGATGTTGTCGGTGGCCTTGCGCACATTGCCCACCACTTGACGCAAGGAGTCTTGCATGGCCTTGATGCCACGCATCAAATCGCCGGTTTCACATTGCCCACGGGGAACGATGGGCTCGCTCAAGTCTTGCCCGGCCATGCGCTCAGCCGAGGCCTGCACCTCGCTCAAGGGTTGCAAGATCGAGCGGATATTGAAAAAGGTATAGATCCCGATCATCGCCAAGCTGCCCACCATGATCAGCAGCAAGCTCATTCGAATCTTCTGCTCATGGGCTTTGATTTCGGCGATGCCCTCATCGGAATCTTTATCGATGGCAAGCACCAACTCGGCCAGCTTGTCTTCCAAAGGACGGATCGCCTTTTTTGCCGGGCCCAAGGCCTTGTTGGCCTCCCCCGATGTGCTGAACGCCTTTTCGCCCAGCTTGTTCATGAAGGGTTCCATTTCCGCGCGGTACTGCTTGAGCCCGTCTTCAATGGCTTTGATCAGCTCGCGCTCGATGGGCGGCAGGTCGAGCTTTTCCATCGCTTGCTCGGCCTTGAGGAATTTGTCATAGGCTTTCAGCCAATCCGCACGGTACTTCTCGATGGCGGCGCCGTCTTCGAGATTGATGACCATGTCTTTTTCATAACGCCGCAAATTGCCGGCTTCAGCCCGCAGCGCAGAGACATGGACCAGCGACTGGTTGTCGTTGTCAACGAAGTGCTTGAAGGCGTCGGTGGATTCATTGAGGCTGTACAAGCCCATAGAACCCACCAGCAATAAGGCCAGCATGGAGGCTGCTGCCAAGGCATACAAGCGGGCACGTACCGTGAAATCCTGCAGATTCAGCATCGTCGGCTCCCAGGGCGATCGCCCTCTTGAGCCTGCAATATATGCGATACGCAGTTCGCACAAAAGCGTTAAACAGGCGTGAAATCTGCCAATTTGCAACAGCGACGCGGGTCGGCTCAAGCCACCAATTCGGCCATGGTGGACTGAAAACGCCCCCGGATCTCGCGGTGCTTGGCTTGCAGGGCCCCATCGTCGCACGCCAGGCGAGGAACACCCGCAATATAGGCCGCGAGCAAGACCTGACCCTGCGAGGCAAACACCAATCCGTCCAAACAGGCCGAGGCCGGCAAGCCCGCCACGCCGCTGGCCAGCGGGTCCAGCACCAAAAAGTCTGCCCGCGCGCCCACCGCCAAGCCCCACTGCTTGAAGCCCGCCGGCGCGGCACTGCCTTGCCGCGCCGCTTCAAACAAACGGGCCGCCGTGCTGGGCTCGCGCCCCGGCGCAGCGGCCACATTGCGCTGCTGCAAGCCCAGGCGCTGGCCATATTCCAACCAACGCAGCTCTTCCACCCAGTTGCGAGTGACGTGGCTGTCCGAGCCAATGCTGAAGGGCACGCCCGCAGCCAGCCAACCGGGCAGGTCGATCAGGCCATCGCCCAGATTGCCCTCGGTGCCCGGGCAAATCACCACACTGGCGCCGGCGGCGGCCACCTGGGCGATCTCGTCCCGCGTGCTGTGGGTGGCATGCACCAGATGCCAGCGGGCATCGGGCGCAAACTGGCTGCACAGCCATTGCATGGGCCGCTGACCATGGGCAGCCAAACAGTCACGCACTTCTTGTTGTTGCTCGCTGATGTGGATGTGGATGGGGATGTCACGATCCCCCACCAGCGCCTGCAAGGCCTCGATGTCGCCGCGATGGGCCGCCCGCAAAGAATGCAAGGCCACGCCCGCATTCAGCAAGGGCCGCTGTGCGGCATTGATGCGCTGGCAGGCAGCCCAGACCCAGGCAGCATCGGTCTTGAAACGGCGCTGGTCCTCGCGCAAGCCGGGCTGGCCGAAGCCCGCGTGGGCATACAAGACCGGCAGCAGGGTCAGGCCCATGCCGACCTCGGCCGCCGCATCGGCCAGGGCCCAGCTCATGGCCAGCTCATCGGCATAGGCTTGGCCGTCGGGCGCATGGTGCAGGTAATGGAATTCGCAAACCTGGGTGTAGCCGCCGGCCAGCAGCTCGGCATAGAGCTGGGCCGCCACATGGCGCATTTGATCGGGGCTGAGCTTGAGCGCCAAGCCGTACATGCGGTCGCGCCAGGACCAAAAATCATCATCTCCCGCTTCACGCCGCTCGGCCAAGCCGGCAAAAGCGCGCTGAAACGCGTGGCTGTGGGTGTCCACCAAGCTGGGGATCACCGGGCCCGCCAAGCGCTGCATGCCCTCGGAAAAACTGCGCCCTGCTTCAATCTGCTGCCAATGCCCTTGGCTGCCGACGGTCAGCGCCACCTCGCGCTGCCAGCGACCATCCACCCAGGCTTGTTCGGCCCAAAAAATACGCTCGCTCATGCCTGGGGCTTCCACTTCAAGTATTCACTCAACAAGGTGTGCAGCAAGGGGCGCACCTGGGCCGCGTGGGCCTCGTCATAGGCGTAAGGCGCGGCCTCTTCCATATAGCAGCGCCAGCACATTTCCAACTGCACCGCATGCAGGCCCTGCTCGGGTTGGCCGTAATGGCGGGTGATGTAGCCGCCCTTGAAGCGGCCATTGACCACTTGGGTGTAGTCACCCTGCCCGGCCAACACCGCCGCCAAAGCCCCGGTGATGGCCGGGTCGCACGAGCGCCCCTCCACCGTGCCCAGATTCAGATCAGGCAAGCGCCCTTCAAACAACCAAGGCAGCTCGGAGCGGATGCTGTGCGCGTCAAACAGCAGCGCATAGCCAAACAGGCTTTTCAAGCGCTGCAGCTCGGCATTCAAGGCCCGGTGATAAGGCAGCCAGTAAAGCTGGCGGCGGCGCAGCTTCTCGGCCTCATCAGGCGCTTGATCCTGCAAATAGAGCGGCTCGCCGCTGAAAAAACGCGTCGGGCACAGCTCGGTATTGCTGGCGCCGGGATACATGGGCGTGTCTTCGGGCGGGCGGTTCAGGTCGATCAAAAAGCGCGAGTAATACGGCACGATCACGCTGGCGCCCAGGGCCTCGGCAATCGGGCGGTACAGGCGCTCCAAATGCCAGTCGGTATCTTCGCTCGCCAAGGCGCGCGGCTGATAACGCGCCACTTGATCGGCAGGAATGGCCGTGCCCACATGGGGCATGCTGATCAACAAAGGCGTGCGGCCCTGGCTGAGTTGGAAAACGGGATGCTCACTCATGATGCTTGGTCGTGCTTGTCTCTGACTGTTGTTTACTTGCGCTCCACCCCGCCGCGCACCACCTGGCGCAGCGGATTGCGGCCGAAGTAGTAAGACAGCTCGTTCGGGTGCTCAATGTCCCAGACGCAGAAGTCGGCTCGCTGCCCGGCCAACAACTGGCCCCGGTCGGCCAAGCCCAAGGCCTTGGCCGCATTCACCGTGACGCCGCGCAGCGCTTCTTCAGGCGTGAGCCGGAACAAGGTGCAGGCCATGTTCAGCATCAAAAGCAAAGACAGCGTGGGCGAGGTGCCGGGGTTGTGGTCGGTTGAAATGGCGATGGGCACGCCGGCCTCGCGCAGCGCCTGCACCGGCGGCAGCTTGGTTTCGCGCAGAAAGTAGTAGGCGCCCGGCAGCAGGGTGGCGACCGTGCCACTCGCCGCCATGGCGCGGATGCCGGCCTCGCTGAGGTACTCCAAATGGTCGCAAGACAAGGCCTGGAACTCGGCCGCCAACTGCGTGCCGCCCTGGTCGCTCAATTGCTCGGCATGCAGCTTGACCGGCAGCCCCAGGGCGCGAGCGGCCTCAAAAACCTTGCGGGTTTGCGCCGGGGTGAAGCCAATGCCTTCGCAAAACGCATCCACTGCATCAACCAGGCCATCGCGCCGCAGATCGGGCAGCCAATCGCAGACCGCCTGCACATAAGCGTCTTGCCGCCCCTCAAACTCCGGCGGCAAGGCATGGGCGCCCAAATACGTGGTGCGCACCTCCACCCCCAGGCCAGCCAAACGCCGCGCCACGCGCAGCATCTTGGTCTCGGCAGCTTGGCTCAGGCCATAGCCGGACTTGACCTCCAGCGTGGTCACGCCCTCGGCCAGCAGCCGCAGGACGCGGTGCGCGGCCTGCGCATACAGCTGATGCTCGGTGGCATTGCGGGTCGCAGCCACGGTGGAGCGGATGCCGCCCCCGGCGCGGGCAATGTCCTCGTAGCTGGCGCCGTTCAAGCGCATTTCGAACTCATGAGCGCGCTGGCCGCCATAGACCAGATGGGTGTGGCAATCGATCAAACCCGGCGTGACCACAGCGCCGCCCAGATCGACCTCACTGACCACGGTGGCGCGCAAGTCCTCAGGCAATTCGGCCAGCGGCCCGACCCATTGCAAATGCTCACCCTGTGAAGCAAAAGCGCCTTGCTCCAACAGGCCCCAGGGCTGCTCGCCGGCCAGGGTCACCAGTTTGGCATTGCGCCAGAGTTTGGTTCGTCTCATCGCTTCATGCTCCTGTTGAGGACTCGCTCCAGACCATCCACCATGCGGCGCCCTGGCCCTCGAAGTGGCAAAGCTGCGCCACCGGGTTCTCGCACCAGGCCAGGCTCAGGGGCTTGAGCGCCATGGCGCGCCCACCGTGCACCAAGTGGCCGCCCTCGGCGCTGAACAAACCCACCCACTGGGCCTGGCCGGCCTTGGGGCTCAGGTCTTGCGTGGCGGGCAAGACCTGCATCTGGCCCCGGCTGCGCCGGTGCATCAGATTGAAGTCACGCGTGAGGCCGCCAAGCAGACGGCAGGCCGGGGCCAAAGCGCCATCGAACTGATACAGGCCCTGGCCGGCGCGCAATGGCAAGTCACCCAGTTGCACGCCCTCACCTTGCAGGACGGCAAACCAGCGCTCGATGCCTTCAAAGGATGAGAACGGGCCATCTTTTTCAATATCGGCCACGCTGATGCGCAAGACCCAGTCCGTCAGATGCGGCCAAGCCAGCAGTTCGCGGGTCTGACCGCCGCCGTTTTTCCAGGCCTGCGCCGCCACATCGTCTGCGCTGATCAAGCTCCAACTCATGGGTGCACCCCGTCACTTCGTTCCGACCCGCCAAGCGGGTGCGAGCCCAATTTTGGGCGGCCATGCATTGGGCTCATGCCTGAAAACTCCCCTGCAGCAAATAGCGCGAGCCCGGGTGGGTCAGTCGCACCGTGGTCACCGTGCGGCCCCGGCTGTAGGTGGTGCGCATGAGCACCAAGCAGGGGTCGCGGCGCTCAATGCCCAAGAGCTTGGCTTCTTGGGCGCTGGGCAATTTGGACTCGATGGTGTAACGCGCTTCGCTCAAGGGCGCAAGCTCCAACAGGTAATGGGTGGGCGTGATCTGGGTGAAATCGCAGCTCAGGTAGTCGGGCGCGCTGGCGGGGTTGACCCAGCGGTCTTCGCACTGAATGGGCACACCGTTTTCCAGGTGCACGATCAGGCTGTGGAACAGGGGCTCGCCCGCTTTGATTTCAAACAGCCGGGCTTGTTCGGCGGTGGCAGCCACCGCCTTGAGCTCATGCACCTGCGCCTCATGGCGGTGCCCGCGCTCGGCGATTTCGTCATGCACATCGCGCACTGTCAGCGTGGAGGAGATGCGGTGCAGCTGCGCCACAAAAGTGCCCACGCCCTGCACCCGCTCGATCAGGCCTTCTTGATGCAAGTCCCGCAAAGCCCGGTTCACCGTCATGCGGCTGACCCCAAAGGTCTGCACCAACTCGGCCTCCGAGGGCAGCAAATCGCCCGCCACCCAATGGCCGCTGGCGATGCGCTCGCGCAAATGGTTTTGCACTTTTTGGTACTGCGGCTCCGGGCCGGCTGGAGATTTTCTGACCATGGCCCGCATCGTACTTGACTGTACTTGTATAGACAACTACAGTTCGCCCACTTTCTGCACGCTCGCGGCGCCTTGTATGCGCCCCCGGCAACGCCCGATTCACCTGTTTTTGGAGACCCCCATGTCCAAGACTCCCGCCCAGGCCCGCGTCGTACGCGCCCCCACCGGCACCCAACTCAGCTGCAAGAGCTGGTTGACCGAAGCCGCCTACCGCATGATCCAGAACAACTTGGACCCGGTGGTGGCCGAGAACCCCAAGGACCTGGTCGTCTACGGCGGCATCGGCAAAGCCGCCCGTAACTGGGATTGCTTTGAAGCTATCCTCGAATCGCTGAAAAAGCTTGAGGCCGACGAGACCTTGTTGGTGCAGTCGGGCAAGCCGGTCGGCGTGTTCAAGACGCATGCCGACGCGCCGCGCGTGCTGATCGCCAACTCCAATCTGGTGCCGCACTGGGCCACTTGGGAGCACTTCAATGAGTTGGACCGCAAGGGTCTGATGATGTACGGCCAGATGACGGCCGGCAGCTGGATCTACATCGGCACCCAAGGCATTGTGCAAGGCACGTATGAAACCTTTGCCGAGGCCGGCCGCCAACACTATGGTGGTTCACTGCAAGGCAAGTGGGTGCTGACCGCCGGCCTCGGCGGCATGGGCGGCGCACAACCCTTGGCCGCCACCTTTGCAGGCGCCTGCTCGCTGAACATCGAGTGCCAGCAGTCGCGCATCGACTTCCGCCTGAAGACCCGCTATGTGGACGAGCAAGCCAGCGATCTGGATGACGCCCTGGCCCGCATCAAAAAATACACCGCCGAAGGCAAGGCCATTTCCATCGCCCTGCTGGGCAATGCGGCGCGCATCTTGCCGGCACTGGCCGAGCGCTGCAAAACCGACCCCAGCGTGAAGCCCGATCTGGTGACCGACCAGACCAGTGCCCACGATTTGATCAACGGCTATCTGCCCGCCGGCTGGTCGGTCGAGCAATGGAAGGCTGCGGCCGCCGACCCGGCGCAACACGCCGAGCTGAAGGCCGCCGCTGCCGCCAGCTGCGCCGAGCATGTGAAGGCCATGCTGCTGTTCCAAGCCATGGGCATCCCCACCGTGGACTACGGCAACAACATCCGCCAAGTGGCGCTGGAGCAAGGCGTGAAGAACGCCTTTGACTTCCCCGGCTTTGTGCCCGCCTATGTGCGCCCGCAGTTCTGCGAGGGCCGCGGCCCCTTCCGCTGGGTGGCGCTCTCGGGTGACCCGGAAGACATCTACAAGACCGACGCCAAGATCAAGGAACTCTTCCCTGAAGAGACCCGCGTGCACCGCTGGCTGGACATGGCCAAAGAGCGCATCGCCTTCCAGGGCCTGCCGGCGCGCATTTGCTGGCTGGGCCTGGGCCAGCGCCATATCGCCGGCCTGGCCTTCAATGAGATGGTGAAAAACGGCGAGCTCAAAGCCCCCATCGTGATTGGCCGCGACCACCTGGACAGCGGCTCGGTGGCCAGCCCCAACCGCGAAACCGAAAGCATGATGGATGGCTCGGACGCCGTGTCCGACTGGCCACTGCTGAACGCTTTGCTCAACACCGCCGGCGGCGCCACCTGGGTCAGCCTGCACCACGGCGGTGGCGTGGGCATGGGCTTCAGCCAGCACAGCGGCGTGGTGATCGTGGCCGACGGCACGGACGCTGCCGCCCAACGCCTCTCGCGCGTGCTCTACAACGACCCCGGCACCGGCGTGATGCGCCATGCCGATGCGGGCTACGAGATCGCCAAGACCGCCGCGCGTGAACGCGGTTTGAAGATGCCCATGCTGTGAGCTGAGCCCTCCCCCTGCTCGCGCCTTGAGCCCGTAGCCCCGGCCCAGCCGAACCCTCGGGCTCCACTTGCCAACACAAGAACTGAGACTGTCATGTCATCTATCGAAATCACCCCCGGTCATCTGACACTGGAGCAGCTGCGCCTGATCCGCAATGGCCAGGTGCGACTGAGCCTGCACGCCAGCGCCACCGACATCATCCGCCGCAGCGCCGCCGTGGTGCAGGCCGCAGCCGCTGGCGATGCGCCGGTCTACGGCGTCAACACCGGCTTTGGCAAGCTGGCGTCCACCCGCATCAGCAAGGCCGATCTGAGCACCTTGCAATTCAACTTGATCCGCTCGCACTGCGTGGGCGTGGGCGAGCCCTTGAAGCCCCCGGTGGTGCGGCTGATGCTGGCCACCAAGGCAGCCTCGCTGGCGCGCGGCCATTCCGGCGTGCGCGAAGAGGTGGTGAACTGCTTGCTGGCCGTTTTCAATGCCGGCCTGATCCCCTATGTGCCTGCGCAGGGCTCGGTGGGCGCCTCGGGCGACCTGGCACCGCTCTCGCACATGACCCTGGCCCTGCTGGGCGAAGGCGAAATGCTGGTGGACGGGCAACGCGTGCCCGCCGGGCCCGAGCTGCAAAAACACGGCATCGAACCGCTGGTGCTGCAGGCCAAAGAAGGCCTGGCCTTGATCAATGGCACACAAACCAGCACCGCCCTGGCGCTGGAAGGCCTGATCCGCTTTGAGCAGGTGTATGCCGCGGCCATCGTCTCGGGCGCGCTGAGCCTGGACGCCGCGCGAGGCAGCGACGGGCCTTTCGATCCCCGCATCCATGAGGTGCGCGGCCAGCCCGGCCAGATCGAAGCCGCCGCGGCCTACCGCCAGATCCTGGCCGGCAGCGCCATCCGCGAGTCACACCGAACCATGCGCCCCCAAGACGACGCTGCGCGCCGTCCATCCCCCGAGGGGAGTGTCCAGCCCTGGCAGAGCCAGTTGCTGGACGGCGACGAGCGCGTCCAAGACCCCTATTGCCTGCGCTGCCAGCCGCAAGTCATGGGTGCATGCCTGGACCAAGCCCGTTATGTGCGCGATGTGCTGCTGCGCGAAGCCAATGCCGTGACCGACAACCCGCTGGTGTTCGCCAATGAAGACGGCAGCAGCACCATGGTCAGTGGCGGCAACTTCCACGCCGAGCCGGTGGCCCTGGCCGCCGATGCCTTGGCCTGCGCGATTGCCGAAGTGGGCGCGATTGCCGAGCGCCGCATCGCCATGCTGATCGACGCCGGCGTCTCGCGCCTGCCGCCCTTCTTGACGGCCAATGCCGGGCTGAACTCGGGCTTCATGATCGCCCATGTGACCGCTGCCGCTTTGGCCAGCGAGAACAAGAGTCTGGCCCACCCCGCCAGCGTGGACAGTCTGCCCACCAGCGCCAACCAGGAAGACCATGTTTCCATGGCCACCTTCGGTGCACGCCGTCTCGGCCAGATGCTGGACAACACCGCCCACATCATCGGCATCGAGCTGCTGGCCGCAGCGCAAGGCATCGAATTCCTGCGCCCGCTGAAGAGCTCGGCCGCGCTGGAGCAGGTCCATGCCCTGATGCGCCAACATTGCCCGGCCATGCCGACCGACCACTATCTGGCCCCCGACATCGCCCATGCATTTGACTTGGTCAACCGGGGCGAACTGAGCCAGCTGGCCCAGTCCGTGGGCGGCTTGGTGGTGCTGCGCTAAGCAGCGACCGCAAACACCGGCACGGCCTCGGCCTTGCCCTTGAAGTGCACCATGCCCAAGGGCTCGATACCGAGCCCTTGCAGCGCCGCGTCGTCCAAGGCTTCTTGGGTGGCGGCGTCGATCAGGATGGCACGCTGTGCGAGCTTGGTGTGGGCCTCCAGGCGCGCCGCCAAATTGACGGTGTCGCCAATGCAGGTGTAGGTGGCGCGCGCCTCGGTGCCGGTGTAGCCGGCCACCATATCGCCGGTGGCGATGCCAATGCCAATGCGCACTGGCGCTCGGCCGGCGGCCTCCTGCTCGGCGCTGAACTGCGCCATCATCAACACCATCTCGCGCGCCGCTGCGACCGCGCAAGCCCCATGATCCCGCAAAGCTTGCGGCGCACCAAAAATCGCCATCAAGCCATCGCCTATCATCTGATTGACCACGCCGCCACAGCCGCTGATGGCGTCAAACATCAGGGTGTAGAAGGTGTTCAGCAGCTCGATCACTTCCTCGGGCGTTTGCTGCTCCACCATGCCGGTGAAGCCACGGATGTCGCAAAACATCACCGTGGCTCGCACCCGCCGCCCGCCCAGGGCAAAGCCCGAGCTCGCCAAGTCTTGCGCCACCTCCAAAGTGGCAAAGCGGCGGATCAAATCGCGTTGCAGATCACGCAGGCGCTTTTTCTCCAAGCTCGCGTGGATGCGGGCCTTCAACAAGACCGGGTTGACCGGCTTGCTCAAATAGTCTTCGGCCCCCAGCTCGATGCAGCGCACCACGCTCTCCAGCCCCTCCAAAGAGGAGGTGACGATGACCGGCACGCCGAGCAGCGCCGGGTCGCCACGCAGCTGGGCCAGCACTTCAAAGCCGTCCATCTCGGGCATGCCAATGTCGAGCAGCAAAAGGTCATAGCTTTTTTGCCGCAACATCTGCAAAGCCATGCGGCCGTTTTCGGCACTGTCGACTTGATGCCCCAACTGGCTCACATGCCGAGCCAGCAAGAGTCGGTTGACCCGGTTGTCGTCCACCAACAGGATCTGCCCGGCACGCCCCGCTTCATCTCGCATGACTGAGCTCCAGCAAGGCCTGCGCTGCCCGCAGGTACTCACCCTCCAGACGCTGCAGCAAGACTTGACCCTGCACGCCCAACTCGCCCAAAGGACTGAGTTCCAACTGGCGTGCCAGGGCGCTGAAAGCATGGGCACCAAAAGTATTGCCATTGGCCTTCAAGGTATGCGCGCCGCGCCGAAACGCCACCTCGTCACCACGACGCAGGGCATCACGCAGCGCCAGCAATTGCCGCGGGGCATCAACGATGAAGGTTTCAATCAACTCCACCACAAAGTCGGCGCCCGCCGAGCCTTGCAACTCGCTGAAGATGTCCATATCTATGCTGCTGTGGTGACCTTGGCTCTCGCTCATCGTGGCTTCCCCTGGCTTGGCTGTGACGTCCCCGCTGAGTTGATTGACTCCGTGCGCTCATCCGGCCGGCAGGCCAGCAAGGCCTCGACCAATGCCGGCACCCGAATGGGCTTGCTCACATAGTCATCCATGCCCGCTTGCAAGCAGGAGTCGCGGTCCCCCTGCATGGCGTTGGCCGTCATGGCCACAATGCGCGGCCCCTGCTGAGGCCAACGCCTGCGAATCTCCATGCTGGCTTGCAAGCCATCCAACTCAGGCATTTGAACGTCCATCAGCACCAAGTCATAGTGTTGGCGTTGAAGGGCCTCAATCGCTTCAATGCCGTTGGCAGCGACATCGGCCCGGTAGCCCATCTGGGCCAAAAGTCTGAGCGCCAGTTTTTGATTGACTGCGTTGTCCTCGGCCAACAGGATTTTCAGTGGGTGCCGCTCGGCAAGACCGGCTTCCAATTTGGGCACACTGCTGCCGCTCGGGCGCTTGGCCTGGCTTGCCCCCAAGACCTTGCTCAAGGTCTCAAACAATTGGCTTTGCCGCAAAGGCTTGTGCATCAAGGCAGCGAACAAACCCTCGATTTCGCCCACTTCTTTGCGCCCCAAAGAAGTGAACAGCACCAAAGGGAGCCCCGGCCTGAGCGCGCGGATCTGATTCGCCAGCGCCATGCCGTCCATCTCGGGCATGTGCATGTCCAAGATGACCAGATCAAACGGTTCCTCGCTCTCGCGTTCCAGCCACTGCAGCGCCATGCTGGGCGAGGCCGTGTCCTTGGGCACCATGCCCCATTTGGCGGTCTGCAGGGCCAAGAGACGTCGGTTGGTGGTGTTGTCGTCCACCACCAGCAAGCGCTTGCCCTGGAGTTGGTTTTGCGCGCCGATCAAAGCGTGGCGACGGGAACTGGAAGAGAGATCGGCCTCAAACACCGGCAAGGTGAAATGGAAGCTGCTGCCCAGGCCAGGACCCGGACTTTCTACCCACATGCGCCCGCCCATCAATTCGGCCAAGCGCTTGCTGATCGCCAGCCCCAGGCCGGTGCCGCCGTATTTGCGCGTGGTCGAACTGTCGGCTTGACTGAACTGCTGAAACAAGCGGCCCATGGCTTCTTCGCTCAAGCCAATGCCCGTATCCGTGACGGTGAAGTGCAACTCCACATGGCGCCGGCCCCGATAGCCTTGCGCCACTGACGGCGCCTGTTCAAGACCCGCGTTTGACGGTTGCGCCTCGGGCTCCGCTTGTGCCGCCCGCGCATGCGGGCCTGAAGCCCGCAAACGCCGACTCGAAACAGTCAGCGAGACCTCGCCTTGGTCGGTGAACTTGATGGCATTGCTCAGCAGGTTCAACAAGATTTGGCGCAGGCGCGTGACGTCCGAGCAAATGGCCGCCGGCACCTCATTGCCCTCCACAATTTCGAACAGATAGGCAATATTGAGTTGCTTTTCCAGGGCGCGGGCGCTGAGCAAATCCAGGGCCGACTCGATGCAATCACGCAGATCAAAGGCTTGGTTCTCAATATCGACCCGGCCCGCCTCGATTTTGGAGAAGTCCAAAATGTCATTGATGATGTTCAGCAGGGCATCACCGGAATCGCGAATGGTTTCGGCATAGTCGCGCTGCTCTTCGCTCAAGTCGGTGTCCAGCAGCAGCCCGCTCATGCCGATAACCGCATTCATTGGGGTGCGAATCTCATGGCTCATCACTGCCAAGAACTCCGACTTCTGCCGATTCGATTCCTCTAGCACCTGGGTACGCTCCCGCACCTTTTGCTCGGTCAAGGCCTCGCTCAAGCGTTCATTCTCGAAGCGCATCAGAATCGACTCACGAATCGCCGCGCCAAAGCGGTGGGCATAGGCATACACACAGCCGGCCACCAACAGCATGGCCAAAGCGCAGATGCGCCCCAATTGATCGTCCTGCGTCAGTCCCATCGAGACAAAGGGCAAGAGCAAGGGCACGCTGAAGGCATAGGTGGCGAGCTGCCCGGCATTGGCCAAGGCCGAACTCATCAGCATGCACAGGTAGAGCACGCACAGCACCATCAGTCGGACCGGTTCGGTGTCAAAGAACAGCCAGCCCGACATGCCCCAGCTGCAGCCAAGCACGATGTTGTAGGCGCACAGCAAGCGCCCCCAATCTCGCAATCGCCCTTGCTCGGCCAAGCGCTGCCGATGCGGCGCGACCCAGGCATAGGACAGCACCGTCAACAACACAAAGACTGCCCACGGGAACATGCCTCTGACCTCGCCTTGCTGGCTCAAGGCAAAACAAGTCAACAAGAGTGCAGGAACGCCCGCCGGGATGCCCAGCCGCATATTGTCGGCAATGATGGCGTATTGAACGCCCTGCACCCTCGTCTGCAAACCCTCTGCCGACTGACTCGCCAGCAAGGCGCGCTCATCCATGGGCAAGCTCCAATCGATTTGACGCGGCCGCACGGGGTCTGCCTTGGCAGAGGCCAAAGGGGCATCAGCGCACTTGGGCGGCCGCCAGGCTCCCCCTCCCTTCGGCCTCTTGCAGCCAGCCCGCAATCTACAACAGCCACCCGCCAGCGGGCCAGGGTTCAGCCTGCGCTGCAAAAGGCATTAATACCGGCCCGTCGCTCCGGCCACACGCAAGTACACATAAGCCACCCAGGCCACCAGTGCGCGCCTCACAACACCGCGCCAGCCTGCCCCGCCCAAGGCCTGCATGTCCACCTGACGTGACACCTGCGCCGCCCGCTCAAACTCAGCCGACAGATGCCGTGCAAACTCGGCGTTCTGGACGATCACATTGGCTTCCAGATTGAGCAAGAGCGAGAGCGGGTCGATATTGGAGCTGCCCACGGTGGCCCAGCTCTCATCCACAACACAGACCTTGGCGTGAAGATAGGCCGGCGTGTACTCATAAATGCACACCCCATGCCCCAAAAGCTCGGCATACAGGGCTTGAGCCGCCATGCCGGCAATGCGGTAGTCCAGCTTGCCCTGCAAGAGCAAGCGCACTTGCACCCCGCGCCGCGAGGCGTCGCGCAAGGCCTTGCGAAAGGCATGACCGGGGTAGAAGTAAGGGGTGATCAGATCGACGCGTTGTTGGGCGGACCGGATGGCGTCGATATAGGCGCGTTCGATATTGCGGCGGCGGCGCAGATTGTCGCGCAGCACAAAGGCTGCGCAGACCGGCGGCAATGGTGGCGTTGCGGCGTCAGTCGCTTCATGCGGGCCACGTCGCCAAGCACGCCGCCCCGGCCGAGGCAGGCGCAAGGCCCGCAGCAAACGACGCAGGCGCGCTGCGGGCTCCCCACTGCGCACCAAGGCCAACAGTTCCTCACCAAAGTCGCGGCCCAGCCACGCGCGATTCCACACCGCCCGCACCGCCTGGGCGACCGAGGCCACCAAGGGGCCGCGCAAGGCCACGGCGAAATCCAGGCGCGGCTGTTCGGTTTCGCCATGGTTCAAATCCACGCGGTCCCCGATGACGTTGATGCCCCCCACAAAAGCATGTTCACCGTCCACCACGCAGATTTTTTGATGCAAGCGCCGCAACTGCCCCGGCTGCAGCCAGCTGTACCAGCGATCGATGGGCCGAAACACCGCCAAAGCCACGCCACTGCCCTCGAATTGCGCTTGCAGCCAAGGCAGACTGGCCCTTGAACCAAAGCCATCCACCACCACCCGCACCCGCACACCACGCCGCGCCGCCGCAATCAATTGCGCGGCGACTTCGGCCCCTGTGGCATCGAAATGAAAGATATAGCTTGCCAGCCAAACCTCATGGGTGGCCGCGGCAATGGCCAGCGCCTGCGCAGGAAATAACGCGTCACCCCCACGCAGCAAATGCACCTCATTGCCGCCCACAAACTCGGCTTTGGGCGCCGCATGCCAGGACAGCAAAGGGTCGGAGTCAGACAAGGAGCTCAATTGCGCAAACCTTGTTGTTTACTCGAGCTCCAACTCGGCCAGCAGCGGCAAATGGTCGGACATGCGCGCCCATACCGGCCCTTTGGGCACTTGCATGCTTACGCAGCGCAGCCCTCGCGTATAAATGCGGTCCAGCGAGAAAAACGGCAGCCGCGAGGGAAAGGTGGCGTGCCGCCCGCGCCCCTGCGGCGGCACGGCACGTTGCAAGCCCGACTCCCGCATCGGCGCGTCAAGTCGTTCGCCCCAATCGTTGAAGTCCCCCGCCACCAGCAGCAAAGCATCGGCGGGCACATGCTTGGCGATGAATTCACCCAGTCGCTGCACTTGCCGGACCCGGCCGCTGTGCATCAAGCCCAAATGCGCCACCACCGTGTGCACCTCCAGCCCCTGCCAATGCACCGGCACATGCAGCAAGCCGCGCTGTTCGAAGCGGTGGTCAGACACATCATGATGCCCAATATCCCCCAGCGGAAATCGCGAGAGCAAGGCATTGCCATGCTCGCCATGCTTGGTGACCGCATTGGTCCGGTAGGCCACCTCATAACCCTCCGGCGCGAGGAACTCAGCTTGCCCCTGCTCGGGCCAACCAAACCAAGTGCGCTGAAACTCCTGCGCTTCGCGGTGGTGAAAGTGCCGCACTTCCTGCAAGAACACCAAATCGGCTTTAAGCGCCTCCACGCCCATGCTCAGGTTGTGAATCTCCAGCCGCTTTTGCGGCCCCACGCCCCGCACCCCTTTGTGGATGTTGTAGGTGGCAACACGCAAATGCGGCCGCTTGAATTCACTGTGAGAAGGCAGCACGGAATGGCTGAAGGCGTTCCCCGCGCTCATCTCAAAGCTCCCGGCCCAGTTGCTTGGGCAAGTGCAGCACCGCCTCTGCGTTGGAAGGCGAGAAGCACAGGTCGGCAGCTTCGCGCCAGGGCAGCCAGCGGTATTGCAAATGCTCGCGCGGCGCCAAGCGCACCGCGGTGCCGGCCGGCACTTGCAAGCCAAACACATGTTCGAGATTGTGGGTCACGCCAGGCGCATAGCGGTGCCGCCACACCGGGTAGATTTCATAGCGGTTGGCCAAGCCCCAATCGCGCAGGCCCTCGGCGCTGGCTTCTATCCCGGTTTCTTCGAGCACCTCACGGCGGGCGGTTTCTTGCAACAACTCGTCCTCCGTGTCTTTGGAGCCGGTGACCGACTGCCAAAAACCGGGACGGTCCGCCCGCTCCAACATCAAGACCTGCAAGTCCGGCGTATGGATCACCACCAGCACCGACTCAGGGATCTTGTAGGGACGGCTCATCGCAGGGTCTAAAACTTGGGCACTCATGCCTAAAGCATAGCGGAGACCCGCGGCCCTGTTGATGACGAGCGCGCTTGGCCCTGAGGCACCGAGGCCCAATCGCACCGAGCACGCACAAACGAAAAAAGGCAGCCGAAGCTGCCTTTGGGGACCCAGGTTTACGCGAATCTGCTGCCTGCAACGCCGCTTCAACGCGGCGTTAGCAGCGCGGCCTCAACAACCCGGGCTCGAGGACGGTCGCTGGCTCAGGCCGAAGGGGCGGCCGCCACCGCGTTGCGCAAACGGATGTGCAGCTCGCGCAACTGCTTGTCGTCCACATGGCTCGGAGCGCCGGTCAGCAAGCACTGGGCACGCTGGGTCTTGGGGAAGGCGATCACGTCGCGGATGGACTCGGCCTTGGTCATCAGCGTGACGATGCGATCCAAGCCGAAGGCCAAGCCACCGTGCGGAGGCGCGCCGTATTGCAGCGCGTCCAGCAAGAAGCCGAACTTGACCTGCGCGTCTTCCTTGCTGATCTTGAGCGCATCAAACACCTTGCTCTGCACTTCGGCGCGGTGGATACGGATGGAGCCACCGCCGAGTTCCCAGCCGTTCAGCACCATGTCATAAGCCTTGGCGATGCAGGCGCCGGGGTCGGTGACCATCAGATCCTCATGGCCGTCCTTGGGTGCGGTGAAGGGGTGGTGCACGGCAGCCCAGCGGTCGTTTTCTTCGTCGTGCTCGAACATCGGGAAGTCCACCACCCACAGCGGCGCCCAGCGGTCTTCGAACAGGCCGCCCGCCTTGCCGAATTCGCTGTGGCCCACCTTCAGGCGCAGCGCACCAATGGCGTCGTTGACGATCTTGGCCTTGTCGGCGCCGAAGAAGATCAGGTCGCCGTCTTGAGCGCCGGTGCGAGCCAGGATGTCGGCCACGGCCTTGTCGTGCAGGTTCTTGACGATGGGCGACTGCAGGCCTTCGCGACCCTTGGCCACTTCATTGACCTTGATCCAGGCCAGACCCTTGGCGCCGTAGATCTTCACGAACTCGGTGTAAGCGTCGATCTCGCCGCGGCTCATGGCTGCGCCGCCCGGCACGCGCAGGGCCACCACGCGGCCGCCCTTGGTGGTGGCGGGGGTCGAGAAGACCTTGAAGTCCACATCGCCCATCACATCGGTCAATTCGGTGAACTGCAGCTTGACGCGCAGGTCGGGCTTGTCCGAGCCGTACAAGTGCATGGCATCGGCGTACTTCATCACCGGGTAGACGCCCAGGTCCACATTCAGCGCCTTCATGAAGACGTGGCGGATCATGCCTTCGAACATGTCGCGAATTTCCTGTTCGCTCAGGAAGCTCGTTTCAATATCGATCTGGGTGAATTCGGGCTGGCGGTCGGCGCGCAGGTCTTCGTCGCGGAAGCACTTGGTGATCTGGTAGTAGCGATCGTAACCGGCCACCATCAGCAACTGCTTGAAGAGCTGGGGCGACTGCGGCAGCGCGAAGAACATGCCGTCATGCACGCGGCTGGGCACCAGATAGTCACGCGCGCCTTCGGGCGTGCTCTTGGTCAGCATCGGCGTTTCGATGTCGATGAAGCCGTGCTCGTCCAGGAATTTGCGCGCTTCCATCGCCACGCGGTAGCGCAGCATCAGGTTGTTTTGCATATAGGGACGACGCAGGTCCAGCACGCGATGGGTCAGGCGTGTGGTCTCAGACAGGTTCTCGTCGTCCATCTGGAACGGGGGCGTCACCGAGGGGTTCAGCACTTCCAGCTCGTGGCAGAGGACTTCGATCTTGCCGCTGGTCAGGTTGTTGTTTTCGGTGCCGGCCGGGCGCAGGCGCACCTTGCCCACGACCTTCAGGCAGAACTCGTTGCGCACCTCTTCGGCCACCTTGAACATGTCGGCGCGATCGGGGTCGCAGACAACTTGCACCAGACCTTCGCGGTCGCGCAGGTCGATGAAGATAACGCCGCCGTGGTCACGGCGACGATGGGCCCAGCCCATCAAGGTAACGGTCTGGTCTTGCAGCTTCTCGCTGACTTGGCCGGCGTAACAGGTTCTCATGGGATCACTCCAGTATCTTGGTTGTCTGCTCAAGCGCGCTTTGCACGGGGTCGCGCGAGAGCCTTCTTCATTCGTGAGGGAGGCGCTGGCAGGCTGTGTTTCAAGCCCTCAGGGTTGAGCGCGTGCCGGGGCGCTCAACCCGGCTGATTTCGAACGTTCTCTGGGCCTTCCGCAGGGCCGGTCTCGGGTGCCACCACGCCCATCGAAATGATGTGTTTGAGAGCGGCGTCCACACTCATCTTCAAGGGCCGCACATGGCTCTTGGGCATCATCAAGAAAAAGCCCGAGGTGGGGTTGGGTGTGGTCGGCACATACAGGCTGACATGTTCCTCGCCCAAGGCCTCGGCCACTTCGCCACCGGGCTTGCCGGTCACAAAGGCAATCGTCCAACTGCCCTGATGGGGATACTGAACCAGCACCGCTTCGCGAAAGGCGTTGCCGCTGCTGGAGAACAAGGTGTCGGAGACTTGCTTGACCGAGCTGTAAATGCTTTTGACGATGGGGATGTTGGACAGCAGCCGGTCCCATTGCTTCAACCACCACTGGCCGAAGATGTTGGCGACAAACATACCCGTCAGCGCCATACCGCCGACCAAGATCAACAAGCCCAGGCCGGGAATATGGCGCAACTCATCGATGTTGTGCGACATCGAGGCCGGCAGCACCGCTTGCGAGGCTGTCAACAAGGAGGCGAACACGCCGTCGATCAAGCCCAACACCCACAACAGCACCCAGATGGTGATGGCCAAAGGCAGCCAGACCAGGAGGCCGGTGATGATGTATTTTTTCACAAGGGTCCTAGCGAATGAAAAGCGTCAGTGGCAAGCGCAGGAGCCACCGCAGGCCGTGCCGCTGCTCGCAGACGAAGCCTCGGCAGCAGGTGCGGCCGCTGACGCCGCCGCTTCTGCACCAGCGCTTGGCGCAGCAGCCGTGGCTCCGGTGGCCGCGCCTGTCGCGGCACCGGCTCCGGCGCCGCCTCTGAAATCGGTCACATACCAGCCCGAGCCCTTCAGCTGGAAGCCGGCGGCAGTGATCTGCTTTTGAAAAGACTCAGCGCCACAGGCCGGGCAGGTGCTCAGCGGTGCATCAGACATCTTCTGAAGCACATCTTTGGCGTGACCGCATGAACTGCAGCGGTAGGCATAGATCGGCATGGTCTTGGAACCCGTTGATCAACAAAAAGGCGAAATTATAGGGCGGGGGCTTGCGAGCCTCGGGCGCCGGAGCGCCGGGCGCGGCCCGCCAGCGTCGGAATTCGGGGCTTTTTGGCGGATTTCAAGTCGTGGCTTCGTCCGGCAAACCGGCCACATGGGCCTTGTGCTCATGACGGTTGCGCAGCCACTGCGGCGCCAGGCTGCCGAGCAGCATGCCCAGCACACTGGCCAGCAAGCCCGCCAATTGTTCGGGGAAGACCTCGCCCAATGGGTTGATCTGCGGCATGAATGCAATCCAGGTGCCGATGCCCGCCACCATCGAAAAAATGGCCCCCTGCGTGGTGGCGCGCTTCCAGTACAAACCAAAGACCAGCGGCACAAACGCGCCGACCAGGGTCACCTTGTAAGCCGAGGCCACCAGTTCAAAGATGGAGGTGCCCTTCATCGCGATGGCATAGGCCAAGACCAAGCCGGCGAAGACCACGATGGTCAGACGCATGGCCAACAACTGCTCGGAATCACGCATTTTGGGGCGCAGATTCTTCAGAATGTTTTCGACAAAACTGGTGGCCGGCGCCAGCAGCGTGGCCGAGGAGGTGCTCTTGATGGCCGACAGCAAGGCGCCAAAGAACAAGATCTGCATCACCAAGGGCATCTTGGACAGCACATAGGCGGGCAAGAGTTTTTGGTAGTCGTCGCGGGCAATGTCCAGCGCCTCTTGGCCCATCACGATGACCGAGCTGGCCACGATGAACATGGGCACAAAAGCGAACAAGATATAGCTGATGCCGCCGATCACCGCGCCATTGCGCGCAGTCTTTTCGTCCTTGGCCGACATCACGCGCTGAAACACGTCTTGCTGCGGGATGCTGCCCAGCATCATGGTAACCGCCGCTCCCACAAACATGGCCACCTCGGTGAAGCTTGGTTCGGGCCAGAAGCGGAACAGATCGCGCGTTTGCGCCATGGCCCAGACCTTGTCACTGCCACCGGCCAGATCGGCCGAGAACACCGCAATGATGGACATGCCCACCACCAACACAATCATCTGGATGAAGTCGGTCCAGGCCACGGCCAAGAAGCCCCCCACCACCACATAAATCAGCACCGCCAGCGTGCCCACAATCATGCCGGCCGTTTCACTCATGGCCCCTTGGGTGAGCACCGAGAACACCAGACCCAGCGCGGTGATCTGAGCCGCCACCCAACCCAGATAGCTCAGGATGATGGCCGCCGAACAAGCGACTTCCACACCTTTGCCATAGCGCTGGCGGTAGAAGTCGCCAATGGTCAACAGGTTTTGGCGGTACAGCTTGGTGGCAAAGAACAGGCCAACCAAGATCAGGCAAGTGCCGGCGCCAAAAGGGTCCTCCACCACGGCACCCAAGCCGCTTTGCACAAATTTGGCCGGGATCCCCATCACCGTCTCGGCGCCAAACCAAGTGGCAAAGGTGGTGGTGATCACCATGGCCAGCGGCAGGCTGCGGCCGGCGATGGCGAAGTCGCTGGTGTTCTTGATGCGAGTGCCGGCCCAAACACCCAAAGCCAGGGTGCCCAAGAGATAAATCACAACGAAGACGATCAGCGTGGTGTTCATGGAGAGAACTCTTGCAGTTGGCGGGCGATAGGGGCGGCAAAAACAAGCCGGCGCGGATTATGCAAGAAGCGCTGCAACCCGAGCCAAGCTTGGGCCTCTAAAGATGCGCAAGACCCTCGCGCACGCCGGCCTGGACCTAAAACAAGGGGTGGGCGCGCATCAAGACATTCGCCCCCAACAGACCCAGGGTGAAACCCACGGCCCCATACAGCAAGGCCTGCAAAAGCCGGTTGGTGCGGCGCTGCTCGGCAATTAAGAGACGCATGGCCTGGGTTTCATCGCTGGAGGCCTGACGCTTCAAGGCGTCGTGCAAGAGGCGCGGCAACTCGGGGAAGAGCTGGGCGTAACGTGGGGCTTCTTTTTTGATTTGATTGACAAAGGCGCGCCAGCCCACTTGCTCGTTCATCCAGCGCTCCAAGAAGGGCTTGGCTGTCGCCCACAAGTCCAGCTCCGGATCCAGCTGCCGCCCCAGCCCTTCAATGTTCAGCAAGGTCTTTTGCAGCAACACCAGTTGCGGCTGGATCTCCACATTGAAGCGGCGCGAAGTCTGGAACAAGCGCATCAGCACCTGGCCCAAAGAGATGTCTTTCAAAGGCCGATCGAAATGCGGCTCGCAGACGGCACGCACCGCGCTTTCCAACTCATCCACGCGCGTACCCGCCGGCACCCAGCCCGAGGCGATGTGCAACTCGGCGACGCGCTTGTAGTCCCGCTGGAAAAAGGCGATGAAGTTCTGCGCCAAATACTCTTTATCGACCTCGGTCAGCGTGCCGATGATGCCGAAGTCCAGCGCGATATAGCGGCCAAAGGTGGCCGGATCCAAGCTGACCTGAATATTGCCCGGGTGCATGTCCGCATGGAAAAAGCCGTCACGAAACACCTGGG
This sequence comes from uncultured Burkholderiales bacterium, assembly GCA_945952065.1. Taxonomy (GTDB): domain Bacteria; phylum Pseudomonadota; class Gammaproteobacteria; order Burkholderiales; family Burkholderiaceae_C; genus Paucibacter_A. The sequence continues at coordinate 6,952 of CAMFGY010000039.1, read as the reverse complement.
TGAAGAAGATCGTGACGCCATCGCGAGCCAGCTTGGGGATGTCAATGCCGGCGTCTTTGAGACGCTCCAGCTGCGAGATCGGCACGCCATCCATGCGCTCCATCACGATGACCTCGGAGCTGCACATATCCCACATCATCTCGGGCACCATGACCAGATCCAGCCCGGTCATATTGCGGCGCAGCTGCGCGGCATTGGCGGCCTCGCGCACCAAATCCAGCTCATCGTGCAAGTAGTTGCTGAACTCGGCCACCACCTCACGCGGCTTCAAGCGGCGGCCATCGGCCGAGAGTCGCTCCACCCAAACTGCCACGGTGCGCAGCAGCGCCAAGTCATCGTCGATGGTGTCCAGCATGCCGGGCCGCAAGACCTTGACCGCGACCTCGCGCCCATCTTTCAACGTGGCGAAGTGAACCTGCGCAATCGAAGCGCTGGCCACCGGCTCGGCGTCAAAACTGCCGAACAGCTCCTCCACGGGGCGGCCAAAGGCCTTTTCCACCAGCGCACGGGACTCGGCAGCGGGGAACGGCGGCACTCGGTCTTGCAGCTTGGCCAGCTCCTCGACCATATCCTCAGGCACCAAATCGCGCCGGGTCGACAAGACTTGGCCAAACTTGACGAAGATCGGTCCCAAATGCTCCAAGGCCAAGCGCAGGCGCACGCCGCGTGGCTGCTCCCAGCTGCGTCCCACCGAAATGGCCCGACGCAACAAACGAAAGCGTCGCCGACGCAAGCCGGACAGTGCCAGCTCATCCAGCCCATAGCGAAGAATCGTCCAAACAATGACGAACAGGCGGGCGAAGTACCTCATGCAGCACTGCGCCCAGCGGGGCCACGCGCCTTGATGCCCTGGGCCAGTGCCGCCACCGCGCTGACGCTGGCACGACCCCAGGCCGCCAACTGATGCGCCGCAGCCGGGCCGACCAGCCCGGCCAAGTCGTCTTCCAGATCCCAGCGCAAGTTTTCCATCAGCCAGCTGATTTCACCCGCCAGGGCCGCATCCCCTTGCACCGCCACTTTGGGTCGATCCCCCAACAAGGTCCCCAAAGCCATCAGGGCCGGGTTGGAGGCGTCCAACTCAATCGTCAAGACTTCGGCACCGGCCAATTGCGTGGCCTCCATGCGTTCGAACAAGCCGGCCGGCGTGACGCCCATCACCAAATCTGGCGCTGGCGGCAAAACCGAGGGCCAGCCCTGCAGATGAAAAACAACAAGCCGCCCCGCAAAAGGCCGCAAACGGGCCATCGCAAGGGTTTCACGGGAAATGACATGATTGAGCAACAGGATCATGCGATCCTGTACGGCCGGAGTCATCGAGGCAATCCAAGTTTGAAGCATTGCAGGATTGTAGGCAGTCGATGGACTCTCCCGAACTAGGGGATAGAGGCGAGCGAATCACGCGCACAGTTGAGCGAGAATCTGCGCCAAATTCGGGGGCAAAGGTGCTGGGGCTGACCCCAATGCCGATCAGACTACTGTTTTAGAGAAGCGTCGCAAGCGTCATGACAAGGCGCTCAGGATTGAACAAGCCAGACCCGGTTGCAAGGAGAGAGGAGAACGATGTTCGAGGATAGAAGTTACAAAAGAACGTTTTACAGCGCACCTCAGTCCGTCGAATCCCTGATCGCCGCGTTTTTGGAGCCCAGCATCATCGTGCTGTGCTATTTGGCTGTAAGTACCTTCTTTGGCGAACCTATCCTGCGTTCCAGCCTGACTCTGTGCTTGCTGGTGTTCGCCCTCACCTTTCCGGGTCGCAATCGTTTCACCGAAAACCGCATCAGTGCCGTCATTGATGTACTGGGCTCTTGGATGGCCCTGTTGGTCATCTTGGCTTTGTGTGGTTATGCCACCAACAGCATGGGCTATTTCGAAGACCATGTGCTGTATTGGTGGGCGGGTCTGACCCCGGTCGCGCAAATTCTGGCCATCGAGTTGGGGCGCTTCGAGCGGCGCAGGCGCGCGGGCGTCACTCGCCGTGGCGCCGTGATTGTGGGCGGTGGGCCGCTGGGAGCCAAGGTTGCGCGAGCCCTGCGTGACGGGCCGGACAAAGGCATAGACTTCCTGGGCTACTTTGATGACCGCCAAGACGACCGCCTGCACCCCGAGGCCTCCGCACTGGTGCTGGGCAGACTGCAAGACCTGAGCGACTATGTCCGCGAAAACAGTGTGCGCGAGGTTTACATCACCCTGCCTTTGGGCTCACAGCCTCGAATCGTGCAATTGCTGGAGCAGGTTCAGGGCACCACGGCCTCGCTGTTTTTCGTGCCCGATGTCTTCGGCATCAGCATCATTCAAGGCCGCCTGCAAGATATGAATGGCGTGCCCGTGGTGGGCATTTGCGAAACGCCATTTACGGGCACCAATGATTTGGTTAAGCGCATCAGCGACATCGTGCTGGCGAGTTTGATTCTGGTTTTGATCTCCCCCATTCTTTTGCTGATTGCCATCGGTGTGAAGCGCAGCTCGCCCGGCCCCATCATCTTCAAGCAACGCCGCAATGGCTTGGATGGGGAAGAAATCATCGTGTACAAGTTCCGCTCGATGAAGACCCAGGACAACGGCCCGGTGGTCAAGCAGGCCACCAAGGACGATGAGCGCATCACCAAATTCGGCGCCTTCATTCGCCGCACCTCTCTGGATGAATTGCCGCAGTTCATCAATGTGCTGCAAGGGCGCATGAGCATCGTCGGCCCCCGCCCCCATGCGGTGGCCCACAATGAAGAGTATCGAAAGCTGATCAAGGCCTATATGGTGCGACACAAGGTCAAGCCCGGCATTACAGGGTGGGCCCAGGTCAATGGTCTGCGGGGCGAAACCGATACCATCGACAAAATGAAGGCGCGCGTTGAATATGACCTTGAATATCTGCGCAATTGGTCACTGGCGCTGGATTTGCAGATTATTGTGCGCACCGCCCGCCTGATGCTGTTTGACCGCAATGCTTATTGAATGAAGCCGCCTGTTCCGGGCCAATCGTCCCGGGGTGACCCAACCCGCGCCCCACCGACCTATCGCCCGAACTGTTGCTGACTCTTATTGCTGCCCCTTTTTGCTGCCCATTCCCCAGGAAATCCATGTCCTTTGCAAAACGACCATTGACCCGACTGACCGCCTGCATGGTCGCGAGTTTCGCGGGCAGCACGGCGGCCCTGGCCGACGCCAACCCTTATTACTTCGGGGGCTCTTTGGCGCTGAACCATGTGTCGAATATCTATCGCACGGCTGCGGCCCCCAATGATGACAATGTCACCACGGCCAGCCTGCTGGCCGGCATCAACCAGAGTTTTGGCCGCCAGCGCTTGTTTGGCGACGCCTCCATCAACACCAACCGCTACAGCAAGAGTTCAGACCTGAACTACCTCGGCTACTCCTTCAAAGGAGGCTTGGATTGGTCCACGGTGGAGCGCCTGTCCGGCACCATCAGTGTCAACAGCAGCAGAAACCTGAGTACCTATACCGAGCGCAGCGCCGCCCCCATTCGCAAGCAAAACATCGAAAGCAACAATCAAATCGATGGCCTGGCCCGTGTTGGCTTGGTGACCCGACTTTCCCTGGAAGCGGGCCTCGGCTACCGCACCCGCGATTACAGCGCGACCGAGTACGACCCCTATGAATTCACCCAGCGCCGCTATTCGCTGGGCTTGGTCTATCAATCCAGCCCTGATTTGCGCCTGGGCCTGGCTGGCCGCATGACCAATGACCGCTACCCGGCCTACACCCGGGAGGGCTTGGTCTTGATCAATGGCAAACCCACGCTGGTCACCGTTCCCGTCGACGCGCGGGAATTTGAGCGCAAAGACCTGGATCTGACCGGGCGTTGGGTCTTGAGCGGCGCCAGCAGCCTGGATGGCCGCATCAGCACCGGCCGATCCAAGATCAAGGCCGGCAGTGGCTCAGACTTTTCAGGCGTCACCGGCGCACTCAGCTGGAATTGGCAGCCCAGCGCCAAGCTCAATTTCTTGACCTCGATCAGCCGCGACACGGGCTTGGAAACCTCGTTCATCAACACCAACACCAGCGCCGATCGAGACCGCCTGACCCATGCGCTGCAAATCAATGCCAATTACGAACTGACGGGCAAACTGTTCCTCAACGCGGGCGCGGCCTTCAGCAAGAGCGATATCAACAACTCTTCGAGCCAGGGGCAATCCCTCAACGAGTTCGACCGCGACAAGTCTTTCAATCTGGGGCTGCGCTGGCAGTATTCGCGCGGCATTACGGCGGGCTGCCAGTACAACAAATCCTCCCGCGACAGCGACCGCAATTTCAACGTCTTTGACGCCAACAGCTATGGCTGCTATGGCCAGATCATTCTTTACTAAGCCATGAGCCAAACAACCGTATTGCTGACCGGCGCCACCGGTTACATCGCCTCCCACACCTGGCTGGCCTTGCAGGCGGCGGGCTACCGGGTGGTGGGCGTCGACAACTTCGTCAACAGCTCGCCCGAAGTCTTGAACCGCCTGGCCCGCTTGAGTGGGCAAACGCCGGTGTTTGAGCAGGCCGATGTCTGCGATGCACTCGCCATGAATGCAGTGTTTGAGCGCCACAAGCCGGCAGCGGTGGTGCATTTCGCGGCCTACAAGGCGGTGGGCGAGTCGACCAGCCAGCCCCTCATGTACTACCGCAACAATCTGGGCGGCTTGGTCAACACCTGTGAGACCATGCAACGCCACGGCTGCAAACGAATTGTTTTCAGCTCCAGCGCCACGGTCTACGGGGTGCCGGAATCCTTGCCTCTGCGCGAAGAAGCTGCGCTGTCCGCCGTCAACCCCTACGGCGCCACCAAGCTGATGGGCGAAACGATTCTGCGCGATTTGGGCGCTGCCGACCCCAGCTGGCAAACCGCCGCCCTGCGCTACTTCAACCCTGTGGGCGCCCATGAAAGCGGGCTGATCGGCGAAGACCCGCGCGGCACGCCGAACAATTTGATGCCCTATGTGGCCCAGGTGGCCGTGGGCCGCCGCCCTCGCCTGCAGGTGTTTGGCAATGACTACGACACCCCCGACGGCACCGGCGTGCGCGACTACATCCATGTGCTGGATCTGGCCGAGGGCCATGTGGCGGCGCTGAACTTTTTGCTGGCCGGCTCGGAGTCCATCACCACCAATTTGGGCACGGGCCAAGGCTATAGCGTGCTGGATTTGGTGCGCGCTTACGAGGCCGCCAGCGGCCGCCCCGTTCCTTATGACATCGTCGCGCGCCGCCCGGGCGATGTGGCCGCCTGCTATGCCGACCCCAGCTTGGCGCGCTCAAAGCTGGGCTGGCAAGCACAGCATGGCCTGGCCCGGATGTGCGAGGACAGCTGGCGCTGGCAACACATGAATCCCCAAGGATTCAACGCTGGCTGACCTCTATTCAACCCATAGCATTTTCTGTTCATGAAAAACATCTCGGTTCAACCGGTCATCATGGCCGGCGGTAGCGGCACCCGGCTCTGGCCGCTCTCCCGTGCAGGGTTCCCCAAGCAGTTCCTGGTGCTCTCTGGCAATAGCAGCCTGTTTCAACAAGCGGCCACACGCCTGGCTCAGCTGGGCGCTGAAGACATCGCACTCGCAGGCCCGCTCATCGTCGGCAATGAAGAGCATCGCTTCTTGGTCTTGGACCAATTGCGCGAAACCGGCATCGAACCGAGCCAGGTCTTGCTCGAGCCCATGGGGCGCAATACCGCACCCGCACTGACGCTGGCCGCCCTGCAAGCTTTGGAGAATGGCGATGACCCCGTTTTGGTGGTCACGCCAGCCGATCAAACCGTAGGCCAGGCCCAGGCCTTCACGAACGCCTTGCAGGGCGCTATTCGTCAGGCCGACGGCGGCGCGATTGTCATCCTGGGCATCACCCCAGACCGCGCCGAAACCGGCTATGGCTACATCCGCTCAGAGGCTGCTGCAGGAGACGCCCTGGCCGTGGCTGAATTCGTAGAAAAACCCGATGCCGACACGGCCGCGCGCTATGTGGCCGACGGCCACTATTTCTGGAACAGCGGCATGTTTGTGCTGCGCGCCAGCGTGTGGATGCGAGCCTTGGAGCGCTTCCGCCCTGACATTGCTGCGGCCACCCGCCAGGCATGGGCCCAGCGCAAAGTCGACGCCAAATTCGTTCGCCCCGGCAAAGCCGAGTTCGCAGCCATTCCGTCCGAGTCGGTGGACTATGCCGTGATGGAGCGCTGCCCCGGCAGCGACATCGCCTTGCGCATGGTCGGTTTGGACGCGGGCTGGAACGATCTGGGCGCCTGGGAGGCAGTCTGGCAAGTGGCCGACAAAGACCCGCATGGCAATGCCTCGCAGGGCGACGCGATCTTCAGTGATTGCCAAAACACCTTGGTGCATGCGACCAGCCGCTTGGTCAGCGTGGTCGGCCTGCACGATGTGGTGGTGGTGGAAACCCCGGACGCGGTCTTGGTCAGCGACCGTTCGCGCAGCCAAGAGGTGAAGAAGATCGTCGCCAAGCTCGATGCCGAGAAGCGCGGTGAACAGTCCTTGCACCGCAAAGTTCACCGCCCCTGGGGCTGGTACGACAGCATCGACTCGGGCGAGCGGTTTCAGGTCAAACGCATCATGGTCAAGCCCGGTGCCAGCCTGAGTTTGCAAATGCACCACCACCGCGCCGAGCACTGGATTGTGGTTTCTGGCACTGCAGAAATCACCAACGGCGACAAAGTTTTGCTGCTGAGCGAGAACCAAAGCACATACATTCCACTTGGCCAAACCCACAGGCTGGCCAATCCGGGTAAGGTGCCGCTGGAAATCATTGAGGTGCAGTCCGGCTCCTATTTGGGCGAGGACGACATCGTGCGTTTCGAAGACACTTACGGTCGTCAATGACGGCCACCATATTGATTGATCGATCAATCGAACACTTCGTCACTGATTAGGGAATAGATTCATGAGCGTCATCGCCGTCGTCGGTTTGGGTTATGTGGGCCTGCCACTGGTTATTGAGTTCGGCAAGC
>CAMFGY010000038.1 GCA_945952065.1 uncultured Burkholderiales bacterium | reverse complement strand
GATGGCGCCGATCTGGGCCGAGCCCATCAGCTTGAACTGCTCGGTGGTGAAGGCGTTCAGGTTGTCGCTGCTCAAACCGCCCACTTGGGTGGAGGTCAGGGCATTGACTTGCGTGGTGCTGAGTTTGCCAATCTCGTCGGTCGTCAAGGCGGCCAGTTGATCGGTGCTCAGGGCGCGGATGGCTGCGGTGCTGATGGCACGCAAGTCATCGCTTTCGAGCTTGGCCAGTTGATCGCTGTTCAGGCCCTTGACTTGTGCCGACGTGAGCGCGGCGAACTGGGCCGTGGTCATGGCCACGGTCTCGTCGGTGGTCAGCGCGGCGATTTGCGCCGAGCTCAGGCCGCGGATGCCGTTGGTGCTGATGGCGACCAAGTCTTCGGTCGTCATGGTCTTGAGCTGGTCGGTGCTGATGGCGCCGATCTGAGCCGAGCCCATCAGCTTGAACTGCTCCGTCGTGAAGGCGTTCAGGTTGTCGCTGCTCAAGCCGCCCACTTGGGTGGAGGTCAGCGCGTTGACCTGGGTGGAGCTCAGCTTGCTGATTTCGTCGGTGGTCAGAGCGGCCAGCTGATCCGTGCTCAGGGCGCGGATGGCCGCCGTGCTGATGGCACGCAGATCATCGCTCTCCAGCTTGGAGATTTGCTCGCTGTTCAGACCCAGCACCTGAGAAGAGCTCAATGCTGCGAACTGCGCGGTGCTCAGCGCCACCGTTTCATCGGTGGTCAGCGCAGCGATTTGGGCCGAGCTCAAGCCTCGCAAGCCTGCGGTGCTGATGGCGACCAAGTCCTCGGTCGTCATGGTCTTGAGCTGATCGGTGGTGATGGCACCGATCTGGGCCGAGCCCATCAGCTTGAACTGCTCGGTGGTGAAGGCGTTCAGGCTGTCGCTGCTCAGGCCGGCGATTTGGGTCGAGGTGAGGGCGTTGACCTGTGAAGAGGTGAGCTTGGCAATCTCATCGGTGGTCAGGGCGCCCAATTGATCGGTGCCGAGGGCCCGCACCGGCGAGGTGGTGAGGGCGCGCAGGTCATCGGTTTCCAGCTTGGCGATTTGCTCGGTGGTCAGCCCCTTGATTTGCGCCGAAGTCAGCGCAGCGAACTGGGCCGTGGTCATGGCCACGGTTTCGTCCGTGGTCAGCGCGGCAATCTGCGCCGAGCTCAGACCGCGGATGCCGTTGGTGCTGATGGCGACCAAGTCTTCGGTCGTCATGGTGCGCAGCTGGTCGGTGCCGATGGCGCCGATCTGGGCCGAGCCCATCAGCTTGAATTGCTCAGTGGTGAAGGCATTCAGGCTGTCGCTGCTCAGGCCGGCGATTTGGGTGGAGGTGAGCGCGTTGATCTGGGCCGAGGTCAACTTGCTGATCTCATCCGTGGTCAGGGCGGCGAGCTGATCGGTGCCCAGGGCGCGGATGGCGGCGGTGCTGATGGCGCGCAGGTCATCGCTTTCCAGCTTGGACAGTTGATCGCTGTTCAGGCCCTTGATTTGCGAGGAGCTGAGCGCGGCAAACTGGGCCGTGGTCATGGCCACGGTTTCGTCGGTGGTCAGCGCAGCGACCTGCGCCGAGCTCAGGCCGCGGATGCCATTGGTGCTGATGGCGACCAAGTCCTCGGTCGTCATGGTCTTGAGCTGATCGGTGCTGATGGCGCCGATCTGAGCCGAGCCCATCAACTTGAACTGTTCCGTTGTGAAAGCGTTCAAGTTGTCGCTGCTCAAGCCGGCGATTTGTGTCGAGGTCAATGCATTGACCTGGGCCGTGCTGAGCTTGCCAATCTCGTCGGTCGTCAAAGCGGCCAGCTGGTCGGTGCCCAGGGCGCGCAGCGCAGTGGTGCTGATGGCGCGCAAATCATCGCTTTCCAGCTTGGAGATCTGCTCGCTGTTCAAGCCCTTGATTTGCGCCGAGCTCAGCGCCGCGAACTGTGCGGTCGTCATGGCCACGGTTTCGTCGGTGGTCAGCGCAGCGACCTGCGTCGAGCTCAGACCGCGGATGCCGTTGGTGCTGATGGCGACCAAGTCCTCGGTGGTCATGGTCTTGATCTGATCGGTGCTGATGGCGCCGATCTGGGCCGAACCCATCAGCTTGAACTGCTCGGTGGTGAAGGCATTCAGGTTGTCGCTGCTCAAACCGCCCACTTGGGTGGAGGTGAGGGCATTGACTTGGGCGGAGCTGAGCTTGCTGATCTCGTCGGTCGTCAAGGCTGCCAGCTGATCGGTGCCCAGGGCACGGATGGCTGCGGTGCTGATGGCGCGCAGGTCGTCACTCTCGAGCTTGGAGAGCTGGTCGCTGTTCAGGCCCTTGATTTGTGCGGAGCCCAAGGCGGCGAATTGCGCGGTCGTCAGGGCCACGGTTTCGTCCGTGGTCAGCGCAGCGATTTGTGTGGAGCTCAGGCCGCGGATGCCATTGGTGCTGATGGCGACCAAGTCCTCGGTCGTCATGGTCTTGAGCTGATCGGTGCTGATGGCGCCAATCTGGGCCGAGGCCATCAGCTTGAACTGCTCGGTGGTGAAGGCGTTCAGGTTGTCACTGCTCAAACCGCCCACCTGGGTGGAGGTCAAGGCATTGACTTGGGCCGAAGTCAGCTTGCTGATCTCGTCGGTCGTCAAAGCGGCCAGCTGATCGGTGCCCATGGCGCGCAGGGCGGCGGTACTGATGGCGCGCAGGTCGTCACTTTCGAGCTTGGCGATTTGATCGCTGGTCAGGCCCTTGATTTGCGAGGAGCTCAGTGCGGCGAATTGGGCCGTGGTCATGGCCACGGTTTCGTCGGTGCTCAGCGCGGCAATTTGGGTCGAGCTCAGGCCACGGATGCCGGCCGTGCTGATGGCGACCAAATCCTCGGTCGTCAGGGTCTGCAGTTGATCGGTGGTGATGGCGCCAATCTGCGCCGAACCCATCAGCTTGAACTGCTCGGTGGTGAAGGCGTTCAGGTTGTCACTGCTCAGGCCGGCGATCTGGCTGGAACTCAGGGCATTGACTTGGGTCGTGCTGAGCTTGCCGATCTCGTCGGTGGTCAAGGCGGCCAGCTGATCGGTGCCCAGGGCACGGATGGCGCCAGTGCTGATGGCGCGCAAATCATCGGTTTCCAGCTTGGAGATCTGCTCGCTGGTCAGGCCTTTGATTTGCGAAGAGCTCAGGGCGGCGAACTGCGCCGTGGTCATGGCCACGGTTTCGTCGGTGGTCAGTGCGGCGATTTGCGAGGAGCTCAGGCCGCGGATGCCCGCGGTGCTGATGGCGGCCAAGTCCTCGGTCGTCATGGTCTTGAGCTGATCGGTGGTGATGGCACCGATTTGCGCCGAACCCATCAGCTTGAATTGCTCGGTCGTCAGTGCATTCAGGTTGTCGCTGCTCAAACCGCCCACTTGGGTGGAGGTCAGGGCATTGACTTGTGTCGTGCTGAGCTTGCCGATCTCGTCGGTGGTCAGGGCGGCGAGCTGGTCGGTGCCCAAGGCGCGAATCGCGCCGGTGCTGATGGCGCGCAGATCGTCAGTTTCCAGCTTGGAAATCTGCTCACTGGTCAGGCCCTTGATTTGTGCTGAGCTGAGCGCGGCGAATTGCGCGGTCGTCAGGGCCACCGTCTCGTCGGTGGTCAATGCGGCGATTTGGGCCGAGCTCAGGCCACGGATGCCGCTGCTGCTGATGGCGACCAAGTCTTCGGTCTGCATGGCACGCAGCTGATCGGTGGTGATCGCACCGACCTGGGCCGACCCCATTTGCTTGAACTGCTCGGTGGTCAGCGCGTTCAAATTGTCCGTGCTCAAGCCCGCAATTTGCGATGAACTCAAAGAGTTCACCTGAGCGACCGTCAGCTTGGTCATTTGGTCGGTGCTGAGCGCCGCCAGTTGATCGGTGCCCAGGGCGCGCAAAGCCGTGGTGCTGATGGCGCGCAGATCGTCGCTTTCCAGCTTGGCGATCTGGTCGCTGTTCAAGCCCCGCAATTGGGCCGAGGTCAGCGCCGCGAATTGGGCCGTGCTCATGGCCACGACACCGTCGGTACTCAAGGCGCCGAGCTGGTTGGAGGCGAAGCCCTTGATCGATGCGGTGCTGATCGCGGCCAAGTCTTCCGTGGTCATGGTGCGCAGCTGATCGGTGGTGATGGCACCGATCTGCGCCGAGCCCAAGCTGCGGAACTGCTCTGTGTTCAAAGCGTTCAGGCTGTCGCTGGACAGGCCTGCGATTTGGTTGGAGGCCAGCACCTTCAGCTGTGTCGAGGTCAAACGCTCAATCTGATCGGTGCCCAGGGCGGCGAACTGCTCGGTGGTCAGTGCGCGGATGGCGGCCGAATTCAAGACCCGGAAGTCGTCGGACTCCAGGGCGCGGAGCTGGTCCGTGCTCAGCGCTCGAATGGCAAAAGATCCCAGCGAGCTGACCTGGGCCGTGGTCAGTGCAATGATCTGGTCGGAGCTGAAGGCTGCCCAGTCTTCCGTGGTGAGCTTGGCCAAGCCTTTGGTGCTCAACTTTTGAATCGCTGCCGTTCCGAAGGACGAAATGGATGAGGACATGCTTAGCTCACTTGGTTAATTGGGCAAGGTCGTTCGAAATTCGATCGGCCTGTTGGCGCTGTTTGCGAATGACGGCAGCAGCGCCGCAAATACGGGTTTAAAAATGCCTATCAAGCAGTCAGGCGCGAAGCCACGCTCCGCAAGGCAAGACTCTTGGTCGTTCAGTCGGATTTCGGCGTGCTGGTCCTTAACTTGAGCCGAGCCTGCCCCCACTCCAAAGGGGGGGAGGGCCTTTGGAGTCACAGGTTTGGACTTCACAGCGAAAGGGGCCAATGAATTGGGCATGGTGGCTCAAGTCAGACGTCGAAAGCCCTGACTCGCGCAGGCGAACCCACGGACGGCAAGGTGGAGCAATGCTAGGGGCGGACGTTTTCGGCCAAGCTCGCAAAAGCTGTAGCAAAACTTGGCTGTTCTTCGCTTGAGCCTGTGAAGTGCTGCGCTCAAATCTGCTCCGCCAAAGCCTGAGTTCCAGGCTTGGATCGACTTCGGACGTCTCTTCGCCCATGAAAATCACCACCCTGATACCGGCCTACAAGACCAAGTACATGCAAGAGCTGCTGACCGGCCTGGCCACGCAGACGCGCGCCAGTCATCGGGTGATCATTTCCGATGACAGTCCGAATGGCGAGTTCTCCGAGCGCTTGAACAGCCCCGAGATGGCTTACTTGCGCGCTCGCATCCCGATTGAGCTGGTGGAGGGCCCCAAAACCGGCGCTTATCAAAACCTGCGGCACCTGATCCAGCTGTGGGACGGCAGTTCGGAGTTGGTCCACATCTTGTTGGATGACGATGTCATCTACCCTGACTTCTACGCTCGTCATTTCAATGCCCAAGAAGCGGGGACCTTTCCTTGCAGCATCAGCGCGCGCTGGACGGCCAATGAGCGGGGCCAACCGATTGAAGGCATGCCCATCCCGGAAGGGGTGTTCAATTCATTGAATCGCTTGGTGACCCTGGACGCGGGCGCCATGTTTGTCAGCACGGTGCCGCAGTGCCAGAACTGGTTTGGCGAGTTCTCCAACTGCGTGTTTCGCTCCCATGTGGCTGAGCTTTTGTTCCAGCATGAGTTTGCGGGTGTGTCCTATGCCGGGCTTTGGGATCTGGGCTTCTTCTTGGCGGCCAGCATTCGGGGCCCGATTGCCTACATTCAAGACCGGCTGGGCTACTTCCGAACTGGCGGCGATGGGCATTCCTCGCAGCTGTTTGGCAAATACATGAAGGCCGCGCACCTGGGCTATGTGGCCTTGGCCTTGGGCGGCAAAAAGCTGGGGCGCTTGGGCGAATACCACGCGCGCCTGTGCTACCACGGCATTGCTGCCGCTTTGATTCAACGTTACAGCCAGCAAGAGGACATGCTGCCGTTTTGCCAGCTCTTGCCCCAGATGGCGGCGGGCGAAGCGGGTGCGGAAGATCGCTTTGAGCAACTCTGGGCCAGCTATCTGGCCAGCAACGGATTCTGAGCATGTGGACCCTGCTGCAAAAACGGCTGGATAGGCTGCGCGCTGGGATCGCTGCCAGCCCGCCCTTCGACTTGGACCAGGGCTTGCGGACCCTGCTGGTGCACTATTTCTTTCATGTGTCGGACCGCGGCCGCATGGAGTTGATGGGCGAGGGCGCGCCGGTGCTCAATTTGCTGACCCCCACGCATTTCAAAGGCGCCGGCCGAATTCGTCTAGCCCGCACGACCGTTCGGTGTGCCACGTTCGCCGGGCAGCTACGGCGCAAGCTATATCGAGTCCCGCACGCCAGACTCCTTGATTGAGATCGGTGCCGACACCGTGTTCAACAACCGCTGCGTGTTGATTTCTGAAGGCGCGTCCATCCGCTTCGGCGCTCGCTGCTTGATCGGCCCCGAGCTTCATGTGATGGACAGCAATTCGCACGACCTGCGCTTGCAGCACCGGCGCCAACCCGACCCCAAACCCTTGTCGGTGGAGATTGGCGATGATGTGTTCATCGGCTCGCGGGTCACGATTCTGAAAGGCGTGCGCATCGGCCGGGGCTGCGTGATTGCGGCGGGCGCCGTCTTGATGCCCCGGTTTGAAGCGCCTGAGTTGTCCATCGTGGCCGGTAATCCGGCGGTGGTGGTGGGTCAGGTCAGCGCCGACGCCGAGCGCCCCAACTGAAAAGAGCAAACATGATGAATATTCATGACATTCCTGTCGTTGCCGTCTCTTACAACGCGCCTGAGTTGCTGCAGGGCATGTTGAGCTCGTTCCGGCGCTTTTATCCCAACAATCCTGTGCATGTGGTGGACGGCTCGGGGCCGGAATATGTGGAGCAAATCCGCGCCGTCGCTGCACAGCACCAAGGGGTTCAGCTGCATGTGCAGGGTTTCAATATTCACCACGGCCCGGGCATGGCCTGGGCCATCACTCATTTGAATCTGGGCGAGCGCGTTTTGTTCTTGGACACCGATGTGGTGGTGCTGCGCGAAGGCTTTTTGGAAGCGCTCAACGAGGCCTTGCGCCCGGGCGACTATGGGGCCGGCGGCGTGGCCTATGTCAACCGCGAGGGTTTTGACACGGCCTATGGCTATGGGGCGGTGGCTTATCTGCATCCACCCTGCATGCTGTGCAATGTCGAGGTGATGAAGCAGTGGCCCCTGCCCATCAAGCATGGCGCGCCCATGGTGGCGCCCATGCTGGCCTTGCACGATGCTGGGCAGTCCGATCTGCTGCGCAATTTGGAATGGACCAAGAACGATGTGCTGATGGGCACACGCAAGGTCTATATCGACCATATCGGCATGGGCACCAGCAGCGCCACCGGCGGCTACCACTTGGAAGAGTGGATGGCGGAGGTGCAGGCGCGGCAGGCCGCCAAGCTCAGCAAGCCGTCCGCGAGCGAAGCGCCCAGCGAGGGGCCAGGTGAGGGCTTCAACCCCGATTTGCTGGCCATGATTCCGCCGCAGGCCCAGGCCATTTTGGAGGTGGGCTGCAGCACGGGCGCTTTGGCCTTTGCCCTGAAGCGTCAGCGGCCCAATGTGCACTACATGGGGCTGGAGCTCGACCCCAAAGCCGCCGAGATTGCGGCGCGCTACTGCGACGGCATGGCTGCCCTCGACATCGAAGGGGCCGATGCTTCGCTCTACCGCGACTACGCCTCGCGGGATTGCTGGGTCTTTGGCGACGTCTTGGAGCATTTGCGCGACCCCTGGGCTGTGCTCAGCAAAATTCGCCAAGTCTTGCCGCCGGGCGGCTGTGTGGTGGCCAGCATCCCGAATGCGCAGCACTGGAGCATTCAGGCCCGACTCGCCGTGGGCGAATTCCGTTATGAAAGCGCCGGGCTTTTGGACCGCACCCATCTGCGTTGGTTCACCCGCATCACTTTGTTCGAGTTGTTTGCACGGGCCGGTTTTCGCATCGAGGCCGGTTTGCCCAGAATTTTTGAAGAGCCGGGACGGGAGCCCGTGCTGGCGGCAATTCGGCAAATGGCCATCGCCCAAGGGCGCGACCCCGAGGGCGCGGTTCGCGACGCCTTGCCTTTGCAGTATGTGGTGCGGGCCGTTGTGGCTTGAGTTGCCGGCTTGAGCCCCGCCGAGTCAGGCGGTGGCCGCCGCCAAGCCGTTGTCGAAATGAGCGCGCATCAGGCGTGCAGCTTCATCGGCATTGCGGTTCAGCAGCGCTTGGGTGAGTGCGCGGTGCTCCTGCAGTGACTCCATCAAGCGCCCCTGCTTGAACAGGGAGTGGTGCCGGTTGAGTTTCATCACCCGGCGCAAATCGGTGACGATTTGCAGGCGCCAGCGGTTGGCTTCGATGTCTAGCAAGCGCAGATGGAACTGCTCATTGGCCGCAAAAAATGCGTCCCGGTGGCCAATCTGCTGTTCGAGCTGGTCATGCAGTCGTTTCAAATCGGCCAGTTCTTCGTCTGTGGCTGAGCGCGCCACCTGGCCGGCTGCGTCGCTCTCCAGCAAGGCCAGCAACTGGTAGGCCTCGCGCACATCGCGCTCGCTCATCTCGGTGACATAGGCGCCCCGGCGCAGCTTCATGGTCACCAAGCCTTCAACCGCCAGCACCTTCAGCGCCTCGCGCATGGGCGTGCGGCTGATGCCCAGCTCGGCGCAGAGCTTCAACTCATCGATCCAGGCGCCCGGTTCCAGTTGGCGGCCGAAGATTTGCTGGCGCAAATGTTCGGCCACTTCTTGATAAAGGGCGCGGGGCGCCAAAGGGCGAGGCGCGTCGGGGCGGGTCTTGGCGTCGGCGTTCATGGCGATCTGCCGTCAGTGTAGCGTCATTTCTGAATTTATAATTATGAATCATGGTCGCGCTATGATGGGGCGTCCGCAGGAGCCAAGAGATGTCTGAATCGAAGAAGCAAGCGTTCGAATTCCCGCAAGCCACGCTGGCGCAATGGGAAAAAGCCGCCGCCAAGTCCGCCCCCGGGGGGGATGTCTCGGCCCTGAACTGGCACACGCCCGAAGGCCTGACGGTCAAGCCCCTCTACACCGCCGCCGACACCGCGGACTTGCCTTACGCCGACACCTTGCCCGGTTTTGAGCCCTTTTTGCGCGGCCCGCAGGCCACCATGTATGCGGTGCGACCCTGGACGATTCGTCAGTACGCGGGTTTCTCCACCGCTGAAGAAAGCAATGCCTTCTACCGCAAGGCCTTGGCGGCCGGCGGGCAGGGCGTGTCGGTGGCCTTCGATCTGGCCACGCACCGCGGCTATGACAGCGACCACCCGCGCGTCACCGGTGACGTCGGCAAGGCCGGCGTGGCAATCGACTCGGTGGAGGACATGAAGATCCTCTTCAACGAGATTCCGCTCGACAAAGTGTCGGTGTCCATGACCATGAACGGCGCCGTCCTGCCGGTGCTGGCCGGCTATGTGGTGGCGGCGGAAGAGCAGGGCGTCAGCCAAGACAAGCTCAGCGGCACCATCCAGAACGACATCCTCAAGGAGTTCATGGTCCGCAACACCTACATCTACCCGCCCGAGCCCTCGATGAAGATCATCGGCGACATCATCGAGTACACGGCGCAGAAGATGCCCAAGTTCAACTCGATCAGCATCAGCGGCTATCACATGCAAGAAGCCGGCGCCAATCAGGCGCTGGAGTTGGCCTTCACCCTGGCCGACGGCAAGGAATATGTGAAGACCGCGCTGGCCAAGGGCCTGGACGTGGATGACTTCGCGCCGCGCCTGTCCTTCTTCTGGGCGGTGGGCATGAATTTCTACTTGGAGATTGCCAAGATGCGGGCGGCGCGCCTGCTTTGGTGCCGCATCATGAAGGGCTTTGAGGCCAAGAACCCCAAGAGTCTGATGCTGCGCACCCACAGCCAAACCTCCGGTTGGAGCCTGACCGAGCAAGACCCCTACAACAATGTGGTGCGCACCACCATCGAGGCCATGGCTGCCGTCTTCGGCGGCACGCAAAGCCTGCACACCAACTCGCTGGACGAGGCGATTGCCCTGCCCACCGAGTTCAGTGCCCGCATCGCCCGCAACACCCAGCTCATCATTCAGGAAGAAACTCACATCACCAGCGTGATCGACCCTTGGGCCGGCAGTTACATGATGGAGTCGCTGACTCAGGACATGGCCGACAAGGCTTGGGCCATCATCGAAGAAGTCGAGGCCATGGGCGGTATGACCCGCGCAGTGGACAGCGGCTGGGCCAAGCTCAAAATCGAGGCCAGTGCCGCCGAGAAGCAGGCCGCCATCGACTCGGGCCGCGACGTCATCGTGGGCGTCAACAAATACAAGCTGGCCAAGGAAGACAAGATCGAGATCCTGGATGTGGACAATGTCCGCGTGCGTGAGGGCCAGATTGAGCGACTCAAAGCCATCAAGGCCAGCCGAGACACCGCCGCCGTGCAAGCCGCATTGGCGGCGCTGACCGAGGCCGCCAAAACCGGCCAGGGCAATCTGCTGGACCTGAGCATCCAGGCCGTGCGCCTGCGCGCCACGGTGGGCGAAATCAGCGATGCGTTGGAGGCCGTTTATGGACGCCATCGCGCCGACACGCAAAAAGTCACCGGTGTCTATGCCGCGGCCTATGACTCGGCCGAGGGCTGGGCCAAGCTGCAGGATGAGATCCAGGCCTTTGCCGATGAATACGGCCGCCGCCCACGGGTGATGGTGGCCAAGCTGGGTCAGGACGGCCATGACCGCGGCGCCAAGGTGGTGGCCACGGCCTATGCCGATCTGGGCTTCGATGTGGACATTGGTCCGCTGTTCCAAACGCCCGAGGAATGCGCTCGCCAAGCGATCGAGAACGATGTGCATGCGGTGGGCATCTCCACCCTGGCCGCCGGCCACAAGACCTTGGTGCCGGCCATCATTGAAGCCCTCAAGGCCCAAGGCGCGGATGACATCATCGTCTTTGTCGGTGGCGTGATTCCGGCGCAGGACTACGACATGCTGTACACGTCCGGTGTCAAAGGCATTTATGGCCCGGGCACGCCCATTCCGGCCAGCGCCAAAGATGTGTTGGAGCAGATTCGGCAATCGCTCAGCAGCGCAGCGCGTTGAGCCCCGACGCCAAGAAGCGCGCATGAGTGCATATCAGTTATTGCCGGTGACGACCGAGGACTTTGAGGCGCTGTTTGAGCTGCGCATGGAGGCCTTGCGCCCCAGCCTGGAGCGCCTGGGGCGCTGGGACCTGGCGCGCAGCCGCGAGCGTTTCGAGGCCTTGTTCGAGCCCACAAGCCTGCGCCATATCGCCCGCGGCAGCGAGCGCTTGGGCTTTTTGATGTTGCGCGAGCAGGAAGAGGCCGGAGCTCCCGTGCTGCGCTTGGAACAGCTCTACCTGAAGCCCTCGGCGCAAGGCCAGGGCATCGGTGCCTGGGTGCTGAGCTGGGCCAAAGACCAGGCGCGCCGCGCGCGGCTCAACCTCAGCCTCTCGGCCCTCAAGCTCAGCGACGCCAACCGTTTTTATCTGCGCCACGGTTTCAAGGCGGTGGGTGAGGGCGAGTTTGACATTGACTATCTCTGGCGCCTGCCCAGCGCTGGCGATGAAGTGCAGCTGGCCCAAGTGCCCGAGGGCATCGCCCCGGTGTGGTCGGGGGTGCAGGGCGAGCCCAGGGCGCGTTCATGAGCATGGCGCCTTCCCTCAGCTTGGCGCCTGCCTTGCGGGCTGGCCCCGGCCCGCAGCAGCGTCGCGCCATGGCCAAGGCCATCACCTTGCTGGAGTCCACGCGCGCTGAGCATCGCGCGCAGGCCGATGCTTTGTTGACTGAGTTGCTGCCGCATACCGGCCAGAGTTTTCGGCTCGGCATCTCCGGCGTGCCGGGCGTGGGCAAGAGCACCTTCATCGAAGCCCTGGGCTTGTTTCTGATTGAGCGCGGCCACCGTGTGGCGGTGCTGGCGGTGGACCCGAGCAGCTCGGTATCGGGCGGCTCCATCCTGGGCGACAAAACCCGCATGGAGCGGCTCTCGATGGATGAGCGTGCCTATATCCGCCCCAGCCCCAGCAGCGGCACACTCGGCGGCGTGGCCGAAAAAACCCGCGAGGCCATGCTGGTCTGCGAGGCGGCGGGCTTTGATGTGGTGATTGTGGAAACCGTGGGCGTGGGGCAGAGCGAAACCGCCGTGGCGGGCATGACCGATATGTATGTGCTGCTGCAATTGCCCAATGCCGGGGATGATTTGCAGGCCATCAAAAAAGGCGTGATGGAACTGGCTGATCTCGTCGTCATCAACAAGGCTGACCTGGATTGGGCCGCTGCCACCCGCGCACAGGCGCAAATCAGCTCCAGCCTGCGGGTTTACGGCTTCCACGGGCATAGCCCCAGCGATCACGCCACCGCCGCCAAGACCTGGCATCCGCAGGTGATGCAACTCAGCGCGCTCAAGCCCGAGCAAGGCGAGGGCCTGGCGCGTTTCTGGACCCAGGTCAGTGCTTACCGAGAACTGCAGCAGGCCGGTGGGCGCTGGCTGGCCAAGCGCCAGCAGCAAGCGCAGAGTTGGATGTGGGAACGCATCCACGCTGGTTTGCGCCAACAGTTTTCCAGCTCACCCAAGGTCAGCGAACGGCTGCCTCAAATCACCGAAGATGTGCTGCAAGGCCGTTTGGCGCCCTCGACGGCAGCGCGCCAACTGTTGAACTGCTTCTCCGGAGACCCGAAATGAAACCCCCACGCCCAAGGCATGTTCGCCCCTCCTTGGGACGGCTCGACGAAAGGACTTCTCATGCATGACATCCAACAAAGACTGGAAGAAAAACGTGCCCAGGCCCGTTTGGGCGGCGGCGAAAAGCGCATCGCCGCTCAGCATGCCAAGGGCAAGCTGACAGCGCGTGAGCGCCTGGAGTTACTCTTCGACGAGGGCACCTTCGAAGAGTGGGACATGTTCGTCGAACATCGCTGTGTGGATTTCGGCATGGCCGGCAACAAGATTCCCGGCGATGGCGTGGTCACCGGTTACGGCATGATCAATGGCCGCTTGGCCTTCAGCTTCAGCCAGGATTTCACCGTTTTCGGCGGCGCTTTGTCGGAGGCTCATGCCGAGAAGATCTGCAAGATCATGGATCAAGCGATGAAGGTTGGCGCCCCGGTCATCGGCCTTAACGATTCGGGCGGCGCACGCATCCAGGAAGGTGTGGCGTCGCTGGGCGGCTATGCCGATGTGTTCCAGAAAAACGTGCTGGCCTCGGGCGTGATTCCGCAGATCAGCATGATCATGGGCCCCTGCGCCGGTGGCGCGGTGTACTCGCCGGCGATGACGGACTTCATCTTCATGGTCAAGGACTCGAGCTATATGTTCGTGACCGGGCCCGAGGTGGTGAAGACAGTGACGCACGAGGAAGTGAGCGCCGAAGAGCTGGGCGGCGCCGGCACCCACACCAGCAAGAGCGGTGTCGCGGACCTGAGCTTCGAGAACGATGTGGAAGCGATTTTGATGTTGCGCCGCTTCTTCAACTACCTGCCGCTCAACAACCGCGAGAAGGCGCCCACCCGGCCCAGCGGTGACCCGGGCAACCGTTTGGACCATTCGCTCGACACCTTGGTGCCGGACAACCCGAACAAGCCTTACGACATGAAGGAGCTGATCCAAAAAACGGTGGACGATGGCGATTTCTTCGAGCTACAACCCGACTACGCCAAAAACATCCTGACCGGCTTTGCCCGCATGGAGGGCCAAACGGTGGGCATCGTCGCCAACCAACCGCTGGTGTTGGCGGGCTGCCTGGACATCAAGAGTTCGATCAAGGCCGCGCGCTTTGTGCGCTTTTGCGATGCTTTCAACATCCCGGTGATCACCTTTGTCGACGTGCCCGGCTTCATGCCCGGCACCAGCCAGGAGTACGGCGGCATCATCAAACATGGCGCCAAACTGCTGTATGCCTATGCGGAATGCACCGTGCCCAAGGTCACCGTCATCACCCGCAAGGCCTATGGCGGCGCCTACGATGTGATGGCCTCCAAGCACCTGCGCGGCGACGTCAACTTCGCCTGGCCTAACGCCGAGATTGCAGTGATGGGTGCCAAGGGCGCGGTGGAAATCATTTTCCGCGAAGACAAGGGCGACCCTGAAAAACTGGCCGCCAAAGAGGCCGAGTACAAGGCCCGCTTTGCCAACCCCTTTGTTGCTGGCGCGCGTGGCTTCATTGACGATGTGATCCAGCCGCACGAAACCCGCAAACGCATCTGCCGTTCCTTGGTCATGCTCAAGGACAAGAAGCTGGACAACCCTTGGCGCAAGCACGGGAACATTCCGCTGTGAGAGCTGCGAAGGCGCTGTTGATGTGGAGCTTGCTTCTGAGCGGCAGCATGGGCGTGCACGCCGCTGTGCCAGCGGCGGACTGCGTAGCAGCCCATGCCCAGGCCCATGCGTCTTCAGTGCCTGCCGAGGACTCGGCCGCGTCGGCGCCTGAAGTTGCCTCGGCCCAGCAGTTGTTCGCCACTTGTGCCTTGCAGCGCTATGGCGCCTCGGCAGTCAGCCGCGTAGAAGCCTGTGGTAACGATCTGGCCAGCTTGCCGGTGATCCTGCTCTACCGCGTCGATGGGCTGTCGCGCAGCCAGGCCTTGGCCGACTTGCAGCGCGAAGGTGCGCTCAATGATGGCAGCGAGTACGCGCAGCGCGCGCCGGTCATGTTGAGCTTTGCCTACCAAGGCACCGCGGCGGCCAAGGGGCAGGGCGCGGCATGGATCGAGCGCCGCGTCATTGAATGGACCGATCTCTGCCTAGCTGGGCGCTTGCGTTTTTCCGCAGCGCGTTGACGTCAGCCGACTGAACAAGTTTTTGATGGGGACAAGACATCAT
This sequence comes from uncultured Burkholderiales bacterium, assembly GCA_945952065.1. Taxonomy (GTDB): domain Bacteria; phylum Pseudomonadota; class Gammaproteobacteria; order Burkholderiales; family Burkholderiaceae_C; genus Paucibacter_A. The sequence continues at coordinate 23,692 of CAMFGY010000038.1, read as the reverse complement.
GTTTGAGAAAATTCTGATCGCGAACCGGGGTGAGATCGCTTGCCGCGTCATCAAGACGGCCCGCAAGATGGGCATCAAGACCGTGGCCGTGTATTCCGAGGCCGACAAAGACGCCCGCCATGTGGAACTGGCTGATGAAGCCGTGCTGCTGGGCCCGGCGCCCAGCCGTGAGTCCTATCTGGTTGCCGACAAAATCATTGCGGCGGCCAAGCAGACCGGCGCCCAGGCCATCCACCCCGGCTACGGTTTTTTGAGCGAGAACGAAGAGTTCGCGCGCCGGGTTGAAGAAGAGGGCATGGCCTTCATCGGCCCCAAACATGGCTCGATCGCTGCCATGGGCGACAAGATCGCCTCCAAAAAACTGGCCAACGCCGCCCGGGTCAACACCATCCCGGGCCACAACGAGCCCATCCTCTCGCCTGAAGAGGCGGTGAAGATCGCCCAAGGTATTGGCTACCCGGTCATGATCAAGGCCAGCGCCGGCGGTGGCGGCAAGGGCCTGCGTGTGGCCTTCAATGACAAAGAGTGTTTCGAAGGCTTCAGCAGCTGCCGCAATGAGGCGCGCAACAGCTTTGGCGATGACCGCGTCTTCATGGAGAAGTTTGTCGAGGAACCGCGCCATATTGAGATCCAGGTGCTGGGCGATGCCCAGGGCCATGTGGTCTATCTGTGGGAGCGTGAGTGCTCGATCCAGCGCCGCCATCAGAAGGTGATCGAAGAGGCGCCGTCGCCCTTCATCAGCGATGCCACGCGCAAAGCCATGGGCGAGCAGGCGGTGGCGCTGGCCAAGGCAGTGAACTACCAAAGCGCCGGCACGGTGGAGTTTGTGGTCGGCAAGGACCAGAGCTTTTACTTTTTGGAAATGAACACCCGCCTGCAGGTGGAGCACCCGGTGACCGAGTGCATCACCGGCCTGGACTTGGTGGAGCAGATGATCCGCGTGGCCGCCGGCGAGCCCCTGAGCCTCAAGCAGGAGGACATCAGGCGCGAAGGCTGGGCCATCGAGTGCCGTATCAATGCCGAAGACCCGTTCCGCAACTTCTTGCCGTCCACCGGTCGCCTGGTCAAGTACCAGCCGCCCCAGGCGAACTTGGAGCAGGGCACACTGACCCTGCAAGGTGAGGCCTACACCGACGCTTCATTCGGTGGCGTTCGGGTGGATACCGGCGTCTACGAAGGCGGCGAGATCCCGATGTTTTATGACTCGATGATCGCCAAACTCATCGTTCACGGCCGCGACCGGGCTGACGCCATTGTCAAGATGCGCGAGGCCTTGAATGGTTTTGTGATCCGCGGCATCTCCAGCAACATCCCTTTCCAATCGGCGCTTTTGGCCCATGCGGACTTCAAGTCCGGCAATTTCAATACCGGCTTCATTGCCCAGCACTATGGCGCCGGCTTTCAGGCGGAAGATGTGCCGCACGAGGACCCCGACTTTCTGCTCGCGCTGGCGGGCTTCGTTCGGCGCAAGGCGCGGGAACGCGAGTCGCGCATCAGCGGTCAGTTGCCCGGGCACGAAGTGCGCATTGACCACGACTACGTGGCGGTGGTCAACGAGGGGGCCGGTCGCGCCAGTCGCACGCCCATTCATATTGCGGAGTTCTCGGGCCATATGGGCGAGGCGACGGTGCTGGTCGGTGGCAAAAGCTACCAGATTGTCTGCCAGTCGCGGCTCAATGACATCCGGCTCAGCGGCACGGTCAACGGCACGCCCTTCACCGCGCAGGCCGAGCGGGGCACGAACAAGAATCCGCTGGCTTACCGGATTCAGCACAACGGCCGGGCCATTGTTGCGAATGTGTTGAGCCCGCGTGCTTCTGCGCTGCTGGCCTTGATGCCTTACAAGGCGCCGCCTGACACCAGCAAGCAGTTGCTCTCCCCCATGCCGGGCTTGTTGGTGCAAATTGCGGTGCAGCCGGGCCAAACCGTGCAAGCCGGCGAACGCTTGGCCGTGATCGAGGCCATGAAGATGGAAAACATCTTGATCGCCGAGCGCGATGTCAAAGTGGCCGAGGTGCTGGCCAAGACGGGCGAAAGCCTGTCGGTCGACCAAGCGATTCTTCGTTTCGAGTAAGGCCTGCACGATGAGCAAGCCCTACATGATCCTCGGCATTCAACAAATCGCCATCGGCGGCCCTGACAAACAGGCCCTGCGCAAACTTTGGGTCGATGTGCTGGGGCTGCAAGTCACCGGCAACTTTGTCTCCGAGCGCGAGAACGTGGACGAAGACATCTGCGCCATCGGCCAGGGCCCGCACAAGGTAGAGGTGGACCTGATGCAGCCGCTGGATCCGGAAAAGAAGCCGGCCGTGCACACCACACCGCTCAACCATGTGGGCCTGTGGGTGGATGATCTGCCCAAGGCTGTGGAGTGGATGACGGCGAATGGCGTGCGCTTTGCGCCGGGCGGCATCCGCAAGGGCGCGGCCGGCTATGACATCTGCTTCATTCACCCCAAGTCCAACGCGGAGTTCCCCATCGGCGGTGAGGGCGTGTTGATCGAGTTGGTGCAGGCGCCGCCCGAGGTGATTGCGGCATTGCGGCCCCAGATCGCGCCATGAGTCTGGCACAGGCGCAGCAAGCATCGAGTGTCGACCAGGCCCGTTTGGCCGCGTTTTTGCTGGAGCAATTCCCGCAAACCCGCTGCCGCATCGAGGCCGCATCAGCGGGCACCGCGACGATTCGGCATCCGGTCGGTGAGGCCGAGTTGCGGCCCGGTGGCACCGTGTCCGGCCCAGTGATGATGACCGTGGCCGATGTGGCGCTTTACGTGGCGCTGCTCAGCCAGATCGGCATCGTGCCGCTGGCCGTGACCACCAATCTGAACATCAACTTCTTGCGCAAGCCTGCGGCCGGCAAGGACATCATCGGTGTGTGCCGCATGATGAAGGTGGGCAAATCGCTGGCAGTCGGCGAGGTCGATGTGTACTCCGAAGGGGAGGCCGAACCGGTGGCCCATGCGGTGGGCACTTACGCCATTCCTCGCTCTTGAACCTGCCAGCTCGGCAATTTTCTGGTTTCGCGAACCGCGAATGGTAGATTTCAAATTCAAGCGATTGAATTGAAAGCGCGAAGGGTTAAAGTCGGGGCATGCGGCTTGACCTCACCACCTTGAACCTCATCCTCGCCATCGAGCAGACGCGCTCGATCACGCGGGGTGCGCAGCAGGAGCATCTGGCCCTGGCGGCGGCAAGCAAGCGGGTGTCGGATTTGGAAGCGCGCTTGGGCGTGCAACTGTTCGAGCGTCGCTCGCGCGGGGTCGAGCCCACCGAAGCCTGCCGCGCTTTGGTGCGGCACATCCGCTCCTTGCATGCCTCGCTACACGCATTGGAGAGCGAGGTGGTGGAGTTTGCCCGTGGCATCAAGGGGCATTTGCGCATCGCGGCCAACAGCGGCTCGATCGCCGAATGTCTGCCGCCTGACTTGGCGGCCTTCAGTCAAGCGCATCCGCAGATTCGTATCAGCCTGGAAGACCAAACCAGCGCCGAGGTGCAAGCCGCCGTGGCCGAAGGGCGGGCGGATGTGGGCATCTTCACCCCGCCCATGCTGGACAACCGCCTGCAGACCTGGCGCTACCGCAGCGGCCGCTTGGCGGTGCTGGTGCCCAAGCAGCATGAGCTGGCCGACAAAGCCGCCGTGAGTTTCAGCGACCTCTTGGCCTATGACTTGGTGGGCCTGCATGCCGGCGCCTCGGCCCAAGAACTGATGCGCGAACAGGCCCTGGCACGCGGCCAGACGCTGAATGCCCGGCTGCAGGTGCGTGGCTTTGACGCGATTGCCCAATTGGTTGAGGCCGGCCTGGGTGTGGCGGTGTTGCCCGAGGGACCGGCGGAACGCTTTTCACGCGTCTTTGAGGTCAAGCTGCTGCGCCTAGATGAACCCTGGGCCGAGCGCGAATACTGCCTGGGCGTGATGCGCCAAGAACGCTTGCCTGCCGTGGTGCAGCGCTTTGTCGAAGCGCTGTGCCCGCAATCGAAACACTGAACAACGAAGACCCCTATCCAAAGGAAGCCCGCGATGAACGCACGCACCTTGTACGACAAGCTCTGGGACGAGCATGTGGTCCACACCGAAGAAGACGGCACGGCCACGCTCTACATCGACCGCCATCTGCTGCACGAAGTGACCAGCCCGCAGGCTTTTGAGGGGCTGGAGTTGGCTTCGCGCAAGGTCTGGCGTTTGTCGGCCAATCTGGCGGTGAGCGACCACAATGTGCCCACCACCGATCGCAGCGGCGGCATCAGCGACCCGATCTCCAAGCTGCAGGTCGACACCCTCGATCAGAACTGCGACCGCCATGGTGTGACCCAGTTCAAGATGAACGACAAGCGCCAGGGCATCGTCCATGTGATCGGGCCGGAGCAGGGCGCCACGCTGCCCGGCATGACGGTGGTGTGCGGCGACAGCCACACGTCGACGCATGGGGCATTTGGCGCTTTGGCCCATGGCATCGGCACCTCCGAGGTGGAACATGTGCTGGCCACGCAAACCCTGTTGGCCAAAAAGGCCAAGAATATGTTGATCCGCGTGGAGGGTCAGGTCGTGCCCGGCGTGGGCGCCAAGGACATCGTGCTGGCCATCATTGGCAAGATCGGCACCGCCGGCGGCACCGGCTACACCATCGAGTTCGGCGGCTCGGCCATCCGGGCGCTGTCGATGGAAGGACGCATGACCGTCTGCAATATGGCTATCGAAGCCGGCGCCCGCGCTGGCTTGATTGCGGTGGACGACACCACGCTCAACTACGTCAAGGGTCGCCCCTTCACGCCCACAGGGTTGGAGTGGGATTTGGCCGTGCAGTACTGGCGCGGCCTGCACTCAGACGCCGGTGCGCATTTCGACGCGGTGGTGGACTTGGACGCCAGCCAGATCCGCCCTCAAGTGACCTGGGGCACCTCGCCCGAGATGGTGCTCGATGTGAACGCCCGCGTGCCCGACCCGGACAAAGAAAAAGACGCCGTCAAACGCGGCGCCATTGAGCGGGCCTTGCAATACATGGCTCTGGAGCCCAACAAGGCGATTGCCGACATCCATGTGGACAAGGTTTTCATCGGTTCCTGCACCAACAGCCGTATTGAGGACATGCGCGAGGCGGCGGCCGTGGTGCGCCGCATCGGTGGCCGGCTGGCCTCGAATGTCAAACTGGCTCTGGTGGTGCCCGGCTCGGGCCTCGTCAAGGCACAGGCCGAGGCCGAGGGTTTGGATCAGGTCTTCAAGGGCGCGGGATTCGAGTGGCGCGAACCCGGCTGCTCCATGTGTCTGGCCATGAATGCCGACCGCCTGGAGCCCGGCGAGCGCTGCGCCTCCACCAGCAACCGCAATTTTGAAGGGCGCCAAGGTGCCGGTGGCCGCACCCATCTGGTCAGCCCAGCCATGGCGGCTGCGGCCGCCATGCGCGGCCACTTTGTTGACGTCAGCCATTTGGCCTGATCCATCCTGCCCCTTGCAAGAAAGAGTTAAACGACCATGGAAAAGTTCACGCTGCTCAAGGGTCTGGTGGCCCCGATGGATCGCGAGAACGTCGACACCGACGCCATCATCCCGAAGCAATTCCTCAAATCGATCAAACGCAGCGGCTTCGGGCCGAATCTGTTCGATGAGTGGCGCTATTTGGATGCCGGCGAGCCCGGGCAAGACCCGGCAAGTCGCAAACCTAACCCTGATTTCGTGCTGAACCAGCCGCGTTACGCGGGCGCCTCGGTGTTGTTGGCGCGTGCCAATTTCGGCTGTGGCTCCAGCCGGGAGCATGCCCCTTGGGCGCTGGAGCAATACGGCTTTCGCGCCCTGATTGCACCCAGCTTTGCCGACATCTTTTTCAACAACTGCTTCAAGAATGGCATCTTGCCCATCGTGCTGCCCGAGTCTCAAGTGGCGCGGCTGTTTGATGAGGTGCACGCCTTCCCGGGCTATCAGCTGAGCATCGACCTGCCGCGCCAAGTGGTGATCAAACCAGACGGTACGGAGCTGCCTTTCGAAGTGCAGGCCTTCCGCAAATTCTGCCTCTTGGGTGGCTATGACGATATCGGCCTGACCCTGCGCCACGCCGACAAGATCAAGGCCTTCGAGGCCGAGCGCCTGGCCGCCAAGCCTTGGCTCAAGCACCAGTTGTCGGCCTGAACTGGCCCGCCCAATTCAAAGGAGTTTTATGAAGATTGCAATCCTCCCCGGTGACGGCATCGGCACCGAAATCGTGGCCGAAGCCGTCAAGGTCTTGAAGGTGTTGGACCTGCCGCTGGAAATGGAAATAGCGCCGGTGGGCGGCGCCGCTTACGAGGCGGCGGGCCACCCCTTGCCCGAATCCACCTTGCAACTGGCGAAAGATGCCGACGCCATTTTGTTCGGCGCCGTGGGCGACTGGAAGTACGACAAGCTGGACCGCCCGCTGCGCCCGGAGCAAGCCATCCTGGGCCTGCGCAAGCACCTGGGCTTGTTTGCCAATTTCCGCCCGGCAATTTGCTATGAGCAATTGACCCATGCCTCCAGCTTGAAACCCGAGCTGGTGGCGGGCCTGGACATCCTCATCATCCGCGAGCTGACTGGCGACATCTACTTCGGCCAGCCTCGGGGCCGCCGCACTGCGGTGGACGGGCACTTCCCGGGCAGCGAAGAGGCTTTCGACACCATGCGCTATTCGCGCCCGGAGATCGAGCGCATAGCCCATGTGGCCTTCCAAGCGGCGCGCAAGCGCAACAAGCGCGTGACCTCGGTGGACAAGGCCAATGTGCTGGAAACCTTCCAATTCTGGAAGGACGTGATGACCGAGGTGGGCGCGCAATACCCCGATGTGGAACTCGACCATATGTATGTGGACAACGCCGCCATGCAGCTGGTCAAGGCACCCAAGCGGTTTGACGTGGTGGTCACCGGCAATATGTTCGGCGACATCTTGTCGGACGAGGCGGCCATGCTGACGGGCTCCATCGGCATGTTGCCCTCGGCCTCGCTGGACAAGAACAACAAAGGCTTGTACGAGCCCAGCCACGGCAGCGCACCAGACATCGCGGGCAAGGGCATTGCCAATCCTTTGGCTACAATCCTCTCCGCTGCCATGATGCTCAAGTTCTCCCTCAACCAAGCCGAAGCTGCTGCTCGTATCGAAGCCGCTGTGGGATCGGTGTTGTCCCAAGGTTTGCGTACTGCAGACATTTGGAGCGAGGGCACTCAAAAAGTGGGCACGCGCGAGATGGGTGACGCTGTGGTTGCAGCGATTACCACGACCAAAACCATGAAGGGCTAGTTCAGCTCCGGTTCGTCTCGCCCCTACACCCCCGGCGACACGAGCCGGGGGAGAAGAAGTCCAGAGGCTTTTTTCTTTTTATAGGGCGATAGAGGTAATAGCGATGACGACACTTGTTGGATTGGTAGGCTGGCGCGGCATGGTGGGTTCGGTCCTGATGGACCGGATGAGCGCAGAAAAAGACTTTGACCTGATCGAGCCGCTGTTTTTCAGCACCTCGAATGCCGGCGGCGCCGCTCCGGCCCAGGCCAAAAACGAGACCAAGCTGCAAAACGCCTTTGATATCGAGCAGCTCAAGCGCTGCGACATCATCATCACCGCGCAGGGCGGCGACTACACCAGCGAAGTCTTCCCCAAGCTGCGTGCTGCTGGCTGGAACGGCCACTGGATCGACGCCGCCTCGACGCTGCGTATGGAGTCCGATGCCGTCATCATCCTGGACCCGGTCAATATGCCGGTGATCAAGGACGCCCTGGCCAAGGGTGGCAAAAACTGGGTGGGCGGCAACTGCACCGTGTCCTGCATGTTGATGGGCGTGGGCGCGCTCTACAAGGCCGGTTTGGTCGAGTGGATGAGCACCCAGACCTATCAGGCCGCCAGCGGTGGTGGCGCCCAGCATATGCGCGAGTTGCTGACGCAGTACGGCACGCTGAATGCCTCCGTGCGCGCCTTGCTGGACGACCCCAAGAGCGCCATCCTCGAAATCGATCGCCAAGTGATCGCCACGCAGCGCTCGCTGAGCGCCGCCGAGACCGCCAACTTCGGCGTGCCGCTGGGTGGTTCCTTGATTCCCTGGATCGACAAAGACCTGGGCAATGGTCAGTCCAAGGAAGAGTGGAAGGGCATGGCCGAGACCAACAAAATCCTCGGCATCGGCGAAAGCTTTGGCTCCAGCGCCATTCCTGTGGATGGCTTCTGCGTGCGCGTGGGCGCCATGCGCTGCCACAGCCAGGCCCTGACCTTCAAGCTGAAGAAGGACGTGCCCCTGGCCGATATCGAGGCCTTGATTGCCGCCGACAATGAGTGGGTGAAGGTGGTGCCCAATACCCGCGAGGCCACGGTGCAAGACCTGACCCCCGTGGCCGTGACCGGCACCATGACCATCCCGGTGGGCCGTCTGCGCAAGCTGGCCATGGGCCCGGAGTACCTGGGCGCCTTCACCATCGGCGACCAGCTCTTGTGGGGTGCGGCCGAGCCACTGCGCCGCATGCTGCGCATCCTGCTGGCGAATTGATTCCACTGACAGCCCGTTGCCGGCATACGACAAGCTTGTAACGGGCTGAATCAGAGAGGCGTCTATAGAGCTATTCAGCCTTTGCCTGAGCTTCTAAGCGTATATGCTTGCCGCTATTCAGATTTCGGATCGAAAGTGCGCATGGGGATGGCATCGTGAGCGCTGTTGAGCACAGAATAAACATCGTCGAAACAGGCGGACACCTCAGGGTGCCCGCCTTGTTGCTTTGGGGGACGCCTTGAAATCAAATCTTCGTGCAGGGGCTCAGGCCCAGGGCTTGCCGATGAAAGACTCGCAACACGCAATGAAACCGATGCTTCGCCATCGCCAGGGTCGAACTCAGGTGGCGGCTGCCGCTGCTGCGGTTTTGGCCATGGCCAGCTCCACGGCTTGGGGCTTGGGCCTGGGCCGTTTGTCGGTGCAGTCGGCCCTGGGTGAAACACTCAAGGCCGAGATCGACATCACCAGCTTGACGCCCGAAGAGGCCGGGACCCTGAAGGTGCGCATTGCGCCGCCCGAGTCTTACCGCGCAACCGGGGTGGAATACAACTCTGTCTTGACCAGCACTCAGGTGCAAATCGCCAAGAGCAATGGCCGCAATTACTTGCGCGTCAGCAGCGACCGTGCGGTGCAAGAGCCCTTTGTCGATGTGATCTTGGAGTTGACCTGGGCAAGCGGCCGTTTGGTGCGTGAGTACACCTTGCTCTTCGATCCTCCGAGCAACCCCAAGCCGGCCGCTTCTGCGCCTGCTGTGGTGGCGGCGCCGGTGATTTCTGCGGCCACGCCCGAGCCGGTCAGCCCGCCAGCGCCGGCGCAGACGCAAACCCTTGCACCGGCGCCAGCGGTGGTGCCGCCACCTGCGTCCGCGAATGGCGTCAGTCGCCCCTCGGTCGAGGCGGCCAAGGCGAGGGCCGAAGCCAGCGTGGCACGTGCTGCGCCCGCCGCTCAGCCGCCCGCCTCGGCGGCCTCGGCGAGCAGCCCTGCTTCGGAATACAAGGTCAAGCCCGGCGACTACCTGGCCCGAATTGCCAACAAGACGCAGCCGCCAGGCGTGTCTCTGGATCAGATGCTGGTCGGCCTGTACCGCAGCAATCCGGACGCCTTCCTGGGTGGCAATATGAACCGGCTCAAGTCCGGTGTGGTCTTGCAAGTGCCCAGTGGCGAGACCTTGAGCGCCTTGCCGGAGCAAGAGGCTCGTGAAGTGATTCGTGCGCAAAGCGCTGACTTCAGCGCCTACCGCCTGCGCTTGAGCAGCGCCGCGCCGACGCTCGAAAAAGAACAAAGCGAGCGTCAAGCCAAGGGCAAGGTGCAAGCGGCAGTGGAAGACCGCAAACCGGCTCCTGCGCCTACGCCCGACAAATTGACCCTGAGCAAGGCCGCCAGTGCCAATGCGGCAGGGGTGGACGCCAAAGCCGTCAAGGCCTCGAAAGAGACTGAAAAGAAAGACGCGGCGGCCCGCATGGCCGAATTGACGCGCAATGTGGAGGAGCTCAAAAAGATCTCCAGCGCTGCCAAGCCAGCGGCGTCGGCCGTGGCCGCTGCTACGCCCGCACCTGGGCCTGTGGCAAGCCCTGCGCCAGCGCCTGCCTTGCCTGCGGCGCCGGTGATTGCCGCCGCGCCCGCTGCCGAGCCGGCCTCGACCTCGACGCCGAGCGCTGCTTCGACGGCCGCTTCTGTCGCGGCTTCTGCGGCCAAGCCTGCCGTGACGGCTTCTGCCGCGTCGGCTGCCGCATCGGCCGCCAAGCGCGCCTCGGCCCCCATGAGTTTGCCGCCGCAGCCCGAAGCGGCTGAACCCGGTCTGCTCGACCAGTTCTTGGCCAGCCCCCTGGCCTTGGCGGGCGCCGCGTTGGCGCTGGCGGCTGGCGGCTTTGGATTGTTCCGCTTGCGCGCGCGTCGTGGCGGTGGCAAAGCCGATACAGGTTTCCATGAGAGCCGCTTGCAGCCGGATTCCTTCTTCGGCGCGACCGGTGGCCAGCGCGTCGATACACGCGACGCCTCGGGCGCTGCGTCGTCGATGAATTACTCCCTGAGCCAGTTGGACGCGATTGGCGACGTGGATCCGGTGGCCGAGGCCGATGTGTACTTGGCTTACGGGCGTGATCTGCAGGCCGAGGAAATTCTGAAAGAGGCCTTGCGCGCCACGCCGGATCGCTTGGCGATCCGCGTCAAGTTGCTGGAGGTCTATGCCAAACGCCGTGACACCAAAGGCTTTGAGCAACTGGCGGTTCAGTTGTTTGCAGAGACCGGCGGCGCGGGCGACGACTGGGCGCGTGCGCAAGAGTTGGGCCGACAAATTGACCCCGAGAACCCCTTGTACCAACCCGGGGGCGCACCCGGCCTGAACAGCACGGGTCGGGAGCTGCCGCCCGAGCCCATGGACGCCAGCACCATGCCGCACACCGCGGCCCATCTGGCGACGGAGCCCATGGGGCGCAGTTCAAGCGCGGCTGACACCAGCCCGATGAGTGGCTTTGATCTCGATCTGGACTTGGATCTGGGCGCGCCAGCACCGGCACCTGACGCGGTGTCGCCGACCGCCATGGACGCGACCCAGGCCATGGCCACCACGGTCGAGCAGGCGCCCTTGGCCATGGACTTTGACTTGTCGGCACCGCCCCCGGCGGTGGACCCGACGGCGCCCATCGATCTTGAGTTTGATCTGGATGATCTGCCGGTCACGGACGCTGCTGCCCCTGCACCTTCGCCTGCGGCTGACGCAGGTGCGCTGGACTTTGATCTGTCGGCCATCAATCTGGACCTGCCAGAGTTGAGCACGCCGGAGGCCGCCAGCCCGGCGCCCATTCCGGTTCCAGAGTCGGCGCCTATGGATGATTTGGATCTGCCGCCCGAATTTGCCGCCATGATCAATGAAGGCGAGGCGCCCGTCGAAGAAGCTGCGGCTCCTTTGGCCAATGCTTTTGACCTGATGGAAGACGAAGGCGACCCCTTGTTGCGGCAGTTGGAGCTGGCCGATGAGTTCCGCCAAATCGGCGATACCGAAGGGGCTCGCGAAGTGCTGCAGGAACTGATCTCCAAATCTTCGGGCCCGCTGCGCGACAAAGCGCAAGCCATGTTGAACGAACTGCGCTGAAAACGCCGCTGCGCGGCATGCGAGACAATCAAGGGCGCCCGGCTTGGCCGGGCGTCCTTTTTCTTTTGCCATGAATCATTGAGTGACGTAATGCGTGTTGCTTTGGGGGTCAGTTACCGCGGATGGGCTTATCGGGGCTGGCAAAGCCAGCCCGACGGGCAGACCGTGCAAGATGTGCTGGAAAAGGGCTTGAGTCAGTTCACGGCAAGCCGCATCCAAACCGTTTGCGCGGGACGCACGGATGCGGGCGTGCATGCACTCAACCAAGTGGTGCATTTGGACTGCGAAGTGGAGCGAGAGCTCAGTTCCTGGGTGCGCGGCACCAACTGCCATTTGCCCAAGGACATCGCGGTGCAATGGGCCCTGTTCCCGCGGGCCGATTTCCATGCCCGCTTTGATGCGCGCGGCCGGCGCTACAGCTATGTGTTGCTGGAATCGGCGGTGCGCCCCTCGATTGACGCAGGCTTGGTGGGCTGGACTTATCGCAAGCTTGACGCTGACTTGATGCGCGAGGCGGCCGCCTTGCTGATCGGCGAGCATGACTTCAGTGCATTCCGGGCTTCGGACTGCCAGGCGGCGTCGCCGGTCAAGACCATGCGCAAGATTGAGATCGAAAAGCATGGCGACTATTGGCGCTTTGATTTCGACGGCTCGGCCTTTTTGCACCACATGATTCGCAATTTGATGGGCAGCCTTTTGGTGGTGGGGCGCGGCGCCAAGCCGGTGTCTTGGTTTGCCGAGGTCTTGGCGCGGCGCGATCGCAGCTTTGCGGCGCCGACCTTTTCGCCCGATGGCCTTTATTTCACAGGCCCCTATTACGACGCCGAAGACAGCATCCCCAGCCACACCGCGGCCATGGACTGGCTGCCGGGCTTCCGACATGGCCGATAGCCTCATGATGAACCATCGCACCCGCATCAAAATCTGTGGCCTGACGCGTGAGGCCGATGTGCTCGCCGCTGTCGAGGCGGGCGCGGACGCCATTGGCTTTGTGATGTACGCCAAAAGTCCGCGTTATGTCAGCCCGGCGCGCGCCGCTGAGTTGGCGCGCTTGCTGCCGCCTTTTGTGATGCCGGTGGGGCTGTTCGTCAATGCCAGCGAGGCCGAACTCGCAGCAGGCTTGGCGGCCTTGCCCCATATGCTGCTGCAATTTCATGGGGATGAGACGCCCGAAGACTGCAATCGCTCTGGGCGGCCTTACCTTCGGGCCGCTCGTGTCACGGCCGGCTTCAATTTGCTAGACTACGCGCAACAGTATTCAGCAGCCCAAGCCATTCTGCTCGACGCCCATGTCGAGGGCTATGGTGGCGGTGGAAAGGTCTTCGATTGGTCACTCATTCCAAAAAACGTGCGCTCTCCAGTCGTTTTGTCTGGTGGGTTGCATGCCGGAAATGTGCTGACTGGGATCACTCAGCTGCGGCCTTGGGCCGTTGACGTCAGTTCAGGCGTGGAAGCCGAGGCCAAGGGCCTCAAGAGCGTCCACCTGATGCGTCAGTTCTGCGCCGCCGTACGCCAAGCCGATGCGCTTTTGGCGACGGCGGATGTGAATCAGCCAGATTGAGATTGAATCCCACAAATCTATGAGTACCTATCAGCAACCCAATGCCCAAGGGCATTTCGGCCCGGTCAAGGGCCAAACCTATGGCGGCAGCTTTGTTTCTGAGACGCTGGTGCATGCGCTCGATGAGCTCAAGGCGGCTTATGCCCACTACGCCCAAGACCCCGACTTCATCGCCGAGTTCAAAAAAGAACTGGCGCATTTTGTCGGTCGCCCCAGCCCGGTGTATCACGCCGACCGCCTCAGCCGCGAATTGGGGGGCGCGCAGATCTTTCTGAAGCGCGAAGACCTCAATCACACCGGCGCCCACAAAATCAACAACACCATTGGCCAAGCCTTGCTCGCCAAGCGCATGGGCAAAAAGCGCATCATTGCTGAAACCGGCGCCGGCCAGCATGGCGTGGCCACGGCCACCATTTGCGCCCGCTACGGCATGGAATGCGTGGTGTACATGGGCAGCGAAGACATCAAGCGGCAAAGCCCCAATGTGTACCGCATGCATTTGCTGGGTGCTCGCGTGGTGCCGGTGGAGTCCGGCTCCAAGACACTCAAAGACGCTCTGAACGAAGCGATGCGTGACTGGGTCACAAACGTCGAGTCGACCTTTTACATCATTGGCACCGTGGCTGGCCCGCATCCTTATCCCATGATGGTGCGCGACTTCCAGCGCATCATCGGCGATGAATGCCTGGAGCAAATGCCCGCCATGATTGGGCGGCAGCCTGACGCTGTGATTGCCTGCGTGGGCGGCGGCAGCAATGCGATGGGGATTTTTTATCCCTATATCGAGCATGCCGGAACACGGCTGATCGGCGTGGAAGCCGCAGGCGAGGGCATTGCATCCGGCAAGCATGCGGCCACTTTGTCGGCCGGCAGCCCGGGCGTGCTGCATGGCAATCGCACATATTTGCTGCAAGACGAGCATGGCCAGATCATTGAAACCCATTCGGTGTCAGCGGGTCTGGACTACCCCGGCGTCGGCCCCGAGCATGCCTATTTGAAGGACATCGGCCGCGCTGAGTATGTGGGCGTGACCGACCAAGAGGCGCTGGCAGCCTTTCACCATCTGTGCCGCACCGAAGGCATCATCCCTGCGCTGGAGTCCAGCCATGCGGTGGCCCATGCCATGAAGCTGGCGCCGACGCTGCCGGCCGATCAGCACCTCTTGGTGTGTTTGTCAGGCCGGGGCGACAAAGACATTGGCACCGTGGCCGACTTGTCCAAGGCAGAGTTCTATTGCCGGCCTTCTTGCAAAGGCCAATCGGTAAAGGGCGGTGACGCTGTTGCGCCTATTGCCGTAGCCATGCCGCAGAAGGGAGCCCAGCCATGAGTCGCATTCAAAGCACTTTTGCGCGCTTGGTCGCCGAAGGCCGCAAGGCCTTGATTCCTTTTGTCACGACGGGCGACCCCTATCCAGAAACCACGGTGCCGCTGATGCTGGCGATGGCGGAGGCAGGGGCGGATGTGATCGAACTCGGCGTGCCGTTTTCTGACCCCATGGCCGATGGCCCAGTGATCCAACGCGCCGCCGAACGCGCCGTCAAGGCCGGCATCGGCTTGGCGCGCGTATTGGCCGACGTGGCCGAGTTTCGCCGCAGCAATCAGGCCACGCCAGTGGTCTTGATGGGCTATGCCAATCCGATTGAGCGCTACGGCATTGAACGATTTGTGGTGGATGCCAAGGCAGCCGGTGTGGATGGTGTGCTGGTCGTGGACTATCCGCCTGAGGAATGCGAAGCCTTTGCCGCTTTGCTGAAAGCTCAAGAGCTGGACCCCATCTTTTTGCTGGCGCCCACTTCGTCCGAGGCTCGCATGCAGTGCATCGGTGAAATTGCCAGCGGCTATGTCTACTATGTGTCGCTCAAGGGCGTGACCGGCGCGGGCCACCTGAACACGGCAGCTGTGGCCGAAATGATCCCGCGCATTCGCCGCCATGTCAGCACGCCTGTGGGCGTTGGTTTTGGCATTCGTGACGCTGCAACCGCCCGCGCCGTGGCCGATGTTTCGGACGCTGTGGTGATTGGTTCGCGATTGGTTGAGTTGCTGGAGGTCCAGCCGCGCGATAATGTCGCCCAGACGGGTGCCCAGTTCATCCGCGAGATTCGGGCTGCGCTAGACGCCTAGCCCGTCGCTTCCGTTCAAAAGACAAAGGAGTCTGCTTGTGAGTTGGCTTGAAAAACTTCTGCCGCCCAAGATGCAGCAAACCGACCCCACCGAGCGCCGCATGGTGCCGGAAGGTTTGTGGATCAAGTGCCCATCCTGCGAGACGGTGCTGTACAAGACCGACTTGGAGCAAAACGTCAATGTCTGCCCCAAGTGCAGCCATCACCACCGGATTGGCGCGCGCGCCCGTCTGGACGCCTTTTTGGACGGCGAAGGCCGTTTCGAAATCGGCCAAGAGGTGCTGCCTGTCGACGCGCTGAAGTTCAAAGACAGCAAAAAGTACCCCGATCGCCTCAAGGAAGCGCTGGAGCACACCGGTGAAACCGATGCCCTGGTGGTGATTGGTGGCGCCGTCATGACGGTGCCTGTGGTGGCCGCCTGCTTCGAATTCAACTTCATGGGCGGCTCCATGGGCTCGGTGGTGGGCGAGCGTTTTGTGCGCGGCGTTGAAACCGCCATCGAGCAAAAAACGCCCTTCATCTGCTTCACCGCCACCGGCGGGGCCCGCATGCAAGAGGGCTTGTTGAGCCTGATGCAGATGGCCAAGACCAATGCGGCGCTGACCCGCTTGGCCAAGGCCAAACTGCCGTACATCTCGGTCTTGACCGATCCAACCATGGGGGGTGTGTCGGCCAGCTTTGCCTTTGTGGGCGATGTGGTGATTGCCGAGCCCAAGGCGCTGATCGGTTTTGCCGGCCCTCGCGTGATTGAAAACACGGTGCGTGAAAAGCTGCCGCCGGGCTTCCAGCGGGCAGAGTTCCTGATGGAAAAGGGCGCCGTCGACATGATTGTGGATCGCCGTGAACTGCGTGAGACGATTGCGCGCCAGTTGGCCATGCTGCAACGCATGAGCTCCGACGCAGTGGCTTGATTCCCTTCAAGCCCTTTGGCTTGTCAAACCCAGCGGCCAGGCCCACAAGGTCTGGCCGTGCTGTTTTGTGAATCGATGAAGACCATGTCCTCTGATAGCTTGCAAACCCCCTCCGCACGTCCGGATACGCTGGACGCATGGCTCGCCCACTGCGAACGCCTGCATCCCAAGACCATTGACATGACGCTGGATCGTGTCATCGCCCTGCGTGACCGGCTCGGCCTGAAGTTCGAGACCCCGGTGGTGATGGTGGCGGGCACCAATGGCAAGGGCTCAACCTGTGCCATGTTGGAGTCGATTGCCTTGCAGGCGGGCTACCGGGTGGGGCTCTACATCAAGCCGCATTTGGTGCACTTTCAAGAGCGTTGCCGCGTTGGCGGGGCGCCGGTCAGTGCCGAGTCTTTGCTGCCCTTTTTTGAAGCGGTGGAGACAGCGCGCGGTGAACTCACCCTGTCTTACTTTGAATTCACCACCCTGGTCATCATGCTGCGTCTGGCGGCCGAACCTTTGGACTTGGTGATTCTGGAAGTGGGCTTGGGCGGTCGTTTGGACGCGGTCAATGTGATTGATGCGGATTGTTCCGTCATCACCAGCATCGATCTGGACCACACCGAGTACCTGGGGCCAGACAGGGAATCGGTCGGGCGGGAGAAGGCCGGCATCATGCGCGCGGGCCGTCCGGTGGTGGTCAGCGATCCCATGCCCCCGGCCAGTTTGGCCGCGCGCGCTCAAGAGCTGGGTGTTGACTTG
Source organism: uncultured Burkholderiales bacterium (assembly GCA_945952065.1). Taxonomy (GTDB): domain Bacteria; phylum Pseudomonadota; class Gammaproteobacteria; order Burkholderiales; family Burkholderiaceae_C; genus Paucibacter_A. The sequence continues at coordinate 6,788 of CAMFGY010000038.1, read as the reverse complement.
CGCCAGCTCGGGGTCGACTTCACCTACAGCGGTGATCGCCAACAATGGCAATGGTCGGGGCGCAGCCGGCGCTTCAGTGGCTTGGCATACCCGGCCTTGCGCGGCGTCAATCAATTGCTCAATGCGGCCGGCGTCTTGGCGGTGTTTGAGGCCTTGTACGAACGCCTGCCCATCAGTGCGCAAGCGGTGCGCAATGGTTTGGCCATGGTCGAGTTGCCTGGGCGCTTCCAGGTGGTGGCCGGTCAACCGGCCTTGGTGCTGGATGTGGCGCACAACCCGCACGCCGTGGCAGCGCTGGCGCAGAACCTGGACCAAATGGGCTTCTTCCCCTGCACCCACGCAGTGTTTGGGGCCATGGCCGACAAGGATCTTGCGGCCATTTTCCAACGCATGGCGCCGATCATTGATGTGTGGCACTTTTGTGATTTAGAAATCCCTCGTGCCGCGAAGGCTGAGGCCTTGTTGGCTCAGTTTGAGCAAATGCGTGCGGCTGGCGAGTTAAAGGCAGGCGCACAAGTAACGCTCCATTCACACGGCGATCCTTTGACGGCCTTGAATGCTGCGGCGGCTGGCGCGGACCCCGCTGATAGAATTCTGGTCTTCGGTTCCTTCCATACCGTGGGGGGTGTGCTGAAGAACGGCGTGCCTCGTTTGCAAGCCGGCAAACCGGCCAAGTCCACTTCGATCCTGTCTTGAAATCCAGGCCTCTATCCGAGGCCAGAACCTCAGCCTGTTAGGGGCTCACGCTGCCATATCGCCATGGGTCTGCTGTCATTTTTCAAGCGCGGAACGCCACCGCCGGCTGCCAAATCAGTGTCCGATTCTGCGGACGCGGTTCAACAACTGCGGGTCCGCGCGCGCCATCGTTTGATAGGTGCGGCCGTCTTGGTGGGGCTGGGTGTGATCGGCTTTCCCTTGCTTTTTGAAACGCAGCCGCGCCCGATTCCTGTCGATCTCCCCATCGAGATTCCCAGCAAGGACCATGTGGCGGCCTTGAAGGTGCCGGCGCCCATTGGTGCCCAGCAAGTCCCTGGCCAGCAAATCCCCGCGCAGCAGTTGCCAGCTCTGCCGGCCGCTGAGGCGCCCAGCCCTGCGCCGCTGAAATCCTCTGTCAACCCGCCTGAACCGGCGCCCGTGCCGGCGCAAATTCAGGCATTGCCTGAAGCGAACAAGCCCACGGCACCAAAAGCGCCCGAGCCCAAGCCTGAGCCCAAATCCGAGCCAAAGGCAGAAAGCAAACCCGCGCCGCAGCCGCCCAAGGCCGCAGAAAAACCGCTGGAAAAAGCTGCAGAGAAGCTCGCCGACAAGAGCCTTGAGAAGGCCAGCGACAAGGCCGCAGATCGCACCAAGAGCCACGAGGCCCGCAGTGAAGCCAAAGGCGGTTCGAACGAGGCCGCACGTGTGCAGTCTTTGCTCGATGGCAAAGCGAGCGATGCGCGTGGCGCTGAAGGTTCAGCTCGTTTGGTGGTGCAAGTTGGGGCTTATGCGGACAGCAAGGCGGCGCAGGAGGTGCGCCTCAAGCTGGAAAAACTCGGAATGAAAACCTACACCCAGGTGGCCAAGACCCCGGCCGGTGATCGAATCCGGGTGCGCATTGGGCCTTTTGCCAATCGTGAAGAGGCAGACAAGGCGGCCGCTCGCATCCGTGCAGCCGGTTTGAGCACTGCTGTGCTGACGCTTTGATCGCGGCTGTACTGCGACACAGAAATTTGAGCACCACAGGGACGCGGCGGGCGTGAACTGGATCGATTGCTTGTTCCTGGGCCTGATGGGCGCCTCGCTCTTGTTGGGCTTGTGGCGTGGCTTGGTGTTCGAGTTGTTGTCCTTGGCCGGCTGGTTGGTGGCCTATGGGGTGGCGCCTTTTTTAAGCCCTTGGATTGAGTCCTGCTTGCCGCAGGCCAAGCTGGGTGTCAGTGTGGCTCATGTCGCGGGTTTGGTGATTGCCTTTGTGCTGGTTTTGCTGGCCTGGGGCTTGGGGGCGAAATTGCTGCGTGCGCTTTTGCACGCCTCGCCGCTGAGCTTGATTGATCGATTTTTGGGTGCAGGCTTTGGATTTTTGCGTGGGCTCTTGATCTGTTTGGCCTTGGTGCTTGTCGTGGGCATGACCCCGGCGATAGAGTCACAGGCTTGGCAGGGGGCCCAAAGTGTGCCGGTCCTGCAAACGTTGTTGCAAACCTTGCGGCCCTTGTTGCCGGCGGAGCTCTTGCAGTCGGTGCCGGGCATGGCCTGAGGTGCAGACGCTTTGGCCAGTGGCGCAGGGTTTGTTTGAAGAATTTGTTTTTCTGTTGTTAGCGTCTCTACAAGACAAGGAATAGCCATGTGCGGCATCGTTGGCGTGATTTCTCGCTCCCCGGTCAACCAGCTGATTTATGACGCGCTGCTGCTTTTGCAGCATCGCGGTCAAGATGCGGCAGGCATCGTCACCATGCAGGGCAATAAGTGCTTCATGCACAAAGCCCGAGGCATGGTGCGCGACGTCTTCAGGACCCGCAATATGCGAGCCTTGCCGGGCAGCATTGGCTTGGGTCAGGTGCGTTATCCCACGGCCGGCAATGCCTACAGCGAAGAAGAGGCCCAGCCTTTTTACGTCAATGCGCCGTTTGGCCTGGTGCTGGTGCACAACGGCAATCTGACCAATGCACAAAGCCTAAAAACAGAGCTCTTTGACATTGATCGCCGCCATATCAACACCGAGAGCGACTCCGAGGTCCTGCTCAATGTGCTGGCCCATGAGTTGGAGCTGGCTGCACGCGATCTGCCCCTGGGGGCGGAAGGCGTGTTCAAGGCCGTGCGCGCGGTGCACAAGCGCATCAAGGGCTCTTATGCCGTGATCGTCTTGATCGCTGGCCACGGTTTGCTGGCGTTTCGCGACCCCTACGGCATCCGCCCCCTGTGCTTTGGGCAGGCGGCTGATGGCGAGTTCATGGTGGCCAGCGAAAGCGTGGCCTTGGAGGGCAATGGCTATCAGCTGATCCGTGACGTGGCGCCCGGTGAAGCCTTGTTCATCGACATGAACGGCCAGATGAGCACCCAGCAATGTGCCGAGAACCCCTCGCTGCACCCTTGCATGTTTGAGTTTGTCTATCTGGCCCGCCCCGATTCGGTGATGGATGGCATCTCGGTGTACCAAGCCCGTCTGAATATGGGCGAGACCTTGGCGCAGCGCTTGATCTCCACCATGCCGCCCAGCGACATTGATGTAGTGATCCCGATCCCGGAGTCCAGCCGCCCGTCCGCCATGCAATTGGCGCACCGCATCGGCAAGCCCTATCGCGAAGGCTTTGTGAAAAACCGCTATGTGGGCCGCACCTTCATCATGCCGGGGCAGGGCGCGCGCAAAAAGTCGGTGCGCCAAAAGCTCAATGCCATCGGCCTGGAATTCAAGAACCGCAATGTGCTGTTGGTGGATGACTCCATCGTGCGCGGCACCACCTCCAAAGAAATCGTGCAAATGGCGCGTGAGGCCGGTGCGCGCAAGGTCTATCTGGCCTCGGCCGCGCCGCCGGTGCGCTACCGCAATGTCTACGGCATTGACATGCCCACCAGCGAAGAGCTGATCGCGCACAACCGCAATATCGAAGAGATTCGCCAGTTCATTGGCGCCGATGCCTTGATCTATCAAGACGTGGACGCGATGAAGCGCGTGGTCGCTGCCTTGCAACCAGCCGTGCAGGGCTTTGAAGCCTCTTGCTTCGATGGCGTCTATGTCACCGGCGACGTGACGGCCGAAGACTTCGCCAAATTGGAAGCGCAGCGCCGCGCGCAAGGGGATGAGGAAGACGGCCCAGCCCGCACCCGCTTGGCCTTGCAAAGCGGGGGTGAGGGCCAATGAGCCACGATGAAAAGCGCCGTTTGCTGCGTGCGCAGTTGCCCGAGGGATTGCGGCCAGAGACGCTGGCCGTGCGCACCGCCTTGGCTCCCAGCCAACACGGGGAGAACTCCGAGGCCTTGTTCCTGACCAGCACCTTCGTCCAGCCCAATGCTGAGGAATCGGCGCGCCGGTTTGCGGCTTCAGAAGACTTCACTTACTCGCGCACCAGCAACCCCACGGTGCGCAGCCTGGAAGCTCGTTTGGCCGCCATGGAAGGGACCGAAGCGGCGATTGCCACGTCGACCGGCATGAGCGCTATCTTGCTGGTCTGCATGGGCTTGCTCAAAGCTGGCGACCATGTGGTGTGCTCACGTTCGGTGTTTGGCTCCACCATCAATTTGTTCGCCAAGGAGTTCGGCAAATTCGGCGTGGAGACTACCTTTGTCTCTCAGACCGATTTGCAGGAATGGCGTGACGCCATTCAGCCCACGACCCGACTGTTTTTCGCCGAGACGCCGACCAATCCGCTGACCGAGGTTTGCGATATTGCCGCCTTGGCCGAAATGGCCCACGCGGCCGGTGCTTTGCTGGTGGTGGACAACACCTATGCCACGCCCGCCCTGCAGCAGCCCGCCCGATTGGGCGCTGATTTGGTGATGCACTCTGCGACCAAGTTCATGGACGGGCAGGGGCGTGTCATGGCCGGTGCTTTGTGCGGCCCGAATGCGCTGATCAAAGATGTGTTCGGCCCGGTGATGCGGACCGCGGGCATGGTGTTGGCGCCTTTCAATGCCTGGGTCATTCTGAAGGGCCTGGAGACCCTCAATCTGCGCTTGCGAGCACAAAGCGAAAGCGCCTTGGCTGTGGCCCGCTGGCTGGAAGCTCGACCCGAGGTGGCACGTGTTTATTGCCCCGCGTTGCCCTCCCATCCGCAGCATGAATTGGCGATGCGTCAGCAATCAGGGCAGGGCGGGGCGGTGCTGTCTTTCGAGCTGCGCGCCGATTCTCCCGAAGCTGCGCGTGCCAAGGCCTTCCACATCATCGACAGCACCCGCGTGCTCAGCATCGCCACCAATCTGGGCGACACCAAATCCATCATCACGCATCCCGCAACCACCTCGCATGGTCGACTCAGCGAAGCGCAACGTCAGGCAGCCGGCATCAGCCAAGGCTTGATTCGCTTGTCCGTAGGTCTCGAACATGTGGATGACATCACCGACGATTTGTTGCGCGGACTCTCCACTTTGAAATCGCTATGAGCCAAAACGCCTCTCTTCCCGTTCGCACGCGTATCGCGCCCTCGCCGACGGGCTTCTTGCACCTGGGCACGGCCCGCACCGCCTTGTATTCCTGGGCTTATGCGCGGCATTTTGGTGGCAAGTTTGTGCTGCGCATCGAAGACACCGACGTGGCTCGCTCGACCCAAGACTCGGTGGAGCAAATCCTGGCTTCCATGAAATGGCTGGGCTTGGACTATGACGAAGGTCCGATCTATCAGATGCAACGCTTGGAGCGCTACCACGCCGTGGCCGAGCAACTGATCACCGAAGGCAAGGCCTACCGCTGCTATTGCACACCTGCGGAGTTGGACGAAATGCGCGAGGCGCAGCGCGCCCGTGGCGAAAAAACGCGCTATGACGGCCGTTGGCGCCCGGAGGCAGGCAAGACCTTGCCGCCAGTACCGGCCGGTGTGGCCCCGGTGGTTCGCTTCAAGAACCCACTGGAAGGCGATGTGACTTGGGATGACCTTGTGAAAGGCCCCATCACCATCAACAACCGCGAAATCGACGACTTGATCATCGTTCGGCCTGCCGCCGAGGATGCGCCGGCGGGTAGCCTGGGCGTGCCCACCTACAACTTCGCGGTGGTGGTGGACGATTGGGACATGCAGATCAGCCATGTCTTCCGTGGTGACGAGCATGTCAACAACACCCCTTGGCAGATCAATATCTTCAAGGCGCTCGGTGCGCCCTTGCCGCAGTTTGGCCATGTGCCCGTTATTCTGGGCGACGATGGGCAAAAGCTGTCGAAGCGCCGGGGCGCCGTCAGCGTCACGGCCTACGAAGAAGCCGGATACTTGCCTGAAGCCATGCTGAACTACCTGTCGCGCCTGGGCTGGAGCCATGGGGATGATGAGTTGTTCAGCCGCGAGCAGTTGGTGTCTTGGTTCGACGGAACCCATCTGAATAAAAGCCCCGCCCAATGGGACCCCGCCAAGCTGGAATGGGTCAACAGCCAGTACATCAAGCAGGCCAGTGATGCGCGCTTGGCAGACTTGGTGGCTGCGCAACTGCGCCAGCGCGGCATTGAGGCCGAGTCCGTGCGCTTGCAAGCCATGTGCGCTCTGTTCAAAGATCGTTGCTCCACCACCGTGGCTTTGTGCGATTGGCTGAGCATGTACTTCGCACCGGTCAGTCCCAGTGCTGAAGACTTGGCCAGTCATGTCACCGAGGCCGTCAAACCAGCGCTGGCGAGCTTGGCCCAGCGCTTGGAGGCACTGACGGAATGGACCAAGGCTCAGATCGCAGCCGCCATCAAAGAAACCATCGCCGAGCACGGCATCAAGATGCCTGTTTTGGCCATGCCGGTGCGGGCTTTGGTCTGCGGTCGGGTGCAAACGCCCAGCGTGGATGCGGTGCTTGAGCTGTTTGAAAAAGAAATTGTGATCAAACGCTTGCATTCCAACTAAAAATCGTTCTACAATCTACGTCTTGCTTGAACAGCGCGATAAACAAAGCGTCAGGAAGCAGTGGACGCGAATCAGAAGAAAAATCTGGCTTGCAGAAGCGCTGAAAGAAGTTTTGTTTTGATTGGGGGTATAGCTCAGCTGGGAGAGCGCTTGCATGGCATGCAAGAGGTCAACGGTTCGATCCCGTTTATCTCCACCAAATATTTTGTTTGGCGGCGCGCGGTTCAGGAAAGTAGAAGGTTTAGTCCCCTTCGTCTAGAGGCCTAGGACACCACCCTTTCACGGTGA
>CAMFGY010000037.1 GCA_945952065.1 uncultured Burkholderiales bacterium | reverse complement strand
GGACGCCGACCTAAGCTCGATGAGCTTGCTCGAACTGTACCGGGCTGACATAGCCGATAGTTGAATGACGCCGAGTCGGGTTGTAGAACCGCTCGACGTAATCGAATACATCAGCCCTTGCTTCGTCGCGCGTTCTGTAGACCTTGCGTGCAATACGTTCGGTCTTCATTGAGCTGAAGAAGCTCTCCATCGCTGAGTTGTCCCATACCTCGCCTGCGCGACTCATGCTGCAGGTGATGCCATGGTCCTTGAGCAGTTGCTGGAAGTGGCCGCTGGTGTATTGACTGCCCTGATCCGAATGATGCAAAAGTGCCAGCGGCTTGCCTCGACGCCAAACGGCCATCATCAGCGCATCCGCCACCAGCTGCGATGTCATGCTGGCCTGCATCGACCAGCCCACTGCGCGGCGTGAGAACAGGTCCAGCACCACTGCAACGTACAGCCAGCCTTCGGCCGTCCAGATGTAGGTGAAGTCCGCCACCCACTTCTGATTCGGCCCCTCGGCCTTGAATTGTCGATCCAGCACATTGCTCGCGGCCTCGCCTCGTTGGCTGTCATCCTTGGGTAGGCCGCGCCGCCTGGGCCTTGCACGCAGCGCTTGCTGCTGCATGAGTTTCTCGATCAGGTGCAGCCCACAGCTCACGCCAACGGCCAGCACGTCGCGCCAAACCCGGCGGGCGCCATAGGTGCGGTCACTGTCCAAAAAGCTCTGCTTGACCTGCTCGCCGATGCGCTCATGGCGCAGGCTGCGTTGGCTTCGCGGCCTGTTCAGCCAGGCATAAAAGCCGCTGCGCGAGACACCGAGCGCCCCGCAAATCACCACCGCCGGCCAGACCCCTCGGTGCTTTGCCACGAACTCGAACTTCACAGTGAGTCCTTCGCAAAGTAGGCCGCGGCTTTTTTCAAGATGTCGCGCTCCATCTTGAGCTTGGCCACTTCTTTCTTCAGCCGCTCAATTTCGGCCTGCTCAGGCTTCATCACGCCTTTACCTGGAAATGCCTGCTGCGAATCAGCCGCAATCTCACGTATCCAAGCCCGCAGCATCGTCTGGTGAATGTCCAAGTCCCGCGCTGCCTGCGTGATCGACACGCCGCGCTCTTTGACCAGCTTCACCGCCTCAACTTTGAACTCCCGGCTGAATTGCCGTCTTGTTCCCATAACCAACCTCCGATTTCACTTCACACCTTAACAAGGTGTCCATGAAACCGGCAGCAGCCCAATTGTTCTCCCTCAATCAATCAGTTGATGACAGAGAATTTGAGCGTGCGATGCACTCGTTCTCCACGAACATCCTCTGGAGAGCAATACGGTCGACCTATGGTGATCGGTGCGTTGCGTTCGGCGATACCGAGAGCCCGGATGAAAACGCCGCCTTCTGCAACGAACAAATCAGACCTCACCACGATCTCACCCGATTGCACATCGGTATAAACATCTCCGGTGTGGTAGATGGGGATAGCCGTACCAGGCACTGCTTCATTTAACGGGCTACTCGAGTACCGTGTAGTTCTACCGTTAGGGTTTCCAACGCCGACGTGAAAAACTGCGTTCCTCTCGCACAGCGCTCGAAACTGAAACCCGCCCACGATCTCGTCCCCCACCGGCAGCACCAGCAGGGCAATCCATACGAGTAATCCGATACCTGAGTGCCACCAAGTCGGCAGCCTGCGCATCAACGCCCGCGTGATGGCTGTGCAGACCCATAGCCACAAGCCGATCACAGCGAACAGCAAGATGCCGGTCATGCCGCTCGCCTTGATGCGAGCAGAAAATCCGTCGACCCGAGCGTGTACTTGCAGATCTCGACGACGTTGGCGCCGACGCAAGCCAGTTTGCTGGCGTCGTAGCCCGCGCTTCCTAGTTGGGCACCTTCGAAATGGATCTTGTTGCTGCCCTGGCTGTCGCTGATCAGGTCGGCTCCATAGTCGGCCCCTACATAGGTGTAAGTGTCATTGCCCAGGCCGCCGCGCAGATAGTCGGCGCCCTTTCCGCCGGTGAAGAGATCGTCACCACCTCCGGCATCGATATTGTCGGCATCGTCTCCGCCATCGATGATGTCAAGGTCGCCCTTGCTGGTGATCTGGTCGTTACCTTCACGCGCCGATAGGGTGAGGTCTTGAATTTGAAGCCCCTCGCTTGCCGCCATTCGGTGGGAGAGGAAAGGCAGTCGAAAAAATCTAGGAATTTTCATCTCTCGCCCCTTTCATATTTCTTGATCAACTGGCTGTCCCGGCTCATCGACGACCCTTTGTGCCGGTGCTCCATAGAAAGCGTCTATAGGGAAAAGCTCATGCCCTCGCACCCGCAAGACTTCGATCTCGATGGGAAGCCGGCCTGGCCAGGTGCGCCACTACCGCCACCGAGTCGTGCAATTGCAGAGCCGACTCAAAGCAATGCAAGCCCTGGTTTCGGCTGAACTTCGCTTGAACAGCAGCAGCGGCATTGCCCCGAATGGATGCAAAACGCAGGGGCTCAGTGATTGCCAGCAGCGTCTTCTCTGCGATTTCATTGATATCGGTGAAACCGACCAATCGCCCGTTCTGTTCGCCACAGAGCACCTCCCGGACCGGCGCCGTATCCGACCCGATGACCATGCAGCCAGAGGCCATGGCCTCCAACATCGACCAGCTCAGCATGAAGGGGTAAGTCAGATAGACATGCGCGGCTGACACTTGCAGCAAGCGCTTGTAGTCGACATAGGACAGTTTGCCGACGAAATGGGTGCGCGCAGGGTCTAGCCTTGACCCGACCTCGGCGAGCATTTTTTCACGCCAAGTTTTGAATTTCCCGCACTTGGGCCGACTGCCGTAGCTGACCTCATCACCACCGACGATGACGGTATGACATTGCTTATGCTCGGCCTGAATGGCCGGCAAGGCCCGCATGAAGGAATGAAAACCTCGGTAAGGCTCCAAATTGCGCGCCACATAGGTGACAACCGGATTCCCGCCCTTCAGCACCTGACCCGTCGGCAATTTGAATCGGGCCGTTGAATCGGGATACAAGTTCTCAGTATCAATGCCCTCACGCGCAACCGTGATCTTGTCCTGGTAGGCGAGCGGGTGCTGCGCTTTCTGCCACTGCGTCGGGCTGATCGCCGCGTCGCAGTTCTCCAGATTCAACAGATGCAATGCGTTCCAACTGCGGATGCGCGCTTGGTCATCGAAGGTGACCGGGAACTCGGGATCAAACCCAATATCTGCGCCTTGGCTGTTGTAGAACCATTCTGCAAAGTGCACCAAGCGCGCTTCGGGAAACACATCTTTGGCGTAAAGCGTCTCGCCCCAACCTGGGTGAGCCAGGATCACATCCGGCGCAAACGGCGCTTCCGATGCGTCAAACGTTTCCGACCTCAAGCCTTGGCACTTGTTTGCTGCTCGCGAAGGCAGAGCAATTGCATGTGCCGACAGGCCAGCCGAGCACCTGCTTGATGCGGCGCGCCTTGGAGAGTGTTTTTGTATACCTGCAAACTCATTTGAGGCTATTCCTCCCGCCTCATCTGCCACTCCATACACGGCATTGCCTCCTCGTCGCTGCGCGATGTGCATCGATGCTCTGTCGACACTCGTTCTCGGCCGGCGCGTTTTCTAGGAATCCAAAGCATTGTGAGCTGCGCAACACCCGGTAGGCGCAACTTTTTCGGAGTTGCGGCACAACCCAGTTAGCCCTTGTGCAAAAGTTCACGAGTCACCCATGCCGCCACGCAGCAACACCCGGAGCCCTGCTTCGATGCCGCGAACAAGTTCGACAAAAGCATCCAACTGATCTCACCCAGGGTCTTGAAAGGCTGAGACCCGCCCCTATAATCCGTTTGCTAGCACTCACCCCATGCGAGTGCTAACGACGCAAGAGGCTCGGCTTTGCCGGGTGTCCCAAGTCTCGAAATTCCCCGACCGGGTGGCTGGTGGGCGCAAGCTGCCAACGCCCAGTTCAACGAAGACCCGAAACTCTCTAGGAGATGTGATGAACCTGCGTCCTCTGCACGATCGCGTGATCGTTAAGCGCCTCGAACAAGAAACCAAGACTGCCTCGGGCATCGTCATTCCTGACGCCGCCGCTGAGAAGCCGGATCAAGGTGAGGTGCTGGCCGTCGGCAATGGCAAGCGCAATGACCGTGGCGACCTGATCGCCCTGAACGTGAAGGTCGGTGACCGCGTTCTGTTCGGCAAGTACTCGGGCCAGACCGTCAAGGTTGATGGTACGGAGTTGCTGGTGATGCGCGAAGAAGACCTCTTCGCTGTGGTCGAGAAGTAAAGCTACTGCGCGACGCGCTGGCGTCGTTGGGCGGTGCTCGGAATCCTCACGTGCAACAAGCACGCTCCGGTTCCTCCGCTCCGTCCGCCTAGCCAGCACGCCGCTCGCTACGCATTCCTTCCCAACCAATGCTCGGTATAGGTGGCGTAGTCCCTTTCACGAATTTGGAGAAATTTCATGGCAGCAAAAGACGTTGTTTTCGGCGGCGAAGCCCGCGCACGCATGGTTGAAGGCGTGAACATCTTGGCCAATGCGGTCAAGGTGACCCTGGGCCCCAAGGGCCGCAATGTGGTGCTGGAGCGCTCGTACGGCGCCCCGACCGTGACCAAGGACGGTGTGTCCGTGGCCAAGGAAATCGAGCTGAAAGACAAGCTGCAGAACATGGGCGCGCAGATGGTCAAGGAAGTTGCTTCCAAGACTTCTGACAACGCCGGTGACGGCACCACCACCGCTACCGTGCTGGCTCAAGCCATCGTGCGCGAAGGCATGAAGTACGTGGCCGCCGGCATGAACCCGATGGACCTGAAGCGCGGCATCGACAAGGCCGTTGCTGCCCTGGTCGCCGAGCTGAAGAAGGCTTCGAAGGCCACCACCACTTCCAAGGAAATCGCTCAAGTCGGTTCGATCTCGGCCAACAGCGATGAGTCGATCGGCAAGATCATTGCTGACGCCATGGACAAGGTCGGCAAGGAAGGCGTCATCACCGTCGAAGACGGCAAGTCGCTGGACAACGAGCTGGACGTCGTCGAAGGCATGCAATTCGACCGCGGCTACCTGAGCCCTTACTTCATCAACAACCCTGAGAAGCAAGCCTCGCTGCTGGACAATCCTTTCGTGCTGCTGTACGACAAGAAGATCTCCAACATCCGTGACCTGCTGCCCACGCTGGAGCAAGTGGCCAAGTCGGGCCGCCCGCTGCTGATCATTGCTGAAGATGTGGACGGCGAAGCGCTGGCGACCCTGGTGGTCAACACCATCCGCGGCATCCTGAAGGTTGTGGCTGTGAAGGCTCCTGGCTTCGGCGACCGCCGCAAGGCCATGCTGGAAGACATCGCCATCCTGACCGGCGGCAAGGTCATCGCCGAAGAAGTCGGCCTGACTCTGGAGAAGGTCACTCTGGCCGATCTGGGCCAAGCCAAGCGCGTCGAAGTGGGCAAGGAAAACACCACCATCATCGACGGCCTGGGCGCTGCAGCTGACATCGAAGCTCGCGTCAAGCAAGTGCGTATTCAGATCGAAGAAGCGACCAGCGACTACGACCGTGAAAAGCTGCAAGAGCGTGTGGCCAAGCTGGCCGGCGGTGTTGCACTGATCAAGGTTGGCGCTGCCACCGAAGTCGAAATGAAGGAAAAGAAGGCCCGCGTTGAAGACGCCCTGCACGCCACTCGCGCTGCTGTGGAAGAAGGCATCGTGGCCGGTGGTGGCGTGGCTCTGCTGCGTGCCAAGCAAGCTGCAGGCAAGATTGAAGGCGCCAACGCCGATCAAGACGCCGGCATCAAGCTGGTGCTGCGCGCCATCGAAGCTCCCCTGCGCGAAATCGTCTTCAACGCCGGTGGCGAGGCTTCGGTCGTTGTCAACGCCGTGCTGAACGGTTCGGGCAACTACGGCTTCAACGCCGCCAACGACACCTATGGCGACATGATCGAAATGGGCATTCTGGACCCGACCAAGGTGACCCGCACCGCGCTGCAAAACGCCGCATCGGTCGCGTCTCTGATGCTGACCACCGAGTGCATGATCGCTGAAACACCGAAGGACGAAGCGCCTGCCGGTGGCATGCCTGGCGGCATGGGCGGCATGGGTGGCATGGGCGATATGGGCATGTAATGCCCTCGGGGTCAGGACTTGCCACTCCAGGCAAGACCCGACCCCAAGGCCCTGCCCAAAGGCCGCGCTCAATGCTCGGCCAAGACCAAGGCCGATCGGTGAGTTTTTACTCACAAAGAAGGGGACCGCTGACGCGGTCCCTTTTTTTTCGCCCCTTCAGGCTGCAAGATGTGCGTTGCTGCGGCGCAGCCCCTGCCCAACGATAATCAAAAGCCCCCCCCGGTCTTGCCCCTTCCATGTCCACGCCTCCGACCCTTCAGTCTCTGCTCCAAGAAGCGATGAGCGAGGTGCCAGCTCTGGCCCGCCATCTGCTCAATGCCACGCAAACGGTGTTGGAGGCCCGCACCGAGCATTTCCCACTGCGCCAGCCCTGGCGGCGAATTCGGGCGCATTTCCTGCAGGACTTTGAAGCGGCACTCATGCCACTGCTGCAAAGCGCCAGTGAAGGCAAAAATCCGCTGCAGCAAGGCCCGAAAAAGAGCCTCGGCCTGGACGCCCTGTCCTTGGTGGATGAACGCCAAGCCCAGCAGGACGTGGCTCTTGCGCATGTGATCCAAGCGGTTGAGGACCAATGCCGGCCAGAGTTGCATCAGCTGGGCAACTTTTTTGCCGCTTTGCGCGGCACCGCCCGCCCGCTCAAAAGAGAGAACCCTTTGCACCCGGCCCTGTTTGCCCAGGCCTTGTTGCTGGCCATGTCCAGCGTGGAATTGGAGCCGCAGGAACGCTATGGACTGATGCGCGCGGCCGCCGCGCCAATGGCCCAGGAGCTGCTGCGCATTTACACCCAGCTCTGCACCCGTTTGCGCGCCGCCGAATTGAGCCATTTGGTGACCAGCCATGCGGCCCGCGTGCAAGATGTCGATGCGGCACACCGCTTTGCGCTGGCCAGCCGCCAAAGCCAACCCGCCACGCTGGATGGCCTGGCGCGGCGCGTGCAAGAGCACAACACCCGGCCAGCAGGCATGGGCGCACAGGCCAAGACTCCTGGGCAGCCCCCGGTGTTCAGCCCCAAGAGTGGGCCGGACATGCTGAGCCGCTTGTACGACCAAATCCTGGCCGACCCGCGCCTGTTGGCCCCACTGAAAGCGCTGCTGGCAAGGCTGCAAGTGGCGGTGGTGCGCTTGTCCCGCAGCGACACCAGTCTGCTGCACCGCCAAGACCACCCCACCTGGGCCCTGCTGAACCGGGTGGCCGCCCACGGCATGGCTTTTGAACGGGCGGATGACGAGCAATTTCAGGCCTTCTTGCGCGCGATGGACGCCGAGGTCAAGATGCTGGTGGATGCCCCCTTGCCCACAGCAGCCCTGTTCGAGCAGTCATTGGCCCGGGTGGATGCGCAACTCAGCAAAGAGGCCCAACAACGCAGCGAACGCAGCGCCGCTGCGCTGGCCGCCCTGGAACGCGAGCAAATGCGCAAACAGTGGATGGATCTGCTGCGCGAACAAATCCGAGCCCAAACCGCCGACGCGCCGCTGGGCCGCAAGCTGCGGCATTTTTTGCAGACAGCGTGGCTGGAGGTCATTGTTCAAGCCATGGTCTTGCATGGCCGCGAATCGGCCGCCGCGATGCAGCGCATCGAATGGGTCGATGAATTGCTGGACAGCTTGCAGTCGCCCACTGACGAAGCCGCGCGGCAGGCTTTGCGCCAACGCCTCCCCGGCTTGATTGAGGGCTTGCGATCGGGCTGTGACGCCATCGCCTTGCCCGATGAACAGCGTGAACCGGTGTTGCATGAATTGATGCTGCAACATGGCCGGCTCTTGCGCGGCCAAAGCGCGCTGGGCGAGGGCGACACCGTACCGCAGGCTCTGGCAGACGCCCAAGCGCAGCGCGAGCTGAGTCAACAAGAGTTGCTGCAGCGCCTGCTGAATGAACGCGAATCACAGCTGCCGGAGCATTGGGCCCATACCCGGGTCGACCGCGGCGAGCTTCCGACCGTGCCGGTGCAGCAATTTGATCAAGAGGATCAGCGCGCCGCACTCGCAGCCATCAAGACCTGGATGGACTCGGTACACATCGGCACCTGGTACCACCTGTTCGTGCAAAGCCAGTGGTTGACCGCCCAGGCGGCGTGGATCAGCGAGAACCAGCAGTACTACTTGTTCATCGGCCAAGACGCCGATGCACGGCATTCACTGACGCGCGCGGCGCTCGAGCAATTGTTGGCCAACGGCTTGATCACCGCGCTGGATGAAACCAGCCTGCTGCAACGCGCCGTTGACACCCTGATGCAAGACTTGAACCCGTCGGATTGAGTGGCGCAGGCGCCACCCGCTCCAACTCAAACCACCCAAAAATTCAGCGCGGCGACTGTTCTTGCGGCGCGGTGGCCGCATCGCCGTTTGCATCGCCGCTTGCATCATCGTTTTCATCACCGGCCAGGGCCTCGGCAGCAGCCGCAGCAGCGGCATCAAACTCGGCCTGCGACACCACCCGCGCCGCCTGCACCCAAGCATGCAGGGTCTGCGCCACCTTGGCCACACCGAGTTTTTTCAGTGCCGAGAACAGCGTGACCGTGATGTCAGAGGCCTCGGTCTCCAACTGCTTCATGTACGCACGGGTGCCGAACAGCGCGGCATCGGCGTCTTTGCGGTTGAGCTTGTCGGCCTTGGTCAACAAGACCAGCAGCTTGACCTCGCCCGAACGCACGCGGGGCTCGACGAACTCCAGCAACTGCTTGTCCAAGTCGGTCAGTCCCAGGCGCGAGTCCACCATCAAGACCACGCCGGAGAGGCTGCGACGCACGGCCAAATAGTCGGCCATCACTTTCTGCCAACGCAGTTTGGCGGCCCGAGCAACTGCGGCATAGCCATAGCCGGGCAGGTCGGCAAACCAGGCATTCGCGGCGTCTTTGGGCCCCAGCTCGAACAAATTGATATGCTGCGTCCGTCCAGGTGTTTTGGAGGCAAAAGCCAAGCGCTTTTGCTGCGCCAAAGTGTTGATCGCGGTGGACTTGCCCGCATTGGATCGGCCCACGAAAGCAATTTCGGGCAGCTCACTCGCAGGCAGGTGCACCAACTCGCTGGCCGTTGTCAAGAAACGGGCCGTGTGGGTCCATCCCAACACCACCTTGTCCGATGGCGATGTCTCAATTTCCGCAGAATGCTGCGGCACAGAAGAGGTGTTGGTCATGAAGTGTTCTGGCTGAATGGATTGCCATTGTAAAATCTTAAAGTTGCGCTTACCGAATCTATAAATTCATGACTAAGACTGCTGCTTTCCTGTTGTCGAGCCTGCTGCTTGCCGCTTCTGCTGCAAATGCCAATGAGGCCAAGGCCCCGTCCAAGCCCGACCTGGCCAAGGGCCAAGCCATTTCGGCCCAGGTTTGCGCCGCCTGCCACACGGCAGACGGCTCACGCGGCAGCCCCGCCAACCCCATTCTGCAAGGCCAGCACCCCGAGTACTTGGCCAAGCAATTGACCGAATTCAAGTCCGGTGCCCGCAACAACGCGGTCATGAAGGGCATGGCTTCAACGCTGTCGGACGAAGACATCAAGAATGTGGCCGCCTTCTACGCCTCGAAGTCCGCCAAGCCCGGTTTTGCCAAGAACAAAGACCTGGTCACGCTGGGCGAGAAGATCTACCGCGGCGGCATTGCTGACCGTCAGATCCCCGCTTGCGCAGGCTGCCACAGCCCCACCGGCGCCGGTTTGCCCGCCCAGTACCCACGCCTGGCGGGCCAGCACAGCGACTACACCGAAGCGCAGTTGAACGCCTTCCGCGCCGGCACCCGCGCCAACAACGCCCAGATGGCTGGCGTGGCCGCCAAGATGAACGATCGCGAGATCAAGGCCGTTTCCGACTACATCGCCGGCCTGCGTTGAGCCCTGCTCGGCTCATCGCTTGCTGAGCCGTCAACAGACTGCAAACTCTCAAAAAGGCCGGTGGAACTCACCGGCCTTTTTTCTTGGCGCCCGCACCTGATCCCTGATGTCCACCGACACCCCTCCCCTCAGCGAACCCACCGTCAGCACGGCCCCGGCCCCGGCTCCGGCTCCGCGCCGCCATGAATGGGCGCGCGAACTGATCGACCTGCTGGCTTCGATGCGCTTTGCCATCGCCTTGCTGACGGTGATCTGCATCGCCTCGGTCATCGGTACCGTGGTCAAGCAACGCGAACCCCTGAACAACTACGTCAATCAATTCGGCCCCTTCTGGGCCGAGGTGTTCGGCAAGTTTGACCTCTACACCGTCTATGGGGCCGGCTGGTTTCTGCTGATCTTGGCTTTTTTGGTCATCTCCACCAGCTTGTGTGTTGCACGCAATGCGCCCAAGATTTTTCAAGACCTGAAGAACTACAAAGAGCATGTACGCGAGCAGTCGCTGCAGGCTTTTCACCACAAAGCGCTGGGGCATTTGCCGCTGGCGCCCGAAGCCGCCTTGAACCAAGTGGGCGCTTATTTGACGGCCGAGGGCTGGAAGGCCAAGGTTCAGGTGCGTGAACGCGGTGTGATGGTGGCTGCCCGGCGCGGCGCGGCCAACAAGATCGGCTATTTGGCGGCGCATTCCGCCATCGTCTTGATCTGCCTCGGCGGCCTGCTCGATGGCGACCTGTTGGTGCGCGCCCTGATGTGGGCGCAGAACAAGACCATTTACCAAGGCGGGGGCTTCATCAGCGAAGTCAAGGCCGAGCACCGCCTTGCACCCAACAACCCCAGCTTCCGAGGCAATTTGATGGTGCCCGAAGGCGGCCGCGCTGCCACTGCCATTCTTTCGATGCCCAATGGCGTGGTGCTGCAAGACCTGCCCTTTGATGTGGAGCTGAAGAAGTTCATCGTCGAGTACTACGACACCGGCATGCCCAAGCTCTTCGCCAGCGATGTCAGCATCCGCGACCATGAAACCGGCGCCATCACCGAGGCCAAGATCAAGGTCAATGAACCGTTGATCTACAAAGGCATTGCGCTCTACCAAAGCAGCTTCGAAGACGGCGGCTCTGATCTCAAGCTCCGGGCCCGACCGCTGGGCCGCGCCGATGTGGCCTCGGGGTCCGACTTCCTCATCGAAGGCAAGGTGGGCGGCAGCACCGAACTGAAGAACGACAGCCAAAAGCTCACGCTCGAATTCGCCGGCCTGCGTGTGATCAACGTCGAGAATCTGGGTGGCAGCCCCGCCGGCGCTGGTGGCACCGATGTGCGCAAGGTCGATCTGGTGGATTCGCTGCAAAACCATCTGGGCAGTGGCGCCAAGACCAAGGGCGACAAATCGCTGCACAACGTCGGCCCTTCCTTCAACTACCGCTTGCGCGACGCCGCCGGCCAAGCCCGCGAGTACAACAACTACATGGTGCCGGTGGAGCTGGACGGCCAGCGCGTCTTTCTTGCCGGGGTGCGCGATACACCGGCCGAGGCCTTCCGCTACCTGCGCATCCCAGCCGACGACGACATGGCCATGGACGGCTGGTTGCGTTTGCGATCTGCCTTGATGGACAAAGCCTTGCGCGAGCGCGCCGCGCGCCGCTATGCCGAAGCCGCCACCCCCAACGACAAGCCGCAAATGACGCCGCAGCTGCAAGCCACCGCGCGTCGCGCATTGGCTTTGTTCTCAGGGGCTGAGGGCGTCAAGCCCGACGACAAGTCAACGCCCATTACCGGAGGCTTGCCCGCCTTGTCGCAGTTCATTGAGACCGAAGTGCCCGAGGCCGAGCGCCAGCGCGTCTCCGAGGTGTTGCTGCGCATTCTCAATGGCAGCTTGTTTGAACTCTACAAATTGAGCCGCGAAGAGGCCAAGCTGAGCTCGCCTGCACCCGACGCCAAGACCCAGGCCTTCATGACGCAGTCGGTGCTGGCGCTTTCGGACAGCATGTTCTACCCTGCACCGGTTTTGCTGCAGTTGGAAGATTTCAAGCAGTTGCAGGCCAGTGTTTTTCAGGTGGCGCGAGCACCGGGGCAGAAACTCGTATATCTTGGCGCCGTGCTGCTGATCATCGGTGTGTTTGCGATGCTCTATGTCAAGGAGCGCCGTTTGTGGATTTGGCTGGAGCCTGCACCGGGCCAAAGCGAAACCACCCGCGTTCGGATGGCCTTGTCCAGCACCCGCGAAACGCCCGACACGGGCAGCGAATTTGAGCAAATCAAGCTTGATCTTTTGAAGGAAGGCGCATGAACTCCGCCAGCAGCACCGTCAGCCCCACCACCAGCAGTAGCACCAAAGATCTCGCCAGCGCCGCCCAAGGCGCCAGCATGCAGATCGGCAGGCGCGGGCTTTTCTCGGGTCGCGACCCGTTTGACTGGTTGTTCGCGGCCCTCATCATTGCAGGCGGACTGTTCGCCTTTTGGCGCTACGGCGCCTCGATGGACGCTTACGAAGAAGGCATTTTGATTCTGACCGTGCCCTCGGTGATCGCCCTGGGTTGGTTCTGGCGGCCGCTGCGCGTGCTGGTGCTGGCCGCCGGTGCCGCCAGCTTGCTGGCCATTCATCTGTATGGGCAGCAAACAGACGCCTTTGGCGCCGACTTGGCCGCTGCCGACAAGGTCTTCTTGCTCAAGTACGCCCTCTCCAGCCAGAGCGCGATTTTGTGGATGAGCCTGTTGTTCTTCATGAGCACGCTGTTTTACTGGGGTGGCTTTTTCGCCAAGAACGGCGAGAACAGCGCGGCCGAGGCCATTGGCTCCCGCTTGGCGTGGGGCGCGGTCTTCATGGCCTTGGTGGGCACCTTGGTGCGCTGGTTTGAAAGCCATCAAATCGCGCCCGATATCGGTCACATTCCGGTCAGCAATCTGTACGAAGTCTTCGTGCTGTTTTGCTGGATGACGGCGCTGTTTTATCTCTATTACGAAGCCCGCTTCAAGACCCGCGCACTGGGCGCTTACGTCTTGCTGGTGATCAGCGCGGCGGTGAGCTTTTTGCTTTGGTACACGGTGGCCCGCGAGGCTCATGAGATCCAGCCCTTGGTGCCGGCCTTGCAAAGCTGGTGGATGAAGATCCATGTGCCGGCCAATTTCGTCGGCTACGGCACCTTTGCCTTGGCTGCCATGGTGGCCATGGCCTATCTGCTCAAAACCGCCTCGCAGCGCGCCCTGTTGATCGGTCTGATTGGCCTGCCTGTCGGCCTGATTGCTGCGATCGTGGCTGCGCGCCTGTTTGCCCCGGGTCTGCCGCCCGAGACCATTCAAGGCCTGGACGGCTGGGCCCGCAAAATGACCGGGCTGCTGGTGTTCTTCGGCGTTTGCGTGGCCCTGCGCAAGCCTTTGACTGCGCGCCTGCCAGCCTTGGCCACACTCGAAGACCTGATGTACAAGTCCATCGCTTTGGGCTTTGCCTTCTTCACCATTGCCACCATCTTGGGCGCCTTCTGGGCGGCCGAGGCTTGGGGCGGCTACTGGAGTTGGGACCCGAAAGAAACCTGGGCCTTGATCGTCTGGCTGAACTATGCCGCTTGGCTCCATATGCGCTTGATGAAGGGCTTGCGGGGCATGGTTTCGGCTTGGTGGGCGCTGTGTGGCTTGGTGATCACCACCTTCGCCTTCCTGGGCGTGAATATGTTTTTGTCGGGCCTGCACTCCTACGGCACGCTCTAAGCCGACGGCCCCACAAGCAAACAACAGCGGCTCATGCAAGTCTCCACTCGAGCCGCCCATCGCCTCAAAGCGTTTAACCACCTATGCCGCCTTGCGCGGCCATGGGTCAGCTTGGGCTGCTTGAGCACCCTGCTCTGGTTGGGTGCATCGGTGCAAGCGGCAACGCTGCAAATCGCCACGGGTGAACTGCCTCCCTACGCCACACAGTCCCGCCCGGACCAGGGCATTGCGCTGCACATCGTGCGCCGTGCTTTTGAACTCTCGGGCCATGAGGTGGTGTATCACTTCCTGCCCTGGACTCGGGCTCAACAAGAAACCAAGGCGGGCCGCTTTGATGCCTCCGCCTACTGGGGCGCTTCGGCCGAGCGCAAGCGCGACTTTCTGCTCAGCGACAACGTCTTGACCGAGCAGTGGCTGATCGTGCACCGCCGGTCCGTGCCGTTGCATTGGCGCGAAATCAAAGACTTGGCGGCCTACACCGTGGGCTATGTGCGCGACTACACCTACACGCCCGAGTTCTGGGACCTGATCAAGACCGGCGAGATCAAGGGCGACGCCACGCCCACTGATCTGGCCGGCCTGCGCAAGATGCTGGTGGGCCGCATGGACGCCATGCCCATGGAGCGCAATGTCGCTTGCGACCTTTTAGGGCGGCACTTCAAAGCCGAAGAGGCCGCCCAGTTCGCGGCGTACCCCCGCTTGCTGACCGAGAGCTTCAGCACCCACCTGATCCTGCCGCCACAAAATCCGCGCAGCGCCGCCCTGCTGGCCGACTTCAACCGCGGTTTGAAGCGCCTGAAAGACAGCGGCGAACATGCCAGCTTGCTCAAAGCCGTGACCTGCCCGAGTGGCTGGAGCGAAAAGCCATCCAACTCGCCCTGAGCTCACCCAGTCTTGCGTCCACCAAGCGGCCCGCTCAGGCGAAAGCAGGAGAAAGAAAGCCCGCCACCTGCGCGAATTTCTTCATCACCGTAAGCTTTGCATCTGTTGAACCGACTGATGGACATCGCCCACTCTCCCCCTTAGGCTGCCATGCGAAGAACCGAGCATCTCTCAAGCTTCGGAGCCGCGATTGCGAGCTCTGAAATCACCCCTCAAGCGCTGTATTTGCGCCGCCGCCAATGGTTGCAATCGGTGCTTGCAGGTGGCGCTGGCGCGGCCATGAGCGCCTGGGCCAGTCGCGAAGCCTTCGCCCAGGTCAGCGGCGGCGGCAAGCTGCCCCCGCTCCCGGGCGTTCGCAGTTCGGTGGCCGGCGCCATGACCTTGGACAAACCCACCCGCTACCAAGACGCCAGCAGCTACAACAACTTCTATGAATTTGGCACCGACAAGGCCGACCCCGCGCGCCATGCCGGCAGCTTGAGAACCCGCCCTTGGACCGTCAGCGTCGAGGGCGAGGTCGGCAAGCCCACCGTGTTCGACCTCGACAGCCTGCTCAAGCTCAGCGCGATGGAAGAGCGCATCTACCGGCTGCGCTGCGTGGAAGGCTGGTCCATGGTGATCCCCTGGGTGGGCTACTCCTTGGCCGAGTTGATCAAAAAAGTGGAACCCAACTCCAAAGCCAAGTTCGTGGAATTCATCAGCCTGGCCGACAAGAGCCAGATGCCGGGCCTGCGCAATGGTTCGCTGGACTGGCCTTATGTGGAAGGCCTGCGCATCGACGAAGCCATGCACCCGCTAACCCTGCTGAGTTTTGGCATGTATGGCGAGGTGCTGCCCAATCAAAACGGCGCGCCGGTGCGCTTGGTCGTGCCCTGGAAATACGGCTTCAAGTCGGCCAAGTCCATCGTCAAGATCCGCCTCGTTGAAAAGCAACCGGTCAGCAGCTGGACCAAGGCGGCGGCGCAGGAGTACGGTTTTTACTCCAACGTCAATCCGCAGGTCGATCACCCGCGCTGGAGCCAGGCCAGCGAGCGGCGCATCGGCGAAGACGGTTTGTTTGCCAAAAAACGCCCGACGCTGATGTTCAACGGCTATGAGGCCCAAGTCGGGCATCTCTATGCCGGCATGGATTTGAAAAAGTACTACTGAGTTGCGGGCCTGATGCGCAAGATGAAATCACTCGGGCTGCACCCCGCAGCCAAGCCCTTGGTGTTTTTGCTGTGTTTGGGGCCCTTGGCCGCGCTGGTCTGGGGCGCGGCCCATGAGCAGTTGGGCGCCAACCCGGCCGAGGCCTTGATCCGGCAATTGGGTGACTGGAGCTTGCGGGCGCTGTGCCTGACCTTGGCCATCACGCCGCTGCGCACGGCCTTCAATCTGCCGGTACTGGCCCGGTTCCGGCGCATGCTTGGGCTGTTCACCTTCTTCTACGCCAGCTTGCATCTGTTGGCCTATGGCTGGCTGGACATGGGGCTGGCGCTGGGCGATATTGGCCGCGACATTCTGAAGCGCCCCTTCATCTTGATGGGCTTCGCCGCCTGGCTGTTGCTGCTGCCGCTGGCACTCACCTCCTTCAACCGCGCCATCAAGGCCTTGGGCGCTAAGACCTGGCAAAAGCTGCACAAGCTGGTCTACCTGATCGCAGGCATTGCGCTGCTGCATTTCTTCTGGATGCGCGCGGGCAAGCAGAACTTCGGCGAACCCTTGGTCTACACCGCCCTGATTGCGGCCTTGCTCGGTTGGCGCTTGCTGAAGGCCTTGCAGCGTGCAAAACCCCGCGCCAATGCCCTTTGATCGGGGGGCGTCTTGCCCGCCTACGGGCCGAAATCAAGCTCGGCTGAGATAATCCGGGGATGAACCCCCGTCCCGTCGTCTTGATCACCGGTTGCGCGCGCCGCCTGGGCCGCTGCATGGCCCTCGATTTGGCGGGCCATGGTTATGACATTGCCGTGCACTACCGCCAGTCTCAGGCCGAGGCACAAGCCCTGGCGGCTGAACTTCAGACATTGGGCGCACGCGCAGCTCTGTTCGGCGCCGACTTGGCCCAAGAGTCGGAATGCGAGGGCCTGGTGCCTGCCGTGCTGGCGCATTTCGGCCGCCTGGACGCCGTGGTCAACAATGCCTCGCTGTTCGAGTACGACGACGTCCAGAGCTTCAGCTATGCAAAGATGGACGCGCATTGGCGCGCCAATACTGGCCCGGCGATTGTGCTGGCCCGTGCGCTGCACCGCGCCTTGCCCGATGAAGCGGCGCGTGCCTGCGTGATCAATGTGCTGGATCAAAAGCTCTGGAACCCCAACCCGGACTATTTGTCCTACACCCTCTCCAAGGCGGCGTTGGAAAGCGCCACCACCTTGCTGGCGCAAGCGCTCGCGCCGCAACTGCGCGTGTGCGGCGTGGCGCCCGGCATCACCCTGGTCTCGGGCCCCATGGCCGAGAGCGAGTTTGACCAAGCCCATCGCATGACGCCGCTGCAGCGCTCCTCCACGCCCGAAGACATTGCCCAAGCCGTGCGCTACTTGATCGAAGCCCGCGCCATCACCGGCACCACTTTGCTGGTCGATGGCGGCCAGCACCTCAGCGCCCAAGCGCGCGACGTCATGTTTCTTGCCGCCCCCGCCCAGTCGGGCCAATGATTCCTCTTGCCTTTTCGCCCTATGCAAAGCTCTCTCGCTCACCCATCCCTGCTCGACTGTCGCCGCCTGTTTTTGCGCAATTACGAGGTCAATATCAATATCGGCGTGCACGAGTTCGAAAAAAAAGGCGAGCAGCGGGTGCTGATCAATGTGGATCTCTACATCCCCTTGCGCCTGTCGACCCCGCAGCACGACGAGTTGCATGAGGTGCTGGACTACGACTTCATCCGCAGCAGCATTGCCGAGCGGGTGAGCCAAGGCCATATCCATTTGCAAGAGACCCTGTGCGATGACGTGCTGGCCTTGATGCTCAAGCACCCGATGGTGAAAGCCGCCCGCGTCTCGACCGAGAAGCCCGACGTCTACCCCGACTGCGACGCCGTCGGCGTGGAAGTGTTTGGCCTGAAACCCGAAGCCGCCGCCCAAGCATGATGAACCCTGAAATTCTCGAAGCCGCAGCGCCCACAGAGGCCGCCGCGGAGCCCAACGCCAAGGCCTCTTTGGCGATCAACAAGCTGTCCAAGCGCCTGCACCGCCAAGTGGGCCAGGCCATCGTCGACTACAACATGATCGAAGAGGGCGACAAGGTCATGGTCTGCCTGTCCGGCGGCAAAGACAGCTACTCGCTGCTCGACATCTTGCTGAATATGCAGCAGCGCGCCCCGATCAATTTTGAGATCGTGGCCGTCAACCTGGACCAAAAGCAACCCGGCTTCCCCGAGCATGTGCTGCCCGAGTACTTGAAGAGCCGCGGCGTGCCCTTCCATATCGAAGAGGCCGACACCTACTCCATCGTCAAGCGCTTGGTGCCCGAGGGCAAGACCACCTGCTCGCTGTGTTCCCGGCTGCGCCGCGGCAATCTCTACCGTGTGGCCGAGGAGTTAGGCGCCACCAAGATTGCGCTGGGCCACCATCGTGACGACATCATCGTCACCCTGCTGCTGAACATGTTCTTCGGCGCCCGCATGAAGGGCATGCCGCCCAAGTTGGTCAGCGACACCGGCAAGCATGTGGTGATTCGCCCCTTGGCCTATGTGGCGGAGCCCGATCTGGTGCGCTGGGCCGCGCACCGCGAATTCCCCATCATTCCTTGCAATCTCTGCGGCAGCCAAGAGAACCTGCAGCGCGTGCAGGTCAAGGCCATGATTAACGACTGGGAGAAGAAGTTCCCTGGCCGCATTGAAAACATGTTCACCGCCATGGGCAATATCGTGCCTTCGCACATGATGGACCGGGATCTGTTCCCCTTCCAGACCATCAAGGCCACCGGCCAGGCCGACCCCAATGGCGACATTGCCTTTGATGAAGAAGAAAACTGTGCGCCTCCACAAGCCGCCAGCTCGGTGATCACCTTGCACCGCGACACAAGCACCACCGAGTGAACACACACGGTCAAACAAGCAGGATCAAAATGGGCGGAAAACCCAAGGAGACTCTGATGAAAACGCAACGTCGCATCGTCTTGACCGGTTTGGCCAGCGTCGCTTTGCTGGGCCTGAGCGCCTGCAGCGGGCCTTATATGGTCAGCAGTGAAGTCGCCAGCTTCGGCGCCTGGCCCGAAGGTCGCCAGCCGGGCAGCTTTTTCTTTGAGCGCCTGCCCTCGCAGCAAGGCAGCGGCGAGCGCGCGGAACTGCAAACCCAGGCTGAAAACAGCGCGCGTGCAGCGCTTTTGAAAGCAGGCTTTGTAGAGAGCAAGGACGCCAAGAGCGCCGATGTCTTGGTCTCTTTGGGCCAACGCATTCGCGCCCAAGACTACGCGCCCTGGGATGACCCCCTATGGTGGCGCTGGCATGGCAATTACAACTACTGGCGCTATGGTGTGCCGGGCCGCCATGCCTATCTCTACCACCCGTCTGACCTGATGGATCGACGCTATGAGCGCTCGGTGGCCGTCTTGCTGCGCGACCGCGCCAGCTCCGAGCCGCTGTACGAAGCGCGCGCCAGCAATGAAGGCTCGGTGCCGGGCAATAGCGCGCTGCTGGGCGCCATGTTCGAGGCGGCGATGAGCGACTTCCCCAAAGTTCGCACCGAACCGCACCGCGTCAGCGTGCAAGTGCCACGATAACGCCCCGCACCGGCGACGTCCTGTCACCGGCCTGCCGCGCGGCACCGCCATAATTGCGGCTTCTCAGACGGAAGCCGCAATTTTTTTATGTCGCTGAACATTGTCATCATGGCCGCGGGCAAAGGCACCCGCATGAAGTCAGCCTTGCCCAAGGTCTTGCACAAACTGGCGGGCCGCTCGCTGTTGCGCCATGTGCTGGACATGACGCAAGGCCTGCCCGCTCAGCGCAATGTGGTCATCACCGGCCATGGCGCGGAGGCCGTGGAAGCAGCTGTTGCCGGCCCCGGTGTGCAGTTCGTGCGCCAGATGCCCCAGCTGGGCACCGGGCATGCCATTCAGCAAGCGGTGCCCGCCTTGACTGAGAACGAAGGCACCACGTTGATCTTGAACGGCGATGTGCCGCTGATCAAACAAGCCACCGCGCAACGCCTGATTGATGCCTGCGATGGCAAGGCCCTGGTGCTGCTGACGATTCATCTGAGCGACCCGAGCGGCTATGGCCGCATCGTGCGCCAAGACGGCGAGCCGGACGGCCCGGTGCTGGCGATTGTTGAGCACAAGGACGCCAGCCCCGAGCAGCGCGCCATCCGCGAGGGTTACACCGGCATGATGGCCGCCCCCACCGGCGCGCTGAAGCGCTGGGTCAGCCAGCTGAAGAACGAGAACGCCCAGGGCGAGTACTACCTGACCGACATCGTCGCCATGGCCGTGGCCGAGGGCGTGCCGGTGCTGGGCGTTGCCGCGCCGAACGAAACCGAGGTGCTGGGCGTCAACAGCCCGCTGCAACTGGCCGATCTGGAGCGCCGCTTCCAGCTGGAGCAGGCGGAAACGCTGCTGGAGGCCGGGGTGCGCTTGGCGGACCCACGCCGCTTTGATGTGCGCGGCTCGCTGCAGTGCGGCCAAGACGTGGAAATCGACGTCAACTGCGTGTTCGAAGGCGAAGTCATCCTGGGCGACCAGGTGCGCATCGGCGCCAACTGCGTGATTCGCAATGCCCGCATCGGCGCTGGCGCACGCATTCATGAGTTCACCCATATCGACGGCGAGAAGGCCGGCGGCGCCAAGGTTGGCGCGGGCGCCTTGATCGGCCCATTTGCCCGCCTGCGCCCTGGCGCCGATCTGGGCGACGAGGTCCACATCGGCAACTTCGTCGAGGTCAAGAACTCCACCCTGGCCAAGGGTGCCAAAGCCAATCACTTGGCCTATCTGGGTGACGCCAGCGTGGGCGAGCGGGTCAACTACGGCGCCGGCTCCATCACCGCCAATTACGACGGTGCCAACAAGCACCGCACGGAAATCGGCGCCGATGTGCATGTGGGCAGCAATTGCGTGCTGGTGGCCCCCATCACCATCGGTGCGGGCGCCACCATCGGCGGTGGTTCCACCGTCACCAAACCGGTGGCGGCGGGCGAGCTGACTGTGGCGCGCGGCAAACAGGTGACCATCCCCGGCTGGACCCGCCCGGTCAAGAAGCGCTGACAAGCCCGCTGCGGGGCGTGATAATTGCACATGAGCGCGCTCTGTGGGCGCCTGCCTCCCCCGGTCTGCGGGAGGCGCGGGCCGCCGCAGGCGCCTAAGCTTGGGACCAATGCATTGAAGGCAAACAATCATGGCGCGCAGTACCGCTCGGCTCCCAGCATCCAACGCCCAAACTCAGTTGGATGACAGCATCTTGATCGACAGTCCCTGGCGCAGCCTGGACGAAGAATCTGCCCGCGAAGAACAGGCGGCGCGCAGCGCTGCCCTGGAAACGCAGGCGCAGTACCACGCGCAATGCGATGACGCGGCCAGCGCCTGCTGGTATTTGTGTCGCAGCCTGGGCCTGGCCCGCCAAATGGAAGCCGGCGGCGAACCCACACTGGAATTGCTGTTTGAGTTGCTGGGCGCCTTGGCCGATTTGCCCGCTGAGATCCGCAGCGCCCCCATGCCCGAGCAGGTTGGCGCCGACAACTTGGGCGTGTTTGAACTCTGCCAACAACTGGCCGCTGCACGCGAAGCCAGCCAAGAAGCCTGGGTCGAGGCCAAGATCGCCGCGCCGGACCACACGCTCAAACACTGAGCCGGCACGGCCTGCGCCGCCAGGCCAAGGCCTCTGGTTTGCCCCTTTGCAAACCCAGCCCTTGATGGGCATGCTTCAAAACACCTAGTTTTGGAGCGCCTCTCATGAAACTCGTCAAAACCCTGCTCTTGCTGATCCTGCTGTTGCTGGGCGGTCTTTATTTGGGCGGCATGGCGCTTTCGCCCCGCTTTCACGTCGAACGCTCGGTGCAAATCGCGGCCAGCCCTGACAAGATCTACCCCTTGGTCGCCAACCCACGCCATTGGAAGCGGTGGAGTGTTTGGAACCAGCGCGACCCCAGCATGGCCATCGAGTACAGCGGCCCGGAATCCGGCTCGGGCGCGGCTTGGGCCTGGAAGAGCCAGCGAGAAGGCGACGGCAAAATGACGTTCACCAACGCCGAGTCGCCCCATCGCTTGGGCTATGAGCTCTTCTTTCCTGACTTTGGCACCATCTCACGCGGCGAATTCCGGATTGAATCCAGCTCACCCAACAACAGTCGTGTCAGCTGGTCCATGGACGGGGATATGGGCAGCAATCCCTTGTTCCGCTGGATCGGCCTGTTCTCCGACAAGATGGTGGGCGCCGATTTCGAGGCCGGTCTGGCCGGCCTGAAAGCGCTTGCGGAGAAATCTTGAGGGCCCGCATTTCCGTTGCCTCATTTTTCAGCAAGCCAAGGTTTTGTGTGACAAATCAATGACTTGCTGCCGCAGCGGACAGCTTGCCCACGAACTTATCCACAGACGGCGGGGATATTGCCTCAAGGGCCAAGCTGGGTACGAATGTGGCTCGCCAAGGCTTGCAAGGTGGCCTGCAAGCATTGCTGCAAGGGCGCGAAACCGGCATTCGGCTCGCGGCTGGCTTCATCCATGTACAGGGGCCGGCGAATTTCGATCTGCAAACTGTGCCGGCGCAAGGCCGGTTGGCCGATTTGGGCAATCAGCGCCACGCCTTTGTAGGGGTTGTTGCGGGCGACGCTATAGCCATGCGCTCGTAGGCTGCTTTCAATGATGTCCAGCAAGGCCGGCTCGCAAGTGCTGCCATCGCGGTCACCGAGCACAAAGTCGGCCAAGGGCTGCTCGCTGCTGCGCCCCAGCCGCGCAAACGCATTGCCGGGCATGGAATGCAAATTGAGATGCCAGACCGCGCCATGCTGTTGATAGGCCGCGTCCACCGCGGCCGCCAAGGCTTGGTGATAGGGCTGCCAGCAGTTGCGAATGCGCTCATCCACCTCGGCCACCGTCAAACGCCGCTGATACATCGGCTGATCGGCCGACAGGGCTTTCCAGATCAAGCCAAAGCCCAGGCGCGACTTCTCACCGGGAGACAGCGGATGGGGCCAGGGCTCATCCAAGAGCGCGGGGTCCAGATCGCTCAGCTCGCGATTGACGTCCACATAGGTGCGCGGAAACAAGGCCTCAATCAAAGTGCCACCCAGCGCCGGCACGGCCGACCAAAGCTCGGCCACATGGGTGTCCTCCCCTTGGCGCAGGGCCGCCAAAGGCTGACAGCTGCCAAAGTCCGCCGGGTAGTGCACCCCACTGTGCGGCGAATCGCAGACCAAGGGCAAGGCCGGCCCGTCAGCCAAAGGCGAGTGCACCCGCACCGTGTTGTCGGGTGTGAATACGGCGTTGGCTTGCATCCGGCTCATTCCAGGCTGATCTTGGCCTTAGCCACGATGCGGCGGTATTTGTCCAGCGCAGCTCTGATCTGCAGGCCAAATTGCTCCGGCGTATTGGCCATGCTGATGCCTCCAATCGCGGCGGCGCGGGTTTTGAATTCTTCGTTTTGCATGGCCTTGTGGGCGGCCTCATTGAGCTTTTTGATGATGGCCGGCGAAGTGCCCGCCGGCGCCACCAAACCAAACCAGCCGCCCTCGCTCATCTCCGCAAAGCCGAGCTCCTTGTAGGTGGGCACCTCGGGCAGCAAGGGGCTGCGCTGCGGCGCCAACACGGCCAAGGCGCGCAGCTTGCCGGCCTTCACATGCGGCAAGGTGGAAGGCAGGTTGTCCGTCATCGCGTTCACCACGCCGGACAAGGCGTCATTGGACGCTTGCGCTGCGCCCTTGTAGGGCACATGCAGCAGATCAATACCGGCCAGGTCCATGAACAACTCGATGTTCACATGGCCCAAGGAACCATTGCCGGGCGAAGCAAAGCTGTATTTGCCCGGCGCGGCTTTGGCCAAAGCGATGAACTCCTTCATGGTCTTGGAGGGCATGCTGGGATGCACCACGAACACACTGGGCACCTGCATGATGTTGCTGATGGGGCTGAAGTCCTTGATGGGGTCATAGCTCAGCCGCGGGTTCAATGCGGGATTGGCCCCATGTGTGCTGACCGTGGCCATGCCTATGGTGTAACCATCGGGCGCCGCTTTGGCCACGGCATCAGCGCCCAGCGCGCCGCCGCCACCGCCCCGGTTTTCCACCACCACCGTTTTTCCCAGCACTGGCCCCATCTTCTCGGCCAAGAGGCGCGCCACCATATCGGTGGAGCCACCGGGGGCGAAGGGCACGACCAGCTTGATGGGTTTGTCGGGGTACTCGGAGGCAGAGGCGACCCAAGGCAACAGGGTCAAGGCAATGCCACAGCTCATCAAACAGGCGCGGAACGAAGCACGAACAGACATGGGGTTCCCAAGGAAGATGGCACGAAGCCCTCATTCTGGTGTGAGTTATTGATGAATAAGACGAACAGTTTTCACACAGACATGCGGGCCGCTCATAGCAAAATATAGTGATGCGTATACGTTCCCCTTCTTTGCATGAATTGCATGCCTTTGCTTCGGCGGCTCGCCACGGCAGCTTTTCCAAAGCTGCGGAAGACTTGTGCGTGACCCAAGGCGCCATCAGCCGCGCCATCGCCCGATTGGAAGAACATCTGGGGCAAACCTTTTTCTTGCGCCAAGCGCGGGGCATTGAGCTGACGCCCAGTGGCCGCGCCTATTTGGATCTGGTGGGCCCGGCCTTGCAGACCTTGGAGTCGGCCGCCATCGCCCAGCGCGTGCCCGCCGCGACCAAGCGATTGCGCTTGTCGGTAGCACCCACCCTTGCCATCAAATGGTTGATTCCACGGCTGGCCGACTGGCAAGCCCTGCACCCGGAAATTACTCTGTCGCTGGCGCCCTACCAGCATGACGAAGACTTCAGCAGCCCCGATATCGATGCTTGGCTGCGCCCAGGTGAAAACGACTGGCCCAAGGGCATTGCGGCCGACTACATCGTCGGGCGCGAGATTGTGGCGATCTGCCACCCCAAGGAGTTGCGGGGTCGCTACCCCTTGCGTGAGCCGGCCGACTTGCTGAGCCGGCCGCTGCTGTATCACACCAACTACCCAAACAACTGGCGCGACTGGTTGAATGCCATGGGCGTCAACGACAAGCCACTCACACCCAGTGCCGACTTTGAGCAGGTGTCCATGCTGGTGCAGGCGGTGATGGCGGGCTTGGGGGTGGCGATTGTGCAGCGCTGCCTGATCGATGAAGAACTCAGCAATGGCCGCATCGCCATTCCCTTTGACCGCCCCATTGCCATCAAGCGCGGCTATATGTTGTGCACCCGGCGCGCCAGCCAATCCAACCGCGCTTTGCAGCAATTGCACCAATGGCTGAAAGCGCAGGCCGCCAGCCATCCCAAGCCTCTGGTCAGTGCGGCTTAAGCGGCCCCCGATTGCAAGCTACGTTCGTACAGGGCGACCAAACGGCTGATGCGAGACACCGACAACTGCAGCTGCGCGGCCAAGGCTGTCATGGCATGCCCGCCTTGCGTGTGCGCACGGTACAAGGCCTGTTCTCGCGAAGCGCTGGTCTTCATCCAGGTGGCCCATTCCGAGGGACTCAATGAGCTCAAAGGGCTCACGGCTTTCATGGCCTTGCCGGCCGCTCGCTGAACCCTCGCTGAGCTGCTGGGCTCTTCAGAACGCACGCTGCCGTGCTGCTGCAGCATGCGCCGCGCGAAGTCGGCATCCCCCAAGAACATCTGCCGATGCACCCGCCCGGGCCACAGCTGCAAATCTGGCTCGGCCGCCACCCGCTTGGCGTAGCGCTGGGCGGCACGCCGCCGTTCTGCGGCCGTGTGCAAGACCTGACCCGCCACAAAGCGCCACAAACCTTCGGTGTCCAGCCAGTCTGGCGCTGGGGCCAAACCGGCATGGGCGCCATAGCTGGACCAGGGCCAGGCCTCCAGCGATTTCACCAAGCCCAGCCGCAAGGGATTGAGTTCGATGTAGCGGCAAGCATCCAGGAGACAGTGCTCGCGGTCCACCAACAAGGCCTTGAAGCGACCATGAAACAACTCGCCCTGGCCGCCGTGACGGCGGTTGTGATGCTGGGTGTAGACCCCATTCAGGTGCCGCATCAAGCGCGACAAATTGGCTGCGCGGGTGTGCAGCAGCAAGTGATAGTGGTCCG
The DNA here is from genome assembly GCA_945952065.1 of uncultured Burkholderiales bacterium. GTDB lineage: Bacteria > Pseudomonadota > Gammaproteobacteria > Burkholderiales > Burkholderiaceae_C > Paucibacter_A. The sequence continues at coordinate 14,160 of CAMFGY010000037.1, read as the reverse complement.
GCATGAGGCAGTAGGCCAAGACCTGGGCATCGAAGCGATGCATGGTCTGCGCCAGCAGTTCGATCAAGCCTTGCCGATCATCGTCATCCACAAATGCGCGCTGCCCCGCTTCACAGCGGGCGGTGACGTGATAGACCGCGCCGGGAAACTCAATGCGTGGAGGTCGTGCCATGCCTGAACTTAGGCGAGGCTTCACCAAAAGGCAAGGTCTGACCCCATTTGGGAGGGATCACCAAAACCAGCGCAGGGGTCAGGCCTTGCCTGCTCGCCCGAGGCCCGGCGCGGCTGCGGCCTCAGCGTTTGGCGTGCAAGCCTTCCAAGACCTTGAGCACCGCGTCATCGCCCATACTGCGGGCATCTGCCAGTTCACCGCCATTGGTGGCTTTGATCACCTCGCCCTCGCGCGACAACACCGCCACCGCAGGAATGCCTTTCTTCAAGGACACGCCGATTTGCGCCGCCAGATCGGTGTTGCGATCAAAGCGCCCCACATTCACTTTCAGCACCACCAAGCGCTGCTCCACATGCTCGGCCAAGGAGCCCGAGGCCATTTTGCGATCCAGCGCCAGACAGTCTCCACACCAATTGGCACCAAACACCACGAGCACGTTTTTGTGCTGCGCCTGGGCGCGAGCCAAGGCCTGATTCAATTCGGCGCGCGCATCGGCGCTCTCGTTGTAGACCGTCTTCGCAGCGGGTGTTGCAGGGGCTTGCTGCGCAAAGGCCGAAAGCGTTGCGGCCAGGGTGAATGCCAAAGCGGCAAAGAGTTTGGTTTTCATGAACTGAACAAGGGCCAATGGATGGCGCGCAGTTTGCCATGTTGAATCGGGTACAAAGCGTGACTCGTTCAACCCCTACAGAAAGCTCTCCCCATGGCTGGCGCAAGTCTTTTGGCCCTGCTCGACGACATCACCACCGTGCTCGACGATGTGGCCTTGCTCAGCAAAGTCGCTGCCAAGAAAACCACCGGCGTGCTCGGCGACGATCTGGCGCTGAATGCCCAACAGGTCAGCGGTGTGAGCGCCGAGCGCGAGCTGCCGGTGGTCTGGGCCGTGGCCAAGGGCTCGATGCGCAACAAGGCCATCTTGGTGCCGGCTGCGCTGGCCATCAGTGCCTGGGCGCCTTGGGCCGTGGTGCCCTTGTTGATGGTGGGCGGCGCTTATCTGTGCTTGGAAGGCTTTGAGAAGCTTGCCCACAAATACCTGCACCAGCCCGCCGAACTGGAGGCCGAACGGCAAGGCCTGGACGCGGCCTTGTTGAATGCTGAGCAAGACTTGCTCAGCTTCGAGCGCGACAAGATCCAGGGGGCCATCCGCACCGACTTCGTCTTGTCGGCCGAGATCATTGCCATCACCCTGGGCACCGTGGCCGAAGCCAGCTTTGACAAACAGGTGATGGTGCTGAGCGCCATTGCCGTGCTGATGACGGTGGGGGTGTACGGCTTGGTGGCCGCCATCGTCAAGCTGGACGATGCCGGGCTCTACCTCAGCCGGCGCGAAGGCGGCGCCGCACAGGCGCTGGGGCGCAGTCTCTTGGCCTTGGCCCCGCGGATGATGCGCGCCCTGACGGTGCTTGGCACGATCGCCATGTTCCTGGTCGGCGGCGGCATTCTCAGCCACGGTGTGCATGCGCTGCACACCTTGCCGCAAAACCTGGCCCCACTCTTGGGCCCAGCGGCGCCGCTGGCCTCGATAGTGGTGGATGGCGGGGTCGGCCTGTTGGCGGGTGCGCTGGGCTTGCTGGCCTTGAGCATCGGGCAGAAACTCTGGGGGCTGCTGCGCCAGCGCTGAAGGCGCGCAGGGTCGCAGTCAGGAAATCAGCGTTCAACCCCACGCAAGGTTAGGATGACGAGATGAAGACCCACACCATTGAAATCCAGAAGTTCAAAGTTGCCTCGAACAACATCCACGGCCAGATGATTTTCAAGGTCGATGCCATCGTCACGCCGAAGGCCCCCGTCGAAGGCGTGGAGCCCAGCACCATCATCACCCTCACCGAAGCCAATGCCCGTGTGCTGATGGCCTTGTTGAAGAAGCAATTGCTGGAGTTCGACAGCAAAAAAGCGCGCAGCCGTTTCTGAAGCGCCACGCTGCGACAATCAAGCATGGAATATCCCCAATACGATCCCAAGTCCGACAACCTGCCCCTCTCTGATGAGGAGCTGTCGACACTGGACGATATGCTGACCCGTTTGCCCACCGAGGCCAGCATGAATATCGAAGCGCTCGACGGCTATCTGGCCGGCCTGCTGCTGAGCCCGCAAAACTTGGCCGAGTTGCCCGGCGCCGCCTGGCTGCCCACGGTGTGGGGCGGCGATGGCGAAGACCTCGCGTCCGAGGGCAAATCCGAGCATTACCCCTTCGTCAGCGGCAAGCAGCGCAAGCGCGTGATGCTGCTGGTGCTGCGGCATCTGCGCTCCATCGCCTGGCAATGGGCCGCCAAGCCTGAACTCTGGGAGCCCATCTTCAGCGTGGCCGAAAGCGACGAAGAAGGCCAAGACGATTTGACCGATGCCGAAGAATGGGCCATCGGCTTTCTGACGGCGGTGGACTTGGCGCCTGAGGCGTGGTCGCCCTTGTTTGAGGACCCGGTCACCGGCCCTTTGCTGGCCCCCATCGCGCTGCTGGGCGGCGACGACTCGCAGCTCAGCGAGGCCGATCGCGCCCGCCTGAACGACCCGATCGAGCGCGACACGCTCAGCCGCGACGTGCTCGACAAAGTGCTGCAACTCTGGGCCCTGCGCAGCAAGACCTGACCCTGTTTTAGATGCCCGCTCCGATGGCCGCTTTGAAGTTCTTCCGTCCGCGCTTGGCGGCGCTCAGCTTGGCGATTGGCCTGCTGAGTGCCTGCGGCACCACCGTCGTCAACCCGGTCACCGGCCAAGCCGAACGATCGGTGATGGACGAGGCCAGTGAGATTGCCGAGGGCCGCAAAGCCCATGAGCAAGTGCTCAAGGAATACACGCCGCTGGCCAACCCCAAGCTGCAGGCCTATGTGAATGAGATCGGCCAGAAGCTGGCCGCGGCCTCGCACCGCAGCCATCTGCAGTGGCACTTCACGGTCCTGGACAGCCCCGAGGTGAACGCTTTCGCCCTGCCCGGCGGCTATGTCTACATCACCCGCGGCATCATGGCCTACCTGGAAAGCGAGGCCGATCTGGCCGGCGTGATCGGGCATGAAATCGGCCATGTCACCGCCCGCCACGGCGCGCAGCGCGCCACGCGGCAGCAAACCGCAGGCTTTGGCGTCTTGGCCGCCAGCGTGCTGGGCGCGGTGCTGGAGTCGCAAGGCGTGGGTGGCGCCGGCCAACTGCTGGGCCAGGCCTCGCAAAGCGTGGCCGCAGGCTATATCGCCTCCTACGGCCGCGAGCAAGAACTGCAGGCCGACGGTCTCGGCGCTGAATACCTGTCCCGCACCCACTACGACCCCAAGAATATGGTGGATGTGATCCGGGTGCTGAAGAATCAAGAACGCTTTGCCGCCGAGCAAGCCCGCTTGGAGGGCCGCCCTGCCCCCTCGGGCAACAACTGGCTGGCCTCGCACCCCAGCAATGACCAGCGCCTGGCGCAGATCAGCTTGACCGCGCGCAATTACGCCAGCGACGGTGAAAGCTACCAAGACGAGGGGCGTGCACGCTATCTGGCCGCCATCGAAGGCATTACCTTCGGCGAGAGCGCCGATCAAGGCCTGAGCCGAGGGCAAAACTTCTACCACCCCGGGCTCGGCTTCGCCATCACCGCACCAGCCGGCTGGAAGATTCAAAACAGCGCCGAAGCGCTGCTGCTGGTCAACCCCGAGCAAGACGCGGGCCTGATCCTGCGCCCGGCACCGCCCAAGCTGAGTGGCAGCCACGAGCAGATGCTGCGGCAATTGCTGCCACAGGCCGAGCAAGTGCAGGTCGACCGACTCAGCCTCAACGGCCTGCCCGCCAGCCATGTGAACGCGGTGGTGCGTAACGCGCAGGGCCAGCGGCAAGGGCTGGAATTCAGCCTGATCAGTGGCCCGAACAAGAACAACTACTTGCTGCTCTACCGGGCGCGTGACGCCAATGCCATGGCGCGCGCCTCACGCCGCATGGATGAGGCCCAAGCCAGCTTCCGCGCCATGACGGCGGCCGACCGTGCTGCCGCCCGCCCCTGGTTGCTGCGCAAGACCACCATGCCCGCCGGCGGCTTTGCGCAATTGGCCAAGGCCTCGCCATTAGGTGAGCGCGCTGAGGCCCAGCTGCGTTTGCTCAACGGCGCACTGGACACCGTCCCCAAGACCGGCCAAGTGATCAAGACGGTGGTGCTCGGCAACTGAGTCTGGCGCCGCGCTGTACAGAAAGGAAAAGAGGCGCCGCAGCGCCTCTTTTGTTTTTCTTCTTACATCGCCATCAAGCGCCGTTTCGGCCCAGATGCTGCAGCCAGAAGGCTTCGTACTTGCGGTGCCAGCCGACGGTCTTGACCGCGCCGCCCATGCCGTGCTCGCCTTCGGGGTCGAGGAAGAGATCGACCAAGCCTTCCTTGCCCGACTCCAAGAGCGCACGGTAGACATTCACCGTGTCTTGGTACAAGACATTCGGGTCCATCATGCCGTGCACCAGCAGCAGCGGCTTGCGCAGGCCCTTGGCCATGGGGATCAGCGAGTACTTGCGCAGATTGGGCTTGCTGCGATCGACCTTGCCGATGGTGCGGCCGCTGTACCAGCTGTTGTAGTTCTCCCATTCGGTCGGGCCAGCACCGGCAATGCCAGCGGCGAACAGATCGGGCTTGCTGTACATCGTGTACTGGGTCTGGAAGCCGCCAAAGCTCCAGCCGTTCAAGCCCACGCGCGCGGGGTCAATTCCGAAGTCCTTGCTCATCAGCGCATGCAGATCTTCCAGGTCTTCGGTTTGCGGTAGACCGGGGTTCTCCCAGTTGGCGTCCGAGAAGCGGCGGCCGTAGTTCGAGTGCCCGCGCGAATCAATCGTCACCATCACATAGCCATGTTTGGCCGCCATATACATGGCGAACATATAGGCGCTGGGCTGGAAGCTGTCGGCCTCCACCGAATGGCGATCATTCAAAGGCCCGCCATAGATGTAGACCACGGCCGGGCGCTTGTCGCTGGCCTTCCAGCCCTCGGGCTTGAACACATAGGCCGGGATGCTGTCGCCATGGCGGTTTTTGAAGCTGAAACGCTCGGGGCGCAGCACATCGATCTGGCGCCAGGCCTTGTCGTGGCTGTCGGTCAAGACCTTGGCGACCGGCTTTCTCGGCTGCGCGGCGTTGATCAGCTTCAGTTCGGGGCGCGCGGCCCAGTGGCCGGCATTGGCGGCCAGCCATTGGCCGTCAAACGACACCGCCGGCGCGCGGTGATAGTCGGCCATGTCGCCCAGCGCCTGCATGCTGCCATCGGCCATCGACACGCGGTACAGATTCATGGCCGCCAAGTCGTCCTTGTTGGCCAAGACAAACATCGACTGGCTGTCCGGCGTGAAGCCCAGCACCTGATGCGCCTCAAACTCGCCCTTCAATAGCGCGCGCAAGCTGCGGCTGGCCAAGTCCAGGGCATAGGGCTGGCGGAAGCCCGCTTCATCCAGGCTCAGCACCAGGGTCTTGCCATCCGGGGTGAACTGAGGCTTGATCACATTGACCACTTCATGGCCCACATCGCCGCGCCGCTCCAGCACCATCTCGGGCTTGGCGCTTTCGTCGGCCTTGCCCACATAGACGCGCAGCAGTTCTTTCTCGCGTTCCCAGGTGCTGAAGGCGTAACGGCTGCCATCGCGCGCCCAGGCAATCGGGCTGAGCTCAAACCAGACATCGCCACCGGCATGGGTGAACACTGGCGCGGGCTGCTTGGCCGGCGCACCCTCGGCGCCCGGCACCTTGCGGATGTAGATCGCCAAGGGCTTGATTTGGCGCTTGTCGTCAGAGACCTCGCGGTCCACCTTCTTGGCGGTCGCGAAGCGCTCGGCGTAGTTCATGATCTCGACCTTGCGGCCGCTGGGCTCGGCGGCCGGCTTGCCGTCTTCGGGCGCCTTCAGCGGCGCGCGGCCCACCAGCGCCATCCAGCGACCGTCTTCGCTGAGAGTGGTCGATTCGATGCTGTACTTCTTGTCGGCATCGTCGGGGTGGATCAGCTCACGGTTGATGACTTGCACGCCGCCCGCGTTCAACTGGGCCCGCAGCACGCGCTTGTCGTCCATGAACACATAAGCCTGATCATCCGCGGTGTAGGCCACCATGCGCAGATCACGCTGGGTCAGTTGCAGCGGCTGCAAACGGGTCTCACCCGCCACCCAGCGGTACAGGCCGCCCCGGTACTGAACGATCAACTCATCTTTTTTGTTCGCCCACACCACTTGGCTGGCGCCGGGGTAAAGATCGGTGGGCTTGAGTTTTTCCTTGGCCAGCTTTTTCTTCAGCTCGTCGCGCCACTCCCAGAGTTCTTTTTCTTTCTCGGGCTTGTCGGCGGCGGCAGGTGCTGAAGCGGCCGGGCTCGCGGCCAAGGGCTTTCCGGCCCGCTTCGCCGCCAGTGCTTCGGCGGCGCGCTTTTCGGCTTCGGCCTCGGCCTTGTCGGCGGCTTTTTGCGCGTCGTCACGCGCCTTCTTGGCGGCGAACTCTTGCTTCACCAAGGCCAGTTGCGCGGCTTCCCACTGACCGAGATCAACCTTCTCTCCGCGCAGATAAGCCACCTGCGCTTCTTCCTTGGCTTGGCGCTCGGCCAGCTCGCGCCGTTTTTGCTGCAGCTTTTTGTCAAAACGCTCCAGATCTTCCGGCGCATCAAAGGCGGCCATCAAAGCCGGCGAGGTCAGACGCAGGGTCTTGCCGGTCTTGCTGTCATGCACATACAAATCGCTGCCGGGCTCGCCAAAAGGGTTCCACAAATAGGCGAGATAGCGGCCGCTGCGGCTGAAGGCGATTTCCTTGGCGTTTTCGCCGCGGTAGGGCTCGGCGCGGAACACCTGCTCCAGGCTGGGCACGGGCTTGCTGCTGAGTGGAGCGGTCGACTGCGCCCAGGCCACGGGGGCCGTCGCCGCACTGAACAAAGCCAACAAACAGCAGCTGGTGGCCGCCATTTTTTGGGGTGAGAGGGTAAGAATAAAACGCAATCCAATCTCCGAACGAGCCCCAGGTCAGGGCGCGCGGATTCTAAAGTGCCGGTTCTTTTGGGCCCTTGGTCATAGCAACCCGCAAGGGCAAATCAGCGAAACTTGCGCCATGAGTGTTTCAATTGCCAGCCTATTGGCCCTTGCCGGCCTCTTGATCTGCGTGTTCATGGGCCTGCGCATGCTGCTCAAACCTCGGCAGCAGCAGGCCCTGGACGCGCGCCTGCGGCGCTGGCAATTTGCGCTGCTGCAGCGCTTTCAAACCCTGACACACCGCCTGCGGCGAGAGCCCGGGCGCCACCAGCGCCCCGACAAAAAAGCGGCCTCCGCCGAAGCGCAAGCCGCCATCCGCCGCGCCCAAGCCAAGGCCCGCCAGGGCAAGATGCCCGAGGGCCGCTGGGACGGCAATGTCTACCGCCCCACCCGTTTTGGTGGCAAGACCGATGAAGGCCCCGACGCGCAAGATTCCGCCGGAGCCGACGAAAAAAAGCCGCGCAATCTGCACTGAGACTGCGCGGCTGTTCGCCAGCCCTGCGCCCAGAGCCCCGAGCGGAGCCCTCCAGCGCAGCGCCCGCCAGTTCAGCGCATCAAGCGGCGCGACGACGCGCCAGCGAGCCCACCGCCAACAGGCCGCCCAGCATCAGCGCCCAGCTGCTGGGCTCAGGCACCGCACTGACGTAATTGCCAAGTTCTGCGGCGTCGATGGTGTAGGCATGCAAAACGCCGGGCAGCAGCTTGTAGCTGCCATCACTGGGCAAAGTGGCTGCCGCACCGCTGGTGGTGACGCAACCAGTCGTCAAACCGAGCGGACATTGAATCGAGCTCTTGTAGGGGTCGGCATCGCTGAAGCGGAAGTACACATCCAACTGCTCGCCACTGGCGTTTTGGGTCACGCTGTAGTCGTTGTCGGTGCCCGCCAAGATCAGGTATTTGCCATTGGCCAGCTTGGGCCCGATGGCCAAACCTTCCCACTTCTCTGGGGACTTGTTGCCCAAGGCAGCCAGGGTGTTGGCATCCAGGTCCAGGATTTGCCCGGACTTGCTGACCTTGGTGTAGGTGCCGGTGCTCAGGTTCACATTGGAGACATCGCTCGCGCCGTTCAAGTCGATGCGATAGACCTCTTTGTCAGCCGTGGCGAATTCAGCGCCCACGCCCACGCCGCGGTTGTTGCGCTCCAGCACATAGAACTCGTGGTCATTGATCGCCACCAAGGCCGAGATGCCCTGGCCTTGGCCGCTGCGCTTCATTTGGTAGGCGTACTGCGCCACGGCCGTGCCGGTTTCCACATCGAACTTGACGATGCGGTTCACCGAACCGTTGCTGCCACCTTCGTCCAACATGGCGCTTTGCAGCATGGCAAAAGCGTACTTGCCATCGGGGCTGATGGCCAAGCCTTCAAAGCCGCGGTTGACGCGTTTGCCGGCAGTGTTGCCGGTGTCGCTGCCGAAGTTGGGCACGCCGGTGCTGCCGTCACGCGGAATCAAATTGGCCGGCGTGATGAAGGTGCGCAGCAACTCACCCTTGCGGTTGAACTCGCGCACCGAGGGGCCGTATTCGTCAGAGATCAGGAAGTTGCCGTTCTTCGGATTGATGACCACGCCTTCGGGGTCATGGGCCAAGCCCAGGGTATTCGAAGGGTTGGGAGCCAGGCCGTTGAGGCTTTGGTTGCCGCTCTTGAAGATCACGGTCTCGGCAACCTTGAAGTTGCTGATGGCGCCGGTGTTTTGGTCCACATCCAGCGTGAAGCGCTGCACCCGGGTGTCATAGCTGATGGTGCCGCCGCCGGGGCCACGGTCCGACAGTCCCCACCACTCATTGCGGTTGCTGTCGTAATAAATGTCAGAGAAATAGCCCAAGCGGCCGTTGTTGACGCTGCTGCCGCCCGACAGATCGAGCGCGGCGCCATCCAGCGCAAGACCGTTGACGAAAGATGGGGCGGCTTGGGCCGCCATGCCAGCGCAGGCCAAGAGCACGGCGGCGGAGGTAAGACGAAGAATGTGGGTCATGAGCGTGCAGGGGTTCAACAAAGTCACTGAGCAGCCGCGCAGGCTAGGCCTGGGGCGTGACAGTACCGTGACATCCCCCTCAGATGAGGGCCGCGCCGGCGCCTGAAATTCGATCCGCGCCAAGGCCTCGGTGGGCCTGCGCTGCAGGCACAATCTTGCGGGCTGACAGGCGCACCCTTTTCATCCAAGGCCCGCAGCGAATTCGACGGACCCGAGCAAGGCGCACCCTCTTATGCAAAGACTGCTCTCCATCCTCATCATTGCGGCCGTGGTCACTTGGGGCCTGATCGCCCCCGCCGAGATGGGCGCTTTTTTCAGTGGCGCCTTGAAGCAACTCACGCGCAACTTCGGCTGGCTTTATCTGTGGGTGGTGTTGGGCCTGGTGGTGGCTTGCCTGAGCCTGGCTTTTGGTCGCTACGGGCAGCTGCGCCTGGGTGGCGAAGATGAAGAGCCCGAGTTTTCGCGCCCCGCTTGGTTCGCCATGTTGTTCTCCGCCGGCATGGGCATTGGCCTGGTGTTTTACGGCGTGGCCGAGCCCATGTCCCATTTTCTGAACCCACCGCCTGGCGTTGCCGCGCAAAGTGTGGAAGCCGCCAACGCCGCCATGCGCTACAGCTTTTTTCACTGGGGCCTGCACCCCTGGGCGGTGTACAGCATCGTCGGGCTGGCCATTGGCTTCTTCCAATTCCGGCGCGGCCGCCCGGCGCTGATCAGCTCGGTCACCGATGAATTGCCCTGGACCTGGGCCAAGACCGTGGGGCCCATGATCAATGTGTTGGCGGTGGTGGCCACGGCCTTTGGCGTGGCGGCCTCGCTGGGCGTGGGTGCCTTGCAAATCAATGCCGGGTTGGCGCGGCTCTTGGGCTTGCCCATACAGTTGGATGTGCAACTCAGCATCATTGCGGTGACCACGGCCTTGTTCCTGGCCTCGGCGCTCAGCGGCCTGGGCCGCGGGGTGAAGTGGTTGTCCAGCGCCAATTTACTGCTGGCCGCAGCACTGGCGCTGACCGTCTTCATCCTCGGCCCCAGTGTGGCCATCATCGACACCTTCACCAACAACCTGGGCGCCTACCTCAGCGAGTTCGTGCGCATGAGCTTGCGCATGACGCCCTTCCGCGACAGCGCCTGGGTCAGCGACTGGACGGTGTTCTATTGGGCTTGGTGGATTTCCTGGTCGCCTTTTGTCGGCGTCTTCATCGCACGGGTTTCGCGTGGCCGCAGCATCAAGGAGTTCATCCTCGGCACCATGCTGGCGCCCACATTGGCGGCCTGCCTGTGGTTCTCCATTTTTGGGGGCACCGCCTTGCATATGCAAATCTTCGAAGGCGTGCCCATCGCAGCCGCGGTGCAAGCAAATGTCGCCACCGCCTTGTTCAGCGTCTTCGATGCCCTGCCCCTGAGCGCCTTCATGAGCCTCACCGCCACCGTCTTGGTGATTGTGTTTTTCGTCACCTCAGGTGACTCGGCCACCCTGGTGCTGAGCATGATGAGCAGCAAGGGCCAAGCCTCGCCTCATGCCGGCGTGAAGTTGATGTGGGGCCTGCTGGTGGCCGCCATTGCTGCCAGCTTGCTGAGTGTGGGTGGGGTCAGCGCCTTGCAAACCGCCACCATTGTGTTTGCCCTGCCCTTCACCGGGGTCTTGGTCTTGCTGGCCATCGCGCTGTGGCGCGGTGTGCGAGCCGACTATGAGGCGCTGCAGCGCAGGGATAGGCTGCTGCGGCAGCGCTTGGAACGTTTGGCCAGCAAAGACTGAGCCTGGCCGCCTCAGCGAGGATCGGGGGCGCCAGCCATTGCCGACACAAGACGGAACATGGCCTCATGGTCACAGGCCTCGGCATCGTGACCCTGAACCTCCCCATGCGCGCCTGACTTGCTGAATGCGGTCAGCAAGGGTCGAATGTCTGCCGCGCTTTGGCTCGCCATCTTGGCACCGGGTTCGAGTCGGAAAATGGTCTTGCCTTCTTTGATGGTTTCTTGGACCTTGATGTCGGCCAGGGTCTCGGGCTTGACGGCGGTGGGGTCCTGGGACAAGAGCACAAAATCCGCCAGCTTGCCGACTTCCAGGCTGCCCTTGTGCTTCTCTTCAAAGTGCTGGTAGGCCGGCCAGATCGTCATTGCCTTCAAGGCGGTGATGACATCGACGCGATGCTCAGGCCCCACGATGCGGCCGCTGCCGCGCGCCCGGCGGGTGACGGTGGCGTCCAAGACCCGCATTGAGTCGGGAAACGCCACCGGCGCATCGTGATGGCTGGTGAAGATCATGCCTCGCTTGCGTGCCCAGCCGGTGGGCGAGATATTGGCACCCGCCACCGGGCCGACGGTATGGTCCAAATGCCAGTCTCCCCAGTAAAACGTGTGCATGGGAAAGAGCGAAGGGATCACGCCCAGGGCCTTGTAGCTGTCCAGCTGGTCCTCGCGCAGGAACTGGCCGTGAATCAACACATTGCGTTGAGTCTTGGCCTGAGGAAAGCGCGCCTGCGCCGCCTGATGGGCGGCGATCAAAAGGTCGGAGGCCCGCTCGCCATTGGCATGGGTGATGATCTGAATGCCGTTCTCGGCGGCCCATTGCACCGCGCCCATCACCTGCTCCGCATTCGCGGCGGCATAGCCGGAATAGCCCTCAGGATAGTTGCCCACCGGCTTGTAATACGGGCGGTCGCGCCACGCGGTGAACCCTTGCGGGCTGCCGTCGATGGTGAGCTTGGCGCCGGCCACACGGAAGCGGTTTTTGTAGCGGTCGCTTTGGTTTGATTTGATGAAGGCGCGATCCACCAAGACATCGGGATAAGTGGCCACATCATTGGCGAAGCCCCCCTCGGCCGCCACCTGCTGCATGACCTTGACCACCTCCGGCGACGAGCGCCCCTCCTGCGCCGTGGTGTAGCCAAAACGCGCCCACAGCTTGGAACCCTCGCGCGCAAAGATGCTCATGCCATTGGCCCCGATGCGGCCGAGCACCGCCGGCAGGCCATTGAAGAAAGCCGTTTCTTCCAGGGTGCCATTCGGTTCGGTGCTGCCGGGCTTGCGCTGGATCACTCCGCCTTCGGGGTCTTTGCTGTTGGCGTCATAGCCCATGGCCTTGAGCATGGCGGAATTGACCGAGGCCAAATGCCCCGACTGATGCACGATGAGCAAGGGAATGTCTCGGCTCACGTCGTCCAGCTCTTCTTTGCTGGGGTGGCGCAGCTCTTTCAATTGCGCGTTGTCATAACCGAAGCCGATGATGAGCTGGGTTTTTTGCACGGCCGCCGCGTTCTTTTGCATCCAGTCACGCAAGGTCTGCTGCAAAGAGGCGATGTCTTTGACCTCGCCATCCGGTGCCGCCAGCAAATTGGCCGACAAAGCCTGCAAGCCCCCCATCACCACATGGCCATGGGCATCCACAAAGCCCGGCAGCAAGGCCTGACCCTTCAGGTCCAGCAGCTGCGTTTGAGGGCCTTTGAGCTTGAGCACCTCGCTGCGCTTGCCCACCGCCAAGATCCGGCCACCCGCCACCGCCACCGCCTCGGCGCGCATGGCCTTGTCGTTCATGGTGAGGATGGGTCCACCGGTCCAGATGCTGTCGGCCACCGGCACGGGCGTGGCCGCCCAGGCCGGCGCAATCAGGGCCTGGGCCGCCCAGACAAGGGCCGAGACAGAGAAACCACAGGCAGAGAGGGTCAAGTTCTTGGCTTGCTTCACGGTTCAGGCTCCTGGCTGAAGAAAACAAACAGCCCCTGCCGCGGGGCATGGCCCACGGCATGCGGGCCATGCGCGGGCAGGCGCTGCGCGCCAGCCATTCTGCCACTGTGAATTGGCCGTTAGGGAAGGGCTTGGGGGCTGAGCTGCCTCAACGCAGCCCAAGGCCTCAGGCCCGGCGCGCCAAGACCGGCCGCAGCGCTTGCCCGGTGTGTGTGCCCTGCGCCACCACCTGCTCCGGCGTACCGGCCACCACCACCTCGCCACCGGCGGTGCCGCCATCGGGCCCCAGGTCGATGACCCAATCGGCTTCGGCGATCACGTCCAGGTCGTGCTCGATCACCACCACCGAGTGGCCGCCCGCCACCAGGCGATGCAGCACGCGGATCAGGCGCTCCACATCGGCCATGTGCAGGCCCACGGTGGGTTCGTCCAGCACATACAGCGTGTGCGGCGCCTTCTGGCCGCGGCGGCCCACCTCATCGCGCACCTTGACCAGCTCGGACACCAGCTTGATGCGCTGTGCCTCGCCGCCCGACAAGGTGGGCGAAGGCTGGCCCAGGGTCAGATAACCCAGGCCCACATCCTGCAAGAGCTTGAGCGGGTGGCCGATGGCGGGCATGGCGGCAAAAAACTCCACCGCCTCGTCCACCTCCATGGCCAGCACATCGCCGATGCTCTTGCCGCGCCAACTGACGCCCAAGGTCTCTGGGTTGAAGCGCTGGCCGTGGCATTGATCGCAAAGCACCTTCACATCGGGCAAAAAGCTCATCTCGATGGTGCGCATGCCCTGGCCTTCGCAGCCGGGGCAGCGGCCTTCGCCAGTGTTGAAGCTGAAGCGGTTGGGCGCATAACCGCGCGCCTTGCTCTCCAGCGTCTCGGCAAAGAGCTTGCGGATCGCGTCCCAAAAACCGATGTAGGTGGCCGGGCAGCTGCGCGGGGTTTTGCCAATCGGGGTCTGGTCCACCTCCAGCACGCGGTCCACCTTCTCGTGGCCTTCGATGCCGGCACAGCCCAGCCACTGCGGAGGGGCCTTGCGCAGCGGTACGGCCACGGCCATATTCGCCAGCAGCACATCACGGGCCAGCGTGGACTTGCCCGAACCCGACACGCCGGTCACCGCCACCAAGCGATGCAGCGGCACATCGACGCTGACCGTGCGCAAATTGTGCAGCGTGGCCTCCAGCACGCGCAGGCGCGGGGCGTCGTCCACGATGTCGCGCCGCGCTTGCAGCGGGTGGATCAAGGGTTGCGCCAAGAAGCGGCCGGTGACCGACTCGGCCTGCAGCGCCAAATCCGCCGCCGAGCCTTGCGCCACCACATGGCCGCCGCGCTTGCCGGCACCCGGGCCGATGTCGATGATGTGATCGGCGCGGCGGATGGTGTCTTCGTCATGCTCCA
>CAMFGY010000036.1 GCA_945952065.1 uncultured Burkholderiales bacterium | reverse complement strand
CCCTGAATGGAGCGGACGCCGGCAACTACCAGCTGGCGCAAAGCACGCAAACGGCGCAAGCCGATATTGCCCAGCGCCAGCTCAGCAGCGCCGCGCTGCAAGCGCAGAGCCGGCCGTATGACGGCAGTACCCAGGCCAGCTTGGGGGCCGCGCCGCTGCAAGGCGTGTTGGCGGGCGATCAGGTGCAGGCCAGCGTGCAAGGCCACTACCTGGATGCCGCTGTGGGCAGTGACAAGCCGGTGCAGATCAGCGCTGTGCAATTGAGTGGTGCGGATGCCATGAACTACAGCCTGCCCTTGGCTGGCATCCAGGCCTCAGGCACGATCAGCGCGGCTCCGGCGGCTGCGGCCACGGCTGCAACGTCCATCACTCCGCCGGGCGGCAACAGCACGCAAGCGCTGGGCTCAGCGGCCGGGCCGGGCCATGCGGCAGCCTCGGCCCGGGTCTTGGGCGAAGTGGGCGGCGTGGCTGGTGGGACGACCGGCGGCGCGGCAGGCGGGAACGGCACAGGGGCCGAACTCTCGGGGGCCAAGAGCGGCGCTCGCTTTGACACCGAGCAGGCTTTGTCGGCCAGCGGTCGCGTCAGCATTGCGCTGGATCAGGGGCCTTTGGCGCAGGCCCTGGTGGCCGATGTGCCTTTGTTCAGCCAGCGCCAAGCCGAAGCCATGGAGTCCTTGGGGCAGTTCAAGCTCACCGATCTGGGTGACAGCTTGGCGGTGGTGCGCGGTTCTCAGCATCCCTCGCCCTCGCCAGAGCCGCAACGCGGCCTGCGTTACAGCGGCGAGGCTGTGCTGGTGCTGCCCGGCGATCTCACCAGCAGCTTGCGTCTGAGCTTTGGCGAAGACGGCAGCTTGCGCGTGCGCACCCCGGCCGCGGCCGCTGAGCTGGGCCATGAGCTGCTGAGCGCTTATGCCCTGAGCGCACTCAAGCGAGATGCCGGCATCGGTGTCGATCAGGTGCGCTCGGTGGTGCTGAGCTACATCGAGTAAGCCCTGCGGGGAGGGCGGCCCTCAGGCGTCCCCTCCCTTCAGCAAGCACTCGTCATGCCCGCTGACGCTGAGGCATGCAGGCAGGCTTGTAGCCCCGCAGTTTCACAGGGCGCTTTGGACGTCCAGCGGCAGGCGCAGCTCCACCCGGCAGCCCGTGCCGGGGCTGCTGTGCAAGCGAACTTGGCCTTTCAGGCTTTGGGTCACCAGCCGGTAAACCATGTGCAAGCCCAGGCCCGAAGAGCCTTGGCCGAGTCGGGTGGTGAAAAACGGGTCGAAGGCCCGCGCCAAATGCTCGGGCTCGAGGCCGCAGCCATTGTCTTGCAGGCACAGCACATAATGCGAATGCTCCACGGTGCTGCTGATCTGCAGGCGGTGCACTTGTTGGCTGGATTCAAAGCCATGCACCAGGCTGTTTTCGACCAGATGGGCGATCACCTGACCGAGCGCCCCCGGGTCGCTGCGTAGGCTGAGCTCAGGCTGATGGTGGCATTCCAGCACCACTTGTTGGGCGCGCAGCGCCGGGCCCATCACGGCCAGGGTGTTGTCAACCACTTGCTGCGGCGCAAAGTCCAGCACTTGGGCGCTGGACTGCTCCAGGGCCAGCGCCTTGAAGCGGCCCACCAGATCGGCGGCCTTGACCAAGCTGCGGTCGGCGATGTCCAAGCCGGCGGCCAGCTCCTTGTGCAGCTGGGTCAGGTCTTGTCGCCGCAGGCGGTTTTCTTCAAACGCTTGCAAATGGCTGCGCAAGCTGTCCGACATGGTGCTGGTGGCCAGCAAGGCATTGCCAATCGGGGTGTTGAGCTCATGGGCCACGCCCGCCACCAGATGCCCCAGGGCCACTTGCTTTTCGCGCTCCAGCAGCAGGCGCAGGGCTTGTTCGAGTTCGCGGCCGCGAGCCTCGACCTTGCGCTCCAAGGCGTCACGGGCGTCTTGCAAATCAATCTCGGCTTGCCGGCGCACCTCGATCTCGCGCTGCAGGCGCAGCATATTGGCGTTGAGCTGGCGGTTGCGCTCGGCGAGCTCTTGTTCCAGCTGGTTGCCATGCTTGCGCAGGTAGTCGTTTTGCGCCTGGGTGCGGGCATGGTCCAGCATGCTCAGAATGCTGTTGCTGCTGTTGACCTGCATGGCACGCAGCTGTGATTGCGTCAGCTCCAGTTGCTCGCGGCGGGCGCACAAGGCCTCTTCCCAAAGCCCGGCCTCTTCGGCGCATTCGGCGCGGCGGCGCAGGGCGCGGCCCAAGACCGGCCATTGCGACTGGGCTCGGGCGCTGTCGCGGGCCCGGTGAAACAGCGCAATGGCCTCGGGATACTGGCGTGACTTCCAGGCGATCAAGGCCCGGTTTTGCAGCAGAAAAGTCTCTTGTTCTTGGTTGATCGGATGGGCCTGGTGGGTGGCCTCGGCCACGTCCAGCAATTGCCGGGCTTCGTCCAAGCGCCCGGCCCAAAGGCGTTGGTTGGCCAGATTGACCGCATCGCGGAACAAACGGGTCGGTTGGTCCAGTGTCAAGGCCTCGGCATACAAAATCTCTTGCCAATAGCAGGCTTCGGCCGAGCGATCAATGAAGGTGTAGGCCGCCGCCAGATTGACCAGCAAGCTGTAGCGCTGGTCGACGCGCAGCGCGGCCAAACGCTGGGGATCATGTGCCCAAGGCTCCAGGCGGTCCACGGCCTCTTGGTACATCTCTGCGTCATGCAAGATCTTGGCCGAGAGGTTGAGGCAACGAAACAGCTGTTCTTGATCGCCCAGCGTTTCATACAGGGCTTCGGCCCGGCCCAGCGAGGCCAGCGCCAATGCGCTGAGATGCGATTTGCTTTGAAAACGCGCCAAGCAGGTCAGCGCGTCGGCCAGCGGGTAGGGGGCGTGCTCGCGCGCATGCAGTTGCTCGGCCCGGTCCATCAAGGCAAAAACCTGGTCCACCACGCTGGGGTCAACGTCTTGCAGCAGCTTGTGGCGCAGTTCGCGCGCCTCCAGCTGGATCAGTTCTCCCGGGTCGCTGGGGGCCAGGGCGCGCAGCGCTTGCAAGATGAGCCGCACCTCGGCGTGCTGGCCTTTGTCGATCTCGATGTCAAGGTGCTGCAACTGGTCCGCGAATGAGGCTGGTGCAGTCGCAGACTGGGGCGCGTCAATGGGGGAAGTCTGCTCTGCCATGGTGCTGCGGACAAGGACTGTGAGATCGGTCGCGTGCTGCGCGATCTGGTCGATCGAGATGACCACCCTGGCAGGAAGAATAGCAGCACTGCGCAGCCCGTGACAGGCGTTTCAGCCCGCCCAGGGCTGCGGTCTGGGCGACGAGCGCCGCCTCAGCGGCGCCGGGTGGGCGCCTCCGAGGCGGAGCCTGTCAGGCGCAAGGCTCAGTGCTTGGCGGCCAACAGGGCTTCGAGTTGATCCACCGCCCGGTTCATGCGCCGCACCAGGGCACGGTAGGGCTCGGGCGATGCGAGGTCCAGGCCCGCGGCGCGGGTCAGCGGATAGGGGTCGGCCGAGTTGCCGGCCTTGAGCATGGCGAAATAGCGCTCGCGCAGCGCGGTGTCGCCCTTGGCGATGCCTTCCGCGAAGAAGGCCGCCGCGCTGACGCAGGTGGCGTATTGGTAGACGTAGAAGTCACGGTAGAAGTGCGGGATGTAGGCCCACTCGATGCCGTAGAGATCATCGATCTTGACCACGCCCTGCGCATCACCGTGGTAGCGCTTGAGCAAGTCCAGATAGATCTTGCTCAGGCCTTCGCCGGTGATGGGTTCGCCTTTTTCGGCGGCTTCATGCGAGGCCAATTCGAACTCGGCAAACATGGCCTGGCGGAAGAAGGTGGAGCGCAGGTTTTCGAGCTGCTGGCTCAGCGCAAAAATCTTTTCTTCGCGGGTCTTGGCATTGGCCACCATGTAGTCGGCCAGCAGCAGCTCATTGGCGGTGGACGGGATCTCGGCGATGAAGGTGGCGTAGCCCGAGGTCTCATAGGGCTGCGAGTTCGAGTACACCGAGTGCATCGCATGACCCCACTCGTGCGCCAGCGTCGAGACGCTGTTGTAGTCGCCGTTGTAGCTCATCAAGAGATAGGGGTGCACATCGTAGGCCGAGCCGTTCATATAGGCGCCCGAACGCTTGCCGCGCTGCGGCAGCGAGTGCATCCAGTTTTGCTTGAAGGCCGCGCCCAGCTGGCGGGTGTAGTCCTCGCCCAAGGGCTGCAGAGCAGCCAGGGTCAGGGCCTCGGCCTCGGCCTGGGTGTACTGACCCGAGGGCTTGGCCAGCGGCACATACATGTCTTGATAACCGGCCTGCTTCAGATTCAGCACCTTGCTGCGCAATTGCAGATAGCGGTGCAGGGCCGGCAAGCCGGCATTCGCTTCTTGCACCAGGGTGCGGTAGACCGCCTCTGGAATGTTGTACTCGGCCTGGGCCATGGCCACGCTGGACGGGTAGTTGCGGGCCTTGGCGTTGAAGACGGTGCCGCGCAGATTGGCGGCGTAGATGGCCCCCAGGGTGCGCTCATACGACTTGTAGACCGGCCAGAAAGCCTTGAAGACTTGGCTGCGCACCTTGGGGTCGGGGTCGGAGCGCCAAGCCACGTATTGCTCTTGGTCCAGCACCACGGTCTTGCCGCGAATCTTCAGCTTGGGCCAAGGCAGGTCGGCATTGGTCAGCAGGTTGTAGATCTGGCCGGGCTGTTGCAGTGCTTCGCTGGAGGCGGCGAGCAGCGCTTCTTCCTTGGGGCTCAAGGTGTGCTCGGCCATGCGCAACATGGTCTGCAGCGACTGACGATGTTTGGCCAGACCGGGCTCGGCGGCGATGAAGGCCTCGACCTTGGCGCGGCCCAGGGTCGCAATCTCGGCGTTCACAAATGAGCTGGCTTCGCCGTACTGGTTGTAGGTGGAATCGGCCAGTTGGCGGCGCGACTGGTGCTCGGTGAGCTGGGTGTTTTCATCCGCCTTCATGCTGGCGTAGGAATGCAGGCGAGCGAGGCGGCGCTGCACGGCAGACATCAGGTCCAAGCCGGCCAACATCGACTGAGGGCTGTTGCCCAGCGTGCCTTGCACGCCCTTGACCTTGGCGAACTCGGCCACCAGAGCGAGACGCTCGGCCTCCCATTGCTGCTCGCTGGCGTAGAGGCGGCTCAGGTCCCAAATTTGCGAGCTGGGGGCAGCAGCCGTGGCAGCCTCAGCTTTGTTGCTGGACGCAGCGGCGCTGGCCGCGTGGGCGGGGGCGCCCAGCAGGGTCAAGGCTGCAGCAAGGGCAAGGGTGGTGTGCTTCATCGGTAGTCTCGTCGCTTGTGGCTGAGGGGTCGGGGCTCTTGGAGGCCGAGTCTGGCCCCTATAGGGGCCGTGTAGGTGGGTCGTGTGTGTGGGCCGATCAAAGCGCAGGATTGTGCCGCGTCTTGCCCCAGCGCCCGTTGGTCATGCCGGTGTGCTGCGGCACGGCTTGGGGGCTTCACTGTGCGTTGCTGGGGGCGCCGGTGATCAGCGTCACCCAGCCTGGCGTGGCCAAGGCTTGGCGCAAGGCTTGCAGCACTTGCTCCGGTGTGGCCTGCAGCAGCCGCGCTTCCTCGGCGCCTTGCTCACTCAGGAAATTGCGCTGGGTGTCGAAATGCGCGAGCAGGTCGGCGGCCAGCACCGCGTCCTGGCTGCGCTGTTGGCGCAGATCCGCCAGCAGTTGGCGGCGCACGCGTTCGAGCTCGGCCGGGCTGGGGCCGGTTTGCAACAACGCTTGAATTTCTTCGCGCATGGCCGACTCCAGCCGTGCCAACTGGGCCGGCGCAGCGCTGGCCTGCAGGCTCAGGCGGGCGCGGTCGCCCCATGGCGGTACGTGCAGCTTGGCGCTGACCGCATAGCTGATGGCCTCTTGCTGGCGCAGCCGGTCGGCCAGGCGCGAGCCATGGGCTTCGCCCTGCCCGGCCAGCAAGCGGGTGCCCAGCAGCAGGGCGCTGTAGTCCGGCGCTTGGCGGCTCATGGCCAGCTCATGCAGCATCAACACTTGGGCGGAGTTCTCTTGTTGCGCCGGGCCGGTGGCCTGGGTGGCCATGAAGCGTGCGCTCATGACGGGCTGGTGGCGCGGCTGCGGTGGCACAAAAGCCGGCGGCTCCGGGCGCTGCCAATCGCCGAACAAGGCCTCGAGCTGTTGGGCCAAGGCTTCAGCGAATGAGTCGGGCATGGCGCCCACCACCGCCACCTGCGCCTGCCGCGCTGAGAAAAAGCGCCGGTGGAAGTCCCGCACCTGCTCGGGCCGCAGCTCCCGCCAAATCTGCAGGAGCTCGGCGGCCGAGTACACATAGTCCGGGCTGCCCGCTTGCAGCCCTTGCTGCTCATTGAGATAGCGGCGCAGGCGCTCTTGCACGGTGCCCACCGACTCACGCGTCGCCGCCTCCAGCGTGGCCAGGGCGGCGCCTTGCACCCGCTCAAAGCTGCTGTCGCTCAGGCGCGGTTCACGCAGCAGATCGCGCAGCAGGTCCAGCGCCGCCAGCAGATGGTTGCGTCGCGTGCTCAGGCGCAGCTGCAAGCCTTGTGGCCCGCAGTGCAGCCGCAGATCGGCATGCAACTGTTGGCGCAGCTGGCGGATTTGGGCGGCATCGCGCCGGCCCGCGCCGTCTTCCAGCATCGCAGCGAGGGGCCGCCAGGCTTGCAGCGTGGCCATGGCTTCGGGGCTGCCCCAGCGCAGCTGCAGCAGCAGCGTCACTTCGTCAAAAGGGTTGGGCTTGGGCAGCAGGGCCAGCTGCATGCCGCTGGGCAGTTGCAGGCGCTGCACCCGCGCCTCCAGGGCGGCCGGGTCGGGGTCAAAGGGCAGGGCTTCGCCGCGGCCGGCGCCGCCCGGCTGACTCTGGGCCGGGCTGAGCAGCGCGCCGCTGGACTTGATGCGCTCCATGCCCTGCGAGGGGTCTTTCACCGTGGCCACTTCGGCGGGCTTGGCGAACAGGCTGGCGAAAAAGCCTTGCGGTGCATCGCCGCTCTCGCTGCTGCGCAGGCTGGGATCGGTCACCGCGCGCACCAGCATGCGGTTTTCCGGCCGCACATAGTGAGCCGCCACGCGGCGTACGTCATAAGCACGCAAGCCCGGCAGCGCGTCCAGCAGCTTGAAGGGCAGGCGCCAGTCGCCGGCACCGATGGCATGGCTGATCAGCTGGGCGGCCTGCTCCGGGTCTTGCAATTGCCGCCGCAGCTGGCTGGCAGTGCCCTGCGCCACTCGCTGCACCAGGGCGTCGCCCAGGTGTTGGGGATCGGCAAATTGCCCCAAGCTCAGCAGCCAGCGGTCTTCCAGGCTCTCCAGCGCCTGGCGGCTGGCGGGCGTGTCGCTGGCGCTGTGAGGCAGCAGCAAGGCCAGGCCCAGCAGATGGGGGTCGCGGCTCAGGGGCAGGCTTTGCAGCAAATGGGCTTGGCCTTGCAGCGGCGGCTCTTGCACCCAACGCTGGCTGCTGGCCTGCAGCAGTTGCCCCAGCACCATCAGGGCCGCCGCGTCGGCATGGGCCATGCCAGGGATGCGAAAGCCCACGGCCAGCGCGGTCTGGCTGCTGGGCAGGGTGCTCAGGCGCGGCGCTTGCTGGGTGGGTTCGGGGGGGATGTCTTCCGTGGGGTCTGCAGGGCTTGCAGGGCGAAGGGGCTCGGTCAATCCGCCCAGGGCTTGCTGGGCCGCCGCCAGCGCGGCCGCCGGATCGAAGGCGCCAGAGATCATCACCACCGCTTGGCTGGGCCGATAGTGGCGGGCATAGAAGGCTTGCAAGCGCTGCAGCGACAAATTGTCGATATCGCCGCGAAAGCCGATCACCGGGCGGCCATAGGGGTGCTGGCGAAAGGCCGCGGCTTGCAAGGCATGGTTGAGCTGCTGCCCCAGGGCGTTGGCGCGCAGGCCCATCTCGTTCAGGACGATGGGTTTTTCTTTGGCAAAGTCAGCGGCACTGAGCAGCGCGTCTTGCATGCGCGCTGCCTCCAGTTGCAGCACCCGCTGCAGGGTGCTCGTGTTGGGGCTGAAGCTGCTGAGGTAGTTGGTGCGGTCCAGCGTGGTGCTGCCATTCCAGCGCACTTGCATCTGCTGCAACTCGGCCGCCAGATCGGGCGCCTGTCGGCTGCCTCGAAAAGTCATGTGCTCCAGCAAATGGGCCATGCCGGCTTCGCCCGCGCCCTCATGGCGGCTGCCCACCGGGTAGGTCACCGTCACTCGCGTCAGGGCGTGCGAACTCACCGGCATCAGCAGCAGGCGCAGGCCATTGGCGAATTGGTACTCGCTGATGCCAGCGACTGTGCGCAGTTCGCGCGGCGCTGCCGCTGGGTCTTGGGGGCTGGGCTGGGCCCGCAGACCCCTTGCAGCCAGACCCAGGCACAGGCCCATGCACAGACCGACAAGCAGCCTGGCCACCGCTGGGCTGCGGGTCAGCGGCGTGCGCAGGCAAGCAGGGTGGGGCGGCTGGGGCGTCGGGCTCATGCCCTGCATTTTGAGGGGGAAGTGTTGCGCCAGAACCGCAGCGGCCCTGTGGATGGGGGGTAGATCAGCAGCAGCCTTCGGCACTACGCTTAATCTAGGGTTTTCACTAGATTCACGATTCTGGGGGGAGTGTTGATGGTCTCGAACGAGCTGCGTGGGGCAATGCTGTGTTCGCCCGAAACCGAGCGCTTGCTCCTGCGTCCGCCCCAAGACAGCGATCTGGACGCCCTGTTTGAGATCCAGGCCGACCCCACGGTCAATCGCTTCAATCCTGGCGCAACGCTGAGCAGCCGAGAGGCAGCGCAGCAGCTGCTGCAGTCCTGGCAGCAGCATTGGCAGACCGAGGGGTTTGGCTATTGGGCGATCGCTTTGCGCAGCCAGCCTCAGCACTTGCTCGGTTTTGGCGGCTTGATGTCCAAGCGCATCGACGGGCGACAGGGCCTGAGCCTGTACTTCCGCTTTCGACCCCAGGCTTGGGGTCAGGGGTTTGCCAGCGAAATGGCTTTGGCGGCGCTGGCCTTGGCCTTCGGGCCGCTGCGAGCGCCTGCCGTTTTGGCCTTGGTGCAGCCGGCCAATATGCCTTCACGCAAAACGCTGGAACGCATCGGCCTGCACCTGAAGGCGTCTTTGGCCGATGTGCCCGGGCAGGCGCCCAATCTGCTGTACGAAATCACCGCCGCGGCCTATGCGGCGGCGCCCAAGCTCAGACCCGAACCCACCCCGTTTGGTGCTTGACGTGGGGCTTCAGGGCTCGGCCCTGTGGGGCGTGGTTTGGCGCAGCAGTCGCCGCGCCATGACAGCCAGCGCGAGCACGCTGAGGATCAACACCGCCCACAGCGCGAAGCGTCGCAGCATGTCGCCCTGGGGATCCCAAAGCTGTGCCCAGCGCTGGGCGAGGCTGGCTTCGGCTTGCCGCTGCAAGACGCCCAGCTGAGCCTGCGGCAGCTGGAATTCATCGCCGGGCTGATAGCCTGGAATCAAGCCGGCCAGCGCGCGGGCCACCGGTTGGGCCGCTTCGCGGCCGACCGTCAGTTGCGCCGATGCACCGCGCGCCAGCAGCACCAGCTGCGGGGCCTGCCATTGCCATTGCAGCATCAAGGGCTGCGCCGCGAGGCCGCCGGCGCTGTGATCACCGACCAAGCGCCAGTAGCGCGCGGCTTCGGCCTGCAAGGGCTGCGGCGGCGCGCTGCTCTCCACACCGGCGCGCAACAAACGCCAAGCGACAAAGCTGTGCACCGGCCGCCAGTCTTCATCCTCCCGCTGGCGCTGCTCCAGACGCAAACTCAGCAAGCTGTTGGGCTGCGGCAGCAGCACGCTCAGGGCCAGCGGCGCCACCGGGCCTTGCAAATCGGCGCTCCATTGCGGCGGCTGGCCGGGTTTGGTGTTCACCGGCTCAAAGCGCAGCATCAAGGGCTGTGGGGTGAGGGCGGGGTGAGGCCGACTCAAGAGCAGGTCGCTGCGGCTCAAGCTCAGCGCGGTGTCGAAGCGCAGGCGCACATAGCGTGGCACCGCGGCAGCCTCTGGCAGCTTGGGCCAGCTCAGGCTTTTCAGGCTGAAGCGTGGCGCGGTCTGTGCTGCGCCGGGCGCAGCCGGCAAGTCCAGCAGCCGCGCCTCGGTGACAGGGCGCCATTGCTGGGCGTCTGTGCTGGCTTCGACCTGAACCTGCGGGCTCAATCCCGGCGCTTGCGGCAGCCAGTCGAGCTGGAGCGCGCTGATGTGCTCATCGGCGCTGGCGCCGGTTTGCAAGGCACTCAAGTCCAACAACCAGGTCTTGGCGACAAGGGCGGGCGCGGCGGCGGTGCTGGCCGGGTTTGGGGCCGTGCTCGCCTGGCCGGACGCGCCGACTTGAACGCTCAGCAGCGAGCCGTCGGCGCGGTGTTGCAGGCGCAGTTGCACATCGGCGTGTTGCCCGCCGGCCTGGGGCGGCTCGGGCCAAGCAAAGCGCGGCAGCGCCAGCGTGCGTTGCCGGGACGCGGCCAAGGGCGCTCGGGCCCAGGCCATGGGCAAGACCTGACCCTGGGCGTCGAACACCCGCACATCGGCCAGCGCCGGGCTGCGTGAAGCCTGCACCACGGCCCAAGGCAGGCTGAGTCTTTGCAAGCCCTCGGCGGGGGCTAACAGCAAGTCTGCGCGGTGGGTGTAGAGCTGGCTTTGATCGCGCGTGCTGCCCGGGCTTGTTGGCGTCTGAGCCAGCGCAGGCGCGGGCGCGGAAAAAGCCAGCGAGAGAAGTAGCGCATTCAGCAGCGCTCCCCGCCCGACGAGCCTGTGATGAATCCCTGCTTTCATTCTCATGATGGGCTGTTCCGGGGTTTGGCAGGTGCCGCGCTGGGCGGCAGCGGCGAGACATAGCCGATCACCAGCATCAAGCCGCCCACCACCAGGAAGGAGATGATGCGTTGCAAGCTGCCCAAGTGGGACAAATCGATGAGGAAGAGCTTCAGCACCACCACGCCCAACAAAACGGCGCCCACCATCCACACCCGGCGCGCTTGAGCGGGCGGCGCGCGCCGCGTTGCCCAAAGCATGGTGAGCAGGGCGCAAAGCGTCCACAAGACGCTCAAGCCGGTTTGCACCGGGGCGGATTCAAGCGCGCCATAGATCCACATCGGCGTGTCGGCCCAGTGATGCAGGCTGCGGACCAAGAGCGAATTCAGCCACCAAAAAGCCGCGCCCAAAGCCAGCAACTGCAGTGCACGTGCGGGATGGGGACCGCATTGACGGCGCAAGCTCAGGCCGTAGAGCAGCACCAAGCCGTGGGCCAGATCCAGCGGATTCAACAGCGGCAGATAGGGCAGTGGAGCCATCGATGCGTCGCAGACGGCATTGACCCCCCAAACCCAGAGCAAGAGCAGCAGCCAAAGCGGTTGCAACAAACCGACGTGATAGGTGTTTTGCAAGCCGTCTTGCGCACGCATCGGCCAGCGCTGCGCTTGCCAACGGGCCAACAGGCTCAGGCCCAACAGGGTCGGCAGCACGATGGCGGCCGCCGGCGTCCAGCCTTCATGGCGTTTCACCAGCTCGGTCGCCAGGGTGTAGAGGAAGAGGCTGCCTTGCAGCAGCGCATACCAAGCCAGCAGCAAATGCTCCAGGGCCATCACGCGTGCTTCGAACTTTTGATGGGCCGCCAGCGGCGCTGCCACGGCCAGACGCCAGGCGCCCAGGGCCAAGAGCAAGACGGCCTCCAGCGCTCCCCAGCCTTGCAGATAGCGGGTCCAGGCCAGATACGTGCCCTGCAGGTCAAGCACGGCAAGGCCAGAGTACAGCAGGGCCAAGCTCATCAGGGCGCGCGCCACCCAGCGCAGGCCCGACCCGGGGTAGCGCCGCTGGCTCAGCGTCAGGCCCAGCACCAGCAAGCCGCTCCAAAAACAACTCAGGGCCGGGGCGTCCCAGCGCTTTTGATCCCAGGCCAGCAGCTCCGCCTGACCGGCGTGCCACAAGGTGAAGGCCGCCAAGGCCAGCATCAGGCCTTCGGGCCAAGGGCTGCGCAGCCAAGCGGCCAGACGGCTGGGTTTGGCTTGTGCCGAGCTTTGCTCAAATTTTTGCTGATCGCGATGCAGACAAAAGGCGCTGAAACCGCTGGCCAGTGTCAACAAAAGTGCGCCCAAGAAGTCGCTGTTGAAGAACAGCAGCGTGCCGCCGCTCGGGTGCGAATGCAGCTGGGCCAAGCCCAGGCTGAAGGCCGCGCCCAGTTGCAGCAGCAAGCCCATCAGGGCCGCCCACCCGCGCTGCTGGCGCAAGGCGACCCAGAGCACGCCCGCGCCTTGCAAGGCCCAGGCCGCGCTGCTCCAGCGGGCGTCCAGGGCCAGCGGTGTGACCAGGGCGAGGAAGATCAGCCCCAGGGCCACCATGCCTTCAATCAGCAGCAAGAGCCGCCCGCCGGCGCGCTTCCACAAGGTCTGGCCCAGCAGGAGGTAAATGGCAGCCAAGGCGGCGGCGCTGAAGGCCAAGGCCATGGGCTGCCCACGGAGCAAGGCCGCTTGCAGACTGAAGGCCACGATGGGCAGGCCGAAGAGCAAGCTGCCGTCCACCAGGGCCAGCTTGGGCTTCTCGGGCGCAGCGTCATGCGCTTGGGCTTCGGTCAAGCGCAGCGCATACTGCACCGTGATGTAGAGGTAGAGCAGAAAATGGGCCAGCAAAAAGGGCTCGGTGCTCCAGAACAGCTCGGGCCGGTAGGCCGAGTGGCCCCAGGCGGCGCCGATGCCGAAGGTGAACACAAAGCCCTCCAGGTTCAGCAGCTTCCAGGCTTTGTGGCGCGCCATCCAGGCGATCGCCAGATTCAGCAGCAGTTGGTAGGAGAACAGGGCGGTGTGGCTGCCTTGGCCGGTGGAGGTCAGCACCGGAGCCAAAAAGGCGCCGCCAAAGCCCAGGGCCGCCAGCGCCAGGGCGTCTTGGCGCAGCGCCAGCACCGTGGTGATGGCGGCCAGCGCGGCCAGCAGGGCAAAGCTGAGTCCCACGGGCAGCACGCTATAGAGGCGGTACGCCGCAAAGAGCAAGAGATACACCACCCCGACACCCGCCCCTTGCAAGGACAGGCCGTAGCCGCGACGCTGGGGCGCGAGGCGCAGGCCCAGCGCCGTCAAACCCACGCCCCCCAGCGCCACACCGAGCAGGCGCAGCTCGATCGACAACTGGCTGTGCTCCGCCGCATAGCGCAGCAAAAAGGCCACGCCGATGAAGAGGATCAGCACCCCCAGGCGCACGATGGTGTTGCCACCCCGCAGCCAGGCAAGCAGCGAAGCACCCAAGGAGCTGGTGACGCGGGCGCTGCCTCCATCCAGGCTCGGAGCCGAGGCCGCCGCTTGCGCCGACCGGGGCGCGACCGGCGGGTGCGCAAGCGGTGGCGGCGCAACAGGGGGGCTCGGCCACTCGGTGACCGTGGTGGTAGCCGGAGTAGTGACCGGGGTAGTGGCCGGGGTCATGGCCGGCAGGCTGGGCGCCTGCATTGCCGGGGCCGCGGGGGGCCTCGCCGCGTCAGCGGGCTTGGCAGGGCTTGCGGGGGCTTGCCCCTGGGCTGAAGCCGAGGTCAGTGGTGATTGAGCGCTAGCTTGCAGGCGGGCCACATCGTCCGAGAGCCGCTCCAGGCGCTTGTACAACTGCCCCAGGAACAGGCCGCCAAGCCCACCCAGCACGACCAGCCCGCCGAGGGCGCCAAACCATTGACCGATCAAGCCGCCCACGATCATTCCAGCGATCCATGCGAACCCCTTCATCCGGTGGCCTCCCAGCGCTTGTGGATGGCTGGGATTCTAGGGGCCGGCCTTGGACGAAAAAAAGCCCCGCTGCGGCGGGGCTGGGGGTGTTGAATCGCGGGGCTCAGGCCTGTGTGCTGCGGCGACGCGCCATGCCCACCACCGCCACCAAGCCCAGGGCCATCAAGCCATAGGTGGAGGGCTCGGGCACGGCCTGAACCTGTGTCAACAAGGCCGAGGCGATCAGCTGATGGCCTTTGGCCGTGGGGTGCAGGCCGTCCCAGAACATGGCCGTGGCCGGGTCGCAGTGGTTGCTGGCAGCACCGCAGGCATCGCTGACATTGAGCAGGCCGTAGCTGGCCGGGTTGGCCTTGACCTGGGCTGAGAAACTGTAGAAGTCAAAGGTTTTGACGCCAACTTCGCCAGCCAAGCGATAGGCCAGCGCCTCGTTCATGGTGGTGGCCAGCAGATCGAGCGTGTCTTGGGCCCCGTAGACCGAGGCCACGGGCGCCAAGCCCACATTGGGCGAATTCCAGACCACCAGGTTTTTCGCACCTGCGGCCTGCAAGCTGTCCACCATGGCCCCGATGTCGGTGGCGTAATTGCTGGCGTTGCTGGCGATGATTTTGATGCGCTGGCTCGGCGTGAGTGTCGGGTCGCTCATGGCTTGCAGCGCCATTTGTGCGTTGATGCCGCCACCGGCCACGATGTAGAGCGCGTCGCTGTCGGCGACATTGTGGGTGTCATTCAGGAACATGCTGACCTGGGTCTTCATGCTGAAGGGGCCGGGCAGGTTTTGGCTGGTGTGGGCGCCGCCATGGGCGTAGTTGCTGCCACCCGCCCAGGAGGGCGCAGCGCTCAAGCCCAGGGAGGCCGCAAAGGTGGTGGCCCAGACCGGGCCATTGGAGTAAGTGCCCAGGGGATAGCCACCGCCTGGGGCGTAGGTGCTGCCCGCCAGATAGCTGTTGCCGGTGATCACTTGGTTGGGATCAAAAGCGCCCAGCAGATAGTTGTTGCCACTGTCCGACAAGCTGTCGCCAAAGACATAGACCTTGCTGTAGGCCGCGGCAGAGCCGGGCAGCATCAGCGCCAAGCTGCTCAGGGCCAGCGCGGAGATTCCAAGAGCTTGTTGCAAGAGACTGGGTTTCATGGCGGTGCGTTCCTGGGCTTGGGCGGTGAGTTGTAAGGAGATGTGTGAATCGCAAGTTAGCATAACTTGCCATCTGCGCCTATCGGAAAAACAAGCAGTGCAGCCACCCATTCATAGGGGCGCGCCGCTCAGACCGGGCGACACAGGGAAACTCCGGAGTCCATTCAGATCAAGCACTCGCACGCCGCCATACTCCACACGGATCAGTTGGCGGCCGGACAGCTGATTCAAGGCCTGGTTGACGCGCTGCCTTGACAGGCCGACCAAGTAACCGAGTTCTTGCTGGGTGATGCGCAAAAGCCCGCCCACGCCGGGGTAGAGCTGCGGGTGAAACAAGGCGGCCAGATGGCGGGCCACGCGCAGATCGGGGTCGGAGATGCGGTCCATCTCACGGGCGGCAATGAACTGGCCCACCCGCTCGTTCAGCTGATTCAACATATAGCGGTTGAAGCTGATGCTGGTTTCCAGCAGGTGATGAAAGGTCTCAATCGGCAGGCCCGCCACCACGCTGCGCCGCAGCGCCTGGATGTTGTAGCGGTAGGCCTCGCGCTTGAGCAGGGTGCCTTCGCCGAACCAGCCGCCGGGCGGGATGCCGGTGAAGGTGATGGCCGGGCCGCTGGAGTCGTCGTTGCTCATTTTCAGCAGGCCGTCGATGACCCCAAACCAGAAGTTTGCAGGGCGTCCAATCCGGCAAACGCGTTCACCCACCTCGGCGTCGGCCACCTGCAACTGGACCAGGGTTTGTTGGCGCTGTTCGGGCGTCAGCACCAGTAACCAGGGGATGGCTTCGAGTTCTTGCGCCGTGGCTGCGCGGGCGCGTTGTCGAAGAGGGGTGTGGCTGGCTTCGGGCGCGTTCATGCCTCAGTGTCGGTGCCAACACATGACGGCAGGCTTACAGTCCAGCCTGCCGCTTCTAGGGGAAAGCACGGGGCGGGGAAGTCCCTTGGATTGTCGTTACAACGACAACATGACGTCAAAGCCGGCCCTAGGATCACAGCGTGTTGAGGCGGCGGGCGCACCGATTTCAAGCGGAGTGCGCTGTCAGCGACAGCCCAACATCGTTCAGGAGACAAACAAGGTGGCGAGTACTTTCCCCCGGCTTTTGCTCGCGCATGCGGCCCAGCGGCCCAATGCGCCAGCATTGCGCGAAAAGCAGTACGGTATCTGGCAGGCCTTGACATGGCGTCAGCTGGCCGCCCTGGTTCAGGAGATGGCCCATGGTTTTGCGGCAGCGGGGCTGCGCCGTGGCGATCATCTGGTGGTGGTGGGGGAGAACCGGCCGCGCTTGTCGGCGGCCATGTTGGCGGCGCAAGCGCTGGGGGCCATCCCGGTGCCGCTGTATCAGGACGCGGTGGCGGCTGAATTTGTCTTCCCGATCAACAACGCCGAGATCGCCTTTGCCGTGGTGGAAGACCAGGAGCAGGTCGACAAGATGCTGGAGCTGCGTGACGACTGCCCGCAGCTCAAAACCATCTGGTTCGATGACCCACGGGGCTTGCGCAATTACGCGGAGACGGGGCTGGCCTCTTTGGATGAACTCTGCGCCCGTGGGCGCGAGCATGCCTTGTCAGCGCCCGAGTTTTTTGCGGCCGAGTTGCAAGCGGGGCAGCCCGGCGATGTGGCGGCAATGTTCTTCACCTCGGGCACCACCGGCAACCCCAAGGGCGTGGTGCACACCCACCAGAGCCTGATCGACCGGGCACAGGCCGGCGCACGCTTTGACCGTTTGAGCGCGCAAGAGGAGGTGCTGGCCTATCTGCCGCCGGCCTGGATCGGCCAGAACATCTTCAGCTTTGCGCAGTGGTTGGTCTGTGGCTATGTGGTGAACTGCCCCGAATCGGCCAGCACGGTCAATATCGATCTGAAGGAAATCGGCCCGACCTATTACTTCGCGCCGCCGCGTGTGTTCGAGGCCTTGCTGACCAGCGTGATGATTCGCATGGAAGACGCCAGCGCCGCCAAGCGCTGGCTGTTTGCGCGCTGCATGGCGCTGGCCCGCCGGGTGGGCCCGGCGCTGATGGATGGCAAGCCGGTGGGCTTGCTCGACCGCTGCAAATACGCCTTGGGCAATCTGGCCATCTACGGGCCCTTGCGCAACACCTTGGGCCTGTCGCGGGTGCGCGTGGCCTACACCGCGGGCGAGGCCATTGGCCCCGATCTGTTCAGCTTCTACCGCAGCCTGGGCATCAATTTGAAGCAGCTCTATGGCTCCACCGAGACGGCGGTGTTCGTCTGCCTGCAGCCTGACCACGAAGCGCGCGCCGACACCGTGGGCGTGCCGATCGAGGGGGTGGAAATCAAGTTGGCCGAGAACGGCGAAATCCTCATCAAGTCGCCCGGCTTGCTCAAGGGCTATTACAAGAACGAGGCGGCCACCGCCGAGGTCTTGACCGCAGACGGCTGGTACCACAGCGGCGACGCCGGCTTCATCGATGGGCATGGGCATCTGAAGATCATCGACCGCGCCAAAGACGTGGGCCGCATCCGTGGCGGCGCGCATGACGGCGCCATGTTTGCGCCCAAATATGTGGAGAACAAGCTGAAGTTCTTTGCCCACATCAAAGAGGCGGTGGCCTTTGGCGATGGGCGCGAAAAGGTCTGCGCCTTCATCAATATCGACTTTGATGCGGTGGGCAACTGGGCCGAGCGGCGCAATCTGCCCTACGCCGGCTACACCGATCTGGCGCAAAAGCCCGAGGTCTATGAGCTGATTCGCGACTGTGTGGAAAAGGTCAACGCCGATTTGGCCGAAGACGCGATGCTGGCCGGCAGCCAGATCAGCCGCTTTTTGATCCTGCACAAAGAATTGGACGCTGACGATGGCGAGCTGACCCGCACCCGCAAAGTGCGGCGCGGCGCCATTGCCGACAAGTACCGCGTCTTGATCGACGCCTTGTATGGCGGCAAGCACTCGCAATTCATCGAGACGGCGGTGAAGTTTGAAGACGGGCGCAGCGGTTCGGTGTCGGCCGATTTGAAGATTGTCGACACCCAGATCTTTTCAAGCGTGGGGAGGGCCGCCTGATGCCCCAGCGAACCATTGGCGAGGTCATCCTCGAAGTCAACAACATCTCGCTGAGCTTTGGCGGGGTGAAGGCGCTGACCGACATCAGTTTCAATGTGCGCGAGCATGAGATTCGCTCCATCATCGGCCCCAACGGCGCGGGCAAAAGCTCCATGCTCAATTGCATCAACGGGGTCTATCAGCCGCAGCAGGGCGAGATCACCTTTCGGGGCCGCCACTTCAAGCACATGAATTCGCGCCAAGTGGCCGAGATGGGCGTGGCGCGCACCTTTCAGAACCTGGCCCTGTTCAAAGGCATGAGCGTGTTGGACAACATCATGACGGGCCGCAACTTGCACATGAAGTGCAATCTCTTTTGGCAGGCCTTGCGCGACCCCTGGGGCTGGGGGCCGGCCGAGCGGGAAGAGGTGGCGCAACGCGAGAAGGTCGAACGCATCATCGACTTCTTAGAAATCCAGGCCTACCGCAAGACCCCTGTGGGGCGCCTGCCCTATGGCTTGCAAAAGCGCGTCGATTTGGGCCGCGCCCTGGCCATGGAGCCCAAGGTGCTGCTGCTGGATGAACCCATGGCCGGCATGAATGTGGAAGAGAAGCAGGACATGTGCCGCTTCATCCTCGACGTCAACGATGAGTTCGGCACCACCATCGTGCTGATCGAGCACGACATGGGCGTGGTGATGGACATCTCCGACCGCGTGGTGGTGCTGGACTACGGCAAAAAAATCGGCGATGGCACACCCGATGAGGTGCGGCGTAACGAAGACGTCATCCGTGCCTATTTGGGCACCAGCCACTGAGCAGAGCAGAGGTTTTATGGGCTTCTTCCTCGAAACACTGATGGGCGGGCTGATGTCCGGCATGTTGTATTCGCTCATCGCCCTGGGCTTTGTGCTGATCTACAAGGCCTCGGGCGTCTTCAACTTCGCCCAAGGCGCCATGGTCTTGTTTGCGGCCCTGGCGATGGCGCGCTTTGCCGAATGGATTCCGCAATGGACCGGGGTGCAGGGCCTGCTGATGGCCAATCTGCTCGCTTTTGTCGCCGCGTTTGCGCTGATGGTGCTGGTGGCTTGGGTGATCGAGCGTCTGGTGCTGTCGCGCTTGGTCAACCAAGAGGGCATCACGCTCTTGATGGCCACCTTGGGCATTACTTATTTTCTCGACGGACTGGGCCAGACCCTGTTCGGCAATGACATTTACAAGATCGATGTGGGCATGCCCAAAGACCCGGTCATCGTGGCCGAGTCGGTCTTCCAGGGTGGCCTGCTGCTCAGCAAGGAAGACCTGTATGCGGCCCTGATTGCCGCCGCCCTGGTGGCCTTGCTGGCCCTGTTCTTTCAAAAGACCGCCACCGGTCGGGCCTTGCGTGCCGTGGCGGATGACCATCAAGCCGCGCAGTCCATCGGCATTCCGCTGTCCACCATCTGGGTCATTGTTTGGAGTGTGGCGGGCTTTGTGGCCCTGGTGGCCGGCATCATCTGGGGCAGCAAGCTGGGTGTGCAGTTCTCGCTCTCGCTGGTGGCGCTGAAGGCGCTGCCGGTGGTGATCCTGGGCGGGCTGACCTCGGTGCCCGGCGCCATCATCGGTGGGCTCATCATCGGCGTGGGCGAAAAACTCTCCGAAATCTATGTCGGCCCGCATCTGGGGGGCGGCATCGAAATTTGGTTCGCCTATGTGCTGGCGCTGCTGTTCCTGCTGATCCGGCCCCAAGGCCTCTTCGGCGAAAAAATCATTGACCGCGTATGAAGCCGGGCAATGATTTTTCAGAGAAGGCTCACTTCGCGCAGCGAAGTGAAGCGATCGCAATGATCGGCCGGCGTCAAACGATCATCGGAGCAAGCCATGTTTTATAGAGAAAACGGCCAGTTCAAATCCAGCTACCACGCCGATCAGCAGATCCTGCCGATCCGGCAGGACCGCTGGGCCATGGCCTTGCTTTTGCTCGTGGCCTTTGTGGCGGTGCCGCTGACCGCGCCGGAATACTGGTTTCGCGCCATCCTCACCCCGTTTTTGATCCTCTCGCTGGCGGCGCTGGGGCTCAATATCTTGGTCGGCTATTGCGGGCAGATCTCGCTGGGCACGGGGGCCTTCATGGCCGTGGGCGCTTATGCAGCTTACAACTTTCAAGTGCGGATCGAGGGCATGCCGCTGATTGCCTCGCTGCTGCTGGGGGGGCTGTGTTCGACCGTGGTCGGCGTGATTTTTGGCGTGCCTTCTCTGCGCATCAAGGGCCTGTATTTGGCGGTGGCCACGCTGGCGGCGCAGTTCTTTGTCGATTGGGCGGCGCTGCGCTTGAAATGGGTGACCAATGGCTCGGACTCCGGCTCGGTCAGCGTGGCGGGCTTGCAAGTGCTGGGCCTGCCGATTGAAAGCCCGGTGGCCAAGTACTTGTTCTGTCTGAGTTTTGTGCTGGTGTTTGCGCTGCTGGCCAAGAATTTGGTGCGCTCCAATATCGGCCGGGAATGGATGGCCATGCGGGATATGGATGTGGCCGCCGCGGTGATAGGCATCCGCCCCATTTACGCCAAGCTCAGCGCCTTTGCGGTCAGCGCCTTCATCGTCGGCGTGGCGGGGGGCTTGTGGGGCTTCATCCACCTGGGGGCCTGGGAGCCCGCCGCCTTCAATATCGACCGCAGCTTTCAACTGCTCTTCATGGTCATCATCGGCGGCCTGGGCTCCATCATGGGGGGCTTTCTGGGCGCTGCCTTCATCGTGCTCTTGCCCTTGTTGCTGGACCGCATGCCTGCGGCCCTGGGGCTGAGCATGTCCACCGCGATGTCTTCGCACCTCACCACCATGGTGTTTGGGGCCTTGATCGTGTTCTTCCTGATCGTCGAGCCCCATGGGCTGGCGCGCTTGTGGGCCACGGCCAAAGAAAAGCTGCGGCTTTGGCCTTTCCCTCACTGAGTTTTTTCTTGCTAACGCCGCTGAGTAGCTTTTGACACCCGCAACAACGCACAACACCGGAGACCGCCATGAACCTGAAGTCGCACGCCATTGCCGCCACTTTGCTGGCCGCTGCTTTGTCGGGCTGGGCTGTTCAAGCCCAGGCGCAAGCCAAGGAGCAGTTCTTCCCGCTGCTGGTCTATCGCACCGGCGCCTATGCGCCCAACGGCACGCCCTGGGCGAATGGCAAGCAGGACTATTTGAAGCTGATCAATGCGCGAGATGGCGGCATCAATGGTGTGAAGCTCACCTATGAGGAATGCGAAACCGGCTACGCCACCGACAAGGGCGTGGAGTGCTATGAGCGCCTGAAAGGCAAGGGCGCGAGTTTGGTGGACCCCCAGGCCACCGGCATCACGTTTGCGCTCACCGACAAAGCGCCTAACGACAAAATCCCACTCATCACGCTGGGCTATGGTCTGTCAGCCGCGCAGGATGGCAATGTCTTCAAATGGAACTTCCCCTTGATGGGCAGCTACTGGACCGCGGCCGATATGCTGATCCAGCACATTGCCAAGAAGGAAGGCGGCTTTGACAAGCTCAAGAGCAAGAAGATCGCCATCGTCTATCACGATTCGCCTTTCGGCAAAGAGCCCATGCCGCTGCTGGACGAGCGGCAAAAAATGCACGGCTTTGAGTTGGTGAAGATCCCGGTCACCGCGCCGGGTGTGGAGCAGAAGTCGGCCTGGCTGCAGGTGCGCCAGCAGCGCCCCGACTATGTGCTGCTGTGGGGCTGGGGCGTGATGAACTCCACCGCGCTGAAGGAGGCGCAAGCCACCGGCTATCCGCGCGAGAAGATGTATGGCGTGTGGTGGTCGGGCGCCGAGCCAGACGTCAAAGACGTGGGCGAGGGCGCCAAGGGCTATAACGCGCTGGCGCTGAATGGCTATGGCCAAAGCTCCAAGGTCGCGCAAGAGATCCTCAAGCATGTGCATGACAAGGGCCAGGGCAGCGGCCCGCGCGACGAAGTCGGCTCGGTGCTCTACACCCGCGGCATGATCATCCAGATGCTGGGCGTGGAAGCCGTACGCCGCGCGCAAGAGCGCTTCGGCAAGGGCAAGGTCATGAACGGCGAGCAAGTGCGCTGGGGCCTGGAGAATCTGGCCCTGGATCAAAAGCGTCTGGATGCCTTGGGCTTCAACGGCCTGATGCGGCCGATCAGCACCTCTTGTGCCGACCATATGGGCTCCAGCGCGGCGCGCATCCACACCTGGGACGGCGCCAAATGGAATTACAGCTCCGACTGGCTGCAGGCCGACGAGCAAATCATCAAGCCCATGGTCAAGGCCGCTGCAGACAAGTATGCAGGCGAGAAAAAGCTGACGCGGCGCACGCCTGAGGATTGCCAGAGCTGAATTTGAAACAGGCGGCGAAGGAAGGGGCGAAGAAGAGGGCTGGGGCTGATGCAAGGACGCAGCAGCCCGCAGCGCTCGAAAGCGCGAGCGGCCGGCGCGGTCAGCGCCGTGTCATTCCGGCCTGACCTTGGGTCACGCCGGCCTTCTTTAGCTCCGCAGAACGCAGCGGCAGCTCGCTTGCGCGCAAGGGCCTAGCCCTGGGAAAAGCCACAGGAATATCGATGAGTACCCCAAGCATTCTTCTCAACGTCAACGGCATCGAGGTCATCTATAACCATGTGATCCTGGTGCTCAAAGGCGTGTCTTTGCAGGTGCCTGAGGGCGGCGTGGTGGCCTTGCTGGGCGGCAATGGTGCGGGCAAGACCACGACGCTGCGGGCGGTGTCCAATCTCTTGGCGGGCGAACGCGGCGAGGTCACCAAGGGCAGCATCGAGCTGCGTGGCGAGCGGATTGAAAAACTCTCCACCGCTGAGATGGTGAATCGCGGCGTGGTGCAGGTGATGGAAGGGCGCCATTGCTTTGCTCACCTCAGCATTGAAGAAAACCTGATGACCGGTGCCTACACCCGCCGCGACGGCAAGGCAGCGATCGCGGCGACCTTGGAAAAGGTCTACAACTACTTTCCGCGTTTGAAGACGCGGCGCAGCTCGCAGGCGGCCTACACCTCGGGCGGCGAGCAGCAAATGTGCGCCATTGGCCGGGCGCTGATGGCCAACCCCAAGATGGTTTTGTTGGACGAGCCGTCCATGGGCTTGGCCCCGCAAATCGTCGAAGAGGTGTTTGAGATCGTCAAAGACCTCAACAGCAAAGAAGGCACCACGTTTTTGCTGGCCGAGCAAAACACCAGCATGGCGCTGCGCTATGCCGACTACGGCTACATCCTGGAGAACGGCCGCGTCGTCATGGACGGCCAAGCCCAGGCCTTGCGCGAAAACGAGGACGTCAAAGAGTTCTACCTCGGCATGGGCGGGGGCGACCGCAAGAGTTTCAAGGATGTGAAGAGCTACAAGCGCCGCAAGCGTTGGTTGGCTTGAAGCGCTAAGGGATGGACCGCCATGAACGACGATTTTTTTGCCCCACCCGCTTTCAAGCCGGATGAGGCGCTGCTGCAACTCAAGCGCGCCCTGCGTGACATCCGCTCGCTCAGCGAGCGGGCCAACGCCTACAGCTTGCAAGGGCAGACCGTGCTGACCTTGCGTGTGGAGGAGGGCAAGCTCTGCGCCCGCTTGGCCAAACGCCCGGCGCACAGCCCCGAATGGGAGAGCCGGGACTGCAAAAACAGCGCCGAGGTACGCGGCCTGCAAGATGAAATCAAGCGCCGCGTGGCGCGCTGGACGGATGAAGCACCATGACTTCGAGCAGCCATGGCGGCAGCGCCGACCGCCCGTTTTACGACGCCTTGGAGACCCGCGATCCGCAGGCCCGCGAGCAGGCCTTGATGGCTGCATTGCCCGGCCAGGTCGCCCATGCACAAGCCCACGCGCCTGCCTATGGCGAGGCTTTGGCGGGTTGGGATGCGCAGGCGGTCAACAGCCGCCAAGCCTTGGCGGCGCTGCCCGTGACGCGCAAGGCCGATGTGCTGGCGCGCCAGCAGGCCCTGCGAGAGACCGAGGCCTTTGGTGGTTATGCCACGGTGGGCTGGGGAAGTTCGGTGCGCTCGCCAGCGGTGCGTCGGGTGTTCCAGTCGCCCGGGCCGCTTTATGAGCCGGAGGGGCTGGCGCCGGACTATTGGCGAGTCGCTCGCGCCTTGTATGCGGCGGGCTTGCGCGCGGGTGAGCTGCTGCACAACAGTTTCAGCTATCACCTCACCCCCGCGGGCTCCATGATGGAAGGCGGGGCGCATGCCTTGGGGTGCACGGTGTTTCCGGGCGGCGTGGGCAATACCGAGTTGCAGTTGCAAGCGATTGCCGATCTGCGCCCGCAGGCCTATGTGGGCACGCCGAGCTTTTTGAAGATCCTGATGGACAAGGCCGCCGAGCAAGGCAGCGGCAGCATGGCCTCCGTGCGCAAGGCCTTGCTCAGCGGCGAGGCCTTTCCGGCGGCCTTGCGCGACTGGCTGGGCGAGCGCGGCGTCAGCGCCTATCAGTGCTATGCCACCGCCGACATCGGCCTGATCGCTTACGAAACCACGGCCCGCCAAGGCCTGGTGCTGGACGAGGGCGTGATTCTTGAAATCGTCCGTCCCGGCAGTGGCGAGCCGGTGCCGGAGGGCGAAGTGGGTGAGGTGGTGATCACCACCCTCAACCCCGACTACCCCCTGATCCGCTTTGGCACGGGGGACCTCTCTGCCGTCTTGCCCGGCGCCTGCCCGACGGGCCGCAGCAACACCCGCATCAAGGGCTGGATGGGGCGCGCCGATCAATCGGCCAAGGTGCGCGGCATGTTTGTGCATGCCAGCCAGGTGGCCGAATTGCTCAAGCGCTTTCCCGAGTTGTCGCGTGCGCGCTTGGTGGTCGAGGGCGAAATGGCGCAGGACGTGCTGCGGCTTCAAGCTGAGGTGGCCGCGCCCAGCGAAGGTTTGTCGGAGCGCTTGGCGCTGGCCCTGCGCGAGCTGACCAAGCTGCGCGCCGAGGTCGAATTGCTTGGCCCCGGCAGCCTGCCCAATGATGGCAAGGTCATCGAGGACCGCCGCCGTATCGGCTGAGGTACGTGTTTCCCGACATGGCGACCCGGGCCCGGGGTTCTAGCATCAGGCATTGACCCATCCCCATAGCGAGGACGCCGATGAAGAAAGTTCTGACCCTGAGCCTGCTGGCGCTGGCCGCCGGAGCCGCTTGTGCCGACTACCCCGAAAAGCCCGTCACCATCGTCGTGCCCTTCTCGGCGGGCGGCCCCACCGACAAGGTCGCACGCGATCTGGCGGAGGCGCTGCGCAAGCCCTTGAATGCAACCTTGGTGATTGAAAACGTCGGCGGCGCGGGCGGCACCCTGGGCGCCACCAAGGTGGCCAAGGCCGCGCCGGATGGCTACACCTTGTTGCTGCACCACATCGGCATGGCGACTTCGCCGGCCCTGTACCGCAATATGCAGTACAAAACCTTGGAAAATTTTGAGTACCTGGGCCTGATCAATGAGGTGCCCATGACCTTGATCGGGCGCTCCACGCTGCCCGCCAACAGCTATGCCGAGCTGGCCAAGTGGATGGATGCCAACAAGGGCAAGATCAACCTCGGCAACGCCGGCCTGGGCTCGGCCTCGCATCTGTGCGGCTTGCTGTTCCAAAGCACCATCAAGCTGGACATGACCACCGTGCCTTACAAGGGCACGGGCCCGGCGATGACCGATTTGCTGGGCGGGCAGATCGATTTGATGTGCGATCAAACCACCAACACCACCCAGCAAATTGAAGGCGGCAAGGTCAAGGCCTATGGCGTGACTTCGGCCAAGCGTCTGGCAGCGCCGGCCCTGGCCAAGCTGCCAACGCTGGATGAAGCCGGTTTGAAGGGCTTCAATGTGGGCATTTGGCACGGGCTCTATGCGCCTAAGGGCACGCCCAAACCGGTGCTGGACAAGATCAGCGCGGCGATGAAACAAGCCCTGAAGGACGCCGACTTCCACAAGCGGCAAGAGGCGCTGGGCTCCGTCATCATCACAGATGCGCGCACCAATGGCCCGGAGCACAAAAAGTTTGTTGAGGCCGAAATTGCCAAATGGGGCCCCATCATCAAAGCCGCCGGGCAGTACGCCGACTGAGGACAAAAAGGCTGCCTGCGCAGCCTTTTTCGCCTCAGGAGGGGCCTGAGCTCTGCGAAGGCGCGCCCTGCAAGGGGACTGAGGACAAAAAGGCTGCCTGCGCAGCCTTTTTCGCCTCAGGAGGGGCCTGAGCTCTGCGAAGGCGCGCCCTGCAAGGGGACTGAGGACAAAAAGGCTGCCTGCGCAGCCCTTATTCTTTTCAGCCGCGCCTGAGCTGGGCCTCGGTTGAGCCGAGCGGAATCCGGCCTCAGCTCGGCTTTTGCGGCGTGGCGCTCGAGCCGGGGCGCAAGGGCAGATCACGCAGCCGCTCGCCGGTCAAGGCAAACAAGGCATTCGCCACTGCGGGCGCAATCGGCGGCGTGCCGGGCTCGCCGACCCCGCCGGGCGCGGCACTGCTGGGCAGGATGTGAACTTCGATGCGCGGCATTTGCGCCATGCGAACCGCCTCATAGCTGGGGAAGTTGCTTTGTTCGACGCGGCCGTTTTTCAGCGTGATCTCGCCGTACAGCGCGGCCGAGAGGCCATAGACGATGGCGCTTTGCATTTGCGCCTCGACGGTGTTGGGGTTGACCACCACGCCGCAGTCGATGGCGCACACCACCCGGTGCACCCGGATTTGGCTGCCCTCTAATGAAACCTCGGCCACTTGCGCGCACCAGGAGCCAAAGCTTTCATGCACCGCAATGCCGCGTGCCCGGCCTGCCGGCAAGGGCTGGCCCCAATCGGCTTTGCTGGCTGCCAAGGCCAAGACCTGACGGTGACGCGGCTTGTCGGCCAGCAGCTGGTGACGGTATTCAAAAGGGTCTTTGCCCGCCGCATGGGCCAGCTCATCGATGAAGCCTTCGGTAAAGAAGGCGTTGTAGGAATGGCCGACGCTGCGCCATGAGCCCACCGGCACCGGCGTTTTCACCCGCAGCTGCCGCACGCTCAGATGCGGCACCGCATAGGGCAGATCAAAAGCGCCTTCGATCTGGTTTTTGTCCGGCGAATCGGCCGCAAACCGGGGCAGCAAACGCTCGGTGGTGGACAAGCCAATGGAGGGCGCCGCCAGCCGGTTCAGCCAGGCGCTGGGTTGGCCTTGCTCGTCCAGCGCGGCCACAAAGCTGGCTTTGGCGACCGGCCGGTACATGTCGTGCTGCATATCTTCCTCGCGTGACCAGACCAGCTTGACCGGGCGCCCTTGGGTTTGCTTGGCGATCAAGACGGCTTCTTCGATCATGTCCAACTCCAGGCGCCGGCCAAAGCCACCGCCCAAGAGCGGCACATGCAGCGTGACCTGTTCGGTCTCCAGCCCCGCCACCTGGGCGGCCCGCCAGCGCGCCAGCGAGGCCACCTGGGTGCCGCACCACACAGTCAAATGGCCGTCTTTGAGCTGGGCGCTGCAGTTGATGGGCTCCATCGCCGCATGCGCCAAAAAGGGCGCGGAGTACAGCGCTTCCCACTTGCGGCTGGCTTGGCTCAAGGCCTTGTCGGCATCGCCCTGGCTGCGAAAGCCGGTGCCGCTGTCCTGGCCTTGCAAAGCGGCCAGCAACTGGGCGTCGATCTGCGCGGAGTCGAGCTGCGCATGCGGGCCGTCGGCCCATTCGATGGCCAGCGCGTCGAGTGCGGTCTTGGCACGCCAGTAGCGGTCGGCCAACACCACCACGGCCTGCTCCTGAATCACCAAGACATCGCTGACGCCGCGCATCGCCTTGGCCGCGCTGGCGTCGAAGCGGGCGACCTTGCCGCCGAACACCGGGCAGTGCCGGATGGCCGCGTAAAGCAAGCCCTCGGGCCGCACATCCATGCCGAACTCGGCGCTGCCATTGACCTTGGCCGGAATGTCGGTGCGCGGCGCGGGTTTGCCGATGAGGCGAAAGGCGCTGGGGTCTTTGAGCTTGACGTCGTTGCGCGGCGCCATCTTGGCGCTGGCCGCCGCCAGATCCCCGAAGCCGGCGCTTCGGCCGCTGGCGGCGTGGCGCACCATGCCGGCTTGCACCTCACAGTCCTGCGCGCTCACGCCCCATTGCTGCGCCGCTGCGTCCACCAGCATGGCGCGCGCGGTGGCGCCGGCCAAGCGCAGCGGCTCCCAGGCGTCGCGCACGCTGGACGAACCGCCGGTCACCTGCAGGCTCAGCGCATAACCGAGCTTTTGCACGGTGCGACGCGCCAGCCGGGCCAGGCCGCTGTCATCGTCGGCGCTGAAGGGCAGCACATTGATCAGCAGGGCGGTGTTGGCATAAATCTGCGCGACCGGCGCTTGCTCGGTGCTGACCTTGGCCCAGTCGGCGTCCATCTCTTCGGCCACCAGCATGGCCAAGGCGGTGTGCACGCCTTGGCCCATTTCGGCGCGTGGCGCGGCCACGATGACGCGACCGTCCGGCATGATCTTGATCCAGCCGTTCAGCGCCACTTGCTCGCCGCTGGCGGGGAAACTGGTGTTGTCCCCCAGGCGCGACCGGGCCGAGGGCGGCGTGCTCAGGCTCACCCCCAACAGGGCGCCGCCACCGATCAAGCCGCCGGCAATCAAGAAGCCGCGGCGCTTCATGTGGCGCTCCCTTGCAGCCGCGCGGCGGCGCTGTGAATGCCCGCGCGAATGCGTTGGTAGGTGCCGCAACGGCAGAGGTTGGTGATCTGGGCGTCGATGTCGGCGTCGCTGGGCGAGGGCTGGCTGCGCAAGAGGCTGGCCGCGGCCATGATCATGCCGCTTTGGCAATAGCCGCATTGCGGCACCTGATGCTCGATCCAGGCCGCTTGCAACGCGGCCACCACCCGGTCGGGCTCGGCTTCGATGGTTTGAATCTGCTGGCCCTGCAGCGCCATCACCGGCATCACGCAAGAGCGGGTGGCCACGCCGTCCACCGCCACGGTGCAGGCGCCGCAACTGGCGACGCCGCAGCCGAATTTGGTGCCGGTCAGGCCCAACTCATCGCGCAAGACCCAGAGCAGCGGGGTTTCGGGCTCGATGTCCAAGACGCGGCCTTTGCCGTTGATCTGCAGGGTGATGCTCATATGCGCTCATTCCTTGGGGTGGCTGGCCGGGTTCTAGTGTTCAGCGGGCGGCGCTGCTTTTCCATTGCCGATAACGCTGGGTGTTTTGCTTGTTGGCCCATTGGTCGCAAATCAAGGTGAACAGGGGCGAGGCCTTGGGCTTGGGGTTTTGGCCTTGGGCCATGCGGTGCAGTTGCCGCCGCGTCAGGGCCATGGCGGCGATGCTGGCCAGCACCTTGTCTTTCCAGTTCACGGGGCGCAGTGGCGCAGCCAGGGCCTGGCCCTGGGCCCAAAGCTTGGGCAGGTCGGGGTTCAGGGCCAGGGCGCTGCCCATGCCCACCACCGCGACGCCGCTGGCCAAAACCTGGCAGGCCACCTCGGGCCGACTGATGCCGCCCGTGGTCATCAAGGGCATGTATGCGTGGGGGGCCAGCGCTTGCGCAATGGCCAGAAAGTAGGCTTCGCGAGCCAGGGTGCGGCCATCGGCGGTGCGGCCCTGCATGGCCGGGCTTTCATAGCTGCCGCCCGACAACTCCAGCAAATCCACGCCCTCAGCATTCAAGAGGTGAACCACGGCCTGCGCATCGCTTTCGCTGAAGCCCCCGCGTTGGAAGTCGGCCGAATTGAGCTTGACTGCCACGCTGAAGCCCGGCGAGACCTGCGCCCGCACGGCGCGCAGCACTTCGATCAAGAGCCGTGCCCGCTGTTCAATCGGCCCGCCCCAGCAATCCTGGCGTTGATTGCTCAAGGGCGATAAAAACTGCGAGATCAGATAGC
The DNA here is from genome assembly GCA_945952065.1 of uncultured Burkholderiales bacterium. GTDB lineage: Bacteria > Pseudomonadota > Gammaproteobacteria > Burkholderiales > Burkholderiaceae_C > Paucibacter_A. The sequence goes on along the minus strand of CAMFGY010000036.1, from coordinate 14,774 downwards.
CGTGCGCCGCGTGGATCTGCACCCCGTCAAAGCCCGCCTCCTCGGCGCGGCGGGCGGTGGTGGCAAAACGTTCGATGACTTCTTGGATCTGTGCCTCATTCATGGCGATGGGCTGCGCGAACAGCTTGGAGTGCTTGCCCATGCGCAGACCCACGGCTGAAGGGGCCCAGGCCGTGCCGCCGAGGGCGGCGAAGACCTGCCGTCCGGGGTGGCTGATTTGCATCCAGACCTGGGCGCCGTGCGATTTGGCGGCGGTCGCCCAGGCTTTGTAGCCTTGCAGCGGCGTGTCGGCTTCCAGCGCCATGCTGGCCGGGCCGGTCATGGCGCGGCTGTCCACCATCACATTGCCGGTGATCATCAAACCCACGCCGCCCTCGGCCCAGCGCTGATACAGCCGGGCGATGGCCGGGCCGGGCACTTGCCCGCGCTCGGCCAAGCTCTCTTCCATGGCGGCCTTGGCCAGGCGATTCGGCAAGCGCTGCCCGTTGGGCAGTTGCAGGCTTTGGAACAGGGGCTGAAACTTCGGCGCGACAGCGCTGGCGGTGTTGGGCGTGGCTTGCATGGCGCGCATGCTAAGCTTCAAGTGAGCTTGAAGGTCAAGTGGTTTTTGTCGGGCCGGGCCTTGAGCCGGCCCGGGACGCGGGAGTGCAGATGAAGATTGGTGACCTGTCTCAGCGCACCGGCATGGCGGCGTCGGCGATTCGCTTTTATGAGGCCAGCGGCCTCATGCCTGCCGCCCGGCGCGGCGCCAATGGCTACCGGGTCTATGGCGAAGACGATTTGCAACGCCTGCTGGTGATTCAAACCGCGCAGCGCCTGGGCTTCTCGCTCGATACTTTGCGGCGCTTGATGGCCCAGGGTTCGGGCGATCTGCCGCACGATTTGATTTTGCAGAGCTTGCAAGAACGGCTCAGTGAGATTGAGGCCATGCAGGCCAGCCTGAACCAGCAGCGTCAAGACACGCTGGCCTTGATCAATGATTTGCAGACCCAGTGGCAGCAGGGGCGGTGTTTGACCTTGCCCCTGCCTGCGGCCAGCGCCGCCACGGAGACTCGTGGGGCACAAAAAACTTCGTAAAAACCGGTGTCCTTTTGAACGTGTGCCTGCTTTATTGGAAGTGAATCAGGGCTCATCATGCGCGCGCAGCACTCCCTGTTGGATGCTGCGTTTTTTCGCTCTCGTGGAGGGGCTTTCCTATGAAACGCATCGCCTTGTTTTTGTTGACCAATTTGGGCGTGATGCTGGTGCTGGGCTTGGCCGTGCATCTGCTCGGCCTGAACCGCTTTTTGACGGCCAATGGCCTCAAGCTCACCAGCCTTTTGGGCTTTGCCCTGGTGATGGGCTTTGGCGGCGCCTTGATTTCGCTCTTGATCAGCAAGCCGATGGCCAAGTGGACCACCGGCGTGCAGCTCATCAACGACTCGGGCAACGCCCAGCACATCTGGCTGGTCACCACCGTGGAGCGCTTTGCTGAGAAGGCCGGCATCCAAACCCCCGAGGTGGGCATTTATGAAGGCGCGCCGAATGCTTTTGCGACCGGGGCTTTCAAGAACTCGGCCCTGGTGGCGGTGTCCACCGGCTTGCTGGAATCGATGAGTCGCGAAGAGGTGGAAGCCGTCATCGGCCACGAGGTGGCCCATATCGCCAATGGCGATATGGTCACCATGGCGCTGATCCAGGGCGTGATGAACACCTTTGTGGTCTTCCTCTCGCGGGTGATTGGCTATGTGGTCGACAAAATCGTGCTGCGCAATCAGAACGATGGACCGGGCATCGGTTACTACGTCACCACCATCGTCTTGGACATCGTCTTGGGCGTGGTGGCGGCGCTGATCGTGGCCTGGTTCTCACGCCAGCGGGAATTCCGTGCCGATGCCGGGGCGGCGCAGCTGATGGGTCGCAAGCAGCCAATGGTGAACGCCTTGGCACGTTTGGGAGGCCTGGACCCCGGCGAAATGCCCAAGGCCATGCAGGCCATGGGCATCAGCGCGCGCCCGAGTGGCTGGCTGGCCCTGTTCTCCAGCCACCCGCCGATGGAGCAGCGCATTGCGCGCTTGCAGCAAGGCCGCTGAGCCCGAGTCTGCGCAGCCGGTGATCAGGCGATGCGCAGCGGAATGGTCACCGGCCCGTCATTGAGCAGGCTCACCTGCATATCGGCGCCGAATTCGCCCGCCTCCACCTGGGGGTGATTCGCGCGGGCCAGCCGCAAGCAGGTCTCATAAAGCTGGCGGCCCTGTTCGGCACCGGCGGCGCCGGTGAAGCTGGGCCGATTGCCGCTGCTGCAGTCGGCGGCCAGGGTGAATTGGGAGACGATCAAGAGGCCGCCCTGGACGTCTTGCACGCTGCGGTTCATCTTGCCGGCCTCGTCGCTGAAGATGCGCAGCTTCAAGACCTTGTTGATCAGTTTTTCGGCCTGCGCTTCAGTGTCGCTGGGCTCGGCGCAGACCAGCATCAGCAGCCCGTGATCGATGGCTCCTATCGTTTGGCCCGCCACCTCGACCTTGGCGTGGCGCACGCGTTGCAGCAGGGCGATCATGTCTTGCTCTCACTCACTTCATCAAAGTGCGCTTCCACATCGCTGGGCAGCAACTGAATACTGGCGCGCAGCCCCGGCACGGCCTTCATCAAGGCCTGCTCCAGCGCATTGCGCACGGCGGCGGCGCGGCCCAAGCTCCAGTGCGCAGGCATGTGCATGTGCAGATCGATGTAATGCCTTTGTCCGGCGCTGCGGGTCACCAAGTGGTCGAAGCGGATGTGTTGATGCGAGTACTCCTGCAGCACGTCTTGCACCGCTTGCATGGACTCCGCGTCCAGCGCCTGATCCATCAGGCCGTCGCTGGAGGCGCGCACCAGTTGCACGCCTTCGCGCAAGATATTGAGGGCCACCAAGATCGCCAGCACCGGGTCCAGCCAAAGCCAGCCGGTCAGCACCACGCCGATCAGGCCCGCCACCACGCCTGCGGAGGTCCAGACGTCGGTGAACATATGCCGGGCATTGGCTTCCAGCGCCATCGATTGGTGCTCGCGCGACTTGCGCAGCATGGCCCAGCCCAAGGCACCGTTCATGGCCGAGCTGATGACGGCCAAGGCAATGCCTATGCCTAAAGATTCCACCGGTTGCGGGCTCAGCAAGCGTTGCGCGGCGGCCCAGATGATGCCCATGCCGGCGGCAATGATGAGTACCCCCTCAAAGCCACTGGAGAAGTACTCGGCCTTGTGGTGGCCGTAAGGGTGCTCGGCATCGGGCGGCTTGGCCGCGATGGTGACCATGGCCAAGGCAAACATCGAGCCGGCCAAGTTGACCAAAGACTCCAAGGCATCGGCGGCCAGGCTGACCGAATCGGTCCACCACCAGGCGCCGGTCTTTAGAACAATGGTTGTGAGGGCAACGCCGACGGATAACTTCAGGTAGGAGCTGACTTGCTGCATGGGGGCATTGTCTCAGGGGGCGCGCCTACAATGGAGCGCAAGACTTTGACCCTGGCTCAACCGGAATTTTTGTCATGAAAAACGACAGCAGCGCCGCCTCGAACACCACCGATGTTTCTCATATCGCACCGCGCGAGAAGGCCGAGATCCTCTCGCAAGCGCTGCCCTATATCCGCAAATTCCATGGCAAAACCATCGTCATCAAATACGGTGGCAATGCGATGACCGACCCCGAGCTGCAAAAAGACTTTGCCGAAGATGTGGTGCTGCTCAAGCTGGTGGGCTTGAACCCGGTGGTGGTGCATGGCGGCGGCCCGCAAATCGAAGGGCTGCTGAGCAAGTTGGGCAAAAAGGGCGAGTTCATCCAAGGCATGCGGGTGACCGATGCCGAGACCATGGACGTGGTCGAGTGGGTGCTGGCCGGCGAGGTGCAGCAAGACGTGGTGGGCTTGATCAACGCCGCCGGTGGCAAGGCCGTGGGCCTGACCGGGCGTGATGGTGGCATGATCCGCGCCAAGAAGCTGATGGTGCAAGACAAGGACGACCCGAACAAAGAACATGACATCGGCCAGGTGGGCGATATCGTCTCCATCGACCCCAGCGTGGTGAAGGCCCTGCAAGACGACCAGTTCATTCCGGTGGTGAGCCCCATCGGTTTTGGCGAGCACAACGAGAGCTACAACATCAATGCCGATGTGGTGGCCGCCAAGCTGGCCACGGTGCTGCGGGCCGAAAAGCTCTTGATGCTGACCAATATCCGTGGCGTGCTCGACAAAGAGGGCCAGTTGTTGACCGAGCTGACCCCACGTCGCATCGACGAGTTGGTGGAAGACGGCACCATCAGCGGCGGCATGATCCCCAAGATTGCCGGTGCGATTGATGCGGCCAAGAGCGGGGTCAATGCGGTGCACATCATCGATGGCCGCGTGCCGCACGCGATGCTGCTGGAGATCTTGTCGGACCAAGCCTACGGCACCATGATTCGGTCTCACTGAGACCGACGACGTGCGGCCAGTTGCGCGGCGCCGGGTCTGGTTCTTTGACCTGGACAACACCTTGCACAACGCCTCGGCCCATGTGTTCGGGGCCCTGCATCAGTCCATGGGCGAGTACATCGAAACCCATCTGAGCGTCTCTGCCGAAGAGGCCAGTCGCTTGCGGGCCCTGTACTGGCAGCGCTATGGGGCCACCTTGCTCGGGCTGGTGCGGCATCATGGGGTGCGGGCTGAGCACTTTCTGCATCAAACGCACCAACTCGACGGCATCGAGCCCCTGCTGCACACCCATGCCCACGACTTGGCGGCGCTGCAGCGCCTGCCCGGGCGCAAATTCCTGCTGACCAATGCGCCGCAGGCTTATGCGCAGCGGGTGCTGCGCGTCCTGGGCATGCAGCATTGTTTTGAGGCGGTGATTCCTTGCGAAAAGATGCGCATGTTCGGCCATTGGCGGCTCAAGCCGGATGCGCGCATGTTCCGCGCGGTGTTGGCCAGGCTCCAGCTGCAAGCGAGCGACTGCGTGCTGGTGGAAGACACTTTGGTGCATCAAAAGGCGGCGCGCCGCGTCGGCATGCGCACCGTCTGGATGCAGCGTTGGGTGCACAAGGCCGCCGCACAACATGGGCCCGAAGCGGGCATTGGTTTGCGGCGGCGGCCGGTGTATGTGGACCAGCGCGTGCGTGCCTTGTCTCAGCTGCGCTTTTGAAGCGGGGTGGCGAAGTGCTGCCACGCGGCTGTGCCAGAATCGTCCGCCGGTCCGGCCATGTGCTGGGGCAGTTTGCCGGTGCAGCCCCGATTCAACCCTTCAAGCCGCAACCCCATGCCAGCCCCAGAGACTGAACTGAACCTTGAAGCCGCCGACGAAGCCAGCCCATCGGATGCCCAGGCCAGCACGCGCAAGCGACCGCGTCCGGGCGAACGTCGGGTGCAGATTTTGCAAACCCTGGCCAGCATGTTGGAGCAGCCCGGCGCGGATCGGGTGACCACGGCGGCACTGGCCGCCAAGCTGTCAGTGTCTGAAGCGGCGCTGTACCGTCACTTCGCCAGCAAGGCGCAGATGTTCGAAGGCCTGATCGAGTTCATCGAAGGCAGTGTCTTCACCTTGCTGAACCAGATCATTGAGCGCGAAGGCACGTCTGGGCTTTTGCAGGCGCAAAAAATCGTCGCCGTCTTGTTGCAGTTTGGTGAGCGCAACCCCGGCATGACACGGGTGATGGTGGGCGATGCCTTGGTCTACGAGAACGAGCGCTTGGTGCTGCGCATGAACCAGTTCTTTGACCGGGTGGAGGGCGCTTTGCGCCAGGTCTTGCGCAAGGCTGCCGAGGCCCAGGGTTCGTCCACGCCCACGGTGGAGGCGAATGCCCAGGCCTCCGTCTTGGTCAGCTTCATCATCGGTCGCCTGCAGCGCTATGCACGCTCGGGCTTCAAGCGCAGCCCCATCGAGCAGATGGAAGCGGCGCTGCGCATGCTGGTGTCGCCTTGAAGTTTTTCAGGGCTTGAGTGCGAAGATCTGCACGGTCAGGGGCAGGGCGCGCTCATAGAGTCGTTCCGCGCTGAGCTTGTTTGCGCTGGTCTGAACCGGCAGTGAGGGCAGCAGTGCAGGCATCGCTTCCAGCACGCGGCGGCTGGGCAGCAGGCGCGGCTCCTCGGCCGCTGTGGCTCCGGGCATCACCAGGCCAATCCAGCGGCCCGACGCGTCAAACACCGGCCCACCGAAGCTGGTCTGTGGCAAGCCAATGCCGAGCGCTTGTTGGCCTGGCGTCGCCATGCTGTAGCGCCCGAGAAAGCCGCTGTGCATGGCCGGCCAAGCGGGCGCGGCCAGGGGGCTGGACAGATGGCTGAATGCGCTGGCGACGCTGCCGGCAAAGGCGTCTCTTGGCGCCACGCTGAGCGGCGCATCCGCGCTGCCCGGAGGCAAGCCGTGTTCCAAGCGGAGCAGGGCCAGACCGAGCGCTTCATCGCGATGGAGCACTTGGGCTCGGCTGCCAAACCCGAGTCCATTGCAGACCCAGAAGCGCTCGGCGCCGTCTGCGGCGCTCAAGGCGTCCAGGGGCAGCAGGGCCAGGCGACCTTGGTCCAGCAAAAGGCCGCTCGCCTGTGCGGGCTGCGACAAAACGGGGGGAATGACGTCTTGAGCCTGCACCGGCCAGGGCCCGGGGCGCGAGGCCGCGAGGGCGGCAGAACGCTCGCCCTCGGCCCCGGGCTGGAGGCGGCTGAGCTGCGTTTGCAAAGCCAAGAGGCCGGGCTGGTCGGGCATGCGACGCAGGCCTTCGTTGAGCAAGCGCTGTGCAAAGCCGCCTTGCTCGCTCAGGGCCAATAGCCAGGCATACAAGCGCAGCGCCTGCGGTTCATACAGGTGTGCGCCCGCCGTGTGCGAGGCAAAGCTCAGGCCGGGCCGAAACTCGCCCTGCTGCAACTGGGCTTGGACGATGAGCATCTCGGTGTCGGCCGCATGGCTGAGGGCGGCGGCGGCATCCAGATGCAGCAGGGCTTGCGCGCTTCGCCCTTGGTTCAGCGCGTCCCGGGCCTGCAGGAGCAGGGCCTCCCGTTGCGCCTGCATCTCGGGCGTCATCGGTGAGGCCAGGGCGGCGCGCTCGCGCAGCCTTTGTATCGCCAAATCGCGCAAGGACTGGGCGGCCGGTGCTATGGGCGGCGTTTCCAGCGCGGTGCCAGGCTTGGCACTCGCGCCTGAGCCTGGACCAGGGACTTGCGCCCAAGTCCCCCCGCACAAGAAAAGGGCCGCAAGGCCCAGCGTCCACCGCATTAAGGCAGCTTGGTGATGCGCGGCTTCTTCAGCGAAGCATGGCCGGGGTCATAGGCCTTGGCCGCGCCCTTGTAGCCCGCCAGATAGGCGATCAAGGCATCGATGTCCTGGGCGCCACCCAAGACATTGCTGCCGCCCAGCAAGGTGGTGAAGCCGTCGCCGCCGGTGGCCATGAAGTTGTTGACGGTGACGCGATAGGTTTTGCTCGGGTTTTGCACCACGCCGCCAATCACCAGCTTGTCCACCGCGCCGGTGGCGACCGGGGGATACACGGTCACATCGGTGGGCGTGAAGTTGACATCGACGATCTTGGCGCAAGCTGGGGCCGCGTCACTCCAGCTGTACTGCAAGCCGTTGGAGATTTGCATGATGCGAGTCGTGCCTTGGCCATTGCAGCCCTTGAACTGTTGCTCCAACAGGTCTTTGATCTGCTGGGCCGTCAGGGTCAGGGTCACCAGGGAGTTGCCAAAGGGTTGGACCGTGAAGGCATTGCCATAGGTGATGTCGAAGGGCGATGTTGCACCCGCGGGCTTGACGAAGCCGGGCGAGCGCACGCCGCCTGCGTTCATGAAGGCCATCACCGCGCCGCCCACTTGGGCCGGCTGGGTGGCTTGCAACTGGGCATCGGCAATCAAATCACCTGCGGGCATTTCGCCCGCCGCGTTGGCGGCATTGCTGAGGTCTGCCGTCAGCGTGCCCACCACTTGGTTGGCCAGCGGCGAGACTGCGTTGGCATAGCTGTTCACCAGGTTTTGAACCGTGGGGTTGTTGGCGATCAGCTGGGTAGCGACGGCATTGCTGCGATCCACCAAGCGGTTGTTGATGCTCACATCCACCACATCGCGGCTCTTGGGATCGATGCTCAGATCGATCTCCGACAGCACACGGCCAAAGGCGCTGGCGCTGCTGACCGGCACCAAGCGGCCAGTCTTGTTGGGCAGGCCGGCCACGCGCGGCGTGTTGCCGTTGTCCACGGTGTTCTTGGAGCAGTTGTAAGCGGCGTGGGTGTGGCCGCTGACCACCAAGTCCACCGCGTTGTCCAAGCGCGCGATGATCTTGCCCAGATCGCTGTCGCTGCCATCGGTGTTTTTCAGATTGTTCAAGCAACCATTGATGTCTTGGTTGTTGAAGCCGCCGGCGACCGCGGGGTTCTGGAAGGCACCCTGGTGCACCAGCACCACGATGGACTCAATGCCCTGGGCGCGCAGCACTGGCACCAGTGCGTTCACCGTGTCGGCTTCGTCTTTGAAGCTCAAGCCGGCCACACCGGTGGGGGTGACGATGCTGGGCGTGCCCTTCAGCGTCATGCCGATGAAGGCGACCTTGACGCCAGCAAAGCTCTTCACGCCATAGGGCGGCAGCAAGCTGCGGCCCGTGGCGGTTTCGACCACATTGGCCGATAGCCATTTGAACTTCGCGCCGTCAAAAGTGCCCGGTGCGGAAGAGCCAAAACCCTTGCAGCTGTTGGGGTCGGTTTGGCCGCCCACCATCTTGCAACCGCCCATTTGCAGACGACGCAACTCGTCCTTGCCCTTGTCGAACTCGTGATTGCCCACCGAGCTGAAGTCCACGCCGATCTTGTTCAGCGCCTCAACAGCGGGCTCATCAAAAAAGAGCGAGGAGATCAGCGGTGTGGCGCCCACAAAGTCACCCGCTCCGACGACCACGGTGTTGGGGTTCTTGGACTTCATCTCGGCCACATAGGCTGCCAAGTAGTCCGCACCGCCCACGCGGGGGCGGTTGGCGGCCGGCACCGAGGTGTTGGCGCCAAAAGTGCCGGGAGATTCCAGATTGCCGTGGAAGTCATTGAAGCCCACGATCTTGACCTTGATGGGCTGGGTGTTGGTTTGGGCGGTGGCTGCAGTGCTGAGGCAGAACGCGGCGCCCAGAGCCAGCAACAGGGGGGTGTGTTTCATCAACATAAGGGTGTTCCTGTGGTGTTGGCAGGGGGATTACTTGCGGTCTTTGCCGTTCTTGCGGCGCAGCATGGCGCTCAAGAGGCTCAGGCCTGCCAACAAGGTGGCGACGCTGGCGGGTTCTGGCACGGCGGACACTTGCAGCCGAACTGCGCCGAGGGTGGCGTCCAGCGGACCAAACTCGGGGTGCACCAAGGAGGTGGACAAAAAGCCGCTGATGCTGTGCTGACCCGCGCCCAAGGTGAACACACCCCGGCTGAAGTTGTTGTCAGCGAAGGCCTGCTCGTAGTCCACCGTGGTGGGCCCATTCAGATCGCCATCCACGGCCATGCTGGTGACGCCCAGCTGCTGACCTTTGTCGGTCACCGTGAAGCGGTCACCCGACCAACCGGCGTCCACCACACTGAGGGTGGCGACAAAGCCCTCGGCCACGCTGAAGTCAAAGCGCAGCGCTTGGCCATCAAAGTTGGCCCAGTCCAGATTGCCCGTCAGCACCTTGGAAACGCTGAATTCCACCCATTGGTCGTAGACGTTCAGTGTGTCTGCATGCGCGGCACTCAGGCCGGCTGCGAGGGTCAGGGCTGCGAAAGCGGCGCGAGGGCGAAGGCATGAGGTCAAAGACATGATGGCGTCCAGAGTGATACAGCAAGTGTTTGAATAGGGGCGCAAGCGCCCGCGACTGCGGCAAGTGCCGCCCTTGAATGCAGAGCAGAGCATGACCCGCGGCAATGACCCCGTGGTGACGCGCTTTGACGCAGGGTGGTCTCTATGGCTCAGGGCCCCGCTACACTGACCGCCCCTGAACGGCTGTGACACCATGAGCGACGCTTTGCAAGCTTTTCTTCAACGTGCTGAGGGCTTGTTGGCCCGGGTGGAGGCTTTGCTGCCTCCCCAGCTGAGTGCGCCCGATTGGCAGGCCGCAGCGGCTTTTCGCTATCGCCGCCGCCGGGGCGTGCCGGTGTTGGAGCCGGTTCGCCATGCGGCTTCCATCCGTTTGAGTGAATTGCTCGAGGTCGAGCCGCAAAAGCAGCGTCTGCTGCAAAACACCGAGCAGTTCGTCAGCGGCCGGCCGGCCAACAACGTCTTGCTGACCGGCGCGCGAGGCACCGGCAAGAGCTCCTTGATCAAGGCTTGCTTGAACGAGTTTGCGGGCCGTGGCCTGCGTTTGATTGAAGTTGACAAGGGCGATCTGGTGGACCTGCCCGACTTGGTTGATTTGGTGGCCGAGCGGCCCGAGCGCTTTGTGATCTTTTGCGATGACCTGAGCTTCGACGAAGGTGAGTTGGGCTACAAGGCCTTGAAGTCCATGCTCGATGGCTCGGTGGCTGCGGCCAGCGACAACGTTTTGGTCTATGCCACCAGCAATCGCCGCCACCTCTTGCCCGAGCAGATGAAAGACAACCTGGGCTACAAGCACCAAGCCGATGGGGAGGTGCATCCCGGCGAGGCGGTGGAAGAAAAAATTTCGCTGTCGGAACGCTTCGGTCTGTGGCTGAGTTTTTACCCCTTCAGCCAGGAAGAGTACTTGGCAATTGCCGCTCAATGGCTGCGTTACTTTGGCGTGGCCGACGCGCTGATTGCGGCGTCTCGGCAGCCGGCCCTGGTCTGGGCTTTGGAGCGGGGCTCGCGCTCGGGTCGAGTGGCGTATCAATTTGCGCGCGACTTGGCGGGGCGCGGTGCGCTGGAGGCTTTGCCGGCCGCGCTGAAAGAAAACGGCGCTGCACCCGAGGGCTTGGACCATGTCTGAGCACAGCAACGAACGCGTGCCGGTGGATGTGGCGGTGGGCGTGTTGGTGGAGCGCGATGCGCAAGGACGGGAAGGGCGCTTTTTGCTGACTTCGCGCCCGGAGGGCAAGGTCTATGCCGGCTACTGGGAGTTCCCGGGCGGTAAGCTGGAAGCCGGCGAGAGCGTTGAGCAAGCGCTGCGCCGTGAATTGCAAGAAGAATTGGGCATCACCATCGAGGCCGCCCACCCCTGGAAGGAACTGGTGATGGACTATCCGCATGCGCGCGTGCGGCTGCATTTTTGCAAGGTCTTCGCCTGGACCGGGGCGTTCGAGATGCGCGAGCAACAAGCCATGGCCTGGCAGAGTTTGCCGGTGCAAATGCAGCCGGTCTTGCCGGGAACCATCCCCGTGCTGGATTGGTTTGCGGCCGAGCGCGGCTTTGTCGGCGCCACCCATATCGGCTGAGCCCACTACACTGAAGCGCATGGACTGGTTGAATCAAATCAAGTGGGATGCCGATGGCCTGGTGCCGGTAATTGCGCAAGAGCGCGACAGCGGCGATGTGGTGATGTTCGCGTGGATGAACCGCGAGGCCGTGGCGCGCACCGCAGCCCTGGGGCAGGCGGTGTACTGGAGCCGCTCACGGGCGCGCCTGTGGCACAAGGGCGAGGAGTCGGGCCACACGCAGACGGTGCATGAAATGCGCCTGGACTGCGACAACGATGTGATCCTGCTCAAAATCACTCAAAACGGCCATACGCCAGGCATTGCCTGCCACACCGGTCGTCATTCATGCTTTTTTCAGCGTTTTGAAAACGGCGCTTGGGTGACGGTGGACGCGGTCTTGAAAGACCCCGAGCACATCTACAAATGATTCAGCATTGATCAAGCAGACAAGCATGCCCAGCAATGACATTCTGGCCCGTGTGGCCGCCGTGATTGAGTCGCGCAAGCCCGCCAATGGGGGCGACCCGGCCACCAGCTATGTGGCCAAGTTGTTCGACAAAGGCTTGGATTCCATTCTCAAAAAGGTCGGCGAGGAGGCCACCGAAACGGTGATGGCCGCCAAGGACGGTGACCCGCAAAAACTCGTCTACGAGGTGGCGGATTTGTGGTTCCACAGCTTGATTGCGCTCAGCCATTTCGGTTTGAAGCCTGAGCAGGTTTTGGCCGAGTTGGCGCGCCGAGAAGGGCTCTCCGGCCTGCAAGAGTTTGCGCAGCGCAGCCAAGCCAAGTTGGAGGAGGAACCCAATGACTGAGCCGCTTGGCGAGGTGATCGATGCCGCGGAAGTGGCCATGAGTCCGCAGCAGCAACAGCATTTGCGCAGTGTGGGCATGCTCAGCTACATCCTGCATGCGGTGGTGGCCATTGGCGCCGTCTTGCCGGGCGTGCAGGCCAGCGTGTTCTTGCTGCTGGTGGCAGTGCTGGTCGATTTGTTCAAGCGCGGCGAGGCCGCAGGTACTTGGCAGGCCAGCCATTTCAGCTGGCGCTTGCGCAGCGTTGCTTGGGCCGGTGTTTTGTATTTGCTGACCAGCCCTTTGTGGCTGCTGTTGCTGGCGCCGGGCTGGATTGCCTGGGGCCTGATCTCGATCTGGTTCCTGTACCGAGTCTTGCGTGGTTGGGCGGCGATGAATGCGGGCCGCGCCATGCCGGTTTGAATCATTGGCTTTGTCTTAGCTTTTGTTTGCCATGTCTCACGATCCCAATTGCCTGTTTTGCAAAATCGTTGCCGGTCAAATTCCCAGCCGCAAGGTGTATGAGGATGACCAGCTGTTGGCCTTTCATGACATCCACCCTTGGGCGCCGGTGCATGTGTTGATCATCCCGAAGCTGCACATTGCCAGCATGGCCGAGTTGGAAGACACGCATGCGGGGCTGATGGGTCAAATGGCGGTGTTGGCCCCGCGTTTGATGCGCGAGTTGGGTGTCACAAATGGTTTTAGAACCGTCATCAACACTGGGCAAGATGGCGGCCAAGAGGTTTACCACTTGCATATGCATGTGATGGGCGGTCCTCGCCCCTGGGCCAAGGGCTGAGGCCCGGAGTTCGGGGCTAACCGCGGCTTTGTGACGCTGTTTGTCACATGTCACCACTAGAATGACAACTTCGATTCTTGGAGAGAAATTATGGGTTCGCTGAGCATTTGGCACTGGCTGATCGTGCTGGTGATTGTGGTGCTGGTTTTTGGCACGAAAAAGCTCAAGAACATCGGCAGTGATCTGGGCGGTGCCGTCAAGGGCTTCAAAGACGGCATGAGAGATGGCAGTGCTGCAGAGCCAGCCGCGCCCGTGCAGCAAGTCGCCAACAAGGCGAGTGACGCCAACACGGTGGACGTTGAAGCCAAGACCAAGTCTTGATGACTGACGGGTCTGACGCTGCATGATTGATTTTGGTTTTGACAAGATCGCGCTGATTGGTGCGGTGGCGCTGGTGGTGATCGGCCCCGAGAAGCTGCCGCGCGTGGCGCGCACGGTGGGCCATCTGCTGGGCAAGGCGCAGCGCTATGTGTCCGATGTGAAGGCCGAAGTCAACCGCTCGATCGAGCTCGAAGAGCTGCAGAAGATGAAGACCGAGATGGAATCTGCGGCCAGGAATATGGCTTCAACGGTTCAGCAAGAGGTCGACAGCGCCAACAAAGCCTTCGATCAAACCTGGGCTGATGTCAGCAATGCAGCATCCAGCAGCGACACCAGCTTGAGCGGCTATGCTTTCGACAGCAGCGCCTTGCAGCCGCCTGTTTACAAGCCGCCGAAGAAGAATTGGCGACTCAAGCGTGGCGCCACGCCGCAGTGGTACAAGCAGCGCACGGGTGTGCGGCGGCATGCGCAATCTGGCGCGGCCCGTGTGGCGCGTTTTCGCCCTCCTTCAATTCGGCCCGGCCGAACGCTCTGAGTCACCATGAGTTCAACTCCAAAGCCCGACGATGAACTCGCCGGCACTGAACAGCCTTTTGTCTCGCATCTGATCGAGTTGCGGGATCGATTGGTCCGGGCCGTCATCGCCATCGGTGTGTGCTTCGGTGCCCTGGCCATCTACCCCGGCCCTTCGGCTTTGTATGACTTGCTGGCCGCGCCGCTGGTGGCGCAATTGCCGCATGGCTCCACGCTGATTGCTACCAATGTGATCTCGCCCTTCATGGTGCCGCTCAAGATCACCTTGCTGGCGGGCTTTTTGATTGCCTTGCCGGTGGTGCTTTACCAAGTTTGGGCTTTTGTGGCGCCGGGGCTCTATTCGCATGAGAAGCGGCTGATTTTGCCGCTGGTGGTGTCGAGCACCTTGCTGTTCTTCGTCGGCGTGGCGTTTTGCTACTTCTTCGTGTTCGGTCAGGTCTTCAAATTCATCCAGAGCTTTGCGCCGAAGAGCATCACTGCGGCGCCCGATATTGAGGCCTACCTGAGTTTTGTGATGTCGATGTTCATCGCCTTCGGCGCAGCCTTTGAGGTGCCGGTGGTGGTGGTGGTTTTGGCGCGCATGGGCTTGGTGACGGTTGAGAAGCTGCGCGAATTCCGCGGCTACTTCATCGTGGTGGCCTTCATCATTGCTGCGGTGATCACGCCGCCCGATGTGGTGTCGCAATTGGCGCTGGCCATTCCCATGTGCCTGCTGTACGAGCTGGGCGTGTTTGCCGCGGGCTATTTCATCCGCTATTCCAAGGCGCCAGACGAGGGTGCTGAATCGAACTGAGTTTCACTCAAGCGCTGTAAAGGGCTTGGAAGCAAATGAAACAAACGGCGCTCTCCAAGCGCCGTTTGTTTTTTCTGGCGCGCGTGCCCGGCAATGATTTGCGCCTCACGCTTTCGCCGGCCGCGCTCATTCAAGCTCAAAGACTGAACTTCGCTCATGTGCCCGGAGCGGTCTCTCGTTGATGCTGTTGAGGCTGTTGCGGGGGGGGCACGGCAGCCCGGGGCGTCACTGGGCTCATGGCTCGGGGGTCGGCCCTG
>CAMFGY010000035.1 GCA_945952065.1 uncultured Burkholderiales bacterium | reverse complement strand
AATTGTACGGCTTAGAAGCTAGTCGAGGTGGGGACTTTTTCAACAGAATAGGCACTTTGCAGTCATACCCACCCAGCCAATGCGCCTGCCCAAGCTCGCTCTTGTCCCGGGAGGCAAGCAAGCGGCTTCAGTTCAGGGCCATGCTGAGCTTGCGGCGGTATTGGTCGAGCAGGGGGTCGCGGGCGACGACCACGGCTTGGCCGGCCAGTTCGAGCGTGCCCTTGGTTTTGGCTTCGTTGGCGGCGGGCTTGGGGGCGGGTTTGCTCAGCAATTCCAAGATGGCCACATAGGTTTTGCGTGCGAGCTCGTTGTTCCAGCTCTTGTCGCGCATGATGATTTCCAGCAGCGCGTCCATGGCGTCGGTGAAGCGCTGTTCGGCCATCAGGCCTTGGGCCAGCGCGAAGCGGGCTTCGAAGTCGCGCTTATTGCTTTCAATGGCGGCAAGCAGGGCGGCTGCGTCGAGGCCGGCCGCGGCGCGCTCGCAGGCGCTCAGCCAATGCCCCAGGGCGGCAAAGCGGGCATGCGGGGTGATGGTGTCGGCGGCCTTGGCGGCCACGGGCGCAAAAGCCGCTTGGGCTTCGCTGAGCAGGCCCAGTTCCAGCAAGGCTTTCACATAGTCAAAGCGGGCGACCTCGTTGGCGGGGTCGCTCTCCAAGGCTTGTTGCAGCTTGCCCAGGGCGGATTCCAAATCGCCATCGGCCAGCAAGGCTTCGGCTTCGGCCACGTCTTCTTGCGCGGCCAGCACCTCGCCCGGCGGCACATGCTTGTCCAGAAACTCGCGAATCTGCGCCTCGGGCACCGCGCCCACAAAGCCGTCCACCGGTTGGCCGCCGACAAACATCACGCAAAACGGGATGCTGCGCACGCCAAACATCTGGCTGAGCTGGCTGGCGATCTCGGGCACTTCATCGCTGTTGAGCTTGGCCAGGGTGAAGCGGCCGGCGTAGGCCGCCTCCAGCTTCTCCAGCATCGGGCCCAGGGTTCGGCAGGGGCCGCACCAGGGCGCCCAAATGTCCAGCAGCACCGGCTGTTGCATGGAGCCGGTGATGAGTTCAGATTCGAAGTTTTGTAGCGTGATGTCGATCATGGCGAGCCGAACTTGGGGTCAACAATGGGGCAGAGGGGGGTAGATGGCCCTGGCCGCCTACAATTCAAGGCTTTCCAGCCTTTGACGAAGCGAGCCGCGCAGAAAACTGCCGGGCACCTCCATGAAGACAGCAACTCCCCTGATTGGCGTGGTGATGGGTTCCAGCAGTGACTGGGAAACCATGAAGCACGCCGCCGACATTCTCGCCGAGTTCGGCATCGCCTATGAGACCCAGGTGGTGTCGGCCCATCGCATGCCGGACGATATGTTTGCCTATGCGGAAAGCGCCGCCGGGCGCGGCCTGCAGGCCATCATCGCAGGGGCCGGTGGGGCCGCGCATCTGCCGGGCATGTTGGCCGCCAAGACGGTGGTGCCGGTGCTGGGCGTGCCGGTGGCCAGCCGCCATTTGCAAGGCGTGGATTCGCTGCATTCCATCGTGCAGATGCCCAAGGGCATTCCGGTTGCTACCTTTGCCATCGGCACGGCGGGCGCAGGCAATGCGGCGCTGTTTGCCGTGGCCATGCTGGCCAACCAGGACGCGGCCCTGCGCGAAAAGCTGCAAGCCTTCCGCGCTCGCCAAACCGAAGTGGCGCGCGCCATGAGCAAGGATCTGGTCTGATGGCCGGCACCACCCCTTTGCTGCCGGGCGAAGCCACCCTGGGCGTGATGGGTGGCGGCCAGCTGGGCCGCATGTTTGTGCATGCCGCCCAAAGCCTGGGCTACCGCACCGTGGTGCTGGACCCCGATGCCGACAGCCCGGCCGGCTTGGTGGCCCATGAACATGTGCAAAGCGGCTACCTGGATGAAGCCGGTTTGCAGCGCTTGAGTGCTCAGTGCCAGGCCATCACCACCGAGTTTGAGAACGTGCCGGCCCAGGCGCTGGAGCGTTTGGCGCAAAGCCGCGTGGTCGCGCCGGCCGGTTCGGCCGTGGCCATCTGCCAAGACCGCGCCGCCGAAAAGGCGCATTTCGCCGCCAGCGGCGTGGCCTGCGCGCCATATGCGGTGATCAACAGCGAGGCGGCCTTGCAGGCCGTCAGCGAGGCCTTGCTGCCCGGCATTTTGAAGACCACCCGCATGGGTTACGACGGCAAGGGCCAGATCCGCGTGCGCAACCGCGCCGAGCTGGTGGCCGCTTGGGCCGAGCTGCGCCAGGTGGATTGCGTGTTGGAGCAAATGCTGCCGCTGGCACTGGAGTTGTCGGTCATCAGCGCCCGCAATGCCCAGGGTGAAATTGTGCAGTTCCCGGTGCAGCAAAACCTGCATCGCGAGGGTATCTTGGCCGTCACCCAGGTGCCGGCCCCGGCGGTGTCTGAGGCTTTGCAGGCCGAGGCCTTGGCTTCGGCGGCGCGCATTGCCGCGTCCATGCAATACGTCGGCGTGCTCTGTGTGGAGTTCTTTGTGCTGCAAGACGGCCGGCTGATCGTCAATGAAATGGCGCCGCGCCCGCACAACTCCGGGCACTACACGATGAACGCCTGCGATGTGTCGCAGTTTGATCTGCAGGTGCGCGCCATGGCCGGGCTGCCACTGCGCCAGCCACGCCTGCATTCACCGACCGTGATGCTGAACCTGCTGGGCGATTTGTGGTTTGATGCCCAAGGCGTGGAGCGCACTCCGGCTTGGGACGCCGTGCTGGCCCTGCCGGGCACGCATTTGCATCTCTACGGCAAAAGCAGCGCTCGGGTCGGCCGCAAGATGGGCCATCTGAACATCACTGCCGCCACGGCCGAGCAGGCCGAAGCGCTGGCGAGACAGGCGGCCGCCTTGCTGGGCCTGCCGACCGAATGGTGATCAGCCCGATGAGAGCGCGGCCATGATTCTGAACGGCACCGATCCCCAGGCCATCGCCAGCGCGGCGCGCGCCTTGGCCGCGGGCGAGCTGGTGGCCCTGCCCACCGAGACGGTCTACGGCCTGGGCGCTCGCGCCGACGCCGATGCGGCCGTGGCCAAGATTTTTGCCGCCAAGGGCCGGCCGGCCGATCACCCTTTGATCGTGCATGTGCTGGACGCTGAGGATGCCGCCTATTTCGCCGCCGACTTGCCCGAGGTGGCGCGGCGCCTGATGCAGGCTTTTTGGCCCGGGCCGATGACGGTGATCGTGCCGCGCGCTGAAGGCATTGCCGCTGCCTCGGCGGGCGGGCAGTCCAGCATCGGCCTGCGCTGCCCGGCGCATCCGGTGGCGCGGGCCTTGTTGGCCGCGGCGCGGCAGCTCGGGGTGCGTGGTGTTGCGGCGCCCAGCGCCAACCGCTTTGGCCGCGTCAGCCCCACGCGGGCGGCCCATGTGGCCGATGAGTTCGATGCCGATTTGCTGGTCTTGGACGGCGGCGATTGCGCCGTGGGCATTGAGTCCAGCATTGTGGATTGCAGCCGGGGTCAGGCCGTTTTGCTGCGCCCCGGCGTGCTGACGGCCGCGCAGATCGAATCCGTGTTGGGCACGCCCTTGCTGGCGCCCGATGCCGCTGCGCCGCGTGCCTCGGGCACCCTGGCGGCCCACTATGCGCCACGCGCCACGGTGCGGCTGCTCAGCACTGCGCAGCTGCAGCAGCGTCTGGCTGATCCGCGGCCTGAAACCCTGCCGCAAGGGCTGGCGGTATATTCCCGCACGGCCGTCGGCTTTGCGGGCGGTCTTTTGCTGCGGCACATGCCGGCAGACGCAGCGGCCGCTGCGCAGCAGTTGTTTGCGGTGTTGCGCGAACTGGATGCGGCGGGCGCAAGAGAAATTTGGGTGGAGTCGCCGCCGCCGGCGCGCGAGTGGGACGGGGTCAGGGATCGCCTGAGCCGTGCCGCTGCGGCTTTTGAGTGAAGTTGTGGGTTTGTTGAGTTTTCGGGATGGAATGTTCATGAAGCGTATTCAAGGCGGCGCGGGTCGCTATGGCCGGGTTGGTGGTTTTTTGTCCTTGGCCCTCAGCGCCCTTCTGGCCGCTTGCGGCGGCGGGACTCAGCAGATTGAGCCCTTCAAACCCGAGCGCATGATCAGCTTTGGGGATGAATACAGCGTCATCACCCCCGAAGGCAAAAAGCACACGATCAATGCGCTGAACGCCACCACCGGCGTTTTGGAATGCCAAAACAACCCGCTCTGGTTGCAAGTCGTGGCTTCGCGTTACAGCCTGGTGTTTGCGGAGTGCAACCCCGACAAGGTGGCCGCACCCAAGAACCTGATGTATGCCAAGGCCGGCGCCAAGGTCGCCGACTTCAAGGCGCAAATCGACGCCCATCAGGCCAGCGGCACCATCGGTCCCAAGGACTTGTTGACGGTGTTGGTCGGCGCCAATGATTTGTGGGCCTTGTACGCCAAGTACCCCGCGCAATCGCAAGATTCGCTGATGGCCGAGGCGCGCGCCCTGGGTGTGGAGCTGGGCAATCAAGTCAATCGTTTGGCCAATGCGGACGGGCGGACCGTGTTGCTCACTGTGCCAGACCTCGGCTTGAGTCCCAAGGCCCTGGCCGATGACAAGCTCAATGCCGGCCGCGCCAAATTGCTCAGCGATTTGACCCATGCCTTCAATATCGAGATGCGCATCACCATCATCAATGATGGCCATTTGATCGGCTTGGTGGACACAGAAGTCGAAACCCAGAAGTGGGTCCGGTTCCAGCAGTTTGGCAACTGGGTAGATGCGGCCTGCTTGCCCACGGTGGCGGCCACGGAGTGCACCCCGAAAACCCTGAGCACCGCGGCGACCACCAGCGATGCCTACAAAAACTATATGTGGGCGACCGATCGAATGCTGAGTCCCTATGCGAACGAGCAGATTGGCTACATCGCCTACAACCGGGTGTTCTACAACCCCTTCTGATCAACGCCAGCGCTTGTCAAGGTTCGGCCCGGTCGCTCAGCGGCCGGGCTTTTTCATCTGCGCAACTGATGCGGGCGCTGACCCAAGGCGCAGGGCTTCATGGCCCAAAGCTACACTTCCCCAATGACTGTTTTGCTGGCCCTCGATAGTTCGACCGAAACCATGGCTTTGTCTCTGAGCAGCCCGGCCGGAACTTGGCTGTTCGAGGCCGAAGGTGGGCCCCAAGCCTCTTCGCAATTGGTGCCGCAAGCGCTGGATTTGCTGGCCCAAGCCGGTTTGAAATTGGCCGATGTGGATGCCATCGCCTATGGTCGTGGCCCCGGGGCATTCACCGGCCTGCGTGCCGCCTGTGCCGTGGTGCAGGGTTTGGCTTTCGGCGCTGGCAAACCGGTGTTGCCCATCGACAGCCTGATGCTGGTGGCCGAAGACGCCCGCTTGCAGCTGCAGCAACAAGTCGGCGGGGCGTTTGAGTTTGAGGGCCTGATGTGGGTGGCCATGGATGCGCGCATGGGCGAGATTTACGCCGCGGCCTACCGTTGGGAGGAAGGCGCTTGGCAGTTGGTGCATGCGCCGGCGCTCTACAGCCCCGAGGCCTTGATGGCTTTTTGGGGGCAGCCCGGCGCCCTTTGTGGCTCGGCCTTGAGCGTGTTTGCCGAGGCCTTGGCCCCCGCTGTGCAGGCGGCCCGGCATTGCTGGCCCCGGCATCAGTCGCGGGCGGCGGCCTTGGCCGCTTTGACCACGCAGGCCTGGGCCCAGGGGGACTTGCTGGATGCCGCACAGGCCATGCCGCTGTATGTGCGCGACAAAGTGGCGCAAACCACCGCGGAGCGGCTGGCCTTGCGCGAACAACAACAACAGGCCTCGACCGCCTCATGAGTGCCTTGCTGAACGAGGCTTTGGACGGCCCGAGGGGGCCGCAGTCGGCGCCTGCGACCCGTTTGCAGCCCATGCAGTTGGCCGATGTGCCCGAGGTGCTGACGATTGAGCGTGAGGTCTATGCCTTGCCTTGGTCAGAGGGCAATTTCATCGACTCGATGGCGGCCGGCTATGTGGCCTATGTCTTGCGCCCGGTGCCTTCGCTGCGTGAACCCAAGACGCCGATCTTGGGGTACTTCCTGGCCATGAAGGGCTTTGAGGAAATGCATTTGCTGAACATTTCCGTGGCCGCTGCGGCGCAGGGCCAGGGCTTGGCACGGCAGATGTTGGATGCGCTGTGCCGCCTGTGCGTGGAACAAAACTGCCCGCAGCTTTGGCTGGAAGTGCGCCTGAGCAATCAGCGCGCGCGGGAGGTGTATCGGCGTTATGGCTTTCGTGAAGTGGGGGTGCGGCGCGGCTATTACCCAGTGCTGCAAGGCCCGCGAGAAGACGCTTGCTTGATGAGTTTGGCGGTGCCGCAATGACTTGGGACGAACGCCAGCGCCGCATGCTTGCCGCCATGGGGCTGCGGGTATGGACGCGGCCTGAAAACGAAGCGCAAGCCGAAGCCGAAGTGCAGGCGCAGGCTGCCGTGCTCCCTGCGCCGGAGCCCGCGGTGGCGGCGCAGACCAGGGCTGCCGATGCGCCGCGTCCTGAGCCCACCGCTCAGCCTCTCGCTCAGCCCGCCCCCGCGCCCGTCTCGGTGCTGCAAGCCTTGCCGGCGGCATTGAAGCGTCCGCAAGCCACGCCCAGCGAGGCGCCGGCCCATGGGCCCTCATTGACTTCTTTGGATTGGCAGGCGCTGCAGCACAGCGTCAGCGCCTGCCGCGCCTGCTTTCTTTGCGAGGCTCGGCGCGGCCCGGAAGATGTGGTGTTTGGGCGCGGCCAGGGCCCCGTGCAATGCTTGGTGGTGGGCGATATGCCGGGCGAAGCCGAATTGGCCGAAGGCCAGCCTTTTGGCGGGCAAGCGGGGCAGCTGCTGGGCAATATGTTGCGCGCGCTGGGGCTGGACCCCAGCGAGGCCGCCGGGCAGGTGGGCATGGTCAATGCCTTGAAATGCCGCAGCACGCCGGGCCGCAACCCGGGTGCTGCGGAATTGCTGCAGTGCGAGCCCTATTTGCAGCGTCAAATTGAGCTGCTGCAACCGCGCGTGATTCTGGCCCTGGGCCGCATGGCGGTGCAGTCTTTGCTGCACACCCAAGAGGCCTTGGGGCGTTTGCGCGGGCAGGTGCACCGGTATCAGGCGACGCCGGTGGTGGTCAGCTTCCCGCTCAGCTATTTGCTGCGCAACCCGGCCGAGAAGGCCCGGGCCTGGGAAGACCTGTGCTTGCTGCGCCGCCATTTGCAGGGCCAGGAGCCGCGGCCATGAGCGCGCAAAACCAGGCCCTGCCGCCGCTGCAGCCCGCGGATTGGCGTTTGCTGCCGCTGCCCTTGGCCTTGCTGGATCGGCAGGGTCAGGTCTTGCAGGCCAATGCCGCATGGCAGGCGCTGGGCCTGGGCGAGGCAGGCAAGCCGCCGGTGTTTTGGGCTGCTTGTGCCGAGCTCCGTCAGGCGGTGACGCAGACACAAGACCTGGACCTGAAGCTGGACGCTGCGCCGCACCGGGGCCTGCTGCAAATGCGCTGGGATGCGTCAGTGGGCGCGCATTGGTGCCTGTGGCGCGAGCCCCATGAGGCGGCCGTCAGCCCCTGTGAGTCGCGGCTCGAGAAGTTCATGCAGGCCACCGCCGAAGGCATCTTGTTCCACAAAGACGGTTTGATTGCCGATGCCAATGTGCCGATGTGCGCCTTGCTGGGCTACCAATTGCACGAGGTGCAGGGCCTGCCGGTGATTGATTTTGTTTTGGACAGCGAGCGGGCCAAGGTTTGCGCGGTGATGGAAGCCGAGCAGGAATTGCGTTATGAAACCGCGTTGGTACACCGTTCGGGCCATGTCATCCCGGTGGAGGCGATTGTTCGCACGGTGGACAGCGGCGGCGAGCGCCTGCGCATGAGCATTGTGCGAGACATCCGGGACCGCATTGCCGCCCAAGCCCGCATCGAGCATTTGGCCCACCATGATGATCTGACCGGCCTGCTCAACCGCAGCGCCTTCATCGAGCGCGCCGCCAGCCTGATGCAGGTGGCCGCCAGCCGCCAGCAGCGCTTGGCCTTGTTGTTCATCGACCTCGACAACTTCAAGCGCGTCAATGATTCGCTGGGCCATCTGGAAGGCGACAAGGTGCTGATCACCGTGGCCGAGCGCATCAACGATTGCTTGCGCTCGACCGATCTGGTGGCGCGATTTGGCGGCGACGAGTTTGTTGTCTTGCTGGGCGATGTGCATGAGCGCAGCGATGTGATGGTGGTGCTGATGGCGCTGCTGGCGGTGGTCGAGGTGCCGGTGGTGGCCGATGGCTGCTTGCTGACCGTCACGCCCTCGATCGGCGTGAGCCTGTATCCCGAGCATGGCAGCCGTGTCGAAGAGTTGATGCAGCATGCCGATATGGCCATGTATCAGGCCAAGGCCGCCGGCCGCGCGGGCTATCGCTTTTATGAAGACTCGCTGGCCGAGCATGCCTATGCGGACTTGGTGCTGGAAAGCCAGCTCACCCAGGCATTGGAGCGCAACGAGTTCGTGCTCTTTTTCCAGCCGCAGGTGGATGCCGCAAGCGGCCAATTGATTGGCGCTGAAGCGCTGCTGCGCTGGCAGCATCCGCAGCGCGGTTTGCTGGGCCCCGATGCCTTCATCGACGTGGCCGAGCGGCACCGCTTCATGGTGGACTTGGGCGCCTGGGTGATGCGGGCGGCGGCGCTGCAGGCGCGCCGCTGGCATCAATATGGCTTGGCCGAGGTGCCGATTGCGGTCAACCTCTCTCGCATGCAGTTCAGGCTGGAAGGCTTTGGCGATATGGTCGCCCGCGTGTTGGAGGAGTTGGAGGTTCCGGGCGCTTGGCTGGAGCTGGAGCTGACCGAGCGCATGCTGATGGACGAAATCGCCAGCGCCCCCCAGACCCTGGCCGCCCTGCGAGCCTTGGGCCTGACCGTGTCGGTGGATGACTTTGGCACCGGCTACACCTCGCTGGCGCACCTGACCCGCTTGCCGCTGGACAAGCTCAAGATTGACCAGAGCTTTGTCGCCGCTTTGCCGGGCGACAGCGGCTCGGCGGCCATCACCCGCGCCATCATCCAAATGGCTTTGGGCCTGGGCTTGAAGGTCAGCGCCGAGGGCGTGCGCAATGAGGCGCAGCGCGACTTGCTGTTGCAATGGGGTTGCCAAGGCTTGCAGGGGGAGTTGATCGGTGAACCCATGTCGGCCGCTGCTTTCGAGCATTGGCTGAGCCTGCGGCGCCCCGCTTTGCCCTGAGGTCCGCGAAAGCGTTGTCCTGTTTTGACGGAATGAATCTCCCCATGAATGATGACGCGGCTGCCGGCCGCTCCGCCCTTGATGCCCTGGTGGCCCAGCACATCCGCGAGGCCGGCGGCTGGCTGAGCTTTGATCGCTTCATGGCGCTGGCGCTGTACGCGCCCGGCCTGGGCTATTACAGCAACCAGGGGCAAAAATTTGGGCTGATGCCGCAAAGCGGCTCCGACTTTGTCACTGCCCCTGAAATGTCGCCGCTGTTTGGCCGCGTATTGGCGGTGCAACTGGCGCAGGCGCTGCGCCTGACGCAGACCGATGAGCTCTGGGAGTTTGGTGCTGGCACCGGCGCCTTGGCCGAACAGCTGCTGAGCGCCTTGGGCGACACGGTGCGGCGTTACCGCATCGTGGATCTCTCGGGCGTGCTGCGCCAGCGTCAAGCCGAGCGCCTGGCGCCCTGGGCGGACAAAGTGGAGTGGGTGGACACCTTGCCCGAGCAGATTGAAGGCGTGGTGGTGGGCAATGAGGTGCTGGACGCCATGCCGGTGCAGTTGCTCAGTTTTGATGGCCAGGCCTGGTTCGAGCGTGGCGTGAGCGTGGACCCTCAAGGGCAGTTGCAATTTGAAGACCGGCCCACGACCTTGCGTCTGCCTCTTGATGCCGACGCAAGCATGCCGCACGGCTCCTTCGCGCCCGGCACCGTGACCGAGATCCATCCGCAGGCCGAGGCCTTTGTGCGCACCTTGGCTGCGCGCTTGCGGCGCGGCGCGGTGTTCTTGATCGACTACGGCTTCCCGCAAGACGAGTACTACCTGCCGCAGCGCAGCGGCGGCACCTTGATGTGCCACCACTTGCACAAGGCCGACCCCGACCCCTTGCGTTTGCTGGGGCACAAAGACATCACCGCCCATGTGAACTTCACTGGCATTGCCTTGGCGGGGCAGGAGGCCGGCTTGCAGGTCTTGGGCTACACCACCCAGGCGCACTTTCTGCTCAATTGCGGCTTGGCCGAGATGTTGGCCAGTGCCGGCGTGGCCGAGCGCGCCATGGCCCACAAGCTGATTGCCGAGCACGAGATGGGCGAGCTTTTCAAGGTCATTGGCTTTGCCGCCGGCGAGGGCTTTGATGCGCTGGGTTTCGCTCGCGGCGACCGCTCACACACCTTGTGAGCTTTCGTCCAGGCGCGGCAGGGCTTGCAAGGCCGCCAGCCGCGCGGCCTGCACCGCTTGACCAATGGCCGGCCCGCGCTTGCCCTCGGCCAAAGCCGCGGCGCTGA
Source organism: uncultured Burkholderiales bacterium (assembly GCA_945952065.1). Classification (GTDB taxonomy): domain Bacteria; phylum Pseudomonadota; class Gammaproteobacteria; order Burkholderiales; family Burkholderiaceae_C; genus Paucibacter_A. Next base: position 35,063 of record CAMFGY010000035.1, on the reverse strand, counting down.
CGCTGGCCAGATCCAGGGTCAGCAGCGCCCGCAGTTCGTGTTGGAACTGCAGCCGCTGCGGGTAGGGCTTGTGCTCCAGACCCAAGCGGCCACGGGCATCGCATTCGCAGGCCCAGAGCATTTGCTCAAAGCGCTCCGGGCGCCGCCAGGCATCGCAACGGTCCAGCAGACGCAAGCGGGCCTCGGGGCCAAAGCCCTGGCTTTGATGGACATGGGTGTGCTCGCGCGTTACCAGTTCGGCCAGTTCGCGGCAGTCGGTGGGCACGCGCCAGCGCTCGCTGAGCTGCTTGACCAGCGGCAGGCCGCGGCCTTCATGGCCGATATGGCGGGGCAAGATGTCGGCGGGCGTCAAGCCCTTGCCGAGGTCGTGGCACAGGGAGGCAAAACGCACCGTCAAGGGCGCCGCTTGCTGCGCGCATTGGTCCAACACCATCAGCAGATGTACACCGGTGTCCACCTCGGGGTGGTGGCTTGCGGTTTGCGGCACGCCAAACAGGCGGTCAACCTCCGGCGCCAAACGAGCCAAAGCGCCGCAGTCGCGCAGCACCGCCAGCATGCGGGAGGGTTGCTTCTCCATCAGACCGCGTGAAAGCTCTTGCCAAACGCGCTCGGCCACCAGGGCATCGACCTCGCCACTGGCCACCATCTGGCGCATCAGCGCCTGGGTTTCCGGCGCGACCGTGAAGTGCGGGAAGCGCGCGGCAAAGCGCGCCAGCCGCAAAATGCGCACCGGGTCTTCTGCGAAGGCGCCCGAGACATGGCGCAAGACCCCGGCTCGCAAATCGGCTTGGCCGCCATAGGGGTCGGTAATTTTCCCCTGCGCGTCTTGCGCCATGGCGTTGATGGTGAGGTCGCGGCGGGCCAGGTCTTGCTCCAGCGTGACCTCGGGTGAAGCGTGGAACGCAAAGCCGTGGTAGCCCGGTGCTGTTTTGCGCTCGGTTCTGGCCAGTGCGTATTCCTCATGGGTGTGAGGGTGCAAAAAGACCGGGAAGTCCCGCCCCACTGCGGTGAACCCGGCTTTTTCCATGGCCGCCGGATCGGCGCCGACCACCACCCAGTCGCGGTCTTTGACCGGCAAACCCAATAAGGCGTCGCGAACGGCCCCCCCTACTAAGAAGTAATTCATGCAAGGCTCTGGTAACAAAACTGACATATCTCAAACCTAGAGTTCTCCCTAGGTAGCGGACCCCGAACGTAGGGGGGGGCATAGATCCTCAAACCCAGCTACATTCGGGTCCAATTGTTGTTCAAAGCATGGAGGCTTGGCGGTTTTGATGCTTTATCTACAGGGATGGAAATGATGCTGAGAATGAAGAAACCTTTGAAATACGTCGCGGCCCTGGCCGCAACCGTGCTGGCTTGCGCTTCTGCGCAAGCCACGACCACCAATCTGGGTGCTGCCGTGGTGGGCACGCCGCTGTCGTTTGGAGGCTTGGCTGCGCCCGGCGCCTTCAATGACGTCTTCACCTTCACTTTGCCGGTGAACGGCGGCTCGGGCTACAGCGTGACCAATTTCGGTCTGCTGCCCAACCAATACAGCACGGTGTTCTCGACCCTGTCTTTGGTGTCGAACCCGGATGGCATTTTGTTCAATGCCGACGACCAACTGCTGAGCACCTCCACATCGCCGGGTGGCAATTCCTTGGCCTTGGCTTGGGGCGCGAGCAATTCCGGTAACTACTATCTGGTGGTGGGTGGCGTGGCCAATGGCCCGCTGGGTGGCATCTACAACGGCGCCATCAGCGTGACCGCTGCGCCGCCGACCTCTCCCATCCCTGAGCCCGAAACCTATGCCATGCTCTTGGCTGGTTTGGGTGCCGTGGGTTTCATGACCCGTCGTCGCCGGGCGATCTGAGTCGAGTTGATCGCAGCGGCTCATCAACAATCTTGAGCCGAAAAAAGAAGAGCGCCGCAAGGCGCTCTTTGTGTTTGTGCTGTGGATCGGCCGCAGCTCAGGGGCATTGACGGTAAGGCTCTTCAAAGTCCAGAAAGTCTTTTTCCGCCAGCGCATCAGCCACCCAGGCCGCCACGGCGGGATGCTGTTCTATGCGCTGAACGTAGGCCGCAGCTGCCGCGCTGAGCGGCAAGCCATAGCGCGTCACGCGCATCACCACGGGGGCGAAGTAGGCGTCTGCTGCGCTGAACTCGCCAAACAAAAACGGGCCCTTGCTGGCGGCCAAGGCTTCGCTCCAAAGCGCGTCCATGCGGGCCAGATCGGCGCGTAAACCGGCTTCCGAGGCCAACAGCTTGGCGCCTTGCTCGCGCAGGTCGGCGTCGATATTCATCGGGCACAAGCCACGCAGCTTGGTAAACCCAGCGTGCATCTCGGCACACAGGCTGCGGGCGCGGGCGCGCTGCTGGCGATCGCGCGGCCAGAGGGGCAGTTCGGGGTGTTGGTCGGCCAGGGCTTCGGCAATCGCCAAGGTGTCCCAGACCGCAAATCCATCCGGCTCCATCAGCACCGGCACCTTGCCGGTGGGGGTCAGCGGCGCCAGCGCTTGGTAAAAGGCCGAGCCGGGGCTGAAGTCAAAACGCAGCTTCACTTCCTCGAAGGGGATGCCGAAGGCCTTCATCAGCACCCAAGGGCGCATCGACCAAGAGGAGTAGTTCTTATTGCCGATATAGAGTTTGTTTAGAGGCATGACAGGGCCTGGGTGCGGTGGAAGATGAGCCTCAGCTTAGGTCACGCAGACCGCTGGGTGTTTGAGAGTTTTGCAAGGCAGTGATGAGCGCCGCGCATCAGCGACCGGCCTTGCGCCGCCACTGATCGAGCCGGGCGCAACCCTGCGCTGCGCCCAGGTAACTGGGCAGCACCGCGGACAGCGATTGGGGCTGGATGCCCAAGTCCTGCAAGCCCGGCAGTCGGCCGCTGGCGATATTGGGGACGCGCATAGAGGCCAGGTTGTCACGCGACATCAGCGGCTCACCCGGCAGCATCTCCATCATCACGGCCTGTGCCCAAGCCAAGGGGCCGGGCAGCGGCAACACTGGGCGGGCATGGCCGCTGTGCTGGCCCGCCAGGCGCACGATCTCGGCCAGGCTCAGCACCTGCGGGCCCGCCAACTCATAGACCTGGCCAATGCTGCTGCGTTCGACCACGCAAGCCACGATGGCGCGCGCCACATCCTCCACCCACACTGGCTGAAAGCGCACCGCGGCGCCGGCCAAGGGCATGACCGGGAACAGCGCTTGCAACTTGGCAAACAGATTGACGAACCGGTCGTTCGCCCCAAACACCACCGAAGGGCGCAGCAGGGTCAGCTCCAACCCAGCGGCCTGCAGCGCCGCTTCACCGCGTGTTTTCGAGCGCAGATAGCGCGAGGGCGCGTTGTCCTGAACGCCCAGCGCACTGACGTGAATCAGCCGCCGCACCCCGCTGGCCTTGCAAGCCTGGGCCAAGCGAGTGGGCAGCTGCACATGGGCCTGCTCGAACTGGTGCTCGCTGCCTTGCAAGATGGCGATCAAATTGATCACCACATCGTGTCCTTGCACCAGGGCTTGCAACTGCGCGTCCTCATGCACATTCGCCTGCAGCACGGTCAGCCCCGGCAGACCTTGAATCGCCTGCGCATGGCGGCTGCGCCGGCTGGGCACGGTGATGCGGGCGCGGCCGCCCAACTGGCGGGCCAGCTGCTCGCACAGACTGCGGCCGATGAAACCGCTGCCGCCGAGGATCAGGATCTTGGGGTTGAGGGTGTCGCTCATCAGGAATTGTCTCCAGGTGGGGCATTGCCGGTGGGCACATTGGCCTCACGCGGGCCAATGCTGCGGCCGAGCCGCTGGCGCAGGCTCTTGCTGGACTCCTGGCCCAGCAGCTGGCCGTACAAGGTGGCGTTGGTCAGGACCTTTTTGACATAGTCGCGGGTCTCATTGAAGGGCACGTTTTCCACCCAGATGGCGGCGTCCAGGCTGGCGCCCTCGCGCCAGCGGCGGGGCCGTCCAGGCCCGGCGTTATAGGCTGCGGCGGCCATGGCCATGGAACCTTCAAAATCATCCAGCACCAGCTTCAGGTAGCTGGTGCCGATGCGGATATTGAAGTCACGGTCGGTCATGAACTCGGGCTTGAACTCGGCGCCGATCTTCTTGGCCGTCCAGCGTGCGGTGGCCGGCATCACCTGCATCAAGCCAGAGGCGCCCACATGCGAGCGGGCATCCATCACAAAGCGTGACTCTTGCCGGATCAGGCCGTAAACATAGGCCGGGTCGATGCCGGTTTCGCGGGCTTGGCTCAGCAGTGCCTGGCGGTGCGGAGTCGGGAAGCGCTGCGCCAGATCGATCTCTTGCTTGCTGCGCTCGCTGCTGTTGATGCAGCGGTCCCAAATCTCACGTTCACAGGCCTCTTGGGCGGCGGCGCGCAGCTCGCGGTCGCTCATGCCGCGCAGCGCGTAATTCCATTCCCTCACGCCTTCGTTGCGCAGACCGATGGCAATCATCATCAGCGCGCTATTCAGGCCCGGATGGGCTTGCGCCTGCTTGCGCTCGGCGTTGCCTAAAGGGCTGGGCGCGGCCGGCAGGCTCAGGCTTTGCCCCAGGTCTTCGGCGGCCAGTCGGCCATAAAAGCTCAGCGGCGAGGCCAGGCTTTGCAAGGTGTTGCGGGCCTCTTGACGCAGCGGCTCGCCGGGCGCGCCTTCAGCGGCGGTGGCCAGCTGGGCGCGGGCGCGCCAGTATTGCCAGGTCGCGTCGCGCTGCTCATTGGCGTTCATCAAGTCCATGGCACGCAGGCTTTGATGCCAACGTCCGCTGCGCAGCGCCGACCGTGCCGCCCAGGCCAGGGTTTCATCGCTCCATTCCAAGGGGCTTTTGAGTTTGCCGGCCAGCTTGAAGGCGCGCTCATAGTAGTCGCTGGCCTCAGGCTGAAGTTTGAAGGCCGCTTGGCGGCCCACCTGGGCCCAGGCCCAAGCTGCCAGCTCGGTCGGCAGCTCTTTTTCCCAGCGCGTGGCGAGCAGTTCAGCCGCATCCGAAGGCTCGGTGGCGGCCACTCGCATCAGAGCCACGGTGGCCAATTCGCTGTGGGTGCGCCCACCGGTCTTGGCCTTGCGGGTCATGTAGCGCAAGGGCTTGTCTTGGATGTCGGCCAGATGCAGCTCGATGGGCTTGCCCAGCAAGGCGGCGGCTTGTTTGGCGGCGCGCGGCTTGAGCGCTTCGACGCTCAGGCGCAGCTTCAGCCACACATCCTCGGTGCTCAGTTGCTTGGCCTCCAGCAGCGTCTTGGCCAGCGCATTGCAGCCCTCGTCGCCATCGCGCTGCCCCAGCCAAGCGCTGCGCGCGGCCTCGCGCACATTGCGGCCGCTGGCCTGTTCGGCCATCAAGGCGTAGCAAACCACTTCGCGGTCGTCACGCATCTGATAACGCGCATGGTCCACGGTGAAGTTCGCCCAATCGCGGCGCCGCCCCAGCTCCAGCAACCAGTCATTGCGCAGCCGGTCTTCCACATAAGTACCGGGCCAGCGCGCATAAAAGGCGTTCACCTCGGGCTGGCTGACTTCATACAGGCGCAGACCCAGCTCCCAGTAGTCCACCCAGGGCGCCAAGGGATGGCGCTGCGCCTGCGCGACTTGGTTCAGGGCGGCGAGCCGTTTGCGGTCTTTTTTGCGTTGGGCTTCATGCGCCTCGGTGATCAACTCGGGCTGGCTCACCTGCGGCATCAGGGTTTGCGCATGCAGTGGCGAGGGCAGGCCCGCGCCCAGACTCAAGACCAGGGCACCAAGCCCCGCCAAAGCGACTCGCCCAAGCACTCCTTCATATACTGCCAAAACCAACCTCTTTCTCTTTCACGGGACGCCTGTCCATCATCATGCCTACCAGTTCAGCACCCATCATGCCGCATGAACGCGGCGCCCTGCGCACGCAATTGCTGGCGCAGCGCGCAGCTTGGCTGTCCACGCCTGCCGCCCACGCCGCCAGTGCAGCGCTGGGCCACCATCTGCGCGAGGTCTTGCAACAACTGGAGCCGCAATGCCTGGGCCTGTACTGGCCTTTGGAGGGGGAATTTAACGCAGTGCAGGCTTTGTCACAGCCCTTGCCTGACAAGGCCCTGGGCTTGTCTCTGCAGGAGCCGCATGAGGCGATCGAAGACGAAGACGAGGAGGGTGACGAAGACTTGGCTGCAGGCCCGGCGCTGTGGAGCCTGCCCTTTGCCTATAAATCGCCGCGTCGCATGGACTACCGCCGTTGGGATGGCGGTGAACCGGGGGTGAAGGACGAGTGCGGCATTGCCAGCAGCGCGGGCGCCGTGGTGGTGCCCGATGTGGTCTTGGTGCCCTGTGTGGGCTTCACCCGCGAGGGCTATCGCCTGGGCTATGGCGGCGGTTATTACGACCGGTGGCTGGCGGCACACCCCGGCGTCACCAGCATCGGCATCGCTTGGCAGCTCAGCGAATGCCATTTCCCGGCCGAGCCGCATGACCAGCCGCTGACGTTGATCTTGACCGAGCGTGAAGTGATTTCGCCCTGACGATCAGTCACTGCGCTCACGCAGGCGTCGGCGGATGCGAGACAAGGCCACCTCGGTGATGCCTAAATAGCTGGCAATGTGCTTTTGGCTCAGGCGCTGGGCCAGGGCGGGTGAAGCCTGCAAAAAAGACCGATAGCGTTCGGCGGCATCCAACATCAGCAAGGCATGTTCGCGCTCGGTTTGGTGGGCCAGCCCCGCCTGCAGGGCTTGCATGATCAGGCTGGGCGCCTGGGGCCATTGCGCTTGCAGGTTTTGCAGGGCGGCTTCGCTCAATTCAACGACCTGGCTGGACTCCAGCGCTTGCAAGTGCCAGGGGCTGGCGCTGCCGAAGCGGGTGGCGCCCAGCCACTCATGCTCGGCATAAAAAGCATGGTTGCGTTCGCGGCCTTGGGGGTCGAGAAAGAAGCCTCGCACCAAGCCTTGCTCTAAGCACCAGACGCGCTCGACGCGCTGGCCTTGGCTTTGCAGGCTTTGTCCGCGCTGCAGCGCGCGCCGCGGCAGTGTTTGCCAGTGCGCCCAGCGCTCTGGGCAGGCTTGCAGCCATTCAATGAAAGCAGGGCCGCAAAGCGGGCAGGGGGCAGAGACCATGAACCTGGGTTAATGCGCAAGTGGAGACGCCGGCTCAACATCATGCCCCATGAACCCTTTGCTGACCTCTGCCCCCGGCGCCCAGCGCCGCCCTGAAGCCCTGAACTGGCCCCATCTGCTGATGCTGCTGGCCTTGCCGCCCTATGCCTGGCTGTGTGCGCGCTGGGCCTGGCCCGCCGAGCTGAGTTTGGCCCTGGGCACGTTATTGGGTTTGGGCTGGCTGATGGCTTGGGAGCGCCTCAGGCCTGGGCGGGCCGATTGGCAGGCCAGCGCTGCCGATATGCGCCGCGATGCTTCATCCCTGGGCTTGGCATCGCTGACGGATCTGGCCTTCTCCTTGCTGATCACCACCTCGGCCTTGATCGTGCAGCAGCAGGAGCTGTCTTGGCGCGGGGCGCAAGGCGCTGCACTGCGGTCCTTTTGGCAAGCGCTGCCCTGGCCGGTAGCGCTGCTGCTGGTGATCGCGCTCGGTGAGTTCTTGCCCTACTGGCTGCACCGTTGGGCCCATGCCTGGCCTTCGCTCTGGCGTTGGCATGCGGTGCACCACTGGCCCACGGCGGTAAACGCCAGCAACAGCGTGCTGGTGCACCCCTTCAATGTGTTGTGGAACAAGCTGGGGCGGCTCTTGCCCGCCGTGTTCTTGGCCGTGCCCGCGGAGCTGATGCTGTGGGCGGCCTTGTTCATCCAAATGCAGGAGCTGGCGGCGCATGCCAATGTGGCGGGCAGCTTGCGGGGCTTGCGCGGGCTGCTGGGCGGGGCGGAGTTGCACCGCTGGCATCACAGCGTGGTGCTGGACGAGGCGGGCAATTTCGGCACGGTGCTGCCGTGGTGGGACTGGGTGTTTGGCAGCCTGGTCTGGCCGCAGGCGGCGGGGCCGGCAGCCGTCGGTTGGGCCGAGGGTGCGCCGCGTCCGTCGCGCTTGGGTTGGTCCGCACTGATTCTGGGCGCTGTGCCGCGGCCAGCCCAGCCGGCCGCAGCCGAGGATCAGGACGACTGAGTGCCTGGGCGGGCACGACAGCCGCCGGGTGCGAGCGCTTGGCCGGCGCGGCGTTCAAGACCGCACTTCGGGCTCGCGCAAAAAGATCTCCACGCGGCGGTTCTTGGCGCGGCTCTCGGCGCTGTCATTGCTGGCGATGGGTTCGCGCGAGCCGCGGCCCACGGCTTCGATGCGGTTGCCGCTGATGCTGCGGTCTTCGAGATAGTCGCGCACGCTCTCGGCGCGGCGCTTGGACAGCGGGTCGTTGATGGCGTCTGAGCCGGTGCTGTCGGTGTGGCCGACGATGCGCACCAGCGTGCCGCTTTGGCCGCTCAGGCCCTGCGCAAAAGCGTCAAGCACCGGGCGCAGGCGCGGCTCAATCGCGGCGCTGCCGACGGCAAAGGAAATATCGCTGGGCACTTCCAGCTTGAGTTGGTTGTCGGGTGTGCGGCTGACCGCCACGCCGGTGCCTTGGGTGGCTTGCTCCATGGCGCGGCGTTTTTCTTCCATGTTCTTGGACCACATATTGCCGCCCACTGCACCCAAGGCGCCGCCGATCACGGCGCCCGTGCCGGCATTGCCGCCGGTGGCTGAGCTGATCAGCGCGCCGGCCACCGCGCCCATGGCCGCGCCCGTGGCCGTACCTTTTTGGGTTTCACTCATGTTGGCGCAAGCCGTCAGGCTGAGCCCGAGGATCAGCAACAGGACAGGGCGGTGCAAGAGGGCTTGGGTCTGCATGGGGACTCCCTTTTTGAAAGCATGGAGGGCTGCGAACAAACAGCGTGCACGCATCGGCGCTGTGCATGATGGATGTTAGCGATGGAATATGACTCCGGTATGCTTGGGCGCATTCCATCGCAGCACGAGCCCCCAGGAGTCTTGTGGTTTCTTTTGACAGTGTTCAGCATTTTTTTCAGAGCATCGGGCTGATCAGCCTGGTGGCGCTGCCCTTTCTGGCGAGCTTGGTGGCCGCGTTCTTGCCCAGCAATGCGCGCAATGCCGAGTCCACCCTGGCGGGCGCGGCGGCGCTGTTCTGTGTGCTGCAAGCGGCGCTGTTGTTTCCTGAGATTGCCGCCGGCGGCGTGATCCGGCAGGAGTTCGACTGGCTGCCTTCGCTGGGCTTGAACTTGGTGCTGCGCATGGATGGCTTTGCCTGGATGTTCTCCATGCTGGTGCTGGGCATGGGGGCGCTGGTGGTGCTGTACGCGCGCTACTACATGTCGCCGGACGACCCGGTGCCGCGCTTCTTCTCCTTCCTGCTGGCCTTTATGGGGGCGATGAGCGGGGTGGTCTTGTCGGGCAATTTGCTGCAGCTGGTGCTATTTTGGGAGTTGACCAGCCTGTTCTCCTTTTTGCTGATTGGCTATTGGCACCACCGCCGGGATGCACGGCGCGGCGCGCGCATGGCCTTGACCGTGACTGGTGCGGGCGGCTTGTGTCTGCTGGCGGGGGCGCTGCTGCTGGGCCATATCGTGGGCAGTTATGAGCTCGATGCAGTTTTGGCCGCGGGCGAGCAGGTGCGGGCCCATGCGTTGTACACGCCCACGCTGCTGCTGGTCTTGCTCGGCGCCTTCACCAAGAGCGCGCAGTTCCCGTTTCACTTCTGGCTGCCCAATGCCATGGCGGCGCCCACGCCGGTGTCGGCCTATCTGCATTCGGCCACCATGGTGAAGGCCGGGGTGTTTTTGCTGGCGCGGCTGTGGCCGGTGCTCGCTGGCAGTGATCTGTGGTTTTGGACCGTCACCGGCGTTGGCTTGTGCACCTTGCTGCTGGGCGGTTGGATCGCGATCTTTCAGAATGATTTGAAGGGGGTGCTGGCCTACTCCACCATTTCCCATCTGGGTTTGATCACCACGCTCTTGGGCTTGAACAGCCCCTTGGCCGCGGTGGCGGCGGTGTTCCACATCATGAACCACGCCACCTTCAAGGCCTCGCTGTTCATGGCGGTGGGCATCATCGACCACGAAACTGGCACCCGCGATTTGCGGCGCCTGAGCGGCCTGCGCCGCAGCATGCCCGTCACGGCCACGCTGGCCATGGTGGCCAGTGCGGCCATGGCGGGTGTGCCGCTGCTCAATGGCTTTATCTCCAAAGAGATGTTTTTCAGCGAGGCGGTTTTTGTGACGACCGTGCCCTGGTTTGACCGTCTGCTGCCGGTGGCGGCGGTGCTGGCCGGGGTGTTCAGCGTGGTCTATTCGCTGCGCTTCACGGTGGATGTGTTTTTTGGGCCGGATCGCAGCGCCGAATTGCCACGTCATCCGCATGAGCCGCCGCATTGGATGCGGGTGCCGGTGGAGCTCTTGGTGTTGGCTTGCTTGTTGGTGGGTACGCTGCCGCAATGGACCATGCAGGGGGTCTTGAGCGTGGCCGCGGCGCCCGTGGTGGGCGGGGCCTTGCCGGACTTTGATCTGGCGCTTTGGCACGGCTTCAACACGCCGCTGATGATGAGCTTGATCGCTTTGCTGGGCGGCTTGCTGCTGTACCTGGGTTTGCGCAAGGGCTTGCAAGGCGAGCGCTTCCTGCGCGTGCCTGTGATGAGCAAGCTTAGCGGCAAGCAGGCTTTTCAAAGCGGCTTGGCGGGCTTGACGGCCTGGTCGCGCTCACTGTTCCTCTTGTTCAGCACCCGGCGGCTGCAGGGGCAGTTGCTTTTGTTGATCTTGGTGGTCGTGGTGGCAAGCGCCCTGGTGGCGCGGGGCGCGGACTTTTTTGCCGGGCAGCGAGCGCCTCTGGCTTTTTCTCCTTTGTTTGCTTTGTTGTGGTTGATCGGCGGTGCCGCCGCACTGCTGTGCGCGCGCGCCGCCAAGTTCCAGCGCTTGGCCGCCCTGGCCTTGATGGGCGTGGCCGGGCTGTGCACCGTGATCACCTTTGCTTGGTTCTCGGCGCCGGATTTGGCCCTGACCCAGTTGGCGGTGGAGACCGTCACCACGGTGTTGATCTTGCTGGGCCTGCGCTGGTTGCCCAAGCGCATTGAGGCGCTGGAGGCGGCCGAGGTCTTGGCCGAATCGCTGTTGGACAAAGCCCGCCGCCGAACCCGCCGCGCCCGCGATGTGCTGCTGGCCCTGGCCGCCGGGGGCGGCATGGCTTTGCTGTCCTACGCCCTGATGACGCGCGATTTTTCGCAGAGCATTTCGCCCTTCTTTTTGGAGCGGGCCCTGCCCGAGGGCTTTGGCACCAATGTGGTCAATGTGATGCTGGTGGACTTCCGTGGCCTGGACACCTTGGGCGAGATCACCGTGCTGGGCATTGTGGCTTTGACGGTCTATGCCTTGCTGCGGCGCTTCCGCCCCGCCAGCGAAAGCACCGAGCTGCCGATGCAGCAGCAGGCCCTGGCCGGCGATATCGACACCGACCTGGTGCACGCCAACACCGCCACCGACACCGCCAGCGGCTATTTGCTGGTGCCCGCCGTCTTGGTGCGATTGCTGCTGCCGGTGGCGGCGGTGATTGCGGTGCACCTCTTCATGCGCGGGCACAACCAACCGGGCGGCGGCTTTGTGGCCGGGCTGGTCTTGTCTACGGCCTTCATCCTGCAATACATCGTCTCAGGCACGCAGTGGGTGGAGGCCAATATCAGCCTGCGCCCGCAGCGCTGGATCGCCAACGGCCTACTGATCGCCGCCCTCACCGGCATGGGCTCTTTTGTTTTTGGCTACCCCTTCTTGACCACCCATACCGCGCACCTGCATCTGCCCTGGCTCGGCGAAGTTCATATCGCCAGCGCCTTGTTCTATGACATCGGTGTCTTCAGCTTGGTGGTGGGGGCGACGCTGCTCATCCTCACCGCCTTGGGCCACCAAGCGGTGCGTGGGCACCGCATCCAACGCCAAGAAGAGTTGGAAGACCTGAAGAAAGAGGCGGCCGCACGTGCCGCCCCAGCGGCGCAGGCGCTGCCACCAACACAGAAAGGCCTGAACTGATGGAATTCGTCATGGCCTGTGCCATTGGGGTGCTGAGCGGCTGCGGCGTCTGGTTGCTGCTGCGTCCGCGCACTTATCAAGTCATCATTGGCCTGAGCCTCTTGGGCTATGGCGTCAATCTGTTCATCTTCAGCATGGGCCGTTTGAGCATTGACAAAGAGCCTGTGCTGGCCGCAGGCCTGCCCGCCACCTTGCAGCACTACACCGACCCGATGCCGCAGGCCTTGGTGCTGACGGCCATCGTCATCGGTTTCGCGATGACGGCGCTGTTCTTGGTGGTCTTGATGGCGCAGCGCGGCTTTTTTGGCAACGACCATGTCGATGGCACGCCCGATGAGCCCGGCCCGAGCGAGCCTGAGGAGCGACAGCCATGATGGCGCTGTTGAGCCATTGGGCTTTGCTCGCGAATGCGGCGCTGATGCCGCACCTGACCATGGCGCCGATTTTGTTGCCCCTGCTGGCGGCTTGCCTGCTGCTGATGCTGGGCGAGCGACGGCATCGCCGCAAAGCGCTGCTGGCGACACTGGCGGCCGTGGGCAATTTGGCCGTGGCCGTGTTCTTGATGCTCAGCGTGGCCATGGAAGAGGCCCAGCCGATGGGCTTTGGCGTCTATCTGCCCTCCAACTGGGATGTGCCCTTTGGCATCGTGCTGGTGCTGGACCGGCTTTCGGCCCTGATGTTGGTGGTGGCCGCTGTGGTGGCCTTGATGGCCTTGCTGTTCGCCTCGGCGCGCTGGCACAAAGCGGGGGCGCATTTTCATGTGCTGCTGCAGTTGCAAATCATGGGCTTGAACGGCGCCTTCTTGACTGGCGACCTGTTCAATCTGTTTGTGTTTTTTGAAGTGATGCTGGCCGCGTCCTATGGGCTCTTGCTGCATGGCAGTGGGCCGGCACGGGTGCGCGCGGGGCTGCATTACCTGGCCATCAACTTGGCGGCGTCGGCGCTGTTCTTGGTCGGCGCGGCGCTCATTTATGGGGTCAGCGGCACCTTGAACATGGCCGATCTGGCCGCCCGCATCCCCGACATTCCGGACAGCGACCGTGCCTTGCTGCACGCCGGCTGCGCGGTTTTGGCCGTGGCCTTCTTGGCCAAGGCGGCGATGTGGCCGCTGAACTTCTGGCTCAGCCCGGCCTACACCGCCGCCAGCGCACCGTCTGCGGCGGTGTTTGCCCTGCTGACCAAGGTGGGGGTCTACGTGCTGCTGCGCTTGTCCACCTTGCTGTTTTCCGAGCAGGCAGGGGCCTCGGCGGGCTTTGGGCAGCTTTGGCTTTTGTGGGGCGGCATGGCGACGTTGGCGTTTGGCGCTCTGGGTCTGCTCAGCGCCCAGCGCCCCGCTCGTCTGGCCAGTTATGCGGTGATCGTCTCCTCGGGCACCTTGATGGCGGTGCTGGGCTTTGCCAAGCCCGAGCTGACGGCGGGCGCGCTGTATTACCTGCCCGGCTCCACGTTCGCGGTGGCGGCGTTTTTCTTGCTGGCCGAGTTGATGGATCGCTCGCGCAACCCGGACCCTGCCGCGCAGCGCGCCCCCGAGGATGAGGAAGACCATCTGCCCTTTGCCTTGGTGGAGCAGGAGTTGGCCCGCGAAGCCAATTTGGACGAAGACGAGCAGGTGCTGGTCGGGCGCGCCATTCCCGCTGCCACCGCCTTGCTGGGCATTGCCTTTGTGTGCTGTACCTTGCTGGTGGCGGGGCTGCCGCCTTTGTCGGGTTTTGTCGGCAAGCTGTTGATGCTGTCGGCCTTGCTGGGGCCGCCGGGCGCGCCGGTGTCGCTGGCCGCCTGGGTGTTTTTGGGGCTGTTGATGCTGTCCGGCTTGTTCGCCTTGATTGCCTTGTCGCGCACCGGGATTCGATTTTTCTGGACGCCGGTGGATCGCGCCGCGCCACTGCTGCGCGTGGCTGAGCTGAGCCCCATCGTGATGCTGCTGGGGGTTTGTGTGTTGATGACGCTGCATGCCGAGGGCTTGTTTCAGTACGCCCGCGCCACGGCCCAACTGCTCTACCAGCCGCAGGGCTATATCGAAGCGGTCTTGAGCACCCAGCCCGAGCCCACGCCGACCAATGCCGAACGCTTGCGCAAGGCCCAGCAGCAGGAGGGCGCGCCATGACGCTTGCAAAAAGCGCAGACCAAAAGCCTTGGCGCAAGCGTCTGCTGCCCGCGCCCTGGCTGAGTCTGGCCTTGGTGGCTTTGTGGCTGCTGCTCAACGATGCTTTCAGCCTCGGGCATTGGCTGTTGGCCATCGTCGTGGGCCTGTTGGCGCCGGCCTTGACGGCAGGCCTGCGGCCTACGCCGGTGCGCTTCAGAAAACCCGGTCTGGCCTTTCGACTGTTCTGGCAGGTGGGGCTGGATGTGCTGGTGTGGAACTGGCGGGTGTTGCGCGGCAGCCTGCAGCCCAGCGATCGTTTGCCCCAGGGCGGCTTTGTCACGGTGCCGCTGGACCTGCGCGACCCGAACGGCTTGGCGGTCTTGTCGGCCATCATGTGCGTGATCCCCGGCACCATTTGGTCGGAACTGGCGCTGGACCGCAGCGCCTTGCTGGTGCATATGTTCGAGCTCGAACATGCGGAGTCGGAAGTGGCCTTGATCAAGTCGCGATACGAGCGCCCCTTGATGGAGATATTTGAGTCATGAGCCTGTTTTTGTGGGTGGCGCTTTTATTGACCCTGGCGCTGTATGTGGCGGGCATGGCCCTGTGCCTGTGGCGCCTGGTGCGCGGCCCGGCTTCGCAAGACCGGGTGCTGGCCCTGGACGTGCTGTGCACCATTGCCATGCTCACGCTGATGGTGCTGGCCATCCGCTACCGCAGCGCCATGTATTTCGAGGCGGCTTTGCTGATTGCGCTGTTCGGCTTTGTGGGCTCCACAGCCATGGCCAAATTCCTCTTGCGCGGCGAGGTGATCGAATGACGCCCGCTTTGGCCCTGCCGCTGTGGGTGGAGATTCCGGTGGCCCTGCTTTTGCTGGCCAGCGGCGTGTGCGTGCTGGCTGCAGCGCTGGGGCTGGTGCGCTTCAAGAGCTTTTTCATGCGCATGCATCCGCCCGCGCTGACCTTCACCTTGGCCTCCTGGTGCGTGACCTTGGCCACCATCTTTTACTTCTCGGCCCTGGAGCAGTCGCTGGCCCTGCATGCCTGGTTGATCATCATCCTGCTGGCCATGACGGTGCCGGTGACCACCATCATGTTGTCGCGCGCGGCGCTGTTTCGCAGCCGCACCTCGGGGCAGACGGGGGCGGACAAGGTGCCGCCGTCCTTGAGTCGGCCGCGCCAGGACTGAGTCGGCCGCTTCAATCTTTGCTGGCTGCGTCCTCGCCGATGTCGTGGCGGGTCTGCTCGGCCTGTTTGAGCAACCAGTCTCTGAACTGCTGCACCTCCGGCCGTCCCTCGCTGTGGCGTGAGCACAGCAGCCAATAGGCCACCGGGCTGCTCATGCGGCCGGCGCGGCCAAAGGGCTCGACCAGATCGCCGCGTTCCAGCTGCTCACTCACCAGGGCCAGGCGGGCCAGGGCCACGGCCTGGCCGCCCAATGCCGCTTGAACTTGCTGGTAGGTGAAGTTCAGGTACATCCAGCGGCGCGGCTGCAATTCGGGCTCGCCATGTTCACGCAACCAGCGTCGCCAGCTGAGGAACTCGGCAGAAGGGCGGCTGTCGTCTTCTTCGGCCAAGGTGTAATGCGCCAAATCAGCGGCACGGCGCAGCGGGGGGCGCTCCCCTTGCTCGGCCTGGCTGGCCAGCCAGCGGCTCACGGCAGGAGTCAGGGTTTCGCCAAACAAACGGGTGGCCTGGGCGGGGGTATTGCCGCGCTCGGTGTAGCGCAGTGCGATGTCGAACTCGCTGTCTTCCAGTTCAATCACTGCGTCATTGGCCGAAACGCGAATGTCGATGTCCGGGTGTTCGCGCTGAAAAGCCTCCAGGCGGGGAATCAACCAGAGCGAGGCAAAGGAGGCAAAGGTGGTGACGTTGACCACCCGCCTTGCGCGCTTTTCGCGGATTTGCCGGACGGTCAGGTCGAGCCGCTCCAGCAGCGGCACGGCCGTGGCTTGCAGGATGGCGCCGTCGCTGGTCAGCTGTACATGGCGGGTGCCGCGCAGGAACAGCGAACAGCCCAATTCTTCTTCCAGCGATTGAATCTGCCGGCTGATGGCGGACTGGGTCAGGTGCAATTCTTCGGCCGCCGCCCGAAAGCTCAAGAGCCGCGCCACCGCTTCAAATGCGCGCAGCGGGCCAATGGCCAAAGGACGCTGACGGATCGGCTGCAGTGGCGCGGGTTTTTTGGGTGGGGCTTGATTCATGCGCAAATGGTATCAATCTCTGGCGCCGATCTCATTGGACCTTGGGCGCGGTGATCCCTAGCATTCAGGCCTGTCAGTTGCAAATCGCCGCAATCTTGGTGGTGCTGACAGGGGAGTGTAGTCATGAGCAATTTGCAAGAACAACAAGCACTGTGGCGCTTGGCGCCGGGCGAGGTTTTGAGTCTGCCCATCGGACCCGGGGCCCGCGAACTCAGCGTCAGCCAAGGCCGGCTTTGGTTGACCGGCCAAGGCAGCGCCCAGGCTCCGGCGCAAGACATTTGGTTGCAAGCCGGTGACAGCCTGCACCTGGCTTCGGGCAGCCAATGGGTGGTGGAGGCCTGGCCGGCCGCTGCGTTTCAACTCTTGGTGCCGCCCAGCTCTTGCAAGATCAAAGCTGCCGTCCCTGTAAAACCGCCTTCACGCGCGCCAAGCTGGGCCTCGCTGCAGCCCTCGACCTGATCGGGCCTTGATGATGTCCCGTCGCCAGCCCCTCAGCCTGCTCAAAGCCGACAAGATCGCGGCCTTGCCCGAGCGAAGCAAAACCCACGCGCTCAATGCACAGGCCGTGCGAGAAAGCCGATCCTTGTCGGCCCCGACGGGCATGAAGGCTTTGGGCGTTCAACTGCTCACGCTGCAAGCCGGGCGGCAAGCTTGGGAATATCACCGTCATTTGTACGAGGAGCAGTGCCTGTTCATACTTTCGGGACAAGGACAGGCGGAAATTGAAGGCGAGTGCTACACGCTGGGCCCGGGAGATTTTCTAGGCTTTGCGGCTGGTGGCGAGGCTCATACCTTGCGCAACTCCGGCACAGAGCCTTTGGTATTTCTTGCGGCGCGAACCCAGTTGGTCCTGGATGTCTGTGACTATCCGAAACTGCGCAAACGCTTGTACATGAACGGCAGTGAAGAGGTCCTGGTGGATTGGGCGGATGTTCGTCAGTCCGAGTTTTTGTAAACCAGTACCTTCAGCGAGCGCTCCTCCGACACATCGGCAAACACTGCTGGGTTGGGCACACGCGCCAGGAATTGCAAGTCCGGCGCCAAGGCTTGCATCTGCTCTTGCAAAAAGGCGCAGTCGAGCTTGGGGGTGTTCAGGCACAGCAGGGCATGGCCGCCCGAGCGCAGCAAGTCGGGCAGGCGGCGCATCAGACGGGCATAGTCCTTGGTCGCCACAAAGCTGCCTTTTTGATAGCTGGGCGGGTCCAGGATGATGAGGTCATAAGGCCCTTTGCGGCTGATCTTGCCCCAGGAGTTGAAGATGTCATGGGCCCAAAAGCTGGCCCCCGCCTCCGCCCCAGTAGGCAGGGCATTGAGCCGGTGGTTGTGGCGGCCAATCGCCAAGGCGCCGGCGCTCATGTCCACATTGATGACCTGCTGTGCCCCGGCTTGCAGCGCGGCCACGGAGAAGGCGCAGGTGTAAGCGAACAGGTTCAGCACTTTCACGCCCGGTTGTTGGGCGTGCCGCTGTTGAACGAAGTCACGCACCCAGCGCCGGCCTTCGGCCATGTCCAAAAACAGGCCATGGTTCTGGCCTTTCAACACATGCACCTGGTAGCGGGCCCCGGCCTCTGAGACCTCATGCGCCTCGGGCACCTGGCCGGCCATCAAGCGGGTTTGGCTGAGCTGCCCTTCGGCGCGGCATTGAAACACCCAGTTCAGGGCCTGCCCCGGGGCCAGGTCTTGCCAGCGCGCCGCAAGTGCTGCATGGATGCGAGCCAGCGCCTCATCGTCGCAGGGCTCGAAGCTGGTCAAAACCAGCACCGGCGGATAGGCATCCAGCGACCATTGCTCGCAGCCCGGATAACGGCCCCCACGGCCATGAAAAATACGCTGAGCCTCAGCGGGCAGGGCCATGGTGGCAATGGCGTCGAGCAGGGCTTGCATGTCAACAAAGGGGCGGGTCGGGCGCTTCAAGCAAAAGAGGCCGTATTGTCGCTAAGCCTCCGCAGAGGCGGCTTGGGTTTCAAGGCCAGGCTCAGCCGAAGGGCAGAGCGAGCTGCCAGGCTTAGGGGCGGCCATGTGCCCGGAGCGGTCTCTCGTTGATGCTGTTGGGGCTGTTGCGGGGGGCCCGGCAGCCCGGGGCGTCACTGGGCTCATGGCTCGGGGGTCGGCCCTGGCGGGCCGACTGCCTTGCGCTGCTCGCGACTTGGGGCCGGCACCGAACTCACTGCACTCGCTGCGCTCGTTCCGTTCAAACATGCGGTGCCAAGTCAGAAGTTGAAGCGCGCTGCGCGCGCGCCCCAAGTCGCTGCGCTGCTCAGCCCCTCACAAATCGCCCAGCAACGCCCCGGGCTACCGTGCGCTTGCATCGCGAAGGAACGGCTTCCACCACCGCGCCAAACGCCCGACTCGCTTGGGCTCGGCCCGCCGACGGGCGATTTGTGACCGGCCGAGAGCGCAGCGGAGCGGGTCAGGCGCGCGCAGCGCGCATCAACTTCTGACTTGGCGGCACTTGTTTGAGCGCAGCGAGCATTGCTCGCGGAGCGAGTTTGCCGCCGCTGACCCGCGCAGTGAGCACCGAGGGCAGTCGGCTCGCCAGAGCCGACCCGGGCACCATGAGCCCGGCGGCGGGCCGAGCCCAAGTGCGCGCAAGAACTGCCCAGCAAAGACCGCTCCGGGCACCAAGTTGACGCTGAGGCCTGAAGTACAAGCGGCGCTGCGTTGAGCCCTGTCTGATGACTGAAGCCGGAACGCTGGTAGGACTGTCGTCAACCAGGGCGGCGCGTCAATTGCGCTCGGCCTGCGGTTTAGGCCTTTGCGCCACGGTGATGGGCAGCTCGAGCTTTTGCGTGCCGCGCAAAATGGCCAAGGTGGTGGCGGTGTCTGGCTTGAGCGCGGCCACGGCGCTGAGCAGCTGGGCTGGCGATTGAATCGATGTGTTGCCGACCTGGGTCAACACGTCGCCCGGCTTCACGCCCGCTTTGGCGGCGGGGGCATTGGCCAACACGCCGCTGATCAACACGCCTTCGCTCACGGGCAGCTTGAAGGCTTCGGCGAACTCCGGGGTCAGCTCGCGGGTCTGCACGCCAATCCAACCGCGCGCGACTTGGCCGTTTTGCACCAAGGCTTCCATCACTTGGCGCGCCGAGCTGATGGGGATGGCAAAGCCAATCCCCAAGCTGCCGCCGCTGCGCGAGTAAATGGCGGTGTTGATGCCGACCAGATTGCCTTCGGCATCGACCAGTGCTCCACCTGAATTGCCGGGATTGATGGCGGCGTCGGTTTGGATGAAGTTCTCAAACGTGTTGATGCCCAGCTGGCTGCGGCCCAGTGCACTCACAATGCCTGAGGTGACAGTCTGACCCACATTGAACGGGTTGCCAATCGCCAGCACCACATCGCCCACAGCCAAGGTGTCGACATTGCCGAGGCGAATCACGGGGAGGCGATCCAGGTCAATTTTGAGGACCGCAACATCGCTTTCGGGGTCGGTGCCGACCAAGGTGGCGCGGGCCTGGCGACCATCGCTGAGCATGACTTCGATATCGGAAGCACCTTCCACCACATGGTTGTTGGTCAGCAAATAGCCGTCGGGCGACACGATCACGCCCGAGCCCAGGCCGGTTTGCGGACTGGCGTCTTCTTGGCGGCCGCGCTTGCCAAAGTGGAATTTGTACCAAGGGTCTTGGCCACTGGCGCTGCGCGAGGGCGCCTTGCTGGCCGTGATGCTGACCACGGCGGGCGCCGCGCGTTTGGCCGCCAGGCTGTAGCCGGCGCGTGGGGAGGCGTTGACGGCGCTGGCTGCGCCTGCTGGCGTTTCCACCGTGGCGAAGACGGGGATGCGGCCGAGCGACTCATGCTTTTCGCTGGAGGCGTGCAGCCAATGCGGCTTGAGCGTGCTGATCACAAACAGTGCGGCCAAACTGACCGTTGTGGCCTGAGCGAAAATCAACCAAAGTCTGCGCACATCCTCACCTTTATTCTTAAAAACTCTCTACAGCACACGCCCATGACTCAGCGTCAAGACCTCCAGACCCACCTGAACCAATTGCTGCAGGTGGAGCGTTTCAAGGATTATGGGCCGAACGGTTTGCAAGTCGAAGGGCGCGCGCAGATCAAACACATCGTCTGCGGGGTGACTGCAAGTTTGGCCTTGATTGAGGCCGCCATCGCTGCCGGCGCTGACGCTATTTTGGTTCACCACGGTCTGTTTTGGCGCGGCCAAGACGGGCGAGTGACGGGCTGGATGAAGCAACGCCTGGCGCGGCTGCTGCAAGCGGACGTCAATCTATTCGCCTACCACCTGCCGCTGGATGCGCATGCCGAGCTGGGCAATAACGCGCAACTTGGGCGCATCTTGGGCTGGCAGGCCGAGGCCCGCTTTGGCGAGCAAGACCTGGGTTTCATCGGCTCAGCGGCAGCGCCCTCCCGCTTGCAAGACCTGGGCACACATATCGCGACACAACTGGGGCGCCAGCCTGTGCTGTTGCCGGGTGATGGGCGGGCAATCAAGCGTGTGGCATGGTGCACGGGCGGGGCTCAAGGCTATTTTGAGGCCGCCATTGAGGCAGGGGCCGATTTGTTTGTGACGGGGGAAGTGTCCGAGCCTCAGGCGCATTTGGCCGCAGAAACCGGCGTGGCTTTTGTGGCCGCGGGTCACCATGCGACCGAGCGTTATGGCATTCAAGCCCTGGGTCAGGCTTTGGCCTTGGATTTGGGCGTGACGCAGCAGTTCATCGAAATCGAGAATCCGGCATGAGCGGCAAGTCCGTGGGCCCACAAATGCTCTTGCTGACCATGGGCGATGTTTGCGGCATCGGCCCGGAGGTCTTGGCGGCTGCCTTGGCTGTGGAGCAGGACACAAGACTCTGTGTGGTCGGTGACCCGGGCGTGATGCGGCGAGCATTGCAGCGGCTTGGCCTGCAATTGCCGGTGGTGACACTCGAATCGCCGGCGGACTGGCAAGCGGCGGCAGGCTTGCCACCAAGCTGCTTGCCGGTGTGGCAACCCGAGGGCTTGCCCCCAGATTTATTGTCCTGCCCATTGGGTCAGATCGATGCCCGCGCGGGTGCTGCGGCGGCGCGTTGCATTGAAGCTGCGGTGGGCTTGATTCAGTCCGGCGACGCGGCGGGTTTGGTCACCGCGCCCATTCATAAAGAGGCTTTGCATGCAGCGGGGGTGGACTTCCCCGGCCATACGGAAATGCTGCAAGCCCTGGCTGCACAGGGCGGGGCGTTGAAGCCGGTGCGCATGATGCTGGCCAATGAGGAGTTGCGCACGGTGTTGGTGACGATTCATTGCTCCTTGCGCAAGGCCATTGAGCAAATCAACTGCGCCATTGTTTTGGAGACCGTGCGAATTGCGGATGCCGCGCTGCGGCGCTTTGGTGTGGCGCGGCCGCGCATCGCGGTGGCCGGGCTCAATCCCCATGCCGGCGAGGGCGGCTTGTTCGGGGACGAAGAGATTCAACACATTGCGCCCGCCATTGCATTGGCCCGTGCGGAAGGCATTGATGCCAGCGGCCCCCATGCGCCCGATACGGTCTTCATGCGGGCGCGTCACACCGAGGCCCGACCAGGTGCTTTCGACGTGGTGGTCGCCATGACGCACGACCACGGCCTGATTCCGGTTAAGTATTTGGGTGTGGAGCAGGGCGTCAATGTGACCTTGGGTCTGCCTTTTGTGCGCACCAGCCCGGACCACGGCACTGCGTTTGATCTGGCTGGGAGCGGGCGGGCCGACTCCTCCAGCATGCGTGCTGCGATTCGCATGGCGCGGCGCTTGCTGGCCTGAGTCGGGCCGGTTTGCCTGATGGGCCCGCATTGCTGCAGGCCTTTTTGACTCAATGGGGTTTGCCGGTGCCCAGCGCAGCCAGTTGCTTGCGGGCGCGCGCAATGGCGCGCTCCATCAAATAGGCGTTTTCAAAGGCGCGCATGCGCTTGGACTCGCACAGGCGCTTGAGCATGCGGGCCGTCATGGTGACGGTCTCTTGATGCTTGGCCCCTTGGGTGAAGATGAAGAAGCTGCGTCCCGCGCTGATGTGGGCCAGGCGCACCTTGTGCCAGCCTTCCTCGCCCTTGTTGCCGGTGTACATCTGGTAGGCAAAGCCGAGTTGCAGATGGTCGATCAGAAGTTCACCCTCGCTGGGTTCGGGCGCTTCGGTCGCCGCCGGCAGGCCGTCGATGCTGATGTCCACCGCTTGCAAGGGGGCTTCGGCGCTCAAGTCGATATCGACCTCGCCATTCCAGTTGACGCCAGACTCTTTGATCAAGCCCAGGCTCTTGGCTTCGGCCGCAGACAAGCGCTCACCCAAATCAAGGTCTTGAGGCAAGCTGCTGCTGGCCTCCGCGCCCAGGTCTTGCTCAACCGGCGGCGCCATGCCAAACACGCCTTCCAATTGCTTGATCAGCAAATTGCTCTCCAGCGCACTGAGGGCCTGACCCTTCAGGGACTCCGCATGGGCGGGCAGCAGCAGGGCGAAGAATTTTTTACGAGCGGGCTCCGGCCAGGCGATCAAGTCCAGGCCTTCATTGAGCGTCTTCATCAAAGAGGGCAGTTGGCCCAAGAAGGCCTGTCTTTGTGCGCTGCCTGCCTTGGGCTGAACGCTCATCACTAGGTCCTTGCCGAATTGGCGGATGCGCTGGGTGCGCTCGGGCGTGCTGTTTACGTCGCGCACCACCAGCACAATGGCTTGGCTCCAAACCTGGGCCAAGAACTCGCGGATGAAATCCGGCATCGGCACCGGCGCCAGAGCCGTCTGCAACTGCTGGGTGTAGCGTTGCTGCAGGCGCAGATCGGTTTCTTTGCGGGCCAAGAGGCTGGCGGCATCGATTTGCTGCGCCTGCGTGCTGGCACTCAGTGCGCGTGCGACTTGTTCGTTGATGAAGGCTTCGAGGGCGTCGAGCTTGCCCTCGTAAACATCCATGCGGTCGAAGTCGCCATTGGCGACGTCTTGCACCAAGTCGCGCACATGCGAAAGAAAAGCGCGGCCAGGGTCTTCGCTGAAGTCTTCATAAGCGCAGGCCAGCGAGGCCATGCGGTTGATGAAGCGGCGAACCGGGTGACGTCGCGAGGAGAAGAAACTGGGGTCGCCCAGGGCGGCACGCAAAACAGGCAGTTGCAAGCGCGCCAGCAATCTCGCCATTTGCGGCGGCACTTTCGGGTCCGACAGGACCTGGTCAAACAGACTGCTGACCACATCGATGACCATATGGTCCAGGCGCCCCGTGGCGGCCTGCCGCAGCTCCTCGCGATGCTGCTGGATCAAATTGGGGGGCGCCACACCTTGCCAATGGGGCGCACTGAAGTCTTCCGCCCATTCGGTACTGGCCGGGTTGAACGCGCCCGCCCAGGCGCCCGCGGCGGTGCCTGTTGCTGGAGGCAATGCGCCCGCCTGAGAGTAGGCGAAGTCGGGGTGTGCGGGGCCGCCGGGCCCAAAGCCCATGTCGCCGCTGGCGTGAGCGACGGGACCGCCGCCTCCAGGGGGCTGATGGGCCAGGCGGCGCAGCAAGTCCATCAATTGCGCATCGACAACGCCCATGCTGTTGCCACCAACCTGGCCGGCTGCGCCATGGCTGCGCACGCCCGGCATCGCAGCAGGGAGGCCGCCCCAGCGAGAGGCCGCTGCGCCCATTCGTGCGCCATTGCCAGCCGCTTCTGATAATTCGCCCGCCATGCTGTGCGGACCGTTATCGGACAGGGGGGACGAGCGGGTCGAATAGCCGTGGCTGCCGGCGCCCGAATCATGGGCGCGCACCCGCAAGTCCTGCGGGCGTAAGCCGCGATTGCGAAACAACTCGGCAATATCGGCGTAACAGGCGCGCATCTCCAGGGCCAGCGAACGCGTCAGTTCGTCGATCAAGATTTGCCGCGTTTCAGCGTCTTCGCTGAGGGCGTGGACTGCCGCGAGCAAAGCCTGGCCGATCAGCTCGGGCCGAAGCGGATTGCGCTCTCCGCTGCTGAGGCCAAAGATGTAGGACTCGACTTCTCGCAACTCCCACTCGCTTTGGTGGCCGATGGCCAGGCCGATGCGGTCGGCCACCACCAAGGCGTCGACCTGCTCGTCTTCCATCAGCGAGAGCTCGCCCCAGTCCTTCTTTTTGGCTCCGCCCCCTTCTGGCGCCTTGCCCGCTTGTTCTTGCACCAGCTGCTCACGCAAATGCTGATGGAATTGTTGCCCGAATTGGGCCTGCTGCTTGCGAAACTGAAATTGCGCGGCGAGCAAGGCATCGCGGCGCTTGGCTTGGCCCGCCGAGAGCGCCGACAGCCCTAAACCTTCCGCACAGCGTTCGGCGGCCTGCTCGGCGGCCGTGCGAATGCGCTGGACGGCGGCGTCCAGGTGCGGATTGATTTTGATTTCGGGCGAATTCATGGTCGCAAACACGGGGCTGTAGCTTCTCTACCACAGTCTTCAGGGCCTCTAGTATCAGGCCAAAGGCTTCAGTTGATTGCGTAGAAAACCGGGGTTCGCCCGGTTTGCTTGCCAAATAGCTAACGAACCGGCGACACGTAACCTTTGCTTACAGCGGCGCGGCCCGCCCGGAGCCGCGCGGCAAATGCGCCAAGCCTGAGGCGTTCAGCGCTTCAAAGAATCGCGAATTTCACGCAGCAAGACGATGTCTTCGGGCGTGGCCGGTGCGGCTTCTTCGGCCGGTGCAGGCTCGTTGCGCTTGAGTCGGTTGATCTGTTTGATCATCACGAAAATGATGAAGGCCAGAATGATGAAGTTCAGCAGCACGGTGAGGAAGCTGCCATAGGCGAACAGGGGTACACCGGCCTTGGTGAGGGCCTCATACGTCATCGGACCCTTGAAGTCAGCCGGTGGGTTGGACAGCAGCACAAAGTAGTTGGAGAAATCCAGGCCGCCCACCACCTTGCCGACCAGGGGCATGATCAAGTCCTTGACGACCGAATCAACGATCTTGCCAAAAGCGCCGCCAATGATGACGCCCACGGCCAAATCAACCACATTGCCCTTGACGGCAAATTCCTTGAATTCAGACAAAACAGACATTGAGTGCTCCCATGGATGGCCTGCGGCCGGTGGATTGTTTTCAAGGCCAACATCAAAAGCTTGATTTGAATGATGTTTGAACCTTGAAGCAGGGTAAAACGCCGATATTGTGGTGTCAAAATGCGGCGGCCGGATGAAGCCCGTCTGAAGAGCTGGAGTCGTCCGTTAGAATCCCGGGTTGCCCCCGATCAGAAGTCTCGTTTGAGGATGCTCATGAGTGACCAGCAAGTGGACCACGGCAAGCGTACCTGGCTCATCGCCACAGGATGCGCAGGCGCCGTTGGCGGCGTAGCCACCGCCGTACCTTTCGTCAGTACTTTTTCGCCATCCGAGCGCGCCAAAGCGGCCGGTGCAGCGGTGGAAGTCGATATCAGTACCATCAAACCCGGCGAGAAATTGACCGTGGAATGGCGCGGCAAGCCAGTTTGGATCGTGCGCCGCACGCCTGAACAACTGGCTGCCATGAAGGGCACGGAAAGCCAATTGGCCGACCCGATGTCCGAGCGCAAGGCCTATCCGACCCCGGAATACGCCAAGAACGAAAACCGTTCGATCAAGCCCGAATTCTTTGTCGGCGTGGGCATTTGCTCGCACCTGGGTTGCTCGCCCAGCGACAAGTTCCAGGCCGGCCCTCAGCCTTCTTTGCCCGATGACTGGCACGGTGGCTTCTTGTGCCCGTGCCACGGCTCGACCTTCGACCTGGCTGGCCGAGTCTTCAAGAACAAGCCGGCACCCGATAACTTGGAAGTGCCGCCGCATATGTATCTGTCCGACACCAAGCTCATCATTGGTGAAGACAAGAAGGCCTGATTTCCAACAATCAGACCCAACAAGGCTAAAGGACAGAGGTCAATATGGCTGCTGAATTCAAAGAAGCTCCCGCAGGCGCACCCTTGGGCGAAAAGCTCCTGACTTGGGTGGACAGCCGCTTCCCGGCGAGCAAGCTCTACAAAGAACATCTGTCGGAGTACTACGCTCCGAAGAACTTCAACTGGTGGTACATCTTCGGCTCGCTGGCACTGCTGGTGCTGGTGATCCAGATCGTCACCGGCATCTTCCTGGTGATGCATTACAAGCCGGACGCGGCGCTGGCGTTCGCCTCGGTCGAGTACATCATGCGTGATGTGCCCTGGGGCTGGCTGATCCGCTACATGCACTCCACCGGCGCATCCGCCTTCTTCGTGGTGGTGTATCTGCACATGTTCCGTGGCCTGCTCTATGGCTCGTACCGCAAACCTCGTGAACTGGTCTGGGTGTTTGGCTGCGGCATCTTCCTGTGCCTGATGGCCGAAGCCTTCATGGGCTATCTGCTGCCTTGGGGCCAGATGTCCTACTGGGGCGCCCAGGTGATCGTGAACCTGTTTGCCGCTGTGCCCTTTGTTGGCCCCGATCTGGCGCTGTTGATTCGTGGTGACTTCGTGGTCGGTGACGCCACGCTGAACCGCTTCTTCAGCTTCCACGTGATTGCCGTGCCGCTGGTGCTCTTGGGCCTGGTGGTGGCGCACATCATCGCGCTGCATGAAGTGGGTTCCAACAACCCCGATGGCGTGGAAATCAAGGGCCCGAAGGCGCCCAAGGATGCGGCCGGTCACCCACTGGACGGCGTGCCCTTCCACCCCTACTACACGGTGCATGACATCTATGGCGTGTCGCTGTTCTTGATGGTGTTCACCTCCATCATCTTCTTTGCGCCGGAGTTGGGTGGCTACTTCCTGGAGTACAACAACTTCATCCCCGCCGATCCGCTGAAGACGCCAGCGCACATTGCGCCGGTCTGGTACTTCACGCCTTTCTACTCGATGCTGCGCGCTACGACCGATGTGATGGTGAATGTGCTGGTGGTCATCATCGGCCTGGCAGCCGTGTTGGCAGCCCTGAAGGGCAATTTCAGCGGCAAGGCCAAGTTGGCTGTGCTGGTGATTGCGGCTGCAGCCTGCTTCATGCTGAAGATCTTCGACGCCAAGTTCTGGGGCGTGGTGGTGATGGGCGGCGCGGTTGTGATTCTGTTCTTCTTGCCATGGCTGGATCACAGCCCGGTCAAGTCGATCCGTTATCGCCCTGACTGGCACAAGTATGTGTACGCCGTGTTCGTGGTGTTCTTCCTGGTGCTGGGCTATCTGGGCATCCAGCCGCCGACCGATGCAGGCACCCTGGTGTCGCAAGTGGGCACCCTGTTCTATTTCGGCTTCTTCCTCCTGATGCCTTGGTGGAGCAAGCTGGGCACGCCTAAGGCTGTGCCTGACCGTGTGACGTATCACGCCCACTGAAGCCGGGAGTCAACAGAATGAAAAAACTGATCTCTAAGGTGCTGGCCAGCTTGCTGATCGGCTTGAGTCTGGCTTCCGGTGCGCAAGCCTCCGGCGGTGGCATCGAGTGGGACAAGTTCCCCAAGGAAAAGATGCAAGACATGGCGGCCTTGCAAAACGGCGCCAAGCTCTTCGTCAACTACTGCCTGAACTGCCACTCGGCGGCCTTCATGCGCTACAACCGTCTGCGCGACCTGGGCCTGACGGATGTGCAGATCAAGAGCAATCTGATGTTTGCCGCCGAAAAGGTGGGCGACACCATGAAGGTCTCGCTGGACGCCAAGCAGGCCAAGGACTGGTTTGGCGCAACGCCGCCTGATCTGACCGTGATCGCCCGTTCGCGCGCCGATGGTTCCAAGGGTTCGGGTGCAGACTATCTGTACACCTATCTGCGCAGCTATTACCGCGACGAAACCAAGGCCACCGGCTGGAACAACCTGGCTTTCCCCAGCGTGGCCATGCCCCATGTGCTGTGGGAATTGCAGGGTCAGCGTTCCGCCAAGTTTGTGGAAGAAACCGATCCGCATGACCACAGCAAGAAGATTCATGTCTTCAAGGGCTATGAGCAGCTGACACCGGGTTCAATGGACGCACGTCAGTACGACAGCGCCGTGGGCGACTTGGTGGCCTACTTGCAGTGGATGGGCGAGCCCGCTCAGGCTCAGCGTTTCCGCCTTGGCGTGATGGTCTTGCTGTTCTTGCTGGTCTTCACCGTGTTTGCCTGGCGCTTGAATGCGTCGTACTGGAAAGACGTGAAGTAAGCACTTCGGACCCGGCTGGTGTCGGGCCCAGAACGCAGTGGGACGCTTAAAAAGCTTCCCGCTGCGTTTGCGTTTTGAGCGCTCCGCCTCAGCGTGGGGCGCATCCGTTTTTTCTCACCCCTTCGGGAGCTTGCCGCCATGATGGTGCTTTACTCTGGAACCACCTGCCCTTACTCGCATCGCTGCCGCTTCGTGCTGTTCGAAAAGGGTATGGATTTCGAAATCCGCGATGTGGACTTGTTCGCCAAGCCCGAAGACATCGCCTTGATGAACCCGTACAACGAAGTGCCGATTCTGGTCGAACGCGACCTGATTCTTTATGAATCGCACATCATCAATGAGTACATCGACGAGCGCTTCCCGCATCCCCAATTGATGCCCGGCGACCCAGTGGCGCGCGCCCGTGTGCGCTTGTTCCTGCTGAATTTCGAGAAGGAACTGTTCGCGCATGTGAACGTGCTGGAGGGCCGTGGCCAGACCGTCAAGGCGACCGACAAGCAATTGGAGAAGGCCCGTTCGCAGATTCGCGATCGTCTGACCCAGCTGGCGCCCATCTTCTTGAAGAACAAGTACATGTTGGGTGACGACTTCTCCATGCTGGACGTGGCGATTGCGCCGCTGCTGTGGCGCTTGGACTACTACGGCATCGACATGTCCAAGAACGCGCTGCCTTTGTTGAAGTACGCTGAGCGCATCTTCTCGCGCCCGGCTTATATCGAAGCGTTGACGCCTTCTGAAAAGGTCATGCGCAAGTAAGCTTGGGCTTCACTTGAGCAGCAGTAGGCGATTCTCAGCATGGAAAACAGCAGCGACAAGACCGGGGCCGGGAGCCTCTCGACCCGGCCTTATCTGATTCGTGCCCTGCACGATTGGTGTACGGACAACGGCTTCACGCCCTATATCGCGGTGCATGTGGATCGCTTCGTTCAGGTGCCGATGGAATACGTCAGCAACAACGAAATCGTTCTGAATGTGGGCTTCGAGGCCACCAGCAGTCTTGATCTGGGCAATGAATTCATCCAGTTCAAGGCACGCTTCGGTGGCACGGCACGTGAAATCATCGTGCCCGTGGATCATGTCGTGGCGATCTATGCGCGTGAGAATGGCCAGGGCATGGCGTTTCCGGCGCCTGAGTTGCGCTCGGCTGCGGAGCCTTCTGGCGCCGAGGGGCCGGGCGCACCCCAAGGGGCTCCTGCGGCGAGCGAGGCTCGCGCGAACCCCTTGCGCGCGGTGCGTCTGGCGCCTGCGTCTGCTGCCGCTGACGCTGGCATGGCTGAGGATTTGCCGCAGACGGAGTCAGCGCCCAGCGCCGCAGCCTCGGAGTCTCAAGGCGGCAATCCCGAGGGCGAACCTGATGGACCTGGGCCTAGCTCGGGTCGCCCCGCACTAAAACGCGTCAAGTAGTCTGAATCAGCAAAAATTCGGGCTATACTAGCGGTCTCACGTCGCCGGCTTAGCTCAGTTGGTAGAGCAACCGCCTTGTAAGCGGTAGGTCATCAGTTCGAATCCGATAGCCGGCACCAAAGTTTGAAAATACCGCCTTCAGGCGGTATTTTTTTGCCTGGAATTTGAGGATAGGGCGGAGGGGCTGAGCGGTGGGGCTGAGGGGCTAAGGCGTTATGACCCTGTGCGCTTCTGCCGCCCTATCCATCGGCGCGCTGAATCCAAGCCCCGGGCTTCTACAACTGTTGCTGCTGAACTTTGATCCTCACCTTGAAGGGGACGCAGCCGGCCTCTTGAAGCAAGGCTTCGAGTCCGGGGTGCAAATGCCGCAATTTGGCGGCAACCGCTGCATTGGCGGCCAGCAGTGTCCAGCCCTCTTCATCCACCGGCCCAGGTTTGACGAAGCGCACCAGGGCGCCGGGCAAACAAGGCTTGATCAATTCCATGCGTTGATGGGATTGCGCCAGCAACAGGCCCAAGCGGGCCAAGCCTTCATGCTGGCTCAAAGCTTGGGCAATCGGCAAAGGGTCGGGAACCTGCCGTTTCGGGCTGGCATCGGCTTTGTGGCGCGGCGCGGAACTCATGCTTTCAGTGTAGAGTGACCGGCTTCGCGCGCCAGCTCGGTGAGTGTTGAAGCTCGGATGCTAAACTGCCAAGGTTTTGCGCTCGGGCGCATCCAGGGCTGATTTTTTTAGGCGCTAGGCTCTTGCAGCTCGCCTGGCTTGCCCCACATGCACCGAGCGTTCATCCGTACAAACACATCCAACATTGGCCGAGCTCAAGGCAAGTCAATCTGCCCGCAGCAAACGCCGATCCCACGGTGTCGGTCTGTGCCGCCACCGAATTCCAAGATAAAACCATCACGCTGCATGTTGCCCAAGCTTCTCACCCAGATTTTCGGTAGCCGTAATGAGCGCTTGCTTAAGGGCTACCGCCGCGTCGTTCAGCAGATCAATGCGCTTGAGCCTCAGTTCGAAAAACTCGATGACGCAGCGCTGAGGGCCAAGACCGAGGAATTCAAGCAGCGTGTGGCGCAAGGCGAGTCTTTGGACTCGATCTTGCCTGAGGCCTTTGCTGTGGTCCGCGAAGGCGGCAAGCGCGTATTGAAGATGCGCCACTTCGATGTGCAGCTGATTGGCGGCATGGTGCTCAACAGCGGCAAAGTGGCTGAAATGCGCACCGGTGAAGGCAAAACCTTGATGGGGACGCTGCCGGTCTACCTGAATGCCTTGACGGGCAAAGGCGTGCATTTGGTGACCGTCAACGACTATTTGGCCAAGCGCGATGCCGAATGGATGGGTCAGCTCTACAACTTCTTGGGCCTGACGGTGGGCGTCAATTTGCCCAATATGCCGCGTGAGCAAAAGCAAGCCGCTTATGCCGCTGACGTGACCTACGGCACCAACAACGAGTACGGCTTCGACTACCTTCGTGACAATATGGTGCACGATGTGTCGGACCGCGTGCAGCGTCCCTTGGCCTATGCCATCGTGGACGAGGTGGACTCGATCTTGATCGACGAGGCCCGCACGCCGCTGATCATTTCGGGTCAGGCGGACGATCAAACCGATGTTTATCTGGCCATCAACCGTGTGGCGCCGCAGCTGAAGAAGCAGATTGGTGAGTTGGACCTGCGCACCGGCGAAGGGGTGATTGAGCCGGGCGACTTCACGGTGGACGAAAAGTCCCACCAGATCTATCTGACCGAAGATGGGCATGACAATGCCGAGCGCTTGCTTGCCGAAGCCGGCCTCTTGGCCGAAGGTGCGAGCCTGTATGACGCGGCCAACATCACCTTGATGCATCATTTGTACGCGGCCTTGCGTGCGCACCATGTTTACCACCGCGATCAGCACTATGTGGTGCAAAACGGTGAAGTGATCATCGTGGACGAGTTCACCGGCCGTTTGATGACCGGGCGCCGCTGGAGCGATGGTTTGCACCAAGCGGTGGAGGCCAAGGAAGGCGTCAATGTGCAGAGCGAGAACCAAACGCTGGCCTCGATCACCTTCCAGAACTACTTCCGCATGTACGGCAAGCTGGCCGGCATGACCGGTACCGCAGACACCGAGGCTTATGAATTCCAGGAGATCTACGGCCTGGAAACTGTGGTGATCCCGCCCAACCGCCCAACCATCCGCAAGGATGAGCAAGACCTGGTTTACAAGACCACCCACGAGAAGTTCAACGCGGTGGTGGCCGATATCAAAGAGTGCCACGAGCGCGGCCAGCCTGTGCTGGTGGGCACCACCTCGATTGAAAATTCCGAGTACATCTCCAAGCTCTTGCAAGCGGAGAAGTTGCCGCATCAGGTGCTCAACGCCAAGCAGCATGCCCGTGAGGCTGAGATCGTGGCGCAGGCGGGTCGCCCGGGTGTGATCACCATCGCCACCAATATGGCCGGCCGCGGCACCGACATTGTCTTGGGCGGTAATGTTGAGAACCAAATCAAGATCATCGAGGCTGACGCCAGCATTCCCGAAGCCGAAAAGGCTGCGCGCATTCAAACCCTGAAGGAAGAATGGGCGGGCTTGCATGCAGCGGTCAAGGCGCAAGGCGGCCTGCGCATCATTGCCACCGAGCGCCATGAAAGCCGCCGTATCGACAACCAGTTGCGGGGCCGATCGGGCCGTCAGGGCGACCCAGGCGCATCGCGCTTTTATTTGTCACTGGACGACCAGCTGATGCGCATCTTTGCGGGTGACCGCGTTCGCGCCATCATGGACCGATTGAAGATGCCTGAAGGCGAGGCGATCGAAGCTGGCATCGTGACCCGCTCGATTGAGAGCGCGCAGCGCAAGGTGGAGGCGCGCAACTTTGATGTGCGCAAGCAGCTGCTGGAGTACGACGATGTCGCCAACGATCAGCGCAAGGTCATTTATCAGCAGCGCAATGACATCCTCGAAGCGCAGAGCTTGATTGCTCAGATTGCCAATCTGCGCGCCAGCACCATGACCGATGTGGTTCGCACTTTTGTGCCCGCCGATAGCTTGGAGGAGCAGTGGGACTTGCCGGGCCTGGAGCGCGTTTTGCGCGAGGAATGGCAGTTGGACATGTCCTTGACGTCCCTGGTGGAGAAGAGCGACTCCATCACCGATGAAGAGTTGCTGGACGCTGTGGTCAAGGCAGCCGATGCAGCTTTTGAAGACAAGGTTCAGCGCGTGGGCTTGGAGCAGCTCACGCCCTTCATGCGCATGGTCCTGCTGCAGAGCATTGATCAACACTGGCGTGAGCATTTGGCTTCTTTGGACTATCTGCGTCAGGGCATTCATTTGCGCGGCTATGCGCAAAAGAACCCCAAGCAGGAATACAAGCGCGAAGCCTTTGAGTTGTTCTCGCAGTTGCTGGATGTGGTGAAGATGGAAGTCACCCGCACCTTGATGAATGTGCGCATCCAATCGCAAGACGAAGCGGATCGTGCGGCGCAAGCGATTGAGGCGCGCGCTGAGCACGTCAGCAATGTGACCTACACCCATCCCAACGAAGATGGCTCGGTGTCGCAAGAGACCGATCCGGCAACGCAGTTTGGTCATGTGGGTCGCAACGACCCCTGCCCCTGTGGCAGCGGCAAAAAGTACAAAGCCTGTCATGGCAAGCTGAACTGAGTTTTTAGGTTCAGCGAACGGAGGGGCATTGGCCCTTCCAGGAACGGGTTGCAAGCGGCGAGCTTGCGACCCTTTTTTTTTCGGCCTCGGCGCTCGCGCTCGGTGGGCCTCAAAGCGCCTACTGAAGCCCACCCCCTGAACAGGGTGGGATTTCTCGTGTTTTTCACACGTTTACGCTTTTGAGGCCCTGGCTTGAGGGGGGCGGAGTTTGGGGCTCCTGCCCTAGGATTCACCCTGAGTTCAGAGCCATCGGTCGCGCAGCAAATGCGCAGGCGAATGCTGGCGTGAGACTCCATTCAAACGAAGGTGAGCAATGCAGAAATTGAAAACAATGGTGAAGGGTCTGGGAGTGGTGGCCGTGGCCGCGGCGATGAACTCGGCCATGGCGGGGCCCGTCAAGTTTGAATCCGCAGGCCAGTTTTTGGACAGCGTGGGCGAAGATCGCGCGATCAAGAACGAGCAATTCAGCGACAGCTATCAATTTCATTTGGACAGCGCCCAGGTGATCTCGGGCACTGTGCGCACCCAAGGGCAGCAAAAGGGCCAGACCTTTCTGGACCCGCAGTTGGATCTTTTGTCGGTGTACTTCAGCAATGCAGCCGGCGCCAAGGTGTTTTTGATTCCGGTGGCAGGCACCGAGTTGACCGACAGCCGTACCAAGGGCGTGGAGCAATGGACGGTTGCGCCTGGGCAGTTGCTGGCCGCTGGCGATTGGAAGCTGAATATCGAAGGCAAGGGCGGCCTTGCGGCCAACAAGAAGTCGGCTGACAGCTATATCGCCCGACTCGAAAGCGTGAACGCCGTGCCGGAGCCGCAAAGCTTGGCTTTGAGCTTGTTGGGCTTGGGCGCTTTGGTCCTGCTTGGCCGCAAGCGTCGTGCTTGAGGCGGCGCCAGGCCATTGAATTGAATTCAGAAAAAGAACTCTCAAAGGACTTTCCATGATCGCTAGCATGAAAAAGAGTGTGGTCGCTGCAGCTGGAGTCTTGCTGCTTGCGGGCGGTGCATCTGCCGCAACGGTCGATTTGGAATTCGTGGGCAATGGGCCCGGGGAATTGCTCAGCACCACCTTCAGCAGCAATTACCAAACAGGTGCCATGGAGTTCCGCAGCACCCAAAGTGGCAGCAGCTTCTACGCTTACTGCGTTGATTTGTTGCAGGACCATGCCGAAGCTGCAGATCTGAGCCAAACCTACACGGTGGGCAGTTTTTCGGCCCAGGAATCCAAACTCTTGCAGGGCTTGTTCAGCACCAGCTATGCGGGCCTGAAGACCTCCACCGACCAGGCTGCGTTTCAAACCGCGATTTGGGAGATCACCCATGAAAGCGATCTGAGCACCTTGAATGTGCAAAAAGGCGCGGGCGTGTTTGCTGTCAAGGGCACAACAGGCTTGGCCAGTGATGCGGCCTTTGTCGACCAGGTCAACTCCTACCTGGGTTTGGCTTCCCAGTACAAAGGCCCGGAGCTGTACACCCTGACACGCTTCAATCACGAAGAGTTTCAGGACCTGTTGACCGTGACCGCTGTGCCCGAACCCAGCAGTGCGCTGTTGTTGGGCTTGGGTTTGCTGAGCTTTGCCGCAGCCTATGGCCGCCGCAACTCTTCGAGCAGCGAAAACCAATAAGCAAACGCAGGCTCGCGGCTTTTGGCAAGCCGCCCTTGTACAACAGTGCAGGGCCTCAGCGACAGATCGACAAAGGGCGCCTCAGGGCGCCCTTTTGCTTGTGCGCCCAGCATGGGCGCGATCTTCGGGGTGCAAGTCCCCGGCCGAGCTGG
>CAMFGY010000034.1 GCA_945952065.1 uncultured Burkholderiales bacterium | reverse complement strand
GGCGCTCGCAACCCATGATCAGGTCCAGATTGCGCAGGCCGACGTCAAAGTCGATCACACAGGTCTTGTGGCCACGCAAAGCCAGGCCGGTTGAAAAACTGGCGCTGGTGGTGGTCTTGCCCACGCCGCCCTTGCCGGACGTCACTACGACGATCTTGGTCATCGAAAAAAGCCTCTTCAAAATGTTCCACGAAAGGGACAGACCGCAATTGCTGCGCCCGCCCCACGAATTTCAAAACCGTTTCAACTCAGAGCGTCAACGCTTCCATCACCAATTTCTCCCCCTCCAAACGAATCTGGGCGGGCTTGCCCAAGACGGTGTCGGGCAAGGGGTTCTCGGTGGTGCGATACGTGCCCGCAATCGCGATCAACTCAGCCTCCATGCAGGTGGCAAAAATGCGCGCCTCGGTATTGCCCTTGGCGCCTGCAATCGCCTTGCCGCGCAAGGGCGCATACACATGGATGCTGCCATCTGCAATCACCTCAGCCCCATGGTTAACCAAGGCCAGCACCACCAAGTCGCCGCCTTTGGCATACACCTGCTGGCCCGAACGCAAGGGTTTGTCGATGATCAAGGTTCGGGCCGAACCCTCGACCGGCACAGGCACTTCACGAATCACTTCGCGCACGACTTCGACCACACGCTCCGTGGCCTGTACCGCTGCGGGCGCAGCCGCTTCGGGCGCCGCCCAATCCTTGCGCGCGGCAGCAGGTGTGTCGGGCTCGGGCGACTCCGCCAAGCCCAGCGTCAGCGCCTGCGCCAATTCGCCCGGCGTCGCACCCAGCACCGCCACCGGCTGCATGCGGTACTGCCGCAAGAGCGCCAGCACCGGCGCAAGATCGAGCTCGGTCGTCGGCGAGGGCTCTTCGTCCAAACTCAGCTGTCCTTGTGGGGCCGAGGTCGCCGGCAGGCTGGGCCGCTCCAACTGGCTCAAATCAATCAACAAAGGCTCGTGGCTGAACACCTCGGGCGTGTCACCCAAACGCGCTTGCAGGGCCGCTTCCAGCACAGACATATCGGTGGTACGCAGCACCAAGGAGAGCAGACTCAAGGTCGCGCCCTTCAACTCGAAGACCTCGGCGAACTTCTGTGTCGCCCTCCCAATTTGTGCCTGAGCCATCGCCTGCTGTTCTTGTGCAAAGGGCGCGATTTTAGCCGCGCCATTGCAAGGACCTGATAGGCATTGCCCCCAAGCTCAGCCCGCAGCGTTGCCTGCGTTTTGAGCAGTCCAGTAAAGAACCAGTGCCATCAAGCACTTAGCCCCACTTTGCCAAGCCCGCCCACATGGATATCCACAGGCAATGTGGAAAAAATGAAACTTTTTGAGGCGCTGCCAGGCCTTCTTTTTTGCGACATCCTCACACCAACGCTTGACTTATCCCCATTTCCAGGTTCAAGCGGATTCAGCGACACAAACCCCAGGGCTTCCGAGCAGGCCACCCGGCATCAACGCTAAGTCCTTGATTTATATAGACCACCAGAAATTGCTTCGAAATGAGGCAAGGCAAGCCCAAGCGCCATTTTTCAAGGCTTTGGCAGCACTCCAAAGGCCTTACCCACAAAGTTATCCACAGGAAAGGTGGATAGGCTTTGAAGGCTTTTCAAATCAGCAACTTAGCAGCGATGTTTCACCCGAAATGGAGCATTCAACGCTAAGTTGATAGGGTGGCCAAATCGCCGCGACCTTGCCCGCTGAGCCAGCGCTTGGGGCTGCAGCGGTTACAGTGAAGGCAAATCCGCGCCCCGCGGACCCCAGCAGGAGCACGTCCTTGGCAACACCGAACTACTCATACGAAAAACGCCAGCGTGAATTGGCCAAGAAGCGCAAGACCGAAGAAAAACGCATGCGCAAAGCCAATAAGGGGGACGTCGCGAACCCGTCCACAGAGTCGGATGACGGCACTCAGAACGAGGCAAGCGCTGAGGAATCGGGAAGCGCCGACACCGCACCGCCGGCCAGCACCTGATCAACCAAGGCCTGATCGACTTGGGCGGCAAGCAAGCCGCCCCACAGTGGCAGCGCCGCGCCGAGCACTTCAGCCCGGCGACCCTCGCTGCCCCTAAAATACTGGGCTGCTCGGCACTGCTGCCAGGCCCCAAAAGAACATCATGACCCGCAAGCTCTTCGTCACCACCGCACTGCCCTACGCCAACGCCAACTTCCACATTGGCCACATCATGGAATACACCCAGGCCGATGTCTGGGTGCGCTTCCAGCGCATGATGGGTCAAGAGGTGCACTTTGTGTGCGCCGACGACGCGCACGGCGCGCCCATCATGATTGCGGCCGAAAAGGCCGGCAAAACGCCACAGCAATTCGTGGCCGACATCGCATCGGGTCGCAAGCCCTATCTCGACGGCTTCCACATCAGCTTTGACAACTGGCACTCCACCGATGGCGCGGAGAACCATGAGTTGTCCAAGGACGTCTACCGCGCCCTGCGCCGCCAGGAGCTGATCGATGTGAAGGCGATCGAGCAGTTCTTCGACCCCGAAAAGTCGATGTTCCTGCCGGACCGCTTCATCAAGGGCGAATGCCCCAAGTGCGGCGCCAAGGATCAGTACGGCGACTCCTGCGAAGTCTGCGGCGCCGTCTACGCGCCGACCGAAGTCAAGAACCCCTACTCGGTGCTGACCGGCGCCACGCCCATCCTCAAGAGCTCGGAACATTACTTCTTCAAGCTCAGCGATCCGCGCTGCATCGCCTTCCTCGAAGAATGGACGCAGTCGCCTGGCCGCTTGCAGCCCGAGGTCTTCAACAAGATCAAGGAATGGTTCACCAAGGATGAAGAGGGCAAGGGCGGCCTGGGCGACTGGGACATCAGCCGCGACGCCCCCTACTTCGGCATCGAAATCCCCGACGCGCCGGGCAAGTATTTCTACGTCTGGCTGGACGCGCCGATTGGCTACCTGGCCTCGCTGAAGAACTACTTCGGCAAGATCGGCCGCGACTTCGACGCCTTCCTGGCCGACCCCGAGGTGGAGCAAGTCCATTTCATCGGCAAAGACATCACCTATTTCCACACCTTGTTCTGGCCCGCCATGCTGCACTTCAGCGGCCGCAAGACGCCTGACCATGTGTTCGTGCACGGCTTCATGACCGTCAACAACGGCGAGAAGATGAGCAAGAGCCGCGGCACCGGCCTGGACCCGATGAAGTACCTGGGCCTGGGCCTGAACGCCGAATGGCTGCGCTACTACATCGCGGCCAAGCTCAATGCCAAGGTGGAAGACATCGACTTCAACCCCGAGGACTTCGTCGCCCGCATCAACAGCGACTTGGTGGGCAAGTACATCAACATCGCCTCGCGCGCCGCCGGCTTCTTGAGCAAGCGCTTTGACAACCATTTGTCCGGTGACTTGGGCGTTGAAGGCCGCAGCCTGCTGGACGCGCTGCGTGCCCAGGCCGAAGTGATTGCGGAGTTGTACGAAGAGCGTGAATTCGGCAAAGCCCTGCGCGAAACCATGTTGCTGGCCGACAAGGTCAACGAATATGTGGACCAAAACAAGCCCTGGGAGTTGGCCAAGAAAGAAGGCATGGACGCGGTGCTGCACGATGTCTGCAGCGTCTGCATCGAAGCCTTCCGCCTGTTGACCATCTACCTGAAGCCGGTGCTGCCGGCCCTGGCCGCCAAGGTGGAGCACTTCTTGCGCGTGGCGCCGCTGCAGTTTGCCGATGCCGCCCGCGCCATGGGCCCGCACCAGATCGGCGCATATGAGCATTTGATGCAACGCGTCGATGCCAAGATGGTTGAGGCGCTGTTCGAAGCGCCCCCTGCCCCCAAGGTGGTGCCGGGTGGCGAAGACTTGGCGCCTGAGATCAAGATTGACGACTTCAGCAAGGTCGATTTGCGCATTGCCAAGATCGTCAAGGCCGAGCATGTGGAAGGCTCCGACAAATTGCTGCGCCTGACGCTGGATGCTGGCGAAGGCCGCTTGCGCAATGTCTTCAGCGGCATCAAGAGCGCCTACCAGCCTGAACAGTTGGAAGGCAAGCTGACGGTGATGGTGGCCAATCTGGCGCCGCGCAAAATGAAGTTCGGCATCAGCGAAGGCATGGTGCTGGCCGCCAGCCACGCGGATGAGAAAGCCAACCCTGGCATTTTTGTGCTGGAGCCTTTCCCGGGCGCCCAGCCGGGCATGCGCGTGCGCTGAAGCCTCAGCAAGCCGGGGCAGGCAAGACCTGACCCTGCATGCTTGAAAGCAATACGGGCCACTTCGCGTCGGCCCGTATTGCTTTCAAGAGCCAGTGGCGCAGAATGCGTTGCAATGCTGCACTTGCACCCTTTTCGTCCCCGCTCCTTGACGCTGCTGAAGGACTATTCCCGGGCGCGCTTTATGGCTGACCTGGGCGCAGGCTTGACCGTGGGCATCGTGGCCTTGCCCCTGGCCATTGCCTTTGCCATCGGCAGCGGCGTCAAGCCTGAACAAGGCGTATTTACCGCCATCATTGCCGGCTTCTTGATCTCCTTGCTGGGCGGCTCAAACGTGCAGATCGGCGGGCCGGCGGGCGCCTTCATCGTCATCATCTACGGCATCATTCAGCGCTACGGCCTACCCAATCTGCTGATCGCCACCATTCTGGCGGGCGGCCTGCTGTTTCTGATGGGTCTGCTGCGCCTGGGTGCCCTGGTGCGCTACCTGCCGGTCAGCATCGTGATCGGCTTCACCAACGGCATCGCGGTCTTGATCGGCCTGTCTCAGCTGAAAGACTTTTTGGGGCTGAAGATCGCTCAGATGCCGGCCGATTTTTTTGGTCAGCTGGCCGTCTTGAGCCGGCACTGGCAGGAGGTCTCCCCCGCCGCGCTGCTGCTGGGCAGCGCCAGTGTGGCCGTGGTGCTCTTGTGGCCCAAGACCTATGCCATGCAAAGAGACAGCCACGACCTCAAAACCCAGATGCGGCGTTGGATGTCGCAGCTGCCCGGCACGGTGGTCGCCTTGGTAGGCGCCACGCTGGCTTGCTATGCCTTGCATCTGCCGGTCGAGACCATTGGCAGCCGCTTTGGCGGCATTCCCCAAGGCCTGCCCCATTTCGCCCTGCCCGATTTGAGCTGGGACAGCGCCAAGCTGCTGGTGATCCCCACCTTCACCCTGGCGCTGCTGGGCGCGATTGAATCGCTGCTTTGCGCGCGCGTGGCCGACAAGCTCACCGATCTGCCGCGCCATGACCCCAATCAAGAGCTGATGGCCCAGGGCATCGCCAATATGGTGACGCCGTTTTTCGGCGGCATCCCGGCCACCGGCACGATAGCGCGCACCGTCACCAATGTGCGGGCCGGCGCTAGCAGCCCCGTGGCCGGCATGGTGCATGCCTTGAGCCTGCTGCTGATTGTGCTGATCGCCGCCCCCTTGGCGGAACACATTCCCTTGGCGGCGCTGGCCGGCATCTTGCTCGTGGTGGCCTGGAATATGGGCGAGTGGCACGAGTTCGCAAGGCTGCGCCACTTCAGCCTGCCCTACCGCACGATTCTGCTCGGCACCTTTGCGCTCACCGTGGTGTTTGACCTGACGGTGGCCGTGGAAGTGGGGCTGATCATGGCCTGCGTGTTCTTCATCTACCGCATGAGCACCTTGTTTCGGGTTGAGGTGGTGGAAGTTCCCCATCTTGCAAGCGACACGCAGGTGATGCGGCTGTATGGCTCGCTCTTTTTTGGCGCGGTCGGCAAGGTCGAAGGGCTGGCCGAGCAATTCCTGCCGCCACGCCGGGTGCTGGTCTTGGACACCGAGAAGCTGATTTCCATCGACACCTCGGGGCTCGACGCTTTGCTGCAATTGCAGCGCACCCTGCAACGCCAGGGCCAAGTGCTGGTCCTGTGCGGTCTGAATCCGCAGCCCGCCAGCCTGATTCAACGCGGCGGTTTGGCCGAAGCCCTCGGGCCCGCGTGCATTCAGCCCGATCTCAACAGCTGGCTGCGTCAAACCCAGGCAAGCGCACTGTAAAATCCGCGCCTTTCATCCCTTTGCACCAAAGCCATGCCACTGTTCTGGAAGCCTTACAAGTCCGAAGCCAGCTGCTTCATCGATGAGCTCAAGGCCAAGAAGCCGACTTTGGAACAAGAGCAGCGCCAAGGCCGCGAATTGCTGTGGGACAAGGCGGTGGATCGCGCCGCCCAGGCTGACTTCCGCGCCGCACGCGTGGCCCAGCAGCCCTACGTCTACCAAACCAAGTCCAAGTAAGCGCCGGGCCCTGCCTCGCTGGGCGCCGCCATGACCCAAGGCCCTCCAAATCAGGCCGCGCCGCGGCACGCCGAGCAGTGGCACGTCGAACCGTTGCCGGCCCAACAAGCCGCCGACGCGCTGAGCGCAGACTTGCAAGGCCTGAGCGATGCCACCGGCATGCCCGAGGTGGTGGACACGGTGGCCGTGGCGCGCCTGTATGGCGAGCCGCTGTTCCAGCTGCCGCTGGACCTCTACATTCCTCCAGACGCGCTGGAGGTCTTTCTGGAAGCCTTTCAAGGCCCGCTGGACCTGCTGCTCTACCTGATCCGGCGGCAAAACTTCAACATCCTCGACATCCCGCTGGCCGACGTCACGCGCCAGTACCTCAGCTATGTCGATCAACTGCGCAAGCACAATTTGGAGCTGGCCAGCGAGTACCTGCTGATGGCGGCCATGCTGATCGAGATCAAGTCACGCATGCTCTTGCCGCCGAAGAAAACCGAGGACGGCAGCGAGCCCGAAGACCCGCGCGCTGAGTTGGTGCGTCGCTTGTTGGAGTATGAGCAGATCAAACTGGCGGCGGCGCGGCTCGATGCCCTGCCGGTCGCGGGACGCGACTTTTTGCGCGCCCAGGTGCATATCGAACAGTCCTTGCAGCCGCGCTTCCCGGATGTGGACGCCAATGACCTGCGTGAAGCTTGGCTGGACATTTTGCGGCGCGCCAAGCTGAACCAACATCACAAGATCAGCCGCGAACACCTGTCGGTGCGCGAGCACATGAGCATTGTGCTGCGGCGCTTGCAAGGCCATCGCTTTTTGGAGTTCGAACACCTGTTCGACCTCAGCCGCGGTCAAGCGGTGTTGGTGGTGACCTTTATCGCCATGCTGGAGCTGGCCCGCGAACGCCTGCTCGAGATCACCCAGGCCGAGGCCTTTGCGCCCATTTACGTCCGCCTGGCCTACACGCCGCAGGCCTGATGAGCGGCGCGGCGACTGCAGTGCCGCCCAGCCAACCCGTTCACATCAGGGTTGAGCCACCCGCCAGGTGGAGAAATGCGCGTCCGGTTGGCGCTGCACCATCTGACCCACCGCCAACACCGCCTGGGTGCGTGAACCCACGCCCAAGGCCTTCAGCACGGCGGCCACATGGTCTTTGATGGTCTCCACCGAGACCCCCAACTCACGCGCGATGATTTTGTTGGGCTTGCCTTGCAAGAGCAAAGCCAGCACATCGGTCTGGCGAGGTGTCAGCGACAGACTTTCCAATCCTGTGGCCCGCTGATAGCTGGACGCCAAGGCCTGCTGTTGAATCTGTTGCAGCTTGGCATTGGCCATGGCGGCCTTGCTGGGCGGCGGCCCGGCCTCAGGCCCAAGATTCATCGGCGGCACATAAATGCCGCCCGCCATCACCAGCTTCAAGGCCTGCGACAACAACTCGGTCCCGGCACGCTTGGGCACAAAACCCATGGCCCCTTGATCAATGGCGCGGATCACGTCGCTGGCGCGGTCCGACGCGGAAATCACCACCACCGGCAAGGCCGGGTATGCCGCACGGAATTCGTCCAACACCTCAAAGCCGCTGGCATCGCCCAATTGCAGGTCCAGCAAGACCAAATCAAAGCCTTCATGGGCACTCAGCGCCGCACGCGCCGCTGCGGCACTCTCGGCGCCGACCACTTGAACGCTCTCCTCCAAGCCCTCAATGACCGACTGCAAAGCCGACAAGATCAGCGGATGATCATCAATCAGCAAGACCTTCATGTCAGTCCCCTTTTTTCTATGGTTTTCCAAGCCGAGTCGCCCCAAGGCCTCAGCGAATATGCAGGGTTGAGATGATAGGACAGTCGGCAGCGCCGCGCGGGGGCTGAGACTGGGGCGAAACCCTGCTCCGGCCCACATCAAGGCCCTCCAAGCCTGTCAATGGAAGCAGCGAAGACGAGGGCCGGGTCGCCGGCCCAAAGCGACTGGGGATCAGCGCAGGCGCTCTGCGGCATCCAACCAATCGCCCAACGCTTGCCACTGGCTCAAGTCGCGCTCCACGCGCCCCGGGGCCACATCCCAAATCGTCAGGCCGCGCGCCGCCAGTTGCACATAGTTCTGGGTGTCTCTCAACAAGGCCAGCACCGGCACGCCCAATTCCTGCAAAAAGCCCTGCAGTTGCTGCACGGACAAAGTGCCCTCCTTGACCCGCATGCCCACAATGGCCAGTTCAGGCCCGGCAGCGGTGCGCAAGCCCTGGGCCTGAAACTCCTGCAGCTTGCGGACAAAGTCAAAGGTGGCCTGAATGTCAAACAAACTGGGCTGCAAAGGAATGACAATCCGGTCGGCCAGCTTGTACAGCGACTTCAAAGACTTGCCACTCAGACCCGCAGGCGTGTCTATCACCACATGGCTGACACCTTTGGGCGGTTTGACGGTTTTCTCATCGTCGAAGTCCCAGCCCTGAATGGTCGGCAATTCGGCGGGACGCAGCCCCAACCACCGGCGTGAGGACTGCTGCTTGTCGGCGTCGCCAAGCATCACCTTGTGTCCACGCCGAGCCAGAAAACCCGCGATATGCGTCGCGACCGTACTTTTGCCAACGCCGCCCTTGGGGTTGGCAACCAGAATAACGGGCATGTCCGCTCCTTGCCTTTTTTCATCC
Source organism: uncultured Burkholderiales bacterium (assembly GCA_945952065.1). Lineage (GTDB taxonomy): Bacteria > Pseudomonadota > Gammaproteobacteria > Burkholderiales > Burkholderiaceae_C > Paucibacter_A. Next base: position 40,216 of record CAMFGY010000034.1, on the reverse strand, counting down.
ACTCGCTTTGCCCGCAATCGTAGCTTCCGCCAGGCCCCACCACCATGACACCCCCGAAGATTCTGATCTTGTTGGCTCACCCCGAGCTCGCACACTCACGCGTGGCGAGCACTTTGCAAGCGGCGGCAAAGAACTTGCAAACGCCGCGCATCGAATGCCGAGATCTCTACCGCCTCTACCCGGACTACAACATCGATGTTGCGGCCGAACAAGCAGCCTTGAGCGAAGCGCAATTGCTGGTCTGGCTGCATCCGCTGCATTGGTACGGCATGCCAGCCCTGCTCAAGCTTTGGGTCGATGAGGTCTTGCAATTCGGCTGGGCTTACGGGCCGGGTGGCCGAGCACTGCAGGACAAAGATCTGTGGGTGGTCTGCTCCAGCGGCGGTTCCGCCCAAGACTACCGCCCAGAGGGGCATCACCAACACGCCCTGGAGGACTTTTTGCTGCCCCAGGCCCAAACCGCACGTCTGTGTGGCATGCGCTTCCTGCCGCCCCTGGTGTTGCACGGTGCGCATCGAGTGGATGACGCGCAGCTGCATCAACATGGTCTGCGCTTCACCCAAGCGCTGCTGAACTACCCCCATGGAAACAGCGAAGGCCATATACCGGCCTGCGTACCGCCCCCGATTGACCCCGACGAGCGGCCCCAGTCCTCGTCGATGGAGCAAGGCCAATGAGCACCGAACAATCCTGGTTGCACCTGCCCCTGGTGATCATGGCTGCGGCCGTGGTCGCCGTGCCGCTGGCCCGTTGGGCGAGGCTCGGCGCCATCTTGGGCTATTTGATCGCAGGCATTGTGGTGGGCCCCCATGTGCTGGGCTGGGTCAGCGCACCGGCCACGATTTTGGAAGTGGCCGAATTCGGCGTTGTCTTGATGATGTTCTTGGTCGGCTTGGAGCTGGAGCCCAGCCGGCTCTGGGCGATGCGCCGCCCTATCTTCGGCTGGGGCTCGCTGCAATTGCTGGGCTGCACCGCACTCTTGATGGGCTTGGGTTTGGCACTGGGTTGGCCTTGGCCACTGTGTCTGGTCTTGAGCTTGGGGCTGGCCATGTCGTCAACCGCCGTGGCCTTGGCGGTGTTGGCCGAGCGCAATCTGGGCCGCACCACGGCCGGACAAAGCATTTTGAGCGTGGCCTTGCTCCAAGACATTGCCGCGATTCCGGTGCTGGCCCTGGTGCCCATCATGGCCGCCCAGCATCTGGGGCCGGCTGAGCTGCCCGCAGGCGCCGGCGGCAGCGGCATGCAGGCCTTGAAAGCGATCGCGGCCATCGCGGCCATCGTGCTGGGTGGCCGCTTGCTGCTGCGCCCGGCGCTGCGCTGGATTGCCAAGAGCCACACCCCGGAGATCTTCACCGCGGCGGCGCTCTTGCTGGTGTTGGGCACCGCGGCTCTGATGCACAGCGTGGGCCTGTCCATGGCGCTGGGGGCTTTTTTGGCCGGTGTGCTCTTGGCCGAAAGCGAATACCGTCGCGAGCTGGAAACCGATCTGGAGCCCTTCAAAGGGCTGCTGCTGGGCCTGTTCTTCATCGCCGTGGGCATGGGGCTGGACCTGGCGGTGCTGGTCGAGCAGCCGCAGCTGGTCCTGAGTCTGCTGCTGGCCCTGCTGCTGTGCAAAGGCCTGCTCTTGAGCTTGATGGCGGGCTGGATGAAGATCCCGCTGCTGGAGCGCCCGGTGTTTGTGATCCTGCTGGCCCAAGGCGGGGAGTTCGGCTTCGTGGTGTTTCAACTGGCGCAGCAGGCCGGCCTGATCAGCGCCGCGCAGAACTCGGCCCTGGTGGCGGCCGTGGCGCTGTCCTTGGCCTGCACACCGGCCCTGCTCTTGCTGACCGACCGTTTGCTGCTGCCCAAGCTGGCGCGCAAAGCCGTGCCGGGGGGCGAGCAAGTTGCCCCAGAGCCGGCGCCAACCTTGATTGCAGGCTTTGGCCGCTATGGGCAGATCGTCGGCCGCCTGCTGTATGCCAACGGCTTGTCAGCCACGGTGCTGGACCATGATGCCGAAGCCGTGGAGTCACTGCGCCAGTTCGGCTGGCGGGTGTTTTTTGGCGACGCCACCCGCCTGGATTTGCTGCGCACCGCAGGCGCCGAGCAAGCGCGCATCCTGGTGATTGCCGTGGACGATGTGGCGCAAAGCCTGGCCATTGCGGCGCTGGCTCGCGAGCATTTTCCGCATCTGCAAATCATTGCCCGGGCGCGCAATGTGCGGCACTATCTGCAGCTGCGCGCACTCGGCGTCACCCGCATCGAACGCGAGACACTGGACGCAGCACTGATGAGTGGGCGCAGTGCCTTGGAACTGCTGGGCCATGAGCCTCATGCGGCCCGCCAGCTGGCCTGGCGTTTCCGGCGCCACAACATCGCGCAATTGGAGGCCATGGTGCCCCTGCAGCAAGACAACAAGGCCTTGATCGCCGCGGCCAAAGAAGCTCGCCAGCAGTTGGAGACCCTGTTCGCACAAGAGCGCGACCAGGCCCAAGCCCAGCGCCAGCAAAGGGCCAACAAACCCTGGGCCCGCCCCGATTGAGGCGCTCCGGCGACAATCAGCCCCATGTTTGCTCCATCCCAACTCGAGGTGCGCCGGTTTTTCTGCGCCACCTACCAAAAGCTCAAAGCCGGCCTGCCTCTGATCCCCATGGAGATGATTGCGGCCGACTGGATCGCCCAACACCCGGAATACCACGCCGAATTGGCCGATGAAGAGGCGGCGTTGGCGGCCGTCTACAGCGTTGAAGAGGGACGCACCAATCCCTTTTTGCACCTGTCCATGCACCTGACCATCAGCGAGCAGCAGTCCATCGATCAGCCCCATGGCATTCGCCAAGCGATTGAACTGCTGGCCGCCAAACGCAACTCTTTGCACGAAGCCCACCATGCGGCGATGGACAGTTTGGGCGAAATGATCTGGGCCTCGCAGCGCAGCGGCTTGCCGCCGGATGGCCACGCCTATTTGGACAGCGTTCGGCAAAAAGCCACGCGCTAAAAAAAACGCCGCAGCGACGGCGGTCGCTGCGGCGGTGCTGATGTTTCGCGCGTCGAGCAGCTCGCCTCAGGCCTGGACGGAGCCGCCCAAAGTCTTGCGCTCGTTTTTACCGATGGATGAATACAGCCCGGTGTTTTCGCCCGGCATCAAGACGTCGATGGCACGGTCCAGCGCCGCCGTGGCACGCGCCAGTGACTCGCGTTGGGCGGCCACACGGCCTCCCGCCAAAGCCAGCCGGTGACGCAGATTCGGTGGCACGGCGCCGCTGCGGGCGGCCTCGCTGAAGCTGACGATGGCTTGCGCCAATGATTGATGCAGCTTGGCTGCGTATTGCTCGATCGCCTGGGTATCGCGGCGCAGCAAAGCGTCGCCCAATAGATTCAAGCAGCTCTCCACTTCCAGCAGGGGCTGTTCCAGTTGTTGACTGACCGCCGCAGCGTTCGGGTCTGAGGAAGGCGAAGCTTGCATGACTATCCCCGCCATAAGGCGTTGAAAGCGCATCCTTCATGATGCGCCGGAATACAAAAACGAAAATGTCCCCGCTGCAGCCCTGGCCTCAAGGCCAGCGCCTGTGATGAGGCCTCAGTGAGGCGTCATGCGGCTGAGCATTTCCTGAGCGTTTGCAATCAGCTTGTCGGCAATCACATTGGCATTGACGACGAACTTGCCGTCTGCAATCGCCTGCGAGATGCGCTCGACCTTGGCGGCATCAAAGCTGCCGTCTTCCGAGACGCCCGACAAAAGCTTGGCATTGCTGGACAGCTCCAACTTGGCGCTGGCCTCCGGCGCCGGCTTGGTGCCGACCGGAGCCGGTCCGGCCGGGGCTTTGCCAGCAGTGGCGCGTCCCGTCTGAGCGGCCGAGGCTTTATCCGCCCCCAGCGCTGCTGACGAAACTTCATGGCTGTTACCGATCTTCATGGTGTTCTCCATAGATTTGGGACGGGCCCAAACCTTTCCAGGTTTTCCGGTGTATCGACGCAGGGCATGAAAACTTTAGAACTTTCGACAAAAAGACTTCCCAGACCCCGGGCTGCGAACCCAGGGCGCATCAAATTTCCGAGCATCAAAGGCTGCGAGCGGAGCGCTTTCATAGCAGCACCTCCACCTGTCGATCACCGACAACCCGACCGGTCACAATCCGGCCGCTCTCAAATCGAACCTTGACGTTCTGTCCTTCCAAACCCACCGCCATGGCTTGACCTTCCCGCGACACAGCATAGCCGGGCCCGGCGGCCCGCACCATCACTGTGTCGCCAGCGGCAAACCACTGACGAGCCTTCAAGCTGCCGCTGCGCACGGCCTCGCCCGCCCCCAAGGGACGGCTCAAGGTGCGCCCCGCCAAGCTGGCGGCATCGGTGAACACCGCGCCTGCTTCGGCAGCTATGTCTATTTCGGCCATCCCGAGCTGAGCTTGAGTCAGCAGCGTCCCCGCAGCCAGGGGCTCATTGGCCACAAGTGCCTTGGCATAGACCTTGACAGTGATGGGCAGGCTGACATTCCAACGCACCGGCCCTTGCAAGCAGCGCAAACCGATGCGGGTGCGCCCCCACATTTGCAAACCCGGCGGCAAATAAGGCTGCACCGAGGCGCAAGGGGCCAGCTTCAAACGGGGATCCAGTGCCCCAACTTGAACCTGCACCCGCGCCTGGGCCGGCAAGCCGCCTTTGGCGCCCGCTTGCGCGACTTGTTCAACCTGTGACAGCAATTCAGCGCTGAGGCCGGCGGTTTCGCTGGGCTGCTGCGCCTTTGCGCCCCCAAAACCCACCAGCAAAAGCCCAGCGACCACAGCCATGCCCGCTGCGCCGGTGCGTAGCACGGGCGGCAAGGCTTGCTTCATGGACGATGGGCGAATCTGAATCATGGACGAACTGTAGACCGCAGCGCCGCCGCCCCTCGGCTGGAAATGCGCAACAAAGCCCTCGCTATTCCCGCTAATGTTTTGGCGGGCCCGAAAACACAATCCGGTCACATCGCCTATTCCCCGTTCGTCCCTGATCCAGGGCAAGGAATAGACAGCCTGACCCGGCGGCGAAAAGGGGGAACCATCATGCTGAACCGACTCACCGATGCCTTGAATTTCCAGACCCAGGCCCTGGCCTTGCGGTCCGAGCGGCAGCGTTTGCTGGCCAGCAATATCGCCAACGCCGACACGCCGGGCTATCAGGCCCGCGATATGGACTTTGCGCGAGCCCTGCGCGAGGCCACCTCCGCCAGCAGCTCGGGCTACGCCGCCAATGGCAGCGCCCCAAGCACGCCGGGTGCCAGCGCCGGCTCCAACAATCTGGCGCGCACGCAAAGCGGGCATATGGCCTTGTCGGTCGGCAGCCGCCGCGAGTCGGACCTTTTGTTTTCCACCGCCGCGCAAACCAATATGGACAGCAACACCGTGGACATGGACCGCGAACGCGCCAGTTTTGCGGACAACGCCGTGAAGTACGAAGCCACTTTGCGTTTCATCAACGGCTCGGTGCGCACGGCCTTGGATGCGATGAAGTCGCACAACGCCGCCTGATAGGGCTGCACGGGCGAACTGGAACCACAGGCTCAGGAGACTGCCATGTCGATGTTTCAAATTTTCAATGTCTCGGGCAGCGCCGTCAGCGCCCAAAGCCAACGCCTCAATGTGGTGGCCAGCAATCTGGCCAACGCCGACACCGTAGCCGGCCCGGATGGCGAGGCCTACAAAGCCCGTCAGGTGGTGTTCCAAACCGCCTTGATGGGCGCGGCCAATGACATCGGCAGCGCGGGCGTGAAGGTCAGCGCCATCAGCGAAGACCAGACCCCTGGCCGGCGCGTGCACGACCCCAAACACCCCAAGGCCGATGCCGAGGGCTATGTCACCTACAGCAATGTCAATTCGGTCGAAGAGATGGTCAACATGATCTCGGCCTCGCGCTCCTATCAAAACAATATCGAGGTGATGAGCACGGCCAAAAACCTGCTGCTCAAGACCTTGCAAATGGGTCAGTCCTGAGCGACTGCGCTCGCCCAACCCGATTGACCCGAAAGGCCCATCATGGACGTCAGCACCATCGTCAACACACCGACGGCTCTCCCGCAGCAAAGCACCAAGAATGCGGCCGACACGCAGGATCGCTTCCTCAAGCTGCTGGTGGCGCAGATGAAGAACCAAGATCCGATGAACCCCATGGACAACGCCCAGGTGACCAGCCAGATGGCGCAGATCCAGACCGTCAGCGGCGTCAGCACCCTGGACGCCAGCATCAAAAACCTCTCCACCCAATTCACGCAGATGCAGGCCTTGCAAAGCGTCTCGCTGGTGGGACGCCCGGTCACCGTCGAGGGCAACCGCCTCAATATGGTGAACGGTGTGGGCGAAGGTGGCTTCACCTTGGACACCCCGGCCGACCAGGTCAAGCTGGAAGTGCTCAATGGCGCGGGGGGCATCGTCGACACCGTCCAACTGGGCGCCCAAAGCAAGGGGCGCCAGACCTTCAAGTGGGAGGGCGGCAAAAACACGCCCGACGCCAAGTACCAATTCCGTATCACCGCAAGCAAAGGCAGCAGCACCATCCCCAGCACCCCCTTCTCCATGGACAAGGTGATGGCCGTCAACACCGGAGGCTCCAAGCTGCAACTGCAATTGCAGAACGCCGGCCTGGTGGACTACGGCACCGTCAAAACCATTGATTGATAGAAGTTTTGATCGATCAACAAAAACAAGCGTGACCGTGGCACTCCCCGCCACCCACGACCTGTCGTTTCGCAAGGATTTACCATGAGCTTCCAACAAGGCCTTTCCGGTTTGAACGGTGCCAGCCGCAACCTCGATGTGATTGGCAACAATATTGCCAACTCCAGCACCTATGGCTCGAAAGCCTCTCGCGCTGAGTTCAAAGACGTCTACGCCGGCTCGCTCAATGGCGCCGGCAGCAGCCCGGTCGGCATTGGCACCGCACTCGCGTCGGTGGCCCAGCAGTTCACGCAGGGCAATATCACCACCACCGAAAGCCCCATGGATTTGGCCATCAATGGCGGTGGCTTCTTTCAGGTCAGCGACGGCGTCAACCCGGTGATGTACAGCCGCAATGGCCAGTTCAAGCTCAGCAAAGACGGCTATGTGGTCAACAACGATCAGCTCAAGCTGCTGGGCTACCCGGCAGATGCCTCCGGGGTGATCCAACCCGGCTTGGCTCAGCCCATGAAGCTGCCCACCTCGGGGATCGCGCCCAAAACAACCGGCTCCATCGTCACCGAATTCAATTTGGACTCGCGCTCCAAAACCACGGCCCCAGGCGGCACGGGCACGGGCATTGACCTGAAGAGCCCGTCCACCTACAACAACGCCACCTCGCTGACCGCCTATGACGCCAAGGGCCAGGATGTGGCCATCACCTTTTACTTCCAAAAGAGTGACCCGGCCGCAGATGGCAGCACCACTTGGAATGTCTACGCCACCGCCAATGGCGCCAACTTCACCACCGATTCTTCGGGCGCGGCGATTGCCACCGATGCGGCCGGCAACCCGACCACGCCCTACACCACCATCACCTTCCCGCGCAATGGCGGCAAGGCCATCAGTCCCACGGCCCCCATCAATATGGATGTGCCCGCCGGGGTCAACTCGCGTGGGGCCGCAACCCTGGACATCCCGGGCATTCAACTGAACCTGCTCGGCGCCACGGAAAACGGCTCCAGCTTTGCGGTGACCAATTTGACCCAGGACGGTTACGCCCCGGGGCAGCTCTCGGGCATCTTGATCGAGAACACCGGCATCGTCATGGCGCGCTACTCCAACGGCCAGTCCAAGCCGGCGGGCCGCATTGAGTTGGCCAATTTCCGCAACCCCCAGGGCCTGCAGCCCATGGGCGGCAATGTCTGGTCGCGCACCTTTGGCTCGGGTGAGCCGGTGGTGGGCGTGCCGGGTGACGGCAATCTGGGCTCTTTGCAGTCCGGTGCACTGGAGGAATCCAACGTCGACTTGACCGCCGAGCTGGTCAATATGGTGACGGCGCAACGTGCCTATCAAGCCAGCGCGCAAACCATCAAGACGCAGGACCAAGTGCTGCAGACCATTGTCAATCTGCGTTGATGACGCTGACCTCGCACTGAGCAGGAGTTGCCATGGACCGCATGATTTACCTCTCGATGGCGGGCGCCAAGGCCGCGATGCAGCGGCAAGACGTGCTGGCCAACAATCTGGCCAATGTCTCAACGAATGGCTTCCGCGAGGAGTTGCAAGCCTTTCGGGCCGTCCCCGTCAATGGCAGCGGCGCCAGCACCCGGGTCTATTCGCTGGAAACCACCACGGGCTACAACCCCGAGGGCGGTGCCATCACCACCACCGGACGCAATCTGGATGTGGCCATGAAAGACAAAGCCTGGCTGGCGGTGCAAGCACTCGACGGCACCGAGGCCTACACCCGGGCCGGCGCCATCGACGTGAATGCCGAAGGCCTGCTGGTGCTGCGCAATGGCTTGCAAGTGCTGGGCGATGGCGGGCCGATCAATGTGCCGCAAAACAGCGAACTCTCGATCGGCAGTGACGGCACCATCAGCGCCAAAGACAGCCGCGGCACCACCACCACGGTGGGGCGGCTCAAGCTGGTCAACTCGGAAGCGCCGCTCACGCGAGGCACCGACGGCTTGTTCCGCACCGCCGATGGCGCCCAGCTGCCGGCCGACGCCAACGCCCGTTTGCAAGATGGCGCCTTGGAAGGCTCCAACGTCAGCGCGGTCGCGACCATGGTCGCCATGATCGCGGCAGGCCGCCAGTTCGAACAACAAATGAAGTTGCTGCAAATCGCCCAGACCCAGGGCCAGCAATCCGCCAAGCTGCTGGGCAATGCCTGAAGCGACTGAACAAGGACTCCCGCCATGATGCGATCACTGCACATCTCCAAGACCGGCATGGAAGCCCAGCAAACCCAGCTGGACACCATCTCGAACAATCTGGCCAATGTCTCGACCAATGGCTACAAGCGCTCGCATGCAATTTTTGAAGACTTGATCTATCAAAACCTGCGTCAAAGCGGCGCCAACACCACCGAGCAAACCCAGCTGCCCACCGGCTTGCAGCTGGGCCTCGGGGTGCGCCCGGTGGCCACAGCACGCATTTACAGCCAAGGCAATCTGCAGCAGACCACCAACAATCTGGACATGGCCATCAAGGGCAATGGCTTCTTCCAGGTGCAAATGCCCGATGGCACCACCGCCTACACCCGCGACGGCTCCTTCCAGCTCGACGCCGCAGGCCAGATCGTCACCAGCAATGGCTACACCGTCTTGCCCGGCATCACCGTGCCCGCCAATGCGCAAAGCCTGTCGGTCGGCAACGATGGCACCGTCAGCATCACCGTGCCGGGCTCGGCCACGCCGCAGACCCTCGGTCAGGTGCAGTTGGCCAACTTCATCAATCCGGCCGGTCTGGATCCCAAGGGCCAAAACCTGTTTGCCGAAACCGCCGCCTCGGGCACGCCCGCCACCGGTGCGCCCACAGCCAACGGCATGGGCGCCATCCAGCAAGGCTATGTGGAAACCTCCAACGTCAATGTGGTGGAAGAGTTGGTGGCCATGATCCAAACCCAGCGCGCCTATGAAATGAACTCCAAGGCGATTCAAACCTCGGATCAGATGCTGCAAAAGCTCTCGCAGATTTGATCGACTCAGGGCTTTTGTCATGAAACACGCACACGCTTTTCGCACCGGTTTGTTGGCAGCCACCCTGCCCCTGCTGCTGAGCGCTTGCGGCACGCTGTATCGCGAGCCGCAGGTCGAGATGCAGCCGCCCCCGGTGGTGCATCTGCCCTCCTTGCCGGTCATGCCGCCCAGCAATGGCGCCATCTACCAGGCGGCCAGCTATCGCCCCTTGTTCGAAGACCATCGCGCCCGCTTGGTGGGCGACACCTTGGTCGTGCAAATCGTCGAGAAGATCAGCGCCAGCCAAACTTCCACCAGCGAGTTGAACAAAAGCGGCTCGCTGAGCGCCTCGGTCAGCGCGATTCCCTTCGTCAGCCCGGCCGCCTTTGCGCGCGCCACCGCCACCGGCAGCTCAGCCACCAAATCAGCGGGCAAGGGCACCAACGAAAACTCCAATGAGTTCTCCGGCACCATCACCGCCGTGGTGACCGCCGTGCTGCCCAATGGCCACCTGATGATCAGTGGCGAGAAGCAGATCGGGGTGAACCACAACGTCGATGTGCTGCGCTTCTCGGGGCAGGTCGACCCCCACATGATCACTCAAGGCAACGTCGTGCCTTCGGCCTCGGTGGCCAATGTTCGGATCGAACAAAAGGGTCGCGGCGCCACGGCTGACGCCCATGGAATAGGCTGGTTGTCACGGTTCTTTTTGAACCTTTCGCCGACTTAAGTTTGCGCAGAATCGGTCGTAGAAGTCCCCCTTCACGACCATCATGCAAACCACCGCCACCCCCAAGCCCCGCGCCGCCTCTCGCCTGACCTTGACCCTGGTCTGTGCCCTGTTCGGCCTGCTGGGGCTGGTCGCCAGCACCAGCAGCCAAGCCGCCCGCATCAAGGAAGTGGCGGCCATCCAAGGCGTGCGCAGCAATGCCTTGACCGGCTACGGTCTGGTGGTCGGGCTGGACGGCACCGGCGACCAAACCACCCAATCGCCCTTCACCGGCCAAAGCCTGGCCGCCATGCTGCAACAGTTCGGCGTGACCTTGCCGCCGGGCGTCACCATGCAGCCCAAGAATATTGCCGCGGTGATGGTCACCACCCAGTTGCCCGCTTTCGCGCAACCGGGTCAGCAACTCGACATCAATGTGGCCTCCATCGGCAATGCCAAAAGCTTGCGCGGCGGCACCTTGATCGCCACGCCGCTGCGCGGTGCGGACGGACAGGTTTACGCCATGGCGCAAGGCAATCTGATCGTGGCCGGTGCCGGCGCTTCGGCCGGTGGCTCCAAGGTCCAGGTCAACCACCTGTCAGCAGGCCGGATTCCCGCCGGGGCCCTGGTGGAGCGCAGTGTGGTCACGCCGCTGCAAAACGGCGAGTACATCCAGTTGGACCTGAACTCGGCCGACTTCAACACCGCGCGTGCCGTGGCCCAGGCCATCAACCGCGCCAAAGGCACTGGCGTGGCCCAGGCGCTGGACGGCCGCGTGGTGCGGGTGCGCGCCCCCATCGACCCGAATGAGCGGGTCAACTTCTTGGCGGACATGGAGAACCTGGCCTTCGATATGGCCGAACCGGCCGCCCGCATCATCATCAATGCCCGCACCGGCTCGGTGGTGCTGAACCAGGCAGTGACCCTGGCGGCCTGCGCGGTGGCGCACGGCAATCTGTCGGTCACCATCACCTCCACGCCGCAGGTGAGCCAGCCCAATGCCATGGCCGGGGGGCAGACCACGGTCACCGAAAAAACCGACATCTCGATCAAACAGGACCCCGGCAACCTGATCCAACTGCCGGCTGGAGCCAAGCTGGCCGATGTGGTGAAGGCGCTCAACTCCCTGGGCGCCACCCCTCAAGACCTGCTGGCAATTTTGCAGGCGATGAAAAGCGCAGGCGCCTTGAACGCCGAGCTTGAGGTGATTTGACATGGCAGTAACCCCCCTCCCCATCCACCCAGGCGGCAGCAGCGGCCTGAGCAGTCTTTCCGGGCGCAGCGCCAGCCTGGGCAACAACGGCAATTTGAATGTGGACATGCGCTCGATCGAGGCCCTCAAGGGCGCCGCCGCGCGCGACCCCAAATCGAGCATTCGCGAGACCGCCAAGCAATTTGAGTCGCTCTTCATGCAAGAGGTGATGAAGAGCATGCGCGCCTCCACCATGGCCACCGGCATGATGGACAACTCGGCCACCCAGATGGGCACCGAGATGCTGGACACCCAGTTCGCCGGCAAGATGAGCGGCCTGCCCGGCGGCCTGTCCGACGCCATCCAGCGCCAGCTGCAACGCCAGATGGGCATCCAAGACAAGGGCGCAGACAAAGCCGTTCAGCCTTTGCCCGCCCTGGCCAAAAAAGGCGTGGCGCCGCATGTGCAGAGCTTTATTCAAAAGCACGACAGCGCCGCCAAAGCGGCCGAGGCCCAGACCGGCATCCCGGCCAGCTTTATGTTGGCCCAGGCGGCCCATGAATCGGGCTGGGGCAAGCGCGAGATCACCGGCGCGGGCGGCACGCCGTCCTTCAATGTGTTTGGCATCAAAGCCACACCCAACTGGACCGGCCCCGTGGCCGAGGTGCAGACCACCGAATACATCGATGGCAAGGCCCAGAAAGTCACCGCCAAGTTCCGCGCCTACAGCAGCTACGAAGAAGCCTTCAAAGACTATGCCAAGCTGATCGGCAGCAATGAGCGCTACAGCAAGGTGGTGGCGCAGGCTCAAAGCGGCAGCGCCGAGGGCTTTGCGCGCGGCTTGCAAAAAGCCGGTTACGCCACCGACCCCGAATACGCCGAAAAGCTGGCCCGCGTCATCAACACCACGGTGCGTGTGCAACGCGCCATGGCTTGATCATCGCTAGAGCCGAGGAGCACACCTGATGGGAGCCCTGCTTTCAATTGGCATCCGCGCCATGTTCGCCAATCAGGCGGCACTGCAGGCGGTGGGCCAAAACATCGCCAACGCCAACACACCGGGCTATTCCCGTCAATCGGTGGTGCTGACCACGCCAGATGGCCAGTTCACCGGCGCAGGTTTCTTTGGCAAGGGGGTCAATGTTCAGACGGTAGAGCGGGCCCATAACGAATTCCTGACACGGCAGGCCAGCACCAGCAAGTCCATCGCCAGCATGGACTCCACGCGCATGAGCCAGTTGTCGCAGCTGGAAAAACTTTTTCCCCCGGGGGAGACAGGCTTGGGCGCGGCGGCAGGCCAGTTCCTCAACGCCATGGTGGATGTGGCCAGCCGCCCGGGCGACCCTTCAGCTCGCCAGGTGGTGATGGGCCGGGCCACCGAGTTGGCTTCGCGTTTTTCCAGCGCGGGTCAACAGCTTGCCGATCTGCAGTCGGGCGTGGTCAGCGACTTGAAGGCCAATGTCGATGTGGTCAACCAGCTGAGCAAACAAATCGCTTTTGCGAACGACCAAATCGCGCGCACCAATGGCACGGGCCACCAACCCAATGACTTGCTGGATCAGCGCGACCAACTGGTCTCCAAACTCAGCGAGTACATCCAAGTCACCACCTTAGCCGCCAATGACGGCACCTTGGGTGTTTTCATCGGCGGCGGCCAAAGACTGGTGCTCGGGGCCCAGGCCCAGCAATTGGCTGTGACACCCGATCCCTACGACGACCGCCGGGCCGCCCTCAGCATGGTCAATAGCAATGGCAATCTGGCCCTGGACGAAAGCGTGCTGACCGGCGGCTCTTTGACGGCCCTGCTGCAGTACCAAAACAAAGATCTGCAAGATGCCCGCAACCTGCTCGGTCAGATGGCTGCAGCACTGTCGGCCCGAGTCAATGATCAACAAGCCTTGGGTCTGGACTTGTCCAATCCGCCGGGCAAAGGCGTGCCGATGTTTGGCATTGGCGCCGCCCGCGCCCTGCCCGCCAACACCAATGCTCGCAATCCGGACGGCAGCTTCACCGCCGGCGTCAAGCTGACGGTGACCAATGCCAGTCAGTTGCAAGCCAGCGCCTACAAATTGGAAACCGACCCCTCGGGCACGCCCGGGGCCTACCAATTGACGCGGCTCAGCGACGGCAGCAAGCGCACCGTCTATGACGGGGATTCGGTGGACGGATTCAAAATCGATTTCACCTCGGCCGCACCGGGCCTCGGGGACTCCTTCATTCTGGAGCCGGTGGCGCAGGCCGCCATCGATATGAAGCGGATCCTGGACTCCACCTCGGGCATCGCCGCGGCCTCCCCCTTGACCGCCACCACCAATATCGACAACAAGGGCTCCACCACGGTCAACTCCTTGTATGCCGTCAACGGCAAGCTGGACGTGAACCAAGCGCCCATGACCATCACGTTTGGCGACCCCGATCCCCTGGATGCCGCCAAAGTGCAGTACACCTTGACCCTGGCCGACGGCAGCGTCTTGAACGGCACATGGTCGGCGGGCCAGCGCATCGGCAATGAACCCAGCGCAACGCCCCCTATCGACCTGGGCTTTGAGCTGAGCTTGAACGGCGTGCCTCGCAAGAACGACACCATCCAGATTGAGAAGACCAAGTTCCCGGCCACCAACAACGGCAATGCCAAGGCCTTTTTGAACATCCAGGGCGAGAAGCTGGTCGGGCAACGTCTGCTGCCCGATGGCAGCGTGGCGGTGGGCTCCACCCTCAACGAGGCCTATGCCGCCACCATGAGCGAGATTGGCTCACGGGTGCAGGGGGCCACCTATTTGTCCAGCGTGTCTGTGGCGGTTGCGGCGGATGCCGAGTCCACCCGCGCCGGCCAAGCCGGGGTCAATATCGATGAAGAAGCTTCGCGCCTCATGCAGTACCAACAGGGCTATCAAGCAGCAGCCAAGGTGCTGCAGGCGGCGCAGTCCATGTTTGATGAATTGATCCGCCTGACCGCACGCTGATGCCATGCGTCTTGCTGCTGATTTTTTGTTTTGCCGCCCCGCGAACGTTTGAACCGGCCCAGGAGATTTCCCCATGCGCTTGTCCACCTCCAATCTCTTTGATGCCAGCATCTCCACTTTGCAGCGCCGCCAGCAAAGGATGCAAGAGTCGCAAACCCAGCTGACCTCGGGCAAGAAAATCTCTATGGCCAGCGACGACCCGACCGGCGCGGCACGGGCCGAACGGGCGATGGCCACGATTGGCCGGGTCGACGCCAATCAACGCGCCTTGGAGGCCAGCCGCAATGGCTTGACGCTCAGCGAAGGTGCGCTTGGTGATGCCGGTGAATTGCTGCAGCAAATGCGCGAGACCATGGTCTCTGCCGGCAACGCCAGCTACAGCGATGCCGAGCGCGCCGGCTTGGCCAACAAAATCGCCGGCCTGCGCAATCAATTGCTGGCCATTGCCAACCGGGGCGACGGCGCCGGCGGCTTTCTGTTTTCAGGCCAAGGCTCCAGCGACCCACCGTTTCTGGACCAGGCCGGCGGTGTGCGTTTCAACGGGGTTTCGGGTTCGATCCAGACCGGCAATATTGACAATTTTCCGCTGACTGTGGACGGCCGCATGGCCTTCGAGCAGGCCCGCAGCGGCAACGGCAACTTTGAAACCGGCCCCTTGCCCAACCCAATCTCGGTGCCCCCAGGCGCGGCGCCCAAAGGCTGGATCGACTCCGGTCGGGTCGCCGATCCTTCACAACTGACCGGCAACAACTACCTGAT
This sequence comes from uncultured Burkholderiales bacterium, assembly GCA_945952065.1. Lineage (GTDB taxonomy): Bacteria > Pseudomonadota > Gammaproteobacteria > Burkholderiales > Burkholderiaceae_C > Paucibacter_A. The sequence continues at coordinate 25,016 of CAMFGY010000034.1, read as the reverse complement.
CCAAATCAGCGGCACCGGCCCAGGGGCCACCGTCACCGTCACCAATACCGATTTGGGCAGCGTTGCCTTTTCCGGCCCGTTCACGCCCGGCAAAGCCATCACCTTTGACGGCATCTCCACCACCATCTCCGGCCAGCCCGTGGACGGGGATCAGTTCGACATCAAGCCCTCCACCAACTCACTCAAACTCTTTGATGTGCTGGACCGCACCGTGGCGGAACTGCGCACCCCTTTGCGCAGCGGCCCCGAAATCACCCAGTCCAACACCGCCCGCATCCGTGATCTCGACGCGGTGATGGTGAACCTGCAAAATGTGCGCAGCCAATTGGGTGAACGGCTGAACAATTTGGACGGCACGGAAGCCCGCATGGCCGCCTTGAAACAATACAACCAATCGGAGCGCTCTGCGGCCGAAGACCTGGACATGGTGCAAGGCATATCCGAGTTTCAAAACCAGCAGTCGGGCTACGACGCGGCCTTGAAGACTTACGCCATGGTGCAGAAGATGTCGCTGTTCCAATACATCAACACCTGAAGGCCCTGCCTCCGCATCGCCAACAGTTTCCCGATCCGCTCACTGCCGAGTCCTTCTTCATGAACCATCCGATCCTGGGCGCCGTGGCGCTCGGCTACACGCCTCAGATTGACCGCCAGCACCTGATCACGGCCACGCGGCTGACCGTGATCCCGCTGCGCCCTGACGCCAAACTGGAGGCGTCAGAACTGCTGGCCGCCGTGGCCGAGGTCTGGCCCGCAGGCGCGGGACCGGTGATCCTCAATGTGCTCAATGAAGACCTGCTCGAAGGCCTGCTGCGCAGCGAACCCAGCAGCAATTGGATGCTGGAAGTGCCGGCCTTCATGGCCACCGATGAGGCCCATATCGAGCCGCTGCAAGCCTTGAAAAAGCGCGGCACGCCCCTGCTGCTCAAAGGGCAGGCCAGCCAAGCGCTGCCCGCGCAAACCAAACCCTGCTTCCAATGGGCGGTGTTGGACCCCGATGACGAAAGCCGCGGCGGGCCCGACACCGGCTTGCCACGGGTGATCTCTGGGCTGCGTGATGCGGCGGCCATTGAAGCCGCCTTCGCGCGCGGCGCTCACAGCGTGATCGGCTGGCCCATGCAAGGGGCTTTCGATCCGCCCCCGGGCAGCGTGAAGCCAGAGGTGCAGGCCGATCTGCAAGTGATTGTTGAGCTGATGTCCCGGATTGACCAGGGCGAAGATGTGGAGCGCCTGGAGCAAACCCTCAAGCGCGACCCCAGTCTGGCTTTCAAACTGCTGCGTTACCTGAACTCTGCAGCGTTTGGCTTGCCGGTGGAAGTGTCATCCTTCCGTCACGCCATCATGTTGCTGGGCTATGCACGCATGAAGCGCTGGCTGGCCTTGTTGCTCACCACTGCCAGCAAAGACCATGCCATGCGGCCCATCATGTACGCAGCGCTGCGCCGTGGCTTGCTGATGGAGGAATTGGCCAAAGGCATGAGCGACGCCGAATTGCGCGATGAGATGTTCATCTGCGGCCTGTTCTCTTTGCTGGACCATATGCTGAAGCAGCCCTTCACCAAATTGCTGCAGTCCATCCCCATGCCGGAGCGGGTGCGGCAAGCCTTGGTGGACGAAAGCGGGCCCTTCCAACCCTATTTGGAGTTGGTGCATGCCATTGAGAACGCCTCGGTGTTTGATTTCAGGGCGGCTGCCGAGCAACTGATGCTGGGTGCAGAAGAAGTCAACCACTGCGTGCTGCGCGCACTGAAGAAAGCCTCGCAACTCGAGTGAGCATCGCTGCGACAGTCCGTTTCATCCCGATACGCCCGGCCACCGCGGCCTGACCGTAAACTCGCGGCCAATGTCCACGGATCAACTCTCCCTCTTGCCTCAAGATCAGGCCGCCCTGCGCGGCCTTTTCAACTTGATCAGCGACCCCGTGCTCTTGCTGGACGAGTCGCTCCAAGTCTTGGAGGCCAATGGCGGCGCCGCGCTCATGCTGGACCACGCCCCGGGCCAAAGCACGGGCAAGGGCTTGCATGGGCTGCGCACCAGCCATGGCGGTCGGCTGGGCGACTGGCTTCGGCTCGCCAGCCGGGCCATGCTCGATGGACGCAAAGGCCCGCCCGCCCCCAGCCTGAAGCTGGCCGGGGGGCAGCGCGCTCAGCTGACCTTGCTGGCCTTGGAGCCTCAAAGCCCGGAGGATGCAGCCCGCTGGCTGCTGCATGTGCGCCCCGAGGACAAGCCGCGCAGCAAGCTCAGGGCCGAGCCCGTGACCGCGCCTGGCGAACTCTCCGAGCCTGAAGACAGCCAAGCCCTGCTGCAAGCCTGCGCCAGCGAGGTGGTGGCGCGCGAACTGGCCGAGCTGACGCAGTGGTTCAAGCTCAGTCCCTCGCCCATGGTGCTGTTCGATGCCCATGGCCTGCTGCTCAAGAGCAACGGGGCCTTTGCGGCCCTGTGCCTGCAGGTGCCCAGCGCCCTGCAAGAGGCCGACCCGGCGCTGCAATCGCTGCTGGCGTGGCAGAACGGCAAAGTCCAGGACGCTTTGTTGAACCTGGCATCGCCTGAGGGCTTCATCGTCACCCAGGCCTGCCTGCCGGGCCCGGGCGGGCGGGTCCATTGGCTGCAAGGCCGGGTGCAGGCGCTCAGCCCTTCCCGGCCGGGTCTGCCCCAGCGCTTCTTGGCCGCCCTGGAAGACCACACGTTTGAGCAAGAACGCGATCTGGCCCACCAGCAGCTCGACGCCTTGATGGACACCGCCAGCGTCGGTCTGGCCACTTTTCAGCAAGACGCGGGCTGGCTGCGCCCGCGCGGCTCGCGCAGCAGCGGCAATGCGGCCCATTCACGCAACCCCTTGGCGGGTTTGCAAGGCATTGGGCGCGACATTGTCGAATCGGCCTCGCTGCCCGAGTTTGAAAAGCTGCAAAAAGCGCTCAAAAAGGGCGAGCGCATCGAGGTGCGCTACGCGGTGCGCCACCCCGAGCTGGGGCGGCGTTGGTTGCTCACCCGGGTCGAACCGGGCCAGTTGAAAACCGGCCAACGCACCACCTCGGTGGTGACGCTGGACGTCACCGCCCAAGCCCAGGCCGAGAATCGCAGCGAGCAATTGCTGCATGAACTGACCACCATCATGGATGGCGCTAGCCTGGGTCTGGCCTATTTGCGGGGCGACACCTTGTTGCGCTGCAATTACGGCTTCGGCCATATGCTGGGTCTGAAGCAAACCCCGCTTGCGGGTGCGCCGGTGGCGCAGCTGTTTGCCGCCTTGCCCGAGTTGGCCCAAAAAATCCAAGCCGCCCTGCCCAAGCTGCAGGACCAGCCGCCCTTTGAGGCCGAGTTCTTGCAAGTAGGCAGTGAAGAGGCCGCCGAGCCGCGCTGGCTGTCCTTGAGCCTGCGCCGCGTCAACGCCCCCAGCGATGACCCCGAGGCCACCGGCCCCGCGCCGCAGGCCGAGACCATTGCCGTCATCAGCGATATCAGCCGCTTGAAGGCCCAACAGGCTGAGCTGGAGGCACTGGTACAAGACCGCGAAATGATGTTCAGTTTGTCGGACGTTGGCATTGCCATTTTGCGCGGCGGCCGTGTCGCGCGCGCCAATGACGCTTTGGCCAACTTGACGGGCTACCGCATCCATGAGCTCAGCGGCCTGCCCCACCAGGAGTTGTTCGACACCTCTTTGGATTTTGAAAACCAAAGCGATGCGGTTGAGCAAGCCCTGAAAGCCCGCGGCATTTGGCGCGGCGAGCGCCGGGTGCGGCGCCGGGATGGCTCGGCCCTGTGGATGCAGATCAGCAAGCGGGTGATGCGCCCAGGCGCACCCGACGAAGGCGTGATCGCAACCTATGTCAATGTGGACGACCGCTGGCGAGCACAGCAGTCGCTGATGCTGCAAACCGAGCGCGAACGCGCCGTGCTCGACTCGGTGCTGGTCGGCATCGTCACCGTGGGCCGCGGCGGCATTGAGTGGATGAACCGCTCAGCCCGGCGCATGTTTGGCGGCGATTTGAATGATTTTGCGGGTCAGCCGATGAGTGTGGTGGCCACCCCCTCCTCCGATCACCCCTTCCGCCACACCCATTACCTCGAAGAACTGACCGAAGGCCAGGCCGAAGCCTTTGAGTGCAAATTGAAGGCCTGCGATGGCCGCGAGTTTTGGGTGGTGGGCAATGTGGTGGTCACCGGCTCGCGGGCCGCGGGACGCCAACTCACTTATGCCTTGCTGGACATTGACCGACGTCGACAAGCCGAGGCGCAAACCCTGCAGGCCCAGGCTTCGCTGAGCCGCATCATCGAAGCAGCGCCGCTGGCCATCAGCTTGCACGATGCCAAGACCTTGGCGGTGGAGAAGATCAACCATGCCGCGGCCATCTTGGCTGGCCGCAGCGAAGAAGAGTTGCTGGGGGCCAGCCCCGAAGACTTGTTTGGCCGCGAACAAGGCGAATTGATTCGCCGCGATATGTTGGCCGCCCTGCAAGCCAGCGCGGTCACCCACCATGAATACAAGCTCGGCAGCGGCGAGCAAATGCGCGTCTGGGACGCCCGCTTCTTGCATTTGGCCGGCACCACCGACGATGCCGAAGGCATTGAAGACGGCGAGCCCGAACAACTGCTGCTGGTGGCCAGCGACGTCACCGAACACCGCGCCGCCGAAGAGGCACGTTTGCAAGCCGCCATTTCGCAACGCGAGTTGCTGGTGCGCGAGGTGCACCACCGCATCAAGAACAATTTGCAAGGCGTGGCTGGCTTGCTGCAACAAATTGCAGCACGCCGACCCGAAGTGGCCCCGGTGATCAACGAAGCGGTGGGTCAAGTGCATGCCATTGCCCAGGTCTACGGCTTGCAAGTGGGCAGCTCCGGCCCGCTCAAGGTGCGCCGCGTGATGGACGCCATCATTGGCTCGGTGCAGCGCATGTATGGGCGCAGCATCCTCACCCAGATCGAAGGCGCCACGGCCGACCGGGTGAATGACTGGACCCTGCCGGAGGCCGAATCCATCCCGATTGCCTTGACCCTCAATGAGTTGCTCACCAATGCCATCAAGCACAGCCAAAACGAGCAGGTGCACTGCACGCTGATTTGCGATGTGGCCAGCGTGGCGGTTGAAATCGTCAATCAGGGTCACTTGCCGGTGGATTTCAGCCTGAATCAAGTGCCGGGCGGCGTGTCCGGCCTGGGGCTGGTGCGGGCGCTGCTGCCACGTCGCACCGCTCAACTGAACCTCAGCCAACGCGGAGATTCGGTGGTCTGCCGGGTGGACCTGCTCTCGCCCAGTGTCAGCTTGCCGCTGGGTTGATGCCCGGGCCAAATTCGGTCAGCACAGAATCGTGCGCGGTTTCGGAGACAATGTCGCAACAAGCCCGGTATTCAGCCGGCGACAAGACAGCACAGCGGGGGACCTCCAACGGTGAGCAACAAGGGCAAGATACTCGTAGTCGACGATGACCGCCTGGTTCTGGCGACGCTGACCTATGGCTTGGCGCAGGCCGGCTTTGAAGTGATCGACGCAGACAATGGCGACGACGCCATCTTGCTGGCGCGCGAGCATCGCCCCGAGTTGGCCTTGCTCGACATCCGCATGGAAGGCTTGAGCGGCTTTGACGTCGCAGCCTATCTGCGCGAGTACCTGCACATCCCCTTTATGTTCTTGTCGGCCTTTGCCGACGAAGAAACCGTGGCCAAGGTCAAGGAGTTGGGCGCGGTGGCCTATCTGGTCAAGCCCTTGGATGTGCACCAGATCGTACCGGCCGTTGAGGCGGCCTTCGCCAACCGAAAGGCTTCACAAGCGGCAAACCCGGCCTCGCCGGCCCAGGCTGCGGGCAATTCCGCTGCACTGGCTGCCGACGGGGTGCTGACGCAGGTGGTGCCGCTGGCGTTAGGCGTGCTGATGCACCGCTACTCCCTGAATCGCCAAGACGCTTTCGAGCGCCTGCAAAAACTCGCCGCTGCCGAAGATCGCGACCTGGAAACACAGGCCCGGCTCTTGGTGGAAGCCGTCGAGATGCTGGCTCAGCCCGCCAGCGTGAAGTAAAAACGGGCGCCCTCGCCGACCTCTGACTCGGCCCAAATCTCGCCGCCGTGCCGACGCACAATGCGGCGCACCGAAGCCAGGCCGACACCCGTGCCCTGAAAGTCGCTGGCGCTATGCAGGCGCTGGAAGACCCCAAACAGGCGGTCAGCGAATCGCATATCAAATCCGGCGCCGTTGTCGCTGACTTGATAAATCCACTGACCCGACTCCTGCAGGGCTTCAAAGCGGATCTGCGCTTGCGCCCGCTTGCTGCTGTACTTCCAGGCATTGCCCAGCAGGTTTTCTAGCACCATGCGCAAGAGCGTGGGGTCGCCTTGCGCCAACATATGCGGTTGAACAAAGACCGAGACCTGGCGTTCGGGATGGGCGCGTGCCAGCTCCTCCAGCACAAAGCCAGCGAGTTGCGACAGATTGACCGGCTGCCGCGCCAAGGGCTGGGCCGAGAGTTGCGCCAGCGACAGCAGGGAGTCGATCATGCTGTTCATGCGCGCGGCTGCCCCCATCACGCGGTCCAGATGGTCATTGCCGATGCGGTCCAGCACGCGACCGTAGTCCTCTTTCAAAATGCGGGCAAAGCCTTCCACCACGCGCAGCGGCGCCCGCAAATCATGCGAGACCGTGTAGCTGAAGGATTCATGTTCATGCGCGGCTTGGGAGTCGGCCTCGTCCCGCAGCGCCTCCGGTGAGGCCGGGGTTTGCGGCCACAAGACCGCCAACTGGTACTTGCCGGTGGCGTCCACAAAGCTGCGCGGCGGATGCTTGGCCAAGGCCTCACCCAAGAGCGGTGACAGTTTGGCCGCGCAATCGGCCCAAGACTTCCCCAGCCCCAGCTCTGGCCCCAACAAGGCCAGCGCCTGGGCATTCATGGCCTTCACCTGCAGGTCAGCCCCAGCTTCAGCCGTAGGGCCTGGCGCCAAATGGGCGTGAGCATCGGCCGCCCTGAGCAACCAAGCCGGCCCGGGCAATGCATCCAGCCAGGCCGTGGAAGCCTCCGCCAACTCCTGGGCTGAGCCTTGATAGCCGCTGAAGCGGCCTTGCGCATCAAACTGAGCCACAGCACGCAAGCGCCAGGCACGTTGCCCGCCGTCTGTGGCCACCACACGCAAGTCCAGATTGGGCAGGCCCCGAGACAACTCCCGGCGCAAGGCTTCGCAGGGGTCAAGTCTTGCCCCAAGCTCAGGGTGCGCTGCGTCACTGCTCACCGGGGCTTGCAAAGCGAAGCGCTGCCACAAACATTCGGTGGGGGTCATGCCCACCCAGCTGGAGACCGGCCCCGTCTGCGGCGCTTGCCAGCGCACCAAATGGTGCTCGGCATCGCTGGACCACAAACAATCGCTGCGCAACTGCGCCAGGGCCTGGGTTTGCATGCGCGACTCGCGCAAAGCCTCACCGAGATGCTGCCGACTCAGGCGCACACCCAAATGCCATCCCAGCCCCAACATGCCCAACAACACCAAGGCCGAGCAAAGAAAAGCCAGCAACAAGCTGGCCACACCCCATGCACTCCAACCTTCCTGCGGCCGAGCAACAAAGATCAGTGCCGCAAAAGCCAACACCGCCAGGCCCAAGCCCAGCAACAGCCATAAAGCACGGCGCCACCGAGGCGAGCGGTGCGCTGCATTGCTGGCTTCACTGAGGCTGTTCATGCGGCTCATTGTACGGAGGCAAACAGCTGCTTCGGATCACTCAAGTTACGGGCGTGGCCGCCGATAAAGTCAGAATGCGTCCAAAGGGTTTGGGCTCTCGAGGGACAGACACGAACACTTTTCTTTTAACTTGAAACCTGATTCGCGCGGCGCTCGATTGCTTGAGGCTACAGTGCGCAGTCCCGAGGCCATGGCCGGGGACTGGTCGTCATCGTTTTGCGGACTGGACAGATGTTTGCGACACGCTTTTGAACCCTGATCAATTTCCTTTTTCAACACGTCCGCTATGCTGAAAAGCGAACCACCGACGGCACCGCTGCACGACAATGGCAGGCCTGACTCGTCGCCAGAAAACACGCCGCGCTCATCGCAAGATGGAAGCCCCATGAACAGCCCCTCCTCCCCCGCAAGCTGCTTGGATCCGCTTGCATTGGCTCGCCTGCAAGAGCTCGACCCTCAGGGCAGCAACAAGCTGCTTGAGCGCATCATCGCGGCCTATCTGAAAGCGCTGGAACGCATGCTGCCGGACTTGGACAAAGCCCGCACCGAGCCCATGGATTTGAGCGTGATCAGGCACACCAGCCACACGCTGAAATCCTCCTCGGCCAGCATTGGCGCTTTGGCGCTGGCACAACGCTGTGCCACCATCGAAAACATGGCGCGACTGGGCGAAACCGAAGGGCTGGGGCCCTTGCTTGACGATATGCTTGAGCAAATCGCCATGGTCCGACAGGCTTTGCTGGATCTCGCGCCCAATCCCACATGAAAGCTCAAGCCTCCCTACTGGACAAGGATTTGCCCGAGCAGCCGAAGGTTTTGCTCGTCGATGATGACGAGGTGAATCTGCTGCTGACCGCGGTCGCCCTGCGCGAACGGGGCTTTGAGGTCACCCAAGCCCAAAGCGGTGTGCAAGCCTTGGCCTTGATCAGCACCACCGTGCCCGACATGATCGTGCTGGACGCACTGATGCCGGAGTTGGACGGTTTCGAAACCTGCAAGCTCTTGCGCGAGAAACCCGGCTTCGAGTCGACACCCGTGCTGATGCTGACCGGTTTGGACGACGAGGCCTCCATCAATCACGCCTACCAAGTGGGCGCCACCGACTTCTTTGTGAAGAGCCCGCAGTGGAGCTTGCTGGCCGGTCGCCTGCGCTATTTGCTGCGCAGCTCGCGCACCCGCATTGAACTGGAGCGCAGCAAAGCCCGGCTGGCGCGTGCGCAAGACCTGGCACGCATGGGCAGCTTTGAATGGTATGCCAACAGCGGCTTCACCCTGGCGGCCGAAGCCTTGCGGGTGTTTGGTCGCGGCCCACACGAGCGGCTTGATTTCATCGGCGTGATGCGCATGGTGCCGCGCGAAGAACGCGAGTTGTTCCTGCGCCTGCTGCGCGATGTGATTGCGCACAACTCGGTGCTGGTCACCGATTTGCCGGTCACCCTGCTGGACGGGCGGCAGCGCGTGGTGCACATCGAAGCCGAACCCGAATTCAATGAATTGGGCAGTGCGGTGGGCTACACCGGCGTCATGCAAGACGTGACGGACCGTCGCCACGCCGAAGACCGAATTCGCCAGTTGGCGCATTTCGACTCATTGACCGGGCTGCCGAATCGACGCCAACTGATTTGGCGGGTTGAAAAAGCCATTGAGCAGGCCCGCCGCGGCGGCCATGAGGTGGGATTGCTCTTGATCGATCTGGATCGCTTCAAGATCATCAACGACACGCTGGGCCATGCCGCAGGTGACGAGTTGCTGGTGGAGGTGGGGCGGCGCCTGCGCGGCTGCGTGCGCCACTCCGACCAGGTGATGGAAGGCATGCTCGAAACCATAGGCGGCCGCTCGCACCGCACGCTGGAAGCCGTGGGCCGCTTGGGTGGCGACGAGTTTGTGGCCCTGCTGCCCGAGGTGGCCGACGAGCGCGATGCCGAGCGGGTGGCCGAACGGGTGTTGGACGCTTTGCGCGAGCCGATCTTTTTGTCCGGCCAGGAGTGCTTTGTCACGGCCAGCATCGGCATCGCCATTTACCCGCGCGATGGGCAGACCATGGCCGATTTGCTGCGCAACTCCGACGTGGCCATGTATGCGGTCAAGTCGCAAGGACGCAATGCCTCTGCGCTCTACACCCCGCAGCTGGCCGGCCAAGGGCGCGCCAAGCTGGAGCTGGAAAGCGCCTTGCACAAGGCCTTGGAGCGTGGCGAGATCGTGCTGCACTACCAGCCCAAGATCGATGTGCGGGCCGCCCGCATGGTGGGGGCCGAAGCGCTGATGCGCTGGAAGCGCGGAGACACCCTGGTGCCTCCCGGCGACTTCATCCCGCTGGCCGAAGAAACCGGCTTGATCGTGCCCCTGTCGGAATGGGCGCTCAAAGAAGCGGCGCGGCAGGCCAAGATTTGGCAGCTGAACTTCGGGTTTTCAGACTCCATCGCTGTCAACTTGCCCAGCCGCATGTTTGAGCGATCGGACTTGGTCGAACACATCCACCAATGCGTCAGCGCTTACGGCGTGCCGCACCGCGCGATCCAGCTGGAGATCACCGAAAACAACCTGATGAAGGACCTGCAGAACGTGATCCCGGCACTGCATCGTCTGAACGAGGTGGGTGTTGAAATTTCCATTGACGACTTTGGCACCGGCTATTCCTCGCTGGCCTATCTGACCACCTTGCCCATCTCCGAGGTCAAGATCGACCGCACCTTTGTGCGAGACCTGGGCATCACGCCGCAGAGCTCCGCCGTCGTCACCGCCATCATTGCCTTGGCCCGCGCCATGGGCTTGCGGGTGATTGCCGAGGGCGTGGAGACCATGCGTCAGATGGATGTTTTGCATCGCCTGGGCTGCAGCTTGATGCAGGGCTTTTTGTTCAGCAAGCCGCTGCTGCCAGAGGAATTGGAGCAGTGGCTGGCGCAAACCGTGCTGCCTCGCAAAGCCCCTTGGATCGCCCGCGCCCAGGGCGGCCCTGAAAATGGCGGCGAACTGCCGCCACCCGATGCCTTTTACCCCGTGGGTGGACTTCGTTAGGACTTAGGACCAAGGCATGGACGAGCAACGTCGCCCTTCCCCCTCACGCCCGGCTGCAGCGCTGCCGGCTGCTCAGCTGGCCAAAGCCGCCTTGCTGCGTTTGGCCCAAGCACAGCTGGAGCCCACGCCGGAAAACTATGCCCGCGCCTACGCCGTCGAGTCCGGTGCCGAGCCCTCGCCTGCGAGTTTGGCCGAGGGCCCGCTGAATCTGCTCAACAAGCTGAGCACCCTGGGCATTGGCAGCAGCCAAGCCCGCATGGATTTACAAGTCTGTGTGCGCGAAGGCCGCTGGGACGACGCTGTGCGCCAGGTCGAACAACTGCAGCAAAGCGAAGGCCCGGCCGCGCAAGCCGAGGCGCTGGCGCAGATTCTGGAGCGACTGGTTCGAGGCCTGGAGCGAGGCGGACGCCAATGGACTTTGGCGCGCAAGAAAGACGGCCTGCAGCGCGTCTTGGAGAACAACCGCAGCGATGCCAAACGCCTGATCAAACGCATGCAGCAATTGATCAGCAACTGGGACAGCGATGTGGCCGACGCCAATATCAGCACCTCGGAAGACGAGGCCGGCGGCCCTGGCAGTTCGCCCACGCAATTCATGCTGGAAGAAGAGGACTTCCAAGACAGCCGCAGCGGCCAGGAACAGGGCTTGGCGCCCGAGGCCTTGCTGAATCTGGCCCCAATGCCGCTGAGCGATGGCGTCAGCGCTGATCCGAATGCTGCACCCACCCGCCCAGCAGAGTTCTCCAGCTGGCCGCAAATTGGCGACTCTTTGCACGGCACCGTGCAACATGCCTTGCGCACCAAGGAAGGTTATGCAGACGAACTGATGGGCGAGCTGAGCGCCGCCCAGCGAGAGCTGCGCCTTGCTGGCGCCAGCCCGGAACGTGCCGCCGAGATGGAAGCGCTGTGTCTGCGTGCCTGCCATATGCTGGACCATCGCCAGCATTTGTTTGATGAGCTGGGTCAGTTGTGCCGCGAGCTCAGCGCCAGCTTGGTGGATTTGGCCGAAGACGACTCCTGGGCCAAAGGCCAGTGCGAAGCCATGAATCACACGCTGGAACAAGGCTTGAGTGGCCGCGGCGTGCGATCCGTGACCGAGATGTTGGGCGGCACGCGCGCGCGCCAAAAAGCCTTGCGCGAAGAGCGCAGCCGCGCACGCGACTCGCTCAAGTCACTGATTCACCAAATGCTGGCCGAGCTCGGAGAACTGGGCCAGCACACCGATCGTTTTCAAAACAATGTCGGTCGCTATGCCGAAGTGATTGAAAAAGCCGATTCCCTGGAAAGCTTGGCCGGCGTGGTGCGCGAGATGGTGGAAGAAAGCCGCAGCGTGCAAAACCTGGTGCGTCAGACGCAGGAGCGGCTGACGCTGGAGAACGAACGCGCCAGCCAGATGAGCCAGCGTGTTGAGCAGCTTGAAGGCGAGTTGCGGCGTTTGTCGAATGAGGTGCACACCGACCAACTGACGCAGATCGCCAATCGACGTGGCCTCTTGTCCGCCTTTGCCATCGAACAAGCCAAGGTCGAACGCGAAGCCGGCGAGAACACCGCGGGCGCCGGCCCGGCTGAATTGCCGCCCCACAAGCGCATCGCTTTGGCGCTGCTGGACATCGACAACTTCAAACGCCTGAACGACACCCTGGGTCACGGCGCCGGGGATCAGGCTTTGAAATCATTGGCCGAGCGAGTGTCCAAAGAGTTGCGCCCCGGCGACTTGGTGGCGCGCTATGGGGGCGAAGAATTCGTCTTGATGTTGCCCGCCACGCCGCTGGATGAAGCCAAGGCGGTCTTGCAGCGCCTGCAAAGAGCGCTCTCTACCAGCTTGTTTTTGCATGAAGGCAAAGACGTGTTCATCACCTTCTCGGCCGGCGTGACCCATTTCCGACCGGGCGAAACGCTGGAAGCCGCGCTGGACCGCGCCGATGTGGCACTCTACGAGGCCAAGCACACGGGCAAGAACCGCGCCTGTATTGCGCCCTGAGCTTTGAAAGCATTGAAGCTGTGGGCTGAGTGCGCCTTGTCGTCAAGGCCTGGGGCCTGGGCCCTGCCCCTGCAGGCACTCAGAAATTGAAAGCCAGGCGCAGCCCGCCCCAATGCCGCCCTTTCACCATGATGGGCGCGGAGACTTCTTTGAGCAGCACAAAGTTGCCGCCCCCCATATCGCGGCGGTAGGTCTGCAGCAAGAACGGCCGCTGATTGCGGGCCGAGGCCAAACCGGTGCGGTCATTGAAGATGCGGCGATAGCGGCTGTTGGCGGTGTTCCAAACCACATCACCACTGCGTTGCGGCTGGCAGTATTTTTTGTTGTGGGTGGGCACATAACCATTGCGGTCCACGGCGATGCAATACACCACTTTGTTGGAGAACTCCAGCAAGCGCTCTTGCACCGCAGGGAAGAGGCGATCCGCCAACTCGACAAACTGCGTCAGATGCTGGGCCGGCTGGGTGCCAGCAATGGGTCGGTACTGATCATCAAAGAGCTGGGCGGTGTCGATTTGGCCGCGCGCCAAGGCCTGCTCGAGCAGGGCACTGATGTCCGCTGCGGCCTGCTGGGCGGCGTGAATATAGGGTGAGTCTTCCACCTCCACGCCGGAGCCCGCGATCTGCTCGATCAATTGTTCGGAGAGCTTCAAAAACCGGTCGCTGCAAGAAAAGGCCGTGTCCAGGCTGATCATGGCCTGCTGCACTTCTTTCTCCAGATCGTTGGCGCGGCCGGACAAAGACTCCACCGTTTGCTCACTTTGGCGCGCCGAATCGGCAATCCGGTCCACATCGCCGCGCACTTCAGCAAAGGCTTGATGGATCGCGCTTGGCTGCCCCTGCGACTTGTCATTGCGAAGCTCTCGGGCGAAGGCCTCGATACGGCCATCCAGCGCCAGCACGGTGCCCATGATGGCTTTGGACGAGGCTTCCACCTTGCCCGCCAGGTCTTTCACCGCATCGGCCACCACGCCAAAGCCCCGGCCGGCCTCGCCGGCTCGACGCGCTTCCACGGAGGCATTGAAGGCCACCAAGCGGGTTTGCAGGGCGATTTTTGTGATTTCAGAGGCGGCGTCTGAGACTTCTCGAAGCGTTTGCACAATGCCGCCCACTTCCTGACCCACGCCTTCCAGCGCATGGCTGGCGCGGCCCACGGCGGCACGCGATTGCTCGGTGGCGTGGCTGATGGCTTGCTGAGCATGGCGCACCTGAGTCAGCTCATTCGACAAGGCCCCCATGGCTTCAGCCTGGGCCATGACAACTTTTTGCGTGTCTTCCAGCACACCGCGAACCTCGGCGGCGTCGCGTCCCACGCTGGACACGGAGTGGGCGATATTGCGCACCAACTGGGCCTGAGGCTCACCACCGCGCGGGCTCAGCGCGGGCTCATTGCCCTGCTGTGCCGGCGCGAGTTCCGCAGCCGCCCGTTTCCAAAACGCCATCACGTCTCCCCACCGGTGCTGGAGCACCTTCGTCTTTGTTGTTCAGCCCAAGCCAAGCTCACATCGATCGGCTCGCCAGCAAGCCCCAAGGGCGATAGCGCGAGCGTCCAAGCCCTTACCAGTCGCGCAGCTTGACGCGCAAACGAGCAATCGCCTGGCTGTGCAGCTGGCACACCCGCGACTCGGTGACTTTGAGCACGACGGCGATTTCTTTCAAATTCATATCGTGCTCGTAATACATGCTCATCATCTGCTGCTCACGCTCGGGCAGATTCTTGATGGCGGCCACCAGCGCTTCGCGCATGCGGTGGTCCTGCAGCTTGAGCATGGGATTGTTGCTGTGGTCGGCCACATGGCGGTCGAGAAAGTCCTCATCGCCTTCGTCGCCAGACATGTCTTCCAGATAGACCAGCTGGGTGCCACGCACCTTGCCCAGCAAGTCTTGGTATTCCGCCAGCGTGGTGCCCATTTCGGCGGCGATTTCGCTCTCCACCGGGGCGCGGCCGAGTTGCTGCTCCAGCTTGCGCACCGCGCTCTCAATTTCACGCTGCTGACGACGGGTGCCGCGGCTCATCCAGTCGCCACCGCGCAGCTCGTCCAGCATGGCGCCGCGAATGCGCTGGGTGGCAAAGGTTTCGAACTGCACGCCCTGCGCAATATCAAAGCGCGAGAGTGCATCGCTCAAGCCGATCAGCCCGACCTGGATCAGATCGTCGATCTCCACATTGGCGGGCAGCTTGGCAATCATCTGATGCGCCAGACGTCGCACCAGCGGGCTGTATTGCTTGATGAGCGAGGAATTATCGAGGCGGCCTTTGGCGGTATACATCATCAGCTCCGGCTATCAAACGGTGGCGGCGGACAAGAACGGCGAACGTTGCGCGGGGCGCAGCGGGCTCGCGTTGACCGAGGCTTCCAAGGCCGCACCGGGAGGCGCAGCCATCAACAACTCACGCGCCAGATGGCGAATTTCGGGGGCAATCGGCGCTGTCGGCGGGCATTTGGGGTCCATGCAGGCCCAGTCGCGCAGCACGGCACCCAAAAAGCCATCGGCACAGCTGCTGATTTGCTGCGCAATGCGATCCGACAAACGCAGCTGAGGCGAGCAAGCCAGCAAGAGGCTGTAGACCATCAAGCCCGCCCGGCTGGCCAACCACTTCATGCCCGCATAAGCGTGCGTCACGCTTTGCGAATCGGTATCGGCCAGCAGCACCGGGCGCACTTCGCGCAAGGCCACCACGCGCGCCAGTTCAGCGGCGCTGGCATGCAGCAAGACCACATCGGCATGCGGCGCGGCATCGGTGACGGCTTCCAGGAATTGCGCAGCCGAGCCATTGGCGTTGATATAGCGCATCGGCAAGCCGCGCGCGGCCAGGTAAGACACGTCTTTGGACAAACGGTCCACGCAGGAACTCAAGTCCACCGAGGCCAACTCCGAGGGCTTGGGCGAAGACTCGCCGGCGTCCACCACCAAGGTATGCAAACCCAGTTCCGCAAAGGCGGCGCACAGGCCTTCGAGCAGCACGCCCGAACCCATCACATGGGGGTTGCTGACGACGGGAATGAAACGTACGCGGGAGCTGGCAAACAAGCGGCGCAGGCCGTCGGCCTGATCCTGAGGTGCCAGGGCATGAGGAGGGAGAGAGTAGTCGCGCATGGTGCAGTCCAATTCTTTGATCGTTCGGCGGGGCGGCTCAGAACACGCCCATGGCAGCCGCATGCTGGGGGTCAAGCGCGGGCCCACCAGCGAAAATCAGGTTGACGTCGGCCTTGTCCATGCGCCAAGCACCGGCGGCCACCACACGCATGGCACGCTGCACCAGGGCTTGGGCCGACAGGCGGTGCCAGTCCTCGGGCACGCGCTGACCGTTGGTCACGCCCAAGACCTTGAGCTTGTGGCGGATCAGGGTGTCCAGCGCCGGGGCCAGCTTGACGGCCTCATCGATCTTGGACAACACCACGCCGTGGCACTCAGAAGCACGCCAAGCCGTCACCACGTCTTCAATCGTCTCGCCCTGTTGCGCGGCGTTGACGACCAAAATCTTGCGCACATTGCGGTGCGCCAGCATGTCCAGCAATTCGTGGGTGCGGCTGTCGCGCTGCGCCATGCCGGCGGTGTCGATCAGGACCATCTTCTTGTTGGCCAGCAACTCGAGCAGGTCTTCCAAGGAAGCGCGGTCATGGGCGGTATGCACAGGCACGCCCAGGATGCGACCATAAGCGCGCAGCTGTTCATGCGCGCCAACCCGGTAGGCATCCAAGGTGATCAGGCCCAGATTGGCGGCGCCGAAGCGGGTGGCAAAAGCCGCAGCCAGCTTGGCGGTGGTGGTGGTCTTGCCCACGCCGGTCGAGCCGATCAGGGCGAACACGCCGCCCTGCTCTTCCAGAGCCGGGCTGGCCTCATCGGTCTGCAGATTGCGGGCCAGCACATTGGCGGCCCAGCTGCTTTCATCGGTCGCTTCGTTGGGGCCGCCCTTGAACTCGGCGGGGCAGCCTTCGGCCAGCTTGCGCACCAGGGCGGGCGAAAAACCCATCTCCAGCAGCTTTTGCGTCAGGCGCGCTTGCACCGGCTGACGTTGCAACTTCTCCATAAAGGCCAGGGCGCCGAAACGCTCTTCGATCAGGCCCTTCATGGAGCGCAGCTCATTCATCATGTCTTGCTGATCACGGCGGCCGCGAGCCGGCAAATCGGACAGCTCATTCATGGAACCCAGGTCCGACAGACCGGCCAGATCGCGCTGCATGGCCGGCACGCGGATCTCGTCACGCAAGACCGGGGGCGCACGACGCACCGGGGCTGCCGGCGCGGCCACTGGCGCTGCTTCGGCGCGGCGCGGCTGCATGGCTTGCAAAGCGGCTTGAGCGCGCTGCTGACGGAGCGCTGCAATCGAGCTGACGCCCGGCTGCTCGAAGCTCGGCTCCGCTGCGACAGCGGCGCTGTGGATGGGATCGGGTTTGCCTTCGAGCTCGGCCTGGCGACGCTTGAGCACGCGCTCGCGCACATAGTCCTGGAAGGACAAGGTGCTCATGGCCAGGGTCTGCACATCTTGATCCACCTCACCGGCGACCGGGTCGGCATAGCCAAAGCTGGGCTCTTGGCGCTGCTGGGCGGTGCGAGCGGCGAAGCTGCGCGAAGCGGCGGTGTCGGCCGCCTCAGGGCTGGGGCGGGCCTGCACCCGGCTGGGGGCGGCCACGCGCGGTGCGCTGGCGGCCACGCGCTCGATTTGCGACATGCCTTCCGGCGCCATCGCCAGCACCTCGACCCCTTCGGGGCAAGGCTTGTTGGACAAGACCACGGCGTCATCACCAAAAGCCCGGCGCACCAGGGCCATGGCTTCACGGGAGGTTTTAGCGGTAAAGCGTTTCACGTTCATACGGCCTCCTGCCGAGCCGCCTCAAAGGAGGCCTGCATCCCCTTGGGGGAAAGGGAGCGAATGCGAGCGTAGGGGCTCTTCATACGGTGCCTCCGATGATGGAACCGATGCGGATGGAATGCGTTTCAGGAATCTCGCTGTGGCCCAGCACCTTCAGGCGCGGCGCCGCACGACGCAGCAGCTTGGCCATGGGCGCACGGATCAGGTCGGGCACCAGCAAGCAAGCGGGCACGCCACGGTCTTCCTGGGCTTGCGAGGTTTCGGCGGCGCTGCGGGCCAGGGTGTCGGCGACACCGGGGTCCAGGGCGGCGCCGTGGGGGGAATTCAGGGCCTGGGTGACCAGACGCTCCAGCTCTGGCTCCAGGGCAATCACGTCCAGCTCTTTCACCGGGCCATAGATCTGCTGCACGATGGCTGGGGCGATGTGCGTGCGGATGCGGCGGGCCAGCTCGGCCGGGTCATTGGCCACATTGGCGGCGGCGCCGTTCTCGGCGATGCACTCGACAATGGAGCGCATGTCACGGATGTGCACGCCCTCCTCCAGCAGCAGCTGGAGAACTCTTTGCAATGTTGCGATGCCGACCATTTTTGGAATCACGTCTTCGATCAGTTGAGGCGCTTGTTTTGTCAGGTGTTCGACCAATGCCTGGGTCTCCACCCGGCCCAGCAACTTGGCTGCGTGGACCTGCATCAAGTGTGAAAGATGGGTGGCCACCACGGTCGAACAATCAACCACGGTAAATCCCGCCATTTGCGCCATTTCCTTTTGCCGGTCTTCGATCCAGACCGCCGGCAGGCCGAAAGCGGGGTCGGTGGTCTGTGTGCCGATCAGTTTTTGGGTGGCATGACCGGGGTTGATGGCCAGCCACATGCCCGGGAAGGCTTCGGCCTCGCCCACCACCGCGCCACGCAGGCTCAGACGGTATTGGCTGGGGCGCAGCTCCAGGTTGTCTCGGATGTGCACCGCGGGGGGCAAGAAACCCACCTCTTGCGCGAATTTGCGCCGCACGCCCTTGATGCGGCTGAGCAAATCGCCTTCGCGGGCCTTGTCGACCAGGCTGATCAGGCGGTAGCCCACCTCCAGGCCCAGGGTGTCGATGGGAATGAGGTCGTCCCAGCTGGCCTCGCCATTGGGCTCGCCGGTGGGCACGGCCGGCGCGGCGGCGCTGGCTTTGGCGGCCTTTTCCTGGGCCTGCTCGCGGGTGCGCAACCACCAGGCCAAATAGCCCAGGCCACCGGCAATCATCAAGAACACCAGATGCGGCATGCCCGGGATCAGGCCCAGCATGCCGATCACGCCGGCGGTGATGGCCAGCGATTTGGCCGAACCGAACACCTGACGGCCGATCTGGCTGCCGATGTCTTTGTCGGTGCCCACGCGCGACACCACCATGGCCGCGGCCACCGAGATCAGCAAGGCCGGCACCTGCGCCACCAGCGCATCGCCCACCGCCAACAAAATGTAGGAGTCCGCCGCCTGCCCGGCCGACAGACCGTGCTGGGCCATGCCGATGATGAAGCCCCCGACGATGTTGATGACCAGAATCAACATGCCCGCGACCGCATCGCCGCGCACGAATTTGCTGGCACCGTCCATGGAGCCAAAGAAATCAGCTTCGTCGCTGAGTTCGGCGCGGCGGCGCTTGGCCTCGGCCTCGTTGATCAGGCCCGCATTCAGGTCGGCGTCCACCGCCATCTGCTTGCCGGGCATGGCGTCCAAGGTGAAACGCGCGCCCACTTCGGCAATCCGCTCCGCACCCTTGGTGACCACGATGAAGTTGATCACCACCAAAATCGCAAACACGATCAAACCCACGGCAAAGTTGCCGCCGATCAGGAAGTGGCCAAAGGCCTCAATCACCTTGCCCGCGGCGCCGGTGCCGGTGTGGCCTTCCATCAACACGACGCGGGTGGAGGCCACGTTCAGCGACAAGCGCAGCAAGGTGGTCAGCAGCAGCACCGTCGGGAAGGCCGCAAAGTCCAGCGGCTTGACCATGTGAGCAGCCACCATCATCACCATCACCGCCATGGCGATGTTGAAGGTGAACATCAAGTCCAGCGCAAAGGGCGGCAGCGGCAGCACCATCATGGACAGCACCAGAATCACTGCCACAGGCGCACCGAGCGCGCCCAGCACGGCGGCCCGGGGCCCCAACAAGGTCTGCAATTGAGCGATCAGCGCGTTCATCAGTCTTCGTCACCTTCCAGATCGGGGTCGGCTGGCAAGCCCGAGCCAGGTTTGTTGTGGGGGTCGAGTTCCGGTGGCACCGGCGGGTTCGGCAGATCCGGCGTCGGACCACGGCCGGCCATCGCCGCCTTCATCTGGTACACATAAGCCAAGACCTGGGCCACGGCCGAGAACAGGCTGACCGGGATCTCTTTGTCCAGCTCGGCGTGGGCATACAGCGCCCGTGCCAGCACCGGCGACTGCAGCACCGGCACCTTGCAATCCTTGGCCAGATCACGGATCTTCATGGCCAGCAGGTCTGCGCCCTTGGCCACCACGCGCGGGGCGGCCATGCTGGCGTCGTCGTACTTCAGGGCGACCGCATAGTGGGTGGGGTTCATCACGACCAAATCGGCCGTTGGCACGGCGGCCATCATGCGGCGGCGCGAGGCCTCACGCATCTTGGCGCGGATCTTGGCCTTGATTTCCTGGTTACCCTCGGCCTCTTTCATTTCTTGCTTGACCTCTTCGCGGGTCATGCGCATGCGCCGCATGTACAGCTGGCGCTGCAAAGGCACGTCGATGGCCGCAAACAAGGCCAGGGCCACGCCCAGAAAAACCGCGCCGCCCATCAATTGATGGCCCGCATAAGTCAAAGCCGCGGGCAGCGGCACGGACATGATGCCCACGAAGCTGGCCATGCGATCCTTCAGCACCACGGCGCCCACCGCGCCCAACACCAAGGCCAAGACCACCGCCTTCAAGGCCTGGCCCACGCCCTGCCCGCTGAACAAGCGGCCAATGCCGCTGATCGGGTTCAGATGGGAGAACTTCGGTGCCAGCGGCTTCAAGGTCCAGTTCCAGCCGCCCGAGGCGATATTGCTGGCCACCGCCACCAGACACAGAAACAAGCTGATGGGCAGCATCAAGGCCAAAAAGCGCAGCGTCAGGTCCATCAGCCGCGTGCCCATGAAGTCCGCCTGGGCCAACATGCTGGCGTCGAAATGCAGGGCATAGACCAGCATTTGCTGCAGCGAATCGACGATGCGCGGGCCGCCCACGCTGAGCAGCGCGCCACCCGCCACCATCATGGCGAAATGAGGCAGATCCCGGGAACGCGGCAGCTGGCCCTCAGCCCGAGATCTTTCGATCTTTTTGGCTGAGGCCGGTAAATTTCTGTCTTGTGCGTCTTGGTCGGCCATGGCAATGGAGCTTGGGCGAGCTTAGAAATTGCTCGCAGGTCCATTGTTCGCGGTGACCGCAAAAACTTAAGCCAGAAAAGATCGGTAAAACCGGCCGTCCTTTGGCGTGACAAAGTACCGATCGCTGCAGCGAGCTGCGGGCAAGCGCTGGGCTGATCGCCGGTTCAGGCCGCATGTGGGGCAAAAACCGCCGACCCAAAAAGCAAAAACCCGCCTGACGCGGGTTCTTTTGAGGCAAGCCGAAAACTCAGAAACCGAGGCTGGCCAGCAGATCGTCCACTTCGCCCTGATCGGCCACCACATCGGTGCGACCTTCGGGGTTGACCACGGGGCCTTGCAAGATATTGGGGTCCACCTTTTCGCGCTGCTCGGGCGGCACGATGGAGACCAGCAGCTTGACCAAGCTGTCTTCCAGATCATTGGCCAGGGTCACCACCTTGGCCACCACCTGACCGGTGAGATCATGGAAGTCTTGCGCCATCATGATGTCGGTCAAATGGCCATCGATGCGGGCCGTGCGGGACTCGACTTCCTTGACGAAGTTCAGCACCGCGCCACTGGCCACCGCCTTGACCGGATCAGCCACCAATGCGGCCGCCATTTCATTGGTGGCTTTGGAGATGAAGGCGTGGTCTTCCTTGGCTTGATCGACAGAGTTCAAGACCTTGTTGGCCGCCGCCGCCGTCTTAGTGGCGATATAGCTCAGCCGGCTGCGGGCGTCGGGCAAGCCATCGGTGGCGACTTGCAGCTTGGGCATGACGCCAAGCTGCTGCATGGTGTCATGCAGCACCCGGGTGATGGTGCCGATTTGCTGAAACACCTCCGGGGACACCTGCAGGGGATCGGTGCCCACATGCAACTTGCTCAGTTGATCGATCGACATGGTGTTCCCCCCGCTCAGGCCGCAGCGGCCAGTTTTTGCATGATTTTCTGAACCTTTTCCTCCAGCGTCGCCTTGGTGAAAGGCTTGACGATGTAGCCTGCAGCGCCCGACTGGGCCGCCAGCACGATGTCCTCTTTGCGCGCTTCGGCGGTCACCATCAGCACCGGCAGGTGCTTCAGGCTGGGGTCTTCCTTGATGGCCTTGAGCAATTCGAAGCCCGTCATATTGGGCATATTGATATCGCTGACCACAAAGTCAAACTTGGCTTGCTTCAGCATGTTCAGGGCTTCCACCCCGTCTTCGGCTTCTTCGCAGTTGTTGTAGCCGATCTCCTTCAGCAGGCCGCGCACGATACGCCGCATCGTGGAGAAGTCGTCAACAACCAAAAATTTCATGTCTGTGCTCATGGCTTTCCTCGCAAGGGCTAGAGAGTTTTATCGGGGCTTGGGGGCAGAACTTGAGGGATTTTTTTCGGCATTCGCATCGTCGCCCTCGGTGCTGGGTTCATCGGGTGGCAGGTTCTTCAAGACCGCGTCCTCGGCGTCCCGGTTCATGACGATGATGCTGATGCGCCGATTGATCGGGCTTTCAGGCTGTTTGCTGTCCAACAACTTGCTGGAGGCCAAGCCTTGAACCCGCAATGTACGGGGCTCGGGCAAACCTCCGGCAATCAATTCTCGACGCGAGGCGTTGGCGCGGTCGGCGGACAACTCCCAATTGCTATAGCCCCGATCACCGCCCGAAAAAGGCTGGGCATCGGTATGGCCTTCCAGCGTGAGCCGGTTGGGCACCTCGGCCAAGACCGAACCCAGCTCTCTGAGCAATTGCCGCATATGAGGTTTGACCACCGCGCTGCCACTGTCGAACATGGGGCGATTGTTCTCGTCAACGATTTGAATGCGCAAGCCCTCTTTGGTCATGTCGAGCCGGATTTGCCCGCCCAAGGCCATGGCCGCCAGCTGCGGGTTTTCGGCCAGCACTTTTTCGACTTTGTCTTTGAGTTGCTCCAGCCGAGCGCGCTCGGCCTTGCGCTGCTCTTCTTTCAAGGCCCGCAAGCTGAACGAGCGTTGCTTGGCCTCAACGTCCCCCGACTTGACCTGACCGGTCTCGCGGGTCAGGTCTTTGCCGCCGCCTTTGACCACATGCGAAGAGTCCCCCGAGCCGGAGCCCCCTTGCATGGCCACTTTCAAGGGCGAACCAAAGTAGTCCGCGATGCCTTTTTTGTCGCCCTCGGTGGTGGAGCCCAGCAGCCACATCAGCAAAAAGAAGGCCATCATGGCCGTCACGAAGTCGGCGTAGGCAATCTTCCAAGCGCCGCCATGGGCGGCATGGCCACCCTTCTTGACCCGCTTGATGATGATGGGTTGGAGCTTTTTGGCGTCACCGGCCATGCCAGCCTCCTGCGGGCTCAGCCCTCATGGGCCGCAAGACATGAAGCTCGATCACGCTCACTTCTTGCCCTTCACATGGCCTTCGAGTTCAGAGAAGCTGGGGCGGTCCCCCGAGAACAGCACCTTGCGGCCGAACTCGATGGCCACCTGGGGCGCATAGCCCTGCATGCTGGCCAACAAGGTGGTCTTGATGCACTGCAACTCCTTGCCGGCGTCTTCCACTTTTTGCTCCAGCAAGCCCGCCAGGGGTTCGGCAAAACCGTAAGCCATCAAGATGCCCAAAAAAGTACCGACCAGGGCCGAGCCGATCATGCCGCCCAGCACCGCCGGGGGCTGCCCCACCGCGCCCATGGTGTTCACCACGCCCAGCACCGCCGCCACGATGCCGAAGGCCGGAAGGCCGCCCGCAATGCGCTGCAAAGCGGCCACGGCCGCATGCTCTTCGGCATGGTGGGTCTCGATTTCGGCATCCATCAGCGACTCGATCTCATGCGCGTTCAAATTGCCAGACACCATCATGCGCAGGTAATCGGTAATGAACTCGGTGACATGGTGGTCATTGCCAACGGTGGGGTACTTCTGAAACAAGGGCGAGGAGTGCGGGTCCTCCACGTCTTTTTCAATCGACATCAGACCCTCTTTGCGGGCCTTTTGCAAGATGTCGTACATCAGCGCCAGCAGCTCCATATAACGAGCCTTGCTGAACTTGCTGCCCTTGAAGCAGCTACCCAGGCCCGCCACGGCCGCCTTCACAACCTTCATCTGGTTGTTCGCCAAAAACGCCCCAATGGCGGCGCCCAAGATGGTGGTGACCTCAAAAGGCAAGGCATGCAAGATGACGCTGATATTGCCGCCGTGGGCAATGTAGACGCCGAAGATGCAAGCCATGGAAATGGCCCAGCCGATGATGACGAACATAGTGTTTGTTGAGTGATGCTTCCCTGCCCATATCGGCGGGGATTGATGTCTCTTGAGTGTGCCGTCAGCGCGTGTGACTCAGTCCTTGCATCTGAGCGGTTTTGACCGGCTTAACCCAGTCATTGGCGGGCAGGAATCTGGTAGACCCACAGGCTGTGGCCGCGCGGCAAGTCCAGGTGCGCCTGAGGCTTTTGATCGGGCACGGCAAAGTCCAGGCTGACCAGCCAGGCTGCCGGCGGCAACTCCGCACAGGCTTTGGCCCATACCCGCGCCATGGTCTCCGGGCGCTGAAAGACATACACGAGGCCATAAGGCTGCCAGCTTTGCGCCCACATATCGCCGCGGTGAATCTGGGCCCAAGGGCAACGCCACGCCACCCAGGCCGCCAACACCCCACTCCACTCGATGCCTTCAATTCGGGCCTGCGGATAAGCACGCCGCAGCTCCCGCAGGCCATGGCCCAGGCCGCAACCCGCATCCAAAAGCCGCGCGCCCTCGCGCAAGGGTGCGAAATCCCGCAAGGCCGACAAGGCATGGCGCGGGGTTGGAAAAATCGGGGCGTCGCCCCAGCTGCGGCGGGGATAAGTCAAGGCCAGCAAGACCAAGGGCAGCAGCCAGACCCAGGCCGGCACGCCCCCCAACTGCCCCGACAGCAAGACCGACAGCGGAAAGCCCACGCCCACCATGATGCGGCGCCAACGCGCTGCATGCAGCAGCGCCAAAGCGGCGCCCAAGCTGCTGGCCAGCAGCAAGGCCTGCAAAGGCCCCAGGCCGGCGCGCCCCGAGAAAAGAAATGCCGCCCAAGCCAAACCCCAGCTGAGCAGCGCCGGCATTGGCCAGCGCATCAGTGGGGCAAGCCCGGCGGCAAGTCTTTGCGGCGAGGTCGGCAAGAAAGGACTCGCCGACATGCCTCAGTGCATTTGAATTGAGCCTTGGGCGCGGCCCTTGCCAGCGCGGGCCGGCGGGTTGCACATGCCGCAGACAAAGT
>CAMFGY010000033.1 GCA_945952065.1 uncultured Burkholderiales bacterium | reverse complement strand
CAGCCCGTTTCCGGGCCACTCGCCGCGGTTGCCTTCGGCACCGCGTCGGCCTCGCCGCTCAACTGCTCGGCGCTGCGCGCCCTCGCGCCTGCAGCCCGACGCCGGCATTCGGCGCACTGACATCGCGCGGCAGCTGGTGGCCATTCGCTCGGGTTCGTCCCGGCCGCTGGCCAGGACTCACAGCCCGTTTCCGGGCCACTCGCCGCGGTTGCCTTCGGCACCGCGTCGGCCTCGCAATTCGACTGCTCGGCGCCGGACGCCCTCGCGCGCGAAACCTGAAATGTGCGGCTCGGTCTGGTTTCACCAGCTCGCGCCGGCGCCCGGATTGGCCGTGCGCCTGGCGGCCCGGCCACAGGCCCGTGCCTCGCACGTTCGCTCACGCACTTCGGCCGGCGCGATCGGTGATCGGCCGGCCAAGTGCGTGAGCTGGTGGCACCAGCCTGGCTGGCGCCACCGCCATTTCGGTGCGGCGTCTCGACTCGCCTTCGGCCTCGTGCTTGGCCTGTTTCGGAAGGTGGGTTGATGCCGACGTACTACGGCTATTTCCGGGTGTCCCGCGATTCGCAGGACACCCGGAACCAGCGCCTCGGGATCTTGGAATACGCCAACCGAAACGGCTTTGCGCCGTTGGTCGAGGTGAGCGACACCGCTTCGCGGTCGCTCCCCTGGCAAGAGCGCCTTCTTGGCGACCTGCTCATGGAGCAGGCGCAAAGCGGCGATGTGGTGTTGGCGTCCGAACTGACGCGGATCGCCGGTTCCCCGATGCAGGCGTTTTCGATTCTTGAAGTGGCCGGCAAGCGCGGCATCACCATCATCATCACGAAGATGGGCCTCAAGCTGGACTCCAGCTTGAACGGCCAAATTCAGGCCGCGATGTTCGGCATCGCGTCGATGATCGAGGTCGAATTTATCCGCGCTCGAACGCGGGAAGGGCTGCAACGCGCTGCGGCCGACGGCCGCATCGGCGGTCGCCGCAAAGGCAGCATCGGGAAGCTGAAGCTGGACGGGAAAAGGGCAGAGGTCGGCGAACTTCACGAGCTGGGCCTGACGGCGCCGAAACTCGCGAAGCGGTTCGGCGTTACCGAGAAAACCATGCGGAAGTTCCTGAAGCGCCACTTCCCGAAACCAACGCCGCAGCCACCCGCTTGACGCGGCTGACTGCGGCGTTGCCCGCTGTCCGCGACCACGGTCGGCGGCAGCGGCGCGGATGCGGTGGCTTCGCCACCAGCACCTCGGCGGACAACTTCCACCCCTCCGGGTTCTGTCCCTATTCGCCCGAAAGAAAATGCTGTCAAGGTGGCTGCTTTCGCGCGCGAAAGTGCGGGTGTCGGGGCCGGCTCCACTGCGTTGCGCTGGCCCCGACACCCTGCCAGCTGCTTCGCGGCTGCGTTCGTGAAGACGCCCGCAGCCCGCTGGCCTGGGAGATTGTGGCTCCCCTTCGGTTGTCGCCCACAATCTCCCAGCATCACGCAACCTGGCCTTCTGCCGTGGTTGCCTTTTTGCCCGCTGTTGCTACAGCGTGCCCCACTCACGTTCGTGAGTGTCCTTGCGTATCCGTTGAAGGATGCTGTCGCACCCTTCAACGGATACGTCATAGAACCCACAGTCCAACCCGTATGGGTTGGTCAGCCAGATTTCGGTTCCATCTTGACTGACCCACCATCCGTGGACATCCTGTCCAGCGCCACTTGAAAGTGCTTCAAGTAGCTCTTGTCCAGTCCAATTTTGTGCTTCTGCCATTGCTTCTGACATTGATTCAGAGTCTGGGCGAATCCGTTCGCTACGCGACCGGACCGGGCTGCTCCGGGTTCGCGCATTCGCGCTCATCCCCGCTGCGCGTGGACTGCTGCGCAGCCCTGCGTATCCCTTTCGCTTGCGCCGTCCCGGCGCTGCCCCTTGGAAGCCTCCCTGATGTTTCCCACAAGCTCAACAGAGGCTCGCGCTGATCCGTTGCCCACAGCAAGTTTGCTGATGGACAACGGGCGCGACCGCCTCCCCAGGGGATGTCTGGGCATCCCCTCGTCGGCGGCTCCGGCCTCTGTTGATTTGTGGAAAACCGTCATCCCTGGGCGTCCTGCGTCGAAATTCTGCTTTGCAGAATTTCTCCCTCGGTCAGCATCGGCTGCGCCGATGAAACTGCTTGAGGGGCCGGCTCGCCCTTGATCGGCTTCACCGATTCAAGGGCCTTGCGCACGGCTGGCACTGCGCGCTTCCATACTTCGGCGTCGATTTCATCCAGGCCTTCGGCCTTGAGAATCGCCGCGATTGCCTTTTGGTTCCGCTCGCGCTCTTTGCGCTCATCCTCGCGCTTGCGTTCCCGCAAGGCGCGAAGTCTTTCCTCGGCGGCTGCGATTTCTTCATCCACCGTGCGGGAAGGTCTTCCGACCTTCCCTGCTGCTTTCGCTTCGCTCATTTCACACTCCGGCTTTTGGTGCATTTGGGATTTACTCCCCGCAGTACGGGAACCCATGTTCCCTCTGCTCGGCCGTCATTCTATCGCCTGACGGTCGTCATCCCAACTTGCCCGAAACTAGACAACGTGAACCAGTTCTTGAGGTCTCGGGGTGTCCCCGATCCCCTAAGAACTGGTCACACACCACGCAACTATCGTTTCGGCGCTAAAAGCCCGTCGCGACGGGCTTTTAGCGCGCATACACTAGCCGGTATAGACGAATACACTAGCCCGCTATACAATGCGTAACCTATTGATATAAAACACTAAATGCCAAGAACTAAGAGCGCCGACAGCAGACTGGGAAAGCCGATCACGATCCGGCTGCCGCCGGACGAAGAGGCCTACTACCGGAAGATGGCGGCGGCCCATCGGATGCCTTTAAATGGGTATTTGGCGCGAACGCTGGTGCAAGGCGTTGCCGCCGAAAACCTCCACGAATTTGAAGAGCGAATGGGTGCTTTGATCGAGAAAATACCCGGCACACCGGGTGGCAGTGGTGGCGGCATTCCTGAACATTTGGCCCTTTCGCTGATAACGTGCGAGCAGCTGCTGATGGTGATGTACGAGCAGCAGGGTCAAATTGCGCTGGTTCGTGAATCTCAGGATCGGGCGCGGGCGGCATTGAATCGCAGAAAGGGTTCTGAATGATCGAACGGGAACAAAAGAGCAGCGTCGGCAGTTTCTCGCGGGGTGCCGAGATATGGATGTCCCAGGCGCGGATGTTCGTTGTCGCGGTGTGGTCGGCCGTTTTGCTGGCAGTCCTGGCGGGTGGCTGCATCTCGGTTGGCGCGTTTTTCAAGTGGACAACCGCCGTCGAGCGCTATGCGCTTGAGCGCAATTTGCTGGGCGAGGCCCGGCTGATCCTGATGATGACGAACGCGAAGATGGAGCTGAGCGTTGGCGGCGCCGTGCAACACATGGAGGTGGCCGAGGTTGTTCGATTGACCGAGGACGATGCGCAGGAAGGCTTGAGAAAACTGCGCAACAGCCTGACGGTGGGCGGGTTGAGTGCGGTTGGCCTTGGCTTCATTCTGCTGCTGTTCTGGTGGAGCTACGGCAAAGGAAAAATGGAAGACAAGCGGTTGCGCGGCGCTCAGCTTGTTCCGGGGGAAATGCTCAAGCGGATGATGGTCAAGCGGGAGGATTGCAGCCCGTACTTCCTTGCAGATGTTCCGATGCGCAAGGGGTCCGAGACGCTGCATACCCTGATCGGTGGTGCGCAGGGCACCGGGAAAACTCAGCAATTCTTCCGCTTGATGAAGCAGGTCAGGGCGCGCGGAAAGCGGGCGATCGTCTACGACCCGACCGGCGAGTTCACAAAGGCATTCTTCCGTGAGGGCATCGACGTGCTCATGAACCCTCTGGATCAGCGCAGCCCGAACTGGAACATCTGGAACGAGATCGAGAAGGACTACCACTTTGACAATATGGCGAACGGCCTGATTCCCGATCCAGCCGAGGCTGACCCGTTTTGGGCAGCGGCAGGGCGGATGGTGCTGAAGGATGTTTACCGGGTTTTGGGTCAGGAGAACCGGCGCACCAACGCAGACCTTTACAACTCGATCGCCAAGAGTTCGCTCCCCACCCTCCACGCGCTGCTGGCCGGCACGGCGGGAGCGACGTATGTTGACCCGACAACCGAGCGCACCGGGATGTCGCTGAAGATGACCGTGCAGAACCAGCTGGAGAGTTTCCGGTTCCTCCACGACGTTGGGGCGCCGTTCTCGATACGGGAATGGGTCCGGTCGGAGCAGGACTCATGGATGTTCATCACCGCGCGCGAGGGGATGCGGGAAGCCCTCAAGCCGGTGCTGTCGCTTTGGATCGACACGGCGATCAAGGCTGTGTTGGACCTGGACCCGATCCACCGCGAACGGCTGTGGTTCTTCATCGACGAACTGCCGACGCTCCAGAAGATGGACATCCTGAAGCTGGCGCTGACCAATACCCGGAAATTCGGGCTTTGCTGCGTCATCGGGATTCAGGATTTCTCGCAGCTGAACGAGATTTACGGTCAGCACCAGGCCAAGACGATCATCAGCGGGTGTCAGACGAAGCTGTTGCTGCGCGTGACGGACGGCGATGCAGCCAAAGTGCTTGCAAAGCTCATGGGTGAAGCGGAACTGGACGAGAAGGAGGAAACATTGAGCTACGGGCTGACCGCGCAACGCGACGGCGTGAGTGTGTTCGCTCGCCGGAACTTGCGGGACATCGTGCTGACCTCGCAAATTCTGACGCTGCCCGACATGACCGGGTACCTCACGGTGCCGGGCGACTATCCAGTGGCGCGAGTAGCTTACGGCTACGAGCCGTCGGAAACGATCGCGGATGGTTTCGTGGAGCGGGTAGGGTTCGCGGTGAATTTCAACGCGGGCGCGGCCAGCCAGGCCGCGCCGCCGGCGCCTGTTTCTGTGGCGCCTGGGGCCACTTCGAGCGGCGCCCAGACCGGAGGGCAGGCTGGGCCGCAAGGTGCGCCGGTGGGCGGTACCGCGGCCAGCGCGCCATCGGCGGCGGCGCAGCCGCGCAACGGGCCGGGGACTTCCCAGGCCGGGAACGGGCAAGCTGCAGGCGTCGGTGGCGCCGGAGGTTTGACGACGACAGGGAGCAGGACCGGCACGATGGGGTTCCCGGATCTGAGCGGCAAGAACGCGGGACGACCGGCGGCGCAGCCGGCACCGCCCGCGCCGGTGACGTCGAGCCTCTTTGGGGACGACGACGACCTGGCGACGCCAACGCCGCCGGTGCGGGGACAGGGGAGAAGGGCGCAGGCCGCACCCGCGACGAGCGAAGACAAGCTGTCGGACGCGCTGGTCGGAAACGTGCCGGACGACGATGCGGACGACGCGGCCTACGAGGTGGACCGGGAAACCGGGGAAATGAAGCAACGGCCGGCCGGGGTTTCGCGCGCGAAAGTAAAGCGCAAGGGCGGGGCGGCGGCGAAAGCTGGCGACGGCGCGGCAGGGGCATGAGCACGACCAGGCGGCAGGTGCTGGCGGCCGCGGTCGCAGTCGGCGTTCCCTGGACGGCAGTGCGGGCGCAATGGGAGGCACCGTTGCTGTCGGCAGCCGAGGCGTTCCAAATCCGGGGTGCCGCGATGCAGGGCGAGTGGCTGGTTGTCGATGTGTGGGTCGCACCAGGCTACGCGATCTATGCGGAGAAAACCCACATAAAAGCCGAACCTTCAGCAGTCACAGTGGCAGCACTTCTATTCCCGAAAGGCAGTGCAAGGTACGATGAGGGGATGGCACAGACGCTGACCTATTTGCGCGGACTTGTCCGGGTGCGCGCCCGGTTGACCGGCGTTGCCGGTGCATTCAAGGTGACAGCGACGACGCAGGGATGCGCCGACGCGGGTGTGTGTTACCCCCCTGTCTCGCGGACGTTCCAGCTGGGATAGTCGGTGATTTCAATGCACAACGTCAGCAGCGCCGGAGAGGCGCTGCACTACTTTTCAAAGGACAACTACTACACGGAGCGCCAGGGCCTGGAAGAGTCCGAGTGGTTCGGGAAGGGCGCCCAGGAGCTGGGGTTTGAGGGAAAAATCGAGAAGCAGCAGTTTTTCGAGTCGTTGAACGGCCGGTTCCAAGGGCAGGAGCTGGGCCGGATCGTCAAGAACGAACTGACCGGCGAGTCGGAACGGGAGCACCGTCCGGGAACCGACATCACCTTTTCGGCACCGAAAAGCGTTTCCATCCTGGCAGAGGTGCACGGATCACAGGAGGTTCGCCAGGCGCACGAGGAAGCCGTGAAGGCCGCGCTGGGGTACATCGAGCGGGAACTGGCGCAGACGCGCCAGATGGAAAACGGGGAGCTTCGGACGGTGAACACGGGCAACCTGACGGTGGCCATGTTCCGCCACAACACGAGCCGGGATCTCGATCCGCAAACCCACACCCACGCCATCATCATGAACGCCACGAAGCGGGAGGACGGGCAGTGGCGCTCGCTGACGAACGACGAGATTTACAAGAACCAGAAGGTCGTCGGGGCGATCTACACCGGCGAGCTGGCGGACCGCCTGCAGAAGCTGGGCTACGAGCTGCAGCGGACCGATGAGCGCGGAAACTTCGAGGTGGTGGGGGTCAGCCGGGAACAGATCGAACACTTCAGCCAGCGGCGCCAGGGCATGGAAGCCGCGATGAAGGAACGGGGCCTGGACATTGCCACGGCGACACCCGAACAGAAAGAAGCCGCAGCGCTGGCCACACGAGCGAAGAAGAAGGACGTGAACCATGCGGAGCTGATCGCCGACTGGAAGGACAGGGCGAAGGCCGTTGGACTGGATCTGGGGGCAATCGAGGCTCGCGCAGCCGGCACCAGAGCAGCTGGTGGGGTGATGCGGCAGGACTGGGTGTCCGGCCGGGGAGCGATGGAGTTCGCGGCCGCCCACCTGATCGAAAGGGAGGCCGTTGTCAGCAAGGCCGACTTGATGCAGACCGCGGTGGAGCACGGCGCCGGGCGCGTATCCCCGCTGGAAGTTGAAAAGGCCTTCCAGAAGCTGGAGAAGGACGGCGCGCTGATCCAGCTGCCGGACGGGAACTACACCACGCGCAAGATGCTGAATTCCGAGCGGTGGTCGCTGGAGCAGGTTCAGACCCAGAAATGGCAGGCCGACCGGATCATTGGCCCGAACACCGTTGCGGAGCGGATCGGCGAGCTGGAGCGCCGCCAGGGGTTCGGCTACACCGTGGGGCAGAAGGAGGCCATCACCACGGTACTGACCACCCACGACCGTTTTGTCGCGGTCGAGGGCCTGGCGGGCACGGGGAAAACCACGATGGTCCGGGCGGTCAAGGACCTGGCCGAGGAATACGGGTTCACGGTCCGTGGCATGGCGCCGACGGGAGCGGCCAGCAAGGTGCTCGCGAACGAGACGAAGATGCAGACGGACACGGTGGCGATGTTCACCATCAAGGAGCGGCAGCTGCAGAAGGACATCGACGCGGCCACCAAGCGGGGGGCGCCGATCCAGCGGAACAAGGAACTGTGGCTGGTGGACGAGAGTTCTTTCCTGTCGCAGCGGCAAAAGGCCCAGATCGACCAGATGGCGATCAAGGCTGGCGCCAAGGTGGTGTACCTGGGCGACACCCTGCAGCTGCAGGGCGTCGAGGCGGGCAAGCCCTTCGAGCTGGCGCAACGCGCCGGCATCGAGACTGCACAGATGACAGAAATCAGCCGGCAGAAGAATCCCGAGTTGAAAGCCATCGTGGACGTGATGACGGGGCGGGACCAGCTGGCGCCTGGCGAGCGGCTGACCAATGTGGAGCTGGACAACAACGGGCGGGCGTTTCAGGCCATGGTGCGCGCAGGCCGGGTGGTGGAGTTGAAACAGGACCAGGTGATCCCAGGCCTGGTGCGCGAGGTGCTGGAGTTGGGCGCGATCGAGCGGGAGCGGACCATCGTCATCACACCCTACAACAAGGACAGGCACGCGATCAACGACGGTGTACGGGCTGGGCTGAAGGATCGCGGCGAGCTGGGCAAGACCGACCAGGCCAAGACGGTGTACGAGTCCAAGGGCTGGACGCGCGCGAAGATTCGCGAGGCGCAGTACTACCGCAAGGGCGACGTGGTGCGCTTCGGGCGGGACTACAAGGTCATCAACGCGAAGAAGGGCGAGTACGTACGTGTTGTCGGCGTGGCGGGAGCGCGTGGGGTTGTGACCCTGGAAAAGGCGGACGGAACCCAGCTGCAGTGGGAGCCGCGCAAGAACAACAACGTCGAAGTCTACGATGCGCAGCAGCGGGCGATGACCAAGGGTGAGCTGATCCGCTTCACACGAAACGGCGGAGAATTCAAGAACGGCGAGGTCGCCAGGGTGGTGCGCCTCGACGGCGACCAGGCCGTGGTGGAAATGCGGGGGGCGGGACGAGAAACGAAGGAAGTGGACCTGTCGCAAAACCGACACTGGGACCACGCCTATGCCTCTACAGTGCATTCGTCGCAGGGTTCAACTCAGCATCGGACGATTTTTCATATCCCGACGCCCGAGGCCGGCGACAACGACCGCAAGCAGGCCAGGGAGCTGGATGCCATGGCCAAGGTGTTCGGTGACCGCTCCTTTTATGTGGGAAGCACGCGGGCGAGTGACGATCTAAGGGTTTTTACGAATAATCTGTCGGCCGCGGAACAAGCGGTTTCTGGACGACAAAACAAGACCAGCGCTGTAGAAACCATCGAAAAAACCACAAGTTACCAAAAAAGCACACTCCCGCCAACCGACACGCGGGAAGATGCGACTTTAGTAGGAAGGTAGGAAATAAAATTCACAAACTAACCCATCGGTCACTCCGATAGGCGGGCGGTCACTGCTGCGCCGGGTCGGCATCGACGGTGGGATCGATCACCATTACAAGAGGCCAGTGGCCATGAACGACGACGATGCAAAGGAAACTGGAAGGTCGGCGGGAACGAGAAGCTTAAGACTCCGCGCAGCCATTTACGGTGAGCGGCAGACTGTGACGGTCAGAATGGGACCGAATCTGAACAAGCGGTTGATGGAGTATTGCGGGGCGCTGCAAATGCCTGCAAACATCTACATCACCGGGCTGATTTGTGGTGCGCTGCTGCGCAATGAGCCGGAAACAGCGGCAACCAAACGACTCGGCGAGCCAGGCGAGACCAAGGTGACCGTGACGATTCGACTGGATCCCAAACTGCACATGGGCCTGACGGAGTACTGCAAGAAAAAGGCTTTTTCCGCCAACACCTTCATCTGCGGTCTGATACACAAAGACCTGGCCAAGCGCGACCAGTAGCGCTCCGCTTGCCGAACGAGAAACGCCCCGAGACATGGGGCGTTTTTGTTTGTGCGTTCAACATGGATGCAAATCATGGAATCGACTCCACGTCAAGAGACGGAAAAGTGATCCGTTTTTGAACATTCATGATGACGGCGATATGCACGCAATAATATAGCGTCTTCGCGAACACTTTAGTATCCAATCGCGTGGTAAATTGAACGCCGCGATAGGATCGAAAATCTCGCTTTCCCCTCTGAAAAACCCTGATTTCACCACCGTTCCACTGCCGACTCGGCAGCGGTCGAAACCGATCTGAGCACGGGTTCCGAGCGGTGACAAAACAGGCTGAAAAGCCGGTCAAGCCGGGCTTTCAGTAGAAAACAAGTGCATTCAAAGTGAATGCAACGTGATATAGTCTCCCCGACACAAGGGGGAGGGCTATGGGGAAATTTCCACTTCTTGCCGTGCTGATCGCAGCGGTGCCAGGCTGCAGCTGGGCGACCTGTTGGAGTGAGGCCGGGGAGCGGTACGGGATCGAGCCTGCGCTGCTGCAGGCCATCGGCTGGCAGGAATCGCGCGGGTGGACCCACGCGGTGGGGCCGAAGTTGCCGGACGGCAACGTGGCGCTCGGGGTGATGCAGATCAACACCATCCACCTCCCGGAGCTGGCGCAATACGGCATCCGCCGTGAACATCTTTTCGAGGCATGCACCAGCCAGCAAGTCGGTGCGTGGGTGCTGGCGAAGTGCATGAGGCAGTTCGGCAGGACCTGGAAGGCCGTCGGCTGCTACTACGCTGGCCCGGCTTCTCGCAACGAGAAAGCGCAGGTCGAGTATGTGACCAGCGTCCAGCGCTGGTACGAAGGCTACAAGGCACAAGCCAGCGCATTGGCAGCGCGGGCTGGCAGCGTGGCCGACCAGGGGGTGCGATAAATGGGCGCCCGCATGACATTGGTCGCTTGGACCGTCGCAACGGCCCTGACCGCCGCGACCGCGGGAGAGACACCCAGCCAGATCAACAGCGTTCCTCGGAGCCTGGATGTGAGCCAGTTCGGGGTTCCAAGGGACAGTACGTTCATTTTCTGTGACGGCCAGGACTGTGCCGGCCGCACAAAGAAGACGCTGGCCGAACCACGAGGGGTCCAGCGGGACCGAGGGCCGGAAACACGCTCTCCAATCAGGCCGCTGCTGGCGGCGCCGGTGACAGCGGTTCAACCGGCCGAGCTTGTGAACCCACGAGTCGAGCCTGCGCCTGACGCGACATACAGGCCGAAGCACGAACTTTCGCGCGCGAAAGTGGCGCCTCCGGTGAAGAAAAAACCAACGCGACGCCGCGCCGGAAAACAGCCGAAACAGGCTCCCAAACAGATTTGCGTGCCCGAACCGACAGCAGCCGGGCTTGGGCATTAGAGCTTTGCGCTCCCCGCGCAAGGGGTGGCCGGGGGAGTTCGCCTCCAGCCGCTTTCAAAGGGGACTCGATAACCGGAGAGTTACATGAGTGCTTTGCAAGTTGGCCACACGATGGCCGTTTCCGAGAACACCCGTCAGTGGGTGAAGGCCCTGGTCATCGCAACGGTGCTGATGGCGCTGATGATGTTCCTGACCACGCACGCCATTGGCAGCGACGGGACCGAGTTCGACGCCGCTGTGACGAAGTGGGATGGCTGGGTCAAAGGCAACCTGGGCAAGCTGGCCGCGTTGATCGCGATCGGCGTCGGTTCCGTGGTCGCTGCGGTGAAAAAGGACTGGTCGTGGTTCTTTGGTGCCGTGGTGCTGTCCATGGGTATTGGCGTCCTGGTCGGCATCGTGAATGCCAGCTTCACGGCCGTGATCTGAGCGACGGGGCAGCCATGTCATCGAAGCAAGACCTTTCCCACTACATACCGCGGCGGCTGGACTCCGCTGGGAAGTTTCTGTTCTGGGATCTGGACGTGGCGGCCCTCGGGCTGCTCGGCGTGCTGATCGGGATCGGGACGGGCTTCACCCTGCTGGGTGTCTGCATCGGCATCGGCTTGGCCTTTGCCTACAGCCGACTGAAGGCGGGGAAACACCCTGGCATGGCTGCTCACCTGCTTTATTGGTGGACTGGGCTTCCCGTACCGCGGGAATTGCCCGGTAGCCACCTGCGCGAGTTAAACGGGTAGGGACCATGAATCCAAACAGAGCATTGAACGAGCGCGCGGCGCTGCGAGGGGTGGTCGGGTTTCAGCAGACCGTGATCTTCAGTCTGCTGGGCCTGACCTTCGCAATGGCCTGCGGTTGGGCCTGGACGGTCGTGAACAGCACGGTGGTCATCCTGCCACCGGAAGTCAAGCGGCCATACGAAATCGGCTCGAACTTCGGGAACAAGGAATACCTGGGGGACATGGCGAACTACGTGCTGCAAACAGTGCTGACGGTCAGCGCGGAGAGCACGGACTTCAACAACAAGGTCATTTTGAAGATGACAGACCCCGACGGCTACGCGAAGTTGAAGACCGAACTCGAAGCCAGTTCGATTCGCCTCAAACGCGACCGCATCACCACCGTGTGGATTCCGCGCAAAGAAGAAATCAGCGAGCGGGACCACAAGGTCAAGGTCAGCGGCCACCTCAAGACCTACATCAGCGATGTCCTGACTTCGGACCGCGAGAAGGACTACTTGGTCGAGTTTTCCATTACCAGTTCGGGGCGTCTCTATGTCACCAAAATTCAAGAAATCGTTAAGCCTGAGCCTGCTCGCGTTGCTGCTCAGTGACGCGGGGGCAACCCAGCTGATCGACAACTCGGACAAGCAGCACGTCCAGGTCAACATTTCAGCGCGGGAAACAAACCGCCTGGCGATCGAAGGGCGGCGCATTGCCAACGTGGTGCCGGCGCAGCCAGGTCTGATCAATGGCAAGAAAGACGAAGCGCAAGGCGTCCTGTATTTCACGATGTCGGCAGACCAGCCGGTGGTCGGCACGATGACGCTGTTCGTCACGGACGACCGGAACGTGACCTACAAGCTGATCCTCGTGCCAAGGCCGATCAGTGCGGAGGAAATCATTCTGCGACCGCCACAGGCGGACAAGGGGGCGCCGCGGCGGGCGCAGGCAGCAGAAGGACGGGCATCGAGCTACCAGCGGCGGGCGAAGGAGCTGATCCTGCAGATGGCGGACAGCGAGGCCGAAGGCGATGGCGCAGTGGAGCGGGTTGGCGTCAACAAGGAGGTGCCTCTGTGGAAAGAGGCACGGCTGGTCCTCGACAGCAAGTACCTCGATGGGGACATGGTGGGGGAGAAATACAGCCTGACCAACGTCTCAGCGGCCGACATGTTGCTGGTGGAGCAGGAACTGTTCCGCAAGGGCGTGCGTGCGGTGACGATCCGCAACCAGACCTTGCCACCCGGTGACAGCACCGAGATCTACATCGTGCGGGAGCGGCGAGACAATGAGTGACCCGAACCAAGCGACGAAGAATCGTCAGTACATGATCGTGGGCGTTGCCTTGGTGGGCATCGCGGGTCTGGTCGGGGCGGGGATGTTCCTCTTCGAGGGTCAGGCTCCCCCGCCGCGCGAGAAGCCGAAGACGGTGAGCCTGACGCCACCAGGCAGCGTTGACGACAAGGATGTTTGGCGGGCCAACGAAAGCGCGCGGAACAAGTCGAACGAAAGCACGCTGAGCGAGCTGCAGGGCAAGCTGCGATCGCAGGAAGAAACGTCCAAGAAGCTGGCAAAAGAACTCGAAGACCTGAGAACGGGGAAGCAGACTGCGGCACCGGCTGCAGCTGCAGCATCGGCTGCAGCGTCAGCGGCGAAGGCGTCACAGGGTACAGCGATTCAGCGAGAGGCCGTGGCGCAGATTGACGCCAAGGTGCTGGAAAAACCGTTGCCGCAGGCCAATGCGCAGCGGGTGCTGAACGCACCAAACGGGAGGCCAGGATTGCCGCCGCCGGTGGGTGGACTGAACACACCGATCAACGGCCCGTCCGTGCAGCGAGAGGCCGTGGAAATGATCACATTCGGAGCGACACCGGCCGGCGGCGCCGGCGGGGCAGGTTCCACAGCCACAGGCGGTGGATCGTCAGGGCCGGAAGTGGTGGGCTTTCCCACTGACGAGCGGGCCAAGAAATACCAGACACCGAGCGCTGCCGGGGCAGGCAAGGAAGACAAGAAGGGGGCAATTGAATTCATCCCGGCGGGGAGCTTCGTGCGCGTCGCGATGCTGAACGGGGTGGATGCGCCGACAGGGGGCAACGCACAGAGCAACCCGTTGCCCATGGCGTTCCAGGTCCTGGACCTTGCCAATCTGGCCAACAAGTACCGACTGAACATCAAGGACTGTCGTTTCATCGCGGCGGCCTGGGGCGATGTGAGTTCGGAGCGAACGATGGGCAGGACAGAGAGCCTGACTTGCATCATCGACGGGGAAACCGTGGAAATGCCGGTGAAGGGCACCGTGATCGGCGAAGACGGGAAAACCGGCATTCGTGGGCGGCTGGTGACGAAACAGGGGCAGCTGCTGGCGAACGCGCTGTTTGCGGGTGCGCTGTCAGGTATCGGCCGGGCTTTCCAAGCCGCTGCGACGACCACGACAGCAGGCGCGGGCGGGGTGACACAGACCATCGAGGCCGACAGGGTGGCCCAGGCCGGCATCGGTGGCGGCGTTGGCCAAGCTGCCAACACGCTGGCTCAGTACTACATCAAGGCGGCGGACAAGCTGTTTCCAGTGATTGAGACAGATGGTGGGCGCGTGGTCGAAATCCTGATCACCAAGGGCGCAACGTACCAGGGCGGCAGCGCCAAGCGTGAACAGCATCGCGGCCTGTTGCGGCGCGGCGGATCCAGCATTGGGGGAGCATCAGATGATTGAACGACTGAAACTGGCGGTGGCGATCGGCGCGGTGGTGGCAAGCATGGCGGCGGCACCGGCCGGCGCGCAGGATGCAGGAGCCGAACTCGAACGTGTCGCGGCGCAGTTCCGGGCGCAATACCCGGCAACCCGATTCACCAGCGTCAAGAAGTCCGAAATCGCCGGCCTGTACGAGGTGGTGATGGGGGACTCGGTGGCCTACACCGACGCCGGTGGGCGGTTCTTTGTGTTCGGACACCTGTTCGACATGCAGGCTCAGATCGACCTGACGGCCCAGCGCAAGAGCGAGGGTCGGCGGGTCGAATTCCCCGCCGAGGCGTTGGCCAACGCGATCAAGACGGTGAAGGGGGACGGGAGCAGGGCGTTCGCGGTGTTCTCCGATCCAGACTGCGGCTACTGCAAGAAGCTCGAAGGCGAACTTGCGCAGCTGGACAACGTGACGATCTACACGTTCCTGTTTCCGCTGGACAGCATCCACCCCGAAGCGAAGACCAAGGCCGTGGCGGTGTGGTGTGCAGCGGACAGGCAGGCGGCGTGGACGCGGGCTGTGTTGACGGGCACGGTGGAGAAGCTGGTGGCCTGCAACAACCCGGTGAATGACAACCTGGTGCTGGGCACGAAGCTGGGGGTGACAGGCACGCCGACGCTCATTGCGGCCGATGGTCGCGTGATGCCTGGCGCAGCGCCTGCAGCGCGCATCGACCAATGGCTGAATGCTGGCGCCGCCAAGGTGGCGAAATGAAGCCGGCGGTTGCGGCGGCGTGCGCCATTGCAGCCGCGCTGCTGGCCGGGTGCGGAACCGTGCAGCGGGAGCCGACGTGCGGGGTGCCGGAACAACGTCCGAACTATTTCATGAGCAACGTGGGGAGGGGGGTTTGATGCGATCGTTCAACAAGCTGATGGTCGGAGGCCTGGTGGCCACGGCGCTGACAGGCTGCGGCAACATGTCCGGGCTGGACGCAAAGGACAGCTTCGCGTGCAAGGCGCCAGATGGGGTTCTCTGCGAATCGATGTCGGGCATTTACGCGAATGCGCAGGCTCAGAACCTGCCTGGCCAGCGGGTGAACCGCAAGGGCGGCAGCGAAGTTTCGCGCGCGAAAGTCGAGCCGCAGGGGGTGATGACACGGCCCATCACCAGCGGAACTCCGATCCGATCAGCGCCGGTGATCCTGCGCGTCTGGTTCGCTCCGTGGGAAGACAACGACGGCGACTTGCACGACCAGAGCTACGTCTACTTGCCGGTGGACAACGGTAAATGGTTGGTTGAGCACAACCGGCGACGGATACAGGACACGTACAAGCCGGTGCGCGCGCCTGCAGTGGCGGCGACTCAGCCAAGCGCAACCGCTTTGAGGCAACAGCCGATGACCGCCGAGCCTGGTGGGGTAGATGGTGGAGTTCCCACCGAGAGTCCGAGCATCGTGGATGCGCCTGTCTCGCAACAAACAGATCCGCCGCCGGTCATGGTGGAAAGCTCACCAGCGCAGCAGGTGGGGGTGCCAGCCATGATTCCAATGCCGAGCTATTCCAGCCCTTCCGCGCTGTCGCCCAGCAAGCTGGAAGAGGCACGCAGGGCGACCGACGAACTGACGCGCCGCGTGCTGCGCGGGATGCCGCAGCAATGAAGCAACGCCATCAAGTCAAGGGCGGGATGAGCGCACGCCCAAGCTATTCCCAGCAGCTGCGGTCCTTCTGGCGTCGCCACGTCCTGGGGGACACGCCGGATATCGGAAAGATGCCCGCTCCGGTCCGCGTGTCCCAGCAGCTGGTGGACGGTAAGGCCGGAGTGGACATGCACGACATCGGGGGCAGTCTGCACGGCATCCACAACACACTGAAGTACGACCAGTACCACGACGAGCGTGGGCTGTTCTACAACGACACGTCGGTCGGCTTCTGCTTTGAGGTTCTTCCTCAAACCGGGGCCGACGATGAAATGGCGAACAAGCTGACCCAGCTCTTCACGCCGATCCCGCCTGGCTACGGTGTGCAATGGACGTTGTTCGGGAACCCCATCCTGGACGACGAGTTCCAGGCCTATGTGGATCAGCGCAATGTGGCGGTGGACAACCAGCGCACGTCGGAATTCTTTGTCGAGCTGGCGAAGCGCCGGGTTGACTATGTGAAGAGGCACAAGGGCAAGCCGCTCTTCAAAACCGGCAACTACGCCGTGAAAAACATGCGCCTGGTGTTTTCGGTGTCCCGGACGGGATCGATGCACGACACCCGACTCATCGAGGAAATGACCGAATTGCGTGAAACGCTGTGGGCGCAGCTGAAGGCGTCGGGACTGCCGGCGTTCGGTTTCGATGCCGAGGCTCTGATTCAGTTCCTCGCACCGCTGCTCGACCCCGCGATCATGTTCAGCAAGGAGGACGCGCCGCCTCTGGGATACGACGAGGGGCGATCGATCAAGGATCAGATCACGCCTTTCGGCCATCACGTGACCGTGAAACCCCACGAGGTTTTGTTTGGACTGCCGCCTGAAAAAGAGGGTGATCCTGACGAGCGGATCGCGATGCGTTCCTTCGGCGTTCGCATGTACCCCGGCAAGAAGGAGCTGTGGGAAATGAGCAACATCATCGGCAACTTCTTCAACGACGAGCTGCAATACCCGGTTCCGTTCGTGATTTCCGGTGGGATGTTCACGCTGGATCCAGCCGAGGTGGACACCAAAGCCATGATCTCGGCAGCGCGAGCCAAGCAGAACGCCAAGAGCAAGATGGCCGAGTTCCAGCCCGAGCTGGCCATGCAGGACGAAGACTGGACGATCGTCACGCACCAGCTGAGCGCGGGCGGTTCGATGA
This sequence comes from uncultured Burkholderiales bacterium, assembly GCA_945952065.1. Lineage (GTDB taxonomy): Bacteria > Pseudomonadota > Gammaproteobacteria > Burkholderiales > Burkholderiaceae_C > Paucibacter_A. The sequence continues at coordinate 38,367 of CAMFGY010000033.1, read as the reverse complement.
CGGAGCTTTACCACTCGCTGGTCCTGTTCGCGCCGAAGAAGGTGATGAACCGGGCAGCGCAGGTCGCGCTGAACATCTGGCGGAACGAGCGGTTCACGATCGGTGAGATGCAGTCGCTGCACATCCCGATGCTGTATTCATCGCTGCCGATGACGCTGAACGACGCCACCCGAAAGGACTTGAAGCTGTTCAGGGTCATGTCTTCCAAGACGACAGTCAATGCGGTGGATATGTCGCCAGTGATCGCGGAATGGCGTGGTGCAGGTGATCCGGTGATGATGTTCTTTGGACGTCGCGGGACGCCGGCGTTTCTGGACTTCTACTCGAACAAGCAAGGCAACTACAACGTGTTTGTTGCCGGCGTATCCGGGTCTGGCAAATCGGTTGCGATGAACGAGATCATCAGCAGCTACCGCGGCATCGGCGCGCGGGTGTGGGTGATCGACGTGGGCCGGAGCTACAAGAACCAGATCAACCTGCAGCGCGGCACGTTCATCGAGTTCAACACGCGCAATCCGATCTGCATCAACCCCTTTACGTGGGTGGGTGCCGATGAAGAAATCTCGTTCAAAGACGAGCTGCGGATGCTGAAGCCCATGATGGGGCGAATGGCTTCGCCGGCGGCGCCGCTCAGCGAGTTTCAGTACGCCATCCTGGGGGAGGCAATCACGAAGGTGTGGGGGGACTATGGGAACGAGACGAACCCGACCCTGATCGCGAAGTACTTGCTGAGTGGGATCAAGAACGAACTGGACGCGCCGGAACGCATCGCCTACGAACTGGGCAAGCAGCTGGAGCCGTTCACGGAGCGTGGGATCTATGGCCAGTACTTCAACGGGCCAGCCGACATCGACCTTGACGGCGACATGATCGGGCTGGAGCTGGAGGAGCTGAAGTCGGCACCCGATCTGCGGCGCGTGGTCCTGTTCGTGTTGACGAGCCGGATCGCACACGACATGTATCTGTCGCGCGACCGGAAGAAACTTTGCCTGGTGGATGAGGCCTGGCAGCTGCTGGGAGCAGACAAGGAAACGGCGGAATTCATTGGCGAGGGCTATCGCCGCGCCAGAAAGTACAACGGGATCTTCTGCGTTGGCACACAAGGGATTCAGGATGCGTTCGCGAACGACGCGTCCGAAGCGGCCTACTCGAATGCCGACTGGAAGATTTTCCTGCGCCAAGACTTGAAGATGCTCAACAAGACGATTGACGATGGGCTGGTGAGCTTCAGCCCTTCGGTCAAGCGGATGCTGACATCGCTCCAGACCGAGCACGGCCAATTCTCGGAAATGCTAATCAGCAGCCCGAACGGGGAGAACGTGGTTCGCCACATACCCGACCCTTTTTCCCTGCTGATGGCAAGCTCGCGAGCAGAGGACTTCAACGAGCTGGAACTGTTGCGCAAGCAAGGGTACAGCACGCTTGACGCCATGGTCCACATGCTCAAGCGGCAGGGGGTTTCCCATGTCTGAGCGCGGACAACGTGTGATGGCCGCCATCGTTCCGATCGTGGCGACGTGCGCAGTCACGTTGGTGGCACTTTCTCCGATCGCGTACTTGGTCTGGCGGAACATGCCGAAGCCGGTGGCCACCGTAGACCTGCAGAAGCTGGTGGAGGAAGAGCAGAACCGCACCATCGATCTTCTCAGTGCCAGCAAGGGCGTGATCACCGATGAGCAGCGCCAGATGGTTCAGAAACTGACGGTGGAATTCGCCAAGAAACTGTCCACAAACATCGATGCACTGGGAGACGAGTGCCGGTGCGTGATCGTGAACAAGGCGGCGCTGTTGGGTGGGACGGCGGTCGATTACACGGACCTGGTCCGGCAACGGATCAAGTGAGGCGCGAATGAAGGGTCTTGTCGTGCCGTCCGTGGTGACAGTGCTGGCCGTGGCGCCGGTGGCGTTCGCGTGGTTGAAGGCGTCGCGCAGGACCTGGTTGGTGGCGTGTACCAGCGTGGGTGCGATCGGCGTGGCCGGGTGGGTGGCGTGCGCTGCCTACGGCTGGGGGGTGACCGAGAACATGACGGACAGCCTGCCCGGACACGTCTACGTCCACCGGAAAGGCGAGGCATTCGGAAAGGGTGACCTGGTGGCCTACCGCTGGCAGGGTGGTGCGACCTATCCGCGTGGAACGATTTTCATCAAGAAGATCGTGGGCGTCCCCGGCGACATCGTCAAAACGGCCGGCAGGGCGGTTTGGGTGGGGGATGGCTACGTGGGTATGGCGAAGCCCTTTTCAAAGGCAGGAGTGGCCCTGCAGCCGGCCGCAGGCGGGGTGATCGGCGAGGGCGAGTACTTCGTCGCGACCGGGCACCCCGACAGCCTGGATTCGCGCTACGCATTGAGCGGGAACGTGAAGGCCTTTCAGATCATCGGGAGGGCCTATGAGGTTTTCTGACCGTTGGGTGATGGCGAGTGTGGTTTGCGGCGTACTGACGGCCGCCGGCGCCGGGGCCGCGGCCGACGAGCTGGGCGTGATCGGGCCGGTGTATCCGATCGCGGAAGAAAACGCCGTGGACACGATTCTGAAGCGGCTGAAGGACAAGGAGCGCACCGGTGAACTGAAGCGGATCCAGCAGCAGGCCGTGAAACGGTCGGTGCAATCCGCGAAAAACCCGCGGCCGGTCGAGGGACTGGCGACGGTGCGCGAAAGGTCAGAACGGCTGATCGACCCGAGCGTGCGCTACAGCCAGGCCGTGACGACGGATGACGGGCAAATCGTGGTTCCGGCCGGGGCAACCATCAACCCACTCCTGGTGACAGCGCTGAGCAAGCGGCTGGTGTTCTTCGATGGCCGCGACAAGGCACAGGCTGAAGCGGTCCGAAAGATGGTCGCGAAGGAGGGGGCCAAGGTGAAGCCGATCCTTGTGGCGGGTTCCTGGTTCGACATGTCCAAGGCCTGGAAAACGCAGGTGTTCTACGACCAGGCGGGGAAGCTGACGCAGCGCTTCGGCATCCGGGCGGTACCGAGCGTCATCAGCCAGTCTGGGGGCCATCTGCTGGTGCAGGAGGTTCCGGCAGGGGAACTGCGGTGAGGTGGCAAGTGAAGCAGGCGAGGGAATGGAAATGAACTGGACGAATCACGGCGCACGGTTTCAGGGCGCTTGGGGAAGAAGGATCGCAGCCGCAATTGTGGTGATGCTGTGCGTGTGTTTCGCGCGCGAAAGCAGGGCGGGCGTGTGCCAGGGCGAATTCGCGAACCCCATCACCGACATCTGCTGGTCCTGCATGTTCCCGATGTCCATCGGTGGGGTGCCGTTGATGTCGATGGAGCAGGAAGACACGGAGAACCCCGATGGCTTCCTGTGCTACTGCACCAACCCCATCGTGATAGGGCTGAAGACCTCGTTCTGGGAGCCCGCCCGCCGCGTGGACGTGACGCGGACACCCTATTGCTTCGTGTCGCTGGGCGGAATTTCACTGGATCCTGGCATTCGGGCGCCAGAGGGGGAGGTTCGTTTGCAGACCGACAACACGCGCCAGTCGAACTGGCAGGCGCATTGGTACGTCGATCCGATCCTGTACTACCTGGAGGTGGTGCTGGACAACCCGTGTCTGGAGACGGGGAGCTTTGACGTGGCCTACATGACCGAAATCGACCCGACGTGGAACGACGACGAGTTGACGATGCTGCTGAATCCGGAGACTTTCCTTTTTGGCAATCCGATCGCGCAGGCCGCCTGCGCCGGGGACTGCGTGCTGGCCACGCAGGGATTCGGCTCGAACACCTTGTTCTGGTGCGCCGGATGCAACGGGAGCATCTACCCCTTCAACGGCCATGTGCAAGCGCACGTCAGCCTGGTCCAGGCCAGCTCTCTGGTCGCGCAGCGAATGACAGCGAAGCTGCACCGGGAATTCCTGATGTGGGGCACGTCGGGCCCGGACGGGCTGTGCGGGATCTATCCACAACCTGTCATGGACAAGACCCAATACAAGTACCAGATGCTTTATCCGATCCCGCAGACGGAGAAGATCAACGGTCGGTGCTGCCAGCCGTTCGGAAGGAGCACGGCGATCTGGGGGGCCGGCAAGAGCTATCCGTACAAGGGGGAGGACTTCGCGTACCAGATTTTCCGGAAGCGGAATTGCTGCCTGGGAGTGGGGTTCTGATGAAGCCAATACTGTTCAGCGTCTTGGCTGTGGCCTGCTGCGTGGCGCGGGCACAGCCCGCAGGCGGCATGCCGTCCGCATCGGCGGTTGAGGCCGCCCGCCAACGTGTTGAAGCACAACGCAAAGAGCTGTTTGAAGGTGCAGGTGCGCCGACAACCGGCGGGGTTCGCCGGGCGCTGCCGTCGGGCGAAGCACTGGAACAAGAGCTGCGGAAGGTCGAGGAACAGCGCCGCGAGGTTTTTCGCGCTGACAACCCTACGACGGTCAACCCACAGAACAGCTTCCCTAATGTCGCGACGCCGGCGCGAAGCCAGATCGACATCGAGGCAGTGGCTCGTCGGTACGAGCAAAAGGCGGGCGCACGTCGCGCGGATGGTGTGATGGTTTTTGCCTCTTTCTCCATGCCGAAGGAATCGCTGAAACGACTGATCGGACAGGCGAACAAGGTGGGTGCAGCTGTCGTCATGCGGGGTTTCAGGAACGGTTCGATCAAGGACACCGCACTGGCCGTGAACGAACTCGGGGAAGCCAACGGCAACCTTCAGGTGAATCCGAATGCATTCGTCAAATACAAGGTTGACGCAGTGCCGGCGGTGGTACTGATGCGGGCAGAGAGCGCGGAGCTGGTTGACGGTGATGGATGCGCGCTGCCGGAGCACTACGCCAAGGTCACCGGAGACGTGAGCCTGGGCTACGCACTGGGGGAGATCGAGAAACGGTCGCCCGCGTTCCGCGAAATGGCGGTGCGGTACGGGCGGACATTGAAAGGGGACCGGTGATGAGGCGGGCAACGATAGCGATGGCGATCGCCAGCATGGGGATGATCGGCTCGGCCTGGTGTCAGGATGTGACGACACCGGGGCAGGCCTTCCAGGCGGGCAAGGACTTCGCCAACGGGAACGCCGGCCGGTCTGCGGCTGGCGGCGCCGTCAACGCCACAACGGGCGCTGCAGCCGTTCCGAAGTACAACACCAACCCTCCACAGACCAGCGTCTACGGCAATGGCAGAAGCCTGATCGGTGGGGCAGGGAGCGCCAAACAGAGCGAGTGCCAAAGTTACAAAGCTGGGTCGGCGTATGAGCAACAAGAGTGCAACGCGGTCAACTTTCTGACGAAGAATCCGGGTCAGCGGCCCAAGTTCGTCATCGACAAGAAGAACGATCCCCTGATCGTTGGATCCGGCCAGATCATCAAGAATCCAGGTGCGGTGCCGGGCAGCGGCACGTCGGCCTGCCACATCGAGCAGACCACGGTTCCGGGCACGTTCATCAGCGAGACATGCACCGAGACGCAGAGCCTGGAAACGTTGCAATGCAACCGGGTGCTTGTGGTGAGCTGCCCGGAGCCGCCGGATGGTTGCGATCAGGGCGGGATCGTGTCGAACAGCTATGCAGGGGACATGGCGGTGAGCTTCACGCCGGACGGAAACGGCAACTACATGCTTCAGTTCGGGACGATCGCGGACAACTACTGGTCCGGGTGGGGAGCGACGTTTGACAGGACGCTGACGTTCACGGTCAAGGACATGAGCCTGATCACGCTGTTCAAGCTGACGCGGGCCGCATTTGATGACTGGATCCTGGTGTCGGTCAACGGGACGGTGGCCTACGTCGGTCCGTACGGCGGGGACAGGCTGGAAGTGGTCAACAGAGGCACGACAACGACTGAGGCAAGCCCGCGCCAGTGCCAACAGACGGTTGATGACGGAGGCGGCGGCACTGGGTGGCAGTGTTTCGATGCGGTTCCTTCGGGCGACGGGTACACCGCTCAGAACGTCAGCAACTACCAATCGTGCACAGCGACAGCCGAGGGCTACAGCTGTTTTGCGCCTGACGCCAACAACGGGCTTGTTCAGTATGGAGAAAACTCCTACGGCCAGCCAGAGCTGTTCACCAGCTGGAACCAATCCGTCGAGGTGGATGTACTGCCGCTTCTGAAAGAGGGGAAGAACACCATCTTCGTCCGAACCATCGTGGCGGGCAACGGCGAGGGTGCCGCGGTTTTCACCACGCGGCAGCGATGCCCTAAAACCTGCAGCGACACCTGGGACGAAAGCCAATGTGACCCGCTGAAAGCGAGGGCCGGGAAATGAAAAAGCTGGCGTTGTGGATTGCGTTGAGCATCACGTTCCCGGCGTTCGGAGCTGCAGATTGCGTCAAGCAGCAGTCGGTATGCGCTGAGCCAAACCAGACGCGCACGGTAGACGGGGTGTCGGTGTTTCGAGAGTGTTGGAGGTACACCGATACCTACCAGTGTCGGGGTGACGCCATGCTCAACGACTGCCAGCCGCTGCGCGACCGTGGCTGCGGGCAGACGGGTTCGGTTTGCGTCAGCCGGGACGATGACGGGTCGTGCAGACAGTACGAACAGAGCTTCCAGTGCCCTGATCGCCCTGCCAAAACCGTTGAGAAAAACGTGTGTGAAACCAGCTTCTGCCAGGCCGACGACGCGGGGTGCTTCGACACCAGCAGGCCGCTGGACAAGGACTTTGGCCAGGCGGCCGCGATCATGGAGGCGCAGCGCGAGGCTGGTGTGTACGGGATCGATCCGGACAAGATCGAGATCTTCAAGGGCTACATGGAGGAATGTTCCCAGAAGGTGATCGGCGGTTCAACGCTGAAGAACTGCTGTTCGGCGTCGAGCGGTGGTCAGAACTACACCAACTATGCAGTGATCGGCATGACGGCCAAAGCTGCATACGCAGCCGGGAAAGAGGAGCTGAAAGCGGGCTCCAAATACCTGTATGACGCGCTGTTCTCCAAGCAGGACAGCGAGCTGATCAAGGAGGGGATGTCGGCGGCCGGCCAAGGCTTGTCGGAGGCCGCTGCAGATGGGGTTGCATCGCAGGCGGGGTCCAACTTCGGTGCCTACGGGTTCGAGTTCAGCTACAGCTCTGCTGGCGGATTCGAGTTCGTGAGTTTTGACCCGTATAGCTTTGCGGCCAGCGTGGCGATCATGCTGATTCAGCAGTGGCTCAGCTGCGACCAGGACGAACAGGTGATGTCGCTCAAGCGGGGGCAAAACCTGTGCGTGCATATCGACACGTACTGTTCGAGCAAGGTATTCGGGGTTTGTGTCGAGCGCAAGGAGCGGCATTGCTGCTTCAACAGTGTGCTGGCCAAGCTGATCAATCGGCAGGGCAGGGCGCAGCTGGGGTTGACCGAGAAAGAGTGCGGCGGGTTCAACCAGGAGCAGCTGCAGGCGTTGGACTTTTCCAAGATCGACCTGTCGGAGTTCATCGCGACCATCGTTCCGCGCGATGTGAACAGCGGGGAGCTGCAGGGGGATGTCGCCAACACCGTGGATCGGAAGGTGCGCGACTACTACGGAGACAGTCAATGATGAAGCGAACGGCAGCGACGGTGATGGTCCTGATCGCCTTTGGTTTCGCGCGCGAAAGTGCGGCGGCAGTGGGTGGTGTCTACGACAACCAGCACCGGCTGTTGGCGGACGCGATCAGGGATGGGAAAGCCGAGGGCGTGATGAAGGGGGACACAGCGGCCAAGTTCAGGAAGCAATTCCAGAGCACCGGCCCGTTGCTGGCGTCCGCACAAGTGATCGAAAACTTCCCGCGCGCTGACTGCAAACGGCTGGCGGTGACGTACACGCAGAAAGGGGCCGTGAGTCCGAAAGGCACTGGCGACGCGATCTTGAATCTGCGCCTGAACTACTGCGCCGACGGACGTGCGCCTAGTGACCAAGAGAAGGGGATAACTCGATGAGGCAGTTGATTTTTGCGTGCCTGGCGTTGCAGGCCTGCGGCATGTCGTCGGCTCAAGGGTTGGACTACGAGTCGGTGTGGCGATGTGACGATCAAGCCAAGTTCAACTGGTATTGCGACCAGGACGAACGACGGCCTGCCACCAACGTGCAGGCACAGCCGACGAAGCCGGCGCCAGCACCCAAGCCCACGCAGCCGGCCAAGTCAGCACGGGTCGAGTTGAAGGACATGAAGACTGCGGAGCAAATGCGGGCGGAACTCAAACGGCGGGAAGACCTGGCTGTGATGACGCCGAGCGACGCCAACATGAAGGACTACCTCGAACTGTGGCAAGTGGCGCAGGACAAAGGGGCAGTGTTCGCGGACAGCTGGAGGCGGGTGGTCTGGCAAACGCCAGAGCTGGACTACTCGCTGCGCAGGCCGACGAACAACCAGGCGATCAAGACGTACGACTCCACTCGTGAGCACGACGAGGAACAGCAACTGCGCGCTTTGGCAAAAGACCACGGGCTGATCTTCTTCTTCCGGTCCGACTGCCCGTATTGCCACGCGATGGCGCCGCTGCTCAAGAGCCTGTCGAACAAGTACGGGATCGAGGTTCTAGGCGTGAGCGTTGACGGAAAAGGCCTGCCAGATTTCCCGTCGCCGAAGGACGGGCGCCAACAAGCGGCCGTTTGGGGGGTCGAGCGGGTGCCGGCGCTGTTCATCGGATCGAAGGAAACGGGCGACCGGGCGGCGATCGGGTTCGGCGCTATGGCGCTGACCGACATTGTTCAACGAATTTTTGTTCTGACCGGGACCAAGCCCGGTGACAACTTCTAAGGGGTAACGCGATGTTCAACAACACGATCGTTCGACGCGCAGTTGTGGCAGTCATTTGCTGCGTTCATATTGCGGGCGGGCAGGCGATGACCATGCAGGAGCTGTTTGATGACGTGAATGCCCAAGGCAACGTCTCGACGCCTGCTGTGATTCAGGGGCAAACCATGAACATGTATAGCGGCGGTTCGATGTTCATGCGGATGCCGAAGCGCACGTACAACCTGGCCAGCTTCACCCCACCGAGCTACAACGTGGGATGTGGCGGCATTGACCTGTTTGCGGGCGGGTTCAGCTTCATCAACAAGGAGCAGTTCGTCGCGATGCTTCGGAATATCGGGTCCAACGCCTTGGGCTACGGCTTCAAGCTGGCGATCCAGAACCTGTGCCCGACGTGTGACAACGTGATGCAGGCCCTGCAAGCGACGGCACAGGCGATGAACCGCCTGAATGTGGATTCGTGCGAGGCGGCGAAGGGGGTGGTGCAAGCCGCGCTCCCTGACTCGTGGAGCAAGGACAAGACCAACACCGCGAAGATGTTCGGTGTCGATGGTGGATTCTTTTCTGATGTGTCGGATGCATGGTCAAACATCGCGAACAGCGCGCCCAAAACCAACCAGCAAATCGAGACGGCCAAAGCCAGCAAACCGGAAATCAAGGATTCGTTGCCAACTGGGAATGTCGTTTGGAACGCGCTGAAGAAAATCGATGGGTTGGACAACGAATACAAGATGCTGATCATGTCCATGGTCGGGACCACGATCTTTCCAACGGACAGCACGGATGACGATGGCGTTGTCAAGCCGCCACTGGTTCTGGCGAAGAAGGAAATCGATATTGCCGCCCTGCTGAAAGGCACCACACTGGACGCAGAGAAAAATCAAATCGTCGAGCTTCCTGTGTGGATATGTGACGACACCGCGGATTGCTTGACGGTGCACGAGGGGACCATCAGCAAGCTTGGTTTTCGGGCAATGGTTCGTAAGAAGATCGACAAGATCATCGACACGATGGCCAGCCGCGGTGAGTACGAGAGCACCGATGAAATCATGACTTTCCTGAATACAACGGACTTGCCGCTTTACAAGATGCTGGCCGTTGGGACTGCCCTCAACAACACGTCCATGGCGGACGTGCTGATGAACAGATATCAGGAGTTGATCGCTGCGAAATATGCCGAGGTCTACATACGCCGCGCGGCGAGCGATTTGCGAGCGGCGCTCACGAAGTATTCAGCCCAGGCTCCCGCTTCCATGAAAGAGCCGATGGACAGGGTGCAAATTGCGATCGACAAGTTACTTGACGACGCGCGGGTGGTTATGTCGTCTGCTTATGCTCAGACGGTAAGCACATACAACATCGGGCTTGAAGTGCAGCACATGGAGCGGTCGCTGACGGCGAACCTGTCTCAGACGTTGCGATCGTCACTGGCGTACGGCAAAAGCCTGCGCTAATAGGAGCCGGCCATGGATGTGGAAATCGCGACGTACTGGAACGTCGAAACGCTGTACTACGTCTTCAATGGCGTGGCAGCGATCATGGGGGGGGCGGGTTTTTCAGGGATTCTGAAGCTGGTCTTCTACTTTTCGTTGGCGTTCGGGATGTTTGCCTATATGGGGGGGAAGCAGCTCGAATGGGTGAAGTGGTTCTTCCAGGCGCTGGTTTTCGTGAGTCTCCTGAACATGCCGATCGCTCGTGTATTGATCACAGATCGGGCTGGGCTTGAACCGCCGCGGACTGTAGACCACGTGCCGTTCGCGCTGGCAGTCGTTGGCCAGACCGCGAACAGTGGGTTCGGTTGGGCTACAAGAACCTACGAAACGGTGTTTGGAGTACCCGACGATCTGGCACTGCAAAAGGGCGACCTGGCTTTCGGCCATCGGATATTGAAGAACGTCAACAAGGTGGTGATTCGGGATCCGGGTCTGAGGGCGGACCTCATGCAATTCTTGAAGGAGTGCACCCTCTACGACGTGAAGGATGGCGCGATCACGCCGGACCAGCTGACAGGGCAGACAGACACTTGGAACACGATTTTCAACAACACCAGCCCGGCAAGGTTTGTCACATATGACACTCTCACTCCTTCGCCGACTACCGCAACCTGCAAGAACGTAGCGGTTGTTCTGAAGGACCGCGTGAATGCAGGACTGGACAGCGCGCAGGCCTTCTACGGCCGGCAGAACTTCAGCCGCGCAGACACTGACGCGGCTGCAAGCGCAATGTTCGCTTCGGTGATCGGAACATCGTACGACTGGATTTTGGCCAGCTCGTCATCGGCATCTGACGCGATGAAGCAAGCGATGTTCAACAACATTTGGCGGGAGGCGGGTTCGGAACTGCCGGCTCTGATGAATGATCCAGCGCGGATTCAGGAGCTGCAGAACATGGCTGGTGCGGCGCAGGCAGCGCGGCAGGCAGACGGCGCAAACGGCGCTCTATCGATGTTGGCGCAGGAAACGTTGCCCCACATGAGGAACTGGCTGGAAGCGATCATCTACGCGATGTTCCCGGTCATGGTGGTACTGATGGTGTTGGTTTCCACCGAGGGGGCGAAAAAGATGGTCGGCGGCTACATGATGGCGCTGGCGTGGATTGGTCTGTGGCCTGTGCTGTTCGCGGTGATCAACCACCTGTCGCTGATGCACCTTCGGCACAAGATGGCGGCGCTGAAATTGGCAACGGGGGTTCCTTTCCAGCTGAGCGATGCATTCGACGCCACATTGGGCGACGAGCTGCAGGCGATCGGCTACATGGTCGTGCTGGTCCCATTTATATCGGCGGCGATCATCAAGATGGGACAGGGCGGCTTCATGTCGGTCGCAGACAAGATGATTGCGGGGTTCAGTGGGACGGCAACGGCCGCAGGGTCGGCGTTGGCTTCTGGGAATATGAGCTTGGGGCAGGTGGGCATGGACACGGTTGCCGCTAACTCCACGTCGATGAACAAATACGATGCAAATTCAACGCTCCATGGTGGAGCAAGCAGCATAGAGTTTGCCAACGGGTCTACGGGAAGGCTTTCTAGCAACGGCACTGCGGCGCTGCAGCAGTTCCAGTCGCGCATGACCTCGTCGATGTCCGCTGATCGGCGATTGGGTTCGGAAGTTAGCCAGGATGCGACCAGCAGATTCGGCCAAACAGCGGGCCAAAGCGACAGCTACAGGACCGGTGACTCGTCAACGTTGAACCGCGTCAGCGCGAGCGACAGCACCAGAGGGAATTTCCAAAACGTAGGTACCCAGGCACAAACTGGGCAGCAAGCGACGACTGGTGGGTCATACGGGACGAACCAGCGCATCGGGACTTCGATCGATGGTACGAGCGGGTTTACAACAGGCGTTGGAGCGCAAGACGCTGTAGGGATAAACGGCCAATTCGGCGTGGGTATCGGTCGAACGGCCGCACCAAGCGCGGGTGTGGCGCCTGGACAGATGCCTGGCGGTGCGCCGGGACCAGGTGCAAGAAGTCCGGGAATGGACGATTATGGAAACGCGATTCCGCCGGCGGGCGGGGGCGCTGGCGGTGCCGGCCCGTCTCCGCGGGCTGGCGGGGCGGACAAGCCATCCAAGGGTGGCGGCCTCGGCCGCTTTATTCAGGGGGGGTTGGGGTTCAGCGGAAGCAGCCAGAAAACGTACGGAGCTTCACACAATCAAAACAAATCGGTGTCGGTCGGTCATGGGGAAGAAGAAAACGCGGCGACTAACAAGTCCTACGCAACGACGGGTGGACGAACATCCAGCGCAGGGACGGGAAGTCAATCGTCACAAAACAGCCGGGTAGCTACCGACGCCGCGCGATCGACGGTGAGCGACCGGAGTTCAGTTCGTCAGGTGTCTGGCCAAACGGAAAACAGCGTCAGCGATAGAGCAGGACGCAGTGAGGCGAACTCCTTCACTTACCACCGCGACCTTATGGCGGATCCGAACTTCCTTGAAAAGGTGGCAGCTCGCAATGGAATGACAGCGGCCAGGTTCATGGGGCAGAACTCCGAACGGATGGAGTATCTGATGCAGCAATACGCCGACGAGAAAGGCCTTGTTGTCGCAGCGAAGTCCATGCCACCAACGGGCATCGAAGGCGCAAGCATTCCGAAATCCCGCAGCGAGCTTGAGGAGCGTGTGGCAAAAGAACGTGACGCATTGCCGAGCAGCAAAGACATCGACAAGGACCACAAGAAGCGGAAACAACAGACCGGCGCTGGTAGCGTTGCTCCGGTCCAGGCCAATACTGCCGTACCGTCGATCTTCGGCACCAACAAAGCGGCCGTTGATGGTCAGCTAGATCCTCGATCGAAGGACAGCATTCCAGGGCGCGCTGCGGCGCACGATGAGAACATCAAGGCATGGGCCAGCCCGGACAAGCAGCCCGGCGAAGGACGAGCAAACCCAACAGCCGTCGTCGAGAAAGCTGAAATCCGGGACGTGGTCGATACGGGACGGAAAGGGTGGGACTTATTGACCGGCGGCGACGGGACCGCTGACGGCGAACGCCTGTCGGACAACATGAAGCGGGAAGGGCTGCCTGCCATCAAGATAAACAAGGGCGGGCAGTGAGTTCGGCGACACAGCAGCGCCTGGTGCCAGCAGCTGCGGCGATGCCGCATCTGCTGGCGAAGTCAGAACATGGGCTGACCGTTGATGCAAAGCACGTGCTCGTGCCGGCCCGTTGCAGGGTTGTAACGAAATTCCCAGTCGAGATCAGACTGGGGCGCCCAATCCATGTCTTTGAAGCCGTTGCCGAGCCAGTACGCGAGGGCACAAGGAATGCCGAAGAGCGCGACCAGAACCAGCCAGGGGCCTGCAGCATTCAACAATGGCCAGGCGAAGGACGCGAGTGCGTTCATGGGCTAGTTCCTCTGTTCAATGATGAAGTAATTAGTCAGGCCGCCGACCTCTGTTCCAGTGGCGACAACGCGATAGCCGCGTTCGTAAATCTCGGCAATGCTGGACATCCTACCAAGGCCGACACAGCCCATCGGGACGTCCTTCAAGTTTCTCAGCGAATTTCCAGCAAAACAAATGGTGCCCTTCGGCGGCACTTTGGGTTCTTCGGCAGTTGCGCCGAACGAAAATGCAGCCACGATGAATGCTGCGATGAGTTGTTTTTTCATTGAATTTCCGATGCAAACAAAAGAATCGAGGGGCACCGATCAGGCAACTTCGGGTTACGAAAGACAGCTGGCGGCAACTAAGCCAGTGATGCCTTTCGCAAGCGTTGTCAGTGCGGCCGGCCGAGTGCCGGATGCTGTCTTTATGAAGGCAGCGAGGTACAAGGGAATACCCGATGCTGCCTATGGTATCGCGGGTAAGGTTTTTGTAAAGGGACACCGGCAGGCGGCGGTGGCGCGGCAAGAGGGTGTCCCTCGGCAAAAAGTTCATGCGGTTTGCGTGGACCTGTTGGACACGATCAACAAATTAATGGGAAGAGCAAAGTCCAAATGAACCGACTTCAACACCGCATCGCACTTGGTGCATGGATCGTTTGTGTCATCTTTTTCGCTGGGTGCAGCTCCAATCCGATGGCAAGAGGGGTCGGCGACTCGGTGGATACAGGCACCGAGCGTTCTCCACAACGGAGCATCCCAACGGCCATCATTTGCACGGACTGCCGGACGTGATTCCGACGACCTGGTTCCGGCGCCTCATCCTGGCGGTTTTTGTCGTGGAGGTGGGGGCGACAATTTTGTGGCTGGCCAGCCTGGCTGTGACAGACAAGGCGGACAAGGCGTTCGCACAAACCGTTGCCGGCCTGGTGATCCTGCTGGTGGTGTACACCGCGGGGCCGCTGACTGCGCGTTTCCTGGCTCCGGTCGCATCGTCCAGCAGGCCGTTGACCGAAAGGCTGCAGGCCGCTGAAGCTGCGACGGCTATTGGATTGCCGGTGTTCTTGTATGACCACAAGGATGTGAACGCGGTGACGGTCGGCATGTTGCAGAGGCATTCGCGCGTTTATGTGACGAGCGGGATGGTCGAGCGGGTTTCCGATGCTGGGCTTGAAGCTGTGCTGGCCCACGAGGCAACGCACGCGAGAGAGCATCACATCCTGATCTCGTTCACCTATGCCTGTTGCTACGCGATGGTGGCGCATGCCACCGACAGCGACGGGCTTTTCCTGATCGGTTTTCTCGGCTTCATGGCGCTGCGGCGATGGTCTGAGTACAGGGCGGACGCCGGCGCGGCCGCGGCCGTCGGCAAGCAGAACACCATCACCATGCTGGAAGAGCTAAGCCTCGTTTACAAGACACCGAAGGTGGCACGGTGGCTGAGCTTTGCGTCACCCTACCCCACGCTGCCGATGCGAATTGAGGCGGTGCGAACCGGCAAGGGACGGCTGATCTGAGGGATTGGCTTTCGCGCGCGAAAGGGACGAAATGAAGTTGATCGACTTGTTGTTGTCAGCGCCGATGTGGCTGATCTGGACGTGTCTCGGGTGCTCTTTGGTGAGCGGAATGAGCCTGCGATATTTGTCCCATGCGCGAGGCTTCTCCAGGCGCAACGCTCTGGGGGTCGAGCAGTTCACTTCCTACGGGAACATGCTGGGCGCGAGATTCGTTGACAGCCTGGTTGGCGTGGTTGGCGCGCTGCTACTGGCCGGGTCGCTGGCTTTGATGATGCTGGCTGCATACCGAATCCTGATTGGAGCGTGAGGGATGCGGCGGGGCAGGCACACGGTCAGCAACATCGTCGCTGCGGTGTATTGCGAGCAAAAAGTGATTTTCGATCGCCAATTCGGAAAGGCGGAGCCGGCACATATCAGGCAGTTGGCCAGGGAAGGGACGTTTAACCACGCACGGTTTGAGGCCGAGGGCTACGCCCGCAATCCCCTTCTGTTGGCAGATAAGTTGGCTGGTAAGGCTGTTGGTCGGGCGATGAGGCCAGGAGATTCACGGTGCTTCGTGGCCACAGCGGTGTATGGGGGGTCTCACCCATCAACTGGAATTCTGCGCGAGTGGCGTGACAGGGTGTTGATGAAGTCGAGGGGAGGGCGGTTGCTGGTCGGGGCGTACTACAGGGTCTCCCCTGCCCTACTCCCGGTCCTGCGGCGGCACCCTGCCCTGGCCAGCGTCATCAGGCGGGCGCTGGACTGGGTGGTGCGACGGGTGGAGGCTGGTTCATGACCGCTGGATCGTTGGTTTGCTTCGGCCTGGCGGCCGCCGGCGCACTATGGCTTTGGCTGGCGTGGGGGGGGGTGACGCAGGACTGGTTGCCGGACGAGCTGCGCGCGGGGAAGTTGGTGAAGGTAGAGCGTGGCCTTCACACGGACGAGCCGTATCCGGTGGTTGGGCGGCCTGACCAGGTGTACCGGCTGGCGGACGGGCTGCACGCTCCCGTGGAACTGAAGAACAGAAACAGCGAGCGCGTCTTCCAAACTGACATCGCCGAAATCTCGCTGCGCGCGTGGCTGCTGCGACGAAACGGGATGCAGACGGGCCGCTATGGATGGGTAGCGATCAACAACAGGACAACGCGGCGGCGTACTGCCGTGCGCGTGGAGCTGAAAGACGATGGCTTCTGCGAGCAGCTGATTCGCCGATACGTGGACTTGGTGGAGAAACGAGCAGTTCCAGTCAAGAGCCGCGGGAAGAAATGCGAAACGTGCGGGCACGCGGAGCGATGCAATTTGTCAACAGGGGGAAGACATTGAGAAAAGAGAAACGGAATGCGATTCTGGTGAGCCTTGCCGTCGGGCTGGCTTTCGCGGCAGCGGGCGGAACAAATCTGCCAATGGGCCGTGCCGCTGCTCGCGTTGTCGATGATTTTTTTACGCATGGGGGCGTGCCTGGCAATCGTGGAAGCCAAGCGTTGCCAGCTGCTGGAAACATCGAGGCGGCGTTTTCCCCGGCTGAGGGGGCGGACCGGCTTGTGTTGAAGGTCATCGCATCGGCTCAACGGGAGATCCAGGTGATGGCGTATAGCTTCACGAGCGCTCCAGTGGTCGGCGCTCTGTTGGAGGCGCGTAAGCGAGGCGTGCGGGTAACACTGGTGGCGGACAAGAAAAGCAATACGAGCGACGACCGCTCTGGGAAATCGCGCGCAGCGTTGTCGGCGTTATCGACCGCGGGGGTAGATGTGAGGCTGACGTCGGCGTTTGCCATCCACCACGACAAGGTGTTGGTGGTGGACCGGGAGCATGTTCAGACAGGATCGTTCAACTACACCGACGCGGCCGCAAGAAGGAACTCTGAAAACGTGCTGGTGAACTGGAACAACCCTGCGCTGGCCAAGCTGTACGTCCAGCACTTCGAGCGCAACTTGCAGACGGCAGAAAGCTATGCGCCTGCGTACTGATCGCGCCAGCGCTTGGCTGCGAGTGCCAAAGCGGCTGGTGCTGGTTGGAGCGCTGGTGGCGGGCTTCAGCTGCTGGGCCGGCCCGATAGGCACGCCGACGCTTGGGGCGGTGGTTCGAGAGACGGGTTTGGCTTGGCCAATGGAGATGCATCGTGCGTCGATCGGCGACGAAATTCGTGAGTACCAGAGGCGTGACGGGAACAGGCTGGATACAGAGGCGGCGCTAGCTGTTTTGGAGGCCGCGCAACTGTCGTTTGCGCCGAGCTGGATGGCTGAGAACGTCGCCGCCGTGTTGAGACAGACGATGTCCGAAGAGGATGGGCTGGCTGCTTTGGCCTGGTCTAGGACGGCCGCTGGCCGTCGTGTGGTTGCCGCCAGGACTGCCGCGGAACATGTGCCGCCCTGGGCGCTTGGGAAAGCGTCGGGGGAATTGAGTGGGCTATCGCGAGAGCGGCGTGGCTTGATAGGAGAGATCGTGTCGCGCAGCCGGTTTGCTGAGGTGATGGCGAGCATGGTCGTGCATGGTGCTGCCGGAATGCTGGAGCGGATGGCAGATCCTGCCGTTGGGACGCTGACGGCCAGAGCGACAGTGAGAGCTGCAGATGCGGGACGGACGGCGATCGAGGGCAACGCGGTGCGGTTGGGCGCGGCTTGGTATGCGGCGATGTTCAGGAGCCTGGGGGATGCCGACTTGCGTGCATACAGCGACTTCCTAGCTTCCCCGGCGGGGACGCGGTTTTCCGAGTGCGTGGAGCTTGCGATGCGCAGCGCGTATTTCGAGAGCGCGATTCAGTTCGTATCCGGCGTTCAGGGTGTTCTCAGGGCAGGGGATTAGCCGACTTTCGCGCGCGAAACCATGGGGTCGGGTCGAGCGATCCTTTCACCGACTTCCCTCCCCTGCCCTGCGCATAATGCATTCAGATTGACAGCATCGCTAGATGTATATACAGTGGTGTATACGTTCACAAACAGGTGCAGAAATGAGGGAAACAAAGGTCAAGCTATTCGAGGCTGGTAACAGCCAGGCCGTGCGTCTGCCGAAGGGGTTTGATTTTGTGGGTGGCGGCGAAGTGTTCCTGCAACGTGATGAGACTACGGGCGACGTTCTGATTTCGCAACGACCAGGATCGGGTGCGTGGACTGGGTTCTTCGGCCTGGTGCGAACCATTGAGGAATCCCCGCCCTACCGCATCGACCGTCCACTGAACCAACCGATGGCAGGCGCGGCCATCGCGGGAGAAGCCGCTTGAGCAACGATGGCGATGCTCTGCGGATGCTGGACACCAGCACCGCGATCGAGGTCATTTCACGCGCGTCGCTGGCCATGGAGCAGCGGCTGCTGGATCTGCCGAGCAAGGCGGTCTGCATTTCAGCCATGACGCGGACTGAATTGGTCTACAGCCTGGCTGGCATGGGCAATGCGCCGGCAGCGGCGACGGTTCGACAGTTCCTTGGGATCATCAAAACAGCCGCCTGGGATGCTGCAGCGGCAGACCTGTACGCAGAGCTTCGGCACCGGCTGGACGCCGAGGGTTCCACTGTGGGTGAAAAGGACCTTGAAATCGCCGCGCACGCAGCGTCCAAGGGGGCGGTGCTGGTGACAACCGACGTGGCGCGATTCCAAGGAATCTGCGCGGGCCTGGTTTTGGAGAGCTGGAGCGTGTGATGACTGAAAACGTGTTGCCGACAGACGATGAGGGTCACGACCCGAAGCAGGCGCTTGCAGCGCAACGGGCGGCTCAGTTCGCTCAAGCCAACGCCTCTTTGCGCCTGGAGGGGATGGCAGTTTCGGTCGATGACATGGAGCTGCAGGCGCTGGTGGCCGCCGGCGACATGACGGCGGATGAGGCCGTTGCGCATTACGTGCGGCAAGCTGCCGGAGGCAAGAAGTGAGCTGGGAGGATTACACCTACCCGGCTTCGCAGGTGCTGCGGAACAAAGCCGACATACGCGACGCGGGCGAACTCCAGCGCTTCGAGCGTGGGGTGACGGCGATCCGGGTTCAGGAGCTGAGGGAAAAGCCGGTCGAGGGCGACTACGGGCTGGCGCACATGCAGGAAATCCACCGGCGGGTGTTCAAGGACGTTTACGAGTGGGCGGGCCAGATCAGGACCGTGGACATCGCGAAAGGAACCGGCGCGAAGCAAACGGTGTTCGCTTATACCGATGACATCCCCCTGAAAGCCGAGCTGATCAAGGTGACGATCGACGAGGCGAACCGCCTGAAGGGGACCACTCGGGAACAGTTCGCCGCGAAGATGGGCGAGGTGTACGCGGCGGTCAACGAATTGCATCCGTTTCGGGAAGGGAACGGCCGTACCGCCCGGGAATTCCTGAACCAGCTGTCGGGTGAGTCGGGCCGGTCGTTGGACTACGAGAAGGTGGACAAGACGACGTGGAATACCGCTGCCAGGCTTTCTGCTCACGGGAACATCGAGCCTATCAAACAGGTGTTCTACGAAATCAGCCGAGTGGAGCGTGCCGTGGCGTTCGACGCCATTGTGGACAGGAGCGGCCAGACGAAGGCCTTGGCGGCGCACCCCGAATTGGACGGTGCGATCAAACAGCTGATCCTGACGGAGCGGGCCGGCGGGAACGTCGAGAAGATGCGTGCGGAGTTGTCGCGCGAATTGAACGACGGGAAGATCGTGGCTGGCAACGTCACCGTGGAGGAATCTCGCCGGGTGATGGACATGGCGGCCAAGCATCGGGGGTTGATCGTGCGCGACATCGAGCGCCTGGGCGGGCAGTTCGACGGGAAAGTGGTGGCGGTTTCGAGTCACCACGCGATGCTGCAGGTCGGGGACATGGTTGCGGTTCGGTACGAGCGGTCAAACCTGGCCAGAGACATCGACGTCGGGAGCCGGGTGAACATTCACTACGGCCGCGATCAGAGTCAGGTGTACGCGGCAAACGAGGCGCCGCAGCGCGACAGGGGGCGCGATGCCATGCAAATGGAGCGGGAACGTGGGCTGGCCACTCCATGAAGTTTCGCGCGCGAAAGTGGGCGTGAAGCATGGCGGTTCTTCTGGAGCTGGGGTTAGCGCTGACGCTTGGCGTAGGGGTTGTGACCTGGTGGTTCTGGGATGTTGTGCAGGCGTTCCTGTCGCGCGGACAGGGGGAGACGATAGACAGCGTGTTGGAGCGAGCCGGCGAGCGCAACAAGGCGCGGCTGAGCGCACGGGCGGAAATGTTTGGCACCAGGCTGCGAACGACAGTGGTGCGAGCAGCTTGCATGGCAATCACGGGTGCAGGCGTCTGGCTGTGCACAAGAGGTTCGCCCTGGGGGTGGGTGATGCTGGGGTACTTGGCGTTCGGGCTGATGACAACGCGGGGACTGAAGGTCGCGCTGCATCCGAGGTGGAGGCAGATGGGCCTGTTGGACAAGGGGCTGTTCAGGGTTGCACATGGATGGCTGTGGCCACTGCATTGGGCGGCGGGGACTGGCAGCAGTGATGGAAATGGACGAGGCAGTGATGAACAACGTCATTGAATTTTTCGGACGCGGTGTCGGGGCCACGCGCCGGGCAGCTGCAAACGATCGTTGCTGCATCGGGCAGCAGCTGGGAATGATGGTCAACCAAACTGATGAAGGGAGAGCAAGCATGGGAACTGGTCTTTTCGATCGCACGGGTGTCCGCTACGAAGTGGCGGTGGACGTGCTTGGAGCCTTGATTTCGCACCACGCTGAAGGCATCGCGATTGAGGAGGAAAAGGATCAGCCGGATCGCGGTTTGATCGAGGCGGCGGAGGGCCTGCAGCGGGAGTTGCGGGACATCCGGGATGACCTGGATGCAGATGACGCGACGGCGATCGAGGCCGTGATCGCGAAGTACGCGCCGCAGGCGCGGGCTGCCTTCAACAAGTGAGCCGGCCATGGCACGCGAATTCAACGATTCCACGGTCGAGCGGGCGTATCAGCGGACCGAGCAAGAGGCTCTAGCCAAGGCTGAGCGTGTTGAGAGTCCACGGGCGGTGATCCTCGGCGGTCAGCCCGGGTCCGGCAAGAGCGAGCTGGCGAACCAGGCCGTGCGCGAATTTCGGACCTCGGGGGGGGCCGTGGTGATTGACGCAGACCGGATGCGGGAGGAAAACCCGCGGTACAAGGAACTGTCGAGGGTGGATCCGCAGAATGCAGCAGATCGCACGCACAAGGACGCCGGCGAATGGGCCAGCAGGCTGCGGGCGACCGCGATGGAGGGCCAGCGGAACCTGGTGGTGGACGGCACGCTGCGGGATCCAGAAGGAATTCGGCGCGTGGCAGGCCAGCTGCGCGAGAACGGTTACACCGTGGAGGCGCGGGTGATAGCTGCCAACCCGGAAACCTCGATGCTCCGGACCCGCCTTCGGTTTGAGGAGCAGGTAGCCGAACGGGGTGTAGGACGCTACGTCAACCAGGAACAGCACGACAAGGCCTACTCGGCGATTCCGAAGAGCGTGGATGTACTTGAACGAGAAAAGCTGGTGGACAAGGTGACGGTCTACGACGCGCACAAGCGGCCGGTCTACAGCAACGAACTGGAAAACGGCCACTGGAAGCGTGAGCCGGGGGCGATGCAGGCAATGGAGACAGAGCGCAGCCGCGCGCTTACCTACTCCGAGAAACGCGACAAGGCCGAAATGCTGGAGGACATCGCCGCCCTGTCGAAAAGTCGCCTGCAGGTGCCCGACCGGGGCATCGAGGAGCGGCTGACGGCAGCTCGCGGTGACGTGGCGCGGTTTGAGCAATCGCCGGCGTTCCAGCGAATGGAGGCCTTCGAGCGGTTGCCAAAGGCTGAGGCGATGGCCAAGCACCCGGAGCTGGACGGTGCTTACGCACAGCTCTACGCGCTGCGGCAGTCCATGTCGGCAAGCATGAGCCAGGACCAACGCGAGCGGACGTACTTCGCTGCTCGGGCGGAGATTGCCGGGCAGTTGGAGCGGGGGGAGGTTCCGAAGGGCAACGTCAGCCTGGACCAGTCGAAACAAGTCCTGGAACTTGCAACGAAACACCGTGGGATTCAAACGGTGCGGGATGCTGACCAACTGCGCGGAGAGGTCAAGGGCGAGGTCGTGGCGATGTCATCGCGTCACGGGTTGGCAGTGACTGCTGACGGGGTGGGCGTCCGTTTCGAGCGAAGCCAACTGGACAAGGACATTGCACCAGGCGCCAAGGTAACGCTTCGCCAAGAAGACGGCCAGGTCAAGGTTTATCAGCAAGGACAGGAGCCGGCGAAACAGCCCGGAAGGGATGCTTCGCGGGAATTCGGCCGCTGAGAGCCAACAGTGAACTTTCGCGCGCGAAAGTGGAGCCACCGCCCTGCCCTTCCGGGGTGTGATGAGGCTGGAGTTAGAACAATTCAAACGTGGAGTGAAGATGAGCAAAACCTTGAACCGGAGCGAGTTGATCGAGGCAATTTCTGCCGATACGGAAGAGTCCAAAGCGGTCATCAACCGAGTGATGGACAGTTTCATGCGCCAGGTGCAAGAGACAGTCGCTGCGGGCGGGGGCGTGAAGCTGACTGGGTTTGGGAAGTTCGAGCGGACCGATGTGTCGCAGCGGAAGGGACGAAACCCGAACAGCGGCGAAACGATCGTGCTGCCGGCGACGAAGCGGCCGCGCTTTACGCCTGGTGCCGGGTTCAAGGACGCGGTTCGGGAAGCTGAAATGAAATGAGGGAAGCCATGGGACGCAAAACCAACGCAAGAGCTGCGGTGCTGAAAGCACTGTCGGGCGGGCCGGTTCGTGGCATGGGGCCCCTGATTGAAAAAGCCATCGATGGCCGTGCGGCAACGGTGGACACGCATGTCATTCTGGCGCGCGCCGTGCGGGCAGAGATAGCCGAGGGCTCCATCAAGACCGTGAAAGACGGGAGCAGTGTTGTTCTCAGCCTCAGTGAGAAAGCGGCAAAGCGGGGGAAAGCGGCAACGAACACGGGCGGCTTTGCGCTGGGGGCGGTTGCAGCCGCTGCGATGATCACCGCGGGTTGCATGTCGATGCCGGCCGCAACGGCTCCGATGGTCGTTGTCGAAGTTTCGGTCCTTCCGAGTGTGCAACAGGTGAGCGATGGGGCCGGGGGCATGGCTTTCGCGACGTGCGTTACAACCTGCACTCAGCCCACAGTCAAAACCAGTGTTGTTGGGATCGGTTCCACAGACGCGGACCAGAGCGTGCAGGGGCGACGACTTGTCCGAGTGCCTGCAGCCGATCTGGTTGCAGCGATACCTAAAGCGCCACGGTGGTCTGCTGTGGTTGCACCCTCCCCTACTCCAACGCCGGCGGCACTGCATGACGTGAAGGAACTCCGACCGGGCGCCAAAGGATCGCGGACGGTGTACTTTGGCCACGGGCGCAGTTCTGTTGGGCGGGATTCGCGGCAAGCTTTGACCAGCTGGGTGCACGACGTGGGCAAGTCTGCACAGACCGTGACGGTGCGGGGGACGGCAGATTCAACAGGCGACGTCACGCTGAACAATGTGCTTGCGCTGCAGCGGGCCAGCCGTGTACGGGACGAGCTGGTGGCGTTGGGGATCGAGGCCAGCAGAATTCGCGTCACATCTTGCGGCAGCTGCTACGTGGCTCCGAACGACACCGAAGCCGGGCGCGCTGCAAACCGAAGCGCGACGGTTGAGGTTGGCCAGGCGGTGGCTATCCGATGAGCAACATCGGCAGGCGCGTATTCGTTCGACGCCTAGCGCTTGCGGGTGTCCATGGGTCGCTTGGCATGGCCATGCTTCCAGCGTCGTATGGAAGCGATGGGCCAGGAATGGTCATCGAGGTAGAGGGCGCAGGAGCGATTTCTGTGCACGGTGACATGGGGCGGGATGTCTGGGTGGAATACGCGGACAGCGAGGCGGCCGCGGCCGTTATCAGGGAGCGATTGAATCGGGCTGGGCATCGGGTGGCAGGGTCAAAAGCTGCGGCAGCTGTGGTGTACCTGGTTGAAGGCGGGTATGAGGCTGTGCGCCCCGCCACTGGCCGGAGCGCAAAGATAAGTGCGGGTGTGTACTTGGAAAGGCCAGAGAGCTTCACGACGCGAACCGGGCGCGGAGCTTCTGCGGTCGTGTCAGCGAACCCGGTAGCGGCCTTGATCGGAACGATCATCTCGAACCTGGGGGATCGAACGGGGGCCAGAGATTCGATGAACCAGGCAACGACAGGCGACCCGGATGGGAAGTGCCTGGCGAAGTGCGACGGGTGGAAGTATGCGCAGCGCGCGGCGTTGATGGTCACCAGGCGGGAGGGAGATTCGGTGGTCTGTGTGAGGGCGTCGGCGTCGATGGTTGAAGAAGAGCTGGCGCCTAAGCTGATGCTTGAGAGGTGCGCTGTGCAGTTGAGGTTGTCCACGGGACTGCCGATTGCGGCGACGGGTGCGATGGGCGCGGTTGCAGACGTGCGCCAATGATGGCGTGGCGATAGAATGCATTCACGGTGAATTCAAATCATTGAATGCTCCGTGTTGATTAAGCCCTCCCTTTGCGCCCTTGTGCTTCATTGCCAGGGGCGCTTTTCTTTGGGTGCACGGATTTTGGTGCGTTCGGCGCGAAAGTTCGGGCTTGCTTTTTTCTAACGATGTATGCCGGGGGGAAGAATGAAATTCAGGGATTGGGTGTTGGGTTCGGCGAGTGAGTCTTCCACGTTCAAAGACTTCATGGACTGCGTGAAGAACGGCAGCGTTTGCGGTCTTCTGGGTCTGGGGATGTTGTCGTTGCCGACTAGCGGCGCTGTAGGTGTCTACAAGATGCTTTGGTACAGCGTGTTTACCTTGGCGATGACGGGGGTCCTGGGCATGTTTGTGATGGTCCTCATCCAGGTATCAGTGATCATCGAGCGGATGCCGGTAGGGATGTGGCCGGCGCCGAAGGCGCGCTGGGCAAGAAGGATGTACCTGTCAGTCGTGTTTGTCCTGCTGATGTCGGGAACGCTGGCGGTACCGCTTGCAGCAATTGTGGTCATTGCCGCGAAGCTTTGACACGGTGGTTTCGCGCGCGAAAGTAAGCGCCAAAATGATGTGTTAGCTATTGACGGTCAATACCTAATGTGCTATCTTTGGGGTTCGGTAGATCGAATGTGAATGGGGGTTTTCATGAGCATCGTTGTATCCAATGGTCTGTGCGATGGATGTGCACGGCGGCGTCCGAAACTTGAACCCCAACTGGCCGAGCAGGGCCTTGTGGAGTGCAAGTTGAAGGATGTGGATTCGACGGTGGTGATGGAGGCGTTCTATCGGTTCAGCGCTACGCGGACTGTCTTCCAGCCCTTCGAGGTTCATGGGGTTGAGGGTGCAGATTC
This sequence comes from uncultured Burkholderiales bacterium, assembly GCA_945952065.1. GTDB lineage: Bacteria > Pseudomonadota > Gammaproteobacteria > Burkholderiales > Burkholderiaceae_C > Paucibacter_A. The sequence goes on along the minus strand of CAMFGY010000033.1, from coordinate 13,151 downwards.
GGCGTGGCCTTTCCAATTCCATCCGAGCACGATCCGGTCTTGCGCTGGCTTCAGCGGGGGACCGAAGGAATAGGACTTTCGCGCGCGAAAGTAGCAGACCATCAATGAGCAAACAGGAGAGTACACATGCGAGGTTCCGTGCAACGGCGGCTTTTCGATCGGCTCGCCGACCTGATTCCCGCCATCAAGGCGCCGCTGGAAGGTGCAACGTTCTACGCACCGCCCAGGATTGCCGGTGACATCGCGTGCTACGCGGTGGTCAGTGGGGTTGTGGGGCGCAGCTGCGAGTTGGAGATTGCGCACGATTCGATGCTCGACGGGCGCCCTGCGCCGTCGCCGTGGATGTCTTTCAAGGTGGATGTTGCAGCGGAAACCGCGGAACTGCTTGCAATCGAAGACCAGTGGCGGTACGAGGTTCTGTACTGTTCCCGAAACAGCGTGAATCCGCGCGTGGCCCAGCTCAACGCCTATGCGCTGAACTGCCTCGCCGTGATCCTCAACCTGGGCGGCGGCTTTCGTGCTGTGGACGCGCCCATCAATACAGCCGCGTGAAAGCAGGGAAACAGAAATGAAAACCATTGTGGTTGCGAACCAAAAGGGCGGCGTCGGCAAGACGACTGTGGCAAGACACCTGGCGTTCTATGGGGCAGAGCAAGGACTTCGGGTGCTGGCGGTTGACATGGACGTCCAAGGTAATTTCAGCACAACGTTCAAAGCGATCGCCGACGAGAACGGGTTTGCGGCTGAGCAGGCCAAGAACCCGAAGGAAGTGTTGGTTGCGAGCAGGCTGTTTGGCAAGGACGATGGCACGCGGCCGGTGCCATGCGCTGAGCGGCTGGACTATGTGGAGGCCGACTCGGGGATCGTCGAGGTGGAGCGGCGCAACCTGGAGCAGGTCATTGCAGCTGGCCAGAAGCGATTCGCGGGTCTGAGTTCGAGCTATGACGTGTGCGTGGTGGACACCGGGCCGGCAGTGAGCAACTTGCTGGTCGTGGCGCTGTCAGTGGGCGACTTTGCTGTCTCGCCATGCAAGCCGGATCGAGACGCGATCGCCGGCCTGGCTGGCTTTTTCTCCAACGTGGTCCGCGTGCGCGATGAAACTGGGATCAACCCGAAACTGGCACCCCTTGGGGTCCTGCCCAACCAGGTCAGCAAGGGCCGGGCGTATCACCGGGATGTGCTGGGGGACATGCGGGCGCACTGGGGCGCCGGGGTCATGCCTGTTGTGCTGTACGAGCGAGCAGCGATCGATGTGGCCAAGGACAGGCCTGTCTGGCGGACAGAACGCGGTGAAAGCCGCAATGTGGCGGCAAAGGAAATGAAGACGGTCTGCAGCTTCATCTACAAGCGTATGGGATTGTGAGGAAAAAATGTCAAAGAAACCAGCCATGAAATTGACCGAGTGGACCGGCATTGTCAACACTGCAACAGGCAGGACGGAAGCTGTTGTTGACATCGGTTTGATCGACATCGAGAAACAGGTTCGGACGCAGTTGGGGGACCTCAGCGACCTGAAGCGGTCACTGCAGGACATCGGCCAGAAAAATGCGGTCACGGTGATCGAGAAGCCGGACGGCAGGTATCTGCTGATCGCTGGCGAGAGGCGCATCCGGGCATTGACGGAGCTGGGCGTCGCGACGGCAAAGGTCCAGTTTGAGACGAACACTGACCCCGAACATCTGCGCCGGATTCAGGTATCGGAAAACAACGATCGCGAGGACCTGACGGCCTACGACGAAGCGATGGGCGTGATTGAAGACATCGAAAAGTACGGCTTCCAGGGGGCGTGCAGGATCTGGAACCGCAGCGAAGGCTGGATCAGCAAGCGGCAGACGGTCGGGGAATACGGGGCGCCGGTGGTTGAGTTGATGCGGGCAGGCCTGTGCAGCGATCTCGAAGTGCTGGGGTCGATGAACCAGATCCTCAAATTGAATCAACGCGAATTCAATGCGTTCGCCGACCGGTTGCGGGCGAACGACGTGCTGTCGAGAGCGGAGGTGCGCAACAAGGTATCGGCCCTCAAGGAGTGGAAGCGCAACGCGGCAGATCTGGCCAAACAAGCCTCGGCGGCCAAGAAGGCGGAGGCAAAGGGGAGCAAGGCAGCTGCGGCCGTGAATGCGGAGCCGGCAGAAGAGGCTGCAGCAGCAACCGAGGGCGCCGCCACTACCCAGTCCCCGAAGAAAGGCGCTGGCCAGCAGAACAAGCCGGTCAGCCCGGTGCGGGCATCGGCGGCCTTGAAAGGGCTGCGGGAGGAGCTGGTGACGTGGGGTGAAACGAACGGCACGCAGATGGCCGGGATCCAGCTGCGCATGGCCCAGGTCGGAATTGAGCCGAGCGAAGGCGAGTGGATGATGTGGAACGGTTTCCTGGACATCATTGCGCCAATGCTGGAAGTCTTGGGGTCTTCGCGCTCCCAGGCCTATTTGAAGCGCCTGGCGCTGGAGCTGGAAAAGGAAGGCGGAGCAAAAAATCACTGGGAGAAGCGCCATCCTGTGATTGAGGGCGACGAAAAGGCTGGCCGCGTCATGTTGACGCCGATGCCGGAGAATTGGACCTTCTGAACGACGTGCCTTGCCGGTCCGCCGGCAGGGCGGCGAGCGCGACAAATTTCGATTGGTGATGATGAAGCTGCTGAGGACGAGTGCCGTTGAATTCGACAAGCTGGCACGGAACACGGATCTGGGGGCGGAAGCCCGCGCGATGGCACGCCGGGTCCTGGTCGATGGTTTGGGTCAGTCTGCGGCCGCCAAAGAGTTCGGAACGTCCAAGCAGCGAGTAGACAACGCGGTGCGGGTGATCCGCAGGGAGCATGAAAGGGCCGCTGAAGGGCCTGGATGGGTCGAGGTGACCATCACCATGCCCGACGCTCTTTCTCGGCGCCTGGGGCCGCTGATGAAGGAATTGCAAGCGTCTCATGACCCGATGGCGGAGGATCTGGTGCTGGGACCGCTTTTGCGGGCGCTCGATCGGGCGAGCCGCAGTCTGGCCGCCGACCAGGCAGAGTCGTCGAGCGACTGAATAGCGCCTCGCGCTGAGCCCGATACCAATTCGGGTATATTGCCCGCATGACAATCGACACGGTGACGGCCGAAGAGGCTCTGGCTGGCCAGCGGATGAAGTCCCAGCTGGCCGCGCGGATTGGGGACGCCATTCGCAGGCTGAAACTTACCCAAGGCGCGGCCGGAGAGCTGATGGGGGTGAGTCAGGCCAAGGTGTCAGGGATGCTGCGGGGGGACTACAGACGCATTTCCGAAGTCAAGCTGATGGAGTGCCTGACCAGGTTGGGCTACGACGTGGAAATCAGCGTGCGGCCGTCAGAGGCAGGCGTTGGCCAGGTCCAGGTGAGCGAACGCAACCCCTGAGAAAAGGAAACGCCCGGCGAGCAGGCCGGGCGCTTCACAGGGACCATCAATCGTCCGAGCAAAGGAACAACTGATATGGCCGAGTCTACCAGCGGCGGGAAAAAGCCTCAATCACGCGGCCAAAGGAAGCCAGCTCCGCCGGTGGGGCCTGGTACCGGCGTTGTGCCGCTGGACGAGCTTCTGAAGGACCAGCCGCGGCAAGACGAAGAGCCGCAACAAGACGACCTGTTCGTCATCGTCTCGTCAACCGCCAATTGGCCTGTGAAAGACGATATGTCCAGCATGGAGCACCCCGTTTTCGCGCTGAGCAAGACGCCCTTCAAGGAGATCCGGACGTACAGCCGTGCGGGGAACGTGCTGAAGGTGATCCCATCTGCAGCTGGTGCGCCGACGATTTTCGACAAGGACCTGCTGATCTACGTGGTGAGTGAGCTGGTTCGGGCGGCGGACACGGGCCGCAAGGTGTCAAAACGGATCAAGATTGACGTCACCCATTTTCTGAAGGCCACCAGCCGCAGTACCGGCGGGGCGTCCTACGACCGCGTGGTGGACATGTGCCGACGACTGCGCGGGACCACGATCGAGACAAACATCAAGACCACCGAGGAAGAGCGGACGAAGGGATTCGGGCTGATCGAAAGCTACGAGGTGACGAGCGCGACCAAGAGCGGGAAGGGCGCGCTGGAGCTGGAGGTGACCATCAGCGACTGGTTGTATCGAGCGGCCGTCAAATTCGAGGTGCTGACGCTGCACGAGGGATATTTCAGGCTGTCGCAGGCCCTGGAGCGGCGGGCCTATGAAGTGGCACGGAAGCACTGCGGCAAGCAGAATGCCTGGTGGGCCATTTCGATCGACGGAATGCAGGAAAAGACTGGCAGCGCGCAAACGGCTCGGAAGTTCAAGCAGGACATCAAGCGCATGGTGGCGGCCGACGAGCTGCCCGAATACCACATCGCCCTCGATGAGTCGGTGAAGCCGAACATCGTCTACTTCCTGACCAAGGATCACGAGTTCCTGCGGAAAGAGGCGGCGCGCGCCAACAAGCTGGAGTGGTTGCAGTGGATCCTGCAGATGAAACTGCGGCCGGAATCCAAGCAGCAGGACGGCGCCGCCGGCGCGAGGCCGTGGAAAAGTCAGCCGGCGTGAGCGTTGCGGCGCTTGCATAGGTTCAAATTCGACACAGCGCATCGGCGCTCGATGCGCCCGGCTGCACCGCCACCCACGACAGCGGCCTGTGCGTGCGCTACAGCCCGATCCTGGCCCTGCCAGACCCGCCGCTGCGCGTGGGCGGGCTGACCTCGGCCACTCTGGCCAGCAAGGGCTGGTGGAGCCCATCCCCCGAATCCCTGGCCGCTTTGCTGGCCTCAAGCCATGGAGCGATCGGGCTGGGAGAACTGGTTGAATCGTCTATCGCGGTACAAACGGGTTATGCCAAATTGAGGCTGAAATCGTCTATCGCGGTACATCCCATCGTCTATCGCGGTACATTTTTCGTGGCATTGGACCCCGTGCCACCGGGGAAAAGGCCTTGTTTTGTCAATAAACAGGGTTTTTGCATTCAACGTGGCTGCGAACGTCGAGATCGTCTATCACGGTACAAAGGGGTGGTTATCCACAGCGCCGTGGCGACGATCGTCTATCGCGGTACGTTTCATCGTCTATCGCGGTACATCCCATCGTCTATCGCGGGCCGCGAATATCGTCTATCGCGGTACAGGGGTGGCGAAAATCTCTTTGTACATCAATGGGTTAGGTGCGCTATCCACAGCCGTAACACGCGCGCGCGTCTTTAACGATTTTTTAAACAGGTTTTAACGAAATCCGCCGAAGGGGGAGGTCCCCCTTCTCGAACCCACCCGGCCGCTACGCGGCCTCCCATCCCCCCAGGGGCTACGCCCCTCGGCCTTCGGCCTCACCCCATCACAGCGCGGCTACGCCGCGATGGCAACAAAGGCCTGGCACTGGCCAGGCCGGTGGTGCTCTTCCGGTTTCCGGGGGAAGCAACTGGCTGCATTGATCCAGCGCGCCTACCGGCGCGAGAGCTTCACGAAGCCCGGCACCAGCCGGGCAGACAGGAAACCAGCCGCGCCCTGAACCAGGTTACCGGAAAACCACCGCTTTTTTGTTAGCTAGAGGGGGGGCCCCTTGATGGGGGAACCGGCTGGAATGAAAAGACAACAGACTGGAATGGAATACAGGGCCATAGAGGCCCGAACGGCCCTTGGCCAAGGGCTACCCCTCAACCGAGCCGCGTTCTGCGCTCCTGGGGTCGCTTCAGAAAACGGAAAAAATCGTACGCTAAGACCCGGAGAACGGGCGTAGTGGCCTGAACTTGCCCGCTCCTACCTTGGCGCTGCTGCGCCAGAGGTAATCGCCGGTCAGGTTGATGTGTTCCCAGCCCAGCGGCGACAGGTACTGCAACAGCGCCTCATCGACGGCATGGCCGTTGCCACGCAAGGATTGCGCCGCACGCTCCAGGTAGACCGTGTTCCACAACACGACAGCCGCCGTCACCAGGTTGAGGCCACTGGCACGGTAGCGTTGCTGCTCAAAGCTACGGTCACGGATTTCGCCCAGCCGGTTGAAGAACACCGCCCTGGCCAGCGCGTTGCGAGCTTCGCCCTTGTTCAGCCCGGCATGAACACGGCGGCGCAGCTCGACGCTTTGCAGCCAGTCTAAGATGAACAGCGTGCGCTCGATGCGCCCCAGCTCGCGTAGGGCCACGGCCAATCCGTTCTGGCGTGGGTAGCTGCCGAGCTTGCGCAGCATCAGCGAGGCCGTCACGGTGCCCTGCTTGATCGAGGTGGCCAGCCGCAGGATTTCATCCCAATGGGCGCGGACATGCTTGATGTTGAGCGTGCCGCCGATCATCGGTTTGAGGGCGTCATAGGCGGTTTCGCCCTTGGGAATGTAGAGCTTGGTGTCGCCCAGGTCGCGGATGCGCGGCGCGAAGCGGAAGCCCAAGAGGTGCATCAGGGCGAAGACGTGATCGGTGAAGCCCGCCGTGTCCGTGTAGTGTTCCTCAATCCGCAAGTCGGATTCGTGGTACAGCAGGCCGTCAAGCACATAGGTCGAGTCGCGCACACCGACATTGACCACCTTGGTGTGAAATGGCGCGTATTGGTCGGAGATGTGGGTGTAGAACGTCCTTCCTGGGCTGCTGCCGTACTTCGGGTTGATGTGCCCGGTACTCTCGGCCTTGCTGCCGGTGCGGAAGTTCTGACCGTCCGACGATGACGTGGTGCCATCACCCCAATGCCCGGCGAACGGGTGCCGGAACTGGGCGTTCACCAGTTCGGCCAGCGCCGCCCCGTAGGTTTCGTCACGGGTATGCCAGGCTTGCAGCCAAGCGAGCTTGGCGTAGGTCGTTCCGGGGCAGGACTCGGCCATTTTCGTCAAGCCCAGGTTGATCGCATCGGCCAAGATCGTGGTCAGCAACAGGTTCTTGTCCTTGGCCAGATCGCCCGATTTCAGGTGCGTGAAGTGGCGGGTGAAGCCCGTCCATTCATCGACTTCAAGCAGCAATTCTGTGATCTTGACGTGCGGCAGGATCATGGCCGTCTGGTCGATCAACGCTTGCGCAGTGTCCGGCACCGCCGCATCGAGCGGCGTGATTTTCAGGCCCGACTCGGTGATGATGGCGTCTGGCAGATCGTTGGCTGCCGCCATGCGGTTGACCGTGGCGAGCTGCGTTTCCAGCAGCGTCAGTCGTTCGTGCAGGTACTGGTCGCAATCGGTGGCCACAGCCAGCGGCAATTCGCTGGACTGCTTGAGGCTGGCGAACTTCGCGGGCGGCACCAGGTAGTCCTCGAAGTCCTTGAATTGGCGCGAACCCTGTACCCAGATGTCGCCCGAGCGCAGCGAGTTCTTGAGTTCCGACAGCGCGCACAGTTCGTAGTAGCGCCGGTCGATTCCGGCGTCGGTCATCACCAACTTCTGCCAGCGCGGTTTGATGAAGCCGGTCGGCGCATCGGCGGGCACCTTGCGGGCGTTGTCGGTGTTCATACCGCGCAGTACCTCAATGGCATCAAGCACGTTGTTGGCGGCGGGCGCGGCCCGCAGCTTGAGCACGTCGAGGAATTTCGGCGCGTAGCGGCGCAAGGTGGCGTAGCTCTCGCCGATACGGTGCAGAAAATCGAAATCATCGGGCTGCGCGAGCTTCTGCGCCTCGGTGACGCTTTCGGCGAAAGCGTCCCAGGACATGACGGCCTCGATGGCAGCGAACGGGTCGCGGCCCGACTGCTTGGCGTCGATCAGCGCTTGGCCGATGCGCCCGTACAGGCGCACCTTGGCGTTGATTGCCTTGCCCGATGCCTGGAACTGCTGCTGATGCTTATTCTTGGCGGCATTGAACAGCTTGCCGAGGATGCGGTCATGCAGGTCGATGATTTCATCGGTGACGGTGGCCATGCCCTCGATGGCCAGCGCCGCGAGGGTGGCGTAGCGTCGTTGCGGCTCGAACTTGGCCAGGTCGGCGGGCGTCATCTGGCCGCCCTCGCGGGCGATTTTGAGTAGCCGGTTCTGGTGAACCAGCCGCTCGATGCCGGTGGGCAGGTCGAGCGCCTGCCAGGCTTTGAGACGCTCAATATGTTCGAGCATGTGGCGGGAGTTCGGTTTAACAGGCGACTGGCGTAGCCAGGCCAGCCAAGTCATCTTGCCGTTGTCGCGACGTTTCAGCAGGTCATCGAGGCGATGCCGGTGCCCGTTCGACAGCGGTTCGGACAGGGCTTCGTAGATGCGCCGGTTGGCGCGGGTGATGGCCTCGGCGCAGACGCGCTCGATGACATCCAGCGTCGGCAATATGGTGTGCCGTTGGCGCAGCGTGTCGAGGACGCTGACAGCCAGCACGATGCCCTTGTCCGTCTGCAAGGCCAATTCGGTGGCGGCATGGACGGCCTGCCGATAGTGCGCCAGACCGAATGGTTCCACACCCAAGTATGCACGCAGTTCAAGCAGATGCTCTCGCCGGGTTTCCTCCCGCTCGGCATACTGTGGCCAACACGATGGGTCGATGCGCACTTGCCGTCCGATCCATTGCAGCAGGGATACCGTCATGGTGGCATCGGGCAGCAGGCCCTGGCCGGGGAAGCGCAGCAAACACAACTGCACGGCGACGCCCAGGCGATTGGCATCGCCGCGCCGCTGGCGAATCAGCGACAGGTCGGTCTCGCTGAAGGCGTAGTGCCGGATGAGTTCATCTTCGGTGTCGGGTGGCAAAAGCAGGCTTGCCCGCTCGGCGGCGGACAGGATAGAACGGCGGGGCATGAGGTCTTTACCTCAATGCTGTCGCACGTTCGTGGCCTTGGCTGCGCGTTGCCGCCGCGACGGGAGCAGCCGAGCGAGCGTGCCTCCTGCGTCCCAACCAGACATGAACCGGGATAACAAGTGCGGCGATGAGACCTGCGCCAATGTGTGCCCATCGCACCCAGTCGCGCCAATCCTCACCGCCGTAATACAGCAGTAGCCCGGTCGCAGCCAGCAGCGTCATGATTGCCAGCGCGGCAAGCCCCGAAGACAGATTGCGTCGAATGCGCCAGGCCAAGCGGATGTGCAGCGGCAACAGCCCACCGACGATGACGAGCGTGGCGGCTGCGGCAATCCCGTGGGATATCAGCAAGCGACGCTCGGCGAGGATCCACCCCCATTGCAGTACGTCGTGCAACAACCACCAAACGATGCCGCTGATGACCACCGCGATCAACGCCAAGTAGGTCATCCAGCGTTGCGCTTTCGGCAGTCGGATGCTGAACATTTGATGGGTAGTCATATCGTCACCATCCTGGCTCGCGCATATCTGGCAAGGCGGCTGGGAAGCCGCTGCTTGATGACGGCCACTTTGGTTAATGCGTCGGCCAGCATGGCACTGCGGGCCACTACCGAGACGCTATTGGCCATCTTCACTCTGCGCCCGGTTGGAGGTTCGACAATGGCGCTTGCGACCGTGCCTGCCAACGGGTTGCGATCAACGAAGTAGGCTGCGGACGTGGCAATGGCCCCATTTGTCAGCGTGCCGATCATCTGTACGTTCGCCGGATCATTTGGGCAACGTGCCCAAATCGGCTGAGGTTCGACGCCAAAGACCCGCATGTCCCCACCCGCATTCACCAAGCCACTCGCAATACCACCCCGCTGCAACGCCTCGACAGCCTTGTCCACCGCGAAGCCTTTAGCAATGCCGCCAAGATCGAACACCACCCTTGCCGACAGTCGAACCCAACCGCACTGATCCAGATGAATGTCAGGCTGGGCATGCCGTTGTCGGACAGGCTGACAGCGAACCTGCTTAGGCAGTAGACCTGCGTGCATGAGAGGCGCGCCAACATTGCAGTTGAACGCACCACCGCTCTCTGACCGCAAGCGCTGTGCTTCGCGTAGGACTTGGTAGGTCCAACGATGCACACGCAAACGAGCCCCTGGCCGCGCCCGATTCAAGCGACTAATGTCGCTGCCGCCCCGATGAAAACTCATCAGCCGATCTACCCGCGCGATGGCTACAAACGCCGACTCGACGGCCGCTGCTACGGCGGCCTCCGATGCATTGGCAGCGCCTTGGGCGCGAATCGTCACGAACGTCCCCAGCAAGGGGCGCATGCGCTCAACGCTTGGCACCTGGCAGCCCCTTCAGTGCCATGTCGTAGACGGCTAGTACGCGCCGCACCCCATCAGTGATGTGCTTGGACGACAGCGTGGCACCAGTGATGTTGGTGATGTCCTGATTCAGCTTGACCGGCGACGCGGCCGTCTTGCCGACGAACTGCTGTCGCCACGCCGCATTGCGCACCTCGGAGCCGTAGGTCTCGCGGTATTCCAGAATTTCGATTTGTCTGATGCTGCCATCGGGATTCAGCCCAACGGCGTAGGTGATCAACTCGTGTTTTCCCACTACTTGGTCGATGACGAAGAAGCCTCGGTCCTCTACCCGCCACACACGGTTCTCTTGAAATGGCTCATATACCCCGGAACGGGCACGTAGCGCATCGCGCTGCTCCTGCGTCAAGCTCAGTGCAACCTGGGTAAAGGCTGCGCGGGCAGAAGCGAAGCAAGCAGCTGCTGCGACAGCAAGGAGCGAAGGCGAGTTGGAGGCGCTGCGTGTCAGGGTGAAGGAACAGTCAGAACTGCTGAAAAAATTGACTCCGGCGTCGCCACGAAAGGGCTGAGGCCATGCAATGGGCGGCCCGCGATAGACGATTTCCGAGTGAGCTGCGCGCTCCGTGTGGTGTTGGGCGGGGAAACGGAGGATGGATGTTGGTTGAAATGTCGGAATTAGGGCCTTTTGGCGTCTTTTGTCGCGATTGCAACCTGGTATTTCCCGGCAGATGAAACCGCAGGCAACGAATGCCGGTTTGGAAGGTGGGAAATCGTCTATCGCGGTACATGTCGGGAAAACAGCAGCGCAACGGGATGCGGGGGGAGTTGTCGAGAATGACTGGCAGGGTGGCTGTTCTGCTGGTTAACTTTCGCGCGCGAAAGTCGGTGTGTAGTAAGACACTTGAGGGCTTCCAATTGACCAGGGGCAAGGCATGACAGGGGACATAAAACCGGCGAGCGATGACGCGATGGGGATCGCGTGGTGGAACGGCCTGACCGAACAAGAGCGCGCCCGATGGATGCAGGCGGCCGGGAATACCGGCGTGGCGGCCGACGCCTGGAAGGCCTTCAAAGAGAGCAGGGCGGCTCCATGAGCAACGGCTACTTCCCCGGCAAGAAGAAGTCGAGACGAAGCGGGATCATCACGCCACGCACGGCACAGGAAACGCAAATCGCGGCCATGCCGCACATATCGCGTGAAGCCAGGCAGGCGCTGCACGATGCGCAGCCGCTGCGTGTCGGCGGTGCCGATCTGGTCGAAGGTGCCGACCGCATCATGCGGACGCCTGCAGGCCATCGAGCCGCTGGGGTGGAAATCAAGGCGTCCAAGACGAAAAGCGCCGTGCAAGACGACGCGGGAACACTGCCAGATCCCGGTTGTGAGGAGTTGGGTCGTGCACCAAAGCAGCAGTGACGACGGTGAGCGGGTACCCATCGGCGACTTCGCGGGTGACGCCTTGCGGTTGCTGTCCCTGGGAGTTTTTTGTCGGCTTTTCGCGGACGCAGAGGTGATGGCGCAAGCGGCAAAAGACGTTCGCACCAAGACCGACAGCGAACTAAGAGCGTTGGTGGTCCGCTTCATGCGCGCCGCGTTGGCTGTCCCACCTCTGCGCCCTGGCCCGGATAGGATGAATCGATTCTGTCGGGACATCGAGGCTTTGAGCGACGATGAGGTAAGCGTGGTTTTTGTGGACAGTCAAGCTACCGAACAGCTGCGATCGCAAGCGTTCGAGAAGGTGATGGGCGGCATGATGTCGGCTGGGGAGCTTCGACGACAGCTGGTGGAGGCGAGAGACGGGGCGGAGGAACTGATCCTGAAGGTGCGACGGCCACTGGGTTGAGCGGCTTTTATTGGGAAGCGGCGGCAATGCTCGTGAGCACTTCCTGAAACATTTCCTTCGGGGTCAGGCCGTCAATTGTGGTTTCACCAGCGTCGAGGTCCTGCAGCTGTTGGTCGTAGCCACCCACACCTGTGATGATGTAACCGACACGCGAGTCTCCTACGGTCAGTGCTCTTGGGGGCAACCTGTCGATCACGGCGAGCATCTGGGGCGATTGCGTTTCAAGAAAGCCCTGGTTGGTGAGTCCGTGCTGGCGGATCTGGGCGCGAACGCTGGGCGCAATCAGCTCAGTGGGTGAGAAGCTGTACCGTCTGAAGGACTTGGTCCAAACGATGGGGGGAAGGCTGGGCGACATTCTTGGGTTGTCGTACGCTTGGTGCCTGGCTGTGAGGTCGATCAAAGTGAACGGGGGCGCGACCACAATGGCGTGAGGCGCGGTGAACTGGTTTTCATCAACGGAGTAAAAGTAGCGGGGTTCCCGGGAGATTGAGTCCGGGAAATGCACCGTCATGGAGGCTTTTGCGGTGTAGTTCCACACTCCAAGCTCGTCCAGCATTCGGGAGAGGACGCCCGACACCGCGACACAGCGCCCATGCCGACGATCGCGCTCCACGTGGGCGCTCATGACCTCTACCGCTGCTCGGATTTTGCTTTCAGCGTCTTGCAGTTCCTGGGTGGAATACGGGCGGGCCTCTACAAGGTTTGCGAGAAAATTCATCACCCTGGGGTCTTCCCGCTCAAGTTGCTTGAACGGTTCCGTGTCGTGGAAACCGGGTGTGCCTGGCTCGACGCCGGTTTGCCGGAAAAAATCTTCGAGGCTCTGCTGGCGCGTGGTGTCGGTCAACAGCCATCTATCGGATTGGCGGCGGCGTTGATCGCGGTTGAGTTTGGGTTTCATCGCGCGCTCAGTTTTCCTTGGTTTCGTAGAGGGTTGTCCCGCAAGCTTTGCAGTAGTGCCGTCTGCGGTAGGTATTTCCCATCATCCGCTCTACCGCTACGACAGCGCCATTGCACTCTGCGCACCGGATCTTGCTGCCGTTGACGAGGCCTGGGTGTCTGGCTTTGTACGCCTCGAATGTTCGATCCTTGGGGATCGAGGTCCTGACCCGGTGCTCCCACCACAGGAGGATGGCAACGACGGTGCCGGTTACGGCGAATGCGACGAAGTAGCTGAAATAGTTGGGGTTTACAGTCATGTTGGCTTCATAGTCTACTGATGGGGATGAGTCAATCCCTGGTGTTTCGGTCGCGCGGCGGGGCCGCGCCGTGCTCTGGTGCCCTGAGAGGGCATCGAGCCGCCCAGGAGGGCGTCTCGCCCGGCCGCGGGCCGGCTAACGATCACTGACCGGCGCGCTGCGCG
>CAMFGY010000032.1 GCA_945952065.1 uncultured Burkholderiales bacterium | reverse complement strand
CAGCACGCAAGTGCTGACCCTTTTGTCATTCTGAAGCGCCCAGGAAGCAAAGTCCTTGCAGACTTTGTGGGGCTCATTGCCCCTCCCGTCAAAACCGCGAGGGCGCGGGCTGCAGCACCAGTTCTTCCACAGCCTTGGGGCTCATGGGCCGGGCGAACCAGTAGCCCTGGGCAAAGTCGCAGCCGGCATCCTTCAGCAGATCACGCTGCTCGGCGGTTTCAACGCCTTCGGCGATCACCTTGAGCCCCAGGGCGTGGGCCATGGTGATGATGGCTTTGCACAGCACCAAATCCTTGGCTTGCGGGCGCAGCTCGCGCACAAAGCGCTGGTCGATCTTGATCAGGTCGATGTCGAATTTGTGCAAATAGGCCAGGGAAGAAAAACCGGTGCCGAAGTCGTCCAGCGAGACTTGAAAGCCGGCTTGGCGCAAGGTCTGCAAGCTCTGCTTGATGTGAGGGTCAGCGTCCAGCAGCAGGCCTTCGGTGATTTCGATGCAAAGCGCTGAGCCCTCGAGTTGGAGCGTTTGCAACTGATCTGCCCAGCTGAGCTGCGGGCCGGGGCCCGTGGCCTCGTCGCGGAACTGCACCGGTGACTTGTTGATGCTGATTTGAAAGCTGGGGTCCAAGGCCTCACGCCAGGCTTGGGCTTGTGCGGCCGCTTGCTGAAACACCCATTCGCCGATCTCAATGATCGTGCCGCTGGATTCGGCCAGTGGAATGAAATCCGCCGGGCTGACGCGACCGAGCTCGGGGTGTTGCCAGCGCAGCAGCGCTTCGGCTTTGTGGATGCGGCCGGTCGCCAAATCAACAATGGGCTGGTACTCCAAAAACAGCTGCTGCTGCGCCAGCGCCTCACGCAAGTCGTTGCTCAAGCGCATGCGCGCCAAGGCGGCCTCTTGCAACTCGGGCGTGAAGCGGCCCAGCCGGTTGCGGCCTGCCGCCTTGGCGACATACAGGGCTTGGTCGGCATGCTTGAACAGGGTTTCAATGCGCTGGCCGTCTTGCGGGTAAAGGCTCAGCCCGATGCTGGCCGACACAAACACCCGCTCGCCGTTCAAGTGAAAGGCACAGGCCAGTGTGGCAATGATTTGTTGGGCCATCAGCTCGGCTTCGGCCGCATCCGCCAACGAGCCCAGCAGGACGGTGAACTCATCGCCGCCCATGCGCGCCACCGTGTCTTGGGGGCGCACGCTGGCCAAGATGCGTCGCGAGGCTTCAATCAACAAGGCGTCGCCCATGTCGTGGCCCAGCGTGTCGTTGACCTCTTTGAAATGGTCCAAGTCGATGAAGAGCACGGCCAATTGGCCTTGGCTTTGCTTGGCCGTTTGCAGACCCAGCGCGAGGCGGTCGCGCAGGCTGCGGCGGTTGGGCAGGCCGGTCAGGGCGTCGAAATGCGCCTGCTCCCAAATCAAGGCTTCGGCCTGTTTGCGCACGGTGATGTCGGTGTGCGTGCCCACCATGCGCAGGGGCCGCCCTTGTTCGTCACGGCTGATCACCATGCCCCGGCTGTGCACCCACTTCCAGCTGCCGTCTTTGCAGCGCACCCGGTGCTCATTGCTGTAGATGGCGGTGCGCCCGGAAAAATGGGCATCACGGTCGGCGCGCATTTGGGCCAAATCATCGGGGTGCGTGCGGGCGTCAAACTCGGCGGGGTCGGGGTCGATCTCGCCCGGCGCATAGCCGTAGATCTGCAGGATGCGCGGTGAGTACAGCTCCACCCCGGTTTGCACATACCAGTCCCAGACGCCATCGCCATTGCTTTCCAGCGCGAGCTTCCAGAGGTCGTCGCTGTCCTTCAAGCTGGCCTCGGCCTGCTTGCGCATATCGATGTCGATGCACAAGGCCAGCAGCCAGTCCGCCGTGTCGCCCGAGGCGCTGGCATCGCCCGGCTGCTGGCTGGGCGTCAGGCGGCTCAGCTGTGTCAGGTGCCAGCGGTAACTGCCATCGGCAGCGCGCAGGCGCAGATCATGCTCGCAGGCATGGCCCTGCCGGCTCAGCGCAATTTCTCGGGCTTGGCCGAGTGCTTGCAAATCATCGGGGTGCACCCAGCTCTGCCAGCTGGGCGGTAAATCTGCCGCCGCTGAACCCTGGGCATAACGCAGCAAGGCCTCGGTACAAAACAGCGGCCGGAGCTGCGCATCCAACACCGCAATCAGCTGTGGCATGGGGCTCAAGAGGGCACAAGGCGGCCATCCCATCCGCGTGAGAGCCGCGTCAATGTGCGCGATGGCAGGCTTCCCTGAATCCTGCTTGTGCTGGGCTGGAGCTTTCATGGATCCCTTTTTGGCGGGGATTTGGCGATGGCAAGCTTACTTGATCGCCACTTTCGTGGGGGGCTGAAGCTGTTTTTGGCACTATTTCTGCTGCGGGCTTACCCTTTTTAGCAAGTCGTCATCGGCTATCGGGGCGATTCAGTACAAAATAGCGCCGCCCGAGATGGTCGGGCTAAACCTCAGACGAGACCCTGGAATGAATAAAACCGAACTGATCGCACATCTGGCCGCCAAGCACGAGCTGACCAAGGCCGAAGCCGGCCGCATTCTCGAAACCCTGCTCGACGCCGTGGTTTCCACCGTCAAGAAGGGCGGCACCGTGTCGATTCCCGGCTTTGGTTCCTTCAAGCAGCACGCCCGTGCCGCACGTACCGGCGTGAACCCCAGCACCGGCGACAAGATCAAGATCGCCGCAGCCAAGCTGCCCAAGTTCGCGCCTGGCGCTGGCTTCAAGGCCGCTGTGGACCCGAAGGCCGCTGCTCGCAAGGCTGCCAAGGCTGCTCCTGCTGCCAAGCCCGCCGCCAAGCCTGCTGCCAAGAAGGCCAAGAAGTAAGCGCTTCAGCTGAAGCAAAAAAAACGGCCGGTCACCGCGAGGTGCCGGCCGTTTTTTTGTTGGGCCTCGTCGCGAAGGGCGGGCTCACAAAGGGTGGGTCACCCATTTGAAGTCGGGGTCTTCGTCAAAGGGCTTGATGGCAAAACCCAGGCTCTTCATCAGCCGCAGCATGCCGGGGTTTTTGTTCAGCACAATGCCGTTGATTTCGCTCAGACCTTTTTCGCGCGCCACTTCCATGATGCTGTCCATCAGGCGCGAGCCCAGGCCCTTGCCGCTGAAATCATCGGCCACCACGAGTGAAAACTCGCAGCTGCTTTGGTCTGGGTTGGTGATGTAGCGCGACACACCGATGATGCGTTCGCGTTCTGTGATCTCGCCCTCGGCATCGGCGCTGCGCTCTTTGTAGACCGCCACCAAGGCCATCTCCCGGTCGTAGTCGATCAAACTGAAGCGCGCCAGCAGGGCAGGCGGCAGCTCGGTCATTGAAGAGATGAAGCGGAAGTAGCGGCTTTCCGGCGAGAGCCGGTGCACCAGCTCTTGCAACATCTGCGCGTCGTCGGGCCGAATCGGGCGCACCAAATACTCGCCGCCGCCGCGCATGGGGAACACCTGCTCATGGCGCGCCGGGTAGGGCAATATCGCCAGATGGCCATAGCGCTGCGAGCCCGGCCCGATGGCCAAGGGGGCGGTGTCGATGACGATGCGAGCGTCCACCGCCACGGCGCCGGATTCATCCACGATGATGGGGTTGATGTCCATCTCGCGCAGCTGCGGCAGCTCGCAGACCATCTCCGACACGCGCAGCAAGACCTGCTCCAGGGCATCCATATCGACGGCGCTGGCGCCGCGCCAGTCGCCCAAGGTTTCAGCCACCCGCGAGCGTTCAATCAAACGACGGGCCAAGAACTGGTTCAGCGGCGGCAACTCCATCGCGCGGTCATTGATGAGCTCGATCATGGTGCCGCCCGCGCCAAACACGATCACCGGGCCAAAGGGGTCATCGGTGACCAGCCCGACCGAGACCTCGCGACCCCGCCGGGCGGCTGCCATTTTTTGCACCGTCACGCCATGGATGCGCGCCGTGGGTTGCAGGCGGCTGACCCGCTCCATCATCTCGGTGTAGGCCTCTTTGACGGCGGCGCCATGGGTCAGGCCCAGCACCACACCCTGCACATCGGACTTGTGGCTGATGTCGGGGGAGTCGATCTTCAGGGCCACCGGGTAGCCCAGCTGGGTGGACATCATCATGGCCTCGTTGGCGCTGCGGGCCAGAATGGTGTGGGTGACCGGGATTTGAAAGGCCGAGAGCAGGGTCTTGGACTCCATCTCCGTCAAGACCTTGCGGCGCTCGGCCAGCACCCCTTCAATCACCAAGCGGGCGGCTTCGATATCGGGCTTGGCCAGGGCCGACAGCGGCGGCGGCGTTTGCTGCAGCAGGCGCTGGTTTTGATAGAAGGCGGCGATATTGCCGAAGGCGCCGACGGCCGCCTCGGGCGTGCGAAAGCTGGGAATGGTCGCGTCATTGAGCAGCTGGCGGGCCTCGCCCACCGAGGCATCGCCCATCCAGCAGGCCAGCAGCGGCTTGCTCAGGCTGCGCTTCATTTCGGCCAGGGCGCGAGCCACGGCCTTGGTGTCTGCGCCCAGCTTGGGCGAATAAATGGCCAGCACGCCATCGATCTGCGCCGAGCGGCCCGCGGCTTCGATGGCGGCTTGGTAATGGGCGCCGGTGGCGTCTTCGGACAAATCCATCAGATCGGTCAAATGGGCCAGCTCGGGCAGCTTGCTCTGCAGCGCTTGGACTTCATCGGGGGTGAGCGTGCCCAGCTCCAAGGAAATCTCCTGGATCCAGTCGGCGGCCAAGACGCCCGGCCCGCCGCCGTTGGTGACGATGGCCAGGCGCTTGCCCACCGGGCGGTAGCGCGAGGCCAGGCATTTGGCAGCGGAAAATAACTCGACAAACGAGCGCACCCGGACCGCGCCGGCACGGCGCAGCGCCGAGTCGAACACCTCGTCGCTGCCCACGATGGCGCCGCTGTGGGTCTGCGCGGCGGCATTGCCTGCGGGCCGCCGGCCCGCCTTCAACACCACCACCGGCTTGGCATTGGCGGCGGAGCGCAGCGCGCTCATGAAGCGCCGCGCATTGGAGATGCCTTCGAGGTAAACGATGATGCTTTGGGTTTGCGCGTCATGGGCCAGGAAGTCCAGCACCTGGGCAATGTCAACCGCCGTGTTCGGCCCCAGCGAGACCACGGTGCTGAAGCCCACCGCATTGCTGCGCGCCCAGTCCAGCATCGAGGCCGTCAAGGCCCCGGACTGCGACACCAGGGCCAGCGGCCCTTCGCGCGCCAAGTCACCGGCAACGCTGGCATTGAGTTGCAAGGCCGGGCGCTGCAGACCCAGGCTGTTGGGCCCCAAGAGCAACATGCCTTCGCGCTTGGCAATGCGCTTCAGGCCGGCCGCTTGCTCGGCCGTGACCCCGGCGCTGATCAGCAGCGCGGCGCGGCAGGTCATGCGTCCGGCGATTTCCAGCGCGGCCGCCATGTCTTGCGGGGGCAGGGCAATGATGGCCAGGTCCGCGCGAGCCTGGGCCAGATCGGCCAAGGTGCCGGTGGTGTGGATGTCCAGATAGCGCAGATGGCCTTTGAAGGCCTGCGCCCCCAGTGCTTGTTGCAGTGCAAGGGCTTGCTGCAGGCTTTGGGTCGGGTCGCTGGCTTCGCCTTCGGTCGAGCCGGCGAACACCACGATGGATTCAGGGGTGAACAGGGGGGTCAGGTAATGCTTGTCCATCGGCTTCTTTCTGGAGCGGCCGGCGCGAGCGGCGCCAGCGCCAGTCTAGGCGGACCGTGGTGCCCTGGGCTTGACGCAGGGCAAGGCGCAGCGCCGCGCAAAATCGCGCGGCGGCAGGGCGGCGCGAGTTCAGAGCACGCTGCTGAAATGCTCCACCCGAGGCGGCTGCGCAAAAAACGGCCCGACGATGGCGCGCCATGCCGGGAACAGCGGCCCGCCACGGAACACCTCGGTATGGTCTTCCAAGGTGGCCCATTCGATCTGCAGGATGTAACGCTCAGGCGACTCGATGCCACGCTGCACTTTGGCACTGATGAAGCCCTGCGCGCGCGAGATCACGCTTTGGATGCCATGGGCAATGGCGGCCTCAAAGGCGGCGTTTTGGCCGACCGGGATGTGGATTTCTGCAACTTCGAGAATCATGGGTGCGGACCTGTTGAAAGAAAGAAAGAAGGAAGGAGAGAAAGAGACTGACGACGGATGCTAGCGCAGCCGCCACTCGGCCAAACTTTCCAAGCCGACGGTAGCTGCTCATCCGTGCCCGCATTGTTGCGCTTTTGTTTGCCAGGTGTTGTGAAGCTCAGGCTGCGACGTTTGAGGTCTCGACTGGGCAATTGGCCCTGAAAAGGTAGTGCGGCCATGTGCCCTGTGCAGCCCGTCAGCCCGAGCTCCTGGTTCCCCTGCCCGGGCGGTACGCGTTCAATGCCCTGCGGCTGCGTTCAGGAGGGAAGTGAGTCATCCACTCACTCACTCATTCATTCATCATTCAATCAAAGCGCATCGAATCGATGGGGCACTTGACCGCGCCGCCACCGAGCTTCAGCACATGGGTGTAGATCATGGTCGTCGCGATATCGGAACGGCCGTATAACTCTTGAATCGTTTGGATGTCTTGGCCCGCCTGCAGAAGGTGGCCGGGGCGACGAATGAGTGCCAGAGGGCGTGGGGTGAACCGGCCTTGCGGCCGCCTTCCCCCACTGGTGCGATAGACGTATCTCGAATGTGCATCTCCTATGCACAACGCTGCGCCCGTATGGGTTGTTCCTGAGCAAAACAGCCAGGAATGCAACTCAAAATGCGGGTGAGGTTTTTGCCTGTTATTTAATACTGTTGTTTTGCACAGCAAATGTCGCTCAAAGCCAAGCTGCAAGCCGCTTGCAGCCCGTTGACCTTGAACATGTTATGGAGACAGCACGCCAAGTTATCCGGCACGGCTGTCGCCATATATCCAAGTTAGGCATCTGCGACGCTGGCGCGAGAATTGAGCAACAACCACCGGAGGAGCAACATGAATTCGCATCAGCCCTGCAGGTTCTGCAACGGTACCAACTTCTTCAGCGCGAAGGTCCAGGCTGGAGGAAGCGCTGGTAGCCTTCTGCCTGTTGGGGCACTGCATGGCCCTTCGTTTGAAAACGTCATTTGCGGTACATGTGGCCATACGGAGTGGTTTGTCGCTAAGGAGAATTTGCCGTTGGTCAAAAATGTTCTCCCGGCGGCCGGAGGCCCAAGCAATGCCTAACCGCGCGCTCGAGCTGACTCGCAACGGCTGCGCACTTCAGGCCCCCATTTCATTCTGGGCCTTGCGTGCCCAGCCGCTGCTCGCAGCTCAGCTCAAACGTTGAAGCTGTAAAAAAACCTCCCATCGGGTCACTCCGAATTCATTGTTAGGCCCCCAGCGCGTCAAATACATCAACGCGTTGAGGAGGCCGCCATGCCCCGCTACAAACCCAATGATTTCCACTCGCTGATGCTGCCGGTGGTGCTGTCGGAGCAGATCGTGCCTGGCAGCTTTGCCTTTGCGCTGAACTACCTGGTTGATCACGAGTTGGACTTGAGCGCTTTGGATGCGCGCTTCAACAATGACGTGGTGGGCGCCAGCGCCTATGACCCCCGCGTGATGCTCAAGATCGTCTTGTTGGCCTACAGCCAAGGGCTGATCTCCAGCCGCAACATCGCAGCGGCTTGCGCGCGCAACGTCCAATTCATCGCGATCAGCGGCGACAGCCAGCCCAGCCACGCCCACATTGCCAAGTTCGTGGTGTCGCTGAGCGATCAAATCAAACCGCTGTTTGCCCAGGTGCTGATGACCTGCGACGCCCAGGGCCTGATCGGGCGTGAGATGTTTGCCATCGACGGCGTCAAGCTGCCCAGCAATGCCAGCAAAGAACGCAGCGGCACGCATGAAGAGCTGCGCCACCGGGCCGACCGCCTGGACAAGGCCGCCGACAAGATCTTGGCCCTGCACCAAGCCCAAGACAAAGCGGGGGCGCAAGAGCCGCTGGAAGCCAAGCGACAAGCCCGCGTGGACGCCTTGCGCGAGCAGGCGGCGCGCACGCGGGCCTTCGTTTCACAAAGCCCCAAGCGCTTGAACAGCAAGGGCCAAGAGCTCAAGTCCAACATCACCGACCCCGACAGTGCCAAGATGGCCACCAGCAAAGGCGTGATCCAGGGCTTTGCGGCGCAAGCCGCAGTGGACAGTGCGCACCAGGTCATCATCGCCGCCGATGTGGTGGGCTCAGGCTCCGAGCAGGCCATGCTCGTCCCCATGATCGAACAAGCCAGGCCTTGGCGCGACGAGAACACCCTGGTCACCGCCGATGCGGGCTATCACAGCGATGCCAATGTGCAGCAGCTGCACGACAGCAACACCCCCGCCTTGATCGCCGACGGCCAGATGCGTAAGCGCGACGAGCGCTTTGAAGGACGCGACAAACACAAGGCAAAGCCTGACCCCTTGTCAGAGAAGAAGGCCAGCGGTGAGCTGCCAGAAGTCAAGTTCTTCAGACCCAAGGACTTCAACTTCAACGACGAAGACCACACCGCCACCTGCCCGGCAGGCCAGGTGTTGACACTCAAGGGCCGCGTGCATGTCTCGGCCAGCGGGCACCCGTACCAGACCTACATCGCCCAGGCCAGCGACTGCGCTGCTTGCGCGCTGCGCGGGCAATGCCTGAAGAAGCGGCGCACCAAGGAGGGCGACAAAAAGGACGCCAAAGACGAGCGGGGCCGCCAAGTCGCTCGCTTCTTCCCGAGGCCACAGGACCTCAGTCACCCCAGCGAACGCATGCGCCAAGCCATTTACTCTCCGCGAGGCCGTCAGCTGTACAGCCAACGCATCGGCACAGTGGAGCCGGTGTTTGCCAACCTACGGCACAACAAGCGCTTGAGCAGGCTGAACCATCGCGGGCAGGCCAAGGTCAGAACGCAGTGGAGCCTGTACTGCATGGTGCACAACATCGAGAAGCTCTCGAACTCAAGGCTCGGGCAAATGAGGGGCCAGTAACGCGGCCAACAAGCGGCACAATCGCTCAGGCGACGCCAAAGAAAACTGCGGCGCACAAATTCAAACCCACGCACCGATGAACCCAGACTTTCCCGCTTGCAAGTCGACACCCACCTCACGGGGTGCGGGTGCAAGCGGGTTTGGGGTTATTGGACAGCTTCGTTAGGCGCCGCTCTACATGCCTCCCCTCGTCGCCTTGCTCATAGCAGCTTCAGCCTCACTTCCTGCCTTCGCGCTGAGCTACTTCCTCGTCTCCGGACGCCATCGTCCTGTTGAGCAAGCATGGGCGGGGTTCCTGGCTACTGCTCCAGTTGCGGTACCTATCTACTTTCTTGGCGCGCTTCTCGTCGGCAGTATCCTTTGGGCCACTCTTAAAGCCATGAACATGCTCACCCTACCGGCGCTCTTGGTCGGGTCAGTTGTGCCTGTCTTAGTTCTCGTTTTCGGTCAGGCCGCCTTGCGCGGCGGCGTCGGACCCGGAGTTCAAGTAGTTATCTTTGCTTTCGGTCTGCCGTGTGTGGTCATTGCTGCCACGCTGTGGCTGTTCGGCATCCGGTTCCCTATAGGAGCATAGCCCTTGGTGCAGGGACACCTCGCGCTGCCAGTGGCGCCTAACCCATCTAGTGGGACTTTCCTCGGCGTCAAGTGATCGCCGAACTTGTTTGTTCAATGGCTGATCTCCACTCACTCTGGGATTTAGGGTGAGCCGATGCATGGGCTCCATTCGCTCGGCGTGACCGTGAGGTCGCAGAAGGGTTATCGAGTTGGCCGTGCATCGGCTCTGAACCGGGTTCAGGTGCTTGCGCTCATGGGCAGTGGCTGAGAGAGACAGACTGCATTTCTAGTGACGGGCTTGTTGAGGTTTTGATCACCTCGGCCCAGGATATGAACCGCTCGGCAGGGCTCCATTCACAAGTCGTGTCGCCGGCGCAATGCCAGCACAAAAGGGTTATCGGGTTCAACTGCTGCCGGTCTGCCTTGCAGGCCGCGACGAACCGGAGGCTCGTCTCTTCACCAGGCACAAGTCGTCCTCAGGACGCCTTGTGTCCGGGTTCAGCCTGTGCATTGCTTCTTTGAGCGTGGGTCTGCGATCTGAACTGGAATCAAGGAGTGCAAGCGGGCTGCGGCTCCTTGAGCGCGGGCCGCTTGCATTGAGGGACCGGCGGCACATGCTCTGGGTCGAAGTCGATCTCCCGCGTCAGCACCGCCTACAGAATGCGGGCGTTCTTGTTGGCCAGCGCCACCAGAGCTTTCAGCCACCCGACTCGGTCTCGCAACTGCAATAGCCACTGCGAGATGCGGTCGCTGCGCTTAGGCGCAGCCAGCAGCGCGGACTTGGCGCCTTGGGTCCGCAATCGCAGCCCCCCAGCGAATGCATACGCCAAGCCACCGATTCCTCGCGAGGCCGGCAGCTGTACACCCAACGCATCGGCACCGTGGAGCCGGTGTTTGCAAACCTGCGGAACAACAAACGCCTGAGCCGCCTGAACCATCGCGGGCAAGCGAATGTCAGGACGCAGTGGCGCCTGTACTGCATGGTGCACAACATAGAGAAGCATATCGAATGCGGGGCTCGGGCAAATGAGGGGCCAGTAACGCGGCCAACAAGCGGCACAATCGCCAGGACAGCGCTAAAGAGAACTGCGGCGCAAAGATTCAAACCTTCACACCGATGAACCCAGACATTCACGCTCACCAACTGACACTCGCTGCGCGGGGTAAGGGTGCTTGCGGATTTGGGGTTATTGGACAGCTTCGTTCGGCGTCATGAAAGAAGCAGCCTCTCCGCGCCTAGAGCTGGCTCTGACGGAGCACCTTGCGCCACACCTACGAGAAGATGGATTCACCGGTTCAGGTCGTACGTTTCGGCGTCTGCGAGACGGTTGGGTGCATGTGGTTGGCGTGCAGGGCTCAAGGTATGGTGGCCAGTTTGCGATCAACCTGGGATTGCAGCCTCTTTCGGTCGTACACGTGCTTGGGGAGCTACCTGATCCGAAGAGGATCACGGACTCGCTATGCGAATTTCGGCGCAGGCTTGCAAGCGAGGGATCAGATCAGTGGTGGTCGCATGACTCGTCGCAGGAGAGTATGAACATGGCTGCTAAGCAGGCCGCTACCACCTATGCAACGGTTGGCAGGCATCTCCTTGCTGCTGTCAGCGGACCGCAGTCCCCATTTGAAACGATCAGTCCTGCAGTCTTTGCGCAGACCACTAAGTCGTTCCTAGGTTTTGGCTCAACCCAAGTAAGAATGGCTTTGGTTCTTGCCCGCTTACGCCGTGCACAAGATCGCAAGCTTGAGTCCGTGGCCTTCGCTGAAATTGGCCTAGAGGGTGTCGGCTCTGCAGTCGGTCTTCGGCGTGAGCTTGAAATGCTAGCGGAGCAGCAATGACGCCGAACCAGTCGCTCCAGCCGACTTGCGTCGGTGAGCCGCCGCTCGCGGCTCAACTTCGAAGTTGGCCGTCACCGCAGAGGTAGCCCCACATGCCACGCATTCATTTCATCGAAGGTCCGGTCGGCGCTGGAAAATCTACGTACGCCAAGTGGATGGCTGAACGAGGTGGCTTCTCGCATATCGCGCTCGACGAATGGTTTGTGCGCTTGTATAGCCCTGATCGTCCTCAGGAAAATTTTGTTCCCTGGTATATGGAACGGAAGGGCCGCCTGATTGATTTGATCCTCGACCATGCTCGCAGCATCCTTGCTACCAACAAGGACGTCGCACTTGAACTTGGTTTGATTCAGCGGGACCCGCGGCAGGCGTTGTTGCGGCAGGTCGCCCGCAGTGGGGTTGGGTTCACCGTTCATTTTCTTGATGCCTCCATCGGTATCAGACGTGATCGAGTGCGACGGCGAAACGTGGAGCAAGGCACGACCTTCTCGATGGTCGTGCCTGATCACATCTTTGAAATAGCTAGCGCAATGTGGCAACCGCCGGACGAGTTCGAGCTGCAAGAGTATGAGCACGTGTTTCCAGGTGACAACGTGCGAAGTGACGGCCAACCAATCGCTGCAGAAGGCGATAGAGGGTCGGCCCTGAAACCTGAAGTCCTCAATGGGCCACAAAGCATTTGACCAAGATCTCTAGGACTTGAAACTCAAAGCCAGCCCCGTGCTCCAAAGCCATCGCATCTGCACCGTGGAGCCGGTGCTTGCGAACCTGCGGCACAACAAACGCCTGAGCCGACTGAACCATCGTGGGCAAGCGGAAGTCAGGACGCAGTGGAGCCTGTACTGCATGGTGCACAACATCGAGAAGCTCTCGAACTCGAGGCTCGGGCAAATGAGGGGCCAGTAACGCGGCCAACAAGCGGCACAATCGCTCAGGCGACGCCAAAGAAAACTGCGGCGCACAAATTCAAACCCACGCACCGATGAACCCAGACTTTCCCGCTTGCAAGTCGACACCCACCTCACGGGGTGCGGGTGCATGCGGGTTTGGGGTTATTGGACAGCTTCGTTAGGCCCATAAGGAAACCGCCTTGGCTCTCATCGCAGATCGTGTCGCGGCTGCCCGTGCTGGCACCAACCCTTACGTGATTGCAAAGCTACGTTCCGGTTGGGTAGTCATCGGCGACGTTCAATTTTTGCCTGGCTACTGCCTTCTCCTGGCTGATCCGGTCGTCCCCAGCCTAAATGACCTATCAGTAGAAGATCGGTTGCAGTACCTTCAAGATATGGCGCTGGTTGGGGACGTAATTCTCAACGTTACCAACTCGTTCCGCATCAACTACGAAATCCTCGGCAACTCCGAGCCAGAACTTCATGCTCACATTTTTCCAAGATATATGTCGGAGCCAGAAGAAAAACGTAGAAGGCCTGCTTGGTTCTATGACTGGGAAAACGCAATCCGCTTTTCCGAAGGCGAGCATGGACATATCGTTAATGCCATACGAGAACAATTAGCCGCAAGGGCCTAACCTTTCGGTCAACGTGATGGCCCAAAGCTTCGCTTTGGGTTCCCTCCACGCCTGCGGCGTTCCGGCCGCACGTCACCTTCAACGTTCCAGCAACAGCACTGCGTCGCACTCAGAGGCTGGGGCTTGCTGCATTGATCAATCGGCTGCGCACCAGCGGGTGCCATAGGCGCGCATCTTGCAGCGGTGCGGTGGCGGGCAGGTCGGGGTTTTTTAGTATCAGCCAGCGGCGTTCGCTCAGGCGTGCGCGCGCCAGTTGGGGGCCCATCCAATGTTCGAACAAGGCTTCATAACTGCCGTCTGCCAAGACGATGTCCCAGGCGCGGCGCAGGCGCTCGGCCAAGGCGGGATGGTGTGGGCTCACGAAGAAGTAAAAGGCCGAAGGGTAGGCAATGGCCCATTGCTCCAGCACGCTCAGGCCGGGCATGGTGTCTACGATGGGGTAGACCTCGATGGCGCCGAGGGCGAACAAATCGATGCGCTCGCGTTTGAGCATTTCGGGGAAGTTGCTCAGGCGTGGCAGCCGCTCCACCTTCCAGCCGTTGTAGGCCAAGACCTTGGTGTCTGGCCAATCGGCCACTTGGCCAATGCGCAGGGCCAGGGCTTGGGGCAGCTGGTTGATGGCCTCGAATTTGTCTCGGTGCTGCGTCAGCGCAATCGGCAGACGCACGCCCAACAAGCCGCGGTACAGGCAAACGCGAATCGGCAAACCTTGCGTTTCGCGTTCCTTGGAGGTCATGGAGCTGAGCAGGTCCAGCTCGCCAGCTGCCAGCTGTAAGAAGGCCCGGTTCTGAGACACCACTTCAGTGGCTTGCAATTGATAGGGGCCGTGGCTGGGCACGGTTTTGTCCAGCAGCAGGCGCAGCACGACCTGCTCAAAGGTCAGCACTTTGGCTTGTTGTTCCTGGGCCAGTGCATGGCGAACGATCAGCGGCGCAGGCTGAGCAGGGTTGGCCGGACCTTGAGCGTGCGCCAGTTTCAAGCTCACCAGCAACAGTGCGCCGGCCCAAGCCAGCCTTTGCGCACCGTGCATGCCGCGCCTCATGGTGTCAGCGCGCCACCACCTGCACGGCGGTGACCTTGAAGCCCGGGATCTTGCCCGCCGGGTCGAGCGCGCTGCCGGTCAATACATTGGCTGCGGCCTCCCAATAGCAAAAGGGCAGAAAGACCTGGCCGGGGCGAACCTCGGGGCTGATTTGCAGCTGCGCTTGCAACTCGCCGTGGCGTGAGCGGATGCGTATCGCTTGGCCTTCGTGCAAGCGCAGCGTGGCGGCGTCTTCGGCATGGACGTGAAGCAGCGGCGTGGGTGAAAGCGCGTCCAGCGTCGCCGCACGTCGCGTCATGGCACCGGTGTGCCAATGCTCCAAGACACGGCCGGTGGCCAAGACCAGCGGGTAGTCGAGGTCGGGCTGCTCGGGGCCAGGCATGAAGCTCGCGGGCACCAACTGGGCGCGGCCATTCGGAGTCAAAAAGGCCTGCCCGAAAATGATGGACTGGCCGGGCTCATCCTCGCGCGGCGCGGGTGTGACCACGGCCTCCTCGCGCACCAGCCGTGACCACGACACCCCGGCGAGCGGGGCCATCACCGAGCGCATCTCTTCAAACACGCGCGCCACCGGCGCCTCGGCGGCCTGTTGACCCGCGCCATCGGCGTCTTGCCAGTAGCGCCAATCGAGGCCGATGCGGCGCGCCAGTTGCTCGATGATCCAGAGGTCTTGGCGTGCCTGGCCGGGCGGCTGCAGGGCGGGGCGGCCGAGTTGAATCAGCCGATCGGTGTTGGTGTAGCTGCCCCATTTTTCCAGCTGCGCCGAGGCGGGCAGGATCACATCGGCCAGCAAAGCGGTCTCGGTGGCGAAGATGTCTTGCACCACCAAATGCTCCAGCCGCGCCAGGCCGGCGCGGGCGTGGTCCAGGTCGGGGTCGGACATGGCGGGGTTTTCACCCTCGATGAACATGCCCTTGATGCGGCCTTCATAGGCGGCGTGAATCACCTCCACCACGGTCAGGCCCGGCTGCGCCTCCAGCGGCGTGGCCCACAGCGCCTCGAAATGCTGGCGCACCTCCTCGCGCGTCACCCGCTGGTAGTTGGGCAACATCATGGGGATCAGGCCAGCGTCGGAGGCGCCCTGCACATTGTTTTGGCCGCGCAGCGGATGCAAACCAGTGCCGGGCCGGCCGATCTGGCCGGTGATCATGGCCAGCGCGATCAGGCAGCGGGCGTTGTCGGTGCCATGCACATGCTGGCTCACGCCCATGCCCCAAAAGATCATCGCGCTGGGCGCTTTCGCATAACGCCGAGCTACATCGCGCAGCACGTCCGGGGCGATGCCGCAGATCTCGCTCATGCGCTCCGGTGTGCATTCGGCCACGGCGGCCTTCAAGGCCTCATAACCTTGCACCCGAGCGGCAATGAAGTTGGGGTCGGTCAGGCCTTCGGCAATGATCACATGCAGCAAGGCATTGAGCAGCGCCACATCGGTGTCGGGGCGAAAGGCCAGGTGGTGGCGGGCGTGGCGCGCCATCGGGGCGCGGCGCGGGTCGGCCACGATCAGGGTGGCGCCCTTGTCCTTCACTGCATTCTTGATGAAGCTGGCCGCCACCGGATGGTTGGCGCTGGGGTTGGCGCCGATCAAGAAAATCAGCGAGGCGTGCTCCACATCAGAGACGGGGTTGCTGACCGAGCCGCTGCCCAAGCCTTCCAGCAAGGCCGCCACCGAGCTGGCGTGGCACAGCCGGGTGCAGTGGTCGACGTTATTGCTGCCAAAGCCCTGGCGCACCATCTTCTGGAACAGATAGGCCTCTTCATTGCTGCCCTTGGCGGAGCCAAAACCAGCCAGCGGGCTTTGTGGCCCGCGCGGGTGGCTGTCGCGCAGGCGGGCGAGGCCGGCGGCGGCCAAGTCCAGCGCTTCATCCCAGCTGGCTTCGCGGAACAGCGCACTCAGAGGCAGCTCGCCACGCCGCACGCGGCCGATGTCGGCGGGGTCTTTGGCCACGCCCGCGCGGCGGATCAGCGGCGTGCGCAGGCGCTCTTCGCTCATCACATAGTCGTAGCCATAGCGGCCCTTGACGCAGAGCCGACCGTGGTTGGCTGGGCCATCGCGGCCGATGGCTTCGATGATGGTGTTGTCCTTGACCCGGTAGCTGAGCTGACAGCCTACGCCGCAGAAGGGGCAGACCGAATCGACCTCGGCATCGGCGGTTTGCATGGCCGCGCCATTGGCCGGGGTCAGCGCGCCGGTGGGGCAGGCCTGCACGCATTCGCCGCAGGCTACGCAGGTGCTGGCGCCCAGGGCCTCGTCGGCATCGAAGCTGATGCGGGTATCGGCACCCCAGCCGGCAATGCCCAGCACATCATTGACCTGCTCGTCGCGGCAGGCGCGCACGCAGCGCATGCATTGGATGCAAGCGTCCAGTTGAACGCTGATGGCGGGGTGGCTGCGGTCGGCGGCGGGTGGCGCGGGGGGGCGGGCAAAGCGCGGTGCGCCCAGGCCCAGGGTTTCGCACCATTGGGTGAGCTCGGAGGCGCGGGTGTGGGCTTGCTCGGGCGCTTTGGCGGCCAGCAGCTCCAGCACCATGGCCTGGGCTTTTTGCACCCGTTCGGTCTTCAGGTGGATGTGCTGATTGGGGCGCGGCGTGCGGCAGCAGGAGGCCGCCAGCGTGCGTTCACCCTCGATCTGCACCACGCAGGCGCGGCAGTTGCCGGCCGGGCTGAGCCCTTCTTGGTGGCACAGATGCGGGATCGCTACGCCCTGGCGCTGGGCGGCGCTCCAGATGGTTTCGCCGGGTTCGGCGCTCATGGCGACGCCATCGAGCAGGAATCGCACCGCTTGTTCGGGCTGGTGCTGACCTTCTTTGGGATGCAGATGGCTCATGCTTGTGGGCCTCGGTCGGCCTTCAATTCTGCGGCGAACTCTTGGGGGAAGTAGCGTATCGCACAGCGCAGCGGATTGGGGGCGGCCTGACCCAGGCCACAGATGGATGCATCACTCATGACGGCGCTGAGGTCTTCCAGCAAGGCCAGGTCCCACAGCGGCTCGCGCATCAAGGCATGGGCGCGCTGCGTGCCTTCGCGGCAGGGCACGCATTGGCCGCAGCTCTCGTGCTCAAAAAACGCCATTGCGTTCAGCGCCAATTCGCGGGCGTTGTCTTGCTGAGAAAACACGATCACCGCGGCCGAGCCAATGAAGCAGCCATGCGGGTGCAGGGTGTCAAAGTCCAGCGGCACATTGGCCAGCGAGGCGGGCAACATGCCGCCCGAGGCGCCGCCGGGGAAGTAGCCGTAGAGCTGGTGGCCCTCGGCCATGCCGCCGCCATATTCATCAATCAGCTCTTGCAAGGTGATGCCCGCGGGCGCGAGATGCACGCCGGGTTTTTTGACGCGGCCTGACAGCGAGAAGCTGCGCAAGCCCTTGCGGCCATGGCGACCTTGTGCGGTGAACCACTCGGCGCCGCGCTCCAGAATGTCGCGCACCCAGAACAGCGACTCGATATTGTGTTGCAGCGTGGGGCGGCCAAACAGGCCACGCTCGGCCACATAAGGCGGGCGTTGGCGTGGCCAACCCCGTTTGCCTTCAATCGACTCGATCATGGCCGACTCTTCGCCGCAGATGTAGGCCCCGGCGCCGCGCCGCAGTTCGATCGGCGGCAGGCCTTGGCGTTGCGCTTGCAGGGCGGCAATCTCGGTGCGCAAGACTTGATGCAGGGCGTGGTATTCGTCGCGCAGGTAGATGTAGATCGCTTCAATGCCCACGCAATGCGCGGCGATCAACATGCCTTCCAGAAAACGCTGCGGCTCGCGTTCCAGGTAATGGCGGTCTTTGAAGGTGCCGGGCTCGCCTTCATCGATATTCACCGCCATCAAGCGGGGCGCCGCTTGCTCACGCACGATGTGCCATTTGCGCCCCAAGGGGAAGCCGGCACCCCCCAGGCCGCGCAGGCCCGAGTCGCTCAAGGTTTGCAAGCTGTCTTCAATGCTGCGCTCGCCGCTGAGCAAGGCGTCCAAAACCCGGTAGCCGCCCTGGGCCAGATAGTCGGCCAACCCTTGATAGGCGGGCAGCGGGTCTTGGGTTTGGCCGGCTTGCAAAGCGCTCAGCACCTGTTGGGGCGAGGCTTGTTCGATGGGCTTTTGCCCCAGCACCGCCACAGGCGCTTGCGCGCAGCGGCCCACGCAAGGCACCTCGATCACGCGCACCCCGCTTTGCTCGGCCAGCAAGGCGCGCAAGGATTGGCTCAGCGCAGCGCCACCCGCCATGCTGCAACTCAGCGAATTGCAAACGCGCAGGCTCAGCGGTGCCGGCGCCGCATCGCCCTCATAGACCAGGTCGAAGTGGTGATAGAAGCTGGCCACCTCATGCACTTCCGCCTGCGAGAGCTTCATGTCCTGGGCCAAGGCGGCCAGCAGGTCCACGCTCAAATGGCCTTGGCTGTCTTGGATGCGGTGCAGGTGCTCGATCAGCAGGTCGCGCCGGCGCGGCGCATCGCCCAACAATTGGCGCACGGTTTCAAGCGCGGCACGGCTGGCCTGGCGGCCTCGCAAACCGCCCCCTTTGGCGGGGCGCTGGCTGCCTTCTGCATAGATGGGAATGACGGAATTCATGCGCGGATTGTGCCGCTTGATCTAGCGGGCGCGGCATTCATGTGTGCCGCCGCGGCGCTGCGATACTTGCCGAATTACAAGGAGTTTCAGGTGGAGACATTGACGATTGCGGTGGACGCGCGCGGTGTGGCGCGCATCACCATGACCCGGCCGGAGGTATTCAACGCCTTCAATGAGTTGATGATTTCGGAGCTGAGCCAGGCGGTGCAGCATGCCCAGGCCGATCCGGCGGTGCGGGTGCTGGTCTTGGCCGGCGCCGGCAAGGCCTTCAGTGCCGGGGCCGATATTGAATGGATGCGCCGCGCCGCAGCGGCTTCGCAAGAGGCCAATCTGGCCGATGCACGCCGCTTTGCCGAGATGCTGCAGCGCTTGGCCGATTGCCCCAAGCCCACGGTCGCGCGCATCCAAGGGTTGGCCCTGGGGGGCGGTGTGGGCTTGGCCTGCGCCTGCGATATGGCCCTGGCCAGTCGCGAAGCCAAGTTCGCGGTCAGCGAAGCACGGTTTGGCATCTTGCCGGCGGTGATCGGGCCCTATTTGCTCAATGCCGTGGGCCCGCGCCAAGCACGGCGTCTGGCCCTCACCGCCAGCCGCATCTCGGCGGACGAGGCCTTGCAAATGGGCTTGCTGCAGCAGGTGGTGGACAGCCCCGAGGATTTGGATGCCGCGCTTGATCACTGGGTGAATGAGCTGCTCGCCTGCGGCCCCGGGGCGCAGGCCGAGATCAAGGCATTGATGGCGCAGCTGGAAGTTGGCCCGGTGACGCCCGAGGTGCGCGAGTTGACGGCGCAGACGATTGCGCGGGTGCGCAGCGGCGAGGAAGCCCGCGAGGGCTTTGCCGCTTTTGTGGGCAAACGGCCAGCGGCCTGGGTCGGCGGCAAACACTGAGTGAGCATGATGAACAAGGATCTCAAGACTTGGGCCGTGGCGGCTGAAGCGCCGGCCTTGATTGGCGTGGTGGGCGCCGGGGTGATGGGGGCAGGCATTGCCCAAGTGGCGGCGCAAGCGGGCCATGCGGTGCGATTGCTGGATGTGCGCGAAGGCGCGGCAGCGGCGGCCCTAGAACAAACAGGCCGGGCCCTGGACGGCTGGGTCGCCAAGGGCCGCATGGCGCCCGAGGAGCGCGCTGCGGTGTTGGCGCGCATTCAGCCTGTGCAGGAGCTGCAGGCCTTGGCCGAGGCCGCCTTGGTGGTCGAGGTGATTGTGGAGAAGCTCGAGCCCAAGCAAGCGCTGCTGCGCGAGCTCGATGCCTTGCTGCCGCCGGGTGCCATCATCGCCAGCAACACCTCCTCGATCAGCGTGACCGCGCTGGCCAATGGCATGCAAAACCCGGCGCGGCTGGTGGGCATGCATTTCTTCAACCCGGTGCCGCAGATGAAATTGGTGGAAGTGGTGTCGGGGGCCGAGACCGCGCCCGAGGTCGCCGCGGTGATCGAGCAATTGGCGCGGCGCTGGGGCAAGACCCCGGTGCACGCCAAGTCCACCCCGGGCTTCATCGTCAACCGGATTGCCCGCCCTTATTACGCGGAGGCTTTGGCGCTCTTGCAAGAGCAGGCCGCCAGCCCGGCCCAGCTGGACCGGGCCCTGCGCAGCGCGGGCTTTCGCATGGGCCCTTGCGAGCTGATGGATCTGATCGGCCACGACACCAATTTCCTGGTGACGCAGTCGGTGTTCGAGGCCAATTTCGGCGACAAGCGCTACATGCCCTCATTGGTGCAAAAAGCGCTGGTCGACGGCGGGCGTCTGGGCCGCAAGGTGGGGCGCGGCTTTTATGTGGGCACACCCGAAGCCAGCGCCCCGGTGGCGCCGCCGCAGCATGACTTGCCGAGCGTGAGCCTGCAGGGGCAGGGCGGTGTGGTCGAGGCCTTGGCGGGGTGGCTGACGCACAAAGGCCTGACTTATGAGCGTGAGACAGATTCTTCTTGGGCGGGCTTGCGGATTGGCGGAATGGAGGTGCACCTGAGCCTGGGCCGCAGCGCCGCCCAACTGGCGTTTGAGCGGCAGCAGCCCGAATTGGCGGTGATGGACTGGCCGCTGGCGCCGGAACGCATGGACGCGCTCGCGCTGGCTTTTGCGCCGCGCAGCAGTGCGGCGGCGCAAGCCGCTGTGGCCGAGGTCTGGCGCGCCCTGGGTTGGGAGCCGCTGGTGTTGCGCGACGTGCCCGGCGTGGCCGTGGCCCGCACCATCGCCATGCTGATCAATGAAGGCGCCGACGCCGTCTGGCAAGGCGTGTGCGAGGCCGAAGCCGCGGACCAGGCCATGAAACTGGGCGTGAACTACCCTGCCGGCCCGTTTGAATGGCTGGCGCTGCTGGGCGCGGCGCCGGTGGTGGCCTTGTTGGACGGCTTGTTCGAGGCCTATCGCAGCGAGCGCTACCGGGTCAGCCCCCTATTGAGGCAGCGGCTTTTCGGCGCTTGAATGAAGTTGCGGCCTGGGCAGAAGGGGCGAGGGCCTTGTTCCTCCTTGTCAGCGCTCAAGCCTGGGTGTAGTTCTTTGCGTTCTTGATTGTTCTAGGGAGTCTCGCATGACCGACCGTACCGTTCGCCTTCACCGGGTCTTCCGCGCCCCGCCTGAAAAGCTGTATCGCGCCTTCACTGAAGCCGATGCGATCGCGAAGTGGCTGCCTCCGTATGGCTTTTGCTGCACGGTGCATCAGATGGATGTGCGTGTGGGCGGCAGTTTCAGGATGTCCTTCCGCAACTTCGGGTCAGGGCATTCCCATGCTTTTGGCGGTGAGTATTTGGAGTTGCTGCCCAACGAGAAACTCCGCTACACCGACAAATTTGAAGACCCTCAATTGCCCGGCGTGCTCGAAGTGACCGTTGTGCTCCGACCGGTGCTTTGCGGCACGGAGCTGTCTGTCAGCCAAGCGGGCATCCCGGAAGCGATTCCATTGGAGATGTGTTACCTGGGGTGGCAGGAGTCATTGGCTCAGTTGGCTCAGTTGGTGGAGCCAGAGATTCCGGGCTGAGTCAGGCCCGTTCAGACCTGCTCAGGCATCAGAGGCGGGCGAACAGGCTCAGAGCAACATGCGCAAATGCGCCTGGGCCTGCAGCAGCGGCGGCAGGCAGTTTTCGACCAGCTGGTCCATGCTCATGCGTGAGGCATGGATGCTCATGCACATGGCGGCCACCACGTCGCCGCGGTAGTTTTTGAGAGGCACGGCCACGGTGCGCAGGCCCACTTCCAGTTCTTGGTCCACGCAGGCATAGCCCAGCGAGCGGGCGCGGGCGACTTCAATGCGCAAGCGGTCGGGGTGGGTGATGGTGTTGGGCGTCAGCGCGTTCAGCGATTGCCGGGAAATCCAGGCGTCGGCCTCATCGGGCGGCAGGGCCGCCAGCATGACTCGGCCGGTGCCCGCGCAGTAGGCGGGCACCCGGTAGCCGGGCTGCAAGGTGGGCGACACCGCCCGGCCTGCGCTGGTTGCCGCAATGCAAATCACATCGTTGCCATCCAAGACGCCGGCCGAGCTGGCTTCTTTCATGGCGAAGGCCAGTTTTTGCAACTCGGGCTCGACGATGCGCGGCAGCCGTGCAGAGTGCATATAGCTCTGGCCCAGGCGCAAGACCTTGGGGGTCAACGCGAACATCTTGCGCTCTTGGGTCACAAAACCCAGATGCGCGAGCGTCAAGAGGTAGCGGCGGGCGGCGGCACGGGTCAAGCCGGTGCGCACGGCCACTTCGCTGATGGTCAGGCGTGGGCGTTCTTGGTCAAACGCTTCGATCACGGCCAAGCCTTTTTCCAGGCCCGCCACCAAATCACGTTTCAGTGGACCGGAGTTCGTGGCTTCATCGGCCGGACTTGCTCCCGACTCCGCGGTCGGGGCCGCGTGGGCGGCAAGTTCATCAAAGGCGCGTGCTGCTGACATGGTGTGTGGTCAAGTGGCGTCGTCAGAAATCCACAGCGGCAGGTTTCAAACTCCCGGTGTTGAACCTGGGCCCGATGCCTGAGGCCCCCAAGGCGCGGGGGGGCCTTCGTTGAACAACGGTGCTGAAGGTTCAGGCACTCAAACCCATGGCTTCGGGCTAGGGCGGGAGGCCGCGCGAGGCTGTGGCGGCTGAATAAAAAACAAGTCTGCGAAAAGGTCTGGCTGGCGAATGAAGAAAAGGGGACGGCAATGTGTGGATGTCCGAGGTTTTCCCAATATATGTGCGCAGTGCGACCGGACTTGTGGGAGAAGTATCCCATGCAGCAGCGTCCTGGATGCGGTCGATCACCCAGGAGCAAGACGACAAAAAATCACTCAGCCATGCAGCCGGCTCATGGCTGCGGGGCTGTTCTTGCCGAGTCGGCGGGCTGCGTTCAGACCCGCTCGACAACCAGGGCAATGCCCTGGCCGACCCCGATGCACATGGTGCAAAGTGCGTAGCGGCCGCCGCTGCGCTGCAGTTGGTTGACGGCGGTGGTGACCAGCCGCGCCCCGCTGGCTCCGAGCGGATGGCCCAGGGCGATGGCACCACCATTGGGATTGACACGGGGGTCGTCATCCGGCAAGCCGAGTTGCCGCAAAACCGCCAAGCCTTGGGCGGCAAAGGCCTCGTTGAGTTCGATCACATCCATTTGGTCCAAACGCAGGCCCGCCTGGGCCAGCACTTTTTGGCTGGCCGGTGCCGGGCCTATGCCCATGATGCGCGGCGCGACGCCCGCCGTGGCCATGGCGACGACGCGCGCGCGTGGCGTCAGCCCATGCTTGGCTGCGGCGGCTTCACTGGCCAGCAGCAAGGCGCAAGCGCCGTCATTCACGCCCGAGGCATTGCCGGCCGTGACCGTGCCTTGCGGGTGAACAATGGGTTTGAGTTTGGCCAGCGCTTCCAGGCTGGTGTCACGCGGGTGCTCGTCTTGGCTGATGATCAGCGCGTCGCCCTTTTTTTGAGCAATTTCAACCGGCGTGATTTCTTGCGCGAAAAAGCCGACCCGCTGGGCGGCCACGGCTTTTTGCTGGCTGGCCAAGGCCATGCGGTCTTGTGCGGCGCGCTCAATGCCAAACTCCTGCGCCACGTTTTCGGCGGTTTCGGGCATGGAGTCCACGCCGTACTGTGACTTCATCAAGGGGTTGACGAAGCGCCAACCGATGGTGGTGTCGTACACCGCGGTATTGCGGGAGAAGGCGGTTTCGGCCTTGGGGCTGACAAAGGGGGCGCGGCTCATGCTTTCCACGCCACCTGCCAGCATCAGTGCTGCCTCGCCTGAGCGGATCGCCCGGGCGGCGCTGCCAACGGCGTCCAGCCCAGAGCCGCACAGGCGGTTCAAAGTAACGCCCGGCACGCTGACCGGCAGCCCTGCCAGCAAGGCGGACATGCGCGCCACATTGCGGTTGTCTTCTCCGGCCTGATTGGCGCAGCCCATCAGCACATCGTCCAGGGCGGACCAGTCCACCCCTGGGTTGCGCGCCATCAGTGCGCGCAGCGGAATCGCCCCCAAGTCATCGGCGCGCACCGAAGACAGGGCGCCGCCATAGCGTCCAAACGGGGTGCGAATCGCATCGCAGATCAAAGCATGGCTCATCAAAACCTCTTCAAAGTAGGGGGGGAGGGCGCGAAAGCTGGCGCAACTGTACAGATTTGCCTCTGAGACAGCCTGGCTCTTGTGACAATTCGCACATGATTTTCTGCCAGTGAGCACAAGCGTGCGAAACCGGTTTCAAGCACTAAAGTTTCGCCAAAATTCAGCCGAAGCTTGACCGGAGGGCGCCTCAACGAACAGGCGTAGGAAGACTATGAAGGACAGAACTGCCGATCCTTTGATCGATGTAGGCCAGCTGAAGGTGGGGATGTTCATCCACCTGGATCTGGGCTGGATGTCGCATCCGTTCCCGCTCAGCAGTTTCAAGCTGGCCTCCGAAGATCAATTGCTGATATTGCGCCGACTGGGTTTGAGTCAGGTGCGCTGGAGCCCGGGCAAGAGCGATTTGCACATGGATGCAACGCCCTTGCCGGCCACGCCTGCGCCCATGAGTGTGGCGGAGGTCAGTTCGGCGGAAGAGTTGGCTCGGGAGGCGCATCGCCGCGCCTTGGCCGCGCAGCGTGAGGCCCTGCAGATTTGCGAGCGACAGTACGGCGAAGCGGCTTCGGCCTTCCGTGAAGTGATGGACATGGTGCCGCGCGATCCGCGCGCCAGCCGCGAGCAGACCACTGCCCTGACGGCGGCCCTGTTGGACAAGATGCTGGTCGAAGGCGACCTGAACATCCGCTTGCTCAATGAAGGCGCCGGCGATCGCAGCACCGCGCATGCCTTGAATGTGTCCATCATTTCCTTGCTCTTGGGACGGGCTTTTGGCCTGAATCGCGACGAGATGATGGACCTGGGCGTGGGCGCCTTGCTGCACGATGTGGGCAAGCTGGAGGTGTTGGCGCGCTTGCGCAACCGAGACGACAGCTTCACCAGCGCCGAAGTGCAGGCCTATCAGCAACATGTGGCCAAGGGCGTGGCGATTGCGCAGGGCATGGGCTTGTCGCCCGGCCCCTTGCTGATCATTGCCCAGCATCACGAGAACGCAGACGGCAGCGGCTTCCCACAGCGCATCAATATGGACCGGATGAGCGCCGGGGCTCGCATCGTGGCCTTGGTGAATCGTTTCGACGGCCTTTGCAACCCCTTGTTGGCCTCCAAGGCGATGACGCCGCACGAAGCCTTGTCGCTGATGTTTGCCCAAGGGCGCAATCGCTTTGACGCTACCATGCTGAATGCCTTCATTCGCATGATGGGTGTGTACCCGCCGGGCTCAGCAGTGCAGCTGACCGATGATCGGTTTGCGCTGGTGGTGGCGGTCAATTCCTCCCGCCCGCTGAAGCCCAAGGTGATGGTGCATGACCCCAAGGTGCCGCGCGAAGAAGCCTTGGTGCTGAACCTG
Organism: uncultured Burkholderiales bacterium; assembly: GCA_945952065.1. Classification (GTDB taxonomy): domain Bacteria; phylum Pseudomonadota; class Gammaproteobacteria; order Burkholderiales; family Burkholderiaceae_C; genus Paucibacter_A. The sequence continues at coordinate 34,028 of CAMFGY010000032.1, read as the reverse complement.
GAAGACACGCCGGATCTGGGCATCCGCCGCAGCCTGAAGGCGCAGCAATTGCCGCGCGCGTCGATGGACTATCTGAGTCCGCGCACACGCATTGCCTATTTCTTTGAGCCCAGCCTTGGCCCCGGTGCCGGTGGCGGCCTGGGCGCGACGGAGTTGGCGGCGTGACCGTGGTCAGCCTGCAGTTTTCTCCCGCCTCCCCGACCTCCTCCTCCGCGGAACCTTTCGCAGCCCTGCTGGAGGGTTTGCTGGAAGCCGCGTGGCTGGTGGACGGGGTGAGCCGTTGCATCCTGGCGGTCAATGCTGCCGCGACGCAGCTGCTGGGCATGCCTGCGGAACAACTGCTGGGCCAAGCCGTTGAGTCGCTGGCAAGTACGCCGGAAGATGCGATGTTCTGGATGGAGGCGGCAAGCAATAGCGCAGCCAGCTTGAACTCCGACACCTTGATCCGCCATGCCAATGGGCAGATGCTGTGGGTGACCCGGCGCATCAGTGCCATCAGGCCCGCCGGATCGAACCAGAGTTATTGGCTGGTGGCGATTCGTGACTTGAGTCGGCAGAGGCAAAACGAAGAAGAGCGCGAGGCTTTGGTGGCCGAATTGCAGGCCACCTTGGAGAGCACGGCCGACGGCATTTTGGTGGCCGATTTGGCGGGCCGTATGCGCTCGTTCAATCGGCGCTTCGCTTCGATGTGGGGCATTCCCGCTGATTTGCTCTTGGAGCGCAATGACGAGGCGGTCCAGACCTGGATGCGCCGCAGCGTCATCGATGGGGCGGCCTATGCCCAGCGCTTGGCGGCGATCGAAGAAGCCCCGCTGCTGCAAAGCAGTGATGTGATCAAACTGAATGACGGGCGGGTGTTGGAGCGGGTGTCGCTGCCCCAGTTCAGCCGTGGGCGGCCGATTGGGCGGGTCTATTCCTTCCGCGACCTGAGCGAAAAAATGGCCGCCAACCAGCGCATCGATGAGTTGGCCCATTCCGATATGTTGACCGGCCTGCCGAACCGACGGGCCTTGGCCGAGCGGGTCGACTATGCGCAGGCCATGGCGCGCCGCGAAGGCGCACCCTTTGCCTTGCTCAATGTGGACTTGGATCGATTCAAACAGATCAACGACACCCTGGGCCATTCCTACGGCGACCGGGTGCTGAAGGAGGTGGCTGAGCGCTTGAAGGCCTGCTTGCGCGAGGTGGACACCGTGGCCCGCCTGGGGGGAGATGAGTTCGCCTTGCTGATCCATCAAGCCGACGCGCGTGGCGCCGAGCATGCGGCCCGGCGGGTGCAGGAAGCGATGTCGCGCCCCTTCAATTTCGACACGCTCAGCTTCACCGTCACCTGCAGCACCGGCATCGCCTTGTTCCCCAGTGATGGCGCCAGCGCTGAAGAACTGATGGCGAGCGCGGAGCGCGCCATGCACTGGGTGAAGGAAAGCGGCCGCTCTACCTTCCACTTCCACCAGCCCCGCAAAGACGTGGATTTGCTGTCGCGCATGCGCCTGGACCACGCCATGCGGCAAGCGCTCATGGAAGGGCAGTTCCGGCTGCACTACCAGCCTCAGATCGATTTGCGCAATGGCCAAGTGATTGGCGCCGAGGCTTTGATTCGCTGGCGCGACCCGCTGCGCGGTGAGATTTCGCCGGGTGAATTCATCCCAGTGGCCGAGGAAAGTGGCTTTGTGGTGGCCATTGGCGAATGGGTGCTGCGCCAAGCGGTGGAGCAAGCGGCGAGCTGGTTGCGCCAAGGCTGGCGCATGCCGGTGGCGGTCAATGTGTCGGCCCTGCAGTTTCAGCAAAGCCAGTTTGCCGAGACCGTCGCACAGGTCTTGCGAGACTCGGGCTTGCCGCCGGCCCTGCTGGAATTGGAATTGACGGAGTCGATCTTGCTGCGCGATGCCGAGGAGGCCTTGCATCGGCTGGAGGCCTTGGCGGCTCTGGGCGTGTGCATGTCCATCGATGACTTCGGCACCGGCTATTCCAGTCTGGGTTATCTGAAGCGATTCCCCATCCAGCGATTGAAAATTGACCGCAGCTTTGTCAAAGGCCTGCCTGGGGACTTCAGCGATGCGGGCATCGTCAACGCCATCATCCAAATGGGCCAGGCTTTGCGGCTGCATGTGATTGCAGAAGGCGTGGAAACCGAGGCGCAAAAAGACTTTTTGGCGCGCGCTGGCTGTGATGAATTCCAGGGCTTTTTGTACGCCCCGGCACTCGCGCCCCACGCCTTTGAAGAGCGAGTCTGGCGGCGGCCCGCGCCGCCCGGCGCGCCCCCGGGGCGTTTGGGCATGACGCTGATGGGCGGCTTGCGGGTGTGAGCGGGCTCGGGACATGGGGCGTAGAACAACGCCGCATGTCCCGAGCCCGTTTGCCTTGTTTGCCTGGGCCGCCTTGCGCCGGATCTTGGCGCCCGCTCCCGCACAATAGGCGCTTGAAGGCCAGAGCCAAGGGAACAAGCAAGCGCCATGATTTACAAATTCAAGTCAAAAGCCGGGGCAGACGTCATCATGCTGGGCCCTCAGGGGGATCAGATGCTTCGATTGCTGGGGCGCGAGCCCTCGCCCAAAGGCCTGTTGCCGGTTGAAGAATTGGCGCTGGCCATGCAGCAGTTGGAGCAGGCGGTCAAGGACGATGAAGCGGCTTTTGCCGCCGCACAGGCCGAAGCGCTGGCCGCTGGCGAGCCGCCGCCTCGGCGTGAGGGGGTGAGCCTGCGGCAGCGGGTCTGGCCGCTGGTCGAGCTGATGCGGCACAGCTTGAAGGCCGAAGAGCCGGTGCTCTGGGGCGTTTAGACCCTATGTCGCTCGATAGCAGCACGCGCATTCTGCTCATTCGCCATGGCGAAACCCTGTGGAACCGCGCCGCGCGTATCCAAGGGCATACCGACATTGGGCTCAGCCCTTTGGGGCTGATGCAGGCCGAGCGACTGGCGCTGGCGCTGCAAGACGAGGCCATCGACGCTGTCTTCTCCAGTGACCTTTCGCGTGCGGCGCAGACGGCCGAGGCCCTGACCTGCCGGCGACCCGAACTGCCGCCCTTGCAGCGTGATGCGGGCCTGCGTGAGCGCGCCTTCGGTGCTTTTGAAGGGCTGACTTTTCAGCAAATTGCCGAGCAATCGCCCGAGTCCAGCGAGCGTTGGCGGCGGCGCGAGGCCGACTTCTGCCCGCCGGGCGGCGAGTCTTTGGGTGATTTTTACCGGCGCAGCCTGAGCACCCTGCAGCGATTGGCCGAGGCTCATCCGGGTAGAAGCTTGCTGGTGGTCAGTCACGGCGGTGTTTTGGACTGCCTGTACCGGGCCGCGACGGGTCAGTCTTTGCAAGCCCCTCGCAGCTGGGCGCTGGGCAATGCCAGCATCAATCGACTCTTGTTCGCGGATGGCGGGTTTCGCCTGATTGGTTGGAATGACGAAGGGCATCTTGAGGGGCTGGCGCCGGCGAATTGAGGGCCGGCTCGCGGCCTAAAGATCAGGGGCGCAAATCAGGGCCCAAGGCCAGCGCTGCATGCAATCCACGCGTTATTTATTCGCACTGTTTGCAAGTGCTGGAGCGCATATGGCGGGGTGTAACAGTTAAGTGTTGCAATTTCGCGTCGAAATGCTGCAGGCTCCGCTGGTGACTTCTATACTCGTGCCACATTGCGCAGAAGACCGGGCCTCCAAGCTCAGCTCAATCTCAACTCACAAAGGCATACGATGAAAAAGATCGCTCTCGTGGCAGCTGTTGCAGCTTTCGCCGCTCCTGCATTCGCTCAAAGCTCGGTCACCCTGTGGGGCCGTATCAACACCTCCGTGGAAAGCCAGTCGCAAGACGGCGGCGACCGCAAGGTTGTGGTCCAGAACAACAGCTCGCGCCTGGGCTTCAAGGGCACGGAAGATCTGGGCGGCGGCCTGAAGGCTCAGTTCCTGCTGGAGCACGGCCTGAACTCTGACGATGGCAAGGCCACCAAGACCAATTTCTGGAACCGTGAAGCTGCTGTGCAACTGAGCGGCAACTTCGGTACCGTTAAGCTGGGTCGTTGGACCAATGGTTCGTACTTCGCGACTGCGGACTACATCTCCATGCACAACCACGACACCGGCACTTCGAGCGACGCTCTGTACGCTTTCGGCACCGGCTGGACCGAAGCCAACAAGGTGGGCTACTTCACCCCGACCTACGCTGGTTTCTCTGCTGAAATCACGGCTCATGCGGGTGAAGGCGCTGACGAGCGCGCCTTCGACCTGTCTGCCAACTACGACATGGGCCCTCTGCACCTGGGCGCTGGCTACACCAAGCAAGGTTCTGGCATCCAGTACGCAGTGCGCGGCCTGTATGAGCTGGGCGCATTCACCTTCGGCGGCTACTGGCAAGTTGAAGACACGGGCGTTGGCAGCAATGCCAAGCGCAATGTGGGTCGCGTGTCGGCCATGTACACCCTGGGCGCTTCTGAGTTCCACGTGAACGTCGGCGGCACTGAGTCCGGTGGTACGGCTGGCTTCGGCGGTCATGGCGCCAAGCAGTACACCGTGGGCTACAACTACAACCTGAGCAAGCGCACCAAGGTCTATGGCTTCTACACCGCCATCGACGCCAACGACACTAAGAAGGGCGACTTCGACTCCTTCGCTGTGGGCGTGCGCCACAACTTCTGATCGTTCGCGACAGAATCAAAAAAGCGACCTTCGGGTCGCTTTTTTTATGCCTGTATCGGTGCTTGAGTCGGGCTCCCGTGGCAGCAGGGAAGCCGCCGGCGGGCCTTAGGTTTCGAACAAGGCGCCGCTGGATTTCGGAGGCGTCACGCCCAAGTGGCGGAAGGCCGCCAGGGTGGCGATGCGGCCACGCGGCGTGCGTTGCAAAAAGCCTTGTTGGATCAAATAGGGCTCGATCACATCTTCGATGGTGCCGGCTTCTTCGCCAATGGCCGAGGCGACGTTTTCCAGCCCGACCGGCCCACCGTCAAAGCGGTGCACGATGGCCTCCAGCAGTTTGCGATCCATCAGGTCGAAACCGCGCGGGTCCACGTCCAGCATGGCCAGGGCTTTGTCGGCAATGGTCTTGCCGATATGGCCATTGCCTTTGACTTCGGCATAGTCGCGCACACGGCGCAGCAGTCGGTTGGCGATGCGCGGGGTGCCGCGTGAGCGGCGCGCAATCTCCATCGCGCCTTCATCGTCCATCGACGTATTCAAGAGGGCAGCCGAGCGACTGACGATGCGTTGCAGTTCAAGGTCGGTATAGAACTCCAGGCGAGCGACGATGCCAAAGCGGTCGCGCAGCGGATTGGTCAGCATGCCGGCACGGGTGGTGGCGCCCACCAGGGTGAAGGGCTGCAAATCCAATTTGATGGAGCGTGCCGCTGGGCCTTCGCCGATCATGATGTCGATCTGATAGTCCTCCAGGGCTGGGTAGAGGATCTCTTCCACCACGGGAGAAAGGCGATGAATCTCGTCGATGAAGAGCACATCGTTTTTCTCGAGATTGGTCAGGATGGCCGCCAAGTCCTTGGGCTTTTCCAGCACCGGCCCCGAAGTTTGACGCAGGTTCACGCCCAGCTCGGCCGCAATGATGTGGGACAAGGTGGTTTTGCCCAGGCCCGGAGGGCCGAACAGCAGCACATGGTCCATGGCCTCATCGCGCTTGCGCGCGGCGCCGATGAAGATTTCCAGCTGCTCGCGCGCCTTGGCTTGGCCCACGTACTCGTCCAGCAATTTCGGGCGCAAAGCCCGCTCAATGGCTTCTTCTTTGGGGGAGGACGGCGCGGCGCTGATCACCCGCGCAGCGCTGGCCGGGCTGAAGGGGCTGTCGAATTCGTCGGTTTGAATGCTCATGACTGACTGGGCTTTATCTGGTGCTCTTCAACGAGACAGCGACTTGAGCGCCAGCTTGATGCCTTCGCTCACGCCCACATCGGGCGGCAGGGCTTTGAGCGCCAGAGCCGCCTCTTTTTCGCTGTAGCCCAAGGCGATCAAGGCTTGCAGGATGTCGCCTTGGTTGTCATGGCTCACGCTCACCGGCGCGCCGAGATCCTGCCCGAGCTTGCCTTTCAATTCCAGCAGCAGACGCTCGGCCGTTTTCTTGCCGATGCCGGGGACTTTGGTCAGGCGAGCGCTTTGCTGCTGGGCCACCGCCTGCGCCAATTCGGCCACGGAGAGGCCGGACAAGAGCGACAAGGCCATGCGCGGCCCGACACCGCTGATTTTGATGAGTTGGCGGAAGGTGGCGCGCTCTTCTTGACTGAGAAAGCCAAACAGGATTTGAGCGTCCTCGCGCACCACAAAATGGGTCAGCAACGAGACCCGTTCACCCAGATTGCCGAGGTTGTAGAACGTGCTCATTGGCACATCGACCTCGTAGCCGACGCCTTGCACATCAATGAGAACCAGCGGGGGCGATTTCTCCGCAATGACGCCAGTCAGTCTTCCAATCATCGGCCCATTATCCAGCCGATCCGGGGGCGCTTCAGTTGCGTCCGAACAGGCCCAGGCGTTGGGCTTCCAAAGCGGCCTCGGCGCGCGAGGAGACATTGAGCTTGCGGTAGATCTGCTTCACATAGTCGGCGATGGTGTGGCGCGACAGGCCGAGTTGCACCCCAATCTCAGGCAGGGTGAAGCCCTTGGCCACGCGCAGCAGCACTTCCGTCTCGCGGTCGGTCAGCGAGACCTCGTGCAGCAGCGCTGCTGCTTGAGGGCGGTTCTGTTTGGCGAAGTAGGAGATCACTTTGCGCGCGATCGAGGGCGACAGCGGTGGTTCGCCTTGGCTCATGCGCTGCAGTTGCTCGACCAGCAATTCGCGCGACTGTTCTTTCAGCAAATAGCCAAATGCACCGGCCTGCAGGGCCGGGAACAGGTGTTCATCGTCATCATGAATGGTCACGATCACCGATTGGGCTTCCGGTTGGCGCTCGCGCAGCGCGGCGATCACATCCACGCCTGAACCATCCGGCAGGCCCAGATCCAGCAGGGCCAGATTGAAGCGCTGGCTGTTGACCAGACTCAGGGCATCTTGCACGCGCGAGCATTCGGTGATTTGCGCGTTGGCGAACACCTGCTTGATCAGCGCTTTCAGCCAAGCGCGGATTTCAGGAATGTCTTCAAGCAAGAGGATGTGATCCATGGGGTTCTCGGTCGCTATCGGTTGGGCCAGCGGCGGATTGCAGCGGGCTCCGGAATCATCCGTAACAGTAAGGCTTTATCGGCAAGCTGCCAACGTGCCTGAGGGGCTGGGCGGCGAATCCCGCGATGTTCAGAGCGGAATCGTGAGACGAATCACGGTTCCCCAGCCCGGCCCCGACTCCACCAGGCATTGGCCATGCATTTGTTTGGCGCGTGACTTCATGCTTGCCATGCCATGCCCGCGGTCCAGGCGGCCGTCCAACTCGGCGGGAATGCCTTGGCCGTCGTCTTGAATGACCACCATGAAGTCGCCGTCCTGGACGCTGCAACTGATGGTGCAGTGGGTGCCGCCGCTGTGTTTGATGATGTTGCTGACCGCCTCACGGAAGATGCGTGTGGTTTGCACGTAAGCACGCGCGGGCAGGGTGTGGACGATGTCTTCCGAGGGGGACTTCCATTCGGCCAGGATATTGGCCTGACCCAGGCGCGAAACCACTTCGGCGCGCCAATCGCCCAGGGCGTCCAGCAACTGCACCGGTTTGCCCGTCAGGCCGCGCACCGAGAGACGCATTTCCTCCAGCGCCTCGCGAGCCAAGGTGGAAATGCGATCGGACTCGCTGGTGTGCACAATGGTCAGCAGCTTGGCCCCCAAGTCGTCGTGCAGATCGGCGGCAATGCGTTTGCGTTCTCGCTCGGTCACTTGCTCGAGCTTTTGTTCCGCCATTTCGCCGTAGCTGCGCTCGACTTCGGCCACGCGCTCAATCATGGCTTGTTCCATTTGATCTTGCTGTGCTTCTGCTTGTTTGCGCGCATGGACAAGGGCCTGGGTGGCCAGCAAGCCATGGCCGAGCAGGGCCAGCGCCAAATTCAGCCCGATGAAGGGCAGGGCGACGGGGAGCGAATCATGGGGAAGACCGAACACCGACCCAGCCAGCAGCATCAGTGAAGAGACCGCTGCCGCGCCCAGCAAGCCGCTGGTGTTTTTCAATTCGCGTGCCTGCGTAGGCGAGGGGTTCACGCTCACCTTGAGGCGGCGCCGCCGCAGGTTGATGTGATGCGCCATCGCTAGAAGCAACTCCAGGCACAACAAGGCAAACCAGAGGCGCTGCGTGACCCTGTCCAAATTGGGCGGTGCCAATTGCAAACTCAGCGGCGCGGTCACCATCTGCGCGAGCAAGAGGCGGCCCATCCAGTCTCGCGAAGCGCCAATCTGATGCATCAGGTATTGCACCGATGCCCAGGTGGCTGCGGCCAGCAGGGCCAAAGACAGCACATCTCGCGTCTCGGCCTGCAGAGGCAAAAGCGAGTCCAGCGTCGGCAGCAAGCCCCACAAGCCGCCGGCCAGCAGTGCGGCACTTAGATAAGCAATCGGGCGATCACCGGCGTGGCCATGGGCAATCAACCCGGTGCTTGCGCTCATCATCAGCGCCATGCCGGCCAGCAGTGTTTGCAGCAAGCGCATCCATTCAAGTCCACCCCAGCTGGTCTGCGCCGCCGCTGCGTTTTGCGCCCAAGCCGCCATGGGCAGGCCAAGCAAAACCGCCCCGGCCACCAGCGCAGCCGCGCTTCGTGCCCAGCTGCAATAGGCGTTTGAGTCAGGACTTGTGTCTGAATGTGTCGAGCAATGCATGGGGGGCGATTGTGCAGGACGCCGCCAGGGCTTCGCCTCCGTACTTGCTCGGGCGACAATGCCAGTCCTACTTAATGCCTATGAAAGACAAATTTTTGTGATTCTTCGCCATGAATTTGCCCCGGTGGACAACCGCCGGCTGGCCCATTTGTGCGGCAGCTTGGATGAGCATCTGCGCCAAATCGAAGCCGGCATGGGGGTTCGAATCCTGCGTCAGCATGAAAGTTTTCGGATCGAGGGCCCCAAAGCCGCCGCCGAGCGCAGCTTGCAATTGATGCAAAGTCTGTATGAGCGGGCTCGTCGTGCGATAGCGCCCGAGATCTTTCAGCTGGCCTTGGCGGAGGCGGCGGGAGAGTTGGCGCCGGCAAGCAAGCGCAAGCGGGCCGCATCGGCCACAGCAGCGCCTTCAGCTGCGCCGGAAGCGATTGTTTTGCGCACCCGCCGGGCCGACTTGGCCGGGCGCACGCCTCGCCAACATGAATACCTGCGCCACATCCTGGCGCACGACATCACCTTTGGCCTGGGGCCGGCCGGCACGGGCAAAACGTTCTTGGCCGTGGCCTGCGCGGTCGATGCTTTAGAGCGCAGCTCGGTGCAGCGCATCATTCTGACCCGCCCTGCGGTGGAGGCGGGCGAGCGCTTGGGTTTTTTGCCCGGCGACCTGACGCAAAAAGTCGACCCCTATTTGCGCCCGCTGTATGACGCGCTGTATGACTTGATGGGCTTTGACCGCGTCACCAAGGCCTTTGAGAAGGGCATGTTGGAAGTGGCGCCGCTGGCCTTTATGCGCGGCCGCACGCTGAACCATGCGTTTGTGATTTTGGACGAGGCGCAAAACACCACGCCCGAGCAAATGAAGATGTTCTTGACCCGCATCGGCTTTGGCAGCAAATGTGTGGTCACCGGCGATACCAGCCAGGTGGATTTGCCGCGTGGCGTGACCAGCGGCCTGGTGGATGCTGAACGGGTCTTGGCCAAGGTCAAGGGCATCGCGATGACACGCTTCACCAGCGCCGATGTGGTGCGCCACCCGCTGGTGGCGCGCATTGTGGAGGCCTATGAGGCACGCTCGGCGGCCGAGTCTGCGTCCGCGAAAACAGAAAAAGGAGCGCAGCGATGAGCCTTGCTGAACTGAGTCTGTCCTTGCAGTTTGCCGATGCGCGCCATCGGGCGGTGCTGCCGCGCCACAAAGTGCAGCGCTGGATTCGTGCCGCCCTGGAATTGCCCGGTGAAATAACGGTGCGCATTGTGGATGCCGAAGAAGGGCAAGCCTTGAACCGCGACTTTCGCAGCAAGGACTACGCCACCAATGTGCTGACCTTTGATTACAGCCATGAGCCGGTGGTCACCGCCGACCTGGTCATCTGCGCCGAAGTGGTGGAGCGCGAAGCCCGTGAGGCGGGCATCGATATCGCGGCCCATTACGCCCATATGCTGGTGCATGGCACTTTGCATGCGCAGGGCTATGACCATGAGGAGGACGACGAGGCCGAATGCATGGAAGCCCGTGAGTCCGAAATACTCTTGGCCCTGGGCTTCGCGGACCCTTATCGACGCGCTTGAGTCCGGAGCCTTAGCGCTGCGTGCCCAGATAGCGCTTGCGCCAGAAAAAGGCGCCCAGCAGCAAGGCCACCAAGGCCATCACACCAAAGGCAATCCAGAATCCGGTGGCGCGATGAATCAGCGGCAGGCTGTCGAAGTTCATGCCGAAAATGCCTGTGATCAGGTTCAGCGGCAAGAAAATCGCGGTCAGCACGGTCAGTGTGCGCATGATGTTATTGGTGCGGTGACCTAGCGCTGAAAAGTGCATTTGCACCGCAGACTCGGCGGAGGACTCCATGCGTCGCACATGGCTGAGCACACGCTCGATATGCTCCAGCACGTCGCGAGAGCGCACCCGCAGCAGCTCGCGTTCGCGTTGCGTGCTGAGGTCAGCGCTGCTGGGCCAATCGTCCAAAACATCGATCCACTCTTGGATGGCGCTGCGCTGGTCTTCGCAAGTGTCTTCCAGGCGGTGCAGCGCGTCGCGCGACTCCAGCAACAAGGGCCACTGATCAAATTCGCGCCGCGAATCCATCAGGGCGCGCTGCAAGGTGCCCATCTGGCGGGTCAATAGGCGGCGCAGTTCCAGATAGCTGTCCACCATATGGTTGACCATGCGCAGCATCAGTTCGGCCGAGCTGTTGGGCAGGCGCGAACTGCCGCGCAGATCTCGGCCCTCAGTCAAGGCCCCGAGCTTGCTGGCAAAGTAGTCGCGCACGGCGCAATCGGTGGGGTGCACGGTCAGTAAAACGCGGTCAAACACGGCAAAGCCGACCGGGCTGGTGTCAATGGCGCGAAAGGCTTTTTGTGCGCTGGCCAAGGTGCCATGCTCGTCGTCCACGAACAAGTCTTCGCTGCCCGGTGCGGCCGCCAATCGCCGGAACACCAGCAGGTCGTACCAAGACGTGTAGTCGAAGTGCGAGGGCAGTTGGTTGTTCAGCAAATCGGCCACATGCAAATCAACCAATGGTCCGCAGCCCCAGCGCTGCAGGGCCAGTTGCACCTCCAGATGCTGCAACTCGAACTCCCTGCGCCCGCAGCCCAGCCAGAGAAATCCGGATTCGGGCAAGTCAGCGGGGAGTCGTTTGAGCTCGGTGAAGTGCTCGTCGTGGATGTGAAAAACCCGCATCAGCCCTGCTTCAGCAAGCGAGCAGCCTCGAGGGCGAAGTAGCTCAAGACACCGTCGGCACCGGCGCGCTTGAAGGCCAGCAGTGACTCCATCATCACCGCGTCATGATCCAGCCAGCCGTTGGCGGCAGCCGCCTTCATCATGGCGTACTCACCGCTGACCTGGTAGGCAAAAGTGGGCACGCGGAATTCGTCCTTGACTCGGCGCACGATGTCCAAATACGGCATGCCGGGCTTGACCATCACCATATCGGCGCCCTCGGCAATGTCCAAAGCCACCTCACGCAGGGCTTCGTCGCTATTGCCGGGGTCCATTTGGTAAGTCTTTTTGTCGGCCTTGCCCAGATTGCTGGCGGAGCCGACCGCGTCCCGGAAGGGCCCATAAAACGCGCTCGCATACTTGGCGCTGTAGGCCATGATGCGGGTGTGGATGTGGCCCTGAGCCTCCAAAGCTTGGCGGATCACGCCGATGCGCCCGTCCATCATGTCGCTGGGGGCCACGATGTCCACGCCTGCCTCGGCTTGCACCAAGGCCTGGCGGCGCAGCATGTCGACGGTGGGGTCGTTCAAGATGTAGCCGGTCTCATCCAGCACGCCATCTTGACCATGGCTGGTGTAGGGGTCCAGAGCCACATCGGTCAAGATCCCCAAGCCCGGCACCTTGGCTTTCAAAGCGCGCACCACCCGGGGCACCAAGCCCTCTGGGTTGGCGGCTTCTGCGCCATCCGGGGTCTTCAACGCTTGGTCGATGACCGGGAACAAGGCCATGACCGGAATACCCAATGCCACGCATTCCTCGGCGACGGGGATCAGGCGATCCAAACTCAGGCGAGCGACCCCGGGCATGGACAAGACCGGCTCGACCCGGTTGCTGCCCTCATGCACAAACACCGGCAGGATCAGGTCGCTGGCGCGCAGGCCATGCTCACGCACCAAGGCGCGGGTGAAGGCGTCGCGGCGCAGGCGGCGTGGGCGACTGGCAGGGAAGGGGGCGGGGATCAGGGCTGAGCGGGACAAGGGCAAACTCCGTCGAAATTCAAGCAACTCGGGCGTTTTGTGCAGGACTGGGCAATCTACGCGACACACCCGGCTGACAAAGCTGTGTCATTTCTGTTAATATTCACTTCGAATGATAGCCGCAAGGTGGTCGTTCCCTGCTTTTCCTCCCTGAGCAGGAGCCTTTGCGTGATGACAGCGAAAAGGCTTTATCGCCCCGGCTGTGTAGCCGGGGCTTTTTTTTGCCCACGGCTTTGCGCTGCGTGCATGAGGCCAAGGGTCTGCCACCCCACATAATTGGCCGATGCTCTGGATCAAAGCTTTTCACATTGTTTTCGTCGCCGCCTGGTTTGCCGGCTTGTTCAATCTGCCGCGCTTCTTCGTGAACCTGGCCATGGTGCCCGCAGACAGCCACGCGGAACGTGAGCGCCTGCTTCTGATGGCAGGCAAGCTCTACCGGTTCATGACCCTGCTGATGGTGCCGGCGGTGGGCTTGGGATTGTGGTTGCTGGTGGAGAACTTTCACGGCTTCAATCGGGGCTGGCTGCACCTGAAACTCTTCTTGGTGGCCTTGGTCATGGGCTACCACTTTTACTGCCGACGCTTGTTGGGCCGCTTTGAGCAGCACAGCAACCGCCGCAGCCATCGCTGGTTCCGTGTCTTCAATGAGGTGTCGGTGCTGGCATTTGCGGCCATCGTGGTGCTGGTGGTGGTGAAGCCTTTCTGAGCTGAACGCCCATGTCGCGCCGGCAAAGCTCTGCGACCTGGTTGCTCTTGGCCTATGCGGCCTTGATTGCTTACGCCAGTTTGTACCCCTTTGGTCCCTGGGTCTGGCCGCCAGGGCTGACGCTGCAGGGCATGCTCAGCCTACCCTGGCCGCGCTACTTCGGCTTGTTCGACCAGTACATCAATGTGCTGGGCTATGTGCCGCTGGGATTTTTGGGCTTGGCTGCGGGCTTGCGCAGTGGCTGGGGGCTTTGGGGCAGCATCGCGCTGGGCCTGCTGCCGGGGCCTTTGTTGTCTTATGTGATGGAGTTCGGCCAGTACTTCCTGCCCTCGCGTGTGCCTTCGCTGGCCGACTGGTTGCTCAATGCGGCGGGGGCCTTGGTGGGCATGGTGATCGGCCTGCTGTTGAGTGCTTTTGGTGGCTTGCGGCGCTGGCACGATGTGCGCGAGTACTGGTTTCAGCCGCATTGCGCAGGTGCGCTGGCCTTGCTGGCCATGTGGCCCTTGGGCCTGTTGTTCCCCGCGCCGATTCCTCTGGCTTTGGGCCAATGGTTGCCGCATCTGCAGGCCACGGCGCAAGACCTGTTGGCCGGAACGCCTTGGGCGCTGCAATGGGCAGAAAGCGTGACCGATGAGATCCGCACCCTGCCGCCGGGCTTGGAAGCCATCACGATTGCCCTTGGCGTGTTGGCGCCTTCCTTGTTGGTGTTGTCGGTCTCGCGCGGGGCTTGGCGACGTGTGATTTTGGTTTTGGGTGCGGCCTTGATCGGGGTCATGGTCACCGCGCTGTCCACGGGCCTGAACTTCGGCCCGCAAAACACCTGGGCATGGCTCACCTTGGCCACTTGGCCGGGCTTGGCTGTTGGTGTGTTCCTAAGTCTGGTGGCTGTGGGCTTGCCTCGGCGGGTCTGCGCGGCCTTGGGTTTGGTGGTGATGTGCGCCTTGATTGCCTTGGTCAGCCAGGCGCCCTCCGACCCCTATCTGGCGCAGCGCTTGCAGACCTGGGAGCAAAACCGCTTCGTCAATCTGTACGGCTTGGCGGAATGGGTGGGCTGGGTCTGGCCCTTCGCCGCGCTGGCATGGCTCTTGACCCTGATCGGTCGGCGGGAGGTTTAAGGTCTCTGAGATCACGATCCAGTGGCAAGGGGCGAGCCAGCCTCGGCCAAGGTCTTTGAGGCCCAGCGCCAGGGCTTGAGAGCCCCGTCCCTACAATAGCGGCATGAGCTATTTCAAGCGACACATCTTCTTCTGTCTCAACGAACGTGACAGTGGCAAAAACAGCTGTGCCCAACACGGGGCGCAAGCAGGTTTTGAGCATTGCAAGGCGCGTGTGCGGGACCTGGGTCTGGCTGACGTCGGCGGCGTGCGCGTCAACAAGGCCGGCTGCTTGCACCGCTGCGCAGGCGGCCCGGTGGCTGTGGTCTACCCAGATGCCACGTGGTACACCTATGTGGACCAGAGCGATATCGACGAGATTGTCGACAAGCACCTGAAAAACGGTGAAGTGGTGGAGCGCCTGGTCTTGCCAGACAGCGTTGGGCTCTGAGTTGTGAATGCTCAAACCGAAAAGCGCCTGATTGCAGGCCCAGCGGGTGTGCTGGAATGCGCCATTGATCGCCCCAGCGCCGGCACCGCAACGCGCGGCTTGGCCTTGATTTGCCACCCGAACCCGACCCAGGGCGGCACCATGGACAACAAAGTGGTGCAGACCCTGGCCCGTGCGTTTGTGCAGTTAGGCTACCGCGCGGCACGCTTCAATTTCCGCGGCATTGGCAAGTCGGAAGGGGGCTGGGACGAAGGGCGGGGCGAGATTGACGATGCCTTGGCTGTTCTGGCGGCGCTGCGCGAGGCCGACGAACCCTTGGTGCTCGCGGGTTTCTCTTTTGGCGCCTATGTGAGCACGCAAGCGGCCTTGCGTCTGCCGGAGTCTGAGCGTGCCCAGCGCCTGGTCTTGGTCGGCCCGGCCACCAGCCGCTTCAACACGGCGACTGTGCCGGCCGACTCTTTGGTCATTCACGGCGAGCAAGACGATGTGGTGCCGCTCAGCTCGGTGCTGGACTGGGCGCGGCCCCAGGCCTTGCCGGTGGTGGTGGTGCCTGGCGTAGGACATTTTTTCCATGGGCAGTTGCCATTGCTGAAGAACATCGTGCTTCGCAATTGGCAGGCCTGATTTCCCCGAGACTTCTTGATGATGATTTTGAAACGACTGATCGCTTTGGCCCTGGCCGCCGTGTCTGCACTCGCCACTTTGCCGGCGCAAGCGCAGGCACCGCAGGCGCCCGAGATTGCTGCGCGCAGCTATTTGCTGCTGGACATGTCGGCCAACCGGGTGCTGACCGAGCGTGATGCCGATACGCCGAACGACCCCGCATCGCTGACCAAGCTGATGACGGCCTACATCGTCTTCGGTGCGCTGCGCGACAAGCGCCTGACGTTGGAGCAACCCTTGACCGTTTCCAAGCGTGCTTGGGACGAGCGCAAAGGCGACCCTTCGCTGATGTTCATCGACACCACGATGACACCCAAGGTCGATGAGCTGCTGCGCGGCATGATCATTCAATCGGGCAATGATGCGTCGGTGGCTTTGGCCGAAGGCGTGGCCGGCACGGTGGAGCAGTTCGTCGCGATGATGAATCGGCAAGCGCAGGCTTGGGGCTTGAAGAACACCGAGTTCAAGAACGTGACCGGCATGACCGAGCCCGGCCACCGCAGCAGCGCGCGTGACTTGTCGGTGATTGCTTCCAATCTGATTCGCGACTTCCCGCAGTTCTACGCCTACTACTCGCAGCGCGACTACACCTTCAACAAAATTCGCCAAGACAACCGCAATCTGCTGCTGCGCCGCGACCCCAGCGTGGACGGCATGAAAACCGGCTACACCGAAGCGGCGGGTTACTGCTTGGTGGCCAGTGCCCAACGCGAATTCCCGAATGGCAAACGCCGCCTGCTCAGCGTGGTGATGGGCACGGCCTCTAAAGAAGCGCGCGCCAGCGAAAGCCAAAAGCTGCTGAACTGGGGCTACTCGGCTTTTGATGCGGTGCGTTTGTTTGAAGACGGCCAGGCCATCAGCACCGTGCCCGTTTGGAAAGGCTCGGCTCGCGAGGCCAAGCTGGGCGCGGCCAGCGCTGTGTTTGTGGCGGTGCCGCGCGGTGATGGCGCCAAGCTGCAAACCAAGGTGGAGCGTACCGATCCGCTGGTTGCACCCTTGACCAAGGGCCAGCGCGTTGGCACCCTGAAGGTGACGACGACTGCCGGTGTGGCCGTGGCCGAGGTGCCCTTGGTGGTGCAAGAGGCTGTGCCTGAGGCGGGCATCTTGGGTCGCGCTTGGGATGCGATCCGGCTCTGGATCAAATAATTCCTGCAGACCTGAGCCGCGCGCTGCGATAGTCTTTGGGAGTCTCTTGGAGTGGCGGCCCATCCGCCTTGTTTGGCTTGAACAGGATCAGGAGGACGCCGCATGAAGACCCCCCATGTTTTGCCCGAGGTGTACTGCTATTTGAATGGCGAGTACACGCCTTTGGCCGAGGCCAAAATCTCGGTGATGGACCGCGGCTTTATCTTTGGCGACGGGGCCTATGAAATGCTGCCGGTGTACGGGCGGCGACTGTTTCGCTTTGAAGCGCATATGGACCGCTTTGAGCGCAGCTTGGCCAAGCTGCGCATCATCAGCCCCCTGCTGCGGGCGCAATGGCTGGAGATTGCACGCAAGCTGATCTCCAAGGTTGACGCCGACGATCAGGCGGTCTATTTGCAAGTGACCCGGGGCGTGGCCCCGCGCAACCATGTGATGCCGACGGGCATTCAGCCCACGGTGTTTGCCTACAGCAGCACGGCCAAGCCGATCTCGGCGGAAGAGCGCCATCACGGCGTGAGTTGTGTCAGCGCGCGCGACTTCCGCTGGGAGCGCGGCGATATCAAAAGCACCTCTTTGCTGGGCAATGTGCTGGCACGCCAGATTTCGGCCGATCAAGGTGCCACTGAAACCATTTTGTTGCGTGATGGCTTTTTGACCGAGGCTTCGGCTTCGAATGTCTGGATTGTCAAAGAAGGCGCATTGCTCGGCCCACCCAAGAGCGAGCATGTGCTGGAGGGCATCCGGGTCGACTTGCTGAAAGAACTGTGCGAAGAAACCGGCATTGGCTACAACTCGCGCCCGATTTCCGAGGCAGAGCTGTTCGCCGCGGACGAGATCTTGCTCAGTTCGGCCACCAAAGAGGTGCTGCCGGTGACCACCTTGGACCATGAGCCCGTGGGACATGGCGCGCTGCGCGGCAAGCCTGGGCCGGTGTATGCCCGGCTCTATGAGGCCTACCAGCGCGCCAAGCTGCTGCAGTCCATTTGAGCCTTTGAATAAATTCTGAGAGTCAGACCATGAGTCAATTGCCCCCCCTCAATCCGCCGCCGGACATTCCGCCCGAGCAGTCTTTGATCGAATATCCCTCGCGCTTCCCCATCAAAGTGATGGGCAGCCATGTGGAGGGCTTTGTTGAGGCCATTGTTCAGGTGGCCCTGCAGTTCGACCCGGAGTTTGATGCCGCCACCATTGAGCGACGCCCCAGCAAGGGCGGCAACTATCTCGGGCTGACCATTACCGTCACCGCCACCAGCCGCGAACAACTCGACGAGTTGTACCGCACGCTCAGCACCCACCCCATGGTCAAGGTGGTGCTCTAAAGCCGACAGCGCCGCCTCTCAGGTGGAGGGCTCGTCTGCCAGACGCCGGTCCAGATCCAGCACCTTGCTGGGCGCGGCCTCGTCGCCATTGCGGGCCGCCATGTCATACCAATAGCGCGCCAAGCGCAGATCAGCCGCCAGCCCCAAACCGCTTTCGTACATCGAGGCCAACAGGTATTGCGCGCCCACATCGCCGCCGGTGGCTGCTTCGCGGTACCAGTGCGCGGCTTGGCGCATGTCTAGCGCTACGCCGCGTCCCAGGTAGAAAGCGGTGGCCAGCGCCACTTGCCCATCGCTGCTGCCGTGCGCGGCGGCCCGCGCAAACCACTGAGTGGCGCGTTTCAGATCTCGCTTGCCCAGGACGCCTTGCTCATACAACTGCCCCAGGGCCAGTTCGGCTCGCACCAGACCATGAGCCGCAGCGCGCTCCAGCAAACGCTTGGCCACGCGAGGGTCGGGCTTGGGCAACTCGCCTCGCAAATGCATCATGGCCAGGTTGTAGTCGCCGAGCGGTGCTTGTTGTGCCGAGAGCGCCGCAAAGCCGCGCGCGGCAGCTGGCCAGTCGTCTGCCTCATAAGCCGCCAAGGCCGAGGCCAGGGAAGCCTCTTGACGGGGGCTCTGCGCATGGCTGGGCAAGGCGCAGCACAGCATGGCGAGCAGCAGCAGCGGGCGAATCGCGCGGAGGCTGGGCAGCGTGGGGGATTGGGGGGTGTGACGGGGAGGCATCGTGGTTCTCGCTTGCGGTGATGGGCGGACTGAAGAGCGCGATGAAGGGTTCACGCTAACTCAAACGCAGTCGCCCGGCGCGCCCAAGGCCTTACAGGCTGGCGCTACCATTCGGTCATGACTGTTGTGAAAACCCTGGGGCGAGTGGACTATGCGCCCACCGTGGAGGCGATGCGCGAGTTCACCGAATCGCGCGGCCCTGAGACCCCCGATGAAATCTGGCTCTGCGAGCATCCGCCCACCTACACCCAAGGTCTGGCGGGCAAAGCCGACAATGTGCTGCAGGCTGGTGCCATCCCGGTGGTGCAGACCAACCGCGGCGGGCAGGTGACCTATCACGGGCCGGGCCAGGTGGTGGCCTACCCCTTGATCAATCTGCAGCGGGCGGGCTACTTTGTGCGTGAATATGTGTTCCGCTTGGAGGCGGCCGTGATTCAAACCCTGGACGCCTATGGCATCACCGGCCACCGGGTGTCGGGCGCGCCAGGCATTTATGTGCGGCTGAATGACCCGCACAACCATGCGGCGCTCTCGGGGCCGGTCGATCCGCTGGACCCTTTTCGCGGCTTGGGCAAGGTGGCGGCCTTGGGCATCAAGGTCAGCCGGCATTGCACCTATCACGGGGTGGCCTTGAACGTGGCGATGGACTTGCAGCCCTTTGCCGGCATCAACCCCTGTGGTTATGCGGGTCTGGCGACGGTGGACCTCGTTACACTTGGGGTTTTTGCGGATTGGCCCGAAGTGGCCCAGCGTTTCGGCGAGCGGCTGCAGGCCCAGCTCGAAGGCTGAACGATCATTTGGAGTTGGGCTGGCATGGCGACCGAGAACATCACTCACGAAGCGAAGACAGGCGAGGCGTACGACGCCAGCGCCAAACAAAAGTCGCAGGCCAAGACGGCCCGCATTCCGATCAAGATCGTGCCGGCTGAAACGCTGAAGAAGCCCGACTGGATTCGCGTCAAGGCCGGCTCGCCCAGCACCCGCTTCTACGAAATCAAGCAGATCTTGCGCGAGCAAAAGCTGCACACCGTCTGCGAAGAAGCCTCTTGCCCGAATATCGGTGAGTGCTTTGGCAAGGGCACGGCCACCTTCATGATCATGGGTGATAAATGCACCCGCCGCTGCCCCTTCTGCGATGTGGGCCACGGCCGCCCCGACCCGCTCGACACCGAAGAGCCGCTGAAGCTGGCGCAGACCATCGCTGCGCTCAAGCTCAAATATGTGGTGATCACCAGCGTGGACCGCGACGATTTGCGCGACGGTGGCGCCGGCCATTTTGTCGAGTGCATCCAGAAAATCCGCGAGCTCAGCCCCGGCACTCAGATCGAAATTTTGACGCCCGATTTCCGCGGCCGCGCCGACCGCGCCTTGAACATCCTGAAGGCGGCACCGCCCGATGTGATGAACCACAATCTGGAAACAGCACCGCGCTTGTACAAAGAAGCCCGCCCCGGCTCTGACTACCAGTTCAGCCTGGACCTGCTCAAGCGCTTCAAGGCCGAAGTGCCCGGCGTACCGACCAAGAGCGGCATCATGGTGGGCCTGGGTGAGACCGACGAAGAGATTCTTCAGGTCATGCGCGATATGCGCGCCCATGACATCGACATGCTGACCATTGGGCAATACCTGGCCCCTTCTGGCCACCATTTGCCGGTGCGCCGTTATGTGCACCCGGACACCTTCAAGATGTTCGAGGCCGAAGCCTACAAAATGGGCTTCAGCCACGCGGCCGTGGGCGCCATGGTGCGTTCCAGCTATCACGCCGATCAACAAGCCGAACACGCGGCCCAGGCCGCTCAGCCGAACGTTTGATTCGGCCGGCGGCTGGGCAAGCCCTCGGCTTGGCCTCAGCCGTCAGACATGGTCGCGTTGGGATAGAAGGGCAGGCTGCGCACCCGCTTGCCGCTGAGCTTGAACCAGGCATTGGCCAACGCCGGGGCAAAGGTTGGCACACCCAGTTCACCCACGCCACCCAAAGGCACGGTGCGGTCTGCCGCGTCCGGAGGCGGCATGAGGGTCACGGAGACGGTGGGCATTTCGTTCAGCCGCAGCATGCGGCTGGTATTGAAGTTCTTCACCTGTGCGGCGCCATTCACAAAGGTCTGGCGACCATACAGCGTGGCATTGATGGCATGCACCACGCCGCCAATGATCTGCGCCTGCACCGATCCTGGGTTGACGACCAAATAGCAATCGATGGCCACCCAGACCCGGGTCACCACCGGACCGCTTGGGCCAGCGCGCACCTCCACCACCTGCGCCACGATGCTGTTGAAGGCGCTGCCGATGGCGATGCCGCGCGCCGTCCCTGCAGGGCCGCTTGTGCCCCAGCCAGCGGCTTGGGCGGCGGCTTCCAACACGGCCAAGCAGCGTGAGTTGTTCAATCGCGCGCGTCGGAATTGGTAGGGGTCTTGCCCGACCGATGCGGCCACCTCATCGATCATGGATTCGACCGCGAAAGTGTTGATCGAGGCACCCACCGAACGCCAGAAGCCGACCGGGATCGGTGCGGTATGGCTGACCCATTCGGTCAGTCGAGCCCCGAAGTTATAGGGCAGAGCGGCCGAAGCTTCATAGCCTTGGCTGTCGCCGGTGGCGCCCAGGTTGGCGCCGCGTTGGCCAAGGATGGAGGGCGACACATTGCGGTAGGTCCATGCGGCGATTTGCCCATTCGCGTCCAAGCCCGCCCGCACTCGCACCAGGGCCATGGGTCGGTATTGGTCGTGGGTGAAGTCCTCCTCGCGAGGCCACATCAGCTTGACAGGCCGTTGCACGGCCATCGCCACTTGCACGGCCTGACTGATGAAGTCCAACTCGGCTTTGCGCCCGAGGCCGCCGCCGAGATAGGTGGTGTGCAGGATCACCTTGTTGGCGGCAAGTCCGGTGATGGCGCAGATCAGGCTCAGGGCGGACTTGGCCGATTGAGTGGGAGCCCAGACCTCGCAGCTTTGACCTGCGACGAAGCTCACGGTGCAGTTCAGCACCTCCATGCAGGCATGCGCCACATAGGGCAGGTAGTAGCTGGCTTCTAGCGTTTTGGCGGCGTTTGCCATGGCCGTGTTTGCATCGGCGGTGCTGCGTTCCACGGTGTAGAGCGTGCCCGGCGGATTGGCAGCTCCTGGCACATAGGGCGGGGCCGTGCTCATCAGGGCTTGCGCGTCCGCCATGAACTGGTTGCTGTTGAGGCTGGCCACATTGGCGGGCAAACTCCAGTTCAGTGTGAGGCGCTTGGCGGCTTGCCAGGCGTCCCAGGTGGTGGGCCCCACCACGGCAATGGCGTTCACATTGCCCACGGTTTCGGCGCCGCGCGCCGTGCCCGCCATGACTTGCGTTGGGACCACCGCCAACATGCCGGCCGGCGTGGGGGGCACGGCGGCAAGCCTGCCGCCGAAACTCGGGCAGTGGCGGATCACGGCATACACCATGCCGGGCACGCGCACATCGAGACCGTAGACGGCACTGCCGTCCACTTTGAACGGAATGTCCGATCGGGCCAGGGTTTTGCCGATGCAGCGGAACTGTTTGTCCGGCACCAAGGGCGCGGAGGCAGGAGGCGGCAACTGGGCTGCCGCTGCGGCCACCTGACCGTAGCTGAGCGTGCGCCCGCTCGGGGTGTGCAGGATGATGCCGTTGCTGACGCTGTAGTTGCTGCGTGCAACATCGCCGATTTGTGCCATGGCCGCGGCCACAAGCATTTCGCGTGCGCTCGCTCCAGCGTCACGCAGCTTCCAAAAATTGCCACGCGTGACGCCGCTGCCCACGGTATTGATGGCCGAACCAATGGGCGCCGGCAGCGCCAGGGTGGGGGCGCCTTGAATGAGTTTCACCCGCCCCAAATCAACCATCAGGTCTTCACACAAGATCTGCGCCAGACCTGAGAAAGAGCCTTGCCCCATGTCGGAGCAGCCGATGGTCAAGGAAATGCTGTCGTCACTGCCAATGCTGAGCCAACTGTTGACCGCTGTACCGGCCGCGGCCTCGGCTGGGTTGGCGGGCAGGAACAAGGCCAAGGTCAGGCCGCCGCTGCCGGCCAGGAATTGACGCCGATCCAGTGGGAGTGTGGTTTGCATGGTGGAGGCTCCTGCTTACAAACCGCTCACGGCTTGTTTGACGCGTTGATAGGTGCCGCAGACGCAGACGTTCTTGACCTCATTGGCGATTTCTTGGCCGTGATGGCCGGCCTTCATTGCGGCAGCCACGTTCATCAACATGCCCGATTGGCAATAGCCGCACTGCGGCACCTGGTGGGCGATCCATGCTTTCTGCGCCGGGTGGCTGCGATCGGGGGAAAGCCCTTCGATGGTGGTGATCGGTTTGCCTGCGGCGGACGACACATCCATATGGCAGGACTTTTCCGGCTGACCGTTGACCCATACCGTGCAGGCACCGCAGATTTCGATGCCGCAACCGTATTTGGTGCCAGTGAGTCCAATGACGTCGCGCAGAACCCAAAGCAAGGGCATGGATGCGCTGCTCACGGTGACGACATGTTCATTTCCATTGACGTTCAAGGTGTAGCTGGGCATGGCATTCAACTCCTGAAGATGGCTAGCAAAGCCGGTGTCGATGAGCCTACGCGGCAGAAGCTGTCGAACTGCTGTCGACGCTGCATCGGTACGGAACTTCTTGCAAAGTCTTACGTTTGCATGGGGCGCTTCAGAACCCCGATAGAAAGGGGCATGCGTGACGCCTATGGGTTCGGAAAACTGTGCTGCGGTGCCAGAATCGCCGCATCGACATCTGTCCGCTGGACGGCGCCTAGCCATGCGAATCCTGTTGATCGAAGATGAGCCCTCACTGCGCAAGGGCTTGTGCGAGGCCTTGTTGCGGCAAGGCTATGGGGTTGATACCTTCGACCTGGGCTCGCATGGCTTGGCTGCACTAGAGTTGGCCGAGTACGACGCCATGATCTTGGATTTGGGCTTGCCCGATGTCGATGGTTTGGCCTTGTTGCGGCGGGCGCGCTCGTTGGGTAAGAGCTTGCCGATTTTGTTGTTGACCGCGCGCGGTGATTGGTCGGATCGGGTGCAGGGTCTGGATGCCGGTGCCGATGACTATGTGGTCAAACCCTTTGTCTTGCCCGAGTTGTTGGCGCGTTTGCGGGCCTTGATACGTCGTAGTGGGGCCAGCCGAGCGGATCGCTTGAGCCTGGGGCCTTTGCAATTGGATATGCAGCAGCAACTCGCCTGGCTCGCAGGTGCGCCATTGGCGCTGACGCCCAAAGAGTGGGCGGTCTTGCTGGCGCTGGTCCTGCACAGCCCGGCCATTGTCAGCAAGCGAAAGCTGGTGCACAGCTTGAGCGAATGGGATCGTGAATTGTCCAGCAATGCGCTGGAAACCCATGTATCGCGCTTGCGGCACAAACTCCTGGGCGCCAGCTTGGGTCTAGAAACGGTTCGTGGTGTGGGCTATCGCTTGAAACTGCCGGAGCAAGCTTGTGTTTGAACGGCTGGCTGCGCTCGGCCCTCAGGGCTTGCGCCAGCGCTTGTTGCTGGCTTTGACTGCGGCACTGAGCCCGGTGCTCGCCCTGGCCTTGGTGCTCAATCACCAGGCGACCCAAGGTTTGAGCGATGAAGCCTTTGACAAAGCCTTGCTGAACGTAGCCGTCGCCTTGGCCGCGCGCGTGGAGATCGATACGGACCATGATTTGGATGTGGACCTCCCGGCCTCGGCTCAAGCCTTGCTGCAGGCCGACGCGACAGATCAGATGCGCTTGGCAGTGTTCGATCAGGACGAGCGCTTGGTGTGGGGCGATGGCGGCTTGCAGGCCTGCTCTCCGAGTGCATCCGCCCAGAGGCTTGTCGGAGCGACTGCTGAAGCGGCGGTGCAAACCCGGCGCTGTGAGGGGCAGGTCTTGCGCGTTTTGGTGCTGCCGCGGCAAGGGCCTTTTTGGCGAGCGCGCGTCATGGTGGCTGAGACCACCCGCAAGCGCGAGGCGGCCGCCCAGCGCTTGCTGCTGACTTCAAGCACCATGGGTTTGGCGCTGTGGGCTTGCGCGCTGTTGACGCTTTGGTGGGTGACTCGCGCGATGCTGCGGCCGCTGGAGCGAGCGGCCGCTGCTTTGGCGCAGCGTCCGGCTGGAGAATGGGCACCGCTTGCCACCGAAGGCTTGCCGCAAGAGCTTCAGTCCTTGCTGGGTGCGATCAATGGGCTGTTGCAACGTCTGCAAGCGTTGTCGCAGGCGCAGCAGCGCTTCATAGGCGACATTGCGCACCAACTGCGCACACCCTTGGCTGGCTTGCGTTTGCAACTTGATCTGCTGCGCCAAGATGGCGGCGGGCTTGCTGCTTCGACTCACTCCCATCACCAACTGGCCCCGCTCGTCGCGGACGCCGCCGTGGCTGAGCGGGTGGTGCAGATGACACTGGCCCTGGACCGTATGGGGCGATTGGTCGGCAAGCTCTTGGCATTGGCGCGCGCAGAGGCTGGTGGCTTGAATCCAGAGTTGCTGCAGGCCATGGACTTGCGGGACACGGCGGAAGCCTGCGCCAATGAGTTCATCGATCAGGCCCAGCATTTAGGCATTGAATTGAGCTTCGAGTTGGCCTCCGCGCCGCTGCGCGGGCGCAGCGCTGACTTGCATGAGATGGCCAGCAATTTGCTCGAAAACGCTTTTTTGCATGGCCGTCATGCGCAAGCTCAAGTCTGCATGCGCAGTGGTTTGCAAGACGGTTGCGCGTTCCTGGAGGTGGAAGACAATGGGCCGGGCATGCCGCCTGCAGTGGCAATGGGCGCATGGCAATCGCGAGGGCAGCACGGCGCCGAAGCGCGCACCGCTGGACGAACGCAACAGGGGGTGGGTCTGGGTTTGGCGATTGTCCGGACCATTGCCGAGCAGCATGGTGCAAGCGTCGAATGGCGTCCGGGGGCTCATGCACGGGGGACACGGGTGCGGGTGACGTTTCCCGGATGCCCGCTCAGCGATAGCTGACGCGCCGTCTGAAATCGTCTTGTAGGCGCTGGTAGCTGCCGTCGCGGCGCATTTGGGCCAGCCCCTGGCTGAAGGCGGCAGCCAGCCTTTCACCCTGTGGGTGTTGCTTGGAGAACGCGACCCAGAAGCCATCCATGGACACCAGCCCGACGCGCTTGATTTGATTGCGTGCCTCGGGCGTGGCGTCGATGCGCATCCAACCAGGCGTGCGGTTCAACAAGATGTAGTCCACCCGTTTGCTCAGCAGCATGCGCACCAGCGCGCCATCGGAGACAGCGCTGAACTTCTGGATGCGGCTGTCATGCATGAACTCGCTGGGGTAGGTGTAGCCATTGGTATAGGCGACCCGTTTGCCACGCAGATCGGACAGACGCAATTCCGAGCCCTGCGCGTCGGCACGGCCGAAGATGGACAACTCTTCTTCGAACATGGCCGGTTGGTGCCACACATAGTCGCCGCGGTTGTCATCGGTGATGGTAGCGTTGAAACAGCCGGCCACTTGCCCTGTTTTGGCGTACTGCATGCAGCGCGCAAACGGCACATTGATGATCTGCACCTTGATGCCTTGGCTGGCCAGAACAGCGCGCACCAGATCCACGGCGTAGCCGACGGGGCTGGTTTGCGTGTCGGCCCCAGGCTTTTCGGCAGCGCTGTAAGGCGCCCAGTCGTCTTCACCGGCGAGCACCACGGTGTTTTTGTCGAGCGGCTCTTCAGTCGCTTGCGCCGTGGCCCCCAGGCCGAGCAGTGCGACGCCGAGGCTGAACTGAGCGAGGCATCGAAGCGCTGTGGTTTTCATGGTGGCGTCTTCGCACGCGGCGGTTCGAGTGTCAGGCCGACTCGGCCAACAGCTTCTCGACCAAGGCGTGCAGTGCAGCGAAATCGGGCTCACCGACATAGCGCTTGACCACGTCGCCCCGTTTGTTGATCAGCAGCGTGGTGGGGGTCAGCTGAATCTTGCCAAACTGTTTGGCGATGTCGCCGGTGTTGTCGATGGCCACGCCGAAGGGCAGCTTGCGGCTTTCAGCGAAATTGGCCACAAAGGCGGGCGGGTCGTAGCTCATGGCCACCGCCAGGGTGTCAAAGCCGCGTGCTTTGAACTTTTCGTGGGTGGCAATGATCTGCGGCATTTCCTTCACGCAGGTGCTGCAACTGGTGGCCCAGAAGTTCACCAGCATGACCTTGCCTGCCCACTGGTTGGAGTTGAGCTTGTCGCCGTTGAGTAGCACATAGCTGACGGCAGGCGCCTTCTCCTGCTGGCCCAGCTGTTGGTAGGTCCAAAAGCCAGCGCCGGCCAGGGCAGCCAGCGCGAGCGGAAGCAAGGCACGTTGAAGCAAATTCATGGGCGAAGTGTAGCCGCGCTGCGCGTCGTCGCGCGGGCGCAGCCCCTGCGCTCAGGCGGGTTTAGCGCCGTCTAAAGCCCTTTGGAAAGCTCGAACAACAGCACCGACGGCAATGCGTCAGGCACATGGTGGCGCGAGATGCGGGCCATGCCGTCGGCGGTGGCCGTGGACAGCTGCGTCAGGTGCGGCTCATCCAAAACTTCGACGAAGCTGAAGTCGGGCACCTCGGCCACGATTTCAGCGCGCAGACGTTCAAAGTCTGCGTCGCGTAAGCCGGCTTCGAAGACGATGCCATGCGGCAGGCCGTCTTCACAGAACTGCACGGCTTCGGCCATGCTGCCCACCAAATCCACGATCAGGCCCATGTGTTGGATGGCCGCTTGGATCTGCGTGCGGAGCTCGCGGCGCTGGGCCACGATCAAGACATGGCTGCCCGCCAGAGGCTTGGAGTTGCTGGAGGGCAGGTATTCGGAGTCGCGCGCGGTGTCGTTCGGGGGCAGTGGCAGGGCAGAGGGCGTGGAAGGCGTGCCGCTCATGCCAGGCTCCTCACTCACCGTGTTGGGAAACTCCAAAGTCAGCACAGTGATGCCCGCCTCGTCCTCACGCAAGGGCAGCACGCCCATGGTGATGGCCGTCTGTTCCACCAAGCGCCAAGACAAGCTGTTGAGCGCGCGTGGCAGTTCTTGCGAGCGGGGGTCTTCGAGCAGGTCCAGCGAACGGTGCGCAAAGCGGCATACCAGCCGCGCCTTGGCCGGCCAAGGCGTCAGGTCCAGGCGCAAATCGACCGAGCTGTGAGTGCTGGACAAAGCCCAATCCATCAGGGCATTGAGCAGGGAAAACAGCAGTGATCCATCGGTGATCACCTCAATCGGCTTCAGCACTTGCCGAACCTGGATGCCTCGCGCCTGGGTTTCGCGGCTGCGTTGCGCCAAGACCGCGCGCAAAATCTGGGTCAGGTGCATGCGCTCGCGCGACAGGCGCAGTCGGCCAGAGGCCAGCCGAGCCAGTTGTTGCCCCATCATGCCGGCTTCGCGCGCCTGAGCCACGCTTTCTTTCAGGGTGCGCAGGCTTTGGCGATCAATCTGCCCGGTGCTGATCAGATCATGGATGCGCTCCATGGCGGTGCTCAGGGGGCCTGCAATTTCGGCACCCAGTTGCTGCACGATATCGGCCCATTGCGCGTGGCTGGGCTCGCCGGCGAAATCATTTGCGGCGGCCTGGGCGGCGCTGGCAGTGGGAGCAGACGGCGGGCTAGACATGGGTGGGTGTGAAGGACCGAGAGTGGCGTTGTGTTTGTAAAGGCCTTGAGGGGCGAATGAGCCACAGCGGGCGCCATCGTCAGTGCGATGCCTGCAAGCGTCCATCCCTTGATCCGGGGGAAACTGTCGTCATTGGGGTTTTAGCGAAGCCAAGACGCCGGTTTTGCGGAATTTCTCACGTTTTCAGTGCATCAGGCCACGACGCCAGCTTGCAGCAGCGCGTCGATTTCGGCCTCACTCAAGCCGGCTTCACGCAGCAAGATTTGGCTGTGCTGGCCCAACAATGGGGGGGCGTGGCGGTAGCTGACTGGGGTGGCTGACATCTTGATCGGGCTGGCGACCAGGCTCAATTCGGGGTTGAGCGGATGGGCAAGGGTCGTGCACATGCCGCGTGCTTGCACCTGTGGGTCGGCAAAGGTTTGGGCCAAGTTGTTGATCGCGCCGCAGGGGACATGGGCCGCTTCGAGGGCGGTGAGCCAGGCGTCGCGCGACCGGGTTTTGACAACTTGGGCGATCAATGGCACCAACAACTCCCGGTGACGCACCCGCTGGGCATTGCTGGCAAAGCGCGGATCTTCGGCCCATGAGGCTTGATCGGCGATGGCGCAGAATTTTTTGAACTGCACATCGTTGCCGATGGCCAGGATCAAATGCCCGTCGG
The DNA here is from genome assembly GCA_945952065.1 of uncultured Burkholderiales bacterium. Taxonomy (GTDB): domain Bacteria; phylum Pseudomonadota; class Gammaproteobacteria; order Burkholderiales; family Burkholderiaceae_C; genus Paucibacter_A. The sequence continues at coordinate 5,340 of CAMFGY010000032.1, read as the reverse complement.
CCGCTTCAAACACTTGGTAGGGCACGATGTTTTGATGGGCGTTGCCCATACGGCCCGGCGTGATCCCGCTGCACAAATAGTTGGCGCCAAGATTGGCCAGCATGGCCACCTGTGTGTCCAGCAAAGCCATATCGATCCACTGGCCTTGCCCGGTGGCATCGCGATGACGCAAGGCCGCCAAGATCGCCACACTGGCATACATGCCGGTGAAGAGGTCGGCTACGGCCACGCCCACTTTTTGCGGGCCGCCGCCGGGGAGCTCGTCGCGCTCCCCGGTCACGCTCATCAGGCCGCCCAGGCCTTGCACCGCGTAGTCATAGCCCGCCCGATCTTTGTAAGGGCCGGTCTGCCCGAAGCCGGTGATGGAGCAGATGATGAGGGCCGGGTTCTCCTCCAGCAAGCGCTGTGGGTCCAGCCCATAGCGCGCCAAATCGCCGACTTTAAAGTTCTCGACCAGCACGTCAACACCTGCCGCCAAGCGGCGGATCAAGACCTGACCCTCGGGCTTGGCCATGTCGATGGCAATGGAGCGCTTGTTGCGATTGGCGCCCAGGTAGTAGGCCGCCTCAGAGGTGTCGCTGCCCTGCGAGTCTTTCAAATAGGGCGGTCCCCAGCTGCGGGTGTCATCCCCTTTGCCCGGGCGTTCCACCTTGATGACCTCGGCCCCCAGGTCGGCTAGAGTTTGGGTGCACCAGGGGCCAGCCAACACTCTTGAGAGGTCAAGAATTCGCACACCTGCCAGCGCCATGGGCGGCAAGGGCGTTTGGGGTCCGGCGGAGCTTGGAGGCTCAGACGCCGTGGAAGAAGCTGAGGGCGCGGTGTTTTGCATGCCTTTGATTGTGCGGCATGGGCTTTTCAGGCCAAGCGGCGTCCTTTGCGCCTCGATAATGACGCAATGAAATCAACAGTTTGGCGCACGAGACAGCGCTTGTTTTTGAGGTTGTTCATGGGCCTCGCCGCAGCGCTCGCTGCAGGGGCTTGCTCGCCGGCCTTGGACTGGCGTGAGGTGCGGCCCGCTGGCAGCGGCGTGCTGGCCATGTTTCCCTGCAAGCCTCAGATCAACACCCGCCCCGCCACGCCGTCCGAGCCTTCTGCCATGGGCTTGGCCGAGTGCAAGGCCGCGGATTTGAGCTTTTCTTTGGCTTGGGCGGAGCTGCCTGATCCGCAGATGGTGGGCCCAGCTTTGTTGCAAATGCGGCAGTCCATGGCGGCCAAGTTGCAGGCGTCGAACGGGCCAACTCAGGCCTTGCAAGTGCCGGGCATGACTCCCAGCGTTGAAGCGCAACAACAAGTTTTGACCGCCGCCGATCAGCAAGCCCGAATCGCTGTCTTCTCGCGCGGTTTGCGCGTCTACCAGTTGGTGATGCTGGGCAAAAAGGGCGGTGGGGAAGCTTGGGACAGCTTCTTGGCCTCGGTCAAGCTGGAAGATTGAAGGTGGTCGCGGCCCGCACACAAGCGCAGCGGCGCGGGCGTTTGCGCCTGAACTGCGAAGCGCTGCGTTGATAATCGCACCATGCCTGGTTTGCTCTTGATCGCTCATGCCCCCCTGGCCTCCGCCATGAAAGCGGTGGCGGAACACACATTCCCCAATTGCGCGCCGCAGTTGTCGGTGTTGGATGTGGGGCCTGAGATGTCGGCGGAAGAGGTGGAGAACGCGGCCCGTCTTGTATTGGCCGGCGCGGGTCATGAAGATGCCTTGGTGCTCACCGATGTGTTCGGTGCCACGCCCTGCAATGGCGCAATGCGTTTGCAGGGTCCACATGTCCGCGTGGTCAGCGGCGTCAATGTGCCGATGTTGTGGCGTTCGCTTTGTTATGCGAACGAACCCCTGGAAGCTTTGGCTGAGCGCGCCTCACAAGGAGGCGTGCGCGGCATTGTGTTGAATGAAATTCCTGTGAACCCTTGCGCGAAGCCTTGAGCTTCAGTCAATAACAATGATCAAGTCCACGCTCACCATCAGCAATAAATTGGGCCTGCATGCGCGGGCCTCCGCCAAGTTGACCAAATTGGCGGGCTCGTTTCAGTGCGAGGTCTTCATGAGTCGCAACAGTCGGCGCGTCAATGCCAAAAGCATCATGGGCGTGATGATGCTGGCAGCGGGCATGGGCTCGCAGGTCGAACTGGAAACCGACGGCCCGGATGAGCAGGCCGCTCAGGAGGCCATCACCGCTTTGGTGAACGACAAATTCGGCGAAGGCCAGTGAGGCGCGCCATGGGCTGAGCTTCGGTTCAGCCCATGAAATGGCGACGATAGCGCGCCGGCAAATCGGCCAAACGCATCATCATGGGCAGATCGGCGGTATTGAAGTCCGGGTCCCAAGCGGGCGCGCCCAGCACCTTGGCGCCGCAACGCAAATAGCCCTTGATCAAAGGCGGCGCCTCCACCTGGAGGTCTTGGCGCAACTCTTCAACAGGCAGCGGCAAGCGCGGGCGCACATGCCATTCAATGCTTGCCAAATGGGTTTGCTCCAACTGCTTCCACAAGCTGGCCGCGAAATGGCCGCCATCACACATGCTGATGCTGGCGCAGCCAATCATGGTGTCGAGTTCATTGCGCTGCATGAATTCGGCCAAGGCGCCCCATAAAGCCATGATGGCGCCGCCCGAGCGGTAATCTGGATGAATGCAGGAGCGGCCCAGTTCCACCATGCGATCGCGCAGGCTGCGCAGGCGCGTCAGGTCGAATTCGGTTTCGCTGTACAGCCCACCGGCTCGCTGCGCCGCTGCAGGTGTGAGCACGCGATAGGTGCCAATCACTTGGCCGGGGCGACCGGCTGCATCCACGGTGCGCACCAGCAGGTGCTCACAAAACGGGTCAAAGGCGTCGATGTCATGGCCTGCCGGTGCGCCTTTAGGTGGCGCCAGCCGCGCACCCATTTCCAGGGCAAACACCTGATAGCGCAAACGCTGCGCCTCCAAAATGTCCTCCTCGCTGCGAGCCCAGCTGACGTCTAAGCGGGCCGGCGTCTCGCGCGGGGTCCCCTGTAGCGGCTTGGCGTGGGCGCTCGAAGGATGCTCGGCCAAACGGGGGTGGCGCAGTTCCGAAAAAGGCAGAGTGGGCAGCGGTAAGTCCCTCATGGGCAGCCTCATGCGTGTCGTTGGTGGCAGGGCAGATGCTCGGGCTTGGGGGTGACGCGGGCATGACGCATGAGTGACGAAACAATGACGACGCCGGGTGCTCGCTGGACTGCTAAAGTCGGCGCATGAGCTTTCAGGTGTTTGGCATCCCGGTATCGCGCGGCGTGGCCATTGGCCGAGCCGTTTTGGTGGCCTCCAGTCGGCTGGATGTGGCGCATTACTTCATCGCCGAATCGCAGATTGAGTCTGAAATCAAGCGGGCGCTGCGCGCGCGCGATGCGGTGGCCTTGGAGCTAGAAACGCTCAAGCAAGACTTGCCTGGCGACACGCCGCATGAATTGGCGGCCTTGTTGGACGTGCACTTGATGCTGCTGCACGACGAAGCTTTGCTGGGTGCGACCAAGCATTGGATCGTGGATCGGCACTACAACGCGGAGTGGGCCTTGTCTGCGCAGCTGGAAGTTTTGGCTCGCCAGTTCGACGAGATGGAGGATGACTATCTGCGCGAACGCAAGGCTGATCTGGAGCAAGTGGTTGAACGCATCCTCAGCGCTTTGGCCCGTGAACAAGGGCAGGCACCGGCAGACGCCGCCAGTGTGGTGCAACGCGACTTTGCCGGTGAGGATCCTTTGCTGCTGGTGGCAACCGATATTGCGCCTGCGGACATGATGCAATTCAAGCGCAGCGTGTTCCACGGCTTCATCACCGACATTGGGGGCAAGACCTCGCACACGGCGATTGTGGCCCGCAGCATGGACATTCCCGCCGTGGTCGGGACGCGTGAGGCCTCTCGGCTGATTCGGCAAGATGACTGGATCATCATCGATGGCGATGCTGGCACGGTCATCGTGAACCCTTCGCCCATCATGTTGGAAGAGTACCGTTTCCGGCAACGGCAAAGTGAGTTGGAACGCGCCCGCCTCGCGCGCTTGCGGCACACGCCGGCGGTCACACTCGATGGTGAGCGCGTGGAGTTGCATGCCAATATCGAGCTGCCCATCGATGCTGCGGCCGCTGTGGAGGCCGGTGCCACCGGAGTTGGGTTGTTCCGCAGCGAGTTTTTGTTCATGAACCGTGGGGGGGAGCTGCCCAGCGAGGAAGAGCAGTTCTTGGCTTACCGTGCGGCGGTCGAGGCCATGCGCGGTATGCCCGTCACGATTCGTACTGTTGATGTGGGGGCGGACAAGCCCTTGGATCGCTTGAGCGTCAGTGAACTGCGTCATGAACATGTGCTGAATCCGGCCATGGGTCTGCGCGCCATTCGCTGGAGTCTTGCCGAACCCAGCATGTTCCGTCAGCAGTTGCGGGCCATCTATCGAGCCAGTGCCTTTGGCAAAGTCCGTCTCTTGATTCCCATGGTGGCGCATCTGAGTGAGGTGCGGCAGATCCTGGAGTCCATTAAAAAGGTACAGCAACAACTCAATGATGCCGGCCATGCCTACGGGGTGGTCGATCTCGGCGTCATGATCGAAATACCCGCGGCGGCCGTCATGTTGCCCTTGCTCTTGAAGCATGTGGACTTCGTCTCTATCGGCACCAATGACTTGATCCAATACACCCTGGCCATTGACCGTGCGGATGAAGCGGTGGCGCACCTGTACGACCCTTGGCATCCTGCTGTCCTGCAGTTGCTGGCGGGCTCGATTACTCAGGCGCGCAATGCGGGCAAATCTGTGAGTGTTTGTGGCGAAATGGCTGGCGACCCTGCGTTCACGGACCTGCTCTTGGCCATGGGCTTGAGGAGCTTCTCCATGCATCCCTCTCAGATTCCCTCGGTCAAGCAGCGAATCTTGAGAGCCGATGCCGGGCGTCTGGCGAAGGTTGTCGCAACTGTCTTGCACAGCGAGGACCCGCGGCGAGATGCTGAGCTGGCCTTTGCGACCCAACGGTCGACGCAAACACTGCAGTGATCGGCACCCGCAAGGAGCAAGGCGACCTTGATGCTCCCACCGCCTCGCCGGAGGCCATGAGTGGACCCATGCACAAAAGTTGGCGGGGGCTTCCGCTCTTCTAAAAATCCATGCTAGACTGCGAGGCTGCGCTGCACAAACCTTTGTTGAGCGAAGATTGCGGAAGCGCTGGGTTTAAAGAAGAGATTGGAAAGAAATATTTCAAATCTCTTGACTGGATTGAAGAAAATCGGTCATAATCTCGCTTCTTTGCTGCTAACGAATTAGTCGGTGGTCAAAACAAATCTTGCAATAGCAGTTTTGTTTGAGTTCTTTAAAAATTAACAGCCGATAAGCGTGGGCGTTTGAAGGT
>CAMFGY010000031.1 GCA_945952065.1 uncultured Burkholderiales bacterium | reverse complement strand
CGAACTGGACTAACCGGATTTGCAATCCGGGGCATAACCGCTTTGCTATCGCGCCCTAAGAAACTTCTTAACCCACTGCCAGAGTCCTTGGTGTGACTCCGACAAAAAAGGAAGCCTGAGCTTCCTTTCAAATTTTGGAGCGGGAAACGAGGCTCGAACTCGCGACCTCAACCTTGGCAAGGTTGCGCTCTACCAACTGAGCTATTCCCGCGTCGCCTTGCTATCTATTCGCCTCTCTTTTGCAAGAGAACTGCTGTAGAAGCAAGACCATGATTGTATGCTGAATTTTGATGACTTCGCAAGAGTTTGCTCAGTTTTTTCAAAAAATTCAGCATCAGCCCTTCAATGCGTTGCGGCAGGCTTGGCCGCAGCCTCTTCAGGCTTGGCCGCAACCGCGGGCTCCTCTTCAGGCAAAGCCTGAGGCATGGACTCCAGGGCCACTTCCAGCACGCGCTCGATCCAGCGCACAGGCACGATCTCCAACTGGTTCTTGACGTTCTCAGGGATGTCCTGCAAGTCCTTGATGTTTTCCTCAGGAATCATCACGGTCTTGATGCCACCCCGGTGCGCCGCCAGCAGTTTCTCCTTCAGGCCACCGATGGCCGTGACTTCACCGCGCAAGGTGATTTCACCGGTCATGGCGACATCGGCGCGCACCGGAATGCCCGTCAAGGCAGAGACAAACGCGGTGGTCATGGCAGCACCCGCGCTGGGGCCGTCCTTGGGCGTGGCGCCATCAGGCACATGCACGTGGACATCACGCTTCTCGAACAGCTCGTCCTTGATGCCCAAGCGACGTGCCCGTGAACGCACCACCGTACGCGCCGCCTCGACGGATTCCTTCATCACATCGCCCAGCGAACCGGTGCGGATGATATTGCCCTTGCCCGGCATGGAGGTGGCCTCAATGGTCAGCAAATCGCCACCCACCTCGGTCCAGGCCAGGCCCACCACTTGGCCGACTTGGTTCTTTTTCTCCGCCCGGCCAAAGTCGTACTTGCGCACGCCCAGGTAGTCATTGAGGTTGTCCTCGGTGACCACGGCCTTGCCTTCGAAGGTCTTGAGCGCCAAGCCCTTCACCACCTTGCGGCAGATCTTGGAGACTTCGCGCTCCAGCGAGCGCACACCGGCCTCGCGGGTGTAGTAGCGAATGATGCCGCGAATGCCGGACTCGGTGACTTCCATCTCCTCGTCCTTCACGCCATTGTTCTTGCGCTGCTTGGGCAAGAGATAGCGCTGCGCGATATTGACCTTCTCGTCCTCGGTGTAACCGGACAAGCGAATCACTTCCATCCGGTCCAACAAGGCCGGCGGGATAATCATCGAGTTTGAGGTGGCGATGAACATCACATCGGACAGGTCGAAGTCGACCTCCACATAGTGGTCGCCAAACGTGTGGTTCTGCTCGGGGTCCAGCACTTCCAACAGCGCCGATGACGGATCACCGCGGAAGTCCATGCCCAGCTTGTCAATCTCGTCGAGCAAGAACAGCGGATTGCGCGTACCGACCTTGGACAGGCTTTGCAACACCTTGCCCGGCATCGAGCCGATATAGGTGCGACGGTGACCGCGAATCTCGGCTTCGTCACGCACGCCACCCAAGGCCATGCGCACGAACTTGCGGCCGGTGGCGCGCGCCACCGATTGACCCAGCGAGGTCTTGCCCACGCCTGGAGGCCCGACCAAGCACAGGATCGGCGCCTTGACCTTGTCAACGCGCTGCTGCACCGCGAGGTACTCAAGAATGCGGTCTTTGACCTTGTCCAGACCGTAGTGGTCTTCGTTCAGCACCACCTCGGCATTGACCAGATCGTGCTTAATCTTGGTCTTTTTGCTCCAAGGCAAATTGACCAAGGTCTCGATGTAGTTGCGCACCACGGTCGCTTCCGCCGACATGGGAGACATCAGCTTGAGCTTTTTCAGCTCAGCATCGGCCTTCTTTTTGGCGTCTTTGGGCATGCGCGCGGCCTGGATTTTCTTGTCCAGTTCTTCAAGGTCAGCGCCTTCTTCGCCGTCACCCAATTCCTTTTGGATGGCCTTGACCTGCTCGTTCAGGTAGTACTCGCGCTGGCTTTTTTCCATCTGGCGCTTGACGCGGCCACGGATGCGCTTTTCCACCTGCAGGATGTCAACTTCATGCTCCAGCAGGTCCAGCAAGGTCTCCAAGCGCTTGCCCACTTCGGACAAATTCAAGACCGACTGCTTGGCGTCCAACTTGAGCGGCAGATGTGCAGCAATGGTGTCCGCCAAACGGCCCGCGTCATCAATGCCGGCGATGGAGGTCAAGATCTCGGGAGGAATCTTCTTGTTCAGCTTGACGTACTGGTCAAACTGCTGTGTCACCGCGCGACGCAGCGCCTCCACCTCGGGCTTCAAATCGGCCTCAGGCGGGATCGGCATTACCTCAGCCACGAAGTGTTCTTCGCCGTCGGTGATGGTTTGTGTGGTGGCACGCTGCAAGCCTTCGACCAAGACCTTGACAGTGCCGTCGGGCAATTTGAGCATTTGCAGGATGCTGGAGACGCAGCCCACTTCGAACATATCGTCCGATTTAGGCTCATCCTTGCCGGCGGCTTTTTGAGCCACCAGCATGATCTGGCGCCCGGCTTCCATGGCAGCTTCCAAAGCCTTGATCGACTTGGGACGCCCCACGAACAAGGGAATCACCATATGCGGAAAGACAACCACATCACGCAGCGGCAGCAGCGGCAAAGTGATGAGCTCTGCGGGCAAAACAGGATGACCGGACATGAAAACCTCTCTTTCTCAGGCTCAGTTGCGGCCTGAGAGGTGAATTGCAAGACGCCGCAGCGATCGAATCAGCCGGTGAAAACCGGCCAATCAAAACAGTTCAGGCACTGGCTTTTGCTTGTTCGCGGTAGACCAGCAGGGGTTTGGCGTTTTCATCGATGGTGTGCTCGTCCAACACCACCTTGGCCACGCCATCAAGCGCGGGCAACTCAAACATGGTGTCGATCAGAGCGAGCTCCATGATGGAGCGCAGACCACGAGCACCGATCTTGCGCGCCAGCGCCTTGCGAGCAATGGCCGTCAGTGCAGAAGGACGCACTTCCAACTCAACGCCGTCCATCGAGAACAACTGCTGATACTGTTTCACCAAAGCGTTCTTGGGTTCGGTCAAGATCTGCACCAAGGCGTCCTCGGTCAACTCGCCCAAGGTTGCCACCACCGGCAAACGGCCCACCAACTCAGGGATGATGCCGAATTTGATCAAGTCGTCAGGCTCGACCTCACGGAACAGCTCGGACACACGCTTCTCCGACTTGGTCTTGACGCTTGCGCCAAAGCCAATCCCGGATTTCTCTGATCGATTCTGAATGACTTTTTCCAAGCCATCGAAAGCACCGCCGCAGATGAACAAGATATTGGTCGTGTCGATCTGCAAAAAGTCTTGATTGGGATGCTTGCGGCCGCCTTGCGGGGGCACCGAGGCCATCGTGCCTTCAACCAGTTTCAGCAAGGCCTGCTGCACGCCCTCGCCCGACACGTCACGGGTGATGGAGGGGTTATCCGCCTTGCGAGAGATCTTGTCGATTTCGTCGATGTAGACGATGCCACGCTGGGCACGCTCCACATCGTAATTGCAGTTCTGCAGCAGCTTTTGAATGATGTTCTCGACGTCTTCACCCACATAGCCCGCTTCGGTCAGCGTGGTGGCATCCGCGATCACAAAAGGCACATTCAGCAATCGAGCCAGGGTCTGGGCCAGCAGCGTCTTGCCTGAGCCGGTGGGGCCGATCAACAAGATATTGCTCTTGGACAGCTCGACCGTGTCCTTGGTGCCGGCCATGTGGCGCAGGCGCTTGTAATGGTTGTAAACCGCGACCGAGAGCGTGCGCTTGGCCACGTCTTGACCAATCACGTATTGGTCGAGGCTGGCCTTGATCTCGCTGGGCACGGGCAAATCGGACTTGCTGGCGCGCGCCTGAGGCGACTCCGACGGCACTTCGTCGCGAACAATGTCATTGCAGAGTTCAATGCACTCGTCGCAAATGAACACCGACGGGCCAGCGATCAGCTTCTTCACCTCATGCTGGCTCTTGCCGCAAAAGGAGCAGTACAAAACTTTTTCGCTGGAATTGCCTTTTTTCTCGGCCATGGATCTGCTTGTCTTTCAGGCGTTAATGCCTGCTTGGATGATAGTTCAAACGCGAGCAGGGGCCTTCGTACAAAAAGCCCCCGCTTCCGCCTTCAGTTGAGCGCCCAGGCTTGCGCCCCGGGCCTCAAGCATTGCGAACCGTCTTAAGGACGGGTTTCGATCACCTGGTCAATCAGGCCATAGGCCTGCGCCTCCAGGGAGGACATGTAGTAGTCGCGCTCGGTGTCATTTTGGATCTTTTCCAAACTTTGACCGGTGCGATCCGCCAGGATGCGATTGAGTTGCTCGCGCGTCTTCAAGATCTCGCGGGCATGAATCTCGATATCAGTGGCCTGACCTTGGGTGCCGCCCAAGGGCTGATGGATCATGATCTTGGCGTTAGGCAAGGCGATGCGCTTGCCCTTCTCACCCGCGGCGAGCAGAAAAGCGCCCATGCTGGCCGCCATGCCCATGCACAGGGTCGAAACCTGCGGCTTGATGAACTGCATGGTGTCGTAAATCGACATGCCCGCAGACACGCTGCCGCCGGGCGAGTTGATGTAGAGGTAAATGTCCTTTTCAGGGTTCTCGCTCTCCAAGAACAACATCTGGGCCACCACCAGATTGGCCACCGCGTCGTTGACCGGGCCCACCAAGAAGATGATGCGCTCGCGCAGCAAGCGGCTGTAGATGTCGTAGGCGCGTTCGCCGCGTCCAGACTGTTCGATAACGATGGGCACCATGCCCAGATTGTTGATTTCCAGCGCGCTCATGAAGAATCCTCTGAAAGTTGTTCGCTAACCCGCGAATCCATCGGTGAACAATTGGGAGTCTCAGCTGACGCCCAATCACTCGCCCTCGTCCCAGGTATGGGGGCTGATTATGTCGTGTCAAGTGCAGCGCTCAAGAAAGCGTCCGCAAATGAAAAAGGCGCCGGCCTCGCGACACGGCGCCCTTGGCTCACGGCGAAGCGCCGGATTAGTTGGCTTGCGCCATCAGTTCGTCGAAAGGCAGCAGCTTTTCGCTGACCTTGGCCTTGGCCAACACGAAGTCAGTGACGTTGTTCTCAACCACAACCGCTTCCACCTCGGCCAGACGCGCGCGGTCGCTCAGGTACCAACGCACCACTTCAGCGGGCTTTTCGTAGCTTTGTGCCAGCTCTTCGATGTGTGCTTGCAGTTGCTCGGGCTTGGCTTGCAGATTGTTGGAGCGCACCAACTCAGCCACCACCAGACCCAGGCGCACACGGCGCTCAGCTTGTGGCTTGAAGATTTCTGCGGGGATCGGTGCCTTGTCAGCATCCTTCACGCCACGCTTTTTCAGGTCTTCACGAGCGGCAGCAATCATGCGCTCAGACTCGCCTTCCACCAGCGCATTGGGCACGTCCAGTTCAGCGGCAGCCACCAGCGCGTCCATCACGGCGCCCTTGTTGCGAGCCAGCACGCGGAACTTGACTTCACGCTCCAGATTCTTTTTGATGTCGGCGCGCAGCGCTTCAACGCTGGCGTCAGCAATGCCCAGCGACTTGGCGAACGCCTCGTTCACTTCGGGCAGGTGCTGGGCTTCGATCTTCTTCAAGGTGACGAGGAAGTCGGCTTCCTTACCGGCCACATCCTTGCCGTGGTAGTCCTCGGGGAAGGCCAAGGGGAAGGTCTTGGAGTCGCCAGCCTTCATGCCACGCACGGCCCTCTCGAAGGCTTCCAGCATCTGGCCTTCGCCGATGATGAATTGGAACCCATCGGCCTTGCCGCCCTGGAAGGGCTCGCCGTCGAGCTTGCCTTCGAAGTCGATGGTGACGCGGTCGCCGTCGGCGGCCACTTCAGTGGCAGCACGCTGAGCGAAGCTGCGACGCTGCTTGCGCAGGATTTCGACGGTCTTGTCGATGGCTTCTTCGGTGACTTCGCTGCCCACCTTCTCAACATCAGCGGCCGACAGGTCGCCGATCTTGACTTCAGGATAGACCTCAAAGGTCGCATCAAAAGCCATTTGGCCTTCGGGCGATTCTTCCTTTTGAGCGATCTTCGGAGCGCCTGCCACGCGCAGTTGCGCTTCGTTGGCAGCAGCAGAGAAAGCCTCACCCAGCTTGTCGTTCATGACTTCGTACTGGACGGAGTAGCCATAACGCTGAGTGACCACGCTCATCGGCACCTTGCCGGGGCGGAAGCCGTCAGCCTTGACAGTACGGGCCAACTTCTTGAGACGGGTCTCGACTTCGCTGTTGATGTCAGCGGCCGCCAGCGTGAGCGTGATGCGGCGTTCGAGCTTTTCGAGGGTTTCGACGGTGACAGCCATAGTTGACTCAATACAAAGTTATCTGGTGCGCGGGGCCGGACTCGAACCGGCACGCCGGTGAAGGCGTCAGGACCTAAACCTGGTGCGTCTACCAATTTCGCCACCCGCGCTGAGTGGAATCAAGTTTGCGAAAGCGGCTTCCGAGAAACCCGCTCCAACAAACCAGTGGTAATTCGGAGAACCGTCGATTGTAGCCAATTGGCGAAGCGAAATTCCGGCAAGGGGAAAACCCCGAGACAGAACGTCAACTTTTTCAGTCTTTCGACGGCATGGGCAAGGCCTGGCCTCACCCATGTTCATCGCTCAAAAGCGTGATGCCGCCTCCGGCCGCTGAACCCGGAACCAAGCGGCGTACATCGCAGGCAAAGCCAGCAAAGTCAAGGCCGTGGCCACGATCAAACCGCCCATGATGGCAACCGCCATCGGCCCCCAGAAGACGCTGCGCGACAGCGGCACCATGGCCAGCACGGCGGCCGCGGCGGTCAAGACAATCGGCCTAAAACGTCGCACCGCCGACTCCACAATGGCGGACCAGGCGGGCACACCGCGCGCACGGTCTTGCTCGATCTGGTCGATCAAAATCACCGAATTGCGCATGATCATGCCCATCAAGGCAATCACCCCCAGCAAGGCCACGAAGCCAAAGGGCTTGTTGAACAGGAGCAAGGCCGTCGACACCCCTGCGATGCCCAAAGGCCCCGTCAAGAAAACCAACATCGAGCGAGAAAAACTCTGCAACTGCAGCATCAACAAGGTGAAGGTGATGAACAGCATCACTGGAACGCCGGCCGCGATTGAGCCCTGCCCCTTGCTGCTTTCTTCCACCGCGCCGGCCACCGAGATGTCATAGCCCGGTGGCATTTTGGCCTTCAGCGCTTGCAACTGTGGCCACAGCTGCGCGCTGACTGTGGCGCCCTGCATGCCCTCGGTCACATCGCCCTGGACAGTGACCGCGTAGCTGCGGCCGTGCCGCGCCAATACGCCGGGCTCCCAGTCAAAACCGATTTTGGCGACCTGGGTCAAGGGCACTGCGCGCCCGCTCGCCGTTGTGACATAGGCGTTGCCGATATCGGTGATGGCATTGCGCTCTTCCAAGGGCGGACGCAGAACAATGTCGACCAGTTTGTCGCCTTCGCGGTATTGCCCAATGGTGACGCCGGACAACATGGTGCGCGAAGCCTGCGCCAAGCTTTGGCTGCTCACCCCCAGGGCGCGCGCCTTGTCTTGGTCCACCTCCAGTTTGAGCACCTTGATCGGCTCACGCCAGTTGTCGTTCACCCCTCGCATATGTGGGTTGGCCCGCAAAATCTCCAAGGCTTGATCCGCCCAGCGGCGCACTTCTTCGACCTTTTCACCCGACACGCGGAACTGCACCGGGTAAGGCACGGGCGGGCCATTCGGCAAGAGCTTCACCCGTGCCCGCACCTCCGGGAACTGCTCAGCCAGCAGGGCCGGCAGACGCTTGCGCAGCGCCTCACGTTCTTCCAAGCCCTTGGGCAAAACAATCGCTTGGCTGACCGCGGGATCCGGAAAGACCACATCCATGGGCAAATAAAAACGAGGCACACCGGAGCCGATCCAGGTGCTGACGGAAGCAACGCCTTCTTCTTGCAAGAGACGGGCTTCAAAGCGCTTGGCGATGACCCGGCTTTGCTCGATGGTGGACCCTTCAGGAAGCGTCATATCCACCAAGATCTCAGGCCGACTGGAGTCGGGGAAGAACTGCTGCTGAACCCGGGTCATGCCAAACAGGCCCAAGGCGAACACCAGCACGGTCAGGCCAATGGTCAACCAGCGATAACTCACGCACCACCGAACAATGGCCCGAAAGCGGTTATAGAACGGCGTGTCAAACAACTCATGCGCATGCCCCTCTTGGCCGGAGCGCGTGCGCAAAAGCAAGGAGCCGAGATAGGGGACGAAATAGACCGACACCACCCAGGAGATCATCAGGGCCGCAGCCGTCACGGCAAAGATGGCAAAGGTGTATTCACCCGTGGCCGATTTGGCCAGTCCAATGGGAAGAAAGCCCACCGCCGTGATCAGGGTCCCGGTCAGCATGGGCATGGCGGTGGCCTCATAGGCAAAGGTGGCCGCATGCATTTTGTCGCTGCCCTCTTCCAGCTTTCGCACCATCATTTCCACCGCAATGATGGCGTCATCGACCAGCAAGCCCAGGGCAATGATCAAAGAGCCCAAGGAGATCTTATGCAGGCCCACCCCCCAATAGAACATGGTGGTGAAAGTGATGGCCAAGACCAGCGGGATCGTGATGCCAACGACCAAGCCCGGCCAGATATCGATGCGCAGAGGGCGGGTATGCAGCCCCAGGGAAATAAAGCTGACCAGCAAAACGATCACGACCGCTTCGATCAAGACCTGCACAAATTCGTTGACCGAGCGCGTGACGGCCTTGGGCTGATCTTGAATCTGCGTCAACTCAATGCCCGCCGGCAGGGTTTTGCGGATATTCGTCACCGCCGCTTGCAAGGCCTTGCCCATGGCCACGATGTCGCCACCCTTGGCCATGGACACGCCCAGCGCGATCACGTCTTTGCCCTGGTGGCGAACCATGATTGCCGGGGGATCCACATAGCCGCGTCGCACCTCAGCGATATCAGAGAGTCGCAAGCTGCTGGCCTGCCCGGTCTGCGGATTGATGGCGCGGATGGAGAAGTCCTGCAAGGCCTGGACAGAATTGAACTGCCCGCCAATGCGGATCTGCAAATTGCCCGTGCCCGCATTGAGCACACCGCCGCCTTCCACCGCGTTTTGCGCCCCGAGCTGATTGATCACCTGATTGAAGTCCAGGCCCAAGGAGGCCAAGCGCTTTTGCGAGACCTCGATGAACACTTTTTCAGCTTGCGCCCCAAAGGTCTCGACCTTGCTGACATCGGGCACCTTGAGCAATTGCGAACGCACCCGAACCGAGTACTCCCGCAACTCTTCAGGCGTGAAGCCATCCGCAGACAAAGCAAAGATGGAGCCGTACACATCACCGAACTCGTCGTTGAAAACCGGCCCATACACCCCTTGCGGCAAGGTGCCCCGCATATCGCCCAGCCGCTTGCGTACTTGGTACCACACCTCCGGCACGTCTTTGGCGGGGGAGCTGTCTTTCAGTTGAAAGACCGTGAGCGATTCACCGGGCTTGGTGCTGCTCAAAATCTTGTCGCCCAGCGGGACTTCCTGCAGGGTTTTCTCAATTTTGTCGGTGACTTGTTCGGCCATCTGCTGTGCCGTAGCCCCGGGCCAAAAGGCCTGGACCACCATCACCCGGAAGGTGAACGGCGGATCTTCATCCTGCCCCAGCTGAAAGTAGGCGGCAAAGCCCATCAACATCAGGACGACCATCAAATATCGCGTCAGCGCCGGATGCTCCAGCGCCCAGCGCGACACATTGAACCGCCCGCCCGCCGTGGCCTTGCTTTGATTGATGCTCATGCTCGCTCCGCGCTCAGTGCGAGGCCGCCGCAGCCACCGGGGTGAGCGGAGCCGCCCCTTCTTGGTAGCGCTTCACCCGTTGCCCGGCCTTGAGCACATGAACGCCCGCCACCACCACCTCCTGGCCAGGGTTCAGGCCGGAGGCAATCACCACCTCATTGCCATCTGCGCCCCCCACCTGGACCGGCTGCGACTTGAGCGTCATCTGCGTCGGATCCAAGACCCACACCGTGGTTTGCCCTTGTTGTTGCAAGATGGCGGCCAGCGGCAACTTGATCACTTGCTTTTGACGCGGCGCCTCAATCATCACGGTGGCGGTTTGCCCCAGTTTGGCCTGCAGACGGCCCGCATCGGCTTTGAGCAAGAAAGTGCGCGTGACCGGATCCGCCGCCGCCGGCACTTCTCGCAAAGTCACCGGCTGCGCTGGGTTTTTGTCCGCACCCCAAAGCCGGGCCGTCATGGCGCCCGGCTTGGCGGCAAAGGCTTGTACGGCAGCCAATTGGTCCTCAGGCACCGAGAACACCACATCACGCGGCCCGTCCTGCGCGATGCGCACCACGGGCGTCCCCGGGGCGACCACCATGCCGGGCTCAGCCTCGACGGCCGTGACCACACCGGCGGCATCTGCCAACAACTGGGCGTAGCCGGCTTGATTGGCCTGCGCGCTCGCCTGCGCCTTCATTTGCTCCAATTGCGCTTGGGCGGTTTTGAACGCACTCTCGCGTCGCTCCAACTCGGCGGCGCTGATGAAACCCTGCTCGCGCAACTCAATGAAGCGCTTGAACTCTGCACCCAATTGATCTCGAGTGGTGCGCGCCGCCAAGACACCGGCACGTGCTGCTTCTTGCGAGAGCATCAAATCTTGCGGGTCCAACTGCGCGAGCACTTGGCCGGGCTTGACCATATCGCCCACATTCACCTTGCGCGACAGAATCTTGCCCCCGACCCGAAACGACAGTCGGGACTCGGTCCGCGCGCGAACTTCGGCCGCGTATTCATGCGTCAAGCCTGCGGAATCAACCTTTAAGACTTGGGTTCTGACCGCGCGCTCGGGCTCAGGTGCCGCTTCCTGACGACCGCATGCAGCAAGCAAGGCCAGCACAGGGGCCAGAACAAGAGCTCGGTATAGGTTTTGATGCATGAGAAACCTTGGAAATATCAATGCCACCGACGGCCAAAAACCATTCAAAGCACAAGCCGAACAGCTGCCCCCTCTGATCGCCCAGCTCGTTACTGACCGATTGGTCAGTAATGTATGCAAGCCGGCAAACGGTGTCAATTCAGCCCCGCCGAAGTACAACAAGCCTGCCGAGGATCCCATCAACCGGCTCGTCAGCTTGCGAGATAACAACGCCAAAGCGCCGGGAGTTTGTGCCTTCAAGCCCTCAATCCCAGAGACCCTAGCAAAGGCACCCACAATGCGGGCCGTGAGCATAGAACATTACGAAAACTTTCCCGTCGCCTCCTTGCTTTGCCCCAGACGCCTGAGGCCGGCAGTGGCCGCCCTGTATCACTTTGCCCGCACAGCCGATGATTTGGCGGACGAAGGCGATGTGCCGACCGAACAACGCGTGCAAGACTTGCAAGCCTATCGGGCTGATTTGTTGGCCATCACCGAGGGCAAGCCGGCCTCGCCCCGCTGGGCTGCGCAGGTGTTTGAGCCTTTGGCGCAAGCGCTGGCCAGCCATGCTTTGCCTTCGCGCTTGCTGCACGATTTGCTGGACGCCTTTGAACAGGACTTGCATAAGACCGCCTACACCGATCGCGAGGAGTTGTTGGACTATTGCCGACGGTCCGCCAATCCGGTGGGGCGTTTGCTGCTGCATCTGTATGGCGTCAACGATGAACTCGCGCTGCGCCAATCCGATGCCATTTGCAGCAGTCTGCAGCTCATCAATTTCTGGCAAGACTTCAGCCGTGACGGCCCGAATGGCCGAGTCTATGTGCCACAAACCGATTTGCTGCGCTTCGGAGTCAGCCGCGAATCCCTGCTGAACTGCCAAGACCAGCCGACTGCGCGCGCGCTGATTGAGGATCTGTGCCGCTGGGCCGAAGCGTTGATGCATGAAGGTGCACCCTTGGTTCACCGGGTTCCTGGCCGGGCCGGATGGGAATTGCGCCTGGTCGTCCAAGGGGGCTTGAGAATTCTTGCGAAAATCCGCGCCATGCAATATGCCAGTCTGATTCACCGCCCTCGCCTTCGCGCCCATGATGTGCCCCTTTTGCTTTGGCGAGCCGCACTCATGAAGTCCGCCCCCAAGACCAAGGAGCGTTTGTGAGTCCCGAGCAGTATGTGCAGGACAAGGCGGCCAAAAGTGGCTCGAGTTTTTACTACGCCTTTTTGTTTTTACCGGCTCCGCGTCGCGCCGCCATCACCGCCTTCTACGCTTTTTGCCGAGAAGTCGACGATGTGGTGGACGAGATCTCCGATTTGGGTGTCGCCTCGACCAAGCTGGCTTGGTGGCGCAAGGAATGCGCGGCCGCCTTTGCCGGCCAGCCACAACATCCGGTGATGCGCGCATTGATGCCGCACGTCAGCCTCTACGACATCCGGCTTGAGCATTTGCATGCGGTCATAGATGGCTGCCAGATGGACTTGGAGCAAACCCGCTACCTCGACTTCCCCGGCCTGCAACGCTATTGCCATTTGGTGGCCGGCGTGGTGGGTGAAGTGGCTTCTTCCATCTTTGGACGCAGCCAGCCCGAAACCGTCGCCTACGCCCACAAACTGGGTCAGGCCATGCAGCTGACCAATATCATCCGCGACGTGGGCGATGACGCGCGACGCGGCCGCATTTACTTGCCGATCTCTGAATTGCAGCAGTTTGATGTCAAGGCCCATGAAATCTTGCTGCGGCAAAGCCCATGGGGTTACAGCGATCGCTTCACCGCCTTGATGAAGTTCCAGGCCGAGCGCGCACATCGCCTGTATGACGAAGCCATGGCCCTTTTGCCCGAGGCGGACCGCGCAGCCCAAAAGCCAGGCTTGATGATGGCCAATATCTACCGGGCCCTGTTGCGCGAAATTGAAGCCGAAGGTTTCCGCGTGCTGGAGCAGCGCATTGCCTTAACACCGCTGCGCAAACTCTGGATCGCCATGCGCACCAACTGGGCCGGGCGTTGAGCCTCACCCGGCAACGCATTGCCATCGTCGGCGCGGGGTGGGCCGGCTTGGCGGCCGCTGTAGAGCTCTGCCAAGCGGGGCATCAAGTCACGGTTTACGAAATGGCCCCGCAAGCGGGCGGCCGGGCTCGCAGCCTGCAAGACGATGCAAGCCCCTACCGCTTGGACAATGGCCAGCACATCCTGATCGGCGCCTACAGCGCCTGTCTTGATTTAATGCGCACGCTGGGGCTGGATCTTGAACAGAGCTTCTTGCGCCAGCCCTTGCGTTTGCGCTACCCCGATCATGAAGGCCTGCGCCTGCCACCCGGTCCGCCCTTGCTGAGTTTTGTGCGGGCCATTCTGAGCTACAGCGCCTGGCCGCTGAAGGCGCGCCTGCATCTGCTGGGCCGTGCCAGCGCATGGTTGATGCAGGGCTTTCGTTGTGCACCCCAGCTGAACGTGGACCAGTTGTGCGCAGGCTTGCCCGGCATTGTTCGCCAAGAATTGCTGGACCCACTTTGTGTCGCTGCGCTGAACACCCCTGCCCGCCAGGCCAGCGCCCAGGTTTTCTTGCGCGTTTTGCAAGACGCTTTGTTCAGCGGCCGAGGCAGCGCCGACCTCTTGCTGCCCAAGCGCGGGCTGAGTGAATTGCTGGCTGAACCGGCACAGCGATGGCTGATGACATCGGGGGCCCAAGTCCTGCTGGGCCATCGTGTCCAAGCGCTCAAGCCCGTCAACGGACTTTGGCAGATTGAAACCGCCAGCCCAGCCCTCAAGGCCAGCGAAAGTTTCGACCAGGTGATCTTGGCCTGCAGCGCCGCACAAGCAGTCAAGTTGGTCGCGCCTTGGGCGGCCGATTGGGCCCAGGCCGCGCAGGCTCTGCGGTTTGAGCCCATCATCACCGTGTATCTGCATGCGCCGGACTGCAGCTTGCCTGCGGCCATGGTGGCACTGCAAGAAGGCCCCAATGCGCCGGCGCAATTCGCTTTTGATTTGGGCCTATTGGGACATGCGCCCGGCTTGTTCGCCTTTGTCATCAGCGGCGCAGCCGACTGGGTGGAACGTGGGCTGGCCGAAGCGGGCGCGGCGGTGCTGCAACAAGCCCAACAAGCGCTGGCTTGGCAAAGCCCTCCCACGGTCTATCGGGTGCTGGCCGAAAAACGCGCGACCTTTGCCTGCACACCCGACTTGCAACGCCCTGCGATGCGAGTCTCAAGCGGCTTGTGGGCCGCCGGTGACTACATTGCCGGCCCCTACCCCGCAACCCTGGAAGGCGCGGTGCGAGCGGGCAAAAACGCAGCGCAGGCTGCTTGCCGACACGAAACGGGCTGAGTTAGGGCGCAGCAGCGGCGCCTGTCGCGGCGGAGAACGGTGACGCATAAGGAGCCGCCAAAGGCTCGCCAATGAAGACGCCTTGCCCAGGCCAGGCCACGCTATGCCAATAGGCCTCCAAAGCGCTTACCCCTTGCACATAGCTGAGCAGCAAGATCTGCGGATGTGGGAATTTCTGCCGATGGTTGCAAGGTTCGCTGACGGTGCCGTAACTGGCCGTGGCCCCGGCTTCCAGCCAATCCAGCGCGCTCATTTGGCCTTGTTGCCCCTCGCCCTCCAACACGCCGCCAAAAGAGGTCAGGTGATCGGCCAAGGCGCCGGGCAGCCATTCCACCGAAGCCAAACCTTCGACCCGGACCAAGCCGGTTTGATAGATCAGGGTCCGCTGCAGTGCCGGCAAGGCCTGACTGGTCACCCGCCGGGTCTGCAAGCCCCAAGGACGCAGCCATGTGTCGGGCGGGAACAGCACGGACCGCACATTGCGCGCCACATCCGGCGTGCTGGCAAAGTAAGCATGCGCCGCAGAAAAGGAAGGCAAGCTGTGATCCGCCGCAATGCCGCGGTCAATCAGGGCCTTGCCCGCCTCCACACTGCGCGCCGCGACCAACATGGCGGGCCGCAGGCCTAAATCGCTGAATGGGCGCGCACCGGTATAAGAGAAGTACGGCGACACCAGACTCGGCGCGCAAGTTTGCTTGCAGAGTTCCGGCTGAAAGCCCAGCGCCAAGGCAGCCGTGATGGCATTGCACTCCACGGCATAGGGCTGGCGCCATGCCAAGGCCAAGGCTTGCACTTGCGGGCCCATTTGGCTTTTGATTTGCGCTTGCAAAGCTTCAAATTCAGCAAGGCTCAAACTGCTGCGCAGGGGCAGCTTCACCCGCAGGATGTGGTGCTCAGGAATGCCTCGCCGCTCGGCATAGTACTCACCCACACTGACCGAGTAGGGGTCAGCCGTGTTGATCAACAAGCCCAGATCCGCTGCGGTCAAGCGCCCCTGTAAGCGAGGCATGCGCAGCCAAGCCGCAGCAGCTTGCGCCGCCGTCCCTGGTGCCGCCCCTGGTGCCGAGACTGAACTGGCCGACGATGCGGGCGCAGGCGACTCCTGCGCCCTCGATGGCGCAGCACCCAGCACCAAGCCCAAACAAGCAAAAAAGACCCACCCCACCATCGCGCGCCAAACGCGCCGCGCCTTCTCAACACCAGCAAGCCTGATGACGCCAGCGCGAGCCAGTTGCTCAGCCCAGGATGAGCAAGCCACAGGTGTTGCGTGATCGAGACCCTGTCGAGGAGTGAATCTATTTTTCACGATACAAAACAAACCAATCTCCAGCACAATGAAGGCATGAAAAACAAAGAGGGTCAAACACCTGCCATCCAGGTTTTGGAGCGCATGTTTTCACTGCTGGACGTCTTGGCCAGCCACCAGGATCCGGTCTCGCTGAAAGACATCAGCGCCAGCACCGGACTACACCCATCCACAGCCCACCGCATTCTCAACGATCTGGCGCTGGGCCGTTTTGTGGACAGACCCGAAGCGGGCAGCTATCGCCTGGGGATGCGCTTGTTGGAGCTGGGAAACTTGGTCAAGGCTCGGCTGGACGTTCGGGACGCAGCAATCGGCCCGATGCGCGAGCTTCACAAATTCACCCATCAGCCGGTCAATTTGTCAGTTCGCCAAGGCGATGAAATCGTCTATATCGAGCGCACTTACAGTGAACGCTCGGGCATGCAGGTGGTGCGCGCCGTGGGCGGCCGTGCGCCTTTGCATCTGACCTCGGTGGGTAAGCTTTTTCTGGCCAGCGATGACCCACTCCGGGTGCGTGCTTATGCCACCCGCACTGGCTTGGCTGGCCACACCCGCAACAGCCTGACGGACATCCAGGCTCTGGAGCGCGAGTTGGCCCAAGTGCGCCAGCGCGGCGTCGCCCGCGATGACGAAGAACTGGAATTGGGTGTGCGCTGCATGGCCGCCGGCATTTACGACGACCAAGCCAAGCTGATTGCCGGTTTGTCGATCTCCGCGCCTGCCGATCGACTTGAAGAGTCGTGGCTGCAAAAGCTGAAGGAGACGGTGGCTCAGATTTCGGCTGATTTGGGCTATCGCGGCTGAGCGACGCCCACGCAAGACGCGCCTCAGAAACAAAAAAACGCGCTCTCAGCGCGTTTTTTTTCTATTGGCGCAGCATCCTTCACCCGCCGCCCCCGCTCCCCCATCTCAGCTGGAGACTTTCATGGGCTGAGCCAAGGCCGAGGGATTGCTGCTGATCCATTTGCGAATCCGCTCTGCATCGCCAATTCGCGAGTACTTGCCGGTGGAATCCAGGAAGACCATGATGAGTTTGCGACCCGCCAAGCGCGCTTGCATCACCAGGCAGCGGCCCGCCTCATTGATGAAGCCGGTCTTTTGCAAACCAATATCCCAAGAGGGGCTGCTCAACAAGCCATTGGTGCTATGAAACGCCACTTGGCGGCGACCCAGAGCCACTTGATACTCCCGCGAAGTCGACAACTCACGCAGCAGCGGGAACCCATGGGCCACCTTCACCAGCGCCGCCAAATCTTTGGCGCTGGACTGATTGCGGCTCGACAGGCCGGTCGGCTCCACATAGTGGGTGTCATGCATGCCCAAGGCCTGGGCCTTGCGATTCATGGCCGGCACAAAGGCCTCCAAGCCGCCAGGATAGTGGCGACCCAAAGCGTTGGCGGCGCGGTTCTCCGAGGACATCAAGGCCAAATGCAGCATTTCGCCGCGCGTCAGCGTGGTGCCCACAGTCAGGCGCGAGCGCGTGCCTTTTTCCGAGTCAATGTCTTCTTCGGTGATGGTCAGCTTTTCGTCCAATGACTGGTTGGCCTCCACCACCACCAAGGCCGTCATCAGCTTGGTAATGGACGCAATCGGCAACACCGCTTGCGGATTCTTGGCAAACAACACTTCATTGGTGTCTTGGTCGACGACCAACGCAACACTGGACTTCAAGTCCAGCGGGTCTTTCTCCTCGTGCAGACCATAGAGTTGACCAAAAGTCGGCTTGGCGGCCACCACGGCCGCACCAGCAGCCCCAGCCGAAGCCGCCAACACCACGGACTTACGGGTGGATCGCGCGGCCGGCTTTGCATTACGAACGGCTTTGGCCGGCGTCGCTTTGGCTGCGCTGACCTTGGCTGACTTGCCCGGCTTGCTGGGCGTTGCCGCAGCTGCTTGCTGCACAGCAGCTGCCGAGCCCAGCAGCACCAGTGCTACGCCCACAGCCATCGATGTCAAAAGTGATGAAAAAGTCTTCAATCCAAGCCCCAGCTACTCAGTCACAGTGTAGGTGATGTGAAAAATACTAGCAAGATCAAATGCTTAGATGCGGCTCTTCAAGCTGAACTTCGAATCAGTTTTGCCATCCGATATATCCGGCTGCAGTTCGCTCCTGCCCTGCGCTCGCAAAAAGGCGCAGGGCCAGGCTTCGCACCCCATCAGCCTTGCGCTGCCACCCGCTCCATCTTGCTTTGCAGCTTGTTCAAGGCGCTCAAATATGCCTTGGCCGAGGCCACCACAATATCGGGATCGGCCCCGACGCCGTTGACCACCCGGCCCGCCTGCTGCAAACGAACCGTGACCTCGCCTTGCGATTCTGTGCTGCCGCCGGTGATGGCATTGACGGAATAAAGCAGCATCTCCGCGCCACTTTGCACGGCTGATTCAATGGCTCTTAGAACGGCGTCCACGGGACCATTGCCATCGCTCTCAGTCCGGTGTTCCACGCCGCCTGCAGCAAAAACCACGCTGGCATGGGGCCGTTCCCCCATTTCCGAATGCTGAGACATGGCCACCAGCCGGTAATGTTCTTGCTCAGCAGTGACCGACTCATCCATCACCAAGGCAATGATGTCTTCGTCGAAGATTTCATTCTTGCGATCCGCCAGATCCTTGAACCGAACAAAGGCGGCATTGACCTCGGCTTCCGAATCCAGCTCAATGCCCAACTCTTGCAGGCGCTGCTTGAAGGCGTTGCGGCCGCTGAGCTTGCCCAGCACGATTTTGTTGGCGCTCCAACCCACATCTTCGGCGCGCATGATTTCGTAGGTGTCGCGCGCCTTCAAGACGCCGTCCTGATGAATGCCGGAGGCATGGGCAAAGGCATTGGCACCGACCACGGCCTTGTTCGGCTGCACCACGAAACCGGTGGTTTGCGAGACCAAGCGCGAAGCCGGCAGGATTTGGGTGGCGTCAATATTGACATCCAGGCCGAAGTAATCGCGCCGCGTCTTGACGGCCATCACCACCTCTTCGAGCGAGCAATTGCCGGCGCGCTCGCCCAAGCCATTGATGGTGCATTCAATCTGCCGCGCACCGCCGATTTGCACACCCGCCAATGAGTTCGCCACGGCCATGCCCAGGTCGTTGTGGCAATGCACGGACCAAATGGCTTGGTCGGAATTGGGTACACGCTCGCGCAGTGAGCGAATGAAATTGCCATACAGCTCAGGGATGGCATAACCCACGGTGTCGGGGATATTGATGGTGCGAGCGCCCTCTTTGATCACCGCTTCGATCACGCGCGCCAGAAACTCGGGGTCAGAGCGGTAGCCATCTTCGGGCGAAAACTCGATGTCATCGGTCAAGTTGCGTGCAAAACGCACGGCCTGAGTCGCCTGCTCCAAGACCTGCTCGCGCGTCATGCGAAGCTTCTTCTCCATGTGCAACTCGCTGGTCGCAATAAAGGTGTGGATGCGCGAACGTGCCGCGCCTTTGAGTGCCTCAGCCGCACGCGCAATATCGCGATCATTGGCGCGCGCCAATGAGCAAATCGTGCTCTCGCGCACCGCGTCAGCAATCGCTTTGACGGCCTCAAAGTCACCATTGCTGGAGGCTGCGAAACCGGCCTCAATGACGTCCACGCGCAGTCGCTCCAGCTGGCGCGCAATGCGCAGCTTTTCGTCCTTCGTCATCGAAGCGCCGGGCGACTGCTCGCCGTCACGCAAGGTGGTGTCGAAGATGATCAACTGATCAGCCATGGGAATCTCCAAAAAGGCCAGGTTGAAAAACAAAAAAGCCCGCGGAGCTTTGCTCGGCGGGCCTTCGATGCAGAAATCTTTTGACGTGTGCGATCAGCGGGCCCGTGGCTCGATGGCTAGTAGCAACAGCGCGGATGCAGCTTGGAACGTCATGGGCTCAATATAGCATGCCAAGGCACACAAACTCATTGGTGCAAGCCCTTTTCATCGGGCTCATCGGTCGAGGTGGCAATCATGCTGACGGGTCGGCCTTTGGCCTTGCGCCAAAAATAAATGACATAACCCGACAGTCCATAGGCACAAAAAATCGCGAACAAACCGAGTGGTGGATTCTGACTGATCAACACAATGGCCAAGGCGATCGCAACCAAGACCACAAAGGGCACGGTCTTGCGCGCGCCAAATACTTTGAAGCTGTAAAACGGCGCATTCGTCACCATCGACAAGCCAGCAAACAAGGTCAGGCCAAACGCCGTCCACACCACCCAAGGGATCTGGGTGACATGGGCATAACCTGCGTCATCAAAAGCCCAGATCATGCCGATCACCACGGCGGCGGCAGCAGGGCTGGGCAAGCCCTGAAAGAAGCGCTTGTCGACCACGCCGATATTGACGTTGAAGCGAGCCAAGCGAAGCGCGGCGCCCGAGATATAGACGAAGGACGGAATCCAACCCAATTTGCCCATGTCTTTGAAGGCCCAGATGTAGACGATCAAAGCGGGTGCCGCACCAAAGCTGACCATATCGGACAGGCTGTCCATCTGCTCGCCAAAAGCGCTTTGCGCATTGGTCATGCGCGCCACCCGGCCATCCAAACTGTCCAACACAGCGGCGCAGAAAATCGCAATGCACGCCACCTCGAAACGGCCATTCATGGCCATCACAATGGCATAAAACCCAGAGAACAGCGCCGCCAAGGTGATCGCATTGGGCAACACATAAATGCCCTTGCGACGCGGCCGAGGCACTTCCAGCACGCCGTCTTCTTCGTCGTCCAACAGCTCCGGACGGGTCTTGTTTTTGGAATCACTCATGGGGCGGGAGGATACAACAGGCGGATATGAAAAAAGCCGCACAGCGGCGGGCTGGGCGGCTTTAGAAGCAGAGGCCTTTGATCAGTTCTTCGATTGGTCGACCAAACGGTTCTTCTTGATCCAAGGCATCATCGCGCGCAGCTTCTCACCGACTTGCTCGATCGGATGCTCAGCAGTCAGACGACGGCGGCTCAGCAAGGTAGGAGCGCCGGCCTTGTTTTCCAAGATGAAGCTCTTGGCGTATTCACCGGTCTGGATGTCCTTCAGGCACTGACGCATGGCGTTCTTGGTGGCCTCGGTGACGACGCGCGGACCGGTCACATACTCACCATACTCTGCGTTATTGGAGATCGAGTAGTTCATGTTGGCGATGCCGCCTTCGTAGATCAGGTCCACGATCAGCTTCAACTCGTGCAAGCACTCGAAATAGGCCATTTCAGGCGCATAGCCGGCTTCGGTCAGGGTTTCGAAGCCTGCTTTGATCAACTCCACCGCGCCACCGCAAAGCACAGCCTGCTCACCGAACAAGTCGGTTTCGGTTTCTTCACGGAAGTTGGTTTCGATGATGCCGGCCTTGCCGCCGCCATTGGCCGAGGCGTAGCTCAGCGCCAGATCACGGGCCTTGCCGGACTTGTCGGCATACACCGCGATCAAGTGCGGCACGCCCCCACCTTGGGTGTAGGTGCCGCGCACCGTGTGGCCTGGGGCCTTGGGCGCCACCATCCAAACGTCCAGATCCGCACGCGGCGTGACTTGACCGTAGTGCACATTGAAGCCGTGGGCAAAAGCCAGCGAAGCGCCTTGCTTGATATTGGGTTCAACTTCGTTCTTGTAGACGTCGGCGATTTGCTCATCCGGCAACAGGATCATGACCACATCGGCGGCCTTGACGGCTTCGGCGATCTCGGCGACGCGCAGACCGGCGTTCTCAGCCTTGGCCCAAGAAGCGCCATTGCGACGCAGGCCCACAGTGACCTTGACACCGCTGTCGTTCAGGTTTTGCGCATGGGCATGGCCTTGTGAGCCGTAGCCGATGATGGTGACGTTCTTGCCCTTGATCAGGCTCAGGTCAGCGTCCTTGTCGTAAAAAACGTTCATGTCGTGCTCCAGGAAAAATCTATCAGTGGGTTGGTTTGCGGTGCGGCTTCGTCACGCACCACGGTCAATCCAAGCGGAGCCCGTGGTACCGGCCTTGCCGGGCCACTGAGCTCGCCCCCTCGAGGGGGAGCGCGAAGCGCTTCGGGGGTGATTCATCAGGCGCGCAAAATGCGCTCACCGCGACCAATGCCGCTGCTGCCCGTGCGTACCGTTTCGAGAATCGAAGTTCGGTCAATCGCATCAATAAAGGCATCCAGCTTGGAGGAGTCGCCGGTCAACTCGATGGTGTAAGTCTTCTCGGTCACATCGATGATGCGACCACGGAAGATGTCGGAGGTGCGCTTCATTTCTTCGCGCTCCTTACCGACGGCTCGCACCTTGATGAGCATGAGTTCCCGCTCGGTGTAATTGCCTTCGGTCAGGTCCACCACCTTGACCACTTCGATCAAACGGTTCAGGTGTTTGGTGATTTGCTCAATCACCTCATCCGAGCCGGTGGTGACGATGGTCATGCGCGAGAGCGAGGAGTCCTCGGTCGGCGCCACGGTCAGGCTCTCAATGTTGTAGCCACGGGCTGAGAACAGCGCCACCACGCGCGACAGCGCGCCCGGCTCGTTCTCGATCAGCAATGCAATGATGTGCTTCATGGGGTCTCGTCCTTCGCGCTCTTCAAGCCGGCGGCGGTAACCGACGACTCTTGGCCACGCTATTCGATGGGAGGGATGTCTGGGCTTCGGTCAAGGCTGAATAAGGCAGATCCGCCAAGCCCATCACCCGGCGCGGTAACGCACGGGCAACAGGCCTGACTTCAGGGCCTCACAGGTCCTCAGACCCCAGACGCATTTCCGAAATACCCTTGCCCGCCTGGACCATGGGCCAGACGTTCTCGGTCGGATCGGTGCGAATGTCGAGAAAGACCGTGCGGTCCTTCAAGCGAATCGCTTCTTTCAAAGCGCCTTCGACATCGCCGGGCTTCTCCACCAACAAGCCCACATGACCATAGGCTTCGGCCAGCCGGACGAAATCAGGCAAGGCCTCCATATAGCTGTGCGAGTAACGCTTGCCGTAGTCCAACTCTTGCCACTGCCGCACCATGCCCAGATAGCGGTTGTTCAAGGAGATGATCTTGACTGGCGTCTGGTACTGCAAGCAGGTGGACAACTCCTGAATGCACATCTGGATAGAGCCTTCGCCGGTGATGCAAAACACATCCGACTCCGGCTTGGCCAGCTTGATGCCCATGGCATAAGGCAGGCCCACGCCCATGGTGCCCAGCCCGCCGGAGTTGATCCAGCGGCGCGGCTCTTCAAAGCGGTAGAACTGCGCCGCCCACATCTGATGCTGACCCACATCGGAGGTGATGTAGGCATCGCGATCCTTGGTCAGGTTCCACAAGGTCTCGACCACCATCTGCGGCTTGATGACCTCGCTGGAGGTCTTGTAGGCCAAGCATTCACGGCGACGCCATTCATTGATCTGGCTCCACCAGGCGTTGATCGAGGCCGAATCAGGCTTGGCTTGCGCCTCCTTGATTTGGAAGATCAATTCCTGCAGCACGTCTTTGACATCACCGACGATAGGAATGTCCACGCGCACCCGCTTGGAAATCGACGAGGGGTCGATGTCCACATGGATGATCTTGCGCTCAACCTGCGCAAAGTGCTTGGGATTGCCAATCACACGGTCATCAAATCGCGCGCCCACTGCCAGCAACACATCGCAGTGCTGCATGGTCATATTGGCCTCGTAAGTGCCGTGCATGCCCAACATGCCCAGGAACTTGGGGTCGCTGGCGGCAATCGCACCCAAGCCCATCAAGGTATTGGTGCAGGGGTAGCCCAGCAAATTGGCCAATTCACGCAACTCGGCCGAGGCTTCGCCCAAAATGACGCCGCCACCGGAGTAGATGTAGGGACGTTTGGCCTGCAGCAGCAGTTGCACCGCCTTGCGGATCTGCCCCGAATGCCCCTTGCGCGCCGGGTTGTAGGAGCGCATCTCCACATGGCGCGGGTATTCGAAAGCTCCGCCCAACTTGGCCATGGAGACATCTTTGGGGATGTCCACCACCACGGGGCCGGGCCGACCGGTGCGGGCGATGTGGAAGGCCTTTTTCATCGTCATCGCCAGATCGCGCACATCCTTCACCAAGAAGTTGTGCTTGACGATGGGACGGGTGATGCCGACGGTGTCACATTCCTGGAAGGCATCCAGGCCAATCGCGGGCGTCGGCACCTGGCCGGTCACGATCACCATGGGGATGGAGTCCATATAGGCCGTCGCAATGCCGGTGATGGCATTCGTCACACCTGGACCCGAGGTCACCAGCGCCACGCCCACATCGCCGGTGGCGCGGGCATAGCCGTCCGCTGCGTGCACCGCCGCTTGTTCGTGGCGCACCAACACGTGCTGGATGGAATCTTGTTTATACAGTGCGTCGTAGATGTAGAGCACTGCGCCGCCTGGATAGCCCCAAAGGAACTGAACCCCTTCGGCCTGCAGACAACGAACCAGAATCTCGGAGCCGTTCAGCTCAGAGGAAGATGAAGAATTTTGGGAATGAGGCTGTGCCGCGTGGGCACGCTTGACTTCCGCGCTAGACATGTCCATTTCGAACCTTTGTGAATTTCTCTAACGAAAAACCATTGGTGCTCCTACTCGCACCCTTGTGAGGTGGACTCGGAACCTGCGCGATCAAAGAGATGGTGCCCCGGTCGGGCTGCCAAACTGAGACCAGATGTTCATTGTGCGAAGCAACATTATGCACCGGAGTTTGCAAGCATTTGCACATGCCTATCAGAGAACTCTCTCGAAATGCGATAATTCGCGCTGTTTTGCCTGCATCGGGCTTGCCCCGCACCCTCCTTGGCCACCGACAAAGAACTCAACGATTTTCTACGCACGGTCGACCGACGGGCCTTCAAGCGCACCGCCTATATGGTCCGCGATGACGATGCGGCACTCGACATCGTGCAAGACGCCATGATCAAGCTGGCGGAAAAATATTTCGACCGCCCCGCCGCGGAATTGCCGCTGTTGTTTCAACGCATCCTTTCCAACGCCACCATGGACTGGTTCCGGCGCAAAAAGGTCCGCGGCTCCGTCATGCAAAACATGTCGGACTTTGAGTCCAACGACCCCGATGGCGACTTCGACCTCCTGGAACTGCTCGAAAACCAAGACGGGGCTTTAGGCGCGCTCAGCGCTGCCGATGAGGTATCCCGGGCACAGATATTGCAGGTCATCGAATCAGAAGTTGCCGAATTGCCTGCGCGTCAACGCGAAGCCTTCCTGCTGCGTTACTGGGAGGAGATGGACGTCGCCGAGACGGCAATTGTCATGGGTTGCTCCGAAGGCAGTGTGAAAACACACTGCTCTCGGGCCACGCACACATTGGCAAAATCACTGAAATCCAAGGGGATCACGCTATGAATGAGTCATACAAAGCGCCGTTTGCGCAGGACGCACAAACCCGCCTGAACACCCAGGCGACCCGGTTTGGCCTGCGCGTGGCTGCGAGCTTGAGTGAACAGAGCGATTCCCTGCCCGAAGGTGTTTCAGAGCGGCTTCGCTTCGCCCGCGAACAAGCGCTGCTCAAGGCTCGCAGTGCGCGCACCGCACAAGTGCAAGGCGCACCAAGCACGGCCGTCGTGAGCTCGGGCCCATCCTTGGCTCTGGGGCAAAGTTCAACACCCCGCTGGCAAAAGCTCAGCACCGTGATTCCTCTGCTGCTCCTGGTGTTGGGTATGTGGCTGATTCAACAAAGCCATTGGTATCAGCAAGTGCTGGCCGCCGCCGAACTGGACACCGGCCTGCTTTCAGACAAATTGCCGCCTGCGGCGTACAGCGACCCTGGATTCAAGGAATACCTCAGTGATGAGCAAGAGTGAAGGCTTGTTCGCCCCTGCCAGGGAAGATGTCCTGCGACTGAACGATTTACCCCCTCCTCAGCGTCCAGCTGGGCGCAGCCACCTGCTCGCCGGCCTGGGCCTGGTCCTTGTGACAAACGCCTGGTGCCAACAAGAGCCCCAGTCAAGCCCAACGCCCGAAGCGGCGGCCAGCGCTTCAGCCCTCGCCGCCCCCAGCAGCCCCCCAGCAATTGAGCAGCCGCGCACCAAGCCCCCAGGGGTTTCAACAGTGCCTGCTGCACCGGTGACAGCCCCTGCACGATTGTTGCCTGCCCCCAATTGGTCGGCCTTGAGCACGGCGCAGCGGCAGATTCTGGCGCCCTTGCAGGCCGATTGGAATGAACTGGATGCCGCGCGCAAAAGCCAGTGGCTGGAAGTTGCAAGCCGCTTCGCCAGCTTGGCACCGGACGACCAAGCGCGCATGCAAGAACGCATGCGTGATTGGGCCCGGTTGAGCCCCGCTCAAAGACAAGAAGCGCGCATTGGCTTTCAAGTCGCCAAAAAGATCGACGCCGATGCCCGCCAGGCCAAGTGGGAAGCCTACCAAGCGCTACCGCCCGAGCAGCGCCAGCAGTTGGCCGAGAAAGCAGCACAAAAGCTGGAGCAGCAAAGCAGCAAATTGATGAACTCGGCAACGGGCAAAAGCACCATCAGCGCCACCCAAGCCAAGTCCAATTTGGTGCCCACTTTGCCCGCAGACTTGATGCCCAAGCCGGTGGCGGCATCGCTGCTGCAAGCCAAGCCCGGCGCTACCACGGTCTTGATGACCAGCAGCCGATTCATGACGATCCATCAACAAGCCGGTGAAACCAAGATCCTGGCCCACCCCGAGATGGTGGACAGCAAAACACTGCTGCCCAAAAAGCGCCCCAACGACACCAAACCCAGCAGCTGATGCCCGCGGCCCCCACTTCAGCGGTTCAACCGCCCTCCACGCTCACCGATTTCCCAGGCTTGGCCCGTCGCATGGCGGCCTTCATGTATGAAGGCGTTCTGCTGTTTGGCCTTGTCTTCATCGCCGGCTATTTGTTCTCCGCGCTCACCCAACAGCGCCATGCTTTGCAAGGTCAACACGCCCTGCAAGGCTTTTTGTTCATTGTGTTGGCGGTCTACTTTTGCTGGTTTTGGACGCATGGCGGCCAAACCGTGGCCATGAAGGCTTGGCACATCCGGCTTGTCGATGCTCAAGGCCAGCCCTTGACGCAGGGCCGCGCCCTGGCGCGCTACCTCTTGAGCTGGCTGTGGTTTTTGCCGTCCCTGCTGTTCGTCTGGTTGACCGGTTTGCACAGTGCTGCGGCCATTTTTGGCTGCATGATCGCCGGCGTCTTGCTCTACGCTGCACTGGCCCTGCTGCACCCGCAGCGGCAGTTTTTGCATGATGCTTTGAGCGCCACCCGCCTGATCACTCAGCGCCCTCAGAAGCGATGAACAACCCCTACAAAGGCCGCACTGGCCTGGATAGGATTTTGCGAGCGACCGGTTACTCGCTGGCGGGGCTTCGAGCGGCTTACACCGGAGAGAGCGCGTTTCGCCAGGAGGTATGGCTGCTGGTCGTGGCCACCCCCTGGGCCTTTTGGCTGGGCCGAGACTGGGTACAGATTGCCCTTTTGCTGGGCTCTTTGATGCTGGTTTTGATCGTTGAGTTGCTGAACTCAGGCATCGAAGCCGCGATTGACCGCGTCTCTTTCGAGTTGCACGACCTGTCCAAGCGTGCCAAAGATTTGGCCAGCGCAGCGGTTTTGATCAGCTTGCTTTTGTGTGCCGGAATTTGGGCCACGGCGCTGTGGCAGCGCCTGGCCGCTTGAACGAGCGGCCAGTTTCAACGCAGCCGCTCACAAGGCTTTACACCGCCTCTTCGTCGGTCTCACCGGTGCGGATGCGCACCACCTGCTCCACCGGTGTGACGAAGATCTTGCCGTCGCCAATCTTGCCGGTTTTGGCGGCTTTCAAAATGGCGTCGATGCAGCGCTCCACATCATCGTCCTTGACCACCACTTCAACCTTCACCTTGGGCAAAAAGTCCACCACATACTCGGCGCCACGGTAGAGCTCGGTATGGCCTTTTTGACGACCAAAGCCTTTCACTTCGGTCACGGTCAAACCCGAGGCCCCAACCTCGGCCAAGGACTCGCGAACCTCATCCAGCTTGAAGGGTTTGATGATGGCGGTGATCTGCTTCATATAGAAAACTCCGAAGTGGGACTGGACTCGTCTGGATTGGGCCGCGATTTAAGCACGGAATTTCGATGTGATCGGATAGCGCCAGTCTCGCCCAAAAGCACGGTGCGTGATGCGAATACCAATCGGTGCCTGGCGGCGTTTGTACTCGTTGATCTTGATCAGCCGCGTGACCCGCTCCACATCGGCCACGTCAAACCCAGCCGCCACGATTTCGGCTAGCGACTGATCTTCTTCCATATAGCGAGCCAAGATGGCGTCCAGCACCTCGTAGGGCGGTAGGCTGTCCTGATCCTTCTGATCGGGCCGCAGTTCCGCCGAAGGGGGCCGGGTGATGATGCGTTCAGGGATCACCGGCCCCGTGGTGAACACCGAACCATCTTGGCGCAGCGTCGGCTGCTGATTGCGCCAGCGCGCCAGCCGGAACACCAGAGTCTTGGCCACGTCTTTGATGACCGCAAAACCGCCCGCCATATCGCCGTACAAAGTGCAGTAGCCGGTCGCCATCTCGCTCTTATTGCCGGTGGTCAAAACAATGGATCCAAATTTGTTCGACAAGGCCATCAGCAAAGTGCCGCGGATGCGCGCCTGAATGTTCTCTTCCGTGGCATCCAGCGCCAGCCCCTGGAACTCATCGGCCAAGCTGGCGTTGAAGGCTTCGAACATGGGCACGATGGACTTTTCGTCATAGCGCACCCCCAGGCGCGAGGCCATGTCGCGAGCATCAATCCAGGAGATGTCGGCGGTGTAGGGTGAAGGCATCATGACGGTGCGCACCTTGTCGGCGCCCAGCGCGTCCACGGCGATCGCCAGCACCAAAGCGGAGTCAATGCCGCCCGACAGGCCGATCAAAGCCCCTGGGAATCCGTTCTTGCCGATGTAGTCCCGCACACCAGTCACCAGCGCCGCCCAAGCCTGCGCCTCTAAGCAGGGCAAAGGCACAATGCGCCCGCTGAGTTGGCCCTCAGGGCGCAACTCCACCAGCATCAAATCTTCTTCAAAGATTGGCGCACGCGCAGCCAGATCGCCCTTGGCGTCCAGGGCAAACGAAGCGCCGTCAAACACCACCTCATCTTGCCCGCCGACCAAATGCGCATACAGCAGCGGCAGCCCCACATCGCGGGCGCGCTCGGCCATGCGCTGCTCGCGCTCTTGCACCTTGCCCAGATGAAAGGGCGAGGCGTTCAACACACACAACACCTCAGCCCCGGCTGCCTTGGCGGCACGCGCGGGTTCGTCGAACCAAGCGTCCTCACAAATCAGCAAAGCAAAGCGCTGGCCATCGACCTCGAACACCACGGGGGAAGCCCCGGCATCCCGACCCGAGATGAAATAACGCCGTTCATCAAAGACTTGGTAATTGGGCAACTCTCGCTTGCAATAGGTCTGCAAGACCTGACCCCCTGCCAGCACTGAGGCCGCATTGAAGCGCCCCGGCACCGCCCAACTCTTGGACCTAAGATCGCGCTGCCCTTGTTCCTGATGCGGATGCCCGACCACCACATGCAAGCCCTCGCAGTCCGCCAAACTCGCAGCGATCCCGCGCAAGGCCTCGTCGCAGGCCTGCATGAAAGCGGGCCGCAGCAGCAAGTCCTCCGGCGGATAGCCACACAAACTCAGCTCAGGCGTCAGCAGCAGTCGGGCGCCTGCCGCGTGGGCGCGACGGGCGGCGTCCACTATTTTTTTCGCATTGCCTGCGAGGTCACCGACCGTGACGTTGATTTGGGCAAGTGCGGCGATCAAGGGCATGACGTTGGGATGAAAAATCGAAGATGAAAAACAGTGCGAGCGATTATGTCATTCGGGTTCACACGGGCCCCAGCGAGCTCAGCCCCGAGCCCTGGAATGCGCTGCTGGAACGTCAAGCCGCACCCAGCCCCTTCATGCGTTTGGAATACCTGCAAGCCCTGCATCAATCTGGCAGCGCCACAGCCGACACGGGTTGGCAGCCGCAGTTTCTCAGCCTGCACCGGGGCGACGCGCTGGTCGCCGCCTGCCCGGCCTATTTGAAAAGCCATTCTTACGGCGAATATGTCTTTGACTGGGCTTGGGCCGATGCTTACCGGCGTCACGGCCTGGACTACTACCCCAAGCTTTTGGTGGCCGTGCCCTTCACCCCTGTTCCGGGCAGCCGTCTGCTGGCCCAAGACACCCACACCCGCCACTTGCTCTTGCGCGGCTTGCAAGCCTTGGCGCAGCGGCAGGGCCTGTCTTCTGCCCATCTTTTGTTTGGCGATGCCGCAGACCTCGATAGCACCCGAACGCAGCAGTGGCTTCACCGCAGCGGGGTCCAGTTTCACTGGCAAAACCGTCACCCCCTGCCCTACAGCAGCTTTGAAGACTTTCTCGCCGCGCTGCAACGCGACAAACGCAAGAAGATTCAGCAGGAACAACGCCGGGTGCGGGAGGCTGGGGTCGTTTTCGAGGTACGACAAGGCGCTCAGATCACGGCCGCCGACTGGGACTTTTTCTACCACTGCTATGTCTTGACCTACCGCGCCCACCACAGCACGCCATACCTGAGCCGCGACTTCTTTCGCTTGATGGCGCAGCACATGGCCCAGCATTGGCTGCTCTTCATCGCCAAGCGCGAGGAGCAGCGTATCGCCGCGTCCTTGATCGCCCTGGACCCCCAGCGAGGCCTGGCCTATGGCCGCTACTGGGGCAGCACCGAACCGGTGTCCTGCCTGCACTTTGACGCCTGCTATTACCAGCCCTTGTCTTGGTGTATCGAGCAGGGCTATCAACGCTTTGAAGGCGGTGCTCAAGGTGAACACAAGATGGCGCGCGGCCTGCTGCCGGTGAACACCGGCTCGGCCCATTGGCTGGCCCACCCGGACTTCAGCCACGCGGTGGCGGACTTCTTGGCGCAAGAAGGTCAGGCCATGCGGGGCTATGTGAACGAGCTGGAATCCCACCTGCCCTTCAAGCCTCTGGCAGCAAGCGGCAGCTGACAAAAAAGAAAGAGCGCCCGGCTCACGCGGGGCGCTCTGGCTGGCGCAGGACTTGCGGCAGATCAGGCCTGACTGGCCTTGGCATAGGCGGCAATGCCCGAAGCCACTTCGGCCTTGGCAGCCTCCGGGCCTTCCCAGCCTTGCACCTTGACCCACTTGCCGGGTTCCAGATCCTTGTAGTGTTCGAAGAAGTGCTTGATGGCGTTCAGGCGCATCGGGTTCACGTCTTCAGGCTTTTGCCAGTGTTGGTACATAGGCAAGATCTTGTCGATAGGCACGGCCAAAAGCTTGGCGTCGCCACCGGCTTCATCGTCCATCTTCAAGACACCGATGGGGCGGCAGGTCACCACCACACCCGGTGTCAAAGCGAAGGGCGTGATCACCAACACGTCCACCGGGTCACCATCGTCAGACAAGGTCTGCGGGATGTAACCGTAGTTGCAGGGGTAGTGCATCGCGGTCGTCATGAAACGGTCGACGAACATCGCGCCGGTTTCCTTGTCGACCTCGTACTTGATGGGGTCCGCATTCATCGGAATTTCGATGATGACATTGAACTGTTCGGGCGCTTTGGCGCCAGGAGTGACGTTGTGCAGGCTCATGTTGAATAGCTTCGACAAGGGGAAACCCGGATTCTAAGGGCAGGCCTTGCCTCAAACTGACGGGCGATGCCCGCGCATCACGCAAATACGCTTTGACTTGGCGCATCGTTTACCCGCATTCACTGGGTAAACACCCACGAATCGCAATTGCTTTGCCAGCTTGCCTTCTCGTAGCATCAATTCCAGCGACCCGGGCCTCACGCCTCAGCCGACTCACCGTGGGCTGACACCGTTAGCCGGCCGCATCCGCACTTCACCAACGGCAGATAAAACAAGAGGAGACATGTACATGTCGACGAGTTTGGCGCTGTATTTCGCTCTGGCCTGTGGCCTGGCAGCTGTCTTGTACGGCTTCATTCAGAGAAGTTGGATCTTGAGTCAGGATGCGGGCAATGCCCGCATGCAAGAAATCGCGGCGGCCATTCAGCAAGGTGCGGCCGCCTATTTGGCAAGGCAGTACAAAACCATCGCCGCAGTCGGCCTGTTGCTGGCCATTTTGATTGCCGTGTTCCTGGACACCATGTCGGCGGTTGGCTTCGTCTTGGGCGCGGTGCTCTCGGGCGCCTGTGGCTTCATCGGCATGAATGTGTCGGTGCGCGCCAATGTGCGCACCGCGCAAGCCGCGACCAAGGGCATTGGCCCAGCCTTGGATGTGGCCTTCAAAGGCGGCGCCATCACCGGCATGCTGGTGGTGGGCCTGGGCCTCTTGGGCGTGAGCTTGTTCTTCTGGTTCCTGAGCGGCGGCGAGAAGGTGGACCCAGCCAGCCTGAAGCCGCTGCTGGGCTTCGCTTTTGGTTCTTCCTTGATTTCGATCTTTGCTCGCTTGGGCGGCGGCATCTTCACCAAGGGCGCCGATGTGGGCGCCGATTTGGTCGGCAAAGTGGAGGCCGGCATCCCCGAAGACGACCCGCGCAACCCCGCGGTGATTGCCGACAATGTGGGCGACAACGTCGGTGACTGCGCCGGCATGGCCGCCGACCTGTTTGAAACCTATGCCGTGACCCTGATCGCCACCATGGCACTGGGGGCGCTGATGGTGACCGCCGCACCGATGGCCGCCATTCTCTACCCGCTGATGCTTGGCGGGGTATCCATCATTGCGTCCATCATCGGTTGCTACTTTGTCAAAGCCAGCCCGGGCATGAAGAATGTGATGCCGGCCCTGTACAAAGGTCTGGCCGTTGCCGGCGTGTTGTCCCTGATCGCCTTCTACTTCGTCACGAATGCAGTCTTGCCTGATGACGCTCTCGGTGCCGGCACCCGCCTGCGCTTGTTTGGCGCCTGTGCCGTCGGCCTGATTCTGACCGCCGCCCTGGTGTGGGTGACCGAGTTCTACACCGGCACCCAGTATTCGCCCGTCAAACACATTGCACAGGCCTCCACCACCGGACACGGCACCAACATCATTGCGGGCCTGGGTGTGTCCATGCGCTCCACCGCTTGGCCGGTGCTGTTTGTTTGCGTGGCCATCCTGACGGCCTATCAGCTGGGCGGCCTGTATGCGATTGCCATCGCAGCCACCTCCATGCTCAGCATGGCAGGCATCGTGGTGGCCCTGGACGCCTACGGCCCCATCACCGACAACGCCGGCGGCATTGCCGAAATGTCGGAGCTGCCCGCCAGCGTGCGTGATGTGACCGACCCCCTGGACGCGGTGGGCAATACCACCAAGGCCGTGACCAAGGGCTACGCCATCGGCTCGGCCGGTTTGGCCGCCCTGGTGCTGTTTGCCGACTACACCCACTCGCTGGAGTCGCGCGGCATGCACATTGCCTTTGACCTGAGCGACCCCAAGGTCATCGTCGGTCTCTTCATCGGCGGCCTGATCCCCTATCTGTTTGGCGCCATGGCCATGGAAGCGGTGGGCCGAGCCGCCGGGGCTGTGGTGGTGGAAGTGCGCCGCCAGTTCCGCGACATCAAGGGCATCATGGATGGCAGCGGCAAGCCCGAGTACGGCACGGCGGTGGACATGCTGACCACCGCGGCCATCAAGGAAATGATCATCCCCTCGCTGCTGCCCGTGGTGGTGCCAGTGATCGTGGGCCTGCTGCTTGGCCCCGCGGCCTTGGGCGGCCTCTTGATGGGTACCATCATCACCGGTTTGTTCGTGGCCATCTCCATGTGCACCGGCGGTGGCGCTTGGGACAATGCCAAAAAGTACATTGAAGACGGCCACCATGGCGGCAAGGGTTCGGAGGCGCACAAAGCCGCTGTCACCGGCGACACCGTGGGCGACCCGTACAAAGACACCGCCGGCCCGGCCGTCAATCCGCTGATCAAGATCATCAATATCGTGGCCTTGTTGATCGTGCCGCTGCTGCCCCTGCAAACCGGGGCGCACAAGCCTGCCGACCCAGTCCCGCAGAGCAGCGCCGCCACGAGCGCGAGTGCGCCAGCGGCGACTGAACTCGCTCCGGCCTCGTCCAGCCCCGCTTCCGCGGCGCAGCCTTGACGCTGGGCATGCGGCGCCCCTGAGCCTTCAAGCAGGGTCTGCCCCAGGAAAAAACAGCCCGCATGCGGGCTGTTTCTACTTTCGGCCTCGCCACAGGCAGGCCACAATAGCGACCAGATGAAGGGGACGCGAAAGCTCATGACGAACACCGTGATTGCGAGGCTTGGGCTGGAACGCCGCCGCTCGCAGCTGGGCGAGCTGCAGCGCTACTTGCACATCCAGGAACAAGCGTTTGTGGAGCTGCGCGCCCAAGTTCAGCGCTTTTGTGACCGCTATGTGCAAACCCTGGGGGCCGCCTATCTGGAGTTGGATGCCCTGGAATCGCAATTGCACAGCGCCACGCAAGGTTTGGCCGAAGCGCTGCGCCGCAACGGCATCAGCGCGCATTCGCCACGCGCGCCGCAGGCCACGGCCATGCCGGTGCTGCCGCAACTGCCCAGCGCCACAAGCTTGCCGCCCGAGCCTGAGGGCGGCTGGGCCGAGATCGCGCCGCCCAGCCTGAAGACCCTGTACCGCCGAGCCGCCATGCGTTTTCACCCCGACTTCGCTGACGATGACAGCGATCGTTGCGCGCGCGAGCAGCGCATGATGCGAGTCAATGAGGCCTATGCGGCGGAGAACCGCGCCTTGCTGGAGCAACTGCTGCTGGCGGCGGGTGAAGACCCGGTGCGGGTCACCGGCGGCAATGCCGATGCCTTGCGCACTTGGCTGGGTCGCTGCGAGCAGCTGGTGCAAGGCCGGCTGCGTGTGGTGCAAGCCCACACGGTTGCCCTGAACGCCCACCCCATGCACCAGTTGTGGCAAGCCATCAGCAAGGCCGAGGCTTTGGGGCTGGACCCCTTCACCGTGATGCTCAATCGCCTCACCACACAGATCGCCGAGCGCCGCAAAGAGCTCTACATCGGCCAGCGACTGCAGCCCGAGTCCGATCTGGCCGAAGCCTTTGTGCGCCAACGCATTGATCGCATGGGCGCAGCGGCTACGGCGGGTTAGCACGCGCCTGGGCCGTGGTGCTGGCCAGCCATGCCAGCACTTGCTCAATCAGCTGATCACTGCCCTGACTCAAGCCCTGCACCGCGCCACGTGCGTCGGCCGAAGGCGCCGCCTGCACCCAATCAAACACCTGCTGCCGCTGTGCCGCCCCATCACCGAAACGGGCCCGCAGTCGGATGCGCACCTGAGACTCGCTGGGTGAAGCAAAACTCTGCCCGAACTCTTCCAGCTCCAAGCGCAATGGCGCTGGCAGCGCGGGCGCGGAGGGGCCAGCAGAATGCCCCGCTTCGGCGGCCAGCCTTTGCCGCAAGCGCTCGGTCAGCAGCGCCGCCGGTGGGGCCGCCCAACGGCTGTCCCGATACACCTCGCGCCGCAAGGGGTCGACATAGTCCAAGCGATAAGCAATGCCAGGCCCAGACAGCCAGCTCGGTGCGCTGACATCCACCCACAGCACCGGCGGCAAGGCGAGCGGCTTGGCGCCCACCGTGGACAGCCGAGGCGACGGCCCCAAATCAAACAAAGCCAAGGGTTCGGGCTTGTTGATGGCGCAAGCACTCAGGCTGAGCAACAGCACAAGGCACAACAAGCCCCCAAAACCCAAGAGGCCAGTCCCTCTCGCCAGCAAAGCCTTGGCTGAACTCATTTGGAACCCTCCTGCGGCTTCTTAAAGCTACCGACATCAAAGCCGCGCTCGCCCGGCCCAGGCGGTGGCGGCGCGCGCCCAAACAGCAGGCTCTGCGGCTGTTCGCCCAAATCATTGGCGGCCCGCTCAACAGCTCTTGCGCCTTGGCTGAAGTCATCGAACAAAGGCGTGGTGCGCTGCCGATTCGGCCCCACCAGCGCCAGCTCCAAGCGCTGCATGGTGGTTTGCACCTGAGCCGCCGCTTGGCCCAGGCGCTGCAATTCTTGGCTGCGATCGCGCAGGTCTTGCACCAGCAAGGTGGATTGCGCACTCAGTGCCTCAAAGCTCTTCATGGCCACAGCCGCATCACGCAAGAGCAGGCGCGACTGTTCGGTCAGCGCCGGCAAGGCTTGGGCGGTGGGCTGAAGGGACTGGCTGAGTTGCGCAGCGCCCGCCGCGGCATCAGCAACACCGGCCAAAGCTCGCCCCAAGTTCTGTTGGTTTTGATCGCCCAACAAGGTATTCAAACGCACCGCCACCTCGCTGATGCGCGCCATCAACTGCGGCCCCGAATGACTGAGTTGGTCAAAGATCGAAGGCGTCAATTGCAGCGGCGGCGAATTGGCCGTCAGCAAGGGGGCCAGGTCTTGCCCTTCGGGCTCAGACAGATCCACATACGACAAACCGGTGATGCCCTGGTAGCCCAAACGCGCCTGCGTGGCCTGCGTCAAGGGGGCAGATTTGGCGACCCGGATGGTGATCAAAATGCGGCGCGAATCCGCCGGATCGAAATCAATTTTCTCGACCTTGCCCACCATCACGCCACGCAGCTTGACCGGCGCCTTGAGGTTCAGACCGGGCACACCACTGCGCGACACGATGGTGTAGCTCACCCGCTCACTCTGGTCGCCCTGAAACCAAGCCGCCACCACCGCCAAGGCCGCCCCCAAGAGCAAGATGAACAAGCCGGTGGCAAGGGCATGAGCGCGATTTTCCATACAGCGAACTCCTCAAGAGCGCGGCCCGGGCTCGGCGCGGTGAGCGGCGGGCGAGTTGCGCAAACTGGCGCGGTACTTGCGGATGTGTTCCTCCTCGCATTCGTCCAAATGGCCGAGGAAAAACTCTTGAATGAAAGGATGCGGCTGTCGCACCACTTCTTGCAAGCTGGCAACGGTCACGAGATGCCGGTCCGCCAGGACCGCCACCCGGTCGGCCAGCGCAAACAAGGTATCCACATCATGCGTCACCATCACCACGGTCAGCTTCATTTCGCTGCGCAAGTCTTCGATCAAATTGACAAAGCGCTTGCTGCTGGCAGGGTCCAAGCCCGCGGTGGGCTCGTCCAGGAACAGCAGCGTCGGGTCCATGATCAAGGCTCGCGCCAGCGCCACGCGCTTGATCATGCCACCGGACAACTCGGCCGGCATCTTCAATCCATCGGCCGCACTCAGCCCCACTTGGTGCAGCTTCAACATCACCAGATCACTGAGCAGGCGCTTGGGCACGGCCTTCAACTCGCGCAAGGGCAAGGCGATATTGTCAAAAACACTGAGGGCCGAAAACAGTGCGCCTTGCTGAAACAACACACCCCAGCGATTGCGCACCTCGGCCAAGGCTTTGGCGTCACTGTCACTCAAAGGCTGGCCGAAGATTCTCACGCTGCCTGCGGCGGGCTGCAGCAGCCCCAACATCAGGCGCAGCAAGGTGGTCTTGCCGCTGCCTGAACCGCCAATGATGG
The DNA here is from genome assembly GCA_945952065.1 of uncultured Burkholderiales bacterium. Classification (GTDB taxonomy): domain Bacteria; phylum Pseudomonadota; class Gammaproteobacteria; order Burkholderiales; family Burkholderiaceae_C; genus Paucibacter_A. Next base: position 25,322 of record CAMFGY010000031.1, on the reverse strand, counting down.
CCAAGACCTCGCCCGCCCTCACCTGCAAACTCAGGTCACGATGAATGACTGCGCGGCCCAACACCGTGGTGACCTGTTGCACATCAATCACCGCGGCATCACCCCCGCCATTGAGCAGCGCGCCCATTCAGATGCCCAGTTCCTGAAAGACGATGGCGAACAAGGCATCCGCGATGATGACCACCGTGATCGAGCTGACCACCGAACTGGTGGTACCGATGGCCAAGCTCTCGCTATTGGGCTTGATGCGCAGGCCGAAATGGCAGGCCACAAAAGCGATCAACAGACCGAAGACATGCGCCTTGCCCAGACCCAACCACAAATTGGCTTCGGGCACCACGGCCGGAATGCCGTCAATGAACTGCTGATACTCCAAGCCCAGGGTGGCATGCGCCGCCACCATGCCGCCCGCCAAAATCATGCCGCTGGTCCACAAAGCCACCATGGGCATGGCCAGCGATAAAGCGGCCATCTTGGGCAGCACCAAGCGAATGGTGTGCGAGATGCCCATCACCGACAAGGCGTCCAGCTCCTGCGTCACACGCATCACCCCCAGTTGCGCCGTCATCGAGGAACCGCTGCGCCCCGCCACCAAAATCGCCGCCAGCAAGGGCCCAAGCTCACGCCAGACACTCAGACCCAAGATATTGATGACATAAACATCGGCACCAAAAATTCGCAACTGCCGAGAAGTCAGGTAAGACAGGGTCACGCCCACCAAAAAACCCACCAAGGCGGTGATGCCCAAGGCCTGGGCCCCGGCCCGGTAGATGTGGGCGGAAGTGTCTCGCCAGGCAATCAAGCCCGGATGGCGCAACAGGTACTTGCAGTCCAGCACCAACTGCCCCAACAAACGCAGGGCGCTGAGCAAGTGGTCGGCCAGCAAGAGCAGGTCGCGCCCCAAGGCATCCACACCTGGCGACAAGCGCCGAGGGGGGCGACGCGGCGGCACCGGCAGCTGCAATTTGGTGAACATGACTTCATGCTCAGGGCGCCAAACCATATCCCCAGGCAGCTTTTTGCCCCAGGCCCCCCAAAGCAACAAAGCCCCGGCATTGTCCAAACGCTCCAAGGCACTCAAGTCCCAGCGCTCGACCTTGGGCGCCAGACTCGCAGCTTGCTCAGCCAACACATCAAAATGCGCGCGCAAGGGCAACAGACTCCAATCACCCGAAAGGCGCACCACATCGCGACCGTCGGGCTCGCGTGCCGTGCACAGCGAGGGCACGCCCTTGCCAAGGTGTTGCGCAACGCCCTCAGACGCAGCTTCGACTGACGCCATTCCCTGCTCCATTTGGATGAACCGCAGCATAGCCTTGATGGCCCCTCTCAGCAGGGCCTGATCGCAGAAGTCATGCGAACCGATGTTGCAAAAAAGTGCCTGGATAATTCGGGAAAGCCCCGGTGCCTGACTTTAGACACGCCCGCCCCTGGCAGATAGGCTTGCGCCCCAAACTTGCGGGTTCCGAGAGACCCATTCAAAACCCACGCGCCATGAATTCATTCAAACTTTGTACCCTGGCCCTGCTGCTTCAATGGGCAGGCCTGACTCATGCGGCCACGGCCCCAATTGCCGCGCCGCAAGCCCAGCCCAGCCAGGGCAGCGCAGCAGCGCCGGGTCTGGACCTGAGCCATTACGACCCCACTGTGCGGGTGCAAGACGATTTGTTCCGTGCCACCAATGGCGGCTGGTTGAAGCGGGCGCAAATTCCCGCCTCCAAGGGCTCGCATGGCAGCTTTGAGATTCTGCGCGACCAATCCGATGCGCATGTCCGCGCCATCGTGGAAGGGCTGGCATCCAAGCCTCAAGCCGAAGGCAGCAATGAACAAAAGATTGGCAGCTTCTACGCCAGCTTTATGGACACTGCCGCCATTGACCGGGCGGGCCTGAAGGTGTTGCGGCCGCAATTGCAGGCCATCGACGCGATTGCCGACCGGCAGCAGCTCGCCAGCTGGCTGGGTCGCCAACAAGGGGCCTTGGACACCCCGGTCAATCTGTATGTCGCCCCCGACGCCAAAGAGCCGCTGGTGAACCGGGTCCGCGCGATTCAAGGCGGATTGGGGCTGCCCGAGCGTGACTACTTCGTCAATCGCAGCGATCCCCGCATGGCCAAGGCTCGCGCGGACTATCTGCAGTACCTGAGTCGCCTGGCCCGGCTCAGCGGCGAAGCCAAACCGACCGAAGCGGCCAAGCGTGTGATGGCGCTGGAGCAGCAAATAGCCCAACAGCATTGGGACGCCGTCGCCAATCGCGATGTGCAAAAGACCTACAACCCCATGACGCCCGCCGAGCTGGCCACGCTGGCGCCGGGCTTTGACTGGGCCAGCTTCTTTGCCGCCGCGCAACTGAGCAAAATCGACAAGCTCTCGGTCACTCAGCCCAGCGCCGTCACCGGCATCGCCAAGCTGCTGGCCGACGCGCCCTTGGACGACTGGAAGCTCTACGCCAAGCTGCACACCTTGAATGCCCACGCCAAGGTCTTGCCCAAGGCTTTTCGTGAAGCCAGCTTTGCCTTCCATGGCAAGGCGATGCGCGGCACCCAAACCCCGCTGCCCCGCTGGCAAGAAGGCACGGCGGAAGTCAATGAGGCCTTGGGCGAAGCCATCGGCAAGCTCTATGTGGCCGAGCATTTCACCCCCGCCCACAAGGCCCGCATGCAAGAGTTGGTGGCCAATCTGATGGCCGCGTTCAAAGAGTCCATCCAGGGTCTGAGTTGGATGAGCCCTGCCACCCAAGCCGCCGCGCAGGAAAAGCTCTCCAAATACACCGTCAAGATCGGCTACCCGGACAAATGGCGCGACTACAGCGCGCTGCAAATCAAATCGGGTGACGCCCTGGGCAACCGCCTGCGCGCTTCGCAGTTTGCTTGGGCGCGCGAGGTCGCCAAAGCCGGCCAGCCGGTGGACCGCAGCGAGTGGGGCATGACGCCCCAAACCGTCAACGCCTATTACGACGAAACCGTCAATGAAATCGTGTTCCCGGCGGCGATTTTGCAGCCGCCCTTCTTTGATTTGAATGCCGATGATGCCGTCAACTACGGTGGCATCGGCGCGGTGATCGGCCACGAAATCAGCCATGGTTTTGACGACCAAGGCGCCCAGTACGATGGTGACGGCATGTTGCGCAATTGGTGGAGCGAATCTGACGCCAAAGCCTTTGCCGCACTCGGCGAGCGCTTGGCAGCACAGTTTGACGCCTACCAGGCCTTGCCCGGCAAGAACGTCAACGGCAAGCTCACCTTGGGTGAAAACATCGCTGATTTGTCAGGCCTGCAAATCGCCTACAAGGCCTACCAGCGCTCGCTGGGCGGCAAGCCCGCGCCGGTGCAAGCCGGCTATACCGGCGAGCAACGCTTCTTCCTGGGCTTTGGCCAGATCTGGCGCGAAAAAGTCCGCGAGCAACAGTTGCTGCAACAACTCACGGCAGATCCACACTCACCCGGCGAATTCCGGGCCAATGGCGGTGTGGTCAACCATGACGCCTTCCACCAAGCCTTTGGCACCAAGCCCGGCGACAAGCTCTACAAGCCCCGCGAAGAGCGCATCCGTATTTGGTGATCGCCCGGTTCGCGGACTGAAGGTTTCCTCCTTCCCCTGCAGGCGATGCGTCACGAGCGCATCGCCTGTTTTTTGTCTACTCACCCCTGATGCAAGAAAGACCTGCCCTCATGCGCGCCGTCCACAAAATTTCTGCGCTGGCTCTGCTCGTCCAGCTCGCCTGCGGCAGCCAAGCAGCCGCGCCTACCGCCCAAACGGGATTGGATCTGGCGGGCTTCGACAAGCAAGTGCGGGTTCAAGATGATTTGTTCAAAACCGTCAACGGCGCTTGGATCGCACGCACCGAAATACCCGCTGACAAATCGCGTTATGGCAGCTTTGAGCTGTTGCGCGATCAGTCTGACGCCCATGTGCGCCAATTGATCGACGAGCTCGCCGCCAAGCCGCAGATCGCCGGCAGCAAGGCGCAAAAAATCGCAGACTTCTACGGCAGCTATCTGGACACAAGCCGCATCGACAAGCTGGGCCTGGCCCCGATTCAGCCGCTGCTGGCCAGCATTCAAGCCATCAAGTCCAAAGCCGAATTGGCGGCCTGGTTGGGCGCCAATCCCATGCGTAGCAACTCACCGCTGCGGGTTTTCGTGATGGCCGACGCCAAAACGCCCACGATCAACGGGGTTCGCATGACTCAAAGCGGCCTGGGTTTGCCGGACCGCGACTACTACCTGAAAAAGGACGACGCGCGCATGAGCAAAGCGCGTCAGGCCTATCTCGGCTATCTGAGCTCGCTCGCCAGCCAACTGGGCCACAAAGACCCCGATGCAGCTGCCCGCCAGGTGATGGCCCTGGAAGAACGCATCGCCACGGTGCAATGGGACAAGGTCGACAACCGCGACCCGGTCAAGACCTACAACCCCATGAGCCCCGCAGAATTGGCCACCATGGCGCCGTCATTTGACTGGGCGGGCTTCATGAAAAACGCGGGGCTGGGCGACACCCCCCGCATCACGGTGTCGCAGCCCAGTGCCATCGCGGCGATCGCTCAGCTGCTGGCGCAAGAGCCGCTGCAAGACTGGCAGCTCTACCTGAGCCTGCATGCCCTGAGCACCTTCGCCGAAGTCCTGCCCTCGCCTTTGCGCGAGGCCAAGTTTGCTTTTCAAGGTCAGGCCTTGACGGGCGCCAAAGCGGAATTGCCGCGCTGGCAAAAGGCCACGGCCGAAACCAATGCAGCCCTGGGTGAAGCGCTGGGCGAACTCTATGTGGCCAGACACTTCCCGCCGGCCTACAAAGCGCGCATGCAGACCCTGGTGAACCACTTGATGGCGGCCTACAAAGACTCCATCGACAGCCTGGACTGGATGAGCGCCCCCACCAAGGCCGAGGCGCAAGACAAGCTGTCCAAGTACGTCACCAAGATTGGCTACCCCGAGAAGTGGCGCGACTACAGCAAGCTGGAGGTGCGCGCGGGCGACGCCTTTGGCAATGCCGAGCGTTCAGGCAGCTTCCAATGGGCACGCATGGTCGCCAAGGCCGGCAAGCCGGTGGACCGCGCCGAATGGTGGCTGACACCACAAACCGTGAACGCCTATTACAGCCCTTTCAACAACGAGATCGTGTTCCCGGCGGCGATTCTGCAGCCGCCCTTCTTCGACATGAATGCCGATGATGCGGTCAATTACGGCGCCATCGGCGCGGTGATCGGCCATGAGATCAGCCATGGCTTTGATGACAAGGGCAGCCAATACGACGGCAACGGCGTGCTGCGCAATTGGTGGACGCCGGCCGACCGAAAGGCCTTTGAAGCCATTGCGGATCGCCTGGTGGCGCAGTACGGAGCCTACGAGCCCATTCCGGGCAAGACGCTCAATGGCAAGCTGACGCTGGGCGAAAACATCGCCGACCTGTCGGGCCTGCAAATCGCCTACAAGGCCTATCAACGCTCGTTGAACGGCAAGCCTTCAGCGCTGATTGGGGGCTACACCGGCGAGCAACGTTTCTTCCTGGGCTTCTCGCAAGTGTGGCGCGAGAAATCCCGCGAAGAACGGGCCCTGCAGATGCTGACCACCGATCCGCATTCACCGGGTGAATTCCGCGCCAATGGCACGGCCATCAATCACGATGGCTTCCACCAAGCCTTTGAGACCCAAGCCGGCGACAAAATGTTCAAGCCGGCTGGCGAACGCATCAAGATCTGGTGATCGCCTGCGGCGGCAAACGCAGTTCCCAAATCGGCCCGCCATCATCGATGGCGATGTGCCGAGAGGGGCCAAAGCCTTGGGCCGCCAGGGCTTGCGCGGCCACCTGAGCGGCCGGGCCAAGCTGGCCCACTGCGGCTTGGGCGGCCTCGCTCAAGAACGACAGATACACCGTTTGCCGCGGCAGCAGCGCGGCCAAATGGCTGCGCCAGGCGGCCCCCCAGCGCGCTTGCGCCACTTCAGGGTCTCCGGCATAGAAATGCGCGCCCAAACCTTGCCAAAACGGGGAGGCGCCGCTGAGCGGGTCGCGCGGCCCGGCCAACTCGACGATCAGGCGCTCGCCCCAAACACCGGGGGTCGAAAGAATTCTTTGCCTTGCGATCTCGATCAGCTGCTGCAAGAGCGCCACTTGCATCTGAGCATCGACCCCAGGCGCGCAAGCCAAGTCGGCCAACTCGCTCTCGCCGGTGTGGTCATTGCCCAGCATCAAGGTCGACTGCGCGCGGAACAAGGCCAACTCTGCAGCGGCATGGACCACCCGCCCCAGATGAAAGCTGTAGCGCGGCATGCTCAGCCCCAGCTTGGGCACCAAGCGCAAACAGGCTTGAGGCTGATCTGTGGTGACTTCAGCCAGCACCAACCACTCGCCCTCGACTGCTGGCGCCAAGCCCTGCTCCGCAGCGTCCTGGGCCGGCGCCGCCATGGCGCCAGCCAAGGCCACACCAAGTTGGTTGCGCCAGCCTTGCAGCTGAGCCAACTCCTGGGCATGCCAAGCCCGCAGCTTGTAACGAGCTGCCCCCTCATGCCCATCCGCCTGGGCCCCGACACTCACATGCGGCTCGCTCATGCCTCAGCTCCTGCCTGCGCCGCCTCTGCCAAGGGGCTCACCCAAAGACTGTGGGGCCCAAGACGCTGAGCGCCCCCGAGCCGCGCCACCACTTCATGCGCAAGCGACAAGCTTTGCGCCCGCAGCGGCAAGCTCAGCAGCACCGCTCGAAAGCCCGAACGGTCGGCATTGACGGCGATATGCCAAACCATCGGGCCCAGGTCTTGCCCGGCCTCCTCGTGCCGCCCCTCCATCCATCGCAAGGGCCGCGCCTGGCGCACACTGCGCAGCAGCCCCAAGCTGGCCTCTACAGTGGGGCCGCCATCAAAGATGTCGATATAGGTGTCGGCATCAAACCCTTCGTCTTGCAGCATGGCGAAGGGCAGCTCGCCCACCGGGTGCAGCTGACCAATCGCAAACTGCGCGGGCTCCGGCAGCAAGGGCACGTAGATGGGGGAATGGGGCATCAAATCGGCAATAAAGGCCTTGCTGCGACCACCGGTCACCTGCTCGGCCTGGGGATAGTCCATCGCAAAAAAGCGCCGGCCCACCGCATCCCAAAACGGGCTTTGCCCGTCTTCATCGGCCAAGCCGGGATTCTCGGCCGCGATGCGCTCATTGAAGCGCTCCGCGTATTGCGAGATGAACAACAGGCGCGCCCTGGACAGCAGCTGAGGAGCCAGGCCCTGGGCATAGTCGGGGGCGATGTAAAAAGAGGTCAGCAGGGTGTAGCCGGTCAAGTCGTGGCACAGATGCAGGGTGTGCATGCGCTGGCTCACGCCCAATGCCGCGCTGGCATGCACCACGAACTCATTGCGATAGCTGTAGAAGCGGTCGTGAAAGCCGGCGCTGGCGGCAATGCCGCTGCAGCCCACCACCTCGCCACGACCCCGATCTTCCAAGACAAAAAGATAGGTCTCCTCGCCACTGGCGTCATCCAGACTGCCAAAGGCTTGCAGAGAACGCTCGATGCGAACCCGCAGCTTTTGACTGTCATTGGGCAATGAGCTGATGCCATGCGCACTGGCCGCAGCCATGCGCTCCAAAGCCGGCAGATCGGCGAGCGCCACCGGGCGCAACACAAGGTGAAGGGCGGGATCGATCATGATGCGCTGGGGTCTCCTGCGGGACGGCGCCAAGCGGCAGCGCGCTGGCTGCGCTCATCGCGCGGTGTCTTTTCAAAATGCGCCTTGTAGGCATTGGAAAAATGCGGGCCGGAGGAAAAGCCGCAGGAGAGGCCGATCTGCAAAATCGATTGGCTGCTCTGTTGCAACAGCCGGCGTGCCCGGTTCAGGCGCAGCTCCAGGTAGTAGCGCGAGGGCAAGGCGTCGAGGTGCTGTTTGAACAAGCGCTCCAGTTGCCGGCGCGACACCCCCACCAGGCGCGCGACGTCCTCGGTGGGCAGGGGCTCGGCCAGGTTGGCTTCCATCAGGCTCAAGGCCTCAGCCAGTTTGGGGCTGCCGCTGCCCTGCTCTGCCGAGGGGCGGCGCTGGCGTTCATCACGGCCCCGCAAGCGCTCCAAACCCAGGCTGAGGGTCAGGTCTTGCGCCAAACGTTCGCCATGCATGCGCCCCAGCCAGGCCAGCGTCAAATCCAGACTGGCGCTGCCGCCGGCGCAACTGAGTCGGCTGGCATGGGCATTCATCTCCCAGACCTGGGCACTCCACACCACAGCGGGAAAATCTTCTTGCAAAGCATCCAGCAAATGCCCGTTCACAGTGGCGCGCTCGCCATCCAGCAAACCGGCTTCGGCCAGAATGGCGCTGCCGCCATCGATACCGGCCAGTGCGACACCGGCTTCAGCCTGCATCTGCAACCAGCGCAGAAGCTCGGGAGCGGCTTCGCCCCCCTCGCCGGCCAGCACAAACACCAGCGCCCAGCCGCTGCTCGCCAGCGCCGGCTCGGTGCTCAAGCGCAGCGGGCCGCAGGCTTGCTCACGCCCCTCAGCACTCAGCAGCGAACTCTCGTAGCGCACCTCCGATTGCAGACGATTGGCCCCTTGCAGCGGCTCCAACACGCCCGCCAGCGACAGCAGACTCGCCCCATCCAAAAGCAGCAAGCCACAGCGCCGCCGAACCACCGCCGAGGCCGGATCGGAATCGGACGACGCCAACAAAACGTCGCTAGGGCTGGGGAACTTGGGGCTGCGATTCACCGTTGCACTGTAATTCAGCCCACGGCCAGGATTCACCGCCTCACTGCCACTGAATGAAGGAGGGGATGGCCAGCAGGATCAAGGCCATCAGCAAATAAATCATCTGCAGTGGCAACATCCAGCGCGCCCAGCGTGTCCAGGGGATGCCGGCCAGTGCCAGCACCCCCACGGTGATGCCCGAGGTGGGGATCACCGGCGTGGTGAGCTCTCCGAACTGGAAGGCCAGAATCGCGGTCTGGCGGCTCACGCCGACCAAGTCCGCCAAGGGCGCCATGATGGGCATGGTGAGTGCGGCCTGACCGGTGCCCGAGTGGATGAAGAAATTGATCACCGACTGGATCAAAAACATCTTTTGCGCCGAAAAGATGGGGTGGCTGGACTCCACAAAAGGCACCAGCGCATTCAGCAAGGTGTCGATGATGTGGCCGTCGCGCATCAGCACCACCGTGCCCTTGGCCAAGGCAATCACCAAGGCGGTGCTGACCAAGTCTTTGGCGCCTGACATGAAGCTGGCGACCCAATCATCAGCCGCCAAGCGCCCGACCAGGCCCACCACAAGGGCCATCAGCAAAAACAGTGCGGCAATCTCTTCGATGTACCAGCCGAACTTCACCACGCCAACAATCATCAGGCCCAAGGTCAAGACAAAGACCGCCAAGACCAGCTTGTGCCGCAAACTCATGCCGGTGAAGCGCTCAAAATCGCTCAAGTCCAGTTGCTGGCGTTTGATCTGGTCCGCTTCATAGCAGGGGCTCAGCTGCGGCTGGCGCTTGATGCGCGCGGCGTACCACATCAAGAACGCAATCGTCAGGGTGGTGGCAATCGCCCAGCACAAGAGCCGGTAGCCCAAGCCGGAGAACATGGGCACGCCGGCAATGCCTTGCGCCACGCCCACATTGAAGGGATTCAAGAAAGCCGTGGCGAAACCGATCTGCGAGCCCACAAAGGGAATCGACACCCCGACGATGCTGTCGTAGCGCAGCGCCAAAGCCAGCGGAATGAAGATCAGCACAAAGGGGATGGCCTCTTCCGCCATGCCAAAGGTCGCGCCGCCCAGCGAGAACAGAGTGACAAAGACCGGGATCAGCGCCACTCGCACGAAGGGGGAATGGGTGTGCGCCCGGGCCACCGACTTGATCATCGCGTCAATCGCCTCGGTGCGCTGCAGCACCGAGAACGCGCCGCCCACAATCAGCACAAAGCCAATGATCAGGGCCGCCTCGACAAAGCCCTTGATGGGGGCCATCAGCAGCGCCGCCAAGCCTTGCGGCTGACTGGGGATCTGATGAAAAGAACCCGCCACGATGACTTTTTTGCCATCGATCAGTTGCGTCTCATATTGACCGCCGGGCACCAGCCAAGTCGCCAAAGCGATCAAGGCCAGCAGCGCAAAAAGCAGCACAAAGGTGTTGGGGAATTTCAGTTTTGACATGGGGAGCTCAAGGCGGGGCCATCAGGCCATCAGGCCATCAGGCCATCAGGCCATCAGGCCATCAGGCCATCAGACCAAAAAAGGGAAAGCGATGACGCCCTCACAAAGACAGCAATTTGCCGCTGCGAAAGGCCTGCGCGCCGGCCACCTTGCATACCCGCATCCCAGCGGTGGCATAGCGGCGGCTGACGCGAGCGAACAGGCGACCACCGTGGCTGGCCCGCAGGGCCGAGCGCTGGTCGCTCAAAGGATCCAGCACCTCGGCCACCGCCTCGCCCGCCGCCACCACATCACCGGGCGACTTGAGGAAGATCAGCACACCGTTGTGCGGCGCCACGATGGGCTCAACGCCCTCCAAGGGGCTGGCCTCACACAGGCCCAGGGCAGGCAGGCTCAAGGCTGGCAATTTGAGCGCCGGCCCCTCGCCAATATGGCCGCGCATGCGCAAGAACTGCAGCACGGCCAGCGCATCCTGTTTGGCCAAGCCGTCGTCCACGTCCAGCTCGCCGCGCAACTCCACCGTGGCCGCAACGCAGGCCAAAGGCACCGGCCGATCAGGGCCAAAATGCGCCGCCAGCTCCCACCAGATGCGCGAGACCGTTTCGTCAAAAGGATCGTCGCCCGACTCTTTGGACACCAGCAAGGCTTGCGCCTCCAGCAAGGCCGCCAAGGGCCGAACCGCATCGCTCAAAGGCGTGCCGGTGTAGAGGTGCATCACCGCCTGGGTGTCGCAATGCAGATCCAACACCAGATCCGCGTCCATGGCCATGGTTTGCAGATGCAGCTTGAGCTGCTCGGTTTCAGTCAAAGGCCTCTGCGAAGCCAGCAAAGCCAGCGCCGTGCGACGAATATGCGCCGTGTTTTGCACCGCATCCGGGCCCAGCAAAGGCTCCAGCAAGGGGATCAAGGCCGCCGTCAGGTGCTGGTAGTTGCGGTTGAAATTGATGCCGGTGCGCAGGTCAAAACGGCCGCAGGGCGCGCCTTGCAGCTCTTGGGACAGCCCAATCGGGTTGGCCATGGGCACCAACACGATCTCGCCCTCGATCAGACCCGCCTGCTCCATCTCAGTGAGCGCAAGGCGCAGATGCTGAGCCACCAGCATCGGTGGCACTTCGTCGGCATGCAAAGAGGCCTGGATATAGGCCTTGCGACCGTTTTGAGCGCTGCCGAAATGAAGACTGCGCAGCTGCCGCTGCGTGCCTGCGCTGGCGGGCTGAAGTGCATGAAGCACGGTACGCATGAGGGGTCCAATCGAGTGAATAGAAAAGGAAAAAACGGGCACAAAGAAACAGAGCTGTCTCGTCAGGGCCGCAAGGCCAGCGGCGTGTAAAACGGCCGCTTGATCTGAACCGGCATCACGTCCAAGCGCAGCCGCAAGACGCTGTAGTCCTCGCCACCCAAGGCACCGCTGTACCAGCCGCGGCTGCCCTCGCCCTTGTAAAGACGGAACTCAAAGCCCAAGTCCGGCAACGGCTCATCGGTGGCGTGCAAGCCATTGAAGGCCAAGCCACGCGCCTCGGCATGCGGGCTGTCCAAGAGTTGGCCCATGGCATTGACGATGGTGCTGTCACCCAGCATGTCCAGATAGAAGGCTTGCTGATGGTGGAAGGGTTTGAAGTTCGGCCCATAGGGGTCGATCAAGTGACCGGCGCGCTTGCTTTGCGACACCTCGGTCACTGCAGTTTTTAGGTTATGGCGATCTCCCCGATCCAGATAGCTGAGCTGGGCATTGCGAAGATTGAAGGCACCCAACTTGGGATCGCTGCTGGCTTGACTCAGGTCCACCAGCAACACGCCTTTGGCGCCCAGCACTTGCAGCTCATCGCCGCGCAGCAAGGCCGCGCTGTTTTCTTCCACACCCAGGCCGAGTTGGTAACCCTCGGCCTGCATCAAGGGCAGCAAGCGCCCGATGCGACCACGCTTGAGAAAGTGCTGGTCCACCATCAAGCGGGTGCCGACAAAGCCCAGGCCGCGGTCGATCTCAACACCGCGCCGCATCTGCCCTTTCAAGACCTTCAAGCTGTCTTGGGCATCGCGAAACATGGTGCTGCTCATGATGGCGGCGCCGGCGCTGGTGCCCGCCACCACACCGCCGCCTTGATAGACCGACCAGATGGCTTTGAGCATCTCGGTTTTCTCTCCACCCGGCTGCAAGGTGTCGACGATCAGTTCTTGCGCGCCGCCAGAGAAAAACACCCCTTGCGCCGAGGCCACCTTGGCCAGCAGTACGGGATCGCGCAAATTGGCTTTCAAGTCCACCCCAGGCAAGCGGGGCGCCACGGGGATGGCCTCGGCTTGCGCGCCCTGGGCATTCAAGGCAGCCACGATCTGCGCGGCACTGCGCTGTGGGTCGGCTGCGGCCGTGGCAAACACGGCAAAGCGTGCACCGGGGCCACCCGCCTCATCGACGATACGCTTCCAGACCTCTTGGTTGTCAAACTTCAAGGCCCCACCAATGATGACCAGCGCTCCGGGGCGGGAGGTGGCCGCCAGCGCGGGCGACAGCAGGCCCGCCAGCCCGCAAGCCAGGAACAAAGCCAGGACGAGCCGCAGGCCTTGCATCTGCTTTTGAATCGCCCAAGGCAGGCCGCGCAGCATCGCAGGGATTTGCTTGCGCAATATATATCCGCTCATATTTTCAGTTAGCGACTGCATGGTCTTCGCTTCTTTGATCACAAGGGTGAGGACAGAGGGCCGCCTCTTGAGGGGGGCCCGTCGGAAGTGCGGCGAGTCTGGCAAAGCCCAGCCGCCCTGACCAGCGGGTAAGGCCCCAAAACCCCGCCTTTTGACCGCTGGGCGCAAGTGCATGTCGCAAGCATGCAAGCGCTGTTGCGCCTGTTCATCGGGGGCTTGCGAACAAGCGACACGGAATTGCGCAAATCGGACCGAGCCACCAAAACCCCATAGGCAAGTCTTGCAAGCCACTTCTAGAGTTGCCCCAAGCTTGTTTGCAGGCCCTGCCTTTTTCCTAGCTCTTCTCCAACTTTTTCTAGTCATTCCCTCCCCTCTCACCCCTTACTTCTCAGTTCAACGAGGCCCTCCATGACTTCAACTGTCCAGCGACGTGCATCCACACGCGCCCTCCCACAAGCCGCCGGCTTCCCTCGACAAAGCGTGGCCGCTGCGGCCTTGCTGATGCTGGGGGCGCTGCAATCCACGACCCTTCAGGCCCAAGAGCTCAAACTGGAGCGCATCGAAGTCACCGGCTCCAGCATCAAACGCATCGACGGCGAAACCGCGCTGCCGGTTGAAACGCTCAAACGTGCAGACATCGACAAGGCCGGGGTCACCACCGCCGCCGAGCTGCTGCAAAAAATCACCTCCAATGTGGGCGGACTGACCGATGGCGCCAGCATCAGCGACCAGTCCGGTGCACAGCGCGGCTTCAACGGCGCCAATTTGCGGGGTCTGGGTGTGTCCAGCACCTTGGTCTTGTTGAATGGCCGGCGCTTGGCCAACTTTGCGACGCCGGGCGACAACGCGGGCGTGGACTTGAACAACATCCCAGCCGGCGCCATCCAAAAGGTGGAAGTGCTCAAGGACGGCGCCTCGGCCATCTACGGCACCGACGCCATGGGCGGCGTGATCAACTTCATCACCCGCAAGGACTACCAGGGCGTGGATCTGAGCGTCTATGGCCTGCGCACCCAACACGGCGGTGCCGGCAAGAAGACCGCCTCAGCGTCGGCCGGCTTTGGCGATTTGAGCCGAGACCGCTTCAATGTGTTTGCCGCGCTGGATGTGCAAAAGCTCGATTCATTGAATTCGAGCCAACGGGACTTCATTCTGGAATATGACCTGCCCGGCCGCCTGGCCCCGCAGCTGTCCAGCAACCCCTTCCCAGCGAATGTGGACTTGAGCTCCACACAGCTGAAAGACTTGAACGCCTTTGTCTTGGCCAACCCCAGCACCGCGCTGAAGGGCTCGGGTCCCAATGGCAGCTGGACGCCCAAAGTGCCGGGCTCCTCCGCACGCCGGGTCAACTTCGCCAAGGCCTCGTGCACCGGGGGCGCCAACCCCAACTCGGTGTCGCCCAACTCGCTGGGCGGCGTCGAAGGTTGCGCCTACAACTACATGGGCGACACCGAGATCTATCCCGAGTCCAGCAAGGCCAATCTGATCGCTCGCGCGACCTTCCAGCTCAGCGATGAGCACCAACTCTTTGCCGAAGCGCTGTTCAGCAAGACCGAGACCGACTACGCCGCTTCGCCAGCCACATCTTCGAGCATTTCCGCCTTACGCGGCATCACCCTGCCGGCCTCTTTGCAGGCCGTCACGGGCATCAGCACACCGGTGGCCTTCCGCTTCCGCTTGCAAGACGCCGGGCACCGCACCAGCCGCGTTGAAAGCCAAGCCAGCCGTGTGGTGCTGGGCGCCACGGGTCGCCTGGGTGAGTGGGACTATGACACCGCCATCAACCACAGCGTCAACAAAGCCACCGACACCAATCTGGACGGCTGGGTGTCTTTCAGCAAGATGCTGGACGGCATCAAGACCGGCAAGTACAACCCCTTCCAGCCCGGCAACACCGAAGCCGGCCGTGCCTTCATGCAGTCGATCCGCTTGGATGGCGGCGCGCGCATCGCTCGCGGCACCTCCGACAGCATCGACGCCAAACTGACCCGCGCCTTGACCCGCTTGGAGGGCGGCGATATGCAGTTGGCGCTGGGCGCAGAAATGCGCCGCGAAAAGACCGAGTTCTCGGCCACCGATGCGCTGAAGGCGAACGACATCGTCGGTGACCGCTCCAGCTCCGGCGCCTTGCTGGCCGATACTTCGAACCAACGCGATGTGATGGGCGCTTTTGCCGAACTGAGCGCCCCCTTCACCAATGAGTGGGAAGCGCAGTTTGCCCTCCGCCATGACCGCTACAAGGGGGTTTACGACGAACGCAGCAAGCTCACCTCGCCCGCCCTGAGCACCACCAACCCCAAGATTGGCTTGAGCTACCGGCCGAACAAAAACTTGCTGGCACGCACCTCCTTCGGCACGGGTTTTCGCGCCCCGTCGATTCCTGAAATGTTCTTGCCGCTGCGCTCGGGCGTGACGGCCAGCTTTGTGCGCGACCCCGTCTCGGGCGAAACCACCCAGCTGCCGATTGACCGCTCGGCCAACCCGGACCTGAAGCCTGAAAAGTCCAAGCAGTTCTCGATCGGCTTGGTGTTTGAGGCCGCCAAAGCCTGGAGCGGCAGCGTCGACTACTGGGCCATCCGCAAGACCGACATCATTTCGGAAATTGGCGAAGAAACCATCTTCACCAACCCGGTCTACTACAACGATCCCAAGATCGTGGTGCGCGATGGCGACGGCTTTGTCGACTACATCCAGGTCAAGAAAGAAAACCGCGGCAAGCTCAACACCTCGGGTTTCGATCTGGCGCTGAACTGGCGCGGTGAGGCCAGCAGCCTGGGCCGCTTTGGTCTGAGTGCGGCCGGCACTTGGATCACCGAGTACAAATACCAGACCGACCCGCGCTCTCCCATGGTCGACGGCCTGGGCAAATTCCGTGATGACAAGGCCGTGCAACGCTGGCGTCACAAGCTAACCGCCGACTGGGACTATGGCGATCTGGGCCTGAGCTTGAGCAACACCTATTTGTCGGGCTATCGCGACCAAAACGTCGAAGGCTTGGCTGCACCGGAGTGGAACAACCGCGACGTCAAGGCCTATTCGCTGTGGGATTTGAGCGCGAGCTATCGCTTCACACCGGCTTTGCGTCTGCGCGCTGGCGTTTTGAATCTGGCCGATACAGCACCGCCCTTCACCAACCAGTCGCGCTACTTCCAGGTCACTTGGGACCCGACGTATGGCGATCCGCGCGGGCGCTCCTTCTATGCCAGCCTGAATTACTCGTTCCGCTGAACGAGCGCATCTGAAGCAGGGCCAGGAGAACACCTTGGCCCTATCCGCAAAAAAGCCAAGCCTTGAACGGCTTGGCTTTTTGATTTTCAAAACGCCCGGCTCACGCGATGAATCACTGCGTGCCGTCTCGCTCCACCGCAGCTGGGCTGCTGCGCCCCGGCCCGGGCCAGGCGCTGTAGATTGGGTTGGGCATGCGCACCGGCGTGATGTCGAGATAGACATTGATGACGGTGTACTCCTCCGGGCCGTTTTCATCGGTGCTCCATCCAAAGGTGCCACGTCCTTTGTAGATGCGGAACAAAAAGCCCAGTTCCGCCACCGGATCCCCCGGCTTGGGCGCAACGTCAAAGGTGAGGCCGCGCACCTCCGAGAGCGGGCTGTCGATCAGGTAGTTCATCGAGTTGGAGATGGTGGAGTCACCCAACATGTCCAAATGGAACAAAGGCTCGGTGTAGTAAGGCTTGTAGTCAGGTGAGCTGGGGTCCAGCTTATCGCCGCGCAGCTTGACGGCCGAGGGCATGGTCAGCCGAGTTTTCAAGTTATAGCGGTCACCGTGGTCCAGGTAATTGAGCCGGGCCTGGGTCAGATTGAAAGCACCCAATGTGGGGTCGGTCTTCACATCGTGCAGGTCCACCAACATGGCCCCTTTGCCGCCGATGACCTCCACCTCATCCCCGTGGATGACGGCGGCCGAGTTCTCATCCACCCCCAAGCCCAGCTTGTAGCCCTTGGCCATCATCAAGGGGATCATGCGACCAAAGCGTCCGCGCTTCAAAAAGTGCTGATCCACAAAGAGATCCGGCCCTACAAAGCCCAGGCCGCGATCGATTTGCTTGCCCTCCACCCACTTGCCTTTCATGATGTTGATCACGCTGGGCGCGTCGCGAAACATCACGGTGCTCATGATGGCTGCACCGGCAGAGGTGCCCGCCACCACGCCACCTTTGCGATAAACATCCCAGATGGCTTCCAGCATCGGCGTGGTGTGACCGCCGGGCATCAAGACATCGACGATGCGCTCTTGCGAGCCGCCAGTGAAAAAGACGCCACGCGCATTTTTGACCTTGTTGATCAATGCGGGGTCTCGCACCACTTTGTTCAAGTCGACCCATCCAAACTTGGGCGCCACCGGCAAGGCTTCAGCCACTGCACCTCGCCGGTGCAGCATCTCGATGGCTTGCTTGGCGCTGGCCTCCGGGTCTTCCGATGCGGTGCCAAACACCACAAAGCGCGCCCCCTTGCCTCCCGCCAGGGCCACGATGCGCCCCCAAACCTCGTCGTTATCAGCCTTCAAAGCGCCGCCAATGGGCACGGCATAGCCGCGCACCCCGCTGTCTTGTTTGTGTGCGCCGAAGGCAGCCGCGGATGCAGCAGACGCCGGTGTGGGCGCGGGTACACCGGACTTCGCCGCCGTCGGCGCAGTACTTGGCGACTGGGGCGCCGGCACTCGCGAATTGAGCGCCAGCGTTTGCGCCAAACTGGGGCCCGCCAAGCTCGAGAGCGCCAGCGAGGTCAAGATCGACAGACGAACAGCGAGGCGGCTGAATCCGCGCCATTGCGGGCGCACACGAGCATGGGAGTGAGGCAAGGTAGACATGAGTGGTGACGTCAGATCAATCCGATAGGACCGCTCAGGCGGTGCGGCTGAATTGATACTAGCCCAGGGTCAAGGCGCCGAGACTCCCCCGCAAGTGTGAGTCCCCATGCTTTTGCCCTCGCCCCCTCTGACAAAGCGGTCGCGGCACATAACGTCAAGTTGCGCGGATACGACTTTGCGCGTAAACCCCGGCTGGACTCGTCTCATTGACTTCCTAGACTGATCCGATCAGACGCAAAACCTTGCCTCAGCGCCGCTGCAAACGTCATACAGACTGCTCGGCGCAACGGCCACCTTTTGGAGAGCTCCATGCCATCTATGCCGCCCCGATCGGTCCTTTCGATCATTCAGCACCGTGTCAAGCGCCCACAGCGCCATGGGCAGGTTCTGCGATCTTCGGTTCAGGCGGTGCGCATCATGGCGGTAGCCCTGGCATCGTTGCCTGCATTGGCGCAAGAGCCTGATGCCGCGGCAAAAAAGCTGGAGCGCGTGGAAATCACAGGCTCGGCGATCAAACGGCTGGAGAACGAAACTGCACTGCCGGTGCAAGTGATCACCCGCGCCGAGATCGTCAAGCAAGGTCTCACCACCGCTGCAGAGATTGTCGGCCGCATCAGCGCTGCCACCAACAATATGACCGACGGCGGCAGCATCGCCTACGGGGGCTTTCGAGACCAGATGGGCATGAACGGCGCCAATTTGCGTGGCATCGGGGTGTCCTCCACCTTGGTGTTGCTGAACGGCCGCCGCATGGCCAACTTTGCGTCGCCGGGAGACTCCACCGGGGTGGACTTGAACGGCATTCCCGCCGCCGCTATCCAACGCGTGGAGGTCTTGCTCGACGGGGCCTCAGCCATTTACGGCAGCGATGCCATCGGCGGCGTGATCAACTTCATCACCCGCAAGGACTACCACGGCATCGAACTCAATGCCAGCTATGGCGACAGCACCGAGGGCGGCGGCGGCAAGCGTACCGCCTCGCTCAGCGCCGGCTTTGGCGACTTTGACAGGCAGGGCTTCAATGTGTTTGGCGTGCTGGACGTCCAAAAGACCAACAACCTGAACGCCAACCAGCGCAAGTTCATCAAGGATCTGGACATCCCGGGGCGTCTGCCGGATCTGCTGTCCAGCGCCTCCTTTCCCGGCAATATGAGGCTCAGCAGCAGCCAAAGAGATGCGCTGATTGCCGACGGCTTCTCCAGCAATGGCAAGACCGTGATTGACAGCAAGACCGTCAACCCCGCCGCGGCCAAGGGGTGCAATCCTCCCGCCTCGCTCTATTTGCCGGATGGCATTGGCGGCGTGGATGGCTGCACCTATGACTACATGCGCGATATCGAGCTCTACCCCAAGTCGGACAAAACCAGCTTCTTCGGACGCGGTGTCTTCAACCTGGGCGGCGGGCACCAGCTGTTTGCGGAAGCCTCGCTGAGCCGCTCCCGCTCGCTGTTCTCGGGCACGCCCAATCGCATTGATGCAGACATCGATGTGGCCAAAGTCCCCAGCTTGGCCGGCACCAGTTTGGCCAAGCTCGACCCGGATGACGAGGACCGCATCATCACCGTGCGCACGCGTCTGGGCGAGGCGGGCCTGCGCACCAGCGAATTGATTTCAGACAGTCAACGCTATGTGGCTGGCGTCAACGGCAATTGGGGCGCCTGGGACTATGAACTGGCCTACAACCACAGCCTGAGCACGGTCTCCGACCGCGACCATCACGGTTATTTGAATGAAAAAATGATCCGCGAGGGCTTCGCAAGCGGCACGCTGAACCCCTTCGGCAGTTCATCCGCCGCCGGGCTGGCCTTGTATGACAAGTCGCAAATACGCGGGGAGGTGCGGCGCGCCGAAGGCACCATGGACAGTGTGGACTTCAAAGCCTCTCGCCCCTTGTGGGCGCTGCCCGGCGGCGATATGGCGCTGGCTTTTGGCGGGGAGTACCGGCGCGAGAAGCAAAACTACCATCAATCTGAAGCGCTGGCCCAAGACCTGATTCTGGGTGAGACCTCGCAAGGCCCGGATGCAGACTTTGCCCGCTCGCGCAAAGTGGCTGCAGCCTTCGCCGAGATCAATGCCCCCATCACCAAGACCTTGGAGTTGCAAGCGGCCCTGCGTTACGAGCACTATCAGAACACCGGCAGCGCCTCCAGCCCCAAAATCGGCCTCAAATACGTGCCAATGAAAGAGCTGCTGCTGCGCGCTTCCGCGGGCTCGGGCTTCAGGGCGCCCAGCTTGTCCGACCTGTATCGCCCGCTCACCCAGGGCAGCTCGGCCACCTTGGTGGACCCGGTGTGCATGGCCGAAGACCCCAGCAACACAGTGACCGATTGCTCGGACATCTGGGTCACCATGAACTACAGCAACCCCAAGCTCAAACCCGAGCGTTCCAGCCAATTCTCTTTGGGCGCGGTCCTGGAAGCACAGCCCGGCGTGACGCTGAGTCTGGACTACTGGAATATCGAAAAACGCGACTTGATCAGCACGCTGGGCGTGGACTCCATCTTGGCCAACTTGAACAAATACGGCAGCCTGGTCCACCGCACGCCCAAAAACAAAATCGACTTCATCGACTTGATCAAGGAAAACCGCGGCAAGCAAAAAATCTCTGGGTTAGATTTGGGTGTGAATTTGTCAGGCTTGAAGAGCGGCATTGGCACTTTCGGCCTGCGCATGAATGGCACGCTGACCCTGAACTCAGAGCAGCAAACCGGCAATGACGACCCCTTCTACAGCAATCTGGGCCACTTTGTGAACGACGGCGTCGTGCAACGCTGGCGCCACACGGTGACGGGCGATTGGGAGTTGGGCAGCTTTGCGCTGAGTTTGAGCAACAGCTTTTTGTCCAGCTACACCGACCAAAGCATTGTGGGCAAGCCCGATCGCACCGTGGCCGCCTACTCGCTGTGGGACCTGACCGGTGCTTGGAACGCGACCCCGGCACTGACGCTGCGAGCCGGCGTGAAGAATCTCTTCAACACCGCCCCGCCCTTCTCTCAGCAGGCTTGGTTCTTCCTCTCGGGCTATGACCCCAGCTACACCGACCCGCGCGGACGCTTTGTCTACCTCAGCGCCCAATACCAGTTCCGCTGAAGCCCGGATGCGCCGCCGCAGCCTGGCCGGGCTGTGCGGTGCCGTGCTCAGCCCTGGCTGGGCGGCTGCCCACAGGGCCGAGGCATCCACACGGTTGTCGCTAAGACTTGCGCGCCTGCAGGTACTCGCCCCCCGGCTTTTGGAGAACTTGCAAGTGCCCGGCGCGAGCTTGGCCATTTTGGAAGACGCTCACCTCGCTTGGTCCGGTGAATTCGGCGTGCGTGAGGCCGGGGGCACCGACAGCGTCCTGCCCCAAACAGTGTTTGAAGCGGCGTCGATGAGCAAGCCGCTGTTCGCTTACTTGGTGATGCAGGCCGTCCAGTCAGGCCTGCTGGAACTTGACCGCCCCGTGCAACAGTACCTGCCCCAAGAACTGTTCAAGCCCGCTCAAGCCTGGCAAGCGCAGATCACAGCACGCCAGCTGCTCACGCACCGCTCGGGCCTGCCGAACTGGCGCAGCGCCGAAGACGAGGCCAGCCAATCGCTGCATATCAGCGACGAGCCGGGCCAGCGCTTCAATTACTCGGGCGAAGGGTATTTCTATTTGCAACGCGTGCTGGAAGAGGTTTGCAAGCAAAGCTTGCAGGGCATTGCAGCTTCGCAACTCTTCAAACCCCTGGGCATGTCAAACAGCAGTTTTGTACTAACGCCTCAAATTGACGCGCTGCGCGCGCGGGGCCACAACAAACAGGGTCAGGTCTTGCCAACTCAGGCCTACACCGCAGCCAATGCCGCCTACACCCTCTACACCACCGCGCGGGACTACGCCAAATTTTTGGCGGTGATGATGCGCCCGGATGCCGACTTTGCCCAAGGTTTGAAAGCACCCGCATTGAAGGCCATGTTGGCTCGCCTCAGCCCAGTGACGGACCGCGAACCCATTTCACGCCCCGGCCTGGCGCAAGGATTGGCGGTGTACTGGGGCCTGGGTTGGGCCATCAACACCACGGCGCAAGGCGATATCGCCTACCACACAGGCACCAACAGCAGCGGCTTTCGCTGCTACTGCCAATTCTCCCCGAGCCGTGGCAGCGGCTTTGTGCTGCTGAGCAATGGCCTGAATGGCCATCGACTTTGGCGCCATTGCATGGACGTGCTGGGGGATTTGTAAGACCCCCAAGGGCTTGGACTCAAGCCTTGATGCCCAAGTCCTGCGCCATGCGCAGCACCAGCGTTTTCAAGGCCTCAAGCTCGGCATTCAAGCGCTGCTGCTCAGCGCGCAAAAATGCCAGCTCATCATCGCGCGCCGAGGCTGCGGGCCCGGGCTCCTGCGCGATCACCTCACCACACAGCAAATGTGCCCAGCGCGACTCGCGCGCTCCGGGCGCACGCGGCAGACGGGTCACATACGCCGGACGCTTGTCATTGGCTTGCGTCAGCTCATCCAAAAAGCCCTCCACCGAGGACGCGTCCGCAAACCGATGCAATCGCTCGGTGTTCATCCTCAGCTCGGCCGTGGTTTGTGGGCCGCGCAGCATCAAAAGCGTCAAAATCGCCAGGGCCGCGCCCGGCACTCCCAGCCCGCGAGCCGCATTGTGCTCAAAACGCACGACGCGGCTGCCACTGACGGTGTTGACCAAATGGAGCAGCTTGAGTTCTTCCAGCGCCGCCAGAACATCAGACTCGCTGGCACTCATGACCGGCTCGCGCGCGGTCTTTTGATTGCAACCCAGAGTCAATGCATTCAGGGATAAAGGATAACTGTCAGGGACCGTGGATTCCTTTTCCACCAATACGGCCAACACACGGGCTTCTAGCGCCGTCAAGGTACGCATGCTCATCAGTCTTTACACCCCAAAGCCATCGTCGGCCTGAATCACCGCGCCGTTGATGAAATGACTTTCATTGGCGCACAGCATCAGCAGCGCAGTGTCCAGGTCTTGCGGCTGGCCAAGGCGCTTGCGCGGCAACAACTCCACCAATTTCCTGCCCTGCTCAGTCGACCAATGGTGGTGGTTGATCTCGGTGTCGATATAGCCCGGGCAAATCGCATTGACATTGATGCCATGCTTGCCCCATTCCAAGGCCATGGCGCGCGTCATATGGATGACCGCTGCCTTGCTCATGGCGTACACGCCGATCTGACTCAAGACCCGCAAGCCCGCCATTGACGCGATATTGACAATCCGCCCGCCAATAAAGGTACCCGGCGCCGAACCACTGGCACGGCCCAACATGCGCTTGCCCACTTCTTGCGCCACAAAGAAGGCGCCGCGGACATTGGTATCCATGACGAAGTCGTAGTCGTCAGCCCCCACATCCGTGAGCTTCTGACTCCGACTCACCCCTGAGTTATTGATCAAAATGTCGATCGTGCCGACCTCGGTCTCGGCATGAGCAACCGCCGCCTTGATGCTGTCCAGATCGGTCACATCCAAAGCCACCACATGGGCATCACCGCCATTGCCCTCGATCTCGCTGCGCAAGGTTTTTAAGCGCTCAATGCGGCGCCCGGCCAAGACCACACAGGCCCCCGCCTTGGCCAAGGTGCGAGCAAACTGCGCGCCTAAGCCACTCGAGGCGCCAGTCACCAAGGCCACGCGGCCCGACAAATCGATGGTGTAACTCATGATCTCGTCCTTCTCAAAGTCCGCAGAAGATTAGCACGCGCACGCCGCTTGCTCGGGCAGTTCCAAGGAATTGCAGCCATTGAAAGACCGCCAAATTCACCCGAACCCGCCAGGCATTCACCCTGACCGGCCTCAAGCCCTAGACTGAGCTCCCCAAGCAGAAAAGCACGATCGTTCGATTTTCAAAACAGGCCAGTAGAATGCGCCCCAACTCATCATCTATGGGTGCGCCTGCGCCCTTCAAAAACATACTTAAGGATGCCCATGACCAGCGCTGAACTGATCGCTCAATACGGCCCACGCGAAAGCATGGAATACGACGTGGTCGTGGTGGGTGCAGGCCCAGGTGGCTTGGCCACAGCGATTCGACTCAAACAATTGGCCAATGAAAAAGGGCAAGAGTTGTCCGTCGTCGTGCTTGAGAAAGGATCAGAGCCCGGCGCACACATCCTGTCAGGCGCCGTCATGGACCCGCGCGCGCTGACCGAGTTGCTGCCGAACTGGCGTGAACTCGGCGCCCCGCTGAATCAGCCCGTCAGCGCCGATGAAGTGCTGTTCCTGAATGAAAACGGCGCGCACAGCACCCCGCAATGGCTGATTCCTGACTGCTTCCACAACCACGGCAACTATGTGATCTCACTCGGCGCCGTGACCAAATGGTTGGGCGAACAAGCTGAAGCACTGGGCGTGGAGATCTTCCCTGGCTTTACTGCTGCAGAAATTGTCTATGGCGAAGACGGCTCGGTGCGCGGTGTCGCCACCGGCAATCTGGGCGTGGGCAAAGACGGCCAGCCGCACGATGGATTCCAACTCGGCATGGAACTGCTGGGCAAGTACACCGTGTTTGCCGAAGGCGCGCGCGGTCACTTGGGCAAGCAACTGATCAGCAAATTCCAACTCGATGCAGGACGCGACCCGCAGAGCTACGCCATTGGCATCAAAGAGCTGTGGGAAATCCCCGCCGCTCAAGCCAAACCCGGCTTGGTGATCCACACCGCAGGCTGGCCCATGGACGCCGACACCTACGGCGGTGGCTTCCTCTACCACCTCGAAGGCAATAAGGTCACCCTCGGCTATGTCGTCGGTCTTGACTACAAAAACCCCTGGTTGAGCCCTTTTGAAGAAATGCAACGCTGGAAGACACATCCCAGCATTCGCAAACATCTCGAGGGCGGTAAGCGCCTGAGCTACGGCGCCCGAGCCATCACGGCGGGCGGACTCTTGTCGCTGCCCAAAACCGTCTTCCCCGGCGGCGCGCTCGTGGGCTGCGATGCGGGCTATTTGAACGCCGCGCGCATCAAGGGCAGCCATGCAGCCATCAAGACCGGCATGCTCGCCGCAGAAGCCGCCTTCCAGGCCCTGGCCGAAGGCCGCCAACACGACGAACTGCTGGCTTACCCTGCCGCGTTTGAGCAGAGTTGGCTCCATGCTGAACTGAACCAGTCGCGCAACTTCAAACAATGGTTCAAGAAAGGCAACACGGTCGGCACCTTGATGACGGGCATCGAACAATGGCTGCTGCCCAAGTTGGGCATCAAAAGCCCGCCATGGACAATCCACCGTCCGCTGCCCGACCATCTGTATCTGGAGCCCGCTGCGGAATGCGCCAAGATTGACTACCCCAAGCCGGATGGCAAGCTCACCTTCGACCGTTTGTCCTCAGTGTTTGTCTCCAATACCAATCACGAAGAAAACCAGCCGGCCCATCTGACCTTGAAAAACGCTGACGTGCCAGTGAGCGTCAACTTGGCTAAATTCGCCGGCCCTGAAAGCCGCTACTGCCCTGCGGGCGTGTATGAATTCATCAAGACTGACAGCGGCGCAGACAAATTACAGATCAACGCCCAGAACTGCGTTCATTGCAAAACATGCGATATCAAAGACCCCACGCAAAACATTGTGTGGGTGACGCCTGAGGGCGGTGGCGGCCCCAATTACGCGGGTATGTAATCTAGACCTAGCGGCAGGTGGCGATATTCGCCGCCTTCTTTCCGCCATTGATTGCAACGCAGCCTGAAGGCAGCTTTGCAAGTCATGAGCGTAAACAAAAACGCCCCTGATTCACAAGAATCAGGGGCGTTTTGCTCGAATATTAGC
>CAMFGY010000030.1 GCA_945952065.1 uncultured Burkholderiales bacterium | reverse complement strand
AGATCACCGCACAAAACGGTGTGCTGAGCATCACCCCGCGCCCCATCACCGTGACGGCGGACGCCAAGACCAAGGTGTATGGCAATGCCGACCCGGCGCTGAGCTATACCGTCAGCGCCGGCAACCTGGTCAGTGGTGACAGCCTTTCAGGCGCCTTGACCCGCACCCCTGGCAGCAATGTGGGCAGCTACACCATCGATGCCTCCGCGCTGGCCAATGGCAACTACCAGATCAGCGCACAAAACGGTGTGCTGAGCATCACCCCGCGCCCCATCACCGTGACGGCGGACGCCAAGACCAAGGTGTATGGCAATGCTGACCCGGCCTTGAGCTACACCATCACGGCGGGCAATTTGGTGGGCGAGGACAGCCTCTCGGGCGCCTTGAGCCGCGCCCCGGGCAGCAATGTGGGCAACTACACCATCGATGCCTCGGCCCTGGCCAATGGCAACTACCAGATCACCGCGCAAAACGGTGTGCTGAGCATCACCCCGCGCCCGATCACCGTGACGGCTGACGCCAAGACCAAGGTGTATGGCAATGCCGACCCGGCCTTGAGCTATACCGTCACGGCGGGAAATTTGGTGGGTGAGGACAGCCTCTCGGGCGCCTTGAGTCGCGCCCCCGGCAGCAATGTGGGCAACTACACCATCGATGCCTCGGCCTTGGCCAATGGCAACTACCAGATCAGCGCGCAAAACGGTGTGCTGAGCATCACCCCGCGCCCCATCACCGTGGCGGCGGATGCCAAGACCAAGACATATGGCGAGGCAGATCCAGCGCTCAGCTATCAAATCACGGTGGGCAATTTGGTCAGTGGCGACCGCCTGGCCGGGGCGCTCAGCCGAACACCGGGTGAGAACATCGGTCAGCATGCCATCAGCGCGCAAGGCCTGAGCAATAGCAATTACGCCATCACGGCCCTGGACTCGAGTCTGCTTATTTCGCCAGCAGTGAACGCCAATGTGATCGCCGGCAACACACCGTCGGCGACCACGGTGATTGCTGTGCCGCCGGTGGCCAGCGTGCCCTCGTTTGGCAACGGCGGTTTCACCTTGGTGGAAGTGCCGTCGCCTTCGGCATTGCCAGTGCCTCAGTCACCCCAGGCCACCAACGAAGCGAACACACCGGCATCCAGCCCCGTCACGGCCAAGTCTGGTGAGAGCAGTTCGCCCCCTGCAGTCAGCGGGCCGGGTGTCACTACGGCAGGCACGCTGCGGATGATGGTGGTGGCCGGGGGTATCAAGCTGCCTGAGTTCAACAGCGCGGTAAGCAAGCCTCAAGAAGGCGGGAAAGAATAATGAGAACAACAACAGCAATGAAAACCATGAACACCATGACGCCCGCACGCGCTCCAATCGTCCGCATGGCCAGCTTGGCCTTGATCGCCAGCTTGGCACTGCCCGCCGCCAAGGCGCAGACCGCGCCGGATGCCGGACAACTGTCGCAGGAGCTGAAGCGACTGCCCGAGCCGCAGCGTCAGGCGCCCAAGATCGACATGCCAAAGCCGCAGGTCGATCTGGTCTTGCCCGGTGGTCGCAAGGTGCTGGTGCGCGATTTGCAGGTGAGTGGCAACACAGTCGTCGACAGCGCCACGCTGACGGCCCAGTTGGCCGATGCGCAGGGCCAGTCTTTTGATTTGGCGGGGCTGCGGGACTTGGCCGATCGCGTCAGCGCCCTGTATCAGCAACGCGGCTTTTTGTTTGCCCGCGCCTATTTGCCGCCGCAAGACATCAGCGAAGGGGTGCTGCGCATCCAGGTGTTGGAAGGTGAGTA
Source organism: uncultured Burkholderiales bacterium (assembly GCA_945952065.1). Lineage (GTDB taxonomy): Bacteria > Pseudomonadota > Gammaproteobacteria > Burkholderiales > Burkholderiaceae_C > Paucibacter_A. Next base: position 63,245 of record CAMFGY010000030.1, on the reverse strand, counting down.
TGGGCAGGTTCGCGTCACCGCGGCCGATCCGTCCTGGGCAGCCCAGGCCGAGCCCTTTTTGAGCGCCTTGCAAGCCGGCAGCGTGATTGCCAGCGCGCCTCTGGAGCGCGCCACCTTGCTGTTGGGGGATTTGCCCGGTGTGCGCGCGGTGCCTTTGATGCAGCCAGGCAGCAAGGTGGGCAGTGGTGACCTGGAGGTGGAACTGACGCGCGCGTCCAGTTGGGACCTCAGCGTAGGCTTCGATAACCATGGCAACCGCTACAGCGGCCGCAATCGCCTGCAGTTCAATGCGGACTGGAACAGCCCGCTGCGCTTGGGCGATCAACTGAGCCTGCGCACCTTGGCCAGCGATGAAAAGCTTTGGTTGGGCAGCTTGGCCTACAGCGCGCCGCTGGGTTCGCAAGGCTTGCGCGCGGTCCTGAGCTATGCCCACACCGACTACCAACTGGGCAAGGAATTCGCCAGCGCCCAGGCCACCGGCACCGCCAAGGTCAGCAGTATTGGCCTGAGCTATCCGCTGCTGCGCTCCAATCAAGCGAATTTGAAGGCCTCGGCGGCCTATCAGCACAAGCGCTTGCAAGACGACAAGGGCAGTGTCAGCGAGGGCAAGGCCACCGATGCCGCTGTGCTGAGCTTTGACTTCGACCGGCGCGACAGCTGGGGCGAGGGCGGACTCAGCTTTGGCAATCTGACCCTGAGCCTGGGGCGACTCAAGTTCGTAGGCCCGCAAGTGCCGGTGGATGAAAACCGCACGCTGGGCCGCTATTCGAAGCTCAACCTGGATCTGATTCGCATGCAGAACTTGCCGGTGGCGGGCTTGAGCGTGTATGGCCGCCTGAGCGCTCAGATGGCCGACAAGAATCTCGATTCCAGTGAGCGCATCACCCTGGGCGGCGCCAGCGGTGTGCGCAGCTATCCCAATGGCGAAGCCACCGGTGATCAAGGCTGGCTGACGCAGCTGGAGCTGCGCTATGCGCTCGGCCCGGTTGCGCCCTATGTGCTCTACGACGCCGGCAAGGTGCAGATCAACAAGGCCGCGGCGCCCAACACCCTGTCCAACAGCCGCATGCTCAGCGCGGCGGGTGTGGGCCTGCGGGCGCAATTCATGGGCCTGGATCTGGACGCCAGTCTGGCCTGGCGTGGCCACGGCGGAGCGCCGCAGGCGGACACCAGTACGAGCAAACAGCCGCAGGCTTGGATCAGCGTGAACTACCGGATCTGATCGGCAGCGGCGCTTGGCAAGCGCGGCCTCAGCCGACGTGACCTGCTCGTCCTCTTGTGCCAGACTGCAAGCACGGCATGAAAGGGCGATGCATGAACCCAGAGGTCGAGCAGATGTTGACCGCGCTGTACGGCGCCATGAAGGACGAACCCGGTCAGCCCGGCCGCTGGCAGGCCCAGCACGGGGGGCAGGTCTTGCGCAGTGCATTCCAGCCCATCTACAGCTTCCCCCATCGGCGCCCGGTGGGCTATGAGGCCCTGATTCGGGTCAGCGACACGCAGGGCCAGCCCCTGTCCCCAGTGCATGCGTTTGAGCGGGTGGGTAGTTTTGAAGAGCAGGTCCATCTGGATCGCCTGTGCCGCCTGCTGCATGTGCATAACTTCATTGAGCAGCGCATCCCCGATTGCTGGTTGTTCCTGAATGTGCACCCGGCGGTGTTTGTGCATGCGGCCCGCCATGTCGCCATGTTGACCCAGGCGGTTGAAGTGGTGGAGCAGATGGGGCTGCCCATGCACAGATTGGTCTTCGAAGTGACCGAAGACGTGATGGCCCAGGACCAAAAGTTCGAAGAAGCGGTAGAGGCGGCACGCCGAACGGGCTGCCTGCTGGCGCTGGATGATTTTGGCGCCGGGCATTCCAATTTCGACCGCATCTGGCGCATCAAGCCCGAGATCGTCAAGCTCGACCGCAGCTTGCTCCAGCAAGCCCGCCATTCGCCGCGCATGGCGCGGGTGTTGATGCACATCGTGTCACTGCTGCACGAATGCGGTGCGCTGGTGTTGCTGGAAGGCGTTGAGAACCAAGAAGAAGCGCAGCTGGCCTTGGATGCCGACATCGATCTGGTGCAAGGCTATGCCTTTGGTCGACCGCAGGCCGATTTGCGCGCGGCGGGTGAAATTTCTCCGCTGATTGAAGACGTTTGGGCCTTGTTTGACAGCAGCCATGCGCAGGGGCGCCAGCGCTATGAAGAGCGTGTGGCCCCGTATCGCACCGCCATGGCTTTGGCGCTGTTGCCCTTGCAGCAGGGGCGTGATTTGCGGGCCGCCTGTGAGGCCTTTTTGCGCTTGCAGGGCGCGCAGCTCTGCTATTTGCTGGATGAACAGGGCCGCGAGCTGGGCTTGCGCGAACTGCCGGACGGCGTGCAACAAGACCTTGATGAGCGCTTTGCGCCCCTGGAGCGCGCCGGTGACGCGCGCTGGGCACGCCGCCCTTATTTTCGGCGTGCGCTCGCCAGCATCGGCGAGGTGCAAGTCACGCGCCCGTATCTGAGTCTGCATGGCGCGCGCCTGTGCATCACCGTTTCGGTGGCCTTCTGGCAGGAAGGGCGCTTACGGGTTTTGTGTGGCGATGCCGACTGGGGCCAAGCCGAGTAGAGCTCGCCGCGTCGATCCGCCGCCGCACCTCAGTTCTTCTTGCGCTTGCTAGGCTTGCTGGGCTTGGCGTGCTGGGGGTCGTGCTTTTTCAGCCAATCAAAAAACTCGCCGTACCAGAGCCGGCTGTTCTGGGCTTGGAGCACCCAATGGTTTTCATCGGGAAACCAGAGCAAGCGGGCGTCGACGCCGCGCGCCTTCAAGGTGTTGTAGTAGGCCAGGCCTTGTGCATCCGGCACGCGGAAGTCTTGCGCGCCGTGGATCACCAAGGTGGGCGTGTGCATGTGCTGGGCAAAGCTGTGCGGGCTTTGCGCGGCGATTTTTGCCGGGTCGTCCCAGTAGTTCGCGCCCAGCTCTTTGGCATGCCAGGTGTAGGCGTCGTCGGCAAACATGGCCTGCCAATCAAAGCAACCGGCGTGGCAGACATAGGCTTGATAACGGCCGGGCTCGACGTGCCCATTCATCCAGGCCACCATATAGCCGCCATAGCTGCCCCCGGTGGCGAAGACGCGCTGCTTGTCGGCCCAGGGCTGGCGCAGCAGGTGGTCGGTCGCGGCTTCGATGTCTTGCAGTTCCAACTCGCCCCAGCGGTGGGTGATGGCGTCCGCGAAAGCATGGCCAAAGCTGGAGGAGCCGTGGTAGTTGACCTGCGCCACCACATAGCCTTGGGCGGCAAAGACCTGTGTGTTCCAACGCCAATGCCAAACATCGCCGGCCGCCGTGTGCGGGCCGCCGTGAATCACATGCATCAGTGGGTACTTCTTCTTGGCATCAAAGTCCGGTGGGTAGCTCAGCCACATCTGCACCGAATCGCCTTGTGCGCCTTTGAAAAAGACTTCCTCCGCCGCGGGCATGTCGCAGGTGGCGAGCAAATCTTGATTGAAGGACTCGATGCGCTGCGGCAGTTGCAATTCGTCCAGCACCGACAGGCGCGCCGGGAAGCGCGCGCTGTCGTGGTTGACCACGATCACACCGGCGGCGCTGGCAAAGCTGGCGGTATGACCGCCTTCAAACTCCACCCGCGCTTGGGGCAGGGCACCGGCGATCGGCAGCGTGAAGCGCCAGAGGTGCCGGCGGCCGGTTTCTTCGGCGCAAAACAGCAGCGAGGCATCGTCATCCGCCCACTGCAGCGGCGCGGCCACCTCCCGATCCCAGTGCTCCGAGACCACGGCCCAATGGCCATGCGTGTCCAGCACGGCCAGCTGCCAAGGCATGGTGTGCTTGAGCCCTTTGTGGCTGGACAAAAAGGCCAGATGCTGACCTGCATGGCTGTAGCGCGGCGCTTGGAAACTCCAGGCCGGGTCTTGCAGCAGAGTGCGAAAGCTTTTGCGCTTGAGCTCCAACTCGACCAGGGCCAAGTTGTTGCCGACTTTCTTTTCCGCGGCCGGGTCAAAGGCAAAGACGATGCGGCGGCCGTCGGGCGAGATGTCGAAGCTGTGGGCGTCAGGGTCGGCGCGGCTGAGCTCGAAGTCGCTGCCTTCAAACAAATCTTGCACCTTGCCGCTGCGCACATCCACGATCAAGAGATGCGCCACGCGGCCCATCGGGAGGTTGCGGTCCCAGTAGCGGTAAAACGCCTCGCTGGTGACGTAGCCCGTCTCCTTGCGCGCCTTGAAGGCGGCCATGGCCTGGGCCTGCGCTTTTTGGCCTTTCAGCTCGGGCCAGACCCAGGAGATGCAGGCGATGCGGCGGCCATCGGGGAACCATTTGAAGGCCTCTACCCCGGTGGCGATCTCGCAGACGCGGCGGGCTTCGCCGCCGTCGGGGGCGATCACATAGAGCTGAGGCGCTTCGTCTTTGCGGCCTTCTTGCTCGCGCTTGGCAATGAAGGCAATCTGCTCTCCGCTGGGGCTCCATTGCGGCGCGCCGTCTTTGTCGCCGGCGCTGGTCAGGCGGCGCGGCTCGCCACCAAAGGTGGACAGCAGATACAGGCTGGACTGGCTTTTGTTGCTGTCCATCGAATACTGCGTGACACCGGCCACCACCTGGGCCCCGTCGGGCGACAGACTGGGGGCGCCCACGCGTTGCATCTGCCACAGCGCTTGCACATCAAACGTGGACATTTTTGCGGCCTTGCTTTTCGCCATGGGGGACTCCGCTTTTGAGCTGGGGGTTTGCAAAACAATCAGGCCAACAGGCGCCGGAACAGCCAGCGCCCCGCGCCGCAGCCCGCCACGATCAGCACCAGTCCAATCAGCTGCGGCAAGGCCCAGCCGGGCGTATTGATGCAGTCATAGCCCAAGGCGGCACCGAGTTGCCAGCCCGCCAGCGCGCCCAGCACAAAGCCGGCCGCGTCTGCCACGCCTTCGAGCGCGGCTTTTTTCATTTGTGGCTCCATGCGCGCTGCCTTCAACGGTTGTGGCGCTGCATTTGCACCAGTTTCTCAAACAGGGTCAGGTCTTGCTCGTTTTTCAGCAGGGCGCCCACCAGCGGCGGCACGCTGACCTTGTCGTCCTTGAGCAAAAGCGTTTCGGCCGGAATGTCTTCGGCCACCAGCAGCTTGAGCCAGTCGAGCAGTTCTGAGGTGGAGGGTTTTTTCTTCAGGCCGGGCAGGCCGCGCACCTCAAAAAAGGTCCGCAGGGCCGCCGCCAGCAAGTCTTGCTTCAGGCCGGGGAAGTGCACATCCACGATGGCCTGCATGGTCTTGGCCTCGGGGAACTTGATGTAGTGGAAGAAGCAGCGGCGCAAAAAGGCGTCGGGCAGTTCTTTTTCGTTGTTCGAGGTGATGACCACCAGCGGCCGGTGCCGCGCCTTGATCAGCTGGCGCGTTTCGTACACATAGAACTCCATGCGGTCGATCTCGCGCAAGAGATCGTTGGGGAATTCGATATCGGCCTTGTCGATCTCATCGATCAGAAGCACCACCGGGCGATCCGCTTCAAAGGCTTGCCAGAGCACACCCTTGACGATGTAGTTCTCGATATTGCGCACCTTCTCGGCGCCTTCGATGCCGGAGAGCTGGCTGTCGCGCAGCCGACTCACGGCGTCGTATTCATACAGCCCTTGTTGGGCCTTGGTGGTGGACTTGATATGCCACTGCAACAAGGGCATGTTCAATGCGCGGGCCACTTCCTCGGCCAACATGGTCTTGCCGGTGCCCGGTTCGCCCTTGATCAGCAGCGGTCTTTGCAGCGTTGCGGCGGCGTTGACAGCCAGCATCAGATCGGGTGTGGCGACGTATTGGTCCGAGCCTTCAAATTTCATGGTTTAGATCAAACTCTAAAAGGTGACGATTCAGTATAAGTGCCCCCCTATAATGCCCGCCGGTACAAGATCAAGACACTCGGGACTATGAAAAAACTGCTGCAGATCTCGCTCGCCTTGGCCACGCTGATGGGCGCCGCCGCTACCGTTCAAGCCAAGGAGGCGGCCTCCACCGCGCCTGCGGTGCAGACCAAGATTGCCATGTGCATCGGCTGCCACGGCATCCCGGGCTACCAAGCCAGCTTCCCCGAAGTGCACAAAGTGCCGATGATTGCGGGCCAAAACGCCAAGTACATCGCCTCTGCGCTGACGGCTTATGCCAAGGGTGAGCGCAAGCACCCCACCATGCGCGGCATTGCTTTGAGCTTGAGCGAGCAAGACATTGCCGACATCTCTGCCTTCTACGAAACCCAGGCAGGTGTGCCGCCGGTGGCTGACACCGTGCCCGCCCCTTCGGCCCAGGTGGCTGAGCTGCTGACCAAGGGCGCTTGCGTGTCTTGCCACGGTGCCAACTTCAGCAAGCCGATTGACGGCGCCTATCCCAAGATTGCCGGCCAGCATGCCGACTATCTGACCGTGGCCCTGAAGTCCTACCAGACCGAAGGTCAGGCCGTTGTTGGCCGCAGCAACGCCATCATGGCAGGGCAGGTCAAGCAATTCAGCCATGCTGAACTGAAGGCCCTGGCCAAGTACCTGGCCTCGCTGCCCGGCGAGCTGCGCACGGTGCCGCAAAGCAAGTTCCGCTGATTTGTGATTGAGGCTGTGCCTCATGCCGCTTTGCGGCGCTGAGGCCTCCCTCCGAGAAAAAAGCCGCCGCAAGGGCGGCTTTTTTATGCATTCTGATAAATCGTCCGGGCCGCGTCCGGGCGATACTTGCGGCCTGCGCGGACCCTCAGATTTTTGGCGATCGATGCTCAAAAGAATCCTGACCGAACAAGTCGAGCTGGGCATGTATCTCCAGTCCATGGAGGGTTCATGGCTGTCTCACCCGTTCTGGAAGACCAAGTTCGTGTTGCGCGACGCTGCCGATCTTGCGGCGCTGAAGAACAGCGGCGTGCCTGCGGTGTGGATTGACGTCAGCAAGGGCTCGGATGTGGGCCATGCGGCGCCGCCCGCTCCGGCCAAGCCGGTCGAGGTGAGTGTGGCCGCAGAAGCTGCGCCGACCACGCCCGCGCCCACACCGGCTCCCGCCCCCGCGCCCATTTTCCCGAGCCCCAAGCCCGCGCCGGTCGAAGCCCACAAAGCCCAGGCCAAGGTCAGCCTGAGCGCCGAAATCGAACATGCCACGCAGCTGATGAACCGCTCGCGCGAGCAGGTGATGGCCTTGTTTGGCGAGGCACGCATGGGCAACTCGGTGGATGCCGAGCAATGCCTGCCGCTGGTGGAAGAGATTGCCAATTCGGTGTCTCGCAACCCCTCGGCCTTGATCAGCCTGGCCCGGCTCAAGACCAAGGACGATTACACCTATATGCACTCGGTGGCGGTCTGCGCCCTGATGGTGTCTTTGGGTCGCCAACTTGGCATGAATGAAGATGAAATGCGCGAGGCCGGCATGGCGGGTTTGCTGCATGACATTGGCAAGATGGCCATGCCGCTGGAAATCCTCAACAAGGCCGGTCAGCTGACCGATGCGGAGTTCCAGGTGATCCGTTCCCACCCGGTGCGGGGCTACCAAATCTTGAAAGACAGCGGTGGCGTCACGCCCGCGGCCTTGGATGTGTGCTTGCACCACCACGAAAAAGTCGATGGCACCGGCTACCCCAAGCGGCTCAAAGGCGATCAGATCAGTTTGCTTGCGCGCATGGGGGCGGTGTGTGATGTGTATGACGCCATCACCTCGACGCGCCCCTACAAAAGCGCCTGGGACCCGGCCGGCTCCATTCAGCGCATGGCGCAGTGGACGGGACACTTCGACCCGGTGGTGTTCAAGGCCTTTGTCATGTGTGTGGGCATCTACCCGGTGGGCAGCTTGGTGAGGCTGGAGTCTGGGCGCTTGGCCGTGGTGGTGGATTTGAACCAGCAGAACTTGGCGGCGCCGGTGGTGCGGGTGTTTTTCTCCACCCGCTCCAAATTGCCGATTTCGGTGCAAACCATGGATTTGTCCGAGCCCAATGCGGGCGACCGGGTGGTGTCCCGCGAGTCGCCGCAAGACTGGGGCTTTACCCATCTGGACGATATCTGGCGCAAGGCCTGAGTGCCAGGGCGGCATCGGCCAATGTGAGCAGCGAAAGCTCGGCTGATTTGGTCTTGAATTGGTCTTGTTGGGGCGATACTGCGAGGCGTTCCAGTCCGAGAAGCCGTCGCCATCCTCGCCCATGCTCAAGAAAATCCCCACCCAACAGGTCCGCTTGGGCATGTACATCCAGTCCTTGGAAGGTTCATGGCTGTCGCATCCGTTTTGGAAGACCAAGTTCTTTTTGCAAGACCCGGTGGACCTGCAACTCTTGCAAAGCAGCGGCGTGGCCATGGTCTGGATCGATTGCCACAAGGGCGAGGATGTTGAGGCCGACCGACCTGCAGCGGCGGTCTTGCCCGCCGTGCCTGCCCCGCCACCAACGGCTTTGGCGCCGGCGCCAGTGGCCAGTGCACGCCTGAGCTTGGGGGATGAAGTCGAGCGCGCTTCGCAGTTGGTGAATCGCTCCCGTCAGGCGGTGATGTCGCTGTTTGGCGAGGCCCGCATGGGGCGTGCGGTCGATACCGAGCAATGCCTGCCGATTGTGGAAGAGGTGGCGGACTCGGTGGCGCGCAACCCCTCGGCCCTGATCAGCCTGGCCAGGCTCAAGACCAAGGACAACTACACCTATATGCACTCGGTGGCCGTGTGTGCCTTGATGGTTTCGTTGGCACGCCGACTTGGCATGGATGAGGCGCAGTCGCGTGAAGCGGGCTTGGCCGGGCTTTTGCACGATATAGGCAAGATGGCCATGCCCCAGGAGGTGTTGAACAAGCCGGGTCAGCTCAGCGATTCAGAGTTCAATGTCATCCGCACCCATCCGGAGCGGGGTTTGGAGATGCTCAAGCAAGGCTCGGCGGTGCCGGAGGCGGCGCTGGAGGTGTGTTTGCACCATCACGAAAAGATCGACGGCAGCGGCTACCCGCACAAGCTGCAGGGCGAGCAAATCAGTCTGCTGGCCCGCATGGGGGCGGTTTGTGATGTGTATGACGCCATCACGTCGACACGGCCTTACAAGGCGGCTTGGGACCCGGCCGGTTCGATCCAGCGCATGGCGGGTTGGAAGGGGCATTTCGATCCCCTCATCTTCAAAGCCTTTGTCAGCAGCGTGGGCATCTACCCGGTGGGCAGCTTGGTCCGGCTCGAGTCGGGCCGGCTTGCCGTGGTGAGTGATTTGAATCCGCAGAATTTGGCGGCACCGGTGGTGCGGGTGTTTTACTCGACCCGCTCCAAGATGCCGATCCCGGTGCAAACCTTGGACCTGTCGGCCAGCGGCGGCAAGGATCGGGTGCTCGGGCGCGAGTCGCCGCAGGACTGGGGCTTTCCGCATCTGGAAGACATCTGGCGCCAAGCCTGAGCGAGTGGCGTGCAGGGCTGGCGGCTTGCGCCCCCGGGTAAGCCCAGGCTTTGCGAGCCAAGACGCCTGCCTACACTCGGCCTGCTTCGAGGGGAGGGAGTGCGCCTATGAATCTGCGTCTGCGCTTGTTGCGTTCGGTGGGCTTGGCGGCGGTGCTGCTGCTGGCTTTGGGTCTGAGCAGTGGGGCGCTGCAGGCGCAGACCCTGCGCTGGGCCAGCCAGGGGGATCCGCAGACCATGGACCCGCATTCTCAAAACGAGAACTTGACCAATATGGTCAATGGCCAGGTCTATGAACGCCTGACCCGGCGCGATCGCCATTTGAAAATCGTGCCCGGCCTGGCCAGCGAATGGACCCAGCTGTCGCCGTTGCTGTGGCGCTTCAAACTGCGCCCCGGGGTGAAGTTCCATGACGGCCAGCCCTTCAATGCCGATGATGTGCTGTTCTCCATCCAACGCGCCGCAGCGCCGACCTCGCAACTGGCGGTGTACGCCCATGCGGTGGGCACGCCGCGCAAGATCGACGACCTCACGGTGGAGTTTCAACTCAGCAGCTACAACCCGGTGTTTTTGCAGCACCTTGACACGCTCTGGATGATGAGCAAGAGCTGGTCTGAAAAGCACCGAGTCACGCGGCCCTTGGACTTCAAAAACAAGGAAGAGAGCTACACCAGCATGAACGCCAACGGCACCGGCCCCTATGTGCTGGTGTCGCGCCAGCCCGGCGTCAAGACGGTCTTCAAGCGCAACACCGCTTGGTGGGGGGCATTCGAAGGCGATGTGCAGCAGGCGGTGTTCACCCCCATCGCCAATGACGCCACCCGCTTGGCCGCGCTGGTCTCGGGGGAGATCGACTTTGTGCTGGACCCCGCGCCGCGCGATGTGCCGCGCCTGCGTGCCACCAGCGGCATCAAGGTCATCGAAGGCCCGGAGAACCGGCTCATCTTCATTGGCATGGACCAGGCCCGCGACAAGCTCTTGTACGGCCAAGTGCCCGCGCCCCATGCCGACAAAAACCCTTTCAAAGACCTGAGGGTGCGGCGCGCCCTGTACCAAGCCGTGGACGTGGAGGCTTTGCGGCTCAAGCTGATGAATGGTTTGAGTGTGCCCACCGGCAGCCCCACGCCGTCCGCGACGGCGAGCTTTCATGATGCCGCGCTGGAAGCCCGTTATCCCTTTGATCTGGCTGCCGCCCGCAAGCTGATGCAGGAGGCCGGCTATGGCGAAGGCTTTGCGGTCACCTTGGACTGCCCGAACAACCGCTACATCAATGATGAAGAAATTTGCCAGGCCTTGGCCGCCATGTGGGCGCAGATCAAGGTCAAGGTGAGGGTGTCGGCGATGCCGCGGGTCACTTACTTCCCCAAACTGGAGAAGTCCGACACCAGCCTGTTTTTGCACGGCTGGGGTGGGCCGATCAATGATGCCGAGGCGATTTTGACCCCGGTGTTTCGCAGCCGGGGCGAGCGCGGCGTGGGCACTTACAACCATGGCGGCGTGCACAACGAAAAATTCGACGCCTTGGCGGCCCAGTCCTCGGTGGAGCCTGACCCTAAAAAACGCGAGCAATTGATCAAGGCCGCCTTGACCGAATACAAGGAACAGTTCCATGTGCTGCCCCTGCACCGCCAGATGATCCCCTGGGCGGCGCGCAACCCGGTCACCGCGGTGCACCGCGAAGACAACTGGCTGGAAATCTCCTGGGTGAAGATGGGCAAGTGAGCGAAAGCGCCGAAAGCCTCGCGGTTTTTGAGGTTTGGCCCGGCGGCAGGGGCACTTAGCATGGGCGAGCCTAGCTTTGTGTCGAGCCGTCCATGCTGAATCAGTCTTTGCGTCCCTTCTTGTCTTTGGCTTCTGCCTCGCCCCGGGTTCAGCCTGTTCTCGGGCCGAGCTGCGGCCTGCTGCTGGCCTTGGCGCTGGGCCTGGGCATGAGCGCCTGCGGGGGCGGTGGCGGCGGTGGCAGCAGCACAGACAGCAGCAGCGCCTCCAGCGGCGCGGCCATTGTGTTCAGTGCCCCGCCAACGCTCAGTGGTGTGGCTGCAGTGGCTGCGCCGCTGACCGGTGCGCAGGTCAAAGTGTTGGACGGCACCGGCACGGCCGTTGGCAGCGCCAGCACCTTGGCCAGTGATGGCTCATATGCGCTGACCCTGAGCAGCAAGACCCTGACGGCGCCGCTCTTGGTGCAGGTGCGTGGGGTGGATGCCGCCGGCATGCCGCAGGTCTTGCATTCCGCAGTGCCGGTGATGAGTGCGGCCAGCGCGGCCATGGTGGCCAATGTGACGCCGCTGAGCGACGCCATCGTGGCCCTGGCCATGGGCGGCGACCCCAAGCCGGTGTTCGCTGCCGCTGATCAGAACAAATCGACCATTGCCCAAGTGGCCACAGCCGCCAGTGCTGCGGGCGACTTTGTCAAAACCCTGGTCAAAACCCAGCTGACCGACCTGAAGATCACCGACCCCAAGACCTTGGACTTGTTGGGCGACCCGGCTTTTGTGGCCAATAAAGGGGCGCAAGACCTTTTGCTCGAGTCTTTGCGGGTGGATCTGGCCAAGAGCAGCCGAGGTGTCGCTCAGCTGCAGCTCTCCAACAAGCTGATGGTGGGCGCGTCGCCCGAGGTGGTGGTGGAGTTGCCACAAGCGCAGGCCGAGTTGTTGAAAGCCGCCAGCGGTGTGCCCGCCAATGCGATCAGCTCGGTCTTGAAAGCCGCCACCAGCCCCACGGCAACCCTGGCCAATATGGGCTCTTTGGATGAATTCAGTGCGGCCATCAATCAATTGATGCTGCAGTCCCAGAGCGCCACCACGATTGCGGCGCACCCTTTGCTGGCCGCCTATGTGCAGCACAACGGTCGTCAAAAGGCGGACCTTGCCGCCTTGTTGGCCAGTTATGCCGCACGCGGCTTGCAGCTGGGCAAAGTGCAGGCGACTGCTTGTGCAGACGACAGCATCAGCAGCGGGCTGTGCGTGAAGGTCTTGTTCTCTTCTTTGGTGACCGATGCCAGCGGCACGGTGCAAGGCGTCTTCAGCGACGCCCTCAGCTACAACAAAAGCTCCACCACGGGCAGCAAGTGGAATCTGGTCGGCAACGGCAAAAAGCTCGAGGTGGCGGTCTATCCCATGGCCTATTTGGCGCTGGAGGGCAGTGGGGCCTTGAGCAGCAGCCAAACCCCCAACCCCAGCCTGGGCTTGCAGTTCGAAATTCAGGCGCAAAAGCCGGCGCAGGGTGATGCCTTGCCCAGCAAGCTGCTGGACAGCGCCACGGTGCAGACGCCGGGAGGCTTTGGCCTGGGCTTCGCCTATTGCCGGCGTGCGCTGCTGTGCTTTGCCAAAACGCCCGGTGCCACCTTGCAAGACCCCACCGGGGACATCAGTGACACCGCCGTGCAAAAAGCCAATGTGGCCTGGATCGGCCCGGCCGATGGCCAGCGCGGGGGCAAATACACGGTGGCCTACAGCCTGGCAGGTGCGGCGGAAACTCGTGCGGTCTATTTGCGGGCCGATGTCTTGAGCGAGGTGGCCAACGCGCGCTTCCCGGTGCTGGACGGCGTCAGCACCGACAAACCGCTTCGGTTTGATGCCTTGAAGAGCGACTGGACCCTGAACTGGAGCGCATGGGCTGCCGCCAACCCCGATCTGCGCATGCTGCAGGTGCGCACGGTGGTGCTTGGCGCCTTGGTGCCCTGGATTGTGGACAGTGCCGCGCCCACCGGCGGCAAAACCAGTTTGGTCTTGCCTGCGCTGGCGCTGCCGGGCAACTTCAGCCCGGTGCGCAGCGAACTCTGGTTGATTGCCCAAGACGCCTCAGGCCGGCGCTTCTACACCCGCTATGCCATGGTGCTTTGAGCCCCCCAGGGCCAGGGCAGCGCAGCCTGCCCCAGCGCGGCAGGCCCTGCGGCGCAAGGCCTCAGGGGCGAGCTAAAAACTGCTAACCTACGCTCGCCTAACGGTCAATCAAGGGTGAGTAGCAGTGAATAAACTCTTCAAACAAAGCAAGTGGATGTGTGGCCTGACGGCAGCTGCCGTCACTTTGGCGGCGGCGCCTGCGCGTGCAGCGGAACAAAGCATGGAATTGCGTTCGCGGGGCGGCTATGAGTCCACCCGCTTGCCCAGTGGCACCACCGAAGTTGAGCTGGAGCAGCAGCTCTCCGGAACTTGCCGCTTCAACCGCAGCTGGGGCTATGACCTGAGCAATATGGAGCTGTGGGTCAACAGCGGCTGCGCGGCGCGCTTCAAGGTCGTGACCAACGCCGAGTCCAGCGATTCGTCCAGCAGCTCCAATACCGGCGCGGCCATCGCCGCCGTGGCTGCGATTGCTGGTTTGGCCCTGATCGCCAACCAGGTCAGCAAAGACCGCGATCAATCGGACAACAACGGCTACTACCCCGATGACAACTACCCCAACCGCCCCGGCGGTGGAGGCTGGGGTCGGCAGATTCGCGGCATGAACAATTTGTGCCTGGACATCGAAGGGGGCGTGCGCCAGGGCAATGGCCTGATCGTCTACCGCTGCTCGGGCGGCGACAACCAGCGCTTCAGCTTCAGCCGCAACGGTGAGTTGCGCGTGGGCGATATGTGCTTGGACATCGATGGCGGCAGCAACAACGACGGCGCACGGGTCTTGGCCTGGCGTTGCAGTGGCGGGCCGAATCAGCGCTGGGTTCGCAGCGGCAACCAAATCCGCAGCCAGATGAACGGCAAATGCCTGGACATCCGCGATGGCAATGCCCGACCCGGTCAGCAGGTCTTGATGTGGCGCTGCAGTGGGGGCCCCAATCAACGTTGGTGGTGGTAAGGCGAGGGCATATGGCAATGAAAACCTTGAAGCAAAACCTGGGGCGCGCCCTGTTGGCCGGTGCGGTTTGTTCAGCCTGGGGCTGGGTGGCGATGCCCGCACTGGCCGAGGGTGCGGCAGCGACGGCGGCATCCGCTTCGGCCGCCCACCCTGGCGCCGCCCATAAAAAGGCCGGTCAAAAAGCGGATCAAAAAGCCGTGTTGGAAGTCTTGGGCAGCACATCGCCCAGCGCCACCCAAAAAGCGTTCGCGGCTTCTGATCGTGACAACGACGGCGTGATCAGCTTGGATGAATTCCACAAAGACATCCTCAAGTCATGGCGCGCGCTGGATCTGGACCACAACGGCGAGATCACCAAGGCCGAGTTGGAGTCGATTCCCGACCGCGGCGCGGTGCGGGCAATGCTGCGCTTGCTCCAACGCAGCGATAGCAATGGGGACTTGAAGCTCAGCTTCAAGGAGTTGGTTGAAGCCCGCATGGCTTTTTTCGATGAAGCCGATGCCAATCATGACGACCGCCTCAGCCTGAGCGAAGTCTTGGAGTTCGAGTCCAAGCATCGGGCCATGTTCAAAGAGTCGCTGGCGGAGCACAAACGCGAAGCCGCCAAAGCGGCCGCTGCCAAGAAGTGAGCGTGGCGGCGCTGCAGATCCGCGATGCGGTCGAGGCAGACCTCCCCGGCCTCTTGCAGTTGTTTGAAAGCAGTGGCTTGGACCCGGCCGGGCAAGCTGACTTGCAAAGCCTGCACCGGGCCTGGCAGCAATTGCGCGCCTGGCCGGGCGCGCGGGTGCGTGTGGCGGAGCTTGCGGAGTCTGCTGAAGGGGAGGGAGCTCGCATCGTCGGCACCTTGACCCTGTTCATCTTGCCCATGCTCTCGCACCAGGCCACGCCTTGTGCCGTGGTCGAAAGCGTTGGTGTTGATGCGGGCTTGCAGGGGCAGGGTGTGGGCCGTGCTTTGATGCAAGACGCCCTGCACCTGGCCGCTCAGGCGGGTTGCTACAAGCTGGCGCTGTCGTCCAATCTGCGGCGCCTAGAGGCCCATGCCTTCTACCAACACTTGGGCTTTGAGCAACATGGCCTGAGCTTCAAGCTGGCTTTGCCGAAGGCAGCCGAATGAGGGCAGCCGACTGAGGGCGCCCCATGCCGCAGCGCGGCTCTCAGCAGAGCGCGAATTTTTTGCTGTCGGGAGGCTTGGCCCGTCACACCGTCACACCTTGGCAAGAAAGGCCGCTGCATCACCGGCTTCACATTGCCAGTCTGCGAAGACGCCGACCAGATTGCATTCCACGCAGTGGCAAGCGATGTAGTACCAGCGCACATCATGTGTGCCCTTGTGCACGCAGACGCCGGACATCAGTTCAAACACTTCGTTCTCGCACACGCATTCGTGGGTCTCGGGCATGGCCTCTTGAACATGGTCTGCGCTGTTGCCCATCAGATGTTCCTGCCCGCAGTCGGTGCAGGTGCGTATGGCCACGCCGGCCTCTTCATCGGTCTGCAAGGCGAAGGTGCGGCACCCGCAGTCGCATTTGGACGCGGCAAACCGGGTCGCCTCATGGCGATTCGCAATGCTGTAGCTGCGCAGCTCGGCTTGGGTGTCGCCCGAGGTCGTCCCGTACCAGAACTCGCCCTTTTTCGTCAGTGCCATTGATGCTGCTCCATGCTTCGAGGGTGGGGGCTGCGCGCCAGGCCTGATGCCCAGCTTGCCCCAAATCCGCTGGATTTTGCCTGCAGGCCTGAGGCAGCGGCATCCGGGGCCTTGTTTGGCGCGCGCTTGGCCTGCTCAGCAGCGGCGCAGCGCGCGCCATCAAAGCGAGGCCAGGGCGTGGCTCATGGATTAGCTCAGCTAATTCATGCGCATCGATTTCTCGTTTGTCATGGCAGCGCCTGCGGCGTGAAATGCAGTCCTTGCCACGCTATTCACAGACTCCGAGAAACGAAGCGCCGCGATGAAAGCCAAGCCCCAGCCCGTCTATCCCTACATCCCCAATTCCGTGCCGGCCGTCAAGGCGGCCATGTTGGCGGCCACCGGCGCGGCCTCGGTCGACGAGTTCTATGCCGATGTGCCGGCGGAACTGCGTCTGGGCCGGCCGATGAATCTGCCCGAGCCCATCTTGTCCGAGGCGCGGCTGAAGCGCCATGTGCAAGGCATCTTGGCGCGCAACCAGCATTGCGGCGAGGTCTTGAGCTTTCTCGGCGGCGGCTGTTACCAGCACCATGTGCCCTCGATCTGCGATGAGATCAATGGCCGCAGCGAGTTCTTGACCGCCTATGCCGGTGAGCCCTATGACGACCATGGCCGCTTCCAGGCGCTGTGGGAGTACTGCTCAATGATGGGCGAGCTGCTCAATCTCGAGGTGGTCAGCGTGCCCACCTACGACGGCATGCAGGCCGCCGCTACCGCCTGCTGCATGGCCGCGCGCTACAGCGGCCGCCGCCAGGTGCTGCTGGCGGGCAATACCAGTGCCGACAAGCGCTCCCACATCCAGACCTATGGGCGCAGCGAGATTGAATTCATCGAGGTCGGCTTCGACCGCGAGACCGGTCTGCTGGACCGTGCCGACTTGCGCGCCAAGCTCAGCGATCAGGTGGCGGCGCTCTATCTGGATGTACCCAATTACTTCGGCGGCATTGAAGAAGGCGGCGCCATTGCCGCCATGCTCAAGTCGGTGGGGGCCCTGTTGGTGGTCGGCGTGGACCCGCTCTCGCTGGGCGTGCTGACCCCGCCGGCCGACTATGGCGCCGACATCGTCTGCGGCGACATCCAGCCCTTGGGCATGCATATGAGTTATGGCGGCGGCCACGGGGGCTTCATCGCCAGCCGCGACGAAGAAGCCCTGGTGCTGCAATACCCCTCGCGCCTGTTTGGCTTGGCGCCCACCTCGGTGCCGGGGCAGTACGGCTTTGGCGATGTGGCCTACCACCGCACCTCCTTTGACAAGCGCGAGCAGGGCAATGAGTTTGTGGGCACGGCCGCCGCGCTCTGGGGCATCACCGCCGGCGTGTTCTTGGCCTGCCAAGGGCCGCAAGGCATGCAGGAGCTGGGCGAGGGCATCATGAAGCGCGTGGCCTATGCGCGCCAGCAACTGGCCGCCGTGCCGGGCCTGCGCCTGATGCACCCCAAGACCGTGCACTTCAAGGAGTTTGTGCTGGACTTTTCACCCAGCGGCAAGTCGGTGGGCGAGATCAATGCCGCCCTGCGCGAGCGCGGTATTTTTGGTGGCCACGATCTGTCCGGCGCCTTCCCCGCGCTGGGGCAGGCGGCGCTCTACGCCTTCACCGAAGTGCATGCCCAAGCCGATATCGACGCGCTGGTGTCTGCCCTGCGCGAGGTCTTGTCTCAATGAACGCTCACCGCCCCCACTCTTCAGAGCCCCGCATGATGGAAAACATCTCCGCCCACCGCTTCACCGAGGGTCAGCCCAATCTGCGCCGCTACCAGCAAGCGCGCTGGGACGAGCCGGTGATCTTTGAGCTCAGCCAGCCTGGCGAGCGTGCCATTCTGACGCCGGAGCTGGAACCGGCCATCGAGGCCGCGGCCCACGATGTCTTGTTCACGCTGCCGCCCGGCATGCGCCGCGCGCAAGCGCCGGCCTTGCCGGAGTTGAGCCAGAACCGAGTGCTGCGCCACTATCTGCGCCTCTCGCAAGAGAACCTCGGCGCCGACTTCAATGTGGACGTCGGCCAGGGCACGTGCACCATGAAGTACAACCCCAAGATCAATGAGCAGCTGGCCCGCGATGCGCGCATGAGCGAGCTGCACCCGCTGCAAGACGAGAGCACGGTGCAAGGCATTTTGCAAGTCATGCATGCGATGGAAGAGGTGCTCAAAGAGGTCTCGGGCATGGACGCGGTGAGCCTGCAGCCGCGCTCGGGCTCGCAAGCGATCTACGCCAATATCGCCATGATCCGCGCTTGGTTTGAGTCGCGCGGCGAGGCCGATCAACGCGACGAGATCATCACCACCATCTTCAGCCACCCTTCAGATGCGGCCTGCGCCAAGGTGCTGGGGTACAAGGTCATCACCCTGTACCCCGATGCGCAGGGCTACCCCGATCTGGCCGCCATGCAAGCGGCGGTGGGGCCACGCACCGCCGCGCTCATCATCACCAACCCGGAAGACACCGGCATCTTCAATGCCAAGATCCGTGAGTTTGTGGCGGCGGCGCATTCGGTGGGCGCCTTGGCCTGCTATGACCAAGCCAATGCCAACGGCCTCTTGGGCATCACCCGGGCGCGCGAGGCGGGCTTTGATCTGTGCCACTTCAATCTGCACAAAACCTTCTCCACCCCGCATGCCTGCGGCGGCCCGGCGGTGGGGGCTTGTGCGGTGACGCAGGCGCTGGCGCCGTTTTTGCCCCGGCCCCGGGTCGTCAAGCAGGACGATGGGCGCTACCGCATCGACGCGGGCGATGCGCTATCGATCGGCAAGGTGGCGGCCTTCATGGGCACGGCGGGTATTGTGTTGCGCGCCTACGCTTGGGTGATGAACTTGGGCGCGGCCGGTTTGCGCGAGGTGGCCGAGGTGGCGGTGCTCAACAACAACTACATGATGAGCCAGCTGCTGAAGATTCGCGGCCTCACGGCGCCCTATGCGCCGGGCAAGCGCCGCATCGAGCAGGTGCGCTACAGCTGGGCCGAGCTTTGCGCCGAGACCGGGGTGCACTCCGGCGATATCGGCCTGCGCGCCGCCGACTACGGCGTGCACTACTGGACCAGCCACCACCCCTATGTGGTGCCCGAGCCCGCCACCATCGAGCCCACCGAGTCTTACTCGCGGGCCGATCTGGACGAGTTTGCGCAAATCATGAGCCGCGTGGCCGAGGAGGCCCGGGCCACGCCGGAGCTGCTGCGTACCGCGCCGCACAACTGCCCGACGCGCCGGGTCGACGAGTCTTATCTGGACGACCCCAAACGCTGGGCCATCACCTGGCGGGCCTGGCAGCGCAAGCTGGCCGAGCATGGGGCAGCCCCAGCGGGTCGCGGCCAGGGGGATTGAGATGCCGGCTGCGCGCATCGGTCTGATCCTCAACCCCATGGCGGGTGCCGGCGGCGTGCTGGCCCGGCATGGCAGCGACGGCTTGGGCTTGGCCTCGGCCTGGTCGGCCGAGCGGGCCGGCGTGGCCCTGGCCAGTTTGATGGGGTCCGGGCCGCTGCAATGGGTGTGCGGGCCGGGCGCCATGGGCGAGGCGCTCCTGCGCTCGCAAGGGACCCAAGGATATGAATCCGAGGTGCTGGCGCTGCCAGGGCCATCGGCCCCAAGCTCTGCGCAAGACACGCAAACACTGGCGCGGCAGATGGCGGCCCTGGGCCTGGACTTGCTGCTCTTCGCCGGTGGCGACGGCACGGCGCGCGATGTGATGTTGGGCCTGGGGGAGGCCTGCGGCTTGCCGGTCTTGGGCATCCCGGCGGGAGTGAAGATGCAGTCGGCTTGTTTTGGTCACAGCCCAGCGGCAGCCGGGCGCTTGGCGGCCGCTTTTCTGGCTTCCGCCGCGCGGCCGCTGGAGCTGCGCGAGGTGATGGATTTGGACGAAGCGGCGCTGCGTGAGGGTCAGGTCTTGCCTCGGCTGTTTGGCTATTTGCCCACGCCGCTGGACCCGCGCTGCCTGCAAGGCCGCAAGACCCGCAGCCCACCCACGGATGCACAGGCCGCGGCAGCTTTGGCGCAGAGCCTGCGCGCGGAACTGGCCCAGGGCGTGCACCTGATCGGCCCGGGCTCCACCACCTGGGCCTTGAAGCAGGCTTTGCAATTGAAGGGCAGCCTGATCGGCTTGGACGTCGTGGTGGAGGGCCAGCTCTGGCTGCGCGATGCCAACGAGGCGCAGCTGCTGGACTTGCTGCAGGCCATGCCGGGCCGGGCGCGCTTGTGGTTGACGGCGATTGGCGGGCAGGGCCATGTGATCGGGCGCGGCAATGCGCCGCTGAGCGCACGCGTCTTGCGGGCCCTGGGGCCGCAGGTCTTGACGGTCTTGATGACGCCCGCCAAGCTGCAAAGCCTGACGGCCAGTTTCGGCGGCATCTTGCGGGTGGACAGCGCCTGCGCCGAGGTGGACGCCTTGTTCAGCGGCCCGGTGCAGGTGTTGACCGGCCCGCGTGACCGGGCGGTATTGCGATTGGTGGCAGAGTAGCCCTCGGCTGCGGCCTCAGAACAAACAAACAAAAGGAGACAAGACACATGACGCAAACCCAAGGACTCAAGCCCGCCGGCGAGCTGCGCGGCAAGGTGGCACTGATCACCGGCGCGGGCTCCGGCATTGGCCGGGCCACGGCGCTGCTGTTCGCGCAAGAGGGCGCGCAGGTGGTGGTGTGTGATCTGAATGCCGAAAGCGCGGCGGCCACCGTGCGTGAGATCGAGGCGCTCGGCGGCGTCGGCCTGGCCCTGCAGGCGAATGTGGCCCAGGCCGCCGATTGCCAGCGCAGCGTGGCCGAGACGCTGAAGCGCTTTGGCCGGCTCGATGTCTTGTTCAACAACGCCGGCATCACCCGGCGGGCCAATGTAGTGGACACCAGCGAAGCCGATTGGGACGCGGTGATGGCGGTCAACGTCAAATCGATCTTCCTGATGAGCAAGTATGCGGTGCCGGTGATGGCCGAGCAGGGTGGCGGCAGCATCATCAACTCCGGCTCGGGCTGGGGCTTGGTGGGCGGCAAGGATGCGGTGTCTTACTGCGCCTCCAAAGGCGCGGTGGTGAACATGACGCGTGCCATGGCGGTTGACCATGGGCCGCAGCGCATCCGCGTCAACAGCGTCTGCCCGGGCGACACCGACACCGCCATGCTGCGCAACGAAGCGCAGCAACTGGGGTTGGCCGAACTGGCCTTGGTGGAGGCCGGCAATGCGCGCCCTTTGATGCGCGTGGGCCAGGCCCAGGAGATTGCCCAGGTGGTGCTGTTCTTGGCCAGCGATCGTTCTTCCTTCGTCACCGGCTCCGCCTATGTGGTGGACGGCGGCGGGCTGGCGGGGTCGGCGTGAGCGCCAAGTTGTCATTGGCGGCCATGCCTCCCGTCACAGCGGGTTTCTCCCCCTGTTCTGAAGTGCATGCCGAAAATATATTTGCCTTGCTCGTAAATCATAACGTTTCAATTTACACATCATGCTGAACTGGGGAATCATCGGCGCCGGGAACATCTCGGGCGCTTTCGCAGCGGGTCTAAAGCAGACCGACAGTGGCGCTTTGGTGGCGGTGGCCAGCCGTGACGCGGCCAAGGCGCAGGCCTTTGCCGATCAATATGGCCAGGCCGCTTGCCCGGCCAAAGCCTATGGCTCTTACGCGGCTTTGTTGGCTGATGCGTCGGTGCAGGCGGTCTATATCGGCCTGCCGCACACCGAGCATCTGCACTGGACGGTGCAGGCCCTGCGGGCCGGCAAGCATGTGCTGTGCGAAAAGCCGCTGGGGCTGAACCATGCCGAGGCCATGATCGCTTTTGACGAGGCCGAGCGCGCCGGCCGCGTGCTGATGGAAGCCTTTATGTACCGCTGCCTGCCGCAAACGGCCAAGCTGCTGGAGCTGCTGCGCGCCGGCACGATTGGCGATGTTCGGCACATCCAGGCGTCTTTTTGCTACAGCTCCACGCCGCGTGCGGGCTCGCGCACCTGGGAGGCCGCGCTGGCGGGTGGCGGCATTCTGGATGTGGGCTGCTACCCGGTGTCGATGGCGCGGCTGATCGCCGGTGTGGCGCGCAACTTGCCCTTTGCTGAACCGATCGAGCTGCAGGCCATGGGCCAGCTCTACCCAAGCGCCAGCGGCCCGGTGGATGAATGGGCCACGGCCACCTTGCGCTTCCCGGGGGACATCGTGGCGCAGCTCAGCACCGCGGTGCGTTTCGAGCAGGAAGAATCGCTGCGCATTGGCGGCAGCAAGGGCGCGCTGGTGGTCTCCAAGCCATGGTATGGCGCCGGGGCCGAGGCCGGCGAGAGCCGCATCGAGCTCTATGTGGACGAGGCCCTGGCGCAGACCTGGACCATCCCCACCGATCGCGGCCTGTACGCCTATGAGGCCGATGTCTTTGCCCAAGCGGTGCAGGCCGGCGCGGTGCCGCATCCGGCCATGAGCCCTGCCGACTCCTTGGGCACCTTGGCGGTGATGGACCGCTGGCGCCGCGCCATCGGCCTGAGCTATCCCAAGGAAGCCGAGGCCGCCCTGCAAGGCCGCAACACATTGGCAGGCCTGCCGATTGCGCGCCGCACCGATGCGCTGATGACTTATGGCCAGGTGCCGGGCCTGCAGGGCAAGCAGGTCTCGCGCCTGATCATGGGCGTGGACAACCAAGAGACCCTGCCGCATGCCGCGGCCCTGTTTGACGACTACATCGAGCGCGGCGGCAACACCTTTGACACCGCCTGGGTCTATGACTTCGAAGGCGGCCACAGCGAGGCCATCCTGGGCCAATGGTTGCGGGCGCGCGGCATTCGTGACGAGATCGTGCTGATCGCCAAAGGCGCCCACACGCCCCATTGCACGCCCGAGGGCATGCGCCGCGAGCTGGCCGAGAGCCTGGAGCGTTTGCAGACCGACCACGCCGATCTCTACATCCTGCATCGCGACAACCCCGAGGTGCCGGTGGGCGAGTTCGTTGAGGCCTTGAATGAGCAAGGCCGGCTGGGCCGCTTCCAGGCTTTTGGGGGCTCTAACTGGTCAATTGAGCGGGTGCAGGCCGCCAACGCTTATGCGGCGGCCAAGGGCTTGCAAGGCTTTTCTTTGCTCAACAACCAGCTCAGCCTGGCGCGCATGCAGGCACCGATCTGGCGCGGTTGTGTCTCGGCGGGCGACCCGGCCTCGCGCCAGTGGCTGGCCGAGCAGGGCATGGCGCTGTTTGCCTGGTCCTCGCAGGCGCGCGGCTTCTTCACCGACCGGGCCGGCCCGGACCTGCGCGAGGACGAGGAGCTGGTGCGCTGCTGGTACAGCCCCGCCAATTTCGAGCGCCGCGCACGGGCGCAAAAGCTCGCGGCGGAGAAGGGCGTGCATGCCATCAATATCGCCCTGGCCTGGGTGCTGGGCCAGCGCTTCCCGGCCTTCAGCCTGATTGGGCCGCGCTCGATTGCCGAAACCGCCAGCTCCATGCGCGGGCTGACCGTGCGCTTGAGTGCCGAAGAAATGGCCTGGCTGGATCTGGCCGAACAAGGGTCACCCGCATGAAGATGAACGAACTCCAACTCAAGCCCGAGACGCCAACGCAGCCCGGCATGGCCACGCCAGTGGCCATCATCGGCGCGGGCGACATCTTCCCGGCCTATGCGGCCGGCCTGGCGCAGTTTGGCACGCTGCGATTGGTGGGCGTGGCCGATGCGCGCCCCGAGGCGGCGGCCGCCCAAGCGCAGGCCCTGGGCCTGCCGGCGCTGAGTGTGGATGAGCTGCTCGCGGGAGAGGCGCAAATCGTCATCAACCTGACCCCTCCGCAAGCCCACCGCGCAGTGGGCGAGGCGGTGCTCAAAGCCGGCAAGCATCTCTACACCGAGAAGCCCCTGGCCGGCAGCTTTGCCGATGGCGCTGAACTGATGGAACTGGCCACCGCCCTGGGCCTGCGCATTGGCTGTGCGCCCGACACTTTCTTGGGCGGCGCCGGTCAGCTGGCGCGCAGCCTGGTGGACGCTGGGCAGCTCGGCCGCATCGTGGCCGGCCAGGCCACCATGATGGAGCGCGGCCCGGATGACTGGCACCCCAACCCGGGCTTTTTCTACCGCCCCGGCGCCGGCCCCTTGATGGACATGGGCGTGTACTACCTGACCCAGCTGGTGCAATTGCTGGGTCCCATCACCCGGGTCAAAGGCATGGCCCACACCAGCTGGCCGATCCGGCAGATTCCGCGTGGTCCGCGCCAGGGCGAGAGCATCCAGGTCGAGACCCCCACCCATCTGGTCGCCGGCCTGGAGTTTGAGCAAGGCGCTTTCATCACCCTGAGCACCAGCTTTGATGTGTGGAAGCACAAGAGCAGCCATCTGGAGCTGTATGGCGAGCGCGGCAGCTTGGTCCTGCCCGACCCGAACCAGTTCGGCGGCGTGTTGGAAAGCTGCGAGGCCGATGGCGATTGGCAGGCGCATGCGCCGCAAAGCTTCACCGGCCGGCATCGCGGCCTGGGTGTGGCCGATATGGCCGAGGCCCTGCGCAGCGGCCGCCAGCACCGTGCCAATGGTGAGATGGCTCTGCATGTGTTGGAAGCCATGGACGCCGTGCTGCGCGCCGCTGAGAAAAACGCGCCGGTCTCGCTGCGCACCCGCTGCGCAAGACCTGACCCCGTCAACCCGGGCTTTGCCGAAGCCCTGCAATTCAAGAGCAGCCCCAAGCAGGAGCAGCGCGCATGAGTCCCCACAGCAATGCCCAGGCTTGCGCGCCGCGCATCGCCTTGCAGCTCTACACAGTGCGCAGTGCCGGTGACTTGGCCGCGCGTTTGCAAGTGGCGCGTCAGGCGGGCTTCCCTTGGGTGGAGAGCGAGGCGCTGCATGGGCTGAGTGCTGAAGCCTTCGTCGCCACCCTGCGCGATGCGGGCCTGGGCCTGGCCTCCATGCATGTGGAGATGAGTGATCTGGGCGAGCGCCTGGATGAAGTGGTCGCCGCCTTGCAGGGCTGCGGCTGCCGTCAACTGGTCATGCCCTGGCTGGACGAGGCCGAGCGGCCCAGCGATCGGGCCGGCTGGCTGGCGCTGGCCGCGCGCTTGCAAGCCCATGCGCTGAGCCTGCAGGCGCAGGGCATCACGCTGGCCTATCACAACCATGCCTTTGAATTTGAGCGGCTTGCTGACGATGGACGCAGCGTGTTGGAGACCGTGTTGGACGCCGCGCCGGCTTTGCGTTGGCAGCCCGATGTGGCCTGGGTGGCGCGGGCCGGGGAGCTGCCGATGCGCTGGCTGCAGCGCTATGCCGAGCGCTTGCAGTCGGTGCATGTGAAAGACCTGGCCAGGCCCGGCGCCGCGCTGGCTGAGGCCGAGCAGGGCTGGGCCACGCTGGGCGAGGGGCGGCTGGACTGGCCGGCCTGGCTGCCCTGGCTGCGCCAGCGGCTCGACACCTTCATCGTCGAGCACGACCAGCCCAGCGAGCCGGCCCGCACGGCGGCCGCCGGTCAAGCCTATTTGCAGACCCTGTTGTTGAACTGAACCCAGCGAACCGGAGCCCCACCTCACCATGGCTGATCTATCGCTGCGCGGCTTGCGCAAGAGTTACGGGCCGGTCGATGTGCTCAAAGGCATCGACCTGGACATTGCCGACCGCGAGTTTGTTTGCTTTCTCGGCCCTTCGGGCTGCGGCAAGTCCACGCTCTTGCGCTGCATTGCCGGGCTGGAGGCGGTGCAGGACGGTGAACTCTTGATTGGCGGCGAGCGCATGAACGAGGTGGCCCCGGCCGAGCGCGACTTGGCCATGGTGTTCCAGAACTATGCGTTGTACCCGCACATGACGGTGCGCAAGAACTTGTCCTTTGGCTTGTCGCTGCGGCGTTTTTCCAAGGCCGAGATCGAGGCCCGCATTGCCGAGGCCGCGCGCATGCTGCAGCTGGAAGCGCTGCTGGAGCGCAAGCCCAAGCAGCTCTCCGGCGGGCAGCGGCAGCGGGTGGCGATTGGCCGCGCCATTGTGCGCAACCCCCGTGTGTTTTTGTTCGACGAGCCGCTCTCCAATCTGGATGCGGCCTTGCGCGAAAACACCCGCGCCGAGCTGGCCCGGCTGCACCAGGAGCTGCAAGCCACCATGATTTACGTCACCCACGATCAGGTCGAGGCCATGACCCTGGCCGACAAGGTGGTGGTCTTGAACCAGGGGCGCATCGCCCAAGTGGGCCGCCCGCTGGAGCTCTACCACCGGCCGGCCGATCTGTTTGTGGCCGGCTTCATCGGCACGCCGCGCATGAACTTTCTGGCGGCCGAGTCCTGCGGCGCGCAAGACGGGCTTTTGCAGCTGCGCTTGCCCCAGGCGCTGGCCGAGGCCCGCCTGCCCACCCTGGCCCAAGCTGAGCTCGCGCCGCAAGGCGCCGCGCTGACACTGGGCATCCGGCCCGAACACATCCGCCTCTTGGCGCCGGACGATGCGGCGGCGCAGCTCAAGGCCGAGGTGCAGACGGTGGAGAGGCTGGGCGCGCAAAGCATGGTGCATCTGAAGCTGGCTTCGGGCGAGGGCCTGACGGCCTGCGTGGACGGCGCACAACTGGTGCAGCGCGGTGATGCCCTGGGCTTGGGGCTGGAGCTGGAGCATTTGCAGGTCTTCGCGGCCGATGGTCGCGCCTTGCCGCGGCGCTTGAGCGCGGCGGTGCAAAAGGCCTTGGCGCAATGAAGCCGCCGATGCGCGCACAAGTTCTGAGACGTGGCCTCTTGGCCGGCCTGGGCCTGAGCTTGCTGGGCGCGGGCGTCTGGCGGGCCAGCGCGGCGGCCAATGCTCAGGCTGAAGGGCAGGCTGAGGGGCCGGGCAATGCCGACGCGTCCACCCCGCGCGTGCTGCGCTTTGCCACCTGGGACGGCAGCGAAAGCCTCTTGATCCAGCAGCGCATTGCCGCCGCCTTTGAGGCGCGCCATCCGGGCGTCAAGGTGCAGGTGGAGGCCTATGGCGGCGGCTACAACCAAAAGCTCTCCGCGGCCTTTGGCGCGGGCCATCCGCCGGACGTGATGTATATGTGGAACTTTCCGCAGTACCAGCGGGTCTTGGAGCCGCTCGATGCCTACCTGGCCCGCGATGCGCGCATCAAGCCACGCGACTTTGTGCCGGGGCTGTGGCGCTTCTCCACGGTTCGCGATGCCGGGCAGCCGCAGGGCGAGGCCCGCATCTACGGCGTGCCGGCCGGCTTCACCGCCCAGGTCATCTACTACAACAAAGACATGCTGGACCGTGCCGGGCTCGCCTATCCGCAAGAGGGCTGGAGCTGGGATGATTTGCGCCAGATGGCGCAGCGCCTGCGCAATCCGGCGGCCAAGGCCTACGGCTTTGGCCTCGATGTGAATCCCGACCCCTATGACTTCCAGAGCTATCTCTGGAGCGCGGGCGGCCGCATGCTGGGGCCGGATGGGCACAGCGTGCAAGGTCATCTGAACAGCCCCGAGAGCAAGGCCTTGTTTGCCTATCTGCAAGGCCTGCTGCGCAGCGATGTGGTGGCTGCTTTGGGCGTGGGCGATGGGCGCAATCAGCGCCAGATGTTTGTCTCCGACAAGGTGGCCATGTTGTTGGACGGCAGTGCCTTCCGCCTGGAGTTGGCGCAGGACCGCAAGCGCTTTGGCGTGGTCGGACTGCCGAGCTTTCAAGGGCGGCCGCCGCAAAGCGTGCTCAGCGTGTCGGCCCTGGCCATGGCCAAGCACAGCCGGCAAAAAGAGCTGGCCTGGGATTTCATCCAATTCTTCAGCAGCGCCGAGGCGGTGCGCATGCGGGGCAACGATCTGCCGGTCTTGCTCA
The DNA here is from genome assembly GCA_945952065.1 of uncultured Burkholderiales bacterium. Classification (GTDB taxonomy): domain Bacteria; phylum Pseudomonadota; class Gammaproteobacteria; order Burkholderiales; family Burkholderiaceae_C; genus Paucibacter_A. The sequence goes on along the minus strand of CAMFGY010000030.1, from coordinate 35,772 downwards.
GCGTGGCGGCTGAACAAGGCTTGGCCCAAGACCCGCAGGTGCGGCCGTTTTACGCCATGGCCGAGAGCATGAAAGAAAGCCCGGCGCATTTGCTCAACCCGCGTTGGATGCGCGCCCAGGATGTGGTGCGCGACGCCATCCAAGAAGTTTTTCTCAGCCCGCAAGGCGACAGCGGGGCCATTCTGGACCGCGCCGCCTTGAAGGCCGAGCGGCGCTTGCGCTGATGCCTGCAAGGCGCTTTTCAGGACCCAGGCCATGCACAAGTCTCAACACATGGATGCTCAAAGCGAGATGCTGATGCCGCTCAAGGCCGAGGCCGCGAGGCCGGAGCAGCGGCCGACCCCTCGGCGCCTGTCGCGCTCGCGCGCTTGGGGCCAGGTCTTGCCCTATCTCTTCATTGCGCCCTGGGTTCTGGGCTTTGTGGCCTTCACCGTCGGGCCGCTGCTTTACTCGCTTTACATCAGTTTCTTCGATTGGCCTTTGATGGGCGGCGAGCGCTTTGTCGGGCTGCAGAACTACCAGCGCATCTTGAGCCAGGACGAGGACTTCTGGGAGGCCCTGGGCGTGACCGCGCGCTTCGCGCTGCTCTATGTGCCCACCCATCTGGCCGGGGCTTTGGGCCTGGCTTTGCTCTTGAACCGGCGCTGCCGGGGCGAGGGCTTTTTTCGCACCGTGTTTTATCTGCCCTCCATGCTGTCCGGCGTGGCCCTGGTCAGCATTTGGTCCTGGATTTACAGCCGCGAGTATGGGCTTTTGAACTATTTGCTCTCGCTCGTGGGCCTGCCGGCGGTGGACTGGCTGGGCAGCCCGGACTGGGCCATGAGCGCGGTGGTGATCGCCAGCTTGTGGAGCTTGGGCGGCACCATGCTGGTGTTCTTGGCCGGGCTCAAAGGCATCTCGGTGGAGCTGTATGAGGCGGCCGAGATGAGCGGCGTTTCCAAGCTGCAGCAGTTCACCCACATCACGCTGCCGCTGCTGTCGCCGGTCTTGTTGTTCAACCTGGTCACCACCTTGATCGCGGCGTTTCAGCAGCTGACCCTGGCTCTGCTGCTGACCGGCGGCGGGCCGATGAAGTCCACCTATATGTTGGCCATGTACATCTACGACACCGCCTTCAAGTACTTCGACATGGGCTATGCCTCGGCCATGTCTTGGCTGATGTTTGCGCTGATCTTGCTGCTCTCGGCCTCGGTGATGCGCTTCTCCAGCCTCTGGGTGTTTTATGAGAACGAGGTGAAGGCCGAGGGCCAAGCGGCCAAGAAGGGGGGCCGCGCATGAACAGCAGCCTGCAGACCCGCAGCCGCCGTCTGGCGTTTTACAGCCTGATGCTGGTGCTGTGTTTTGCCTTTGCCGCGCCGCTGTACTGGACGCTGCTGACCGCGCTCAAGGCCAAGAGCGAGCTCTATGCCTGGCCGCCGGTCTGGTGGCCGGCCGAGCCGCATTGGCGCAATTTCCTCGAGGCCTGGCAGGCCCAGCCCTTTGCGCTGTTCCTGCGCAACTCGGTCTGGGTGGCGCTGCTCTCCACCGTGGGGCAAATTTTCTCCTCCAGCCTGGTGGCCTATGGCTTTGCGCGCTTTGATTTCCGGGGCCGCAATGTGCTCTTCATGGTGGTGCTGGGCTCGATGATGATTCCCTGGGACGTGACCATGATCCCGCTCTATATGGAGTTCAACGCCCTGGGCTGGATCAACACGCTCAAGCCGCTGATCGTGCCCAACTTCTTTGCGGCGCCGTTTTTCATCTTCTTGCTGCGCCAGTTCATCATGAGCATTCCGCGCGAGTTGGACGAGGCCGCGCGCATGGACGGCGCCAATGCCTGGCAAATCTACTGGCGCATCCATTTGCCCTTGATGGCGCCGGCCCTGGTGCTGGTGGGCACCTTTCAGTTCCTGGGCAGCTGGAACGACTACCTGGGCCCGCTGATCTTTTTGAACGACCAAAGCCAGTACACCTTGCCGCTGGGCCTGGCCCAGTTCAAGGGCCTGCATTCAAACAATGTGAGCGCCATTGCCGCCATGACGGTGCTCTTGTGTCTGGCGCCTTTGATCCTGTTCTTCCTGGCCCAGCGCCACATCATGGATGGCGCCACCAGCGCCGCCGTCAAAGGTTGATTTGCATGAACGACGAGCTTTTCTTGATGGACCCGCAGCGTGTGCCTTTCTCGCGGCGCGAGAGCTGGCTGTGCGTGTCCTTCCTGTCGGAGGACGGGGCTTTCTGGCTGCGCAATCTGCGCGGCGGCGATGAACACACCGACCTGGGGCGCTTGTTCCGCCTCACCCCGGTGGACGCCGCCGGTCAGGCGCTGCAAGGCGCTTGGCGCCTGAGCCCCGAGGCGCTGAGCTTTTACTCCGAAGCCGGGTATCTGGCCCTGGCCTTTGCCGATGCCGACACCTTGGCAATCGCTTGCCATGGCATCGCGCTTTCTTTGTCCCTGCAATCGAAACGTTATGACTACGCCCAGCGCCGCCCCGATGCGCTGCACATCAGCTGCGCCAGCCAAGACCTCTCGGCCCGCCTGACCCTGGCCCAGGGCCAGTGGCAGCTGGATGCCCCTTGGCAAGGCCAGCGCGCCGAGCGCATTGAATGCCGCTTGCTGCCCGATGCGCAGGGCCAGGCGCGCGCCGCCTTGCATCTGTACCGGGTGCAACCCTTGCGGCTGGATGGGCCGGGCTTTGAAGCAGCCCAGCAGAGCGCTGCTGCCGACTTTGCCGCCTGGCTGGCCCTGTGCCCGCCGGTGCCGCCCGAGCTGCAGGCAGCGCGCCAGCTGGCGGCCTACATCACCTGGTCTTGCCTGGTGCCGGCCGAAGGGCAGCTGGCCTATCCGGCCATGTATATGTCCAAGAACTGGATGACCAATATCTGGAGCTGGGACCATTGCTTCAACGCCCTGGCCCTGGGCGCGGCCCAGCCCGAGCGGGCCTGGCAACAGCTGGCGCTGCTGTTTGCCCACCAACATGCCAGCGGCCGGCTGCCGGATTTCGTCAACGACCGCTTTGCCTACTGGCGCTTCACCAAGCCGCCGGTGCATGGCTGGACCCTGGGCCAGCTGCGCCGCATGGCGCCCGAGTTCTGGACGCCCGAGCGCTGCGCCCAAGCCTATGGCTGGCTGGCGGCCCAGGTCGAGAGTTGGATGGCCAGCGCCACAGAGAACGGCCTGCCCGCCTATGACCACGGCAACGATGCCGGCTGGGACAACGCCACATCCTTCTTGCCCGGCACCCCGCTGCAAAGCCCCGACCTCAGCTGCTTTTTGATTCTGCAGATGGAGGAGTTGGCGGCCCTTGCCACGCGCTTGCAAGAACCCCAGGCCGCGCAGCAATGGCTGCAGCGCGCCGACGCCTTGTTTGCGCGCTTGATGGCCAAGCTCTGGGATGGCGAGCGCTTTGTCGCCCTCTGCGAAGGCGGCGCCCCGGCCGAGCCCGGCGCCGACAGCCTGATTGCTTTTCTGCCCCTGATCCTGGGCCCGCGCCTGAGCGAGGCGCAGCGCCAAACGCTGCTGCAAGGCCTGCTGGCGCCGGGCCGCTTCTTGAGCCCGCATGGCCTGGCCACCGAGTCCCAGCAAAGCCCGTTTTACCGTGCCGATGGCTATTGGCGCGGCCCGATCTGGGCGCCGACGATGCTGCTCTTTGTCGACGCCATGGACCGCTGCGGCCGCGCCGACTTGGGCGACGAGCTGGCGCGCCGCTACACCGCCATGGCCGCGCGCAGCGGCATGGCCGAGAACTTCGATGCGCAAACCGGTGCCGGCCTGCGCGACCCCGCTTTTACCTGGACCTCCAGCGTCTTTCTCTTGCTCGGCCAGCGTTTGTTGAGTCGCCAGCAGGAGTCGGTCGCCGCACAGGAGCTTGTTGATGTCGAATGAACTGGACAGCCCGGCAGCGGCCGGCGCCAACCCCAATGTCACCTTGAAGACCCTGGTGCGGCACACCGGCTTGTCGCTGGGCACGGTGTCGCGGGCATTGAAGGATGCGCCCGAGGTCAAGCCCGAGACCCGCGAGCGTGTCAAACGCGCCGCCGCCGAGCTGGGCTACAGCGTCAACCTGGCTGGGGTGAAGCTGCGCACCGGCAAGACCTACACCCTGTGCATCGTCTTGCCGGTGGAAGACGCGCAGCAGGACTTCAGCGACAGCGGCTATATGGCGCTGGTGTCGGGCCTGTATGCCGCATTGGCGGGCAGTTATTACAGCCTGGTGGTGCATCCGCAGCTGCCCGGCGTGGACCCGCTGGAAGGCTTGCGCAGCCTGGTCGAATCGCGCCGGGTGGACGGCCTGATCCTGACCCAAACCCGCCCGCAGGACGAGCGCATTCAATACCTGCTGGCGCAAGACTTTCCCTTTGTCAGCTATGGCCGCAGCGAGCTGGCGCAGCCGCATCCCAGCTACGACACCGACCATGAAGACATGGCCTACCAAGCGACGCGCCGCCTGCTGGCGCGCGGCCACCGCCGCATTGCCATGCTCAACCCCAGCCCCGAGCTGATGTATGCCCAGCACCGCGAGCAGGGCTACCGGCGCGCGCTGGCCGAGGCGGGCTTGCCCTATGAGGCCGAACTCTTGCGCAGCTCGGGCCTCTCGGCGGGCGATGGGCGGCGCATCGTGCTGGACTTAGCCCAAGGTGCCGAGCGCCCTACGGCCTTTGTCTGCGCCAATGAATTCACCGCCCTGGGGGCTTTGTCGGCCTTTGCGGAGCTGGGTTGGCAGGCCGGCCGCGAGGCCGTGGTGGTGGCCACCGACGACAGCAATATCAGCGCCTACTTTGTGCCGCCCATCAGCACCTACTTTGCCTCGCTGCACCACGCCGGGCGCCAGCTCGGCAGCCTCTTGCTGCGTCGGCTGGACGGCGAAGCGCCCGAGCGCTTGCAGCTCTTGGAGCGCGCCGAGTTGATCGAGCGCCAAAGCGATCACGCCCCGCAGCTTTGATCAATGAAGAACAGCCAACCATGATGAAAACCTTGCAAGGCCCCGGCCTCTTTCTGGCCCAGTTCGCGGGCGACCACGCGCCCTTCAACAGCCTGGACAACATCGCCCGCTGGGCCGCCGGTCTGGGCTTCAAGGCGCTGCAAATCCCCAGCTGGGACGCCCGCTTGTTTGACCTGGCACTCGCCGCTGAGAGTCAAAGTTACTGCGACGATCTGCGTGGCCGCCTGGCCGAGCTGGGCTTGCAGATCAGCGAGCTGTCCACCCATTTGCAAGGCCAGCTGCTGGCGGTGCACCCGGCTTATGACCGGCCTTTTGACGGCTTTGCCGCCGCGGCGGTGCGCGGCTCGTCCGAGGCCCGCCAGGCTTGGGCGGCCGAGCAGCTCAAGCTGGCGGCCCGGGCCTCGGCGCGCTTGGGCCTCAAAGCCCATGCGACCTTTTCCGGGGCCTTGGCCTGGCCCTATCTCTACCCCTGGCCGCCGCGCCCGGCCGGTTTGGTCGACGAGGCTTTTGCCGAGCTGGGGCGGCGCTGGACGCCCATCCTCCACGCCTTTGACGAGGCCGGTGTCGATGTCTGCTACGAGCTGCATCCGGGCGAAGACTTGTTCGACGGTGTGACCTTCGAGCGCTTTCTCGACGCGGTGCAGCAGCACCCGCGCGCTTGCATCCTCTACGACCCCAGTCACTTCCTGCTGCAGCAACTTGACTATCTGACTTTCATCGACCTCTACCACGCCCGCATCCGCGCCTTCCATGTCAAAGACGCGGAGTTCCGCCCGAATGGCCGGCAAGGCGTGTATGGCGGCTATGCCGATTGGGCCGACCGGGCCGGGCGCTTCCGCTCGCTGGGCGATGGGCAGATCGACTTTGGCGCCATCTTCTCCAAGCTGACCCGCTACGGCTACCCGGGCTGGGCGGTGCTGGAGTGGGAGTGCTGCCTGAAGCACCCGGAGGACGGCGCGCGCGAGGGTGCCGCCTTCATTCAGCGGCATTTGATCCGCGTGGCCGACAAGGCCTTTGATGACTTCGCCGACGGCGGCACGCCGCGCACCGAGCTGCGCGCCTGGTTGGGCCTGGCCGGGAGCGAAGGCCCATGTGAAGGAGGGCGGCCATGAGTGCGAGCTATCAGCGCCCTTTGCGCCTGGGCATGGTGGGCGGCGGGCAAGACGCCTTCATCGGCGCGGTGCACCGCATCGCCGCCCGACTGGACGGGGCTTTTGAGCTGGTGGCCGGCGCCTTCTCCAGCACGCCGGAGCGCAGCGCGGCCAGCGGCGCGGCACTCGGCCTGAGCGCGGAGCGCTGCTATGCCGACTGGCGCGAGATGGCCCGGCGCGAGGCCGACCGGCCCGATGGCATCGAGGCCGTGGCCATCGTCACGCCCAATCATTTGCATGCGCCGGTGGCCCAGGCCTTTTTGCAGGGCGGCATCGATGTAATCTGCGACAAGCCGCTGGCGATTTCTTTGCGCGAAGGGCGCGAGTTGGCGGCCTTGGCGCGCACGCGCCAAAGGCTCTTGGCCGTGACTTACAACTACAGCGCCTACCCGGCGGTGCGCCATGCGCGGGAGTTGGTACGGGCCGGCGTCTTGGGCGACCTGCGCCTGGTGCAAGTGGAGTACGCGCAAGATTGGCTGGCCGAGCCGCTGGAGCAGCAGGGGCAAAAGCAGGCCCAATGGCGCTGCGACCCCGCGCTGGCCGGGCCGGCCGGGGCGCTGGGCGATATCGGCACGCATGCGTATCAGCTGGCCAGCTTCGTCAGCGGCTTGCGGGCGGCCTCGGTGTGTGCAGAGCTGAGCAGCTTTGTGCCGGGCCGGCGCTTGGACGACAACGCCCAGCTGATGCTGCGCTTTGCCGGTGGCGCGCGGGGTGCGCTGTGGGCCAGCCAGGTGGCCAGCGGCTGCGAAAACGCTTTGCGCCTGCGCCTTTACGGCAGCAAGGCCGGCCTGGCGTTTGACCAGGAGCAGCCCAATCAGCTGCGCCTGAGCCACCAAGGCGGCAAGAGCGAAATTCTGACGCGCGGCCGGCTGGACAGCGCCGCCGCACGCGCCGCCACCCGCTTGCCACCCGGCCACCCGGAGGGCTATTTGGAAGCGTTTGCGCAGCTGTATCGCGAGGCCGCCGAGCACATCCGCGCGCGCCAGCAAGGGCGATCTCCCGCACCCGAAAGCCAGTGCCTGCCGCAGGTGGCTGATGGGCTGGACGGTTTGGCCCTGGTGGATGCGGCGCTGCGCAGCGCCCAGGCGGGCGGCATTTGGACGCGGGTGGAGCAGGAGGCCGGGGCATGATTGAGATCGGCAGCAAAGCCCACCAGGGCGAGGCTCCAGCCATCCCCCGCTTGCTGGGCGATGTGGGCGGCAGCAATGTGCGCCTGGCCTGGCAGGGCGGGGCAGGGGCTTGCATCGAGCGGGTGCGGGTGATGCCTTGCGCGGACTTTCCCAACCTCACCGCTTGCATACAGGATTACCTCAGCGGCTTGCGCCATGAGGGCTTGGCCTGGCCCCGTCAAGCGGCTTTGGGTGTGGCCACGCCGGTTTTGCAAGACCAAATCAGCCTGACCAACCGCGACTGGAGCTTCTCGGCCCAGGCGCTGCGCAGCGCGCTGGACTTGCAAAGACTGGTGGTGATGAATGACTTCACCGCCCTGGCCTTGGCGATACCGGCCTTGCCGCAGGCGGACTTTTGGCATTGCGGCGGGCCGCAAGCGCCGGTCGCCGTGGCTCAGGCGGGCACCCTGGCCTTGCTGGGGCCGGGCACGGGCTTGGGCGTGTCGGGTTTGGTGTCTTGCGGCGAGCGGCAGTGGACCGCGCTGCAAACCGAGGGCGGGCATGTCAGCTTGGCGGCGCACAGCGAGCGCGAATACCGCGTGGTGCAGCAGTTGGCAAAGCGGTTTGGGCATGTGTCGGCCGAGCGGGTGTTGTCGGGGCCGGGGCTCTTGAACCTGGCCCAGGCCTTGTGCGAGTTGGACGGCTGCGCCTTGCCTGCGGGCCTCACGCCAGCGGCGCTGATCGAATCTGCCCAAGGTCAGTCGCAGCATCAGTCGCAGCGGCAATGTGTGGAGGCGCTGGACTTGTTTGGCGCCTTTCTCGGCGACGTGGCGGGTGATCTGGTCTTGTCGCTGGGTGCGCGGGCCGGGGTCTTCATCGGTGGCGGCATCGTGCCGCGATTGGGGGCGGCGTGGATTCGGGCTTCGCGCTTTCGGGCGCGCTTTGAAGCCAAGGGCCGCATGGCGGGCTATCTGGCCGCCGTGCCCAGTTATGTGATTGCCAGCCCGGAGCCACCGGCTCTGCTGGGTGCGAGTCGAGCGCTATGACGCCGCCGCCTCACTAGTTCCGGCGCGCCTGGGCGAGGCGCGACCGACTTTCAGCATGCAAGCAAAACCGCATCGCGCGGCGATTTTTCGCAGCGTGCTGGGGGGCTGCTTTCGTCTGTTTTTCGTCCCTTGTTGTTCCTTCTTTTCTTTCTTTCCCTCGCCAAAAGCAAAACCACTGGAGACATGAAGATGGAGACTATTCAAAAGAACCGCAGGCTCGCACGGGCCCAATCTCAATCCCTGCCCTTGGCTTCAAGCACACGCTTGCGGCCCAGCGCGATCTGCATGGCGGCCCTGCTCAGCCTGGGCTTGGCGCCGGCCCTGGCCCAGCAAGGGGCTGCGGCTGAAAGCAAAGCCGACAGCAAGGCTGACACCAAGGCCGACAAGAAAGACGAAGCCAGCCAGCTCGATCGCGTGGTCGTCACCGGCAACACCGGCTTGAACCGCACGCTGCGCGACAGCTCGGTGGCGGTCACCGTGGCGGATCGTGACGAGCTGGACCGCAAGGCGCCGCGCTCCACCGCCGAGGCCATGGAGCTGATTCCGGGCATGTATGTGGAAGCCTCGGGCGGCGAGATGTCGAACAACTACTCGGTGCGCGGCATGTCGGGCGGCAACCAGCGCTGGGTGCAGCTGCAAGAAGACGGCCTGCCGGTGTTTTACTACCCGAGCTGGACCGCCGATGGCCTGGTCAAGCAAGAGATCGGCATTGACCGGCTGGAAGCGGTGCGCGGCGGCACCTCGGCCATTTTGACCACCAATGGCGCGGGCGCCACCATCAACTTCCTGACCTACCGCAACAAGGGCGCGCCCGAAGGCGCGGTGCGCCTCAGCACCTCGGACTACGGCACCCGCCGCGTGGACTTGCGCTATGCCGGCGGATTGGGCGATGGCTGGTTTGCCGGGGCCTCGGGCTTTTACCGCCGCGATGACGGCGTGCGCAACCCCGAGTTCACCGCCAACTTCGGCGGCACCTTGCGCGCCCATGTGGGCAAGAAGATCGAGGGCGGCGAATGGAGCCTCAACGCCAAGCTGGTGGATGACCACAACACCTTCTACCTGCCGATTCCCGTGCAGGGCAAAGACAATCCGCGCAGCCTGCCCGGCATCAATGCCAATTACGGCACCATGATCGGCCTGGATTCAGGCGTGCAAAACGTGCGCACCTCGCTGGTGCCGGGCAGCTTCAGCCAGCTCAACGACTCGCGCGACGGCTACCACGTCAAGGCCAGCGCCATCGGCTACAGCTTCGAAAAAGCCCTGAGCCAAGAGCTGACGCTGCGCTCCAAAGGCCGCTACACCGACAGTGATGTGACCGCCAGCGTGGTCTTCTCCTCCAGCAACAACAGCCTGCGTCCGGCCGTCAACCGGCTCGACCCCAGCAAGTTCAGCTATGTGCAAGAGATGTTGGATCGCTTTGCCAGCGCCTGCGGTGGTGCATGCACCCCGGCGCTGCGGGTGGTGTCCACCGGCGAGATTTTGTCCACCCCGGCGCAGCTGAATGCCCTCAATGGCAATGGCCTGCTGTCTGACAATGTGCTGCAGGCCGACAAGCAGGCGCAGCGCGAGGCGGTGAATGATTTGTCGGTGAGTTGGAACACGCCCAACAACAGCCTGACCCTGGGCCTCTTGGCTTTTGATACCCGCATCAGCAAGAGCGGCAGCCCGGCCACCGCGCGCTTTGTGACCGATGTGCGCAACCATGCGCGCCGCATGGACATCGTGGCCCTGGACCCAGCGGGCAAGGTGGTCGGCGCCTACACCGAGAACGGGGTGCGCGAATACTCCACCTGGGGCGATGGCAACTCCAGCTTCCACAACACCTCGACCTCGGTTTACTTGAACAACGAGTTCAAGGTCAACGAGCGCCTGCGCCTGGATGCCGGCGTGCGCATGGAGCACTACAAATACCGCGAGCAGCGTAGCGGCTATGACGAGTACACCGCCATCCCCGGCGCCTTCAAGCCCGGCTGCGATGTGGACAAGCTGGGCGACGCCGCTTGCGATGTGGACAACATCATCGCCAACAACCGCTGGGCCTACCCCACCAATGGCCAAACCACCGCCATCAGCAATGACTGGCGCGAGCCTTCCTGGACCGTGGGCGGCAACTACCTGCTGAACGACAATATGGCCGTCTATGGCCGCTATGCCAAGAGCTACCAAACCAGCGGCGAGTTGCCGGTGACGCGCATCCAATTTGCCGAAGTGGGCCTGCGCTACCAAACGCGTGGTTTCACCGGCACCTTCACCTATTACAAGGCCGATTTCCAGGGCGACCCGAATGGCGCCGAGGTGGGCAACTCGCAGGTGGAAATGCTGCAAGGCGTGAAGTCCAATGGTCTGGAGTTCGAGCTGAACTGGCGGCCCTTGAACTGGCTGCAGCTCAATGCGGTGGGCGTGGTGCAGCGCTCGCGCTTCAGCGTCAATGACTTGCGCGTGCTGCGCGGCTCGGGCCAGGAACTGGAAGACTTGCGCAAAGAAGCCACCAGCTGGAACGGCAACCGCCCCGAGCGCACCCCGGATGTCAACTACACGATCGCGCCCACGGTCTACTTCAATGACAACAAGGGCGAGTTGACGCTGGGCTACCACTACATGGGCATGCGCTTTGCCGATGTGTCCAACTCGGTCAAGTTGCCGGCCTATCAAACCTGGGACTTGAGCCTGCGCTATGAGCTCACGCCCAAGATGTATGTGAACGCCAGCGTGCAAAACATCACCAACACCATCGGCCTGACCGAAGGCAACCCGCGCTCCGGCTTTGTGCAGGCGCCTGGCGGCAGCGACTACTACTACGCCCGCCCGATCCTGGGACGTAACGCCCAGTTGTCACTGACCTACACCTTTTGAGGAGCAGGAGTTTTCATGAGCACATTGCAAGAGCAAAGCCAGAGTGCCATCTGGTCTCACCATGTCGAAGCGCCCGGCGCCCCGCCGGGCTTCACCGTGCGCACCTGCGTGCCCGCCAACCCGGACGGGGTGGAGGTGATGCTGGAGCGCTGGCAGGCCGGCAGCAGCGAGCCGCCGCACAGCCACCCCGGCCATGACATGACGGTGGTGGTGCAAGGCCAAATGCGCATCCAGTTTTTCACCCGCGATGCCGCCGGCGCCTTGCACCCCGACGGCCCGCCGGTGACCCTGAACGCCGGGCAAACCGGCTACGTCAGCGCCGGCCGCATCCACGATGCCCAATACACCCAGGACTGCAAGCTGGTCTATGTGCACGAACGGGCGTTTGGCTTCAAGGCGGAGTAAAACGAAGGAAAGCAGGCCAGACGGGGATTCGCGTGGTCGTGTTCTTTTCATCACGGCCACGCGGCCCGGCCCCGGCCCCGGCGCAAGGGCGCAAGCAGCCCTTGCGTTGAAGGGTTACTCAGTTGCATTTCACTTTCTTTTTCTTTGTTTTTGGCGCTTGGGCTTTTGGCGGGGAGCACGCAAGGCGCCTCTATGAGGCCGGCAGACCTTTTGGCAGCAATGGGCCGCGTGCATGTCTCGGCCAACGGGCACCCGTACCAGACCTACATCGCCCAGGCCAGCGACTGCGCTGCTTGCGCGCTGCGCGGGCAATGCCTGAAGAAGCGGCGCACCAAGGAGGGCGACAAAAAGGACGCCAAAGACGAGTGGGGCCGCCAAGTCGCTCGCTTCTTCCCCAGGCCACAGGACCTCAGTCACCCCAGCGAACGCATGCGCCAAGCGATTGACTCACCGCGCGGCCGCCAGCTGTACAGCCAAGGCATCGGCACCGTGGAGCCGGTGCTTGCGAACCTGCGGCACGACAAACGCCTGAGCCGCCTGAAGCATCGCGGGCAAGCGAAAGTCCGAACGCAGTGGAGCCTGTACTGCATGGTGCACAACATCGAGAAGCTCTCGAATGCGGGGCTCGGGCAAATGAGGGCCAGTAACGCGGCCAATAAGCGGCACAATCGCCAGGACAGCGCTAAAGAGAACTACGGCGCAAAGATTCAAACCTTCACACCGATGAACCCAGACTTTCCCGCTTGCAAGTCGACACCCACCTCACGGGGTGCGGGTGCATGCGGGTTTGGGGTTATTGGACAGCTTCGTTAGACCGCAGATGCGTTTCCGGGTCCCGCTCAAGTCTGAAATCCACGCAATCAATGAAATTGTGTTGGCCGCCAAGGGCTATTGGGGTTACACGGATGAGCAGATGGCTATCTGGCGAGATAGCTTGATCATCAGCGAAGGTTCTTTGGCCATATGTCCAACTATCCTCGCGGAAATTGATGGGAACGTCGTTGCCGTTGCGCAGGTTTCGCCAACAAGCAGCCCATGGGAACTCACGTCACTTTGGGTTCACCCACACCACATGCGGCATGGAATTGGAAGACGATTGCTTACCGAAATAGTTACCCTGGCGCGCAACAGAGACCAGACCGAAATTGCTATCGACTCAGACCCCAACGCCGCCGCGTTCTATCTGGCATGTGGCGCTAAAGTAGTTGGCAATATTGCAGCCCCGATTGCTGGTAATGAAAATCGTACAAGGCCGCAACTTCGGCTTTCGACAACCGCGGTCTAACCTCTCGGGCAACTCGGACCGCCTGCAAGTGCGCTTGCAGGTTCCCTCCGCGGCTTCGCCGCTCCGGCGGCCGGTTACCTCAAACTATTTAGCCGCACGACACACATGCTTCGCCTCGCCGCATCTCTTGTAGCAGTTCCACTTGTACTCGAGCTGCTTCTTGCGGGCGCGATGGAGCTACGAGATGGCAAGCTTGGCTGGCTGACCGCTGCGACGTTTGAACTTGGCCCACTCGCAGTTGTCGTCGTGGTTGGCGTGGTCATGATTGCAGTCTTCTTGCCCTTGCTCTGGTTGGCGTCGCGGTTCGTGCGAATCACTTTTCTCAACACAGCAGTCATTGGTCTCTTGGCGGCACTTCTGCCTGTCCTGGGTGCTGCGTGGCCGGTCCTCAGTGACTCGAGGCTGCGCCTGAACTACAGAATGGAGTACCTGGCCGCAGCCTATCCCTGGCTCGCACTGGGCGCGGCAGGGGGGCTAATCTTCTGCTTGCTAGCTGTGCATCGGAATCCTGCGCTCAATCGCCTATCGAAGAAGTCATGAACGCGATTCGTAGCTCAGTACCACATCGAGTGCGGCCTAACCCCTACAGGGACTTCTCCCGCAGGCAACTAGTTCGCATTGGGTTCTTTCCTTCAATGCAGGTAACTCTTGAACTGCCGACGAATGCTGAAGTGACTGAACAGAGAACAGACGGCCACTCTACAGACGGCCTTGTTGCAGCGTTTGCGCCAGCAGGTGGCGCAATGGCTGCGGACCCAAATACGAACCGCTCAGCGAGGCTCCATTCCTGTCGCGTGGCTGTGGCCTTGCGGCCGCTCCACCAGGGGCTAGTCGAGTTTGCCCGACGCCGGTCTGACCTGTCAGTGCATTTTCATCGTGTCGTCGTGCAAGAAAGAGGATTTGCTGACGCCGCAATCAGGTGGCGCCAACAGGCGCGGCCTGGGGCAAGGGCTGCCGTGTCAAAGCTTCAGCAGCGTTTCGGCCGGGCGAAAGGGCCGGGCGCTCTGTTGGATTAAATATCGCGGGCGTAGTGAATGATGGCGCTCAGGGTTTCGCGTTGAACAAAACCAGCGGCGAGGTGTGAAGTTGAGTTGGCTGCACGGGTGCAGCAGGGGCGAGAACAGGGATGAGAACAAGGGCAGGGGCTTGGGCGGCTATTGGGATGGTTCGGCCGGGTCAGAGGACTGAGGATTGGTGCGGCGTCGCGTTCGCTTGAGGCGGGCTCCAAAACGACCAACTCCTCGGCTGCGACAGGCCTGGGCCGCGGCGGCGCCGAGGGCCAAGTTGGCGTGTTGACTGGCCCTTCGCTTTCGCCGGCCAGGGTCGCATCGACCCGCCAGCACAGCTGGCCTGCCAGCAGCACCCAGCGCCCTTCGGTGGGCGCCTTTGCTGCGGCATGAAACAGGCCTCTCCTCATCCGTACTCCTTGGCCGACCTGGCCGGTGCAAGCGCCGCAATCAATGAGAGGGGCGCCGAGCCGGAAAAGTCGGGTGCTTGTGGCAGCTCATCTCCTGTGAGAGGGCTGCGTTTTGACGGGAGCTTGCCAGCGCAAATATCGCCCTGGCGGGCGTGCGACGAAGTGACGCAAGCCGGGCATGAGTGGGCCTGCTTGAGGCCTTCTGGGTGCTTGAATCGGCAGCGGCTATGCGAGCGAAGCGCCGCCCGGTTCAGGGCTGCTTGGCTGCGGGCTCGATGCGCAAGCTGGCCAAGGCCTCTTGCAGTTGCGCAAAGCTTGGGGCGCTGTGCAGGGCGCGGCGGCCGGCGATTTGCAGCTCGCGCACGTCTTGGGCTTCGATGGTGAAGGCGGTGGGCACACGCAGCAGGCGGTCGCGGATGCGGTCATCGCGCTCGTCGTGCAGGCTCAGGGAAATGACGTGAATCTGCGCATCGGCTGCAAACGGGCTGTCGGGCTGGCCGCGGGTGCGTGCCAGCTCTTGTCGCCAGCGCCGCAGGTCGTCGTTCAAGATGCCCAAGGTGATTTGCGAATCGCGTGCGCCTGCGCCAAAGATCAAGGACTCCAGCACTTGGCTGGTGCTGGGCACGCGATCGCTGCTGTCAATGCGTTCGGCCAGTCCGCGCTCCGAGTTCACGGTCACCAAGACCAGTTGGCGGATGGAGCCGCGCGGGGCATCCGCAAAATTGGCATGCATGGAGCCGTTGGCTACCAGACGGTCCAGCAGCAAGCGCACGCCGAGGTTGTCGGTCACGCCGCCGTCCACCAAATGCACAAATGGCCGCTCGGTGGCATTGCGGTAGCCCTCCGCGCTGCGGTGCAAGAGTTGGGCGCGGTAGCCGGGTTCGCCCTCGTGCAAGACGCGGGGTGCGCCGCCCGGGCAATGGGCGGCATGGTTGCGCACGGTCAGCGGCGAGAGCAGCAAGGGCACGGCCGATGAAGCAGCCACCGCGAAGGACAGCGGCACGCTGTCCAGATCGGAGCAAATCAGTTCGAACTGCTCGGCGGTGAAGTCAAACGGCGCGCCCGTGGTGAGGTCGGTGGCGGTGATCATCAATTCGGGCGCACCGGGGCGGCGACGCAGGTCGGCAAAGCGCAGGCCGCGGTACAAGACATCAAGGCGCTCGGCCAAGATTTGGCTGCGCCCGTACCAGGGCGAGCTGAGCTGGTACAGCCGGTTGGGCCAGAGCAGCTCACGCAAGAGCTGGCCCTCAAACGGCACCAGCAAAAAGTCGTCTTCGAAGCGGCTCAGGCTCTCGTCGCCAAAGGCGGCGTAATGGGCCGCCAAGATGCTGCCGCCCGAAACGCCGCTGATCAGGCGGACCTCGTCGAGCAGATTGGTGCGGCGGTCCGGCAAGTCGAACTCAGCGCTCTTCATGCCCTGCAGCACGCCCAGACCAAAGGCCGCGGCGCGGGCCCCGCCGCCTGAAAGCGCCACTGCCACTACGACGGGCCGCGCGGCTGCCGCTGGGGCGGGTGGGGCTGTTGATGCAGATGCTGCTGCTGTTGTTGTGGCTGCTGCTTCTGCTGCGCTCGTTTGCACCTTGGGTTGGTTGATCCAAGGCTTGACGCTGGAGCAGGCACTCAGGGCTGCCGCGGTCAGCAGCGCCAGGAGGCGATGAGTCAGGCCTGAAGTCTTGCTCCCGGGCATGGCGAAGCGAGGCTTGGGTGGGGTCAGCGGGCTTGCCAGCTGCCCAGGGCCAGTTGCACTTGCACAAAGGCCTGCAAGGCTTGGGCTTGCTGGCCCAGGCTGCGTTGCTGGGCTTCGAGCAACTGGGCTTGTGCATTCAAGGCCTGCAGCGGGGGTTCCAGCCCCGCTCGCTGGCGGGCTTGCGCATAACGTGAGGCCTCGGCGGCAGCCCGTTCGGCACTTTGAGCGTCTTGCCAGGCTTGCAGCAGGCCGGACCAGCCGCGCAACGAGGTTTCGGCTTCGGCCAGGGCTTGCAGCACGGTGTGCTCGAACTGCAGCCACATGCGCTCTTTGCCCGCGAGCGCGGCCTGTTCGCGCGCCTTCAGCCGGCCGGCGTCCAGCCAGTCCCATTGCAACACCGGGCCGGCGACATAGCGCACAGCCTCCGCCTTGTTCAGGCGCGCGGGGCTCTCCAGCAAACCCACGCTGGCCGCCAGGCTCAGGCGGGGCAAATGGGCACGTTCGGCCAAGACCTGCTGGCCCATGCTGGCGCGCAATGCGGCGTCAGCGCGGGCGACCTGAGGCAGCCTTTGCAGCAGGCCCTCGGGCGTGGGCAAGGCTTGCTGCAGCGGCAGGCTGGGGAGTGCCCGTGGCTCGCGCAAGTGGGCCAACTCGGTGTTCAAGGTCGAAGGAGCCTGGCCGCACAGCAGGGCCAGCACGGCCAAGCCGTGTTGGGTCTGCGCTTGCAATGCGGCGCGTTCCGCTTGGCGCAGCGCCACTTCGGCCTCGGCACCGCGCCATTCGCGAGCATCGGCCAGGCCGGCCTGATGGCGGGCTTGCAGCTGCGCACGCCGCAGCTCTGCCAAGCTCAGCTGTTGGGCGTTCAAGCCAAGCTGCTGCTGGCTGGCGCGCAGTTGAACATAACGCTTGACCACCTCGGCCTGCAGCAGGGCCTGCGCGGCTTGCTGGTCGGCAAGCGCCATGTCCAGCTCGCGCTCGGCCACGGCTTGGGCGGTGGCGATGCGGCCGAACAGGTCCAGCTCCCAACTCAGGCCTTGATTCAGGCTGATCAGGTTTTGTTCTGGGGGGCGGGCTTGGTCGAGGCCGTAGGGGTTCACCTCGGGCATGGAGAGACGTTGGCGCTGCGCGCTCATACCCAAGCTGCCCTGGGGCAGGGCCTCGCGGCTGGCCAAGCCCGCCATGGCGCGCGCTTCTTGCACGGTGGCCAAGGTGGCTTTCAGTTCCAGATTGCGGCTCACGGCCTGCTGCACCAGGGCAATGAGCTGCGGGTCTTGCAGACTCAGCCACCAGTCGGCCGATGGGCTGACCGCGGCACCAAGGGCGCCATTGGCTGCCGCGGGCAATTGGCTGTCATGCCGGGCTTGGACGACAGCCAATTGGCTGGGCGGCGCTACCGCAGCACAGGCGCTCAACAGCAGTGGAGCGAGGAGGAAACAAGGGTGTATCGACAACATGGGATGAAGGCGGCTAGGCAGGTTCAGCGCTTGGCCAGGGCTTGAGGCTCCGGCACGCGATAGAAAGTGGCGTAAAGGGCCGGAATCAGACCCAGGGTGATCAAGGTGCCCAAGGCCAGGCCGCCCATCATGACCACGGCCAGGCTGGTCCAGACCGAGCCGCCAAAGAGGTAAAGCGGCAACAGGCCCAAGATGCACACCATCTTGGTCATCACGATAGGGCGCAAACGCTTGGACGCCGCGTCTTCAATCGCCTCGGTGCTGGCCATGCCTTGCGCGATGGCTTCGTCAATGGCGTCCAGCAGCAGCACCGCGTTGTTGACGATGATGCCGGCCAGTGCCAGCAGCCCCAAGGTGCCCACAAAGGTCAGGGTGGTGCCGCTGAGTTTGAGTGCTAGGGCGGCGCCAATGCTGACAAAGGGAATGCTGGCCAGCACGATCAGGCTCTTGCGCAGGCTCTCGAACTGCCAGACGAAGAGCAGGAACATGGCAATCACACAAACCGGCAGCAAGGCCAGGATGGCCTCATTGGCGCTTTGGTTCTCTTCGATCTCACCGCCAAGCGCGATGTTGACGCGGCCATCGGACTGCAACTCGGCCAGCAGGTCTTTGACCGACTCGGCCAGGCCTTCGGCCGTCAGGCTTTGGTGCTTGGCGTTGAGGGTGACGGTGCGCTCTTGGTTGAAGCGCTGCAAGACCGAGGGCTGGGGGCGCAGCGCCACTTTGGCCACTTGGCCCAGCGGCACCGCGCCGCTGCCGTCGGCTTTGGGGATGGGCGCGGCCGCGAGCTGTTCGATGCGTTGACGCCATTCACCGTCGCCGCGCAGCAGCACGGGCAGCACGGTGTCGCCCTCGCGGTAGCTGCTCACCACGCTGCCGGAGAGCAGCATCTCCAGGCTGCGGGCGATGTCGATGCTGCTGACGCCGGCGGCCGCAGCCTTGACCTGGTCCACTTGCACATCCACGCGCAGCACCTGGCGCTCGGCGTCGCTGTTGACCTCCACCATGCCCGCTTGGGCTTGCAGGGCTTGCATCAGCCGGTCGGCGGCGGCGCGGTGGCTTTGCCCATCGCTGCTGCTCAGGCGGAACACGGCCAGCCCGGACTCCGAGGAGCCCATCGAAAAGCGCTTGGGTTCGAAACGGATTTCTGGGAAGCGCTCGGACAAGCCCTGGCGCAGCCGTTCGATGGCGGCGGCGTGGTTGCTCTCGGGGGTCAAGGTCAGCACCGCATAGGCGCGGTGGCCGGCCGGCGTGGGTGGGTTCAGCGCCAAGATGAAGCGCGGCCCGCCATCGCCCATGTAGACGGCGTGGCTTTGCAGCTCAGGGAAGGCCTGGGTGTCGCTCAAGGCGCGGCTGATGGCCTCGGTGCTGGCCAGGGTTTGATGGGTGCTGGCATCGGGGCTCAACTCAATGGCCATTTGCAGCTGCTTGCGCTCCGAGGCGGGCATCAGCTCAGACGGAACTTGGGTGAACACATAGCCGGCCAGGGCCAAGAAGCCGAGCATGACGCCGATATAGAGCGTTTTATGGCCCAGCACCCAGCGGACTTTGCCGCGGTACCAACCGGTCAGCGCCTCCACCGCGCGGGCCGTGCGGCTGAGCTCGGCATGGTGGTGGGCGAAGCGCTGGCACAGCAGCGGCGTCACGGTCACCGCCAAAACCAGCGAGAGCAGCAGGGCAATGGCCATCACGATGCCCATGCTGCGCAGGTACTCGCCGGTTTCGGTCTTGCTCAGCACCAGGGGCATGAAGGTCAGGATAATGGCCAGCGAGGACACCAGCAGCGGCACGAACATGGTGCGCCCCGCCTCAGCCGCCGCAGCTTCGCGGGAGTGGCCCAAGCTGAGGCGACGTTCCATGTCTTCGGCCACCACGATGGCGTTGTCCACAAACAGGCCCAGGGCGATGATGATGGCGCCGATGGAAATGATGTGCAGGTCAATGCCCAGCAGCTTCATGGCCACCAAAGCGCCCAAGACCGTGGTGGGCACGATGGCGCCGACGATCAAGCCGGTGCGCAGACCCAGGAACAAGACCACCACACCCATCACGATGAGGGTGGTTTCCATGAAAACCTGGCCCACTTGTTTGAGCTGCTTTTTGACGATTTGTGCCTGATCGGTGATGGGCACCAGACCCATGCCCACGGGCAGCTCCCGCTCCAGGCTTTGCACCTTGCTGCGCAGCCGGTCGGCAAAGCTGGTGACGTTCAAGCCTGGGTCCATGGACACCGCCAAAACCACAGCGGCCTGGCCGTTCACATAGGCGGCGGTTTGTGGCGGGTCTTGCGGCAGACGTTCAATGCGGGCCAATCGAGCCAAGGGCACAAAGCCGCCGCGCGGCAAGGCAATCGGCGTGCTGCCCAGTTGTGCGGGGCTTTCAGCATCACCGCTGACGTTCAAGGCCAATTCGCGCCCGTCCACTTGCACAAAGCCGGCTGGGGCCAGCACATTGCGCTTGGACACGGCTTGGGCGATCTGCAAGGGGTTCAGGCCGCGGGCCTGGAGTGCGGCCATGTCCAGCACGATCTGCACCTGCTCATCGCGCACGCCATGCAGGGTCACGCGCTCCACGCCCGGCAGCTGGTAGAGCTGGTCGCGCATCTGGCGGGCTTGGGTGCGCAACTCGCCGGCACTGTAGTCGGCGCCAGTCAGCCCCAGCGTGAGCACCGCAACGCGGCCGAATTCATCGTCCACCCAGGGGCCATTGGCGCCTTCGGGCAGGCTGGGTTTGAGCTCGTTCATGCGCGTGCGCAGGCGTTGCCACACGGCCGGCAGGGCGGCGGCGCTGACGTGCGCGTCCAGCTCCACATAGGTGAAGGCAAAGCCGGGGCGCACCGTGGTCTTGACGCGTTTGACCTCGGGCAAAGACAAAATGCTTTCTTCGGTGGGGCGCGCGACCAACTGTTCCATGCGTTCCACCGAGGCGCCCGCCACTGAACTCATCACAGTGGCGGTGCGGATGGTGATTTGCGGCTCTTCGGTCGAGGGGAAGTCCAAGGCCAGCCACAGGCCGCTCAAAACCAGGGCCAAGGCACTCAAAAAGGTGAAGCGCGGGCGTTGCAGCGCCAAGGCGGCCAAACTGCTCATCGCGCCTGCTCCTGGGGCTGCGTCTGGGGGTGTGCCTGGCCCTGGCCCAGTTGGGTCACCGGCTTGATGCTCTGGCCCGCCTGCAATTGATGAGCGCCGGCCAGCACCACACGATCACCGCGCTTGAGGCCCGCCTTGATTTCAACCCAGTCCGCGTGGGTGCGGCCCAGTTGTACCGTCACCGCCTCCAGATGTTGGCCATCCGCCGCCAA
Organism: uncultured Burkholderiales bacterium; assembly: GCA_945952065.1. Taxonomy (GTDB): domain Bacteria; phylum Pseudomonadota; class Gammaproteobacteria; order Burkholderiales; family Burkholderiaceae_C; genus Paucibacter_A. The sequence goes on along the minus strand of CAMFGY010000030.1, from coordinate 15,145 downwards.
GCGCAGGACCTGGGCTTTGTCTGCCGAGTTGCCAGCCTGCACCGCCCGCAGCGGCACTTGCAGCGCGGGCTGGGCCTCGGGCTCCGCCAGCTGCACCGACCCCGTGGAACCCACGGCGGCAGTGGCAGGTGCGGACAAATGAAGTGCCCGCAAGCCACCGGCTTGGAGCCGCTCACCAAGACGCAGAACCCGGCTGGCGTGGCGTTCTTGGCTTTGGATCAGGGTCACAGGCTGACCCACTTTGAACGAAAGATGTTGCGGCACATTCAGCAGCAATTCACGGCCCGCGCCGTCCACCGTCAACACGGGAGCGCCGGGCGCGACCGCTTGGCCCACTTCAAGGTTGCGTGTGGCCAGCACGCCGTCGAAAGGCGCGCGCAATTCCGTTTGCTTCAAGGACCAGCTCGCCACTTCGTGCTGGGCTTGGGCCGCTTTGAGGCTGGCTTGTGCCGCGGCCCATTCGGCCTGCACCGCGCTCCACTCCGCGTGGCTGGCGGCATCGGCAGCCTGCGCTTGGCGCATGCGTTCCATGCGCAGTTGCACTTCCTTGCTTTGGGCCTGGGCGCGCAGCATGTCGGCCTGTGCGGCCTTGGCTTGCGCTTGCAGGGGGCGGGGGTCCAATTGCGCGAGCAAGTCGCCCTTGCGCAAGGGCGAGCCGACATCGACCACCACGCGGCTGAGCACACCATTCACTGCAAAGGCAAGCTCGGCGCGTTGCGCCGCCCGCACTTCTCCCACATAGGACAGGCTGCTGGCATCCGCATCGCGCACTGTTGCGACCAGCGCCGGACGAAGGGCCGGTGCATGCGACTCACTGCCTGCGTCTTTGCAAGCCGACAGGGCCAGCAACAGGCCGGGCAAGATCAGCCAGCTGGGGTTCAGGGTCGAAGACCGCTTCAATTCAGAGGACAAAAGTTTCACAACACGCTCCAGGCCTGTGGCCGCTCGCTTGAGAACAGGTCCGCGTGGACCCTCAATGCAAGGGCGGCACTCTAGAGGGCGGGGGCTGGAATGCGGGGGACATTTGCGGCCATGTGAGGGGCATTGCTGGCCTTTGTGTCCCCCCCATCGCGGTGGGGGCTGGATTCATCAAAAGCACATCAAACTGGGGTAGGCTTGGAGAGATCCGTCTGGGATATTCGTTATGCATTTGAAGAAGCCTTGGCGACTCATACGCTGTGTCGCGGCGATTTGCAAAGGGCTTGTGTGCATGTTTTGTTCGTTCTCTTGACTGAATCCATTTGTTTCCGTGACGACTCCTGAACGCGCTTTGATTGAGCTGCGCAATCAGGCGCGCTTTGTCCCCTATCTCGCGCGCTCTTTGCTGGCTTTTGCGCAAGATCGTGGCGTGCCGGCGGATCGCTTGTGCCGCGGTCTGGGCTTTGATTGCGAGGCCCTGAATCGGCCTGACTTCCTTTTGTCGCATCAGCAAGCACGCACCCTGATCCTGCGTGCAGAACATTTGCTGAAGGCGCAGGAACCGGCCTTGGGTCTAGCGTTGGGTGCGGTGCAAACACCGCACGCTTGGGGCTTGACCGGCGTTGCCATGCAGACTTGCGAGACCTTGGGTCAAGCCATTCAATTGGCGCTTGAAAACCAAGCGCAGGTGGGCAGCATTCTTGGGCACCGCCTGTCTCAGAGCGGCAAGCTGGCGCACTTGAGTGCCGAGCCTCGGCAGTTCGATTCTCAGATTGAAGTGTTTCTGGTGGCCGAGTCTTTTGCCAGCTCGGTGGCCATCTTGCGTGCCATGGTGGGGGCGCATTTCAAGCCTGCCTTGGTGGCCTTTGCCTTTTCCAGCGATGGGCATGAGGCGCTGTATCAGCAGTTCTTTCGCTGCCCGGTGCTTTTCAATGCCCCCGCGCATCGGCTGTCGGTGGAGTTGCGCTGGTTCGATGAAAAACTGCCGGGCTATGAGCGGGGTGCGAGTGAAATGGTGCGCGCGCAGCTCAGCCGCTTGCTGCAGCCCCGGCCGGGCCAAGATCAGTTGATTGAAGTGCTGGCCCAAGGCATGCGTGTGGCCATCGAGGAGCCGCCGCGCCAAGGGGATTTGGCGCAAACCGTCAATATCAGTGCGCGTACCTTGAGGCGCCGCCTGGGCGAACAATCCACCAGCTATTTGGCTTTGCGTGACGCGGCCCGATTCGAGCGGGCGCGTGATTTGCTGAGCCACTCGGGCTTGACCATCCGTGAAATCGCAGAGCTGGTGGGCTATGCCGATGCACGGGCATTCCGACGGGCATTCAAACGTTGGTCGGGGCAGCTGCCGACGGACTATCGGGCGGGCCTGCAAGCTCAAGCGGCGCCTAGCACTGAGCCTGCGCCTGCTCCTGCAAAAACGCCGCCAGCGCTTTGAAGCGCGGCAATTCGGCGGTGGCCGGCGAGGCGATCAGCCAGTAAGCGCCCTCGGCCTCGATGCTGCAATCAAAAGGCCGGATCAGCCGGCCGCTTTGCAGATCATCGGCCAGCAGGGCCAAGCGGCCCAGGGCCACGCCGCGGCCACTCATGGCCGCCATCAACAGGGCATTGCTGTCGTCGATGACGGGGCCCTGCTGCACGCGCGCGTCGCTCACGCCCGCGGCCTGCATCCAGCGCTGCCAATCTTCAAAACTGTCTTCATGCAGCAAGGGGTAGTGGCGCAACGCCTGGGGCTGGTTCAGCGGCGCATCGGCGCGGGGCAAGCTGGGGGCGCACACTGGGCTCAAAGCGGTGCCGAAGAGGCGCTGCGCCCACAGGCGGCCGGGCTTTTCGGGCGACTGTGCGGTCCAGATGATGGCGGCGTCGGCGGCGCCGCGGTTCAGCGCATCGGCTTGCGCGGTGTGGTGCAAATGCAAGTCGAGTGTGGGGTGGGCGTCCCAGAACTGCGGCAGACGCGGCATCAGCCAGCGGCTTGAGAACGAGGGCGTCACGGCCAGTTGCAAGCTGCTGCTGCCTTGGTGCTTGAGGTCATGCAGCACGGTTTCCATCTGGTCAAAGCTGCTGCTCAACACGGCCAGCAAGCGCGCGCCTGCGGGGCTGAGCAGCACCTGCCGAGGCCGTCTTTCAAACAGCTGCAGCGCCAGGGCTTCTTCCAGCGCCCGCACCTGATGGCTGACTGCTGCCTGGGTGACGCAGAGCTCCTGCGCCGCGCGGGTGAAAGACAAATGCCGGGCGGCCGCCTCAAAAAAACGCAGGCCGTTGAGATGATGGGCAAGATTGCGACGCATGGCTGGGCATGCTAATGCAGGCCGTCATGGCCAAAAGGTGCGGGCGAGTGACAATCAAGGCCCCCAATGGCTGGACCCCAATTTTTCTCGCATGCACACCCTTGCCCAATTGCGCGCTGGCGAACTGGCAGGCACACGCCGCCTGGATTTGAGCTGCGCCCTGACCGAGCTGCCGCCCGAGGTGTTTGAGCTGGCTGACAGCTTGGAGGTGCTGAACCTCTCGGGCAATCGCTTGAGCGATTTGCCGCCGGACCTGCCGCGCTTGCACAAGCTCAAAGTGCTGTTCTGCTCGGACAACCGTTTCAGCCGTGTGCCCGAGGTGGTGGGGGCTTGCCCCTCGCTGAGCATGGTGGGCTTCAAGGCAAACCAACTGACCGAGCTGCCTGCTGCGGCCTTGCCCGCCCAGCTGCGCTGGTTGATCTTGACCGACAACCAACTGGACGTGCTGCCTGCGGCCTTGGGCGAGCGGCCTCAGTTGCAAAAGCTGGCCTTGGCTGGCAATCGCTTGCGGGCCTTGCCGGAGTCTTTGCAGCAATGTCAGTCGCTGGGACTGCTGCGCATTTCGGCCAATCGTTTTGAGCAGATTCCGACTTGGCTGCTGAAGATGCCCAAGCTCGCCTGGTTGGCCCTGGGCGGTAATCCCTGGGGCGCGGCCCGCGAGTCCGAGGTCTTGGCACAGATGGAAATGCCGGAGTTCGCCTGGGAGCGGCTGCTGGTCGGTGAGATCTTGGGGCAAGGGGCTTCGGGCGTGATTTACGCGGCCCAAGACCCATTGGCCGCGCCCGAGTTGCGCGAGCTGGCCTTGAAGGTCTTCAAAGGCGAAGTCACCAGCGATGGCTGGCCGCACAGCGAATGGGCGGCCAGCTTGGCGGCTGGCCAGCATCCGCATCTGATGTCGGCCTGCGGACGTTTGATCGCTCACCCCATGGGGGCCGAAGGGCTGGTGATGCCGCGCATTGGGCCGGAGTTCCGAGTGTTGGCGGGGCCCCCCAGCCTCAGCTCCTGCACGCGCGATGTGTATGACGATGGCGTCCGGTTCAACGTTGAGCAGCTCTATCGCATGGCGCAAGGCGTGGTCGATGCGGCCTGGTATTTGCACGGGCGGGGCATCTCGCATGGCGATCTTTATGCGCACAACCTCTTGTGGAATGGCCGCGGTGACATCTGGTTGGGTGACTTTGGTGCGGCCAGCCTATTGCCGGAGGATATGAGCCGGGCGCAGCGCGAGTCGCTGGAGCGTTTGGAGGTGCTGGCCTTCGGCTATTTGCTGGAAGAGTGTTTGGCCCGCTGCGATGGCAGCAGTGCCGAACTCGCACCCCTGCAAGGCTTGCAGGCGGCATGTACTCAAGCGCAGGTGGAGGCGCGGCCGCTGTTTGCTGATTTGGCCAAGGCCTTGGCGGGTTTGCGCTGAGGAACTTCGCAGTCCGCGCAAGAGGCTTGCGCATCCAGCTGCTTGGCACATAGGCCGCTTACGGCAGTTTGAGGCCGGTAGAGCATTGGCCTGCAGCTGGGGGCATTGCCGCGCTTTTGCTGGCGCTGACATCGATCTCGATCTCTTTGAGTTTGGCGGCCGCACGGGCAGCGTTAGCCACTGTCTCGAAGCCCCACCGTCGTTGAGACAGGCCGGCTCCAAACACATCGCTTGCAACATCTGCTTGCAATTGAAACCGGCCGATTACCGCTTGCCAAGCCTTGGCAGGGTGAGTGGCCGCGATAGTGTTGGGATGGCTGAAAACCAGGACGAGAACGAGGCCGAGCCCTAGCCAAGAGGAGGTGTCATGCTCAGCGAACCCCCCACATCCAATCCCATGAATTCGCTGTACCGCAGTGAGGCCTTTGCCGAAGACTTGTTCGAGCCTGGCGAGGCGCCGCGACGTGCACGGCGACGCTTGTCGGCAGTGCTGCGTCGCGGCCTGTATGGTTTGATGGGCCTGTTCGCCCTGGCGGCCTTGCTGCTTTACAGCTGGTCTTGATGAACGCTTTGTGCTCGACGGATGCTTGCTAATGTTTTGTTCTGGCTGCTGTTGAGTCGGCTCCGGCGGATGTTTTTGCGCGGGCGAACGCGGCCTGGATTGCGCACCCGCCGACGCCCGTGATCGCGGGCCGTTCGGTACGGTTGGCATGCACCCCTCAGGCGCAGCCGCTTTTTTGGGGGGCGTGGACACCAGCTGATGCAGAAAGGGCTGATGGCAAGGCGAGCCGACAAGCGTTGCTCGGCAGGGCTTGCGTGAACCGCTGAACCCAGCCCTTTCGAGGGGCAGAAACGACAAAGCCCCAGTGACTGGGGCTTTGCACATGAGCTATCAGCTCAGAAAAAACTGGTCGGGGTGAGAGGATTCGAACCTCCGGCCTCCACGTCCCGAACGTGGCGCGCTACCAGACTACGCTACACCCCGAATTTTTGCGCCGGCCTTGTCTGTTATTGCTTCAAAGCCGGCTTTAAGTTTTGTCGTTGAATGACTCGCTTAAAAGGAGCGATCCACCGACTGAGCCGCGAATTCTAGCAGAGATTCACGCCACATATTGGCAGGCAGGCGCTGCAGACAGTCTTTGGCCAACTGGGCCTCGGCGCGCGCCGCATCACGGGTGGCTTCAAGCGCGCCGGTCGCGCGAACGATTTCGACAATCTCGCTCAAGCGTTCCAACTCGCCATGTTCGATGGCGTGACGGATCAAGAGGCGCTGTTCCTCGGTGCCGCGCTCCATGGCGATCAGCAAGGGCAGGGTGGTCTTGCCTTCGCGCAAGTCGTCGCCGACGTTTTTGCCCAAGGCTTGGCTGTCGCCTTCATAGTCCAGCACATCGTCGATCAACTGGAAGGCGGTGCCCAAGGCGCGGCCATAGCCTGCGCAGGCTTCTTCGATCTCGGGGCTGCTGTCCGCCAACACGGCACCAAGACGAGCGCTGGCTTCGAACAGTTTGGCGGTTTTGAAGCGGATGACACGCAGATAGCTTTCCACCGAGATATCGGGGTCATGCATATTCATCAACTGCAGCACCTCGCCTTCCGCAATGATGTTGGTGGCTTCGGCCAGCACCTCGAGCACCCGCATGCGGTTGGCCGAGACCATCATCTGGAAAGCGCGCGAATACAAAAAGTCGCCCACCAAGACGCTGGCGGCATTGCCGAACAGGGCGTTGGCGGTTTGTTTGCCGCGACGCAGCGAAGACTCGTCCACCACATCGTCATGCAGCAAGGTGGCGGTGTGAATGAACTCCACCACAGCGGCCAACTCAAAGCGCTCTGCGCCTGTAAAGCCAAGCGCGTTGGCGAACAGAAGCACCAGCTTGGGGCGCATGCGCTTGCCGCCGGCATGCACGATGTAGCCGGCAATCTGGTTGATCAATGCAACGTCCGACTGCAGGCGACGCGCAATGACGGCATCCACTTCCAGCATCTCTGCTGAAAGTTGGGTGAGTGCCTCTCGAACGCTGGGGAGGGTAGAAGGGGTCGAAGCAGAAGCGGCGTGCACTCTCGGCTCTCTTTTGAACGAAGCTGGGATTATAGGAAGAGCCCGAGAGCCCTAAAGGCAGGACGCCGTGTTGACGCGTGCGCTGTGTGGCGCCCTGCCGCCGCCGCAAAGCGGCGGACTTGGCGTTTTCCACTAAGCATGCTATCATCGCGGGCTCTGCGGCCGAAACTTGGCTGCTGAGTTGAGGCCCGTTTTGGTTTTGCTTCGTGGATTAAACGAATGAAACAAAAAAACGGGTAGGTTTAATTGAAAGGGCTGATATGTACGCGGTCATAAAAACCGGCGGCAAGCAATACCGAGTTGCTGCTGGCGAAAAGATCAAGGTAGAACAGATTGCTGCGGATGTTGGCCAAGAGATTGTGATTGACCAAGTTCTCGCCGTGGGTAGCGGCGCAGAGTTGAAGGTTGGCACTCCCTTGGTTACGGGCGCTAGCGTCAATGCCACTGTTGTGGCTCACGGTAAGCACGACAAAGTGCGCATCTTCAAGTTGCGTCGTCGTAAGCACTACAAGAAGAGTCAAGGCCATCGCCAGACGTACACCGAGCTGTTGATCAGCACGGTGAACGGCTGAGCCAGTCCGACTTCTTCCCCAATAGTCTCAAGGAGCTAATCCATGGCACAGAAAAAGGGCGGCGGTTCCACGCGAAACGGCCGCGACTCCAAACCTAAGATGCTCGGTGTGAAGGCCTTCGGTGGCCAGACCATCTCTGCAGGTTCCATCATCGTGCGTCAGCGCGGTACCAAGTTCCATCCCGGCACCAATGTCGGTATCGGCAAGGACCACACCTTGTACGCCCTGGTTGACGGCCAAGTTTCGTTTGCCGTCAAGGGTGAAAAGAGCCGTCAGACCGTCTTCGTGACCGCCATCTGATCGCCGATGTGCACCGCAGGCGGAGGGCAGCAGCCGACCGCCTGCATCAGGTGAACAAAAAGCCCCGGCTCGCTGGGGCTTTTGCTTTTTCAGGCTGCAGCAAAGCGCTTTGCGCCCGGTTGGGGTGGCGAAGGGCTTTGCCTTAACATCAGCCTCAAAAGGCGCGTAGCAATATGAAATTCATCGACGAAGCCACCATCGACATCGTGGCCGGCAATGGTGGTGCCGGCTGTGCCAGTTTCCGCCGTGAAAAATTCATCCCCTTTGGTGGGCCGGATGGCGGCGACGGCGGCCGTGGTGGCAGCGTCTATGCGGTGGCGGACAGCAATCTCAACACCTTGATCGACTACCGCTATGCGCGCCGCCATGAGGCGCGCAACGGTGAGCCGGGGCGTGGTTCCGACTGCTATGGCGCGGCGTCAGAAGACGTGATTTTGCGCATGCCGGTCGGCACCATTGTGCGAGACCTGGAAACCGACACCGTGATCGCCGAGCTTTTGGAGCCGGGTGAAAAAGTGCTGCTCGCCAAGGGCGGCGATGGCGGTTTTGGCAACTTGCACTTCAAGACCAGCACCAACCGTGCGCCGCGTCAGAAGACCCCCGGCTGGCCGGGCGAGGCCAAAAAGGTCAAGCTGGAATTGCGTGTGTTGGCTGATGTGGGCTTGTTGGGCCAGCCCAATGCGGGCAAGTCCACGCTGATCACGGCGGTGTCGAATGCGCGGCCCAAGATCGCCGACTACCCCTTTACCACCTTGCACCCCAATTTGGGCGTGGTGCGGGTCGGCCCCGAGAAGAGTTTCGTGGTCGCCGACATCCCGGGCTTGATCGAAGGGGCCGCTGAAGGCGCGGGCCTGGGTCACCAGTTCCTGCGCCATTTGCAGCGCACGCGGCTGCTCTTGCATGTGGTGGATCTGGCGCCGTTTGATCCCAGCGTGGACCCGGTGGCCGAGGCCAAGGCCATCGTCAATGAGCTGAAGAAGTACGACCAAGAGCTTTACGACAAGCCACGTTGGCTGGTGCTTAACAAGCTGGACATGGTGCCGGAGGACGAGCGCGCCAAGCGCGTCAAAGACTTCGTCAAGCGCTACAAGTGGAAGGGGCCGGTGTTCGAAATCTCCGCCCTCACGCGCGATGGCTGCCAGCCTTTGATTCATGCGATTTACGACCATGTGGCCACGGCGCACAAGGTCTTGGTCGAAGTCGATCCGCGCTTCCCAGAGGGCAAGCCTGTCGCGGCCGCTGCTGCCGATAGCGCGGAATGAGCGCGGCGCTTCAGGGCGCGAAGCGCATCGTCGTCAAGGTTGGCTCCAGCCTGGTCACCAATGAGGGTCGAGGCGTCGATGCCGATGCCATCGGCAACTGGTGTCGGCAATTGGCGGCTTTGGCCGCCGATGGGCGCGAGTTGGTGATGGTGTCCAGTGGCGCGATTGCCGAAGGCATGAAGCGCCTGGGTTGGGCCAGCCGACCCAAGGAAGTGCATGAGTTGCAGGCCGCTGCCGCAGTGGGGCAGATGGGCTTGGCGCAGATGTACGAAAGCAAGCTGCGCGAGCATGGCATGGGCAGCGCGCAGGTCTTGCTCACCCATGCCGACTTGGCCGATCGCGAGCGCTATCTGAATGCGCGTTCGACCCTGGTGACCTTGTTGCAGCACCGCGTCTTGCCGGTGATCAATGAGAACGACACCGTCGTCAACGACGAAATCAAGTTCGGTGATAACGACACACTCGGGGCCTTGGTCGCCAATCTGATTGAGGCCGATGCGCTGATCATCCTCACCGACCAGCGGGGCCTGTATTCGGCGGACCCACGCCGCGACCCGAATGCGCGCTTCATTGACGAAGCGGTGGCCGGCACGCCGGAGTTGGAGCAAATGGCCGGAGGCGCGGGGTCGTCGCTGGGCCGCGGCGGCATGATCACCAAGATTTTGGCCGCCAAGCGTGCGGCCGGCAGTGGTGCCAACACCGTGATCGCCTGGGGGCGCGAGCCCGATGTCTTGCTGCGGCTGGCCGCGGGTGAAGCCATCGGCACAGCGCTGCTGGCCTCCACCCAGAAATTGGCTGCGCGCAAGCAGTGGATGGCCGACCATCTGCAATTGCGCGGCTCGGTCACCATCGACGCGGGCGCGGCGGCCAAGCTGCAAGGCGAGGGCAAGAGCCTGCTGCCGATTGGGGTGCTCGAGGTGCAAGGCGAGTTCCATCGCGGCGATGTCATCGCCGTGTTGGATGCCGCCGGCCGTGAAGTGGCGCGCGGCTTGACCAATTACTCCAGCGCCGAGGCGCGCTTGATTGCCCGCAAGCCGTCGAGTGAATTCGAGCGCGTGCTGGGCTATGCCGCCGAGCCCGAGCTGATCCATCGCGACAACTTGGTGATCAGCTGAGCCGCATCAGCCCGCGGCCCTGCTTGAGCTACAAGAGGGGCTGCTGAAGCGGCCCCAGACGCAGTCTCAGTCTATTACTCCGCTTTGTTTGGCGCGGAGTCGCTGTGCTGAGTGGGGGCAGAAGCCTCGCCTTGCGCATTGGCGCCGCCCGAATCCGCATGCCGATCAGCCCCCGGATTGGGGTGATGATGGCCTGCTGCATCGCCGCGCTGCGGGTGCGGGCGCATGCCGCCGCGCAGATAGCGGTTGTGATGGTTGATGCGCGGCAAATAGCGCGCCAACTCCGTCAGCGCGTTTTCATACACCCCGCGTTTGAACTCGATCACAGCCTCCAGCGGCACCCAGTAGTCATTCCAACGCCAGGCATCGAACTCGGGGTGATTGGTGGCGCGCAGATTCATGTCGGAGTCGCGCCCCAGCATCTGCAGCAGGAACCAGATCTGCTTTTGGCCGCGGTAATGGCCGCGGGCATCACGCCTGATGAAGTGGTCGGGTACCTCATAGCGCAGCCAGTCGCGCGTGCGCGCAATGATCTGCACATGGTCAGGAGTCAGCCCCACTTCTTCATGGAGCTCACGAAACATCGCCTGCTCAGGCGTTTCACCATAGTTGATGCCCCCTTGCGGGAACTGCCAAGAATGCGTGCGGATGCGCTTGCCCCAAAACACTTCATTCCGGTGGTTGAGCAGGATGATGCCGACGTTGGGCCGGAAGCCGTCACGGTCGAGCATAATCAACCTCTAATCTTTAGTTAGATCAATTATTGCATTGGGATGCCTTTCTGGCATCGTCCTCGCTAACCCTCAGACCTGAACCCCGCTCGTCCTTGACGGTCGAGCCCTGCCAAGCGCCATGAAAGCCAGCCAGTTTTTTGTCTCCACGCTCAAGGAAGCTCCCGCCGACGCCGAGGTTGTCAGCCACAAACTGATGATGCGAGCCGGCATGATCAAACGCATCGGCGCAGGCATTTACAACTACATGCCCATGGGCTTGCGGGTGATCCGCAAGGTCGAGGCCATCATCCGCGAAGAAATGACGCGCGCGGGGGCGGTGGAGCTGTTGATGCCGGTGGTGCAGCCGGCCGAGTTGTGGCAAGAAACCGGCCGCTTCGACAAGATGGGGCCCGAGCTGATGCGCGTGAAAGACCGCCATGGCCGCGACTTCATCATCCAGCCCACCTCCGAAGAGGTGATGACCGATATCGCGCGGCAGGAGTTGCGCAGCTACAAGCAGCTGCCGAAAAACTTCTTCCACATCCAGACCAAGTTCCGTGATGAGCGCCGTCCGCGCTTTGGTGTGATGCGTGGGCGCGAGTTCACCATGAAGGATGCCTATTCCTTCGACCGCGATGTGGCCTCGGCCACCGTCAGCTACCAGGGCATGTATGCCGCCTACCAGCGCATCTTTGATCGCTTTGGTCTGCAGTACCGTGCGGTAGCGGCCGACACCGGCGCCATTGGCGGCGAGATCTCGCATGAGTTCCAGGTGATTGCAGAAACCGGCGAAGACGCCATCGTCTACTGCCCCAGCAGCGACTACGCCGCCAATATCGAGTTGGCCGAAGGTGTGGCCTTGCTGAACGAACGCGCTGGCGCAACGCAGCCGCTGACCAAGACCGCCACGCCGGCCAAGAGCACTTGCGAGGACGTGGCCGCTTTGTTGGGTCTGCCGCTGACCCAAACCGTCAAGTCCATTGTGCTGGCCAGCGATGAGCTCAATGAGCAGGGCGAAATCGTCAAGAGCACTGTTTGGCTCTTGTTGCTGCGGGGTGACCACGACTTGAACGAAGTCAAAGCCGGCAAGATCGAAGGCCTGAAAGCCGGCTTCCGCTTTGCCACGGTCAGCGAAATTGAAGAGCACTTTGGCAGCAAGCCGGGCTTCCTCGGCCCGATTCAGTTGCGCAAGCCGGTCAAGGTCGTGGCGGATCGCACCGTCGCTTTGATGAGCGACTTTGTCTGCGGCGCCAATGAGGCCGACTTCCACTTCACCGGCGCGAACTGGGGCCGTGACCTGCCTGAACCCGATCTGGTGGCCGACATCCGCAATGTCGTCGCCGGTGACCCCTCGCCGGATGGCAAGGGCGTGTTGGCGATCCAGCGCGGCATCGAAGTGGGCCATGTGTTCTTGCTGGGCACCAAGTACTCGGCCGATATGAAGGCCACCTTCCTGGACGAGAACGGCAAGCCTCAGCTGATGGTGATGGGCTGCTACGGCATTGGGGTGACCCGCATCCTGGGCGCAGCCATCGAACAAAGCCATGACGAGCGCGGCATCATCTGGCCGGACGCGATTGCGCCCTTCAGCGTGGTGGTGTGCCCGATCGGCATGGACCGCAGCGAAGAGGTCAAGGCCGCTGCGCACAAGCTGCATGACGACTTGGCGGCGCTGGGCATTGATGTGCTGCTGGACGACCGTGGCGAGCGCCCGGGCGCGATGTTTGCCGACTGGGAGTTGGTGGGCGTGCCGCACCGCGTGGTGATCTCCGATCGCGGCTTGAAAGAAGGCCAAGTTGAATATCAAGGCCGCCGTGACACCGCCGCCAGCAAGCTGAGCCTGGAAGAGGTCTTGGCGCAGCTCAAGGCCAAGCTGACGACTTGACCGCGATGCAGCGAGATCGACGCGGCCTGCTGCTGGGCGCGTTGGCCGCCGGCTTTGCGTCTTGGCCGCGCTTGGGTCACGCCGGGGCTCAGCTTGAAGAACCCTTGGCCGACGCGGTGCGCTCGGCCCTGAGTGCGGCCATTGCCTATTCGGCGCCGCCGAAGCCGCGCTTTGACGATGTCGAGGCGCGGCTGGCCTATCTGCGCTGGTTGGGCGTGATGAGTGAAAAGCTCAAGCCGCGAAAGAGCGAACCCCAAACCCGCATCGAGTTTTTAGAAACGGTGTGGTACGAGGCCAAGCGGGCCGGGCTGGACCCGAGCCTGATGCTGGGCTTGGTGCAAGTGGAGAGCGGCTTTCGCAAGTACGCGATCAGCAGCGCCGGCGCGCGGGGCTACACCCAGGTAATGCCTTTTTGGGCCAAGTCGATTGGCGATGGGCAGGCCTCGCGGCTCTTCCATATGCAGACCAATCTGCGCTTTGGCTGCGTGATCCTTCGCCACTATCTCGACCGCGAGCAGGGCGATATGTATCTGGCCTTGGGGCGTTACAACGGCAGCCGGGGGCGGCCGGAGTACCCGCGCGCCGTCTTCGCTGCGCGCAAGCAATGGCTCATGCCCGGCGAGGTTTGAGCGCGTTCAGGTTTTGACGCCGCCCCAGGCTTTGGGCTGGGCTCCGGCCACGCCGGCCAGCTCCAGCACCCGTTCCACGCTTTCATTCACCAACTCCTCAATGCTTTGCGGGTGGTGATAAAACGCCGGCAGAGGCGGGAAGCAAATGGCGCCCATTTCGGTGGCGGCCACCATATTGCGCAGATGCGCCAGATTGAAGGGCGTCTCACGCACCATCAAAATCAGGCGGCGGCGTTCTTTCAGCGTGACGTCGGCAGCCCGCGTCAGCAGGTTGTCGCCAAAGCCATGTGCCACCGAGGCCAGGGTCTTCATCGAGCAAGGCGCGATCACCATGGCCGCAGTGGCAAAGCTGCCGCTGGCCACGCAGGCCCCGATATCGCCCGGCGCGTAGGCATGGCTGGCCTCGGCTTCCAAGGCCTTGCGATCCAGGCCCAGCTCATGGTGCGCATTGATGACGCCCGAGGGCGTGATGATCAGATGCGTTTCCAGGCCCAGTTCGCGGCTGCGCCGCAGCAGCCGCAGGCTGTAGGCCGCACCGGTAGCGCCGGTGACGCCCAGAACCAGTCGTGTTGGGGTCATCAACGGGCCGCCAGGGCCTGCTGCAGTTCGCCGGATTCGTACATCTCCATCATGATGTCCGAGCCCCCAATGAACTCACCGTTGATGTAGAGCTGGGGGATGGTGGGCCAGTTGGCGTAGTCCTTGATGCCTTGGCGAACTTCGGCGTCATCCAGCACATTGAAGGTCTTCAGATCGGTGGCGCCGCAGGCCTTCAGGATCTGGACCGCACGGCCCGAAAAACCGCACATGGGGAATTGCGCCGAACCCTTCATGAAGAGCATCACGCGGTTGTTCTTCACCAGGTCTTCAATACGTTGCTGCACGTCGCTCATGGATCATCTCGCCCAAATAGTGGAAATCTTGGGGGAGATTATCGGTCAGCGCCATTTCACCTGCGCAGGTGCGGGTCAAAAGCGCTGAAGGGCGACTTCAATAGCTGTACGACAAGCCCAGTTGCAGCACGGGTTTGAAGCGCAGATCGCGCAGCAGGTCTTCCATGCTTTGAGCGCGGTTGCTGCCCAAGCGCAGGCTGTTGCTCATATTGCCGCTCATCAGGCCGAGATCGGCGCTGAAGCCCCAGCCGCCGCGCAGGGAGCGCCCCGAGTAGCCAATCCCCAAATACGACGTCGAGGTGAAGGGATCATTGGCTTCACGCTCCACCGACCAGGGCGTCAGGCTGCGCTGCCCCACCGTCAGCCCTTGGGCCAAGCCTGTGCTGCTGGAACCCAAGGCCAGGCTGGCGTTGTTTTGGGCCAAAGAGCCCAGCATCAGGCCCCCGGTGGCGCGCAGGCCGCCGTACACACCGCCGAGGCCAGAGCCGGTCAGGTAATAGTCGCCCAGCAGGCTGGCGCTGAGCAGTCGCGAGCTGTTGTTAGGGCCGGTGTCCCAAGCACTGGACAAGGGGAGGGCGCTTGGCGCCAAACTGCTCAGCTGCAATCGGGCTTGCCAACTCGGGCTGGTTTGCAAAGCCGGCAGGCTGGGCTCGGCGGCCTGCACCGCAGGGCTCAAGCCCGCGAGCAGGGCGGCCAGCCCCAGGCAGCAACTCAATGTCGAGAGGAAACGAGGGCTTGGAACGCGGCTCATGTCGACCTCCTGCGGCGATGGTTTGAAGCCATACTACGCCGAGCCGCGCCGTCCGTGCTGTGTAAATTGCCCACAATTGCCGGGCTTGTTGCTTCGATGGAAACTGGTGCGTTCGGTGCTGCCAGAGCCACTACCGTAGGCCGCCAAATGAACTGCGACTCGCGCCACGCGTTTGCGACTGGCAGGCGTTCGTTGATGCGACTGCCCAGTCGCATTTGCGGGCATCTTGGCTTGGCAAGTGGCCGCTTTCGGTGATTCTGGTCCTGCGGGACGTTGAAAATGAATTGCGGCAATGTGCCAATTCCGTTGAAAAAGTCGTTGATCGCCATGACCGTGCTGCTGCCAACGAGGA
>CAMFGY010000029.1 GCA_945952065.1 uncultured Burkholderiales bacterium | reverse complement strand
AAGCTGTGGGCCAAGAGATTCGCTTTGTGCAGGACAATCACTCGCGCTCAGCGCGTGGCGTGCTGCGTGGCCTGCACTACCAAATGCCCCCCCCACACCCAAGGCAAGCTGGTACGGGTGGTGAGCGGCGCGGTCTTTGATGTGGCGGTCGATATCCGCCGCTCCAGCCCCAATTTTGGTCGCTGGGCTGGCGTCGAGTTGAGTGCCGACAACCACAAGCAACTCTGGGTTCCGCCCGGCTTCGCGCATGGTTTTTTGGTGCTCAGCGAGTCAGCCGACTTCCTCTATAAAACCACCGATTTCTATGCACCCCAAGCCGAGGCTTGCGTGCGCTGGGACGACCCGGCCATCGGCATCGACTGGCCCAATACCGGGGTCTCGCCTTTGCTGGCCGACAAAGATGCCCAAGCGCCCGTCTTGGCCGAGGCCCGCGTCTTCGACTGAGGCCTCTTGGCCGGGCCGCCTCTCGTTGTAACGCTGCTCAGCTCAATTTGCACAAAGACGCGCAATAGCGCGTCTTTGTTGCTTCTTGATCAAGGCTGCAAGCCGCGGCCAATGCCGTAGTGCTCAATGCCCATGGCCTTCATCAGGCTGGGCTCGTATTGATTGCGCCCGTCAAACACCACCGGCTGCTTGAGCTTGGCCTTGATGGTGTCGAAATCAGGGCTCTTGAACTCTTTCCACTCGGTCACCAGCAGCAAAGCGTCTGCGCCGTCCAAGACCTGCTCGGCACGCTCATCAAAACGCAAGCCTGGGGTCTTGCCCAAAATCCGCCGCGCCTCGTTCATGGCCACCGGGTCATAGGCCGCCACGGTGGCGCCACGGGCCAACAACTCGCGAAGAATCACCAAGGCGGGTGCCTCGCGCATATCGTCGGTATTGGGCTTGAAGGCCAGACCCCAGATCGCAAAATGCCGGCCCTTCAGGTCCGCGCCAAAACGCGCCACCACCTTGTCGACCAGCAAGAGCTTTTGTCGCTCATTGGCTTCTTCCACGGCGGTCAAGACGCGCAAGGGGATGCCCTCACCCTGCGCCGCCTGCACCAAGGCCTTCACATCCTTGGGGAAGCAGGAGCCGCCATAGCCAGCGCCGGCGTAGAGGAAGCTGTAGCCAATGCGAGGATCCGAGCCGATGCCGCGCCGCACCAACTCAATATCGGCGCCCACTTTTTCAGCCAACAAGGCCATCTCATTCATGAAGCTGATGCGCGTGGCCAGCATCGCATTCGCGGCGTACTTGGTGAACTCGGCGCTGCGCAGATCCATCACGATCATGCGGTCATGGTTGCGGGTGAAAGGCGCATAAAGCGCACGCATGAAGAGCGTGGCCTGCTCATCGTCCGAGCCCACGATGATGCGATCGGGCTTGAGGAAGTCTTCCACCGCCGCGCCCTCTTTCAGGAACTCCGGGTTCGAGACCACCGAGAAAGCCACATCAGCGCCGCGCTTGGCCAGTTCGTCCGCCACCGCCGCGCGCACCTTGTCGGCCGTGCCCACCGGCACCGTGCTCTTGTCGACAATGACTTTGTAGTCGGTCATGCGGGCGCCAATCGAGCGCGCTGCCGCGAGTACGTATTGCAAATCCGCTGAGCCGTCTTCATCGGGCGGCGTTCCCACGCCGATGAACATGATGGTGCCGTGCTGAACCGCGAGGTCCACATTGGTGGTGAACTGCAAACGACCGGCAGCCACATTGCGTCGCACGATTTCGAGCAGCCCAGGCTCATGGATAGGAATCTCGCCGCCATTGAGCACGCGGATCTTTTCTTCGTTGACATCCAGGCACACCACATGGTTGCCCATTTCGGCCAGACATGCGCCGGTAACCAATCCCACATAACCGGTGCCAATGGCGGTAACCTTCATTGCTCTATTCCCTTTGCTGGATGGCGCGATGGTAACCCTCCAGCCCGGCTTGCTCGTGCCGAGCTGGGGAGCAAGACGCTGCCCGACCCAAAATTCCGCACAGCCTAGCAAGACTCTGTGTAGCGGCCATGAAACATCCAAGCGCGAGCAGGCCCAAGCAGGCCCAAGCGCCGGGCCGGTTTGCTTGGACAATGCGCCATGCCTGCTCCTCAAGCCCTGGTCCCCGTCAAACCATCTCCGGACATCTGCCCCAACTGTGGCAGCCGCTTCGCCGAGCCGAGGCCCAAGTACTGTGGGGACTGTGGCCAAGAGAGCAATTTGCGCGCGCCCAGCCTGCTGGAGTTCATTCAGCAGCTCGGCGGGGCCTATATCTCGACCGAAGGCGCTTTGTGGCGAACGCTGTGGCGCTTGTTGTTGCTGCCGGGCCAATTGACGCTGGAATACTTGGCCGGTCGGCGGCGGCGTTATGTTTTGCCCCTGCGCCTGTACCTGACGATCAGCGTCTTGGCCTTGCTGTCACTGCGCATGGTCACCAGCCAAAAAATCGAGGCCGAGGCGCCGGTGATCGACAAAACCAGCTCATCTCGCGCCATTGACCTGAAAAACGGCGACACCAAGAACATCCAGATTCTCGGTATCGCCGGGGTGAGGGCCGGCATGAAAGATGGCGTGTTCTTTTGCGAAAAGCTGCCCGAAAGCATGTGCAAACGGCTGGAGCGCCGCCTCACACTGGACAGCGCCAGCCTGGTCAAGGAAATGCTGCAGCTGACCGAACGCGCCCTCAACAACTTGGGCGCCACCATGTTTGTGCTGCTGCCTTGCTTTGCGGTCTGGCTCAAGCTGCTGTTTTGGGACAAAGGCTTGCACTACACCGAGCACATGATTTTCGCGCTGCACTTGCACGCCTTTTGGTTCGCCATGATGTTGCTGCTGCTGATCAACTGGACGCCGCTGACCCTGCTCGGGGTGGTGGCGGCGGTGGTCTATCCCTTGATTGCCTTGCAACGCGTCTATCGAACCCGTTGGTGGAGCACCTTGCCGCGCGCTTTTGTGCTGGCCGTGCTCAACATCAGCAGCATCGCTTTTGTGCTGGCCAGCTTTGCCCTGCTGACCTTGATGACTTGAGCAGAGCGAAGGCCAAGGTCAGGCCAGGCGACACCACACTTCGGCAAAAAGGCAATAGACCTGCGCCCCTAGCAAATCCAAGCGACAAGCGCGCTCCCGCGGCCCCACAATGCCGCACGCTCAAGGCGCATTCAAACTGGGGGCCAAGGCCATGACTGCACTTCCTCCGAAGCCACGCACCCGACATCTGCGGCCCTCTGATTTGCGTGGCATGGCTCAGCTTGCCACCCAAGCCACGGCCGGCGTCACTCGCATGGTGGAAGGCGTTCACCAGTCAATCTGGGATCGTTTGGGTCTGCCCGGTGGCCCTCAAGCCGGCCAAGCCCGCGGCATCACCGGCCTGGCTTACCGAAGCGTTCGGGGCATCAATCACTGGGTCGGCAAGGGTCTGGACCTTTCACTGCGGCAGCTTGAATCGCTGCTCCCTCCAGACGAGCCGGCACACAGAGGCGAAGACAGCCCCCAGCGCGCCGCCGGGCTGGCCGCGCTGAACGGCGTGATGGGCGACCATTTGCAAGCCACACACAACCCCCTGGCCTTGGGCATGAGTCTGCGCTGGCGGGGACAGTCGCTGACAGAAGAACATCGTCCGCCGCACTTGCCGCCACGCTTACCGCCCGACATGCCCCCACACAGCAAGATCTTGCTGCTGGTGCATGGTCTTTGCATGAACGAACTGCATTGGGGCGGTCGCCTCCAAGATCCGCCGGACACGGCCGAGCTCAGTCTGGCGGAGGCGCTGGGCTATTGCCCCCTCTATGTGCGCTACAACTCGGGCCTGCACATCTCGCAAAACGGCCAGACACTGGCCCAGCAATTGCAGGCATTGCAAGCGCAATGGCCCGTGCCCTTGCAGGAGATCAGCATCATTGCGCACAGCATGGGCGGGCTGCTGGCCCGCAGCGCTTGCCATATCGCCACCGAGCAAGGCTTGAGCTGGCGGCCTTTGCTGAAGAACATCGTGTTTCTGGGCACACCTCACCATGGCGCGCCCTTGGAGCGGGCCGGCAATTGGGTCGACGTCATCTTGGCCAGCACCCCGTTCACTGCCCCTTTGGCCAAGCTCGGCCATCTGCGCAGTGCCGGCATCACCGACCTCCGCCACGGCTTTGTGCGGGATGAAGACTGGCGCGGCAATGATCGCTTCCAGCGCAAGGCCGACGCGCGGCGCTTCACGCCCTTGCCTGCCGGCGTGAACTGCTTTGCCGTGGCCGCCACCTTGGCGCCTCGCGGGGCCAGCTTGGCCCATTCATTGATTGGCGATGGACTGGTTCCCTTGCACAGCGCGCTCGGCCAACACAGCGATGCGCACCGCTGCTTGGCGTTTGCGCCCTCAGCGCAGCGGGTCTTCGAGGGCATGAACCACATGGCCCTGCTCAAAGACCCGCAAGTCAGCCAACAAATCCTGGCCTGGCTGCAAGCGGGCACCAGCGTCAACGTCAGCGTCAGCGACAGCACGCCAGGGCGCCCAAGCCGCGGGTCTGCAAAGCAGGGCTGAGGCTCAGCCTTCAGGCTGAATCACAACGTGCGCAGCAGCTGCTGCACCTCGGCTTGGCCCGAGAACTGTTTGCCCACCTTGGCCAAACGCTGCAACTCATTGTTCGCCTGGGTTTTGTCGCCGGTCTTCAAATACAGCTTGGCCAGACGCAAACGCATGTCGTGGTTTTCCGGCTGCAATTCCAGCGCCTGCACCTGAGCGGCCAGGGCCTTGGGCAACTGCTTCTCTGACTCCAAGACCAAAGACAAGGTGTCCAGGAACTCCGGCTGCTTGGGCGCAATTTGATTGGCTTTTTCAATCAGCGCCAAAGCGCCGGGCTTGCCCTGTTTCATCAACAGCCAAGCCATATTGTTCAGCGCTGGGGCGTTCTCCGGTTGCAGCTTCAACACCTGGGCAAAGCGCGACTCCGCCACATCAAACTGACCGAGCTTCAACTCTTCGCTGCCCAAATAGAAGTTGAACACAGCGTCTTTGGGATGATCTTTGAGCCAGCCGCTGGCGAACTTGTCCGCCTCAGGCTTGTTGGGCGTTTGCAGCAAAGCATGGTGCAACTTGCTGGCCAAGGCGGCGAGCAAATCAGGGTTGGCCTCGGCACCCGCCGTCGCCAAGCCTTGGCGATATTGCGTGGCCGCGCCAGACCAGTCTTTTTGGGCGGCGCGCACATCGCCGTCCAGATTCAAGCCCGAGACCTTGCCCAACTCCTGCTTTTGCAGCAAAGCGGCCGTGGCCTGCGCCGCCTTGAAGTCGCCCGCCGCCAACTGCACCTCGCCCAAGCGCTTGCGAGCCGCCAAATAGTCGGGGGCCAACTCCAGCGCTCGCTTCAAGCTCTGTGTTGCCGACGGCAGGTTTTTCAGTGCCACATAGGCTTCAGCCACTCGCATATGCGGCATGGGCGAACGCGGCATCACCCGCGCCAAGGCATTGAAAGACTCGGTGGCTTGGTTGTATTCACCCGCCATCATGCGAACCCGGCCTTGCACCTCCAAAAGCTCCGGCGCCTCCGGCAGCGCCGCAATGCCTTTTTGTGCCGCAATCTGCGCGGCTTTCAAGTCTTTGTGCTTCAGATGGTGGTCCACCAAGGCCACGCGCGGCGCTGCGTCACTGGGCTTCATGCTGATGGCTTTTTCGATCAGCCCGGCCACCTCCTCCTTGCTGGCGCCGCCCAGCTCCTTCAGCTCGGTCAAGGCCAGATGGGCTTTGACGTTGTTCGGCGAGGCCTTCAACAGCGTTTCAAAGCGCTCCTTGGCCGCCTCGGGCTTTTTATCGGCCATGTCCAAGGAGGCCAACAACGCGGCCGCCGGATAAAAGCCTGGGTCCAAGCTCAAGGCCTTCTCAAAATTCTGGCGCGCGCCGGCCGTGTCTTTGCGCGCCAACTGCACCAAGCCACGCAGATTGGCCGCAATGGGCCGCTTCGGTTGCTTGCGCTCCAAGACGTCGATCGCCGCGAGCGCCTTGTCCAGCTCGCGGCGCTGCAAATGCGCCCGGATGATGGCGATATCCGCCACCGAACTGGGGTCGCTGTCCGAAATCGCCTTCAGGTCAGCGAACACCTCTTCCGCCTTGGCATTGCTCGCTTTGCCCAACACCAGCTGCGTGCGGCTGCGGCTGTCCTTGGGGTTGAGCTTGGCGGCTTGCGCGAAATAGCCCTCGGCCTTCTTGCTGTCGCCGTTTTGCAAATAGGCCTCGCCAGCCAAGGAATAGACCTGGGCGTCCGGGTTGCTGCTCAAGAGCAAAGGTTGAATCGCCGCCACCGCCTTGGCCGGGCTGGCGTTCAACAAATAAATCTGCGTCAACATGCGCCGTGGCGCTGACAAGTTAGGTGCCAGCTTCAAAGATTTGGCCAGCCACTCCTCCGCTTGCGTGTAGTTTTTCAACTCGTACTCAATGGCTCCGCCCAACTGCAAAGCCAGCGGGCTCTCCGGCGCCACTTGCAGCAGTTGCTGAATCGGGGGCTTGGCCGCCGCATAGTCTTTGCGCGAATACGCCAGGAGTGCGTCGAAATAGAACGTTTGCGGATCCTTGGGCAAGGCTTGCTTGAGCTTTTCAAGATCCGCAGCCGCGGCCTCAAAGTCACCCTTCTCAATGAAGTAATTCAGCAAGCCGGCATAAGCACCCACATCGGCGGAATTCAAGAGCAAGGCCTGGCGCAGAGCTGCTTCGCCCTCTTTGGCGTCAAAGCCGGTTTGCCCGGCCCGAACGGCGCCCAGTATCACCTCGCCTTTCAGGCGCCAGGCATCGGTCTGCTTGGGCTCGCGCTTGAGCAATGCATCCAGCATCTGCAGTGCAGCGGGTACCTCCCCATCACGCAGCTTGACCCGGGCCTGCAGCAGCTGTGCCGGCGTGAAGTCGGGCACCGCCTTGAATGCTTCTTGCAAGGCGGCGTTGGCTTTGTCGACCGCCCCGGTGCTGAAATACGCCATCGCCAGCGACGTCTGCAAATCAGCGCGCGCTGCCGCATCGTCCAGCTTGGCCTCGGCAAAGGTCTCAATCAAGGGCTTGAAAGCCTGCAAGGCCAGCTGCGCGCGCGCCAAAGCCGGGGCCACTCGCACCGGGTCATATTTGGCGGACATGGCTTTGCGCAACTCGACTTCGGCCGAGCGCGGGTCGCCAACGTCCAAAAAGGCTTTGCCCAAGAGATAACGCGCCTCGCCCGCCTCGGGGCTTTTTTGCAGCGCATTCTTCAGTTGAATGATGGCGGCCTTGCTATCGCCCTTGTCCAGCAGCGTTTTGGCCGAGCTCATCAAGGTGTCGTAGCTCTCACCGCCACAAGCAGCCAAGAGGCTGACGGCAAGCAAGCTGGGCGCGAGGGACTTGAGCAAAAAGGGTTTCATCGTGTCCTGTGAACAAGGTCAAAAACGAGCGCTGAACCTGAGAAACCCGGCCAGCGTGGGCGGCCAAAAAGTATAGGCGGCGAGTGCCCGTCCCCGCGCCGCAGTTTGATGCTTTGGGCGTCAACAATTCACATCGCCCGCGCCAGCAAATACCAGCAGACGCCAGCAAATGCCAGCCTGCACCAACAAGCCCCCAAGGCCTTGGCGCGGTAAAACCCCCAGAACCACAAGGCCCAGAGGCGCTCGCTACACTGCCGCGATGCCTTCTGACTCCGCCCCCGCCAGCCCTGACCCCGCCTCGCCCCCCGCCGCAGCACCCGGCAATTGGTTGAATCGGTTTGCGGCCTTGGGGCCCGCCTTCTTCACTGAGCTGCCGCCGCAAGGCATGCCCTCGCCACGCTGGGTCGCCCACAGCCCCGGCTGCGCCGAGCAACTGGGCTGGCCCAGTGATTGGTGGGAGCGCGAGGATTGGCAAGCCCTGCAAGTCTTCAGCGGCAATGCCCAGTGGCCGGGCATGCGCCCCATGGCCACGGTCTACAGCGGCCACCAGTTCGGCGTCTGGGCCGGTCAGCTGGGTGATGGGCGGGCGCATCTGCTGGGCGAAGTCGCCACGCCCCAGGGCGCGCTGGAAATTCAGCTCAAAGGCGCCGGCATCACGCCCTACTCCCGCATGGGCGATGGCCGGGCGGTGCTGCGTTCATCGATCCGCGAGTTCCTCTGCTCAGAAGCCATGGCCGGCCTGGGCATCCCAACCACGCGTGCGCTGTGCCTGAGCGCCAGTGATTTGCCCGTGCGCCGCGAGCGCCTGGAAACAGCCGCCATCGTCACCCGCATTGCGCCCAGCTTCCTGCGCTTCGGCCACTTTGAACACTTTGCGCATACCGATCAACATGAGGCCTTGCGCCGCCTCGCAGACTTCTTCATCCAGCACCATGCGCCCGAGTGCCAGGCCGCATCGTCGCCCTATGCCGCGCTGTTGGAGCGCGTCGCCACGCAAACCGCAAGCCTGATTGCAGACTGGCAGGCGGTGGGCTTTTGCCACGGCGTGATGAATACCGACAATATGTCGATGCTGGGCCTGACCCTGGATTACGGCCCCTTTGGCTTCATGGACGGTTTTGACCCCGGTCACATTTGCAACCATTCCGATGGCCAAGGCCGTTATGCCTTTGCGCGCCAGCCCAATATCGCGTTTTGGAATCTGCATGCGCTGGCCCAGGCCTTCATGCCCTTGATGCCCGGCCCGCGCGAAGCCGCCGGTGAGGCCCTGCTACAAGCGTTGGAACCCTACAAGACCGAGTTTGCCCAAGGCCTGCTGCGCCGCATGCGTGCCAAGCTAGGCCTGCAAACCGCGCAAGACGAGGACCGCCAACTGATCGACGACTGGCTGCGCCTGATGGCCGCCTCGCGAGCGGACTACACCCAATCGTTCCGGCGCCTGAGTGCCGTGACGGCCAGCGAAGACCCCGCGCATTTGCGGGACCTTTTCATCGACCGCGAAGCCTTGGCGGCCTGGCTGCAGCGCTACCGGGCTCGGCTGCAGGTGGAGGCCAGTGACGACGCCGAGCGAGCCGCCCGCATGCGCGGCGTCAACCCGGCCGTGGTGCTGCGCAAGCATCTGGCCGAAATCGCCATTCGCCAAGCTCAGCAGGGCGACTTCAGCGAAACCCAGCGCCTGCTGAAAGTTTTGCAGCGCCCCTACGACGAAGCAGAGCGGCCCAGTGATACCGCACTCGCGCCCGACTGGGCACAAACTCTGGAGGTCAGCTGTTCATCATGAACGAGAGCGATAAAAAATACCCGGTCCAGAAAACCGACGCCCAATGGCGCGCCGAGTTGGACCCGATGCAATACCAAGTCACCCGCCACGCCGGCACCGAACGGGCTTTCACCGGCAAGTACTGGGACCATTTTGAAAAGAACGGCCTGTACAAATGCGTGGGCTGCGGCACGCCCCTGTTCGAACCGGACACCAAATTCGACGCCGGCTGCGGCTGGCCCAGCTACTGGGCGCCCATCAATGCCGAAGTGATCGAGCGCGTCATCGATCACTCGCACGGCATGGTGCGCGTGGAGGTGCGCTGCAACCAGTGCGGCTCGCACCTGGGACACGTCTTCCCCGACGGCCCTGAGCCCACCGGCGAGCGCTTTTGCATCAACTCCGCTGCGATAGACTTCGGCTCCGAACCCTGAGGGCCTTGTGGGTCACGACCGCCCGGGCGCGTGTTTGCACCTGTTCATCCTGCTGACCCCTTTTCACTTTCGCCCTTTGCATGAAGCTCTTGCTCGACTTTTTGCCGCTGATCCTGTTCTTCGGCACTTTCAAATACGCGGAATCGCACAAGGAGTGGGCCGCCGCTTTTGCCAGCGAACATTTCGGCTTCATGGTCTCCGGCGGCGTGGTGGGCTTGGACGAAGGCCCGGTGCTGCTTTCGACCTTGGTCGTCATGGTGGCCACATTGCTGCAAGCCCTGGTCATCAAGCTGCAAGGCAAGAAGATCGACCTGATGCTTTGGATCAGCCTGGGCTTGGTGGTCACGCTGGGCGGCGCCACCGTCTGGTTCCATAACGAAACCTTCATCAAGTGGAAGCCCACCGGCTTGTACTGGGCCTCGGCGCTGGTGTTCTGGGCCTCGCAGGTGTTTTGGGGCAAGAACCTGATCAAGGCCATGCTGGGCGCTGAACTCGCCTTGCCCACTGAAGTGTGGCAAAACCTGAACCGTGCCTGGGTGCTGTTCTTTGCCTTTATGGGGGTGCTCAATATCTATGTGGCCTACAGCTTCTCGACCTCGACTTGGGCCAGCTTCAAGGCCTTCGGCACCATTGGATTGATCGTGGTCTTCACCGTGGCACAAGGTTTTTACCTGAGTCGCCACCTGCCTGAGCCCGCCGCTGAAGGCGAAGGCGCCAGCAAAGACTCAGAAGAAAAGAAGGGCCAACAACCATGAGCAGCAGCCCCAAAGCATCGCTGGCCGACATCGAGGCCCGGCTGCGCGCAGGCCTGGAACCCTTGTCGCTGAAGTTGCAAGACGACAGCCATCTGCATGCCGGCCATGCAGGCGCCAAAGAAGGCGGCCACTACAGCCTGAGCATCGTCAGCGCCCGCTTTACAGGGCTTAACCGAGTGGCACGTCATCGCCTCGTATATCATTGCCTGGCAGAGTTGATGCAGCAGGGCATCCATGCGCTGGCGGTCGATGCCCGCGCGCCGGACGAAGCCTGAAACCAGCAAATCCGCTCCACATCCTGATCAATCAGCGCCCTCACAGGCGCCATTTTTTTAGCCTCATAAAGCGCCATCTCCATGAAGAAGAATTTGTTCGCCGTTGTGGCCTTGTCCGCCGCCTTGCTGCCCCTGTCGGCCAGCGCGCAAAACATCGCCATCGTCAATGGCAAGCCGGTGCCCAAGGCCCGCGCCGAGCAGCTGATTGCCCAGGTCACCAAGAGTGGCCAGCAGCAACGCACCCCTGAACTGGAAGCCCAGGTCAAGGACGAAGTCGTGCTGCGCGAGATCTTTTTGCAAGAAGCAGAAAAGCGCGGCATCCCTGCCAGCGCCGACTACAAGGCTCAGATGGAAATGGCGCGTCAAAGCATCCTGATCCGCGAACTGTTTGCTGACTTTGCCAAGAAGAACCCCGTCAGCGATGCCGACGCCAAGGCCGAGTACGACAAGTTCAAGGCCCAAAACAGCGGCCAGGAATACCGCGCTCGCCACATCCTGGTGGAAAAGGAAGACGAAGCCAAGGCCCTGATCGCCCAGATCAAAGGCGGCGCCAAGTTTGAAGACCTCGCCACCAAGAACTCCAAAGACCCTGGCTCGGCCGCCAATGGTGGCGATCTGGACTGGGCCAATGGCAACAGCTACGTGAAGGAATTCACCGAAGCCCTGGCCAAGCTGCAAAAGGGCGAAATGACCCAGGAGCCGGTGAAGTCGCAATTCGGCTATCACATCATCAAGCTGGAAGACAGCCGCGAAGCACAGTTCCCCGCCTTTGACGACGTCAAGGGTCAAATCGTGCAACGCCTGAACCAGCAAAAGATCGGCGCCTTCCAGCAAGAGCTGCGCAGCAAGGCCAAGACCGATTACAAGTTCGCCAACTGATGCAGCCAGGACCAGGGCTTGGCACTGCGCTGATCCCTGGCCCCCGATGCTGAGGCCGATTTTTGAGCGCTGCGTCTTGTCGAACACAGACCCAGCCTCAGATAGGCCAGACTGCCAACCCGCGCAGCGCCATGCAATGATGGCGGCGCGGGTTTTGTTTTTTTGTTGATCGAACCGAGCAAGGACCTCTCGCGTGTCTGCTTCCCGACTGGCCCGTCGCATCCTGCCGCATCCCGACACTCTGGCTCAGACCAAGGGACTGAAGTGGCTGGGCCACTACCTGGCGCCACGGCCTTGGTTGTGGGTGGCGCACCGGCGTCGCGTGGCGTTGGGCGTGGCCGTGGGCTTGGCCGCGGGCGTGATCCCCTTGCCGACCCAAATGGTGTTGGCCGCGGTGCTGGCCATTGCCTGCCGCGCCAATGTGGCTGCGGCCATTGCCGCCACCTGGCTGACCAACCCCTTCACCCTGGTGCCGATCTGGAGCCTGGCCATCGCTTTGGGCCGCATGGTATCAGGGCACACCGGCCCCATTGCCACGCCGGAAATGATGGCCATCGACTGGACCCAGCCGGCCAGCTGGTGGCCCTCTTTTTGGGCCGGCATTCAGTCGCTGGGTGAGCCGCTCTTGATCGGCCTGCCGCTGGCAGGCGTGGTGCTGGGCGCACTGGCCTATGTGGTCGTCTACTTCGGCTGGTGGGTGGTCATCAAGGGTGAGCGTTGGCGGCGCCTGCGGCAGCGGCGCTGATCAGCGCTCAGACCCCGATCGCGTCCGTCACCTCGGCGGCCAAACCGCCCGCCTCGATTCGCAACTGCCGCTGGCAGCGCTGTGCAATGCCGATGTCATGGGTCACCAAGACCAAGGTGGTGCCCACCTCGCGGTTGAGCTCAAACATCAATTCCATCACTGCGGCCCCGGTGGCGAAGTCCAAGCTGCCGGTGGGTTCATCGGCCAGCAACAAAGCGGGCCGCATCACAAAAGCCCGGGCCAAGGCCACGCGCTGTTGCTCGCCACCGGACAGCACCCGCGGGTAATGACTCAAGCGCTGCGACAAGCCGACGCGGCCGAGCATCTGTGTGGCCAAGACACGCGCATCGCGGTAGCCCCGCAGTTCCAGCGGCAGCATCACGTTTTCCAGCGCAGTCAAATTCGGCAGCAGCTGAAAGCTCTGAAACACAAAACCCAGCTCGGCGCCTCGCACAGCCGCGCGCTGGTCTTCATCCAAGGCAAACAGGTCTTGCCCGCGCAGGCGCACCGTGCCGCTGCTGGGCTTGTCCAAGCCGGCCAAAATCGCCAGCAAAGTGCTCTTGCCCGAGCCGGAGGCGCCGACGATGGCCACAGATTCCTGCGCCGCCAGGGTGAATGAGATGTCATGGAGAATGGTCAACTCGCCGGTCGCGTCTTGCACCCGCTTGCTGACTTGATCGACTTCGACAATATGGACTGCCATTGAACAGGAACCCTGGTGAAGACACTGAGACGACGAGATTGTGGCGCCTACTTTAGCGCCTTGACCCTGGCGGCCTTATTCACCGGTGCGGGCTCAGGTCTTGCGCAGGCGGCCAGCAGCAAGGCCGCGCCACTGATCTTGGTGCTGGGCGACAGTTTGTCAGCCGAATACGGGCTGACGCGCGGCCAAGGCTGGGTCGCCCTGCTGGAGCAGCGGCTGCGCGAAAACAAACACCCGCACCAAGTCTTGAACGCCAGCATCAGCGGCGACACCACGGCCGGCGGCCGCGCGCGTTTGGGCGCCCTGCTGAAGCAGCACCAGCCCGCCGTGCTCATCATCGAGTTGGGCGGCAATGACGCTTTGCGCGGCCTGCCGCTGGCCAGCACGCGCGAGAACCTGCTGGCCATGAGCCAAGCCGCCAAGGCCGCGGGGGCCAAGGTGCTGATTGCCGGCATGCAAGTGCCGCCGAACTACGGCGCCAGCTATGGGCGCGAATTTTCTGGCCTGTTTGAGCAAGTGGCCAAGGCGGAGAAGACCGCCCTGGTGCCCTTTTTACTCAAAGGCGTGGCCGACCGGTCGGACGCGATGGACTGGTTCCAGCCCGACCGCATCCACCCCTTGGCCAAAGCTCACCCCATCATGCTGGACCAAGTCTGGCCTGCCTTGAAGCCGCTGCTCAAGCCCTGAGGGCTGCTGCATCATCAAGGCGAGGCGAAGCCAGCCTCAGCGCTCTGCCTCGCCACGGCGGCGCTCGCCGCCCGGCCGGGCCGAATCTTCTGCACGACCGCGCCGTGGGCCGGCATCTTCGGCACGCGGCATGGCCGCCGGCGCCGCGGGCCGAGGGACCTCCATCGCGGGGCGAGGCATGGCCGGCGCCGAGGGCATGTCCATCGAACGGGAGCGCGACTCGGCCTGACGCTCCATCTGGCGCTCCATCTGACGCTCTTGGGAACGCTCCGGGCTCCGCTCAAAGCCGGGGTTGCGGCTGGGGCCTACGCTGTCCATGCCCCGCTCTGAACTGCGTTCAGAAGCCCGCCGTGCCAAGGCCTCGCGCTCTTCGCGCTCGGCTCTTTGCGCGCGTTCCAAGCGCTCTGCGCGATCTTGGCGCTCGACCCGATCTTGCCGGTCTTGCCGGTCTTGCCGATCCTGGCGCTCTTGACGCTCCGCACGTTCCTGGCGCTCCTGCTGCATGGCGCGATCTTGGCGTTCGCGGCTTTCATCGCGGGGCGCCGCCGGGCCCATGACCGCTGCCGGCCCCCCGCCCCCGACCGCCGACGGCGCCACCGACGGCGCCACCACGGCCGGCCGCTGCGGCCCGACCTCGCCGTTGCCGGCGCGGGGCAGATCGCGGTCACGCTCGCGCTCACGTTCACGTTCACGGCGGCTCAGCGACTCGCTGCGCCAGTTCATCTCGGGCGCTGAGCGCTGCGGCGCAGCCGCGTCAACCGCCGGCCGGGCCGGCAGCAAAGCGGCAAGCTCCTGCCGCGCTGGCGGGCTGGGCAGAGGACGCACCGGCCCCACCTCTTTGGCCGGCAAGGCCTGCACTGCCCCGCCCTGGCCGGGCAAGTAGCTGACCGCGCCCGGCACCTCAAAATTGCTGCGCGGCCGGCGCACCGTGACTGGGTCCGGGTCGACATTGATACGCTGCTGATACGCCGGGCTGTGCTGGTAATGCGGCACATAGACTTCTCGAGGCGCCAAGGGGTACCAGCCGTAATGCGGGCGCGGTGGCCGCGGCCCGCCAATCGTGACGCCGATGCTCACCGAAGGCCCGCCCACCCAGGCCACCAGCGCCGGCGCATACACCGGGCGGCTCACATAGACCCCAGGCGACCAGCACCAGCGCCCACCCCAGCTCACCCAGCGCCCATAGTGAAACGGGGCAAAGCCCCAGGGCGCGTCGTCCACCCAGGTCCAGCCCCAATGGCGCGACCAAACCCAACGCCCATGGCGATAAGGCGCCCAGCCCGCCGACACCACGGTCGGGATCCAAACATGGCCGTACTCAGGAGACTGCTCCCAGCGGCCATGCCGGTCCAGGTCTTCAGCCCCGGTCATCTCGGGCGAGACATAGCGATGGCTGACCCCGGCGCTGATGCTGTCGCCCTCGGCACGGCTTTGCGACACCAGCCAATCGCCGAAGCCGTCGCCCCGGAGCACCTGGCGTTCGGTGCGCGGCCCGCCAGCCCACCACAACTCGGCCTGCTCGCCGTCTTGCAACCAGACCGGCTGACTTTGCTCGCCCCGTTTGAATTCAAACCGGCTGCGCCCTTGCATCGCAAACACCCGGCTGCCACGATCGAGTTGCTCGACCCGGTAAAGCCCTTCCCGCTCGGCAAACACCATGCCCTCGCGGGTCTGCACTCGGTACTCATTCACCGCTTCTTGAGAACGCAGCCGCAGACCCAAATCGCCCTTGGCGACTTGCAGCAACACACGCCCCTCGTCCAACTGGGTGAACTCCAAATCGCTGCGCTCGTCCAGCCACAAGCTGGTGGAGCCAATGCGCAGGCTGACGCGCGAACGCTCATCGGTGCGCAGGCGGTCGCCTTCGGCCACGGTCTGATTGCGGGTGACGCGCAGCCACTCCTTGGCTTCGGCATCAAACAGCCAGGCATCGCCCGTTACTTCAGCCACCCGGCCTGCGCGTGTGGGCGGGTCGGCCCAGGCGGCCGGCGCGGCTGCGCCCAAAAGAGCGGCAAGGCCCATCAGGCCCATGTACATGGCAAGCCCGCTGCGCCAAGCAGCGAGTCTTTGATTCCAAGCGGCAGCAAACATGGCAAGCTCCTTCAAGCCAGCTCAACGCCTGAATCGCTGACCGCGCCGACCCGCTTTACAAACTATTGCAAACCGCCCCTCCAAAGAGGGGCATGTGCGGATCAATCATCGGCATTCGGGTCCAGCGCCGGGAACAGCACCGAGGTGTAGCCAAAGCGGCTGAAGTCTTTGATGCGCATGGGGTAGAGCACGCCCTGCAAATGGTCGCACTCATGCTGCACCACGCGGGCATGAAAGCCCTCAGCCTCGCGCTCAAAGGGCTGACCCATTTCGTCAAAGCCGCTGTAGCGGATGCGTTCAAAGCGCTCCACCACGCCGCGCAACCCAGGCACCGACAAGCAGCCCTCCCAGCCCTCCACGCGCTGATCTGACAAGGGTGTGATCTGCGGGTTGATCAAAATCGTGGGTGGCACCGGGGGGGCCTCGGGGTAGCGCTCATTGCTTTGGAAGCCAAAGATCACCAGTTGCAAGTCCACGCCGATTTGCGGCGCGGCCAAGCCGGCACCGTTGGCGGCTTTCATGGTCTCGAACATATCGGCAATCAAGGCCTTCAAGGCCGGCGTGCCAAATTCGGTCACCGGCTGCGCCACGCGCAAAAGGCGCGCATCGCCCATCTTCAGGATTTCATGTACGGCCATCTCTCGCCCTCTGAGCTATCGTGCGCAGAATTCTAAGGAGCCGCACCGTGCAAGCACTTCCCGAGGACTTTTTGCAGCCGCTGGGCCATGGCATTTATGCCATCGACACCGGCTTTCAGCGGCCCCGCTTTGATGCGGCGTACTTGATCGTCGAAGCCGGCCGCGCCGCCTTCATCGACACCGGCACCAACCACGCCGTGCCTCGATTGCTGGCCGCCTTGGCGTCGCTGGGTCTCACACCGGACTGCGTGGACTGGGTGATTCCGACCCATGTGCATTTGGACCACGCCGGCGGCGTGGGCCTGCTGATGCAGTCTTTGCCGCGGGCGCAGGTCTTGGTGCACCCGCGCGGCCTGCGCCATATGGTCGACCCTTCAGCCTTGTACCAGGGCGCTTTGGCGGTCTATGGCGAGGAGGAAATGCAGCGCTCTTATGGCGAGCTGCAGCCCGTGCCGGCCGAGCGCGCGCAAGCCAGCTTTGATGAGCAAACCATTGAACTGGCGGGCCGGCCGTTATTGCTGATCGACACCCCCGGCCATGCGCGCCACCACCACTGCATTTGGGACGCGCGCAGCCAAAGCTGGTTCACCGGCGACACCTTCGGCCTGAGCTACCGCGAGTTTGACCACCAGGGCCGCGCCTGGCTGCTGCCCACCAGCACGCCGGTGCAGTTTGAGCCCGAGGCCTTGCGCGCCTCGGTGCAGCGCCTGCTGAGCCATGCGCCGCAAGCCATGCTGTTGACGCACTACGGTCGCATCGGCCATCACGCCGAGGATGTGCAGCGTCTGGCCGGCCTGCTGCTGGCGCAGGTTCAACAAATGGTGGACTTGGGGCTTGGGCTGCGCAAAGCCAAAGAGCGGCGGCATGCGCAGCTCAAACAAGGCCTGCAGCAGATCTATTTGCAAAGCCTGCATGCGCATGGCTGCCCCTTGCCGGAGCAGGAGCAGCTGGCCCTGTTGGCCATGGACATTGAATTGAATGCGCAGGGCCTTGCCGTGTGGCTGGACAAGCTGCCTGACTGAATGGCTGGCTGACAAGCGCAGCGGGCACCGCGCCAGGCTGAAGCGCCCGGCGCGCCAGAGGCACTCAGCCCCTGAGCGCCCGCATCAGCACTCGGGCATCAGACCTTGTAGTAGTCGCGATACCAGGCCACGAACTTGGCCACGCCCTCGGGCACCGGCATGGCGGGGCGGAAGCCCGTCCAGGCGGCCAGCTCTTCCACATCGGCGTGGGTGGCGGGCACATCGCCGTCTTGCAGCGGCATGAAGTTCTTCTTGGCTTCTTGACCTACGGCTTTTTCGATGGCTTCGATGAAGGCCATCAACTCGATGGGGTCGTGGTTGCCGATGTTGAACACGCGGTACGGTGCATTGGAATGCGCCGGGTCGCTCTTCACCGGGTCGTAGCCCGGCTCGGGCGTGGCCACACGGTCCAAGACGCGCACCACGCCTTCGGCGATGTCGTCGATGTAGGTGAAGTCGCGCACCATCTTGCCGTGGTTGAACACATTGATGGGCTTGCCTTCAATGATGGCCTTGGTGAACAAGAACAAAGCCATGTCCGGCCGGCCCCAAGGGCCATACACCGTGAAGAAGCGCAGGCCGGTGGTGGGCAGGCGGAACAAATGGCTGTAGGTGTGCGCCATCAGCTCATTGGCCTTTTTGGTGGCGGCGTACAGGCTCACCGGGTGGTCCACGCTGTGATGCTCTGAGAAGGGCATCAAAGTGTTGCCGCCATACACGCTGGAGCTGGAGGCGTAGGCCAGATGGGCCACCTGGTTGTGGCGGCAGCCTTCCAAGATATTGGTGAAGCCGACGATATTGCTCTCGATGTAAGCGTGCGGGTTCTCAATCGAGTAGCGCACGCCGGCTTGCGCGGCGAGGTGCACCACACGGTCAAACTTCTCCGTGGCAAACAAGTCGGCAATGCCGGGTTTGTCGGCCACGTCCATCTTCACAAAGCGAAAACCCGGCAGCGGCGTCAGGCGCGCCAAGCGGTCATGCTTAAGCTGCGGGTCGTAGTAATCATTGAGGTTGTCCAGGCCGACCACTTGGTCGCCACGCGCCAGCAAAAGCTGGCTGACATGCATGCCGATAAAGCCGGCCGCGCCGGTAACGAGAACTTTCACGCAATCTCCTGGTTCATGGGCTTGTGTCTTGATTTCGCCCGCCTGCCCTGTGCAAAGCCAGCAGCGGCTTTACAGCCCGGCATTCTCGCTGAGAAGCGGGGCCGCTGCGCCTGTCCGGCCTCGCAAGCACAAACCGGCAGCGTGAAGCTGGTCACGCGGGCGGCTGAGTCATACCGTTCAGGCCTGCAATTGCCCGGCCAAGCCCCCCATAGAATGACCCACCCAGAGGAAAGCCCCATCACAACAACCCGATGCCCAAGCAGGCATCTGCATCCAGCGAGTACACAAGCCCATGAGCAAGCCTTGCATTCATCTGATCGCCGGCGCACGCCCCAACTTCATGAAGATTGCGCCCATCGTGCGCGCGCTGCAGGCCGACGGGCGTTTGGACTGGAAGATCATCCACACCGGTCAACACTACGACCGCGACATGAATGATGTGTTCTTTGAAGAGCTGGGCATCCCCGCGCCGGATGTGCGCCTGGGTTGCGGCGGCGGCAGCCATGCCGAGCAAACCGGCAAGATCATGGTGGCCTACGAGGCCCTGGTGCTGGCCGAAAAGCCCGCAGCCTGCCTGGTGGTAGGCGATGTGAACTCCACCGCCGCCTGCTCCATCGTCGCCAAAAAAGCCTGCATCCCCGTGGCTCACGTGGAAGCCGGCCTGCGCAGCGGCGATATGAGCATGCCCGAAGAGATCAACCGCCTGGTGACCGACGCCATCACCGACTGGTTCTTCGTCACCGAGCCCAGCGCCACCGAACATTTGCGCCGCGAAGGCCGCAATATGGAGGTGGTCTATGACGTCGGCCATGTGATGGCCGACAACGTGCTCTACCAAGCCGACAAGCTCAGCAAAACCGCTGACACCAGCAGTTATGAGACCGACGCCTACAAGCGCCAGCATGCCCGCTACGGCGTGGTCACCCTGCACCGCCCCAGCAATGTGGACAGTGCCGAAGCGCTGGAGCGCATTGCCACCGTGCTGCGCGCCGTTTCGCCAGAACTGCCGCTGGTGTTCCCCGTGCACCCGCGCACCCGCGCCAACATCGAGAAGTTCGGCGTTGACCTGGGAGCCAACGTCACGCTGATGGGCCCGCAGGCGTATATGTCCTTCCTGCACCTGTGGAAAGACGCCGTCGTGGTGCTGACAGACAGCGGCGGCCTGCAAGAAGAAACCACCGCCCTGGGCGTGGCCTGCATCACCATGCGCGAGAACACCGAACGCCCCATCACCGTGGACGAAGGCAGCAACGTCCTGGCCGGCACCGACCCCAATGTCATCATCCCGCTGGCCATGGACGCCATCAAAAACGGCGGCAAGCGTGGCCGCCGGCCTGCTCTGTGGGACGGCAAGTCGGCCGAGCGGATTGTGAAGATCTTGGCCGAGAAGCTGGGCGCCTGAGCTTCTGAGGGCCGCGCAAACAAAGCTGGCCCATCGCATGGGCCGCAAGCAGGCTGACACAGTCCACTTCTAGAATCGTTTCGACCCATCAGCTCCTGCGCCCCTTTGCCCGTGACCCTCACTTTGCAAAAAAAACAAACCCGCGTTCTCGGCACCCCCATCGACCCCGTTGGTTGGGATGAAGCACTGGACCGCATCTGGCAACTCGCCCGCCGTCGGCAAAGCAGCTACGTGGGCATTTGCAATGCGCATTCGGTGGTCACGGCGCAGCAAGACCCCGCGTTTCGAGCCGCGCTGGAAGGCTCGAACATGAACACCGCCGACGGCGCGCCCGTGGCCTGGATGCTGCGCAAACTCGGCCACGCTCATCAGCAACGCATCAACGGCCCTGATTTGATGCTGCGCTACTGCGAGCAGGCCAGCCAACGAGAAGAATCGATCTTCTTGTACGGCGCCAGCCAAACCACCTTGGATTTGCTGCAAGAACGCCTGTTGCGCGATTGGCCCAGCCTCAAGATTGCCGGCGCCTATTCCCCCCCCTTCCGCCCCTTGAGCGCGGAAGAAGATGCCGCCATCGTGCAACGCATCAATGACTCCGGCGCTGGCACCGTGTGGGTCAGCCTCGGTTGCCCCAAGCAAGAGTTGTGGATGGCCAAACAACTCGGCCACATCAACGCCGTGATGATTGGCGTGGGCGCGGCCTTTGACTACCACGCCGGCACCTTGAAGCGCGCCCCACTCTGGATGCAAAAGCGCGGGCTGGAATGGCTCTACCGCCTGGTGACCGAGCCACGCCGACTGTGGCGCCGCTATTTGGTGACCAACACCGCGTTCATTGCCGGGGCGACGCAGCAATTGCTGGGCAAGTGACGGTTGCGAGAGGCAGCCACTGCGGCAACAAACAGGACTCCTGCCCAAACTTCAGCTTTGATCGCCAGGGCATGGCAGACGTTCGCGAACGAAAGCCTCGGGCCACCAGCGCCTTTGCGCATGCTTGCACCTTTTGCTAGCATTCATCCCATGAACACAAAGCAACGAAAGACGCTACGAGCCATCTTTGCTCGTCCAACGTCAGCGTCGATCGTGTTCGCCGATATCGAATCATTGATCGTCGGCCTGGGTGGCGAAGTACACGAGCGCGAGGGATCACGCGTGAAAATTCTTTTCAGAGGCGAGCAATGGCGCTGCCACCGCCCTCACCCCGGCAAAGAAGCCAAGCGCTATCAAATAGAAGAAATCCGAGAAATCCTTGAACGAGCAGGAGTAGCACCATGAACACGATGAACCACAAAGGCTACACGGCGCGCATCGAATTCGATGAACGCGATGCCATTTTTGTGGGCCGAGTGCTGGGCCTGCGCCAAATCATCAGCTTCCATGGTGAAACAGTCACAGAGTTGCGGAAAGCCTTTGAAGGCGCGATTGAGGATTTTCTTCAAGACTGCAAAGCGCTAGGCATCAAGCCCGAGAAGCCCGCCTCTGGAAAACTGATGCTGCGAGTACCTCCCGAGGTCCATGGCGCAGCCTTGGTCGCCGCACAGGCCAGCGGCAAGAGCCTCAATCAATGGGCAAGCGAAGTGCTGCAAAACGCTGCACATGCATAAAAGCGCATCCGTCACCAACACCGCCTTCATCATCTGGGCGGCCCAGCAACTGCTGAGCTCTACAGCATGCAAAGTGCCTTAGGCGCAACAGGCCCGCCCTGAAGCGAGCCGAATCACCCTGCATCGCCCCCAACCAAAGCGCATCACATCACGCTTGATGGATGCATTCAGCTTGCAAGCACGACAAAAACACAGCATGCGAGACAAAGTACGCGCTCGTTTCTTGCGCTTACCAAGCCTAGGTAAGCGTTAACAAAATCGCTTCTCAACTTTGCGGAGCTGCAACCGAAAATGCCGAAACAGCACGGGCAATCAAGCACCGGCGCGATTTTTATCAGCAAGGCAGGTCAGCCCCATGCAGTACTCCTCCAACGCCTGTAAGCCCAGGAACCGTATCTTGTCTTTCAGCTTGATTGCCTCTGCCTGTACCCTCCTCTGCGCCTGCGGCGGAGGCAACTCAAACTCTGAAACCGAAAAGCCCTCGTCGGCGGAAGTGCCCAGCATGACGGCCATGGCAGCATCTGCCTCTGCAGCCGCCAGCGATGCGGCCAGCCCTGCAGCCTCAGTCCCCGAAGCCCCAGCAATAGAAGCCGCCAAGGCTGATCCACTGCTTGCGGCATCGCCAGCCTCTGCGGCCAGTGACGCAGCAGGCACGAGCAGCAAGATTGCTGCGGCTAAATCTCCTCAAAAGGTAGACGCTGTTACCGCAGCGGTGCTTGCCAAGCTGCCAAACCAAGTTCAGTTGGCACCAAACGTTCAAGGCGCCAAGACGACAGATTCCATTTCTGCAGCGCCTGCGCTCAGCACAACGACTGCCAGCAATACCACCAAAGCCCGGACGGCACCGACTGCCGCAATTGCGGTTGCCCCACTGAGCCCTGCGGCCCCCACAAGCAACACGGCAACCAAATCGACAACCATTGCAACGCAAGGCAACGTTGCTCGGTCCGCGTCGATTGGCAAAGTGAGCATTTGGGATCAGCCAGAAACGCTGGCCGTTGCGTCCATTACAAGCGGAAACGGGTCAACTTCTACAGCCTCAAGTGCCGTCGCGTATCAAGCCCCCGCGTTGGGAATATTTTTTGGGTTCCGGGATGCGCGGGAAGATTGGGTTAGCTTGAAAGACCGCTTCAAGCGCATGCCAGACATCGCCAACTGGGTGCAAAGCGAAAAGTCGCGAGTAGATGCGTGGATCGCCAGGAACTTTGAACGAGCAGACCTCGTAGGTGGATGGAGCCAAGGCTACATCGACCCCAAATCTGGTCAAGTGCTGAAATGGACACCGGAAAGTGCGGAGCCAGCCAATGGCAGCACAGAAGCCGAGCGGGCCTTCAAAGCTGCATGGGTTGCGCTAGGCCGTGACTACAACATCGCACAAATACAAGCCGGGGCACGCATATACAAGCTCACGGGTGACACCAAATACGCTGCGTGGGCGGCTCAACAGCTTGACTTTTACGCTGCAAATTACAACAGCTGGCCGACTCGCACCAGCGAGGGCAGAAGCACGATGTATATGCAAGGGCTTGATGAGGCTGTCGCTAGCTTTGCCTTGATTGACACCGCCCGTTTGTTAGAAGGCTATGCCTCAAGCGCGCGCTACCAATCTTGGCGTGACAAGCTCTTCATGCCGATGGCAAACAACCTCAAGTCAACCAGCGCTCCCATGAGCAATATTGCGCTTTGGCACAACGCTGCAATCGCCGCGATTGCCATGCGCTACAAGGACTCAGCACTTCTTGATTACGCCCACAACGGCAGCCAGGGCATCAAGGCAATCATGGCCTATGCCCTAACTGCCGACAATTTCTGGATCGAGGGCACCTTTGCCTACAACAACTATGTGTTGGACGGGCTATCAAAGCTCATTACTCAAGCAGGGGTAGAAGGCTATGGCGGCCGCTTCGCGACCGAACGCGAGCAAGCCTTAAAACTGCTGCTTGCAGTTTTTGACTACCGATTCGACAACAACAGCCTGCCCAACCCGAACGACAGCCGCGCTCCCCAGACTCTTATCGCCCAACCTGCACATTGGTGGCTGTATCGGTTTGCCCCCACGTATTGGGGCTTAGACAAAGCAAGCAAGTGGCGAACTTGGGAGTCGCTACTCGATGTCCCAGCGACCGTTCCCGCCAATGAGCCCGTGATTCCTTCCGCCATGACCCGGCACTTCCCTACACTGAGCCAAGCGGTCTTACGCGCGGGCACCTGGCAGGCCTATGTTCACTACGGCCAATCAAATGGCAACCATGTGCAAGAGGAATTGACGACCTTTGAACTGCACGAAGGCAAAACCCCCTTGGCGTACGACCCAGGAACCGTGGACTACGCGCTGCCAGAACACAAAAACTACTTTCAACGGGGTGCGGCAAACAACGTCCCGTTGATCAATGGCGTCGGCCAGGACATCTGGGCCAAAGGCTCTGTAAAACTGTTCTCTGCAACTGAAAGCCGCCTTGTTATTGAACAAGCCAAGTATCAGAGTGACGTGAGCGTTACTCGAGGATATCGAGTCACTAGCGATGGTTTTGTAGAGCAGACCGAAATCAGAGTTAATAGCGGCCTGATTAAACGACTTGGCGTCGTGTTTAACACCACATGCGACATCGTTCTGGGGAATGGCACCACGGCAGCACCAAGCATTGCTCCCCTGCCGAAAGTCAACGCGATGGGCTATTGGAGCAAAACCAAGATGAGTAATGGCCAGCCCAACTGGCAAGCAACCTTGAACTGTGGCACGAACCGTTACCTGCTGAATGTCACAGGCCCAGCCAACCAACGGATCTACTTGTCCAAAGCGCCAAACACCCCTCTGCCCTCGGAGCGCAACGCTTTGTACTACGACGTGGACGGTACTACGGCAAGATTCGAGACCGAAATCAGAAAGCTCAACTAGTACTTAGGCTCACGGTGATGGCTTCCTTGTAAATTTCCATCAATTTCGCATGATTAACTTGCGGCGAGAGCTTCTCTTGGTACTCGGCTCTACATGCGCGCCCCATGTCCGCAAGTTCCTCAGGATGATCCATCGCCCATTGAAGGCACGAGGCCAAAGCCGGCGCACTGGCGGCCTCAAACAAAACGCCGGTCCGATGCGCTTCCACGATTCCAGGAATTGGGCCTAAGTCGCTCGCCAGAACAGGCAGCCCGCAGGCAAAGGCCTCTACGATGGTGCGCGGAAAATTCTCATAGCAGATGCTTGGGAGCACCAATGCACTCGAACGCCGCATCTCACGGTAAACCGACTCTGAATCCAGGGGACCTACGAATTCCACCCCCGGTACGCCGAGCACCTCTGCTTCAAGCGGCCCACTGCCCACCACCCGCAATCGAGCCCCCGCCGGCAAGCGACGCATCGCGTCCATCAGAACCTGCACACCCTTCTCTTGCGACAGGCGGCCCACAAACAAGAAACCGCTGCGGCTTGCTGCCGGCATCTCCGGCACGTCAACAAAGTTGGGTTTGACGGAAATGCGCTCAGCAGGTAGTCCACCCTCGATGTACTTGCGCCGCGCAAACTCATTCAATGCGATATAGCGAGAGACCTTGTTCTGCCAGGTACCCAAGACCCGGTGACCACTCAGCATCATGGCCATTACACCGCTTTGCAACACGCTACCCCGGTAGCAAGCCCGAACAACACCGCGCCACGGCAGTTTGCCCACACAGTCCTCACACACCTTGCCTTCTCGTAACAACAACGCCTGTGGGCAAAGTAAGCGAAAGTTATGAAGAGTTTGCACCACCGGTATCTTCAGTCGATTCGCCACCCAATACAGCGATGGTGAGATAAGCGGCATCGTATTGTGAACATGAATCACATGCGGCTTGAACCGCGCAATCAAGGCTTCAATATCCCGCGTCGTTTGTGTGGACCACAAGGTCTGCATGGCAGCTCTCGCACGCCCGATATTTTCAATTTCGTCATTACGGCGCCAATAAGTTTCAACCACATGGCCATGCGCGCGCAGTAAGTCAATCTCGGATTCCGCAACGGAATCCTCGCCCCCCCGGTGCTGATAGGCGTTATGAGCAATCAATATGCGAAGCTGTATCGCTCCTTGCGCAAGCGCCCCCATTGGATTTTGATCCAATACATCATGCTCAACAGAAGCCATTACGCCAACCCAAGATAATTCAACAAACCAAACAGCGAAACCTACGATTTCCCATTGATTGAAGCCAAGATGCCCCGAGAAAATCTCTCAACCATCGAATCCAAAGAGTAAACATCGGCATCAGCGCTGCATCTACGCCTGATTCTTTCCAAATCATCTTGGCTATTCATAAGCCTAACAATCTCATTGACATAGACATCGACTGACTCACTTGGCAATACGAGTGCGTTCTGACCATTTACAAGGTATTCGATTTCTGGTCCATGCGCTGCTGAGGCAATCGTCACAATCGGGCGAGCAGCAATAAAACTCTCAACCACGCTCAGTCCAACCGCCCCTGGATTCATCAAGAACGAAGCCGCCTTGAAAGCGACCGCTTTCTCTCGCCCTTTCTGCATGCCTTTGTAGTGGATCCAAGGGTACTTGGCTGCCGCATCAATCACTTTGGACTGTTCCGGTCCTGCACCCAAGACTAGGAGATGAAAACTAGGCAATGATTGCCTAAGCTTCACCGCTGCTTCGATCAAAAAGTCTACTTTCTTTTCCGCATACAAGGAGCCACAGTAGAGTCCGATGATTGCATTCTTTGATAACCCATTAATTTCAAAATAGGCAGATAGATTCTCTTTAGAAATATCATTGATTTCAGAAGACAACCCTCGCCCATCTAAAGAGTTATTCAATACCGTGACTTTGGTCGCATCGAACCCAGCAGCCACAACCGTGCGCTTGGACATCTCGGTGTAAGCAAACCACCAATCTACTCTCCGCAGCCAAAATTTCTTCCATTTTTCAGCAAGGCCGTCAGGTTCCACGCTCTGAAAATTCTTTCCATGCCCCCAAAATGCAATCTTTCGCCTGCCAAAAGAAGCCATCACTTGAAGAAAATAGTTAGAAATGATCTTATTCTCTTGAGCCACGATGGCCAAGTCGCAGTTCCTTAATGCATACGGGATTCGCTGCCAAACCAATTCTCGCCCGAGAATATTGAACTCCCGGTTTTTGACTCGATAGGCCCAACCCAAGTTTCCGTCATCCCTTTTGAGTATCGATTCAGTACTCAACTCGCCGACCACAAGATCCAAACGAACATGATTCTTTTCAAGCGATCGTTTCAGGCGATTGAAAAACTCAACACGGTAATGGACAAGCCGACGTTGAAAAATCACAACATGCTTCATATGTGACCGAGTTTTTCAGAGAATTTATTGACTAATCGCATGGCCAGTATTTGTTTTCATGCTTCTGTATATACACCATGCTGATCCGGCCAAGGATGCGCTTCACTCCTGCGTCAACAAAAAGAGTAACTGGGCGTGCTTCAAGCATTGTTGATTTCGTATTCATCAAGCCAAACAGCCACCATCAGGAAACGCCAAGCAGGAAAACCTCTTGCGGAAGCTTTCGGATCGGTCAAGAGGGCAGCAAGCTTTTCCGCATCCCATATTTTTCGCGATTTGAAGGCAGGGGAGTCCACCAGCCTGCGCACCAAGTCCTGCATCGCGGGTCGTTTCAACCATTCAGCGAAAGGAATGGCAAAACCCAATTTGATTTTGGAATTGATGATGGAATCAGGCACACGGCCACTGAAGCCTTGACGCAGAATCTTCTTGGTGATGCCGCCAGAGAACTTCTCCTCATCAGGCAAAGCAAACGCGAACTCCATCAATCGGTAGTCCACAAAGGGTGACCGAATCTCGATGCCCTGACTCATGGCCGATTGATCTTCGTAGTTCAAGATTTGGTTCAAGCCATAGTCTTGCAACTGACTGCGCAGATGCCGGTCGAGGTTCTTGCCGTCCCAAGACATGCCCAGATCTGGCAGATAGCCTTGTTGTTCTCGCTTGAATTCGGGGCGCAAGACACTGAAGGAACGCTCCACAAAACGCGCACGAAAACGGGAAGCGGCGCGACGGCCCAACATGGCCTTGAAGGTTTGAGCCACGAGACTGGCATAGCCCCAGGGCATATTGCGTCGAATGGCGCGCGCCTCAGCCAACACGCTTGAGACACGCGTTTGAAGCAGGTCCAACAAACGGTAGCCACGGATGTACTGCCCATAGCCCGCCAGCGCTTCATCGGCGCCTTGGCCATTGATGACGACCTTGATACCCTGACGCCGCACTTCTTGCATCAAGCGCCAATGGGCGTAAGAAGCGGCGCTCCCCATCGGCTCTTGCATCGCACGGACATAGTCCCTGAAGTCTGCCGCCAAGGTGTCGCCGTTGGGGCTGAGCTCTACCGACTGGATATGCGGGCAAGTCTTCATCAACTCACGCACCGGCCCGCTCTCATCAAAAGCGTGGCCCGGATGCGTTGCCGTGAACGCTGTCACAGTCTCAACGCCTAGGCGGTTGGAGTCGATCTCGTCGTTGACGATGGTGCAGATCACCGAAGAGTCGATGCCGCCACTTTGCAGCAAAGCCACGGGAACATCACTGCGAAAGCGCAAACGCACCGCATCGCGCAACAGATCGGCATAAGCGGCCACAGGATTGCGGCTCTGCGGGGCGGGCTGGTTGGGTTTGATTTCCCAGAAACGCCTGAAGCTGATCTGCCCGCCCTGGCTCACCATCACATGGCCAGGCTTGAGCTCAAAAATGTCTTTGAAAAAGGTCTCGCCGTTGTTGGTGCGGTAGCCATAGGCCAAATAGTCATGCAGCTTGCCAAGGTTGGCTTCCGTGACTGGCACCACGGCGCGAATGCCCCCAATTTCACTGCTGAAGATGAACTGGTCAGCCGTTCGCAAATAAAAGAAGGGCTTGACGCCCAAGCGATCGCGCGATGCGAAAAGCTTGTTCTGCGCTGAGTCCCACAAGGCAAAAGCCCACATGCCATTGAAACGCTGCACGCAGTCTTCGCCCCACTCCCGATAGGCATGCAAGATCACTTCGGTATCGCTATGCGACTTGAACACATAGCCCTTGGCTTGCAGTTCTTCCGCCAACTCGATGTAGTTGTAAATCTCGCCGTTGAACACCAGCGTTAGCATCCCATCCGCACTGTGCATGGGTTGAGCGCCTGCCTCGCTCAAGTCAAGAATCGATAACCGACGATGCCCCAAGGCTATACCTGGCCGTACGAAGGTTCCTTCACCATCGGGACCGCGATGGGCAATGGCTAAATTCATGCTTTCAATCTGGGATTGCAGTTGCCCCTGTCCACCTGAGTTCAACTGAATTATTCCGTTAATGCCACACATTTCTTCCTCCCTCGGCACCAATTTCTCTAGCCCACATTACCGGCCTCAAAGTATCGAAAACTATGCTGTTTCAACCAACTGAGAAATTGCCAACTACAAATAATAATAATAATAATAAATACTATCGCTGCCAGGTCCACCACCCCTGCATGCGGCCAGTGACTATGGCTAAAGCCCTTCGAAAATTCCTCTGTTTGCGCCCAAGAACAGTTGCCTTCAAAATCGGTGCGATAAAGCCGCGAATAATTACACCCAAGGGGACACTGTGCTTAGCATATAAAGCCCCGGTACCTCGCGCCCTCGCTTGGGTTGCTTGCCAGGAGAAGCCGCTCAATTCGGCTTCATTTTTTACCGAAAAATGATGATGGACACGTGCTGACTCCAATCGTTGGATCTTCGCGCCGACTGACAGGGCCCTTATCACAAAGTCGGTTTCTTCTCCAGCACCGAACCATTGCCCCACACCGAGCTTTTCGTCAAACCCGTCTAACGTCCGAGCCACATTCTTACGAAAGACAAGCGTGATGGAACTGGCTTCACCGCCGCGAAAGTCTCGCCAGGCTTTGAGATCGAAACATGCATGATGAGCAGGAATACCAATCGCTTCATCGTGCTCTACCCATGACATCACCCAAGCATCCACACAATCGGAAGGGGCTGACATAACAGTCGACATTGTTTCGGGCTCGTACCAGCAATCGTCATCGGGAAAAGCGACCCAATTGCCTCGAGCGACAGACAAGCCCAAATTGCGGGCTTTTGACAAATTCGGCTTGGCCATC
This sequence comes from uncultured Burkholderiales bacterium, assembly GCA_945952065.1. GTDB lineage: Bacteria > Pseudomonadota > Gammaproteobacteria > Burkholderiales > Burkholderiaceae_C > Paucibacter_A. The sequence goes on along the minus strand of CAMFGY010000029.1, from coordinate 36,248 downwards.
CGTAAATGAACAACTTCGATACCGGCCGATTGCGCTCGCTGCACATAGGGCGCGACACGCTCATCTAAATTCTGATCAACAAAGATCAACTCAAAATTTTGGTCGACCTGTTCGATCAAGGAGTCCACAAGCCGACCGATATCGTCGGTTCGGCCGTAGGTGGCAAGTATTAAAGAAATTCCAAAGCTAGCTGCCATATCGACTCCGGATCTATCTAAAAAACCGCCCCACCTGAATAAATACCCAAGACCGGAGCCAATAGAAAAAATTCGCCCGCGACCTTGGATTTGCCAGCAATTCGACAGCTTTGGAATGCTGCCCAGCCAAACTGGCCGCTCTCGCTACATTAATAAAATGCGAGGACAAAAGCCGTTTTGCGCCTGTGCGCAGGATTTCAGGCACACTGCCAGAATTCAAGCGCTCTGCCAACCTAATATAACAAGGCAAAGGATCAGACGGCATTTTCCGGTTCGTGGCGCTACTCGGAACATCCATTCGATATTGGACCAAAGCCTTTGCAGAATAGGCAACCATCCCAGACTCTGCCAAACGAAACCATAAATCCTGATCTTCGCCGAGTGTTTCCCCGACTGGGAAACATCTACCCAACCTACCTAAACTTAATCTTGAAACTACAATTGAGTCAGTGCACATAAAAGACTTCCTGACCCACTTTTCATAAAAGTCATCTATACATCCGACTTTTTCAGGCATTAACAAAACACATTCCTGCCTCTTTCCATCAGGCCAAGCACAAAAGTAACCGGTAGCCCAAAGCGAAGCTGATGGATACTGATGAATCAGCTTAGAAATCTCAGATAGATAGCCCGGAAGGTACAAATCATCTGCGTCGAGGAACGCGATGAACTCCCCCTTTGAAAGCTCTATCCCCATATTTCGCGCTGCAGATACCCCACCATTTTCTTTAGAAATACAACGCAGCCGTTGATCATGAATACAACCAAGCCTACTCAAACCATCATCGGTAGAACCGTCGTCAATCACCAAAACCTCAAGGGCCGGGGGATCTTGCGCCAGCACGGATTCCACCGCCTCCAAAATATAATCGGCTTTGTTGTACAGCGGAATGACGACTGAAATTCGCGGGTTGGCGCCCGAAATCTCGGGTTCGGCTCCTAGGCTCACTTGCTGTTCTCCCCTTGGTCTGCCACCGACTCATGGACCAACAAGGCAAATAACAAGAAGTGAGTGACCAACTCACCGACAAACAGGCCGGTCAACTCCAACGGAGCTTCGCCAACACACCGAATCGCAACAAACAACCAAAGCCCTAAGGAGACTCCGCCCGTGCGCGGAGCTGCTCGCCACGCAGCTTTGGCGAGCGCAAAGAAATAGACAAGAAGACTAAGTCCCCCCACGGCTCCAGCCACCGACAAGCTCTGTAGTAACTGGTTGTGCGCGTGGAAAGCAAAGGGCAAACCAATCGCATTTCTGTGTAAAGGGCCCCAGGCTTCAAGGCCATAGCCAAAGATGGGCGCATCGGCAAAAACCTGAAGCGCCACTGCCCAGATAGTCGAACGCCCGGTCAAGGTGCTGATATCCGTACCAGCCTGCGTCATGCTCAACTTCAACAGCAGACGATCTACATCTACAAAGAGCATGCTGAGGCACGCCAGTAACGCCAAGCCGATTAAAGCCAATACAAAACCGGGTTTAACACCCCCACCTTGCTGCCGCCCACCTCTGTAAGCAATGATGGTTAGGGCCACCAATACAGATGCGAGCCAAACAGTCTTAGACTGCGCCATGACTAATACGGCTAGGGCGACCACCCACGTAAAACAACCTAACCAAATATTGGATGACGGCCTTGCCAATTGCAACAATATCAAAAGCAGTGCAAGCGGACCAATACTGTTTGCATTGGAGCCTAGCCCCCACAATCGAACACTCAATGCTGGAACCCAACCAACATATCCTGGCTGCACAGCCAAATCAGGCTTGATGACCGCAATCAATAAGCTGGCGACCATAAAAACCAAAAGACCGTTTTTTGCAAAATTAAGCAGAAGATCGATCGATTCTTTGCGAGCACAATAAGCAGCTGCAAACAAAAACGCTGGGTAAAGTGCATTGTGAACAAATGCCGGTCGATAGCCCAATGCACTAGGAAACACGACATTACAAAAGAAATAAATCAGGAAGGAAATAAAAACAAATTTTGAAATTCCAAATTCTTTAGCACTCACCGACTGGGAACTAGATTTTACTGAAAACAAGGTTCTAACGATCTTGGCAACCGAAATTGCCAAAATCAATGCAGTGAGCATGCGCAATATGTCCCCACCACCCGAAGCGGTACCACCCATGCTTCGAACATCCATGGCCACATATTTAAGGCTCCGACCAGAAAGTAATGTACTTAATCCAATTCCTAATACAAGCAACGGCGCGGCACTCGGTATCAGCCAGCGCCCCATTCGCAATTCAAACTCAAGAAAAGCCGCTTGCACAGAAACCAAAAACAATGCAAATACCAGTGCTCCGCCCATGTACATCAACAGTGGTATGAGTTCCTTTTCACTCACTTTTTTGTCCTTTATCCAATTGAGTGTTCATATACGCAGCAACCATAGGCGGTAGGCGACTACTAACACTTTTCAAAACCTGAGCAAGTTCAGCCCCGACAAGTCGGGGAAAGCAATGCAGCGCGCTCAGATAGCAAAAGGTCGAGACAACCAACACACAAATTAAACGAACTGTAGGCCGAAAATCATTCAGACTGGCATCGACAGCTACAGCTACACACGCTACTACCAAGCTGACCAAGACACCACCTCGAATGGCCTGCCACAAGTCAAAAATGCGAAGGCCAAGTAGTGGCAAAGCTGCTCGAATGACCAGGGCACAACGAGCGAGGAACAACCAAAAACAACCCCAAGCTACAGCCTCAACTCCCATTGGCGCCAACTGCCAGCACATGGCAGCCCAAGCCAAGGCCAATGGCCATTGAGCGCGAAACTCAGTTGATGCTTGACCGGCCGTCCAGAGTAAAGGTGTGCTCATTCCCAAAAGTAAATATAAAGGCATAGCCAATGCCAGCGGTATACACACATCAGCCGCGCTCACCCAAGGGGTACCATAAAGGGTCAAGATAAATGTTTTTGAAACAGCGGCAACCGAAAGGAAAACGGGCAATACAAAGAGAGCAATGGCTGCAGCAAGGGCTAAGAATCCGGAACTTATACGGGAACTCTCACTTTGACTAGCGAGACGCGAAGAAGCAGAGAAGAAAACAGGCTGCAATACACCCAATACACTGTTGGTGGGACTGTATAGAAGGTTAAATGTATTGGAGTAGATACCAAGCTCCCGACTCGGGAGCACTCGCCCAATAATGACTCGGTCAATATTAGAAATCACCCAATTCAGCATATTTGTGGCTAAAACAGTGCCTGCATAGGAGCCTTGCACCCTAGCCTCTTCGTACCAAATCAAAGGTCGTAGGGCATGGTGAGTTCGGCGATACAGGAGCAAACCATTCACTATCGACTGCATCAACCAGGCCCAAACCAGTGCCCACACATGAAAACCCAACACTGCCATAGGTAAGCCAAAAAACAGATACCCGACAACATAACTCGCCAAAAAATCTACTTGTATTGACTTAAAGTCTAAGTCGCGCTTCAACAAATTTAAGGCTGGAGCCGTGAGTGCATTGACGAAACAAAGCGCTGACAATGCTGAAACTACAGATGCTGCACGTGGTTCACCAAAAAAAGTAGCGATTGGACTTGCTGCGAATGCAATGAACGCTGTAACAACTGAACCCAAAATGACTTGCCAAGTCACTACAAATCGAACATCCCGGTCGTTGACCTCACGCTTTTGAATAAGGCCATAAGCCAAACCCACATCAGAAAAGAAAGCACTGAAGCCAATCACGATTGCACCAATCGCAAAGACCCCATATTCAACTGGACCGAGCAATCGGGCTAAAGCGATTTGCGTCCCGAGTTGCAAGACCATCCGAAGCCCGGCCCCACCAGCGCCCCAGAAAACCGCCGAAATCGATTTTCCTCCTAAGCTAGCCATTTAATTGGAACCAGCCACGTGGCGATAAAGGTAGTCCTGTAACGCTAGAGAAATACCCCGCTCCAAAGGAGTACTGGCTTTCCAACCCAAACTCTGCAGCCGACTCACATCCATCAACTTCCTCGGCGTCCCATCCGGCTTGCTTGCATCAAACACGATGCGGCCCTCAAAGCCCACCACCTTCATCACGGTTTCGGCCAATTCACGGATGGTCACATCAGTGCCAGTGCCAATGTTGACCAGGGGGCCGTCGTAGCCCGATTCCATCAAGAAGACGCAGGCGTCGGCCAAGTCGTCGACGTACAAAAACTCACGCATGGGTGTGCCACTGCCCCACACCACGTACTCGGTGTCGCCACGCAGCTTGGCCTCATGGGCTTTGCGGATCAGCGCCGGCAACACATGGCTGTTGTTGAGGTCGTAGTTGTCATTGGGCCCATACAAATTGGTGGGCATGGCGCTGATGTACTGGCGGCCAAACTGATGGTTGTAGCTCTCGGCCAGCTTGATGCCGGCGATCTTGGCAATGGCATAGGGCTCGTTGGTTTGCTCCAAAGGGCCGGTCAGCAAGTACTCTTCTTTGATGGGTTGCGGGCAGTCGCGCGGGTAGATGCAGCTTGAGCCCAAGAACATCAAGCGTTGCACCCCAGCCAAATGCGCGCCATGGATCAGGTTGGCCTCGATCAAAAGGTTTTGATAGAGAAAGTCTGCGCGGTACACATTGTTGGCATGGATGCCGCCCACCTTGGCCGCAGCAATGAAGATGTAGTCAGGCTTTTCTTCCGCCAAGAAGGCATGCACTGCTTTTTGATCCAGCAGGTCCAGCTCTGCCCGGCTGCGGGTGATGACATTGCTGTAACCCCTTTGTTGAAGGCGCCGCACCAAGGCCGAGCCCACCATACCCCGGTGGCCGGTGACAAAGATCTTGGACTGCTTGCTGATCGAAGTGGCGGTGCTGCTGCTATTCATGATGATGCGGGTCTATGACGACAAAGGGGCCGAGGAATCGGCCCCTTGAAGACTAAGGTGGAATCGTTACAAGCCTAGGCGTGCTGCTTATTCGTTGTAGTCGTAGGCCTTGAAGCCGGCCATCTTGACCAAGCTGTCGCGGCGAGCCGAGGTGTAGTCGGCTTCCACCATTTCAGCCACCAGTTCACGCAGCGAGGTCTTGGGCACCCAGCCGAGCTTTTCTTTGGCCTTGGTGGGGTCGCCCAACAGGGTTTCCACTTCGGTGGGGCGGTAGTAGCGCGGGTCCACCTTGATGACCACATCGCCCACCTTGCACTTGGCCCTGTCGCCTGTCACGGCCACCACGGTGCCGATCTCTTGATCGCCCTCGCCGCTGAAGGCCAGCGTGATGCCCAGCTCAGCCGCCGCAAACTCCACGAACTGACGCACGCTGTATTGCACGCCGGTGGCAATGACGAAGTCTTCGGCTTGCTCTTGCTGCAGCATCATCCATTGCATCAGCACGTAGTCACGGGCATGGCCCCAGTCTCGCAGGGCGCTCATATTGCCCAGGTACAGGCAGTCTTGCAGGCCCAAGGCAATGCGGGCAATGGCGCGGGTGATCTTGCGGGTGACGAAGGTTTCGCCGCGCAGCGGGCTCTCGTGGTTGAACAAGATGCCGTTGCAGGCGTAGATGCCATAGGCCTCGCGGTAGTTCACCGTGATCCAGTAGGCATACATCTTGGCCACAGCGTAAGGGCTGCGGGGGTAGAAGGGCGTGGTTTCTTTTTGCGGGATCTCTTGCACCAGGCCGTAGAGCTCGGAGGTGGAGGCTTGATAGAAGCGTGTCTTCTTCTCCAGGCCCAAGATGCGGATGGCCTCCAAGATGCGCAGCGTGCCCATGGCGTCGGCGTCGGCCGTGTACTCCGGGCTCTCAAAGCTGACCGCCACATGGCTCATGGCGCCGAGGTTGTAGATCTCGTCAGGCTGCACCTGCTGGATGATGCGGATCAGGTTGGAGCTGTCGGTCAAGTCACCATAGTGCAGCGTGAAGTTCTTCTTCTCCACATGCGGGTCTTGATACAGGTGGTCAATACGGTCGGTATTGAAGGACGAGGCGCGGCGCTTGATGCCGTGCACTTGGTAGCCCTTGGAGAGCAGGAGTTCGGCCAAATACGCGCCGTCTTGGCCGGTCACGCCGGTGATGAGTGCGACCTTTTGTGTCATAACTGCTTTTCGGAAACTAAAAGTACTAAATGCTGACTTTGCCGATGACCCGCTCGCGCTGGTCGGCCGGAATTGCAGCCATCATTTGGTTGATGAAGTCCGTATGGACAGGTATGGCTTTGTCCATATCCGGGTTGATGGAGGAGACACGAATCAACATGCCTTCTGGGATCAAGCGCTGAAGACCAAAACGAATGCTGATCAATCGCCTTTGCGTATTGGATGTCGTCGCTTGGTCGCCCATCAAAACCCAATACGTGACGGGCTCCATACGCGAACCCATTGTCATCATCAAATGTCGCACCGGTATGACAATGCCGGGCGCAGCCTGAAGTGTTGCGTCCCGGCTTGATTCCAGCTTGAATCCTTGAGAGACGTAACAAACGTCGGGTACATGTACTGTTAGACCATCCGACTGATCACCGCCATACGCGACTGAGAGCATGACTCTCGCCCCCTGGCTATTGACGTATGTTCGCGCCAGCGTCTGGTTGTAGATCTTGTCCAGCATGGCCTGTTGGTCTGGCGGGGGCACGATGACGGGCGTCTTGTCGTCAACACGCCAATCGCCAAAGGCCGAGGGGAATACGGTCTCGAGTTTGAATCCTTTGTAGGAATCAGAGACTTTGATCGTTGGCCGAGCCCATTCCGCCAAAGCGGCAGACCCAAGCATCGCCCCCATCACCACCAATGCTTTGCGGCGCGCGGTCATTTTGCGCCCCCTTTGAACAAGCGCGCCAAGACTTGCATGCCATGGTCTACAAACAGAATCAGGGCCAAAGCCACAATGAACAAGACCATGCCAGCAAAGCCATGGACAAAGCCCTGCCCGGCTTCGTCGCCAAAGTGGTAGGTCACCAAGACCAGAATCATCACGCGGATGATGTTGGCTACAAATGAGATCGGCACGATCAGAACCGCCAAAGCCACATTCCTGGCCACTGACTTGTAGTTCATCAGGTTCATGTAGAGCATGCCCAACGCCTCTAGGGTGAACATTGAGTTCAAACCCGCGCAAGCGTCTGCTACCAAGAGCTGATAGGGGCCGACCGTCAGAATCACGCCGCTACGCCCGACCGGATATCCAATGGCGTAAAGAATAGAACTTGCGACTGCAGAAACCGCGCTCTTCAAAGGGGTGGTGATCGCAATCACCAAGGTGGCCGGCAGCGGCACCATGAAAATCAAAAAGAAAATCGGGAACCAGCAAAGACGCAATGCCTCTGCGCCCTTGAAGAGCAAGATCAGCCCAATGGAAATAGGAATCAGCGCTCCTACTTCAAACATCAAGATGGCCTGAGAGCGCCCCAATACATAAAGCAAGAATCCGAGAGCAAGCATCCCAGCAGCCAAGCCGGGCTTTGGCCGGGCCGCAATCTCAGCAAAGGCTTGCCGCTTGCCATACAAGAGCCAAAGCACGACTGCAAAGATGATGGGCCCGTGCCCTTGTTCATCTTTCACCCACACCGTGCTTGCCAGGGTCATGGCCGTTGGGCCAAACATGACCGCAAGCCCTAACAACAACAGGATGACGACAGGCAGATCGAATTTGACCGGCGAGGTCCCGCTAGACAGAGAGGTTGACATGAAATCGGCTCGGACTCATCGATGGCGAAAATCAGTACTCGTTCATGACTGCGCCAAGCACATTCACCGAGCTACCCGCCAAGCTCGCGACCAAATCCTGCAGCGCTTCATATTTGCAGGCGTTCTTGCGTGCAAGAACAATCGCTGAACCGCATTTGGCGGCGACCACACACGCATCAGCACCACTGCTCGCAGCGGCTGTATCGACGATCACGTGGTCAAACTTGGCACACAACTCCCGCATCAACAAAGCGAACGCGGGTCGTTCCACCAATTCAAGCGGGTTGGGTGGAATGGAACCACCTGGCAGGACAAACAGGCCGGGCACCCCTTCCACCGATTGAATCACTTGAGCTTCAGCACGGCCAGAGAGCACATTGGACAAACCGGCAGCATTGGAAACACAAAACACTTCATGCTGACGCGGCGAGCGCAAGTCAGCATCGACGAGCAAAGTGCGCCCACCCAGCTGCGCCAGCGACACAGCCAAATTTGCAGCGAAATAGGTCTTGCCATCTCCGTGGTCGGGGCTGATCACCGCCACTGCTGTTTGGCTTTGCTCTTTCGCGGCACTGGCCCCATGCAGACGCATGGTGACTTGACTCCGGGCCGCGCGAATCGCTTCCGCTTGCACCGAAAACGGCTGATTCAAAGTCACCAATTCAGGGCTTGAGACCCTGCGCTCAGCATTGGCTAGCGGGTAACTAAACTGCTGGGCCAACGCATTCAAAACATCGTCTTCGCTGGCCAAACCCAAGGCCACGGCAGCTTCACCGAAACGAACACCTTTGTCCCGCTGGTAGGCCAGAACCTTTTCAACTTCAGCGGCACTCAGACTGCGTGCATCGCGAATGATGTCGCCAATGGAGCGCTCTTGCGAAGCTTGCGAAACTTCTTCCTGAACCTTGTCACTACTCACGGTTTCGGTCCTATCTGAAAACACTGTATTCATACTCACGCGACCCGGTTACCGCCAGAAACTGGCCCGAGCAGTCGTCTCTGAGCCAAATTTGCTGTGGCGACGCGACCAAACAGGCGTTTGGCTGTCGGCGCCTGAAGAACACCAATAATCGGCAAACCAACGGCTTGCACCACATCGTCTGCAGTACGAACACGGCGATTCAGCAATTCAAGAAGCAGTGCGACTCCAACCGCCAGCAAAGTGCCTACAAATACAGAAAGAGCCATATTCAGAATGAGCCGAGGTGAACTCGGCTGCAATGGCGGAACCGCTTGCGTCAAGATAGATGCACTGCTTTGATTGGCCTGACTTTCAAGCGAGACTTGATTCAATCGCTGCTGAATTTGGTCATAAATACGTTGCGTATTCTCGACATCGCGAAGAAGCACCGCTCCTTCATCACGAACCGCTTTCATTTGAAGTACTTTGGCACGCTGCGCCTCCAAAGAAGTCTTCAACTCAGCAACGCGCTGTTGATTGATTGAGTTTGCCAAACTGATACTACTTCCCACTTTGGCAGTCTCGTCAGCAATACGCTTGCTCAATTCAGCCATATTGGCCTTGAGTTCGACCACTTGCGGGTGATTGGCTCCCAACTTGGAGTTCAGTTCCTCTAATCGAGACTCCATACGAGCTTGGTCAACTTTCAGTCCAGCGATCAACGAATTGCCCAAGACTTCTTGCATTCGCTCACCACCAGCCCCTTTCGAAACAGACTGACGGCTACCCGAATCACTGGCCAAAGCCTGCAATCCCACCAATTGCGTAGACAACTCATTCAGACGTGTGTTCTCGACATCAAGGCGCTCGTCCGACGCGATGATTCCTTTCTCGCGCTGGAACTCAGACAGTTTTGATTGAGCCTTTTCAACGGCCTCACGCGCTTCCTTTGAACGGGTTTCAAAGAAACCAACATACTGTTTGGCGGGATCAACTTTCAGCTCAAGCGTAGTTTCCAAATAGGCTTGAACAAAAGCATTGGCCAGCCCTGCCGCAAACCTGGGGTCGGCGGCCTTGTAGCCAACCGTAATGACATTGGACTCACGCGAGGGTTTTACATCCAGTCCTCGTTGAAAACTCTCCCCAAGCCACTGCTCAATTGAGCCTTCACCTTTCGTGTCTTCCTTCCATTGCTCACGAATTTGCGGATTCTCAGCCAACTTGAGGTTACGAACCACTTTGTAGGCCACGCGGTCACTCGTGATCACATCAATTTGAGTGGCGATCAAACTTGGGTTTGGAGCACCAGAAAACATCATGGCGCTCAATGGATCTGGTTTTACCTCTACCACCACCGAGGCAGTCGCCAAGTACTTCTTAGGCCAGAGAAGGCTGGCAACCAAAGTAACGACAACAACGCTCACAAAAATCGAGACGGAAACTTTCCATCGAGCGAGGCAAATAGATAAGAACTGTGCGAACGACATCATTTACCTCGACTCAGAACAAGCTCTCTTTGACATACACAACATCGCCGTCTTTCAAGCTCTCGTCCATGGGGAGTTGAATGACTTCGACCTTGCCTTCGGCGTTTTTGCGGTGCACGCGGATGCCTTTTTCGGTGCCGCGTTGGGTGATGCCGCCACCCGTGGCCAGGCTTTGCATCAGGGTCATGCCGCGTTCCAGGCGCATGGGGCCGGGGCGCTGCACTTCGCCATAGATGTAGACCATGGGGCCGCGGTCCACCCAGACGACGTCGCCGTTCTGGATGAAGATGTCGTTGTCGCTGCCGCCGGGCGCAAACAGGCCCGGCAGGTCGATTTCAACGCGGTAGGGCTTGCCGTTGCGCTTGCCAGTCACAACCAAAATCTCAGCGCCACCGGGGGCCACGCCGCCGGCGTTAGAGATCAGGTCGGTCAAGCGCATGTCAGCGGTTTCGATCGGATAGCGGCCCGGGCGGTTGACCTGCCCCAGCACATTGGCCTGGTTGCCCTTGACCTGCAAGACGACGATGGTGACTTGCGGGTTCTTGACGAAGTTGCCGGTGCGCAAGCCGTCGGCAATCGATTGCTCGGCTTGCGTGACGCTCAGGCCGCCCAGGCGCACATTGCCCAGCAAGGGATAAGACACCACACCGGCTTCGGAGACACGGGTTTCCAGGGTCAGGTCCGGGTTTTGATATACGGTGATGCGAATCACGTCGCCAGAACCCAGGCGGTATTCGGCGGTGGGCGCCGAGGCTGCGGCAGCGGCGGGCGCCACTGGGCTCGCCGCCCAAGCGGCTTGCCCGAAAGCGGCACACGCCAGCGCCAAAGAAGCCAGGCCGAGCCAAGAGGGGCTTCGAGTCGTCATCATCGTCATCTTCAATCCGATCAGTTTGCTCATTGCATTACTTCAGGCCCATGCCTTTGGAAATGGCGCTGGCATCCAAGCCGCTGGCGGCAGGGGCCACGGCGGCGGGGGCTTCAGGCGCAGTCACAGCGGCAGGCGTTGTGGCCGCGGCGGCTGGCGCGGAAGCGGACCCCGCAGCGGCGCCGGGTGCACCTTCAGCAAACTTGCCCACGTATTCGATCTTGGCGGCGGCGCGCAAAGCCTTGATGTCTTTTTGCACTTGCTCAGCCTTGCGCTGGTTGCTCAAGAAGGCTTCGATCGCGGGGCGGGCACGGGCTTCGTCCACAGGCTGGCTGCGCGAGCCCACCAAGAACAACACGGTCATGCCGTTGGGCGTTTGAGTGATGGCAGAGTCGCCGTCCTTCATGCGGGCAATGGCGTCCAGGCCTGCCAGGGGCAGCTGCTCAGCGGCGCGCACGGCTTGGTTGCCTTGGAAGCGGATGTCATTGGCCTTCAGATACTCAGCAAACTCCGCCATGTTCTTGGAAGCTTGCAGCTTCTCGCGGATCGCAGGGATTTGCTCAGGCTTGGCTTCAATGGCCAGCTCTTGCAGGCTGAAGATGCGGCGGTCTTTGAACAGGGCCGGCTTCTCGTTGTAGTACTTGCTGACTTCTTCAGCCGTGGGCTTGGCCACCGATTCACCAATGCGCTCCACATAGGCGCGGGCGATGATTTCGCGCTTGGCGGCTTCAATCTGCTGCACCACCTTGGGGTCGCGGTCGATCTTCAGCTCTTGGCCTTTTTGAACGGCCAACTCTTGTTCGATCAGGCGCTCCAGCACTTGCTTGCTGGCGGCTTCAGCCTGCTCGGGCTTGAGGCCTTGCTGGCGCTGCAACACGAAGTTGATCTGGTGAACGGTGATCTCTTCTTTGTTGACCTTGGCCGCGGTTTGCGAGGCTTTATCGCTCTTGGAGCCGCCGCCGCAACCGGCCAGCAACACCGTCACTGCGGCTGCCGCGATCGCTGCGACACGCAGGCCACTGAAGGCACGGGGGCCGCGGGTGGTGGACAGGAATTCTTGCTGATTCTTCACAACATTCATGGCGTGTCTTTCCTTCTTCTTCGAGAGTCACCCAATTAGGCGGCTCAGATCATTTGCTGCACTGCAGCAGGCATCCTCACCCTTCAAGGACGAGCGAGTGTAACTTTGGAAAATGACAATTCTCCCCTTGAAAAACGCCCTTGCCGCCGGCCTGCGACTACGGTTTACCCGCGGTTTGTGTCCCTGTTTTGAACACCTATGACAACAAGCAGGGATAGCCCTTATGGCTCATGGCGGCAGCACGGCCGCCCGGCAGCGGCGTCGGCGTTTGAACTGGGCCAAAAGCCCAGGGGACAAGCGTCCTCTCCCCCCTTTTTTCTTACTGAATTTCGGTCTGCTCTTGGACCAAAGCCCGGCAAGGCCGGGCTTTGTGACAATTTCCCACCCCATGAATCAGGGGTGAGGCGAATCAAGAACCGAAACGCCGCTCACGCAGAGCGCACAGCCTCAGCACTTGATCCCGGCATGCAGGGCCACGATGCCGCCACTGAGGTTGTGAACGTCAACATGGCCAAAGCCTGCAGTCTTCATCATCGCCTTTAATTCCTGCTGACCTGGGTGCATGCGAATGGATTCGGCGAGATAACGGTAACTTTCCGCGTCACCGGCGATCATTTGACCGAGCTTGGGCAAGACCTTGAAGGAATACCAGTCGTAAGGCTTTTGCAAAGGCGCGGCCACTTTGGAGAACTCCAGCACCAGCAAACGCCCGCCCGGCTTGAGCACCCGGCACATTTCAGCCAGCGCCTGGTCTTTGTGCGTCATATTGCGCAGGCCAAAGGCCACACTGACCAGGTCAAAGCTGGCGTTCTTGTAGGGCAGCTTTTCAGCGTCACACAGATTGGTGGGCAAGACCAAGCCTTCGTCCAGCAAGCGATTGCGTCCCTGGCGCAACATGGCTTCGTTGATGTCGGTATGCACCACCATGCCGGTCTCGCCCACTTTTTTGGCAAAGGCGAGAGAGAGATCGCCGGTGCCCCCAGCAATGTCCAGCACCCGCTGGCCCGGCTTGAGGTTGGCCACTGCCACGGTATAGGCCTTCCAGGCCCGGTGCATGCCCATGGACATCAGGTCGTTCATGATGTCGTACTTGGAGGCCACCGAGTCGAACACGCCGCGTACGCGGCTGGCTTTTTCGCGCTCGTCCACCGTTTGGTAACCGAAATGGGTGCTGCTCATGGTCGTCTCACAAATCTGAATGGGGCTTGGGCCCGGATATCGCTGCAGGCTCAGTGGCTGGCGCAGGCGCCGCCGGAACTTTTGCTGGGCATGGGGTCGTCACGGTTCACACCGGCGGCCGCCAGCCGGGCTTCATAGTCGCGCCACAACTGCGCTTCATTGGCGCCCAGCTCATACAAATACGCCCAGTCGAACAGGCCGCTGTCATGCCCATCGCTGAAAACCGGGCGCACCGCATAGTGGCCCACGGGCTCCAAGGCCGTCATGCCCACCTCCCGTTTGCCGGTCTGCAGGATTTCTTGCCCAGGGCCATGGCCCTTGACCTCGGCCGAGGGGCTGTAAACCCGCATCAGCTCAAAAGGGATGCGAAAGCGCGCCCCGTCAGAGAAGGCCACTTCCAAGACGCGGGACTGCTGGTGCACCGTGATCTCGGTGGGGCTGGGGGTCGCTGCGGAAAGTCCGGCCATGAGGGATGGGTGCTTGAAAAAACTGAGTGGGGCGCTGCGCGCTGGGTCGTCAGTGTAGCCGCCTGCCTCATGGGCTTGGCCCAGGTGCAACCAAAGGAGGCCGGCTTTCATGGGGCTTTTCAAGCCAGCATCAAGCCGGGCCGCGCCTAGCATCCTTTCTTTTTGAGCCATACGCCAATGTCGGCATGGCTAAGGGACCCAAAAGATGTTTTCTGCAATGGACAGTTGGCGCCTGCGTACGCGGGTTTTGGCAGGTTTTGCGCTGGTGATGAGCTTGATGTTGGTGGCCTCGCTGGTCGGGGTGTTGCGGGTGCAACAGCTCAATGCCCGCATCGAACACTTGGTGTCAGCCGAGATGCAAGCCCTAGACCTGGCGCGCGCCTGGTCGGGCTTGACCGAAGCCAATATTCAGCGTCGCATCGTCAGCATGGTGGTGGATGACGCCGACTTTGTGAAAGCCTTCACCCGCAAGTCCAAAGAGACTTCAGCACGGGTGGACAAGGTGCAAGAAGAGATCGACAAGCTCAGCAAGACCCCCGAAACCGACCGCCTGAGCGACCAAATCGGCAACACCCGCAAGCAGTACCAAACCCTGCGCGACGAGTTGGGCAAGCTCAAGAAAGACGGCCAGGACATCAAGCCCCGCGTGGTGGCCGAGTTGATCCCCGCCATGGAAACCTATCTGGAGGCCATCAACGCCTACGCCGAACACAGCCGCGAGCGCTTGCAAGCCGCGCGACTGGAGGCCAGCGAGCAAGCGGTCTTTGCCCGCAATCTGGTGCTGGGCTTGTCCACACTGGCCACGGTGCTGGGGGTGATGATCGCCTTGGCCATCACACGCTCGGTGACCGGGCCGGTGGAACAGGCCAAAGCGCTCTCTCACAGCATTGCCGACAGCGACCTGACCCTGCGCGTGCACAGCCAGGGCAGCGACGAACTGGCCGAGCTGACGCAGTCTCTGCAGCGCATGCAGCAGCAATTGGCGGGCACCATCACCGGCGTGCGCAACGCTGCGGAGCAGGTGCGCATCGCCTCCACTGAGATTGCCTCGGGCAATATGGACTTGTCCAACCGCACCGAGCAAGCGGCCAGCAGCCTGGAAGAAACCGGCGCCGCCATGCAGCAATTGGGCGAAGGCGTGCGCAGCAACGCCGAGGCCGCGCGGCAGGCCGACAGCATGGCGCAAACGGCCGCCGTGGTGGCGGACCGCGGCGGCGCCATGGTCAGCCGCGTGGTGGAGACCATGAATGAAATCCAGCAGTCGTCGAACAAGATCTCCGACATCATCGGCGTGATTGACGGCATTGCTTTCCAGACCAATATCTTGGCGCTCAATGCGGCCGTGGAAGCGGCGCGCGCTGGCGAGCAAGGGCGCGGCTTTGCGGTGGTGGCCAGCGAGGTGCGCTCGCTGGCACAGCGCAGCGCGCAAGCGGCACGTGAAATCAAGACGCTGATCTCGGCTTCGGTGGAGCGCGTGGAAACCGGCGTGCGCCTGGTGCAAGACACCGGCGGCACCATCGGCGAGGTGGTGCAAAGCGTGCAACGGGTGACCCGCATCGTGGCGGAGATTTCCAACTCCACATCAGCGCAGGCGCTGACGCTGGGTGAAATCAGCCAAGCCGTGGGCCAACTGGACAAGATGACGCAGCAAAACGCCTCGCTGGTGGAAGAGTCGGCCGCCGCCGCCGAAAGCCTGCGCGACCAAGCCACGCAGTTGGTGGACTCCGTGTCCGCCTTCAAGTTACCCTGAAGAAGGACCGCCTCCGCTGCCGAGTTTGCCAAGGCCTGCGGAGACTAACGGCCAAAGCCAATGCCATCGAGCCCGCCTTGCGCGGGCTCTTTTTTTGCGGCGCCGTGGCAACACCTGACCCTGTGATCGGCGCCCCCAGCAAAACTTGAGCGCCTTGTGCGTGAAGAGCTTCACGCCAAGCCTGTTGCATCCCACGCCAAGGGGGAGCCGGCCGAGGGCTTTGGCCCCTACAGTGCAAATCCTCAGCCACAACTAGCACAGGGACAGGGCCAACAGCCCTCTGAAAAACAGATATGAACAGCCGTCATTTCACACTGATCGCCGCCGCCGTTTTCAGCTTGGCCGGTGCGGCCCAAGCCGCCAACACCATTTCGATCCGCCAAAACGGTTTTGTGGGCGGCAGTGTCAATGTGGACATCGAACAGCGTGGCCTCAACGAGAGCACATCTGCAGGTCTGCTGAATTTTGAAATCAAGAACGGCGCCAGCTTTGGCGCCTACTGCGTGGAGTTGGCACAGTTCACCTCCACCAGCTACGCCACCTACACCGTGGGCAGCTTCACCGGCAGCCAAGCCAGCAGCTTGCAAAACCTGTTCTCGGCCAACTACGCCAGCGTGGACACCAACACGGAGCGCGCGGCCTTTCAATTGGCCGTTTGGGAGCTGACGCATGAAAAGCTCAGCGGCCCGGCCAGCGTGACCGAACTGAGCGGTGATGCCCAGTACTTCAACCTCAACAACAGCACCTCGGGCTACAACACCCTGAAGGACTTGGCCAACGGCTATCTGAACGCCGGCGCCGCCTACACCGGCAGCAGCCTGTATCAGATTGAAAAGCTCAGCAATGACAGCCACCAAGACTTGCTGCGCTTCAATGCCGTGACCGCCGTGCCCGAACCCAGCAGCTATGCCTTGCTGTTGGCAGGCCTGAGCATTGTGGGCTTCTTGAGCAAGCGCCGCTCGCGCTCGATCTGATTCAGCACCCCAAGAGCGCAAACAAAACGGGCCCGCTGGGCCCGTTTTTCATGAGCTGCACGCCAGCGCCATCAAGCAACTGAGCGCTGCAACAGGCCTGGCAATGCAGTGCGGCGCTCAATACACGCCCATATAGTCCTTCTTGCCCAACTCCACGCCGTTGTGCCGCAAGATGGCGTAGCTGGTGGTCACGTGGAAGAAGAACTGCGGCAGACCGTAGTGCAGCAAATAGTCCTGGCCGGTGAAGTGGCGCTCCTTGGGTGTGCCGGGGCGGGTGACGATGCTGCGGCTGGCGGCGGCTTCGAATTGCGCGGCACTCAGGCCCTCAATAAAAGCCAAGGTTGTTTTGATGCGGGCCTGCAGCTCAGCAAAGCTCTGTTCCTTGTCTTCGGCGCTGGGCACATCCACCCCCGCGAGCCGGGCGCAAACGCCTTTGGCAAAGTCGCAGGCCACCTGCACCTGCTTGGTCAGCGCAAACATATCGGGGAACAAACGTGCTTGCAGCAGCGCGGCGGGCTCGATATTGCGGGCCGCGGCATGGGCTTCGGCCTTGGCCAACACATCGGCCAAGCCCCCCAACATTTGCTTGAAAACGGGCACGGAAGCTGAATACATGGCTGAGCTCATGATGGATGGGATCCCTAAATCTGAAAGAGGACGCGATTCTGTCAGGCTGCGAGCAGCGCTGCAGGCTGCCGCTGCGAAAACCCCAGCAGGACAACAGGGCTGCGCAGTAGACTGCACCAGGCCTCTTCCCAAGCCTTCAATCGTATGAAACAAGGAGGATTTGCTATGAATACCTGTGTGAAGCTGCTGATTGCCCTGACGCTGAGCTCCTTGAGTTGGCTGGCCCAGGCCGCAGACCCGGTGGTCGACGGGCGCGCGCAACTGGCCGAAGCCAAGAAAACCCAGAAACAAGCTTTTGATGCGGCGGGCAAGGCCTATGCCGAGGCCAAGGCCAAAGCCAAGGCCGAGTTGGCTGCCGAGAAGGCCGAGAACTCGGCCAAGGCCAAGGCTGAAACTGCTGCGGGCCGCGATGGTTTGATCATGAAGCGCCGGCTCGACAATGACTCGAACCTCAGCTACAAGAACAAGCTCAAGGCCGCCAAAGAGGCGCGCAAAGCTGCCGAGAAAGAAGCCACGGCTGCCGCCGCGCCCGCCAAAGCGGCCGCCAAGAAGCAAATGCAGCAGGGCTTGAAGCCCGACGCCAGCGCGAGCGCTGCCAAGCCCTGAGTCGCAGCCTTTCAGAACTCATCCATCAATCGCCGGGCTCGGCTTGCTATCGCTTTGAACGCTTTGCTGCGTTGCAGAAGCTCGCGATACCTCCGGGTATCGCTCCGGTCTGCGCCTTGCTCTGCGCTCCAATCGTCTCGCCACCCTCTGACCCGCCTTTTGCGGACAAGGTCTAAGCCAGCTACAAACACAAGGCCTGCCCCGTCTGGGAGCAGGCCTTGCTCATTTTGAGCCGGGCCAGGAGCTGGGCCCTCTTACACTGCGCCCCATGGAATTTGCCCCATTGATCAAAGAAGTCGGCCGCGGCAGCAAAGGCGCGCGCGATATGGACGCGGCCACCGCCGAGGCCTTGTTTGGCGCCATCTTGGATGGGCAAGTGCCCGATATGGAGCTGGGTGCCCTGCTGCTGTCGCTGCGCATCAAAGGCGAAACCGAGGCCGAACTGGCGGGTTTTGAGCGCGCCATGCAAGCGCGTACTGCGCGGCTGACCCTCGATGCCGGGCCGCGCTGCGTGTTGCTGCCCAGCTTCAACGGCGCGCGCAAGCAGGCGAATTTGATGCCGCTGGTGGCGCTGCTGCTGGCGCGCGAGGGCATCCCGGTTTTGATCCACGGCCGGCATGACTTTGACAGCCGCGAAAGCCCTTTTGCCTTGCTAGCCGCCCTAGGCTTGCCCTTGGCGGGCTCGGTGCAAGAAGCCTCGACCCAATTGGCCACGCGCCGCCTGGCCTGCTTGCCACTGGCCCAGCTGAACCCTGGGCTGGACACTTTGATGGCGCTGCGCCCGCGCCTTGGCGTGCGCAATAGCGGCCACAGCGTGGCCAAGCTGCTGGACGCCGCACCGGGCCGCAGCGTACGGGTGGTGGCCGTCACCCACCCGGAGTATCTAATCAGCATGGGCGAAGCCTTGCAGCGCAGCACCGCGCCCGAGGGCCGCGCCCTGCTGATGAAGGCCAGCGAGGGCGAAGCCTACGCCCACCTGCGACGCAAGCCGCAGCTGTATGGCTTCATCAACGGCCAGCGCCATGAGATGCACGCGGCCGACGCCGAAGACCTGGATTGGCCGCTGTCCGAGGCCTGCGAAGCGCAAGCCAATGCCGCCTTGATTCAAGCCATGCTGGCCGGTGAACAAGCCATACCGCCGCGCATTCAAGAGCAAGTGCTGGTTTTGAGCCAGCTGGCTCGCGACTGAGCGAGCGCTCGGGCGCACCGCGGCGCGCCTGGCTCAGTCCGTGGCTGAGGTGCCGATCTCGGCGCTGGGCAGGCCCACCGGCTGGCCCGCCAAGGCCACATGGCCGCCGCTGATGGCGTCGACCTCCACCACCAACTCCGGGAAGCGGTGCAAGAACTCCGAGAAGTTGTTGCAGCCCAGGGCCTGCTCGTCGAATGAAGGCAGCAAGCGCTTGATGAAGACCTTCAAGGCGCTGCGCGACACATAGTTCTCGCCATTGCGGTCCACCAATTGCTTGAGCGCACGCTGCAGCGCTTGGCGGGCCTCGTCCAGCGAGGGCGACCCCACCGCCTCGGCATCGTCGGCCCGCGGCGCCAACTCGGCCGGCGCGGCTTCCAGCGGCAGGCCCAGCAAGTTTTGGTAGAACTTGAATTCGTTGCAGCTGGCCGTCCAGAACCGGTTGCTGTAACCCGCCACGCCCACGCCGGCGATGAAGCGCCCGGCCTGCTTGACCTTTTGCGCCAGAGCGATGAAGTCACTGTCGCTGGAGATCACCACCACATGGGTCAGGTGCGGGTGGTTGTGCACATCGCTGAGCGCGTCCAGCGCCATGCGGATGTCGGCGCTGTTCTTCATATTGGAACCGCGCGGGAACATCTGGATCAGGTCCACCCCCGCCTCATTCAAGGCATGGCGGTAGTTGGCAAAAAACTGCCAATTGCCATAAGCGCGGTTGATGATGATGTCGCCCAGCGAGGCGGCGTACTCCAAGATGGGCTTGAGGTCGACCAAGACCGGCTGCAGCTTCAGCCGGTTGTCGCGATAGGCGCCATCGCCATGGGCCACATTGGCCAGCACCGCGTGCAGATTCTCGAAATCCCAATAAATCGCCACTTTGGTGGCTTCGGCGCGAGAAGAAGGGAACTGGGGCATGGGGGCTCGGAAAGAAGAAAAGAAGGGGGCAATGCCGTTTGCACAGGCGCGGCAGCTTACCGCGTCTGAGCCGTCCTGGGCCTCAGCCGATTTTCATATATGCATTTTCACATATGTAATTTACGAATCTATGGTTTGCTTATCTATGGACTGACCCTACAGTCCGGCCCCTAGGGTAGCCATGGGGGCTGCTCCCAGAGGAGTTCCATGGACTGGATCGCGGTAGCGGGTGGACTGGGTGTTGGCGTCATCGTCGGCGTGACCGGCGTTGGCGGCGGCTCATTGATGACGCCCTTGCTCCTGTCCGTGTTCAAGCTGAACCCGGCGGTGGCCATCGGCACCGATCTTTGGTTCGCCGCGCTGACCAAACTCTCGGGCTCTGTGGCCCACGCGCGCCACGGTCATGTGAAGTGGGCCCTGACCGGGCGCTTGCTGCTGGGCAGCATTCCCGCTTCCATTGGCACGGTGGCATTGATGCATGCGACCGACATCACCAAGGGCTGGGCCAGCGCCCTGACCTTCTCTTTGGGCATTGCCTTGTTTTTGACCGCCGTGGTGGTGGCCTTCAAAAAGTCTTGGCAGGCTGTGGGTCTGCGTTTGGAGCGCTTCATCCCTGAGTCGCGCAAGCCGGCGTTGACGGTGGCTTGCGGCGTCTTGCTGGGCGTTTTGGTGTCTTTGTCGTCGATTGGCGCTGGCGCCATCGGGGCCACGCTGATTTTGCTGCTCTACCCCCGCCTGGAGGCGCGCTACATCGTCGGCAGCGATATCGCCCACGCGGTACCCCTGACGCTCGTCGCGGGTATTGGTCACGCCACGCTGGGCCATGTAAATTGGGCCCTGCTGGTGCCACTGCTTCTCGGTTCCGTGCCCGGCATTTGGCTGGGCGCCCAATTGACCCGCCGCCTGCCCGATGGCGCGGTGCGCGCCCTGCTCTGTGGCTCGCTGCTGCTCGCTGGCTGGAAAGTCATTCACTGAATCTCCTCTCGTAGAACTATGTACGCCTACACCGACTTCGACCGCCAATTCGTCCATGCGCGTGCCGCGCAGTACCGTGATCAGCTGCAGCGCAATTTGGCGGGTGAGCTGAGCGACGATCACTTCCGCCCCTTGCGCTTGCAAAACGGCTGGTATGTGCAACGCCACGCCCCCATGTTGCGCGTGGCCGTGCCGTATGGCGCTTTGAGCAGCCGCCAGCTGCGCGCCTTGGCTGGCATTGCCCGCGACTTTGACCGCGGCTATGGCCACTTCACCACGCGCCAGAACCTGCAATACAACTGGATCCCGCTGACCGCCTCGGCCGACGTGATGGACCGCCTGGCCGCCGTGGACATGCACGGCATCCAGACCAGCGGCAACTGCATCCGCAACATCACCAGCGACTGCTTCGCCGGTGTGGCGCATGACGAAATCGTCGACCCGCGCCCCTATGCCGAAGTGCTGCGCCAGTGGAGCACCTTGCACCCCGAGTTCGCCTTCTTGCCGCGCAAGTTCAAGATCGCCATCTCCGGCACGGTGGAAGACCGCGCCGCCATCGCCTGGCATGACATCGGCTTGCAGCTGCTGAAGAACGAGGCCGGCGAAGTGGGCTTCAAGGTACTGGTGGGCGGCGGCATGGGCCGCACGCCAATCACCGGCCAGGTGATCCGTGAGTTTTTGCCCTGGCAGCAAATTCTGGTCTACATCGAAGCCATCGTGCGGGTCTACAACCGCTATGGCCGCCGCGACAATTTGTACAAAGCGCGCATCAAGATCTTGGTCAAGGCCGAGGGCCAAAAGTTCTTCGACGATGTGAACGCAGAGTTCAAGCAGATTCTTGAGTTGGACGCAGGCGGCCGCGAGCACCTGATTCCGCAAGCCGAGCTGGACCGCGTGGCCGCGTGCTTTGTGCGCCCCGCTGGCGTGCAAGCCGGTGTGAGCAGCGACATCTTCGCGGGCGTGGCCGACGGTGCCTACAAGCGCTGGCTGGAGCGCAATGTGCATCGCCACAATGTGCCGGGCTACCGCGCCGTGACCTTGTCACTCAAGCGCGCCGGCATCGCCCCGGGCGACGCCACCGACACCCAGATGGACGCCGCCGCTGATCTGGCCGACCGCTACAGCGCCTCGGAGCTGCGCGTCAGCCATGACCAAAATCTGGTGCTGCCCTGGGTGCGCGAAGCCGATTTGCCGGCGGTGTTTGAAGCCGCGCGCGGCCTGGGCTTGGCCACACCGAACATCGGCCTCTTGACCGACATGATTGCCTGCCCCGGCGGTGACTTCTGCGCCTTGGCCAATGCGCGCTCCATCCCGGTGGCTGCGGCCATCACCGAGCGTTTTGAAGACCTGGACGAGATTTACGACATCGGCGACATTGACCTGCACATCAGCGGCTGCATCAACTCTTGCGGCCACCACCACAGCGGCCACATCGGCATCCTGGGCGTCGACAAAGACGGCAAGGAGTGGTACCAGGTTTCGCTGGGCGGCTCGGACGGCTCGACGCTGTCGGGCAGCTCGGTGGCTGGCCGCGTCATCGGCCCCTCGTTTGCGGCGGACGAAGTGGCCGATGTGATCGAGTCGCTGATCGACACCTACCGCAGCCAGCGCAGCAGCAGCGCCGAGCGCTTCATTGACACGGTGCGCCGCATCGGCCTGGAGCCCTTCAAAGGCCCGGCTAACGCCGTCCGTACGCTGACCGGCACACCCGCTGCCCAAGCCAACTGAATCAGGTTCCATCATCATGAAGTTCATTGACACCCATCATCAGCAATGGCATCGCGTGGTCGGCGAAGACGGCCCCATGCCGCATCCTGACCCGGCCCCGCACTTGCTGCTGACCATTGAGCAGTGGCATGCCGTGCGCGACCACTGGCCGGCTGGCCTGGTCACCGGTGTGGAATTGCCCAACGACTTTGCGGTCGAGGACCTGGCCGCCGATCTGCCGCGCCTGAGCCTGATTGCCCTGCATTTCCCCAAGTGGGTGGATGGCCGTGCCTACAGCCAAGCGCGCCTGCTGCGCTCGCGCTACCGCTTTGCCGGCGAAGTGCGCGCCACCGGCGAAGTCTTGGTGGACATGCTGCCGCTGCTGGCTCGCACCGGCTTTGACGCGGTGCAGCTGGGCGCCGACCAATCCCGCGAGGCCGCAGAACGCGCACTGCGCTTCTTCCCGGCACACTACCAGGGTGATGTGGATGCGCTCCAGCCGGTGTTTGCGCGAGGTGCAGCATGAGCGAAACCGTCTCCAGCTTGGCGCCAGTTTCGGCCTTGCCTGGCGCGGCCGCAGCGAACTCGGCTTCGGCCATCCAGCTCTACGCCCGCGAAACCGCAGGCTTTGCAGAGCGGCTCGCCAAAACGGTGGAGCTGCTGCAAGAAGCGGTTTACCACCATGGCGCCAGTGTGGTGCAGGCCAGCAGCCTCGGCGCCGAAGACATGGTCATCACCGACCTGATCGCCCGCCACCAATTGCCGATTCCTGTGGCCACGCTGGACACCGGCCGTCTGCACGCCGAAACCCTGGCACTGCTGCCGCAGATCGAAGCGCGCTATGGCTTGAAGGTCGAGGTCTACAGCCCGGTGCATGACGCCGTGATCAACTTCGTGCGGGTGCGCGGCGAGCGCGCCATGTATGAAAGCGTGGCCCTGCGCAAAGAGTGCTGCAGCATCCGCAAGCTGGAGCCGCTGGGCCGCATGCTGGACGGTCGCACCGCCTGGATCACCGGCTTGCGCCGCGAACAGTCCAGCAATCGCGCCGACGTGCCTTTCACGGAGTTGGACAGCCAAGGCCGAACCAAGCTCAACGCCCTGGCCGAATGGAGCTGGGCCGATGTCTGGCATTACATCGCCACGCATCAAGTGCCCTACAACGCCTTGCATGACCAGTTCATGCCCAGCATCGGCTGCGCGCCCTGCACCCGGGCCATCTCGGTTGGCGAAGACTTTCGTTCGGGCCGCTGGTGGTGGGAAGACGCCTCGGCCAAAGAGTGCGGCCTGCATGCGACCCGCATCCCTGAAGTGAACCCTGGAGTTTCGGCATGAACGCCCCTCTGAATTTGCAAGCGCTGGCCGCCACGGTGGACCAGCGTCATCTGGATCATCTGGAAGAAGAAGCCATCTTCATCCTGCGCGAAGTGGCGGCCAGCTTTGAGCGCCCGGGCCTGCTGTTCTCCAGCGGCAAGGATTCCTGCGTGGTGCTGCGCCTGGCCGAGAAGGCCTTCAAGACCCGCGTCCATGAGCCCCTGGATCCTGCGCTGCGCGCCGGCTCGTCCCCCGAGGGGAGCGCACCGGCTTCGGGGCGGCCGGGCGCCGGTGCCGGCAACGTATTCAAGGGCCGCCTGCCCTTCCCGCTGGTGCATGTGGACACCGGCCACAACTTCCCCGAAGTGATCGACTTCCGCGAAAAGCGCGTGGCCGAGATGGGCGAGCGCCTGATCGTGGCCCACATGGACGAGTCGATCAAAAAAGGCACCGTGCGCCTGGCCCACCCGCTGGAATCACGCAACGGCCACCAGACCGTGACGCTGCTGGAAGCGATTGAAGAGCATCGCTTCGATGTGTTGATCGGCGGCGCCCGCCGCGACGAAGAAAAGGCCCGCGCCAAAGAGCGCATCTTCAGCCACCGCGACAGCTTCGGCCAATGGCAGCCCAAGGAGCAGCGCCCCGAGCTGTGGAATCTGTTCAACACCCGCATCCGCCCGGGCGAGCATTTCCGCGCCTTCCCGATCAGCAACTGGACCGAGTTGGACGTCTGGCTCTACATCGCCCGCGAAAACATCCCGCTGCCCAGCCTCTACTACCAACACCAGCGCGAAGTGATCCGCCGCAAGGGCTTGCTGGTACCGGTGACCGAGGTGACGCCGCCCGAGGCCGGCGAGCATATCGAAACGGCCACCGTGCGCTTCCGCACCGTGGGCGATATGACTTGCACCTGCCCAGTGGAAAGCACGGCCGCCAGCGCCGCCGACATCGTGGCCGAGACGCTGACCGTGACCGTGAGCGAGCGTGGTGCCACCCGCATGGACGACCGCACTTCCGAGGCCTCGATGGAGCGCCGCAAGAAGGAAGGGTATTTCTGAACCCAGCCCCGAGGCGCTGACGCGCCACCCCCTCAAGGGGGCGAGCCCGATGGCCCGGCAAAGCCGGTTCCATGGGCTCCACTCGATCAAGACAGGATGACCCGATTTATGAGCGCAGTTCCTAGCCCCGACATCATCCACGAGCAAGACGTGGACACCCATCACCGCGCCCTGCGCTTCCTGACTGCTGGCAGCGTGGACGATGGCAAGAGCACCTTGATCGGCCGCCTGCTGTTTGACAGCCGCGCCATCTTGGCCGACCAGCTCGACACCCTGGAGAAGCGCGCCGCAGGTGCGCCCATCGATCTGAGCCTGCTCACCGACGGCCTGGAAGCCGAGCGCGAGCAGGGCATCACCATCGATGTGGCCTACCGCTACTTCGCCACCAAAACGCGCAAATTCATCATTGCCGACGCGCCGGGCCATGAGCAATACACCCGCAATATGGTCACCGCCGCGGCGGGCAGTGATGCAGCCGTGGTGCTGGTGGACATCACCAAGCTGGACACTGCGGCCGATGCCGTCGAGTTGCTGCCGCAAACCCGCCGGCACAGCCTGCTGGCCCATTTGCTTCGCGTGCCCAACATTGTTTTCGCGGTCAACAAGCTCGACGCCTTGGACCAGCCCGGCCCGGCTTTCGCCGCGGTTGAAAAGGCCTTGCGCGCCTTTGCCGAGCAAGCCGGCATCACGGTCACTGCCATCGTGCCAGTCTCGGCCCTGCGCGGCGACAACGTCACCCAGCCCTTGGCCGGTGACTGGGCAAACTGGTACCAAGGCCCTTCGCTGCTGCAGGTCTTGGAGAGCCTGCCCAGCTTGCAAGAAAAGGTTGAAGGCAAGCTTTTGATCCCGGTGCAATACGTGGCCCGAGACGCCGGTGAAACGGCAGAAGGCACCGGCCACCAGCCGCGCACCCTTTGGGGCCGCATCGCCCATGGCCAAGTCCAGGCCGGCGACGAAGTGCAGATCCTGCCCAGCGGCGAGCGCGCCATCGTGGCCGAGGTGCGGCGCGCCGGCGAAACCGTGGCGCACAGCGTGGCCGGCGAGTCGGCCGGTGTGGTGCTGGACCGCCAACTGGATGTCTCGCGCGGCGACTGGATCGTCACCCCCGGTTCGGCCCAGCCGACGCAGAGTTTCAAGGCCACCCTGGCTTGGCTGGACACCGAGCCCGCTGTGCCTGGCCGCAAGTACTGGCTGCGCCACGGCAACCGCTGGGTGCAGGGCCGCATCAGTGCCATCGAACACCGCCTGGACATCCACAGCCTGCAGCCGCTGGAGGCCGAGGAGCTCAAGGTCAACGAGATCGGCCACGTGCAGATCGAGGTGCAAGCCGCCTTGCCGGTGGAAGCCTATGCGGACAACCGCGTCGGTGGCAGCTTGATCGTGGTGGACCCCAGCAGCAACCGCACCAGCGGCGCCTTGTTGGTGCGTGCCGCGGCCGTTAACACCGCTTGATCATGGGACAGGTTGTCTTTGTCAGCGCGGGCCCGGGTGCCGCCGACTTGATCACGCTGCGCGGCGCGCGCGCCCTGGCCGCTGCCGATGTGGTTTTGTTCGATGCCTTGACCGACCCGGCGCTGCGCGAACTGGCGCCCCATGCGGTGTGGATCGACGTGGGCAAGCGCGGCTTTTGCCACTCCACCAAGCAAACCGCCATCAATGCAGCCCTGGTCAAGCAGGCGCAGACCCATGAGCGGGTGGTGCGACTGAAGGGCGGCGACGCCAGCATCTTTGGTCGCCTGGAAGAAGAATTGCAGGCCCTGGCCGAGGCGGGCATTGCCAGCGAAGTGGTGCCCGGCGTGACCGCCGCCATCGCAGCTGCCGCGCAAACCCAGCGCCCGCTGACCCGCCGCGGCTTGGGTCGCAGCGTCAGCCTGACCACCGCCATGACGCAGGCCGGCGAATTGCAAGCCGCGCGCAGCGCCGACACCGAGGTGTTTTACATGGCCGGCCGTCAGCTCAGCGCGCTGGCTCGCAAGCTCGCCGAGGCCGGCTGGCCTGCCGATACGGCGGTGAGCGTGGTCTCCAAGGCCGGCTGCAAAGACGCTTTGTGCAGCGACCATCGGCTCGATACCCTGGCCGCTGCCGCTTTGCTGCACAAGGGTCGGCCCACCGTGGTGACGGTGGGCGCGGGCGCAAGCCCGGTGCGAAGCCACCCAGCGCTGAGCCAAGCATTGCCAACAATTTCCAGCATCAATTCAGGTCTTGCGACGGATCAAACACGTTTAGAGACCTTGAACGATTAAAATCCGCGTTTTGCCGATATTTTGCGCACCCGCGCGAAAGCAGGCGATTCACGGCCCCAACAACAACAGAGTTGCACCATGACCCACGTCGTCCTCGAAAACTGCATCCGCTGCAAGTACACCGACTGCGTCGATGTTTGCCCCGTCGACTGCTTCCGCGAAGGCCAGAACTTCCTGTCCATTGACCCCGATGAGTGCATCGACTGCGCGGTTTGCATCCCCGAGTGCCCGGTGAACGCCATCGTTCCCGAAGAAGATGTGCCCGGCAATATGCAGCACATGATCAAGTTGAATGCCGAATTGGCCAAGAAGTGGCCCAGCATCACCAAGCGCAAGGCAGCCCTGCCCGACGCTGACGAGTGGAAAGACCGCACTGACAAGCTCGATCAGCTGATCCGCTGAAGTGCTGGATTATTGAAGTGACGCTTGGGCTCAGCTGTGCCCGGGCCCGAAAGAGAATGGAAGATCAATTGAACGCAGAGATTGCCACGCCGGCCGGCGCCCTACCCGTCCCCGGACCCGACGCGATTGAGACCGATGCCGTCATCGTCGGCGCCGGTCCGGTCGGCCTGTTCCAGGTGTTCGAGCTTGGCCTGCTCGAGGTCAAAGCCCACATCATTGATTCGCTCGCCTACCCCGGCGGTCAGTGCATTGAGCTGTATCCGGACAAGCCGATTTACGACATCCCGGCCGTGCCCATCTGCACCGGCAAGGAACTGACGGACAACCTGCTCAAGCAGATCGAGCCCTTCGGCGCGACCTTCCATCTGGGCCAAGAAGTGACCACCGTGCTCAAGCAGGACGACGGCCGCTTCTTCGTTGAGACCTCCAAGGGCACCCAGTTCCTGACCAAGACCATATTCATCGCCGGTGGCGTGGGCTCCTTCCAGCCGCGCACGCTCAAGGTTGAAGGCATCGAGAAGTACGAAGGCACGCAGCTGCACTACCGCGTGCGCAACCCCGAGCAGTTCGCCGGCAAGAATCTGGTGATCGTGGGGGGCGGCGACTCGGCGCTGGACTGGGCGCTGAACTTCTGCGCCGGCAACGATGACGGTGGTGCCCACAAGGCCGAGAGCGTGATCCTGCTGCACCGCCGCGATGGCTTCCGTGCCGCCCCGGCCAGCGTGGCCAAGATGCGCGAGCTCTGCGAAGCCTATGAGATGCAGTTCGAAGTGGGCCAGGTGACCGACATCGTCGAGGCCGATGGCAAGCTGACGAATATCAAGGTCACGGGCGGCGACGGCGTGACCCGCGTCGTGCCTTGCGACCAAGTGCTGGTGTTCTTCGGCCTGTCGCCGAAGCTGGGCCCAATCGCTGAATGGGGCCTGGAGCTCGAGCGCAAGCAAATCGTGGTGGACACCGAGAAGTTCCAGACCAGCGTGCCCGGCATCTTCGCCGTGGGTGATGTGAACACCTATCCCGGCAAGAAGAAGCTGATTCTGTCGGGCTTCCATGAGTGCGCTTTGGCTGCTTTTGGCGCCATGCCCTACATCAACCCGGAAAAGCGCGTGCATCTGCAATACACAACCACCAGCCCCAAGCTGCACAAGGTGCTGGGCGTCGAGTCGCCTGTGTTCGACTGATCCACCGCCGCTCGGCAATGACCTTACAGCCCGCTACACGCGGGCTGTTTTTTTGGGTCGAGCCGATACAATGCCAACCGCGGCAGATCTTGGGATCTGCCGCATTCGCTAGGGGTGCTGAATCGGAGAAAACCGCTTCGGCTGAGAAAGTCCCTTTGAACCTGATTGAGGCTGAGCGGCGCGTTGCAAACCAGCGCCCGCCCAGTCCCGAGGTAATGCTCGCGCAGGGAAGCAAGCCTTCATCGGCCACGTCGCTTTTTGGATCTTTTTCTCCAGACGTTCAGGCCTTGGCTTTATGCAGCCCTGTCATCGCCAAGAATCACGATGACCACCTACGTTCCTAAGAAAATCTCTTTACTCGCCAGCGCCGCAGGCCTGCTCTGCAGCATGAGCGCCATGGGGCAAACCTTGCCCACAGTTTCGGTCAGCGGGCGCTCGGCCGACACGCCAGTTCTGGTGGGCGGCTTCGGCAACACCCCGATCGCCAAACTGCCCATGCAAGCCAATATTCTGAGCAGCGAACGCTTGCAGGATTTGGGCCTGCAGTCGCTGGCCGCCATCACCAGTTTGGACGCCAGCCTGAGCGATGCCTACAACTCCACCGGCTATGTGTCTTATTTGAAGATCCGCGGCTTCGACTTGGACAACCGCTTCAACTACCGCCGCGACGGGCTGCCCATCAACGCCGAAACCGCCATCCATCTGGGCAATAAGAGCAGCCTCGAAGTACTCAAAGGCACCAGCGGCATCCAAGCGGGCACCAGCTCGCCCGGCGGCTTGGTCAATGCGGTGGTGAAGCGGCCCACCAGCAATTTGAGCGCGGTCAGCTTGAGCGTCAGTGAGCGCGGTACCACCGAAGCCGCACTGGACTGGAGCCAGCGCTTTGGCACGGGCGAGGCATTCGGCCTGCGCATCAATGCCAGCGCCAGTCAACTCAAGCCCGAATTGCGTGACGCTGAAGGTCGGCGTTACTTGTTGGCCGCGGCCGGTGATTGGCGCTTGAGCAATAACACCCTGCTCGAAGCCGAGTTCGAGTGGAACCAACAGCGCCAGCCCAGCCAACCGGGCTTCAGCCTGCTGGGCGACAAGCTGCCCGACGCCAAGGCCATCGATCCGCGCATCAACCTGAACAACCAGAGTTGGTCGCAGCCGGTGGTGTTTGACAACACCCACGCGTCGATTCGGCTGCAGCACAAGCTCAACGCCGACTGGCGCGCCCAGGCGCATCTGGGCATTCAACGCTTGAAGACCGATGACCGACTGGCCTATGCCAATGGCAAGTACGACCCTGTCAGCTATGAGTGCGCCCCCTGCGACCGCTACGCCGCGGACGGGAGCTTCTCGATCTGGGACTTCCGCAGCGAGAACGAGCGTCGCAACAGTGAGGCCTTGAACCTCTCACTGGCTGGCAAATTCGCCACCGGCAGCCTGTCTCATCAGGTCACTACCGGCGTCTTGTTCACACGCTTCAACAGCCGCTTTCAAAAGCAGGCCTACAACCTGACCGGCGTTGGCAACATTGAAGGCAATGCCAAGACGACTGCCGACCCCAGCCTCACCGACGAAAACACCAATCGCGACGAGCGCAGCACCGAGCTGTACCTGCGCGACGCCATTCAGATCAGCAGCGATTGGCAAGCCTGGCTGGGCCTGCGCGCCACCCATCTGAAACGCGAAAGCGTGCGCACCAATGGCTCCCGCGCCACCAGCTACAGCCAAAACCTCAGCACCCCTTGGCTCGGCCTGAGCTATGCCCTGAGCCCGCAGCTGATGGCCTATGCCAGCTGGGGCGAAGGCATGGAGTCTGAGGTCACGCCCAATCGCAAACGCTACGGTGAGCAAGCCGGCCGGGCGCTGAATGCACTGAAGAGCCAGCAATACGAAATCGGCTTGAAGGCGGGCTCCAATACCGTAGATTGGTCGGTCAACTGGTTTGATGTGAATCGACCCAAGTGGCGCGATATCGGGGACTGTTCCGACAGCCAACCGGGTAGCTGCGTGCGTCAAGCCGATGGGCATGCCCATCACCAAGGCCTGGAAGCCCAGGCGGATTTGAAATGGGGCAGCGGCGGCCTGATTGCCAGCGCCATGAAGCTCAAGGCTCGTCGCAGCGGCAGTGCGCTGGCCAGCCTGAACGGTCTCAAGCCTGAGAACGTGCCTGAGACCACGCTGCGCCTGCAAGGTCGTCAACATGTGGCCGCCCTGCCCGGCTTGCAGCTGCTGGCTGGGCTCAGCTATGAAGGGCCGCGCGCCGTCTTGCCGGATAACAGCATCAGCATTCCCGGCTGGACTCGCGTGGATGCCGGCGCGCGCTGGGACCAAAACCTGGGCCGCCAAGGGCTGATCTGGCGCGTTGGCGTGGACAATGTGCTGAACCGTCGCGCCTGGAAGGAATCGCCCTTCCAGTTCGACCATGTCTACCTCTATCCCATGGCTCCCAGAACTTTCAGAGCCAGTTTGGAAATTAGCTTGTAAAGCTCTAAAAATTCAGTCTATAATGCGAGGCTCTGTTCCTCGATAGCTCAGTCGGTAGAGCGCCGGACTGTTAATCCGTAGGTCCCTGGTTCGAGCCCAGGTCGAGGAGCCACAGAAAAGAAGCGAAAGCCGCTTGATCGCAAGGTCAAGCGGCTTTTCCCTTTTTATGTAGACCTACTCTTTTTGAGCGCAGGTTTGCGTACCGAATAATTCCTCGATAGCTCAGTCGGTAGAGCGCCGGACTGTTAATCCGTAGGTCCCTGGTTCGAGCCCAGGTCGAGGAGCCACAAAGAAAAAGCCCTGTTGCGAATGCATCAGGGCTTTTTTCTTGGCTGTTTTGACCGGGCCGTCACGGGTCACGGTGATGGATGCCACCAGTCTGCAAGCAATCCAGACAGCCTGCCGACAAAAAACAAATGCCCCGCTCACTCAAGTGTGACCGGGGCATTTGCATTGAAGGTCTGTGCGGCACAAAGCCGCTGTCGCCTGA
This sequence comes from uncultured Burkholderiales bacterium, assembly GCA_945952065.1. GTDB lineage: Bacteria > Pseudomonadota > Gammaproteobacteria > Burkholderiales > Burkholderiaceae_C > Paucibacter_A. The sequence goes on along the minus strand of CAMFGY010000029.1, from coordinate 4,550 downwards.
GTCTGAGCAGCCCTCAGGCGCCAAAAACCACGGCGGGATTCACCGCGGGCGCGGCGCAAGTGCCTGGGCAACTACCGCAAGCCGAGGATTGCCGCTGTTTCATCACGGCTTCATCAAAAACCTCGCGGGCGCAGTCATGGCAGCACCCGCAGGCCGATGCAAGGCCGGTTTCATCTTGAAGCAGATCGAAATTGTGAACGCCCGCCTGCACGTGGTGGCGAATGTCGCGATCTGAAACTCGGCGGCAAAGACAAACAATCATGTTCGGACAAGGGAAGACGGGCTCTGCTTGAGCACGCCTGCACTCTATCGCAAACGAGAATGTTTCTCAATACTGTTCGCAGCAAGACCATTCAGAAACACGGGGCTTGCTGGGACTCCAGCACCGATCAGGACGAGGCATCCCCCATCTGCGATTGCAGCCAGTTTTGCTCGCCCACTTGGGCCACCAGACCAATCTGCGTTTCCAAGTGGTCGATATGGTCTTCGGTGTCCTTCAAGATGCTGCCCAGCACGTCGCGCGAGACATAGTCGCGCACGCTCTCGCAATAGGCCATGGCTTCTTTCAAGCCCGGCTGGGAGCCCGCCTCGAGCTTGAGATCGCAATGCAAGACCTCCACCGCGGACTCACCGATATAGAGCTTTCCCAAATCTTGCAGATTCGGCAGACCTTCCAGCATCAGGATGCGGTCCATCAGCTTGTCGGCATGCTTCATCTCTTCGATGGATTCATCGTGCTCATGCTTGGCCAGCTTTTCAAAGCCCCAGTTCTTCAGCATGCGGTAATGCAGGAAGTACTGATTGATGGCCGTCAATTCAATCTTCAATTGCGCATTGAGGTACTCAATGACCTTGGCATCACCCTTCATCTCGCTCTCCTTTTGTTGTTCAACAGGCGGGATTGTGAGGGGCGCCGGGCATGCATGGCACAAGCCCGCAAATTTTGGGTCGACATAGGAAGCGTTCGCATGCACAAGGCAGCAAGCCTTCAAAGTTGTTGCCAGTAGGAATCATTCTCATTTAAGATACCCACATGCAAAGTCCTATCGAACTGTCGCCGTCCCCGGCTGAGGCGCACCCGCACCTGAGCGCAGAGCACTCCGTTGCAGCGCCCTTCTCCACCACGCCAAAGGCCCGCAAGCAGATCAACAGCCGTGATCTGCTGCAAGACCAGCGGGAAGTTGAAATTGAGCACGCCGGGCAGATTTATCGCCTGCGCCTGACCGCCCTCGGCAAATTGATTTTGACCAAGTAAAGCTCCACCCCCACTCCCGGACGTACCGGCTTTTCAAGCCCACCGCCGCACCCGCCAGCCGACTGCCAGCACCGTGCTCCCACCTTTCTCTCACGAAGAAGGTCCACACGATGCAAAGCACACCCGCTCCGCAGCCCCAAGACTCCGCAAACCCTGAACCCACGGGCTCTCGCCGCCGACGCCTTTGGGACCTTCCTTCGCAAGCCCTTTGTCCAGTGATTGGCGTTTGCTTGCCCATGCCCTTGCTGCGCCAACGCCTGGGCAAAGTGTTGGGGGGAGCCATACAAGCTTCAGACTACGAACTGCATTGCGGCGCCATCAAGGAATGCCACAGCCGCAGCCCGATTGCGCAATGCCTGCAACGCGAGCTTGAGCAACGCTTCATCCGCACCATTCGCCAGTGCAGCCGACTCAAGACGACCCAGGCCTTGGCCAAGTGGTGGGCGCAGGCCAGCCAAGAACATGAAGTCGCCGCCGCGCTTTGGGCTACCTTGACCCATGCCCGCTGCGACGCCCTGCTGCAAGAACAGGTGCTGCAAGACATCCATATGCTGCAGCACCAACTGGGCAGCGCCAACCGGGCCGACCTACAAAAGCTCAGTGCAGTCATGGACGAGAACGGCGTGCTGGCCCGAGAACTGGCGCAAGTCCAGGCGCGCAGCACCAGACTTTTGCAAGAACGCAGCCAATGGATTGAAAAGCAAGCCGCTGAGTTGCTGCGCTTGCGCGCCTTGCTCGTGGGCAAAGACACGCTGATTGAGAGCTTGCAAGCCGAGATTCAAGCGCTGCACGCCAGCGCGCCCGGACTCAAGTCACGCCAAGAACTGGCCCTGCAACTTCGCCAGCAAAGCGCCCAAATCGCCGAACTCGAACAGCGCCTGCACAAGACGGAACAGCAATGGCTCGACGAACGCCAACGCAAAGTCAAGCCCGCACCCCCGCCGCCGTCAGCATGCCCACAGCCGGCCCCGAGCTCTTCTCAGGCTCCAAGCCCGGGGCTTGACGCAGAGCAGCCTCAACAAGCGGTGCTGTGCGTCGGCGGCAGACAAGCAGCCATCCCCATCTACCGGCAACTGATCGAGCGCATCGGCGGGCGCTTTTTGCATCATGACGGCGGCGAAGAAGATGCCGCCGCCAAGCTGGACGCCAGTTTGGCGGCGGCTGATTGGGTGATTTGCCAGACCGGCTGCATCAGCCACGACGCCTATTGGCGGGTCAAAGAGCATTGCAAGCGATTGGGCAAGCGCTGCCTGTTTGTCGACAAGCCCAGCCGCAGCAGCTTGCAAAGAGCGCTGAGCGGCCTCAGGCCCAAAATCCAAGATCAAGACCCACTGCGCCGAACAGTTGATAGGGAATAACCCCCCTCATTCAGGGATGGTTCACCGGGAATCCGTGTATTTCACACGCGCCCACTAGATACCACTTGACTACCGACTTCCCTTCCAGGACCGCCTCCCTAAAATGGCCCTCAGCACGGAAACACCAGCTTTCGTGGCGTTACCTCACCAACAGTTCGGTCAAAAAAGGGATTCAAGTGAAGCACAAAATGATCAGTCGCAAGAATGGTATTCAATTGGTTTCATTGGCGGCGGCGCTGCTGACAACTGCCGGTGCGCAAGCCCTGCCCACGATCGACTTTGGCGCCGCCAAGGGTTTCAGCGCTTTCATTTTGGGCAACGTTGACCAAGCCAACGACGTCGAAGGGCGCATGGCTGTGGGTGGCAATCTGACCACCACGGGTCTGTCAATGAACTACCGCACGCCCGCCGGCACCGCAGGCCCCGCGCTGGTGGTGGGGGGTGACGTCAACTACAGCAGCGGCCGCATCTACAGCAATGCACCCGCCGGTGTGGACTCAAGCAAAGGCTCTCACCTGCCTTACTGGGACCAAAGCCTGAGCAATTACGGCAATGGCTATGGCGTCTACGGCGGCAGCAAGACAGGCTCGGCAAGCGATCTGGACTTGCGCAAGCAAGCCAATGTGATTGACTTCAACGCCGCTGGCAATACCTTGCGAAACACTGCCACACAGCTGGGCCAGCTCGCTGCAACCGGCAAGACCCAGGTGAGTTATGAATGGCAAAGCACCAAGGTCAGCGGCATCACCTTGACCGGCACGGGCGCGGACTTTGAAGTCTTCAATGTCAACACCTCGACCTTCCGCAATCTGAGCCTGAACGGCGTGAAAGCCGGCGCCACCGTGGTCATCAACTACACCGGCAATGACGCCGTCTTGTTCGCCGGCAGCCAGCTGACCAAAGACGTGGCCATTGGCGGCCTGGACCCCTGGGGCCGTCCTGCCACGCAACTGGAAACCTTCAGCAGCAACATCTTGTTCAACTTCGACAAGGCGACCGACGTGACCGTTGGCAGCTTCGTAGGCGGCAGCATCTTGGCACCCAATGCCTTGGTCTATGGTGGTGAAAACCGCCTCGGTGGCGGCCATGTCGAGGGTCAACTGATGGCGCAAGGCCTGAAGTCGAATCTGGAAATCGGTTATTCGCCGGTGGTTTCCGCAGTGCCGGAAGCCGACAGCTATGCCATGCTGCTGGCAGGCTTGGGCGTGATTGGCTTCGTCGCACGTCGCCGCAAGCAAGGCTGATCAAGCGAACAGGGGACCCAAGCCAAAGGCTTGCCCCTTCGCACAGGGCTCCCTCGGGAGCCCTTTTTTTCGTCCCGCAACAAAGCCTCACATCCCGGGGCAGCGAAGAACAAGCGGTGCGCTCAAGCCCCGGCGACGCCATGAGGCCAAAGCTGCGCCAAGCCCGCGCCCTCGCAAGGGCTCGATACAAAGCCCGGTGGTGCCGCAAAGCGCAAAGCGCGCAACTGGAGCCATGGAAGCAGCGCCACGGCCAGGCGCCCTCCTCTTTCTTTCAAACGTCGCAAGGGGCACCCCTAGCATGCTCTCGTGGCACGCTCTCGTGGCACGCGCTCGTAGCACGCACTCGCAACACGCCCACACAACAAGCCCGCAAATTCGAGCCTCACCGCCACAGCGGACAAGCCAGTCTGCGCGGCTCTGGCAAGCTGGCCAAGCCGTAGAGACGAGCCCCATTCAAACAGCCCTTTCGCCCCCCTCGCCCGCAAAGACACGCCATGCCATGAGCCGCCATGCCTGCCCGTCAATGACCGCCGGGAAGGCGGCGGCGTAGCGCCAGCTTGCCTCTAGCCCCAAGCGCTCAGCCAAAACACTTAGCCCAAACACAAAGCCCAAGCACCAATCTCGAGCGCTGAGCCCACAATCGGGATAGGGGCCGATCATCGCTGACCGGACCCCTCCCACACCACCCGGCGT
>CAMFGY010000028.1 GCA_945952065.1 uncultured Burkholderiales bacterium | reverse complement strand
CGGGCGACCCGGCTCGACCGCTCTTTGTTCCGCGCGATCGCTCGTCGCAGGAGGCGTTTGCCGTCGTGCTGAACCGCACCGAGATTCATGGAAGCTCCAACTTACGAGAATGGAGCTATGAATAAGTCAAAGAAGTACGCCCCTGAGGTGATCGAACGAGCCGTTCGAATGGTTCTGGAATGTCAGGACGAGCACGAGTCCCAATGGTCTGCAATTCGCTCGGTGGCAGCCAAGATGGGCTGCAATTGCGACACTTTGCGACGTTGGGTTCGGCAACAAGAGAAGGATTTGGGACAAAGACCTGGCCCGACGAGCATGGACATGGCTCGCATCAAAGAGCTGGAACGCGAGGTCAAGGAGTTGCGCCGGGCCAATGAGATCCTGAAGGTGGCCAGCGCGTTTTTCGCCCAGGCGGAGCTCGACCGCCGCATCAAGAACTGAGGGCCTTCGTTGCACAGCACCGCCATCAGTGGGGTGTCGAGCCCATCTGCCAAGCTCTGGAGATGGCACCCTCCGGCTATCGCGCCCATATGGCCAAGCTGCGGGACCCCACCAAGCGCAGCGTCCGGCGCAAGCGGGATGAGGATTTGTTACCCCAGATCAGCCAGGTCTGGAATGACAACCTGCGGGTGTATGGTCCTCGCAAGGTATGGCGCCAACTACGGCGCCAACAGGTCTGCGTGGCGCGTTGCACCGTGGAGCGACTGATGCGCCGACTGGGGCTGCGGGGCGTGGTGCGTGGCAAGCCGGTGCGCACCACCATTGCCGATCCCAAAGCGCCTTGCCCACTGGACAAGGTAAACAGGCAGTTCAAAGCCATCGAATCCTCGGTCGGCAGCACCGGAGACAGCTATGACAACGCCCTGGCCGAAACCATCAACGGCCTATACAAAGCCGAGGTCATCCACAGGCGAACCTCATGGAAGTCCCGCGAGGAGGTTGAATTGGCCACGCTGACCTGGGTGGCTTGGTTCAACAATGTTCGGCTGCTCGAACCCATTGGCCACATCCCACCCGCTGAAGCTGAGGCAAACTACTACCGTCAACAAGCTGCCTTGCCAGCTGTCACGTGAGACTTACCAAATAGCCTCCACGAAACCCGGTACGGTTCAGTACATGATGCTTCTCCAGAAGAGTGCAGGGATTTGCACAGTGGAGAAGCTACGCAGGCAGACTTAGCTGCCACTGAGCCGAGCCGTCGCCGTTATCGTCGGAGATTGCTGGCAATGGCTTAGCGTGCTTTATTTTCCGTTTTCTGAAACGACCCCGTGAACTGGGGCGCGTGCTGAGAACGATCTACCTGCTCAAATGGATCTCAAGTAAGGAAATGCGCCAGGAAGTCAGCGCTACGACCAACAAGATCGAGTCCTATCACGCGTTCACCAAATGGCTGAACTTCGGTGGCGATGTCATCACCGAGAACGACCCTGGTGAGCAACAAAAGCGCCTTCGGTACATCGACCTGGTTGCCTCGGCAGTCATCCTGCAAAACACTGTGGACATGATGCGTGTGCTACAGGGACTTCAAGATGAAGGAGAAGAGGGTGATATCGCCGATGTCCAGTACCTCAGCCCATACATGACCACTTGCATCAAGCGGTTTGGCAACTACCATCTGGATCTCAAACGTGCGCGGGAGCCGTGGCTGAAGGAGGCGATATTCCAAGAAGCCGCGCAACGAGCCAAGCTGGCCACACAGCCAGGTGCTAGGCCCGCCAGCAGCGCATAAGCCTTTTATGCGAAAAACGCATATATGAAGCCAAAAACATGCAAAACAGGCTTATGTGCTAACTTTCCCCTTATCCTGGCTTAGCCCCCAATTGGCCCATCAGGCTCAGGCGACGGTGGTGACGGGGCAGGGTCTTCTGCTGGAGTTTCATGTCGTACCTCTTGTCTTCGGGATGGATGCTCGGCAACCCTGTGTTGGACAGGGTTCTGTGAGCAAGGTCGCGTCGAGGTCGAACGCAGTCCTTAACCTAGTTCAAGAGCCACACAAGATGTCGGCCTTGTCTTTTCCAAATTTGCGGCAGCACAAATGGCGGAAAAAGCAAGGCAGATCAAGGCGGCGCAATGGGGGGCCATGCATGCTGAGAGCATGGATCGCACTGCAGTCAGTTTCCGGATCAAGCCTTGGCAAGCAAAATGAGTTTCATCGCCTTCTTGCAGACAAATTACGCCGAAATTAAGCTGACTCACATCACTTTGCTTGTCTGCAGTGTCTCCCTTTTTGCCGCGCGAGGCTTGGCTGCGCTAGGGGGAGCTGTATGGCCCTTGAGAGCACCGGTGCGCTACCTCAGCGTTTGCATCGACGTCATGTTGCTCAGCGCCGGGCTCAGCCTTTGGGCTTTGCTGGGGTTGAATCCGGCCCGCGATCTCTGGCTCGCCAGCAAGTTGAGCCTGCTTTTGCTCTACATCGTGCTGGGCAGTCTTGCGATCAAGCGTGGGCGGACGCTGGGCCACCGCGCAGCCGCCCTGCTGGCGGCCGTCCTGATTCTAGGATACATGGTGGGCGTTGCGCGCGCCCATCACCCCTTGGGCTGGCTGGCTTGACGGATGCCGATCGGTCCGCTTGACGAACCCAAGCGGATGACGTTCATGGCGCATCTGATCGTTTGACGGGGCCGCTCCGAGAGATCAGTTCAAATTTAGCCCGGCTCAGAAGCCGCGCTGACTGGCAAAGATCGCTACTTGCACGCGGGAATTCAGGCCTAGTTTGCGCAGAATGTGCTGGACATGGATCTTCACGGTCGTCTCGGCAATCCCCAAGGCTCGGGCAATTTCCTTGTTGCTCGCGCCTTTGGCAATCTGAGCCAGGATCTCTCGCTCGCGCGGCGAGACGGTCAACGGCGCATCGGGCTCAAAGGCCGCTGCGCCAATTACCGGTGTCGGTGCCTGCCGGCTCAGGCTCTGATAGGCGCTGACCAACTTGCCCGTCATCTCATCGCTCACCACCGCTGCACCCTGAGCAACGCGCTGCAGCGCCAGTATCAGAAGATCGCTGTCCAAGGTTTTGAGCAGATAGCCACAAGCCCCTTGGCGCAGCGCCTGCGCCATGTCCTCCTCTTCTTCGCTGACCGTCAACATCAAGATCCGCGCGTCCGGCGCGTGCTCGAGCAAACCCGCCACCGCTTCAGCTCCGCGCACGCCAGGTAGATGATGATCTAGCAAAATAACGTCGGGACGAAACTCCGCTGCATGACGTTGCGCCTCAGCGGCGTCGCCGGCTTGAGCCACCACCTCGAATTGCCCATCTCCATCCAAAAGCGCGATCAGTCCACGGCGATACAAGTCGTGGTCATCCACCACCAAAACACGGATTCGTCTCTCTTCAAACACCACGCCTTCGTCCTTCATTGTTTGCCAGGTCCATTCGTTCTTGAAGCCAGGACGAAGACTACACGGCATCCTCGCCCGGACTCCGAGAACACTTCAACATGTCCGCCAATGCGTGCGGCCCTCTCCTGCATGATGCGCAAACCGACATGGGTTTCGGTCAAATCGGAACCCTGTTCTGCAAATCCGCAGCCATCATCCCTGACCTCGACTTGCCAGTGAGGCTGCTGCTGCACAGTCACCCATACCTTGCTGGCCCGCGCATGTTTGCGCACATTGGTAAGTGCCTCTTGCACCACGTGAAGCAGCTGCACTTGCTCATCCGCGGCGAGCGGCAGGCCCTGCCCGTAGACGCTAAGTTCTGTCGGTACCCCAGTTTGGTGCTCGAATTTTCGTAGCGTGGTCTGAATGGCGGGCACGATGCTCTCGGCATTCGTGCGAGTTCGGAAGTGCAACAACAAGGCCCGCACGTCGGCGAGGCTCTCCTGCAAGCCAGCATCCAACTCCGCCATGACCTTCTTTGTGGCGACCAAGTCCTGCCTTTCTTGAGCCTGGCACAAGAGGCTGACCTGAATTTTTAGGAAGGACAAGCTTTGCGCAATCGAGTCGTGCAGTTCCCTTGCGAGCAGGCCGCGCTCTTCAGAAACTGCAGTCTCGCGTTCCATCGCCGCTGCTCGCAAACTTTCCATAGCGCCCGCCAAGTGACTGGCGAGCGTATCGAGTAGAGAACGCTCATCCGCCCTCAGCGTACGGTCCTGCCGAAAGAACAGGCTGCACTCTCCCAGTACCCGTTCATGCAACCGGATCGGCACATTGACTATCACCCTGAAGCCTTCCCGCACAAAAGCCCTCAACCTCAACGTGCCTTGCCCCTCTTCCGAAACTAGGCTCGGGTCTAAAAGAAGCACCTGGTTCTGAACCTCTGCGTGCGGCCGCCCGTATAAATGGGCCGACGCTTGAACGCACTGCTCATGTGCCAGAACCGAAGGCGGCAAGCCCTCGGAGGCCAACAGCACGTAGCACCGGTTTTCCTCGTCTGACCACCGCACAACCGCTGCATCAGCCTGCACGACCGCCCTTAACTGCGATGCAAATCCATCCGCCAAGGAAGCAAGGTCTTCGGCCTTCGTGACCCAGTATGCTGCCCGATAGAGAGCGGTCAGCCGATTGTTCTGCAAGGCCAAGTCTTTTGTTTTCTGCTCGACCTGAAGCTCCAAGTTTTGGTACAGCCCTTGAAGGGTCGAAACCATATGGTTGAAGTCCTCTGACAGCGAACCAAACTCATCACGAGAGCCCACTTTCAATCGAACTTCTAGATGCCCTTGGCCCACTTGGGAGAAGCCCGCTTGAAGTTGCGCCAAGGGGCGCAGAATCAAAAGATAGCCCGTCCGAAGCAAGGCCCCCGCAGCGGCCAAAGCCAATCCCATCATGGCTATTTGCAGGCCGGTCAGGATCGTTGTCCATCGAGCCAACTGGGACTCAATCGAAAAAACGAATAGATCTAGATGTCCCACAAACGCATTGGCCTGCTCAGCCACTTGCGCAGGGGTCAATGCGGGAGGATGGGCCCAGGCCCGTCGCATTTGCTTCCACTCGACTTGGACGGCATCAAGCGCTGCTAGCGTCTCAGCGTCCTTGGGCAGGACCAGCGGACGATTCGGGTCGCCGTACTTCATGAGCCGAAGGCTGTTTTCAAACTGCGCCAGCTGCCCATCGAGCGAAGCGTGATCTTGACCATTCAATGATTGCGCCAATCGCCAAGTCAGCATGCGCATGCGTCCAGCTTCGTTGACAGCTGCGGCTCCACCGTTGAGCCGCCAACTGATGGCAAGCGTCAGTCCGATACAGATCAGAGCCAACAGTAGGATGCAGGCTCCAATCAGATTGAGCTTGGCGCCAAGAGACCCTCGTGGACGAGAAAAGCTAGCGCTCATGAAGCGATACAAGCGGCGCTTGGCCCACGCGGGCCTGAACTCGACATTTCAGGTAACCCTTCAACGCTGGGGGCGATGGATGGGTGAAAAAAGCAATCTTGCAAGGGGTGAAGCTCCGGCGAAGAGGGCTGACGCCGAGTGATTGTCTCGCTGAACCAAGGGCATTCAATCAAGCAAACCCATGGATCGGCGAATTGATCGGCCTCAAGTCAAAGGTTTGTCGAACAACAAGCGCGATCTCTTACGGACGCCTTAGATTCACCTGTCCCTCAGGCTCTGGGGCCTTGAGGACCGAACTTTCTTATTTCTCATGACGACAAACATTCCAAAACTGGTCGCGCCAGCTGGCTCGTTGCGAGCCCTGATTTTGGCCATTGATGCGGGCGCTGATGCCGTCTACTTAGGCCTGAAGAATGCGACCAACGCCCGCAATTTCGCGGGGCTCAACTTTGACAACACGCAGGTTCGAGAGGGCGTGGCGTATGCCCACGCGAGGGGGCGGCAGGTGCTAATGGCACTCAATACCTATGCCGACGCACGGGATGAGGCCCCTTGGCATCAAGCGGTCGACGCGGCAGCCGCTTTAGGTGCGGATGCCTTGATCGTCGCCGACAGCGGGGTACTGGCCTATGCACACGCCCATCACCCCGAAATGCGCTTGCATTTGTCAGTTCAGGCTTCTGCCACCAGCTATTCCGCCATTGAGTACTACCGACAACGCTATGGCATACAACGCGCGGTGCTGCCGCGCGTCCTGACCCTGCAACAAGTCCAACATGTGATCCGGAACACTTCAGTGGAAATTGAAGTTTTCGGCTTTGGGAGCTTGTGTGTGATGGTGGAAGGGCGCTGCGCCCTCTCCTCTTACGCCACGGGCCAATCTCCCAATACGGCCGGCGTTTGCTCTCCACCCAGCGCGGTTCAATGGGAGGAGCGCTCGGACGGCGTCGAGGCGCGTCTTGCGGGAGTATTGATCGACCGATACGGTCCTCAAGAATCGAGGGGCTACCCCACCTTGTGCAAGGGCCGCTTCAAGGTCGGTGAGAGCGAGCTCCCCGACTATGCACTGGAAGATCCGACCAGCTTGAACACGCTGGCTTTGCTGCCTCAGCTGGCAGCGAGTGGCGTCAAGGCCATCAAGATTGAAGGGCGGCAGCGCAGCCCCAGCTATGTGGCGGGCGTCACCCGTGTATGGCGTGAAGCTCTGGACAGCTTGGCCCGCGGCAGTCGGTTCAGTGTGCAGCCGGCCTGGCAAAGCGAATTGGGCCGGTGGTCGGAAGGGCAACAAAGCACCCTTGGTGCCTTTGATCGCCCTTGGCGGTAAGTGAGGGCCACAAAGATGAGTGAGATTTCAACGCTGGGCCGCATCGGGCTGACTGTGGGCCCACTTCAGTACTGGTGGCCCCGAAAGCAAATGTTGGCCTTCTACGCGGAACTGGCAGATGGTCCTGCAGATTGCCTGGTCCTGGGGGAAGTTTGCTGCTCGCGCCGCAACGAGTTCAGCCTCGCGGATTGGATGGACCTCGGGCGTGACTTGCTGGCCTGCGGCAAACAGGTTCGATTGGCCACTTTGCCTTTGGTAATGAGCGAGGCAGAGCTGCGAGGTGTGCGACGTATCGCCGAGCAGACCGAGTTCAGCATCGAGGCCGGGGATATCAGTGCCGTGCAGGCCTGGAGCGAACAAACGCGGACGAATCGCCAAGGCCTTGTCCTTGGCCCGCACCTCAATCTGTACAGCGCTGGTGCCTTGTGTGAGGCCCTGCGCGAGGGGGACGATGTCAGTACCTGGGTCGCGCCGCTGGAGTTGGCGCTAGATGCAGTGGCTCGGATCAACCCCCCTGGAGCCGAACGCCGGGTCACGACTGAAGTGTTTGGTTTTGGTCGCATGCCCTTGGCCTTCTCAGCGCGCTGCTTCACGGCGCGCCACCATCGACTCAGCAAGGATCAATGTGATTTTCGATGCCGTGAGGACGCGGATGGTCTGCTGCTGAGCAGCAGCGAAGGTCAACCCTTCCTTGCCTTGAACGGCATCAGTACCCAATCGGCTGATCTGCATTGCCTGATTGCCCAGGCGCCACAACTTCGGGCCGCTGGTGTGGACTGGTTGCGCCTCTCGCCGTGCAGTCGGGGTTTTGCCGAGGTGTTGGACCTCTTCGATGCCGTGCTCAATCAAGGCCATGCGCTGGGGCCTGCGCTTGAAGTGCTGCACCAACTGTCCTTGCCAGGCAGTCTGGTCGACGGCTTTGCCAGACGCCAGCCGGGCATGCAGGAGATTTGCCATGCTTGAACCACGAGTTGCTTCGGCGGTACCCCCATTCCTTTTGTTGACAGCCATGCGCGGTCGTGTGCGCGAGTTGTTGCGTCAGCTCCCCACCGAACCCCCGTCCTGGTGCGCAGCACGGGCGCTGGACCACCTGCTTTGGCCGCGGTTGGACCCCGCCCAACGCGAGGCGCTGCAAGGGCGTGTCGTCGAGTTGGAATTTGCAGATGTTGGCCTTCGCCTGCGTTTGCGCCTGGGCGTGAATGGGTTTGAGGCCGTGATCGGCCGAGCCCCCAAAGCCGCCTTGCATTTGCGCGCTCGCACCGACGGCCTCTGGCGCCTGCTTCGAGGCCAAGATGATGCAGACCAGTTGTTCTTCGAGCGCGCCCTGGTGATGGAGGGCGATACCGAGTACGGCCTGATCCTGAAAAACACCCTTGATGCGCTTGGCCCCTTGCTTCCAGAAGTCAGTTTCACAAGGAGCGAACGTTGAATCTCACTCAAGCCTTGCTTCACGCCCTGAAAGCTCGTGGGGCCACGGAGATTTTTGGCATTCCAGGTGATTTTGCGCTGCCCCTTTTTGGGGCCATAGAAGACGCAAACATCTTGCCTTTGTACACCTTGTCGCACGAGCCAGGTTTGGGCTTCGCTGCCGATGCAGCAGCCAGAGCGAGAGGCGGCTTGGGGGTGGCCGCTGTCACTTATGGAGCGGGCGCTTTGAACATGATCAACCCGATGGCTGCGGCCTATGCTGAGCGAGTACCTTTGGTCATGCTATCGGGCGCCCCGGCCGCACACGAGGCCAGTAGTGGCCTGTTGCTCCATCACCAGGTCAAGAGCCTTGACTCTCAGTGGCGCTTACTGGAAGAGGTCACGGTGGACCGAGCCCGGTTGGATGATGTTCGAACGGCGCCCGCGCTGATCGCCCGTGTCCTTGACCAGGCCTTGCGTCGCTCTGGGCCGGTCTATCTGGAAATACCTCGCGATATGCCGCTGCAAGCCTGTGACCTTTCGGAACCAAGCCCGGAACAGATCATCGACCGGGAGCGAGTCGCCGCCTGCGCCGATGAGTTGCTGGAGCGGCTCAGTCAAGCCCGCAGACCTTTCATGCTCATCGGCGTTGAAATCAGACGTTATGGCATCGAAGACAAGGTGGCGGAGTTGGCTCGACGTCTAACTCTGCCCGTCGCCACCACTTTGATGGGCCGGGGACTCTTTGCGCATTGTCACGGCGCCACCCTGGGGACCTATTTAGGACTGGCGGGTGAACCGAGTTTGAGCGAGCAAGTCGAGAACTCTGACGGTTTGCTGCTGATGGGCGCAGTGGTCAGTGACAGCAACTTTGCCGTCTCGGCCCAAAGAATCGACTTTCGTCACGCCATCCGAGTTTGGCAAGGCCGGGTCGAAATGGGACACCACCTCTACACCGATGTTCCCATTGATGCGCTGGTCGATGCGATGCTTGCTCGCGTCGCTAAGCCCCCTCAGCTCAGGGAGACTGCCTCACCAAGACCATTGCCTGACGTGCCGGCGCCTGAACAACCGCTCGATCCCTCGGCGATCGCAGCCGCAGTCAATCAATTGATGATGGTCCATGGCCCAATGCCCGTGGCTTGTGACGTGGGCGACTGTTTGTTCACAGCCTTGGACTTGCTCCCAACCGACTTCTTGGCGCCCGGCTACTACGCCACCATGGGCTACGGCGTTCCCGCCGGCTTGGGGCTTCAAGTTTCGACAGGACGGCGCCCACTGATTCTGGTCGGAGACGGCGCATTCCAAATGACGGGTTGGGAACTGGGCAACGCACGTGCCTTGGGTTGCGATCCCGTAGTCTTGGTTTTCAACAATGCCAGTTGGGAAATGCTAAGAATGTTTCAACCCAACAGCCGCTTCCATGATCGCGGTGAATGGGACTTCGCCGCGATGGCTGGGGGCATGGGGGGCGTCGGCTATCGCGTGGAGACCGTCGGTGAACTGGTTCGCGCCTTGGCCTTGGCGCACGCGGATCGGGGGCGCTTCCAGTTGCTGGACCTGCGCCTCGCACCTGGCGTCCTTTCGCCTACTCTGCAGAGGTTTGTTGCGGCAGTGAAGCGACTTTCAATGCGGAGTTAAGCCATTGGCTCAGCGGCCTCACTTTCAAAGCACTCAAGTCGCCAGCGCATCTCGCAATTCAGCCGAAAGCGTTTCAAACAAGCGATCCGCCTGTTGGGGATCAAACGACTGCCCATAGTGTTTGCGCACTCCGAGCTGCTGCAGCATCACATGACGGCTTGGCTGTAGCGCCTGTTGCGCAAGACAAGCCTGACAACAGGCCAAGACGCAGCCGTCCAAGGCAATGATTGCGCGGCCGGATGCTTGCGCGTCATGGGCCTTCCGAACCAGACTGCGAACACCACCGCCAACCCCTGCAATGCAGGACATCTCAGCCAAGCCAGCGCGGTCCAGCCGGATCGCCAGATGGTTGGCCATTTGGGCAGCATCCGAACAGCCCGAACAGCTATAGATCAATGGCTGGAGATTCGCGTGCTTATTCATGCCTTCAATCATGCAGAAGACAGCGCTTCGATCAGTTGCCAAAAATCAATGGGCGTTCAATGCAGTCAACAAGGTGTGCGCCCCTAGATGTTCTGAACGGGATCGTTGGAGTCGCGCAGCGCCTTGTCCACGATCACTTGACTGAGGCCTTGAGAGCAGACCTCCACTCGGGCGAGTACGCCATACACATGAGCCAAATTGTCTGGAGAAATTGCTTGCGCCGGTGTACCGGCCGCCACAACTCGACCGGCTTGCAGCAACACCGCAGCATTGCAATGCCGCAGCGCGACTTGAAGGTCGTGCAAGACGATCAGCACGGCCATCTTTCGCTCTTGCGCCAAGGCGGCCAACAACTCCATCGTGCGCAACTGATGCCGTAGGTCCAGCGCCGACAAGGGCTCGTCCAGAAGCAGCACTCGCGGCTCGCGTACCAAGGCTTGGGCCAAGCCGACCAACTGTCGCTGGCCGCCCGACAGCGTATCCAGTTGACGCAGAGCAAGCACCTCGCAGCCCAGTTTTTGCAGCACCGCTTCGGCAAGCGCCAGGTCATCCGGGTGACGGCGCCCGCCGACCCTCAGCGCGGCCAACACCGCTTCAATCACCCGTAAATGCGCAACACGCGGAAGCGACTGCGGCAGATACGCCAGGCGCGATAGGCGCTCGGCGCGAGGCATCGCAGTCAACTCTAGCCCGTCCAAATGGATCTGCCCCTGATAGGGCAACAAGCCGGCCAAGGTCTTCAAAAGGGTGGACTTGCCGCTGCCATTGGGGCCGAGCAAGGCGCACAGACAGCCGTCGGCGATCGAGGGCAAGCTGATAGCGTCCAAGACACGGCGACCCGCATAGCCCGCGCTGAGGCCTTGCACATCCAGGCTCATGTCAAAGCTCCACGCCGCAGCACAATCGCCAAAAAGAATGGCACGCCGACCAAGGCCGTGACCACACCCACCGGCAAGGCGGCACCGGGCAGGATCTGCTTGGCCGCGAGGGCTGCCACCGACAAGACCAAGGCTCCTGTCATTGCGCTGATCGGCAGGTAAAAGCGGTGGTCGTCTCCGCAAAGACGGCGAGCGATATGGGGCGCCACCAAACCAATGAACCCTATCGTGCCGACGCACGACACCGCTGTACCGGCCAGCAATGCCACGCGTAGCAGACTCCTGCGGCGCAAACGCACCACGTCAATGCCCAAACTGGCGGCTCGTTCTTCGCCCAGGCGAAAGGCGGTCAATTTCCAGGCGTCTCGCAGCGCCAGAGGCAAGCACAGGGCCAACACAAGGCTCAGCCCAGCCAGCTTGGGCCAGTCCGCCCGCACCAGGCTGCCCATGATCCAAAACACGATGGCCTGCAAGGTTTCAGGCGAAGCAATGAACTGCAGCAGCCATAACAGCGCGTTGAAGCTGAACACCAAGGCGATGCCGAACAAGACAACGCTGCCTGCAGGCATCGCCAAGCGTGTGGCCACTTGGTCCAGCAGCAAGGCCGCCAAACAGGCGAAGGCAAAGGCCGAGGCCGCGACCGTCCAGGCGCTGGCGGCGCCAAGCACCAAGGCCAGCGCGGCACCAAAAGCGGCTGCTTCTGACAAGCCCAGCGTGAACGGACTCGCCAAAGGGTTGTCCAACACGGTCTGCATCTCCGCGCCCGCCAAGCCCAGGGCGGCACCCACCACGACGGCCATCAAGGCTTGTGGCAATCGGATGTCCCAAACGATGACGCGATCCGCATCCAAGGGCGCATTGCTGCTCCACGGGGCGAGCAGCAGTTCCAACAAGCGCGACAGACTCAGTCCAGCGGGCCCGGTGGTGAAGTCCCATGCGCCACTGACGACAATCGCCAGCGTCATCAGACCCAAGACGCCCCAGTGGCGTTTCAAGAGACCAGCATAGGCGACTCTCATGCGGAAACCCAGTATTGCCCGGTCGGCGGCATCCCGAGAAACTCTTGGTGCATTTGCTGCCAAGTGACTCGCGGATCGACACCCGCCATGCGCTGTGGATGCAGCCACGTCGCCATGGCCTGCAGCATGACGACGTGATACGGCGTGTTGTAGAAGTGGTGCCAAACCCCATGGACATGTCCGCTGCGCACGGCGGGCAAGCTGGCGATTTCAGGGCGACGCCGCACCACTTGCAAGAGGCTTTCACGCGCCAATGCTTCGCTCACCTGAGCCCCCATGCGCAAACCCGCCGCGCTCGCGGTCGGATGTTGATAGCCGCTGGCGATATAGACCTCCGGCTTGGAAGCCATCACCGCCTCCAAGCTGGCCTCGCCCAAGGGTGTGAGGATCAGGCCTGCGCCGGCATTGCGTCCTCCGGCCATTTCTATCAGTTCACCAAAGCTGCCTTTTCCTGCGGTCAAAACACCCGCCACATCACCCGCTCGTGCATCCAACAGCACTCGCGGACGCTGCGCCCAGGGTAGGTCACGGGTGAGTTCGGTGACACGTCGGGTCTGGGCCTCGTAAAAAGCGATGAACTTCTCGGCGCGCGCCTCGCGGCCCAGGGCCTGGCCCAGCAAACGCAGGCTGGGAATGGTGTTGCGCAGCGGATGCTCTCTGAAGTCAATGAAGAGCACCGGCACGCCAATCTTCTGGAGCTGCTCCACCAAGGGGTTGCGCCGACCGGGGCCATGGCCGCTGATGCTGAAGATAGCGAGGTCCGGGCGCAAAGACAAGACCCTCTCCGGACTGACGCTGGCCTCGCTGGTCGCGCCAATCTTGGCGATCCCGTCGATCTGAGGAGAACGGGCGCGGTACTGCTGGTAGGTTTGCGGGTCAAACGAGGCCATATCGCCTTGCCAGCCGACCACTCGGGCCAGCGGCGGATCTTCCAGCAGCGCGAGCGTGTAGAGCTGGCGCCCCTCACCCAGCACGATGCGCTCGACCCTCTTGGGCAAGTCCACGCTTCGCCCGGCAAGGTCTGTCACGGTTTGAGCGCGGACACAGGCCGGCGCCATCAGCGTCGCCAGCAGCAATTGGCGGCGAGAGAGTTCAATGTTCATTGTCATGGTCCGAATCGCCGCGCTTCCAGTAGCCGGCGGCATACAGTTGCTTGCGCGGCCAAGCGCGCTCATTCAACAGGTGCTGGCGCAGGCCTCGCATCTGGGTGGATTCACAGGCGATCCAGGCATAGGGCGACTCGACGCTCCCAGCACTCGACGCATGCCGTGGCAGCTCTTGGAGCGCGGCCAAGAGCGCACATCCCTGACTCGATGGCCGCCGCAACACCCAGACCAAGTCCGCGCCTGCGTGGGCCGGCAGGGCGATGCGATCTTCCAAACTCGCAACTTCCACGCATACCGTCACCCGCGCCTGAGGCGGAATCCAGGTCAACCACCGTGCCAAAGCAGGTAAGGCCGTTTCATCGCCCAGCAGCAACCAATGCTTGAAGGCTTGCCGGTCGATGAGCCGAGAAGCACGCGGCCCGGCCACGCCGATGGCGTCACCTGGTTTTGCATTTGCAGCCCACTGGGAAGCCGGCCCATCTCCATGCAGAACAAAGTCCAGTGTGAGCGTCCTGCGCTCCGGGTCATGGTGGCGCGGCGTGTAATCTCGCGCCACCGGCCGCAGGGTCCCGGCAGGAAAGCTGGCCCCGGTGCTGCCGAAACTCGGTAGCACCGGCAAGACCACTCCCTCGTGGGGAAACAGCAGCTTCACATGGTCATCCGGCATAGGGCTCAGAAAACCATCCAACTCCGGTCCGCTCAAAGTAATACGGCGCAAGCGCGGGGACAAGGCCTCTACCTGCAAGACATGCAGCAAACGGGCTTTCAAGGGGTGATATTGCATGCGAGTCATGGATGCCCCAGCAAGTCGATCAAGCCTTCGGCCAGCTCACTGCGCCAGTTCACATAGTCGTGCCCACCCCCGAATTCGCGGTAGATGACTCGTTGACCGCGCGCTTGCAAGACATCACGCAAATGGCGATTGGTCTCCAGAATGCCGGGGCCATCGGAGGGTGCGCTGCGCTCAAGAAGGCCCGGTGCCAGATAAAACACCACCTCGCTGCGCGGTGCCGTCGCAAACTGGCGTGTCAGCCATTCCCCTTCGGCCACATCATCCAAGCCGCCGACCCCAAAGCCCGGCGGCCGCGCGGGCGCCCACCAAAAGGAGCCCGACAAACTCAGCACCCGCCCAAAGCGCTGCGGATGGCGCAAACCCAGCCAAGCCGAGGCCAAACCGCCATAGCTGGACCCCGCCACCACCGTCCTCGCCGGGTCGGAGGTGATGGGGTAGCGGGCCGACAGCCACGGCAGCAACTCGCCGGCCACCATGTCTGCAAAGCGTGGATTGCACGGCAGCTCTTCAGCCCGTGAGTCGCGCGTCGGGTTGCCCACCAGCACCGCCATCAGCGGCGGAATTCGGCCTGCCGCAATCAAGTTGTCCAGGATGGTGGGTGTGGGGACTCGACTCAGGTAGGAATCCTCATCGAAGAGCAGCAGCAGCGGCAGCGGCCCGGCACCCGCTGCAGCGGGGCGGTAGACGGTGAGCCGGCGCTCGTTGCCCAACATCGGGCTTTTGTAGCGCAGATGTTCCAAGCTGCCTCGCGCCACCTGGGGGTTTGGTTCCAGCCAGGGCTCAGCCGGGGCGCCGGGAAGCTCCAACATGGAGTGCTCACCCAGCAGATTGTCAAAGCCAGGGAGTGCCGGGGTGCCGGCCGACCAACGCCGCGCGTTCAGCGGATCGGCCTGGACCCGAGCCAAGATCGCACGGCGTTGCGCTTGCCGGCCGGCCCCTTTCAACTGTGGCACATCCGGCGCGAGCTGGTAGGCCAGCCGGGTGCCCGAAGGCAGTCGCAAGCTGTAGTGCCAGATGTCGGTTCCGGCCACGCGTGCAAATCGCTCCTGGTCACCTTGGCGCACCGGCCAGAACAGGCGAACGCTGCGGGTGGAGGCTTGTCCTCGCCACAAGAAACTCACGCGCCAGCCTTGCGGATTGTCCAGCAGGGGCTCCACCAGCGGTGTGCCCAGCGTCTGCACTGCCGCCCAGAAGGCCGGGGTTCCCGCGCCGAACTCACGCGCCAAGGCTTGCAGTTTTGGGCTCGCCAAAGGCGCTTCCGTCGCTGCCGCTTCTGGCTGCTGCTCGGCCAGCGTGCGCTGTTCGAGCAGGGTGAAAATGCCTTTCGCTTGCGGGTGCTGCAGGCTGGCGCGATAGGTACCCGCCTGCTCCGCCACAAAACGGAAATCGGACTCTCCTGCGGGCGCGGTTTGACGGCGCAAGAGCCGGCCTGCGGGGCTGCGCAATTCCAGCACAGCCGCCGCGGGGACCTGCAGGCTGGCAACGATGTAGTCGCCAGCCTCGGCGGGGACTTGCAGTACCTGAGCTTGCAGGGGCAAGGCCGACAGGCTCAGCAACAAGCTCAACAGCGACTTCATCATCAAAAGCGCGCGCTGACCGACAGGAACAAGCGGCGCCCGTCCTCGTTGAATTCATTGCTGCTCTCGCGATCCACCGTCTTGTTGACCAGGTTCAACAAGCCGCCACGCAAGGTCAGCGCCGGACTCCAGGACCAAGCGACGCTGGCATCGAACACCGAATAGGCCGGCGCCTGCACCATGTTTTGCCCATTGGCCGGCACGCTGATGTACTGGGCACCGTTGTACCTGCCGGACAAACTGAGGCCCAGCGATGGCGTGGCCTGCCAATCGACCCCCAGATTGGCGACATGCTTGGATCGATAAGTCAGCGGCAGTTCAATGGCGCCACTGGTGTTCTTGGCGTCGGTGTAGGTGTAGTTGGCGCGCAGGTTCAGCGAGGCATTGAGCGCCCAACGACTGCTCAACTCCGCACCGCGGCTCTTGACGCTGGCAATGTTCTGATAGCGGAACATCGGTCGACCGTCAGGCAGAAAGCCCACAAAGTTGGCATAGCTGGGGGCCAAGGCCTTGTTGGATGTGCGATTGGCAATGTCCAACATATTCTTCAGCTGAGTGTCGAAGACCGTGAAACCAAGATGCCAATGGCCGCCGTCGTATGCCGCGCCGAGTTCCTTGCTGGTGCTGGTTTCTGGCTTCAAGTCCCGGCTGCCGGTGATGTAGCAGCCGACGGTAGCACTGCCACAAGATGGCGACCCCCATTCCGGGCTGTTGATCAGCAAGGTGGGCGCCCGAAAAGCGCGCGCCCAGCCGGCACGCAGAGTCCAGGCCTTGGCCGGATGCCACACACCGTAGACCCGCGGGCTGTGATGGCCGCCGAAGTTTTCGTGGTCGTCATAACGGTCCCCCAGAGTCAGCACGAGCTCGGGCAAGAGTTTGATCTCGTCCTCGATGAACACAGCCTTCTGGCGCACGGCGGTGGTGGGGCTGCTGCGTGCTGCACTGCCGGGCGCACCTTTCAGGTTGGTGGGGTCCCACAGCTCTTCCCTGCGCAACTCTGCACCCAGGCTGAGGTGTTGGTCCAGCCACTCCAAGGGCAGGCTCAACTTGCCGTCCAGCACTTGGACCGTCGACTTGTTCGGATTGATTTGGCCCGTGACGGTGCCGGTAAAGTTTTTGGTCTGGTCACCATAAAAGCGCAACTCGCTGCGGCCAAAGACGAAGCGTCCCTGATGCCGCAAGGACAAGGCCTCACGCGCCAACTCGAAGCCGCCGTGGTCGCGGTGGCTGCTGTCCAGGTCCAGCGTGAATCCATGTTGCTCGCTGGGCGTCCAGGCCAATTGAGCGCTGAGGTAGCGGTTCTTCAGGCCGGGCAATGCATCTTGACGAGTGCCATTGCTGGCCGGGGGGTTCAAGGTCGGCTCATCGGCCTCGCGTTTGTCCGCCCCGCCATACACCTTGAGCCCCAACTGCTCTGCAATCAAGGGGCCCGAAACCGAGAAGCTGGCGATCTGGCTGTCTCCGGCCAAACGGTTTTCTTGATGGGTGGCATCCAGTCTTGCGCTGCCACGCCAACGCGTGCCAACTTTGCGCGTGATGATGTTGACGACGCCGCCGATGGCATCAGAGCCATACAGCGAGGACATTGGGCCACGCACCACTTCAATGCGTTCGACCTCTTCGGCCGGTACCCAGCCCAAGTCGTAATCATTGCCGCGAAATACCGCAGAGCTGGAATTCACGCGGCGGCCATCCACCAAGATCAAAGTGTAGGCGCTGCCCAGGCCCCGGATTTGCACACCTGGCACACCATTGCCATTGCGCGTCAAGGTCACGCCCGGCACCGTCCCCAGCACCTCGGCCAGCTCTTGCACCGGGCGGCGCTCCAGATCAGCACGCGTGACGACGGCCACACTGGCCGGTGCATCTTCCAGGCGTTTCTCGATGGCCGAGCCGGTCACCACCACATCGGGCAGCTTGGCCGCTTCGGCCTGCGCCTGGGCAAGACCTGAAAGCAATAGCAGGGCCAAGGGGCTGGAACGGAAAAGAAACAGAGCAGGCGCTTTTGCGGACATGGTTGATTTGTAAATGATAATGATTCTCAAGAACAATTATCTCCATTCCGTATGCCACATTCCTTTGCGCGCCGGTCGATTAGCTTTGCAACACAGTCAAGCATGCAAAGCCAAGAGCAAAAGCCTTCGCTGCAGCCCAGGACGGGGCCGCGCGTTGCTGGACTCGTGGACATGCGAGAGCTCAGCCCCGGTTTCGTGCTGCAACGCATGCGCGTGCAAGACCTTGACGATCGGGAAACCCTCGGCACCGTGATGCCGGGTCTGAAGATCGGTCTGGTCGTGGGCGGCCAGTCAGACTTTTGTCTGGGGCACCAAGCCTTTCAATTGGGTCCCCAACAAGGACGTCCGACCGAAGGCATGTTGGTCTCCGTGGCCGAACCCGATGCATACAGGCGCCATGCGCATCGAGGGCGTGAAGAACACAAGCTCTTGCTGACCTTGCAGCCCGAATGGCTGGAGCAGCTCGGCCCCGACGATGCGCACACCCACGAACGACTGCAAGCCTTTCAGACCCAGCACTTGGCGCGCCTGAACTGGCGCCCATCAGCGCGCGCGCTCAACCTGGCCCACCAAATCGTGCATGCCCCCGCCAAGAGCGGCATGCTGGATCGCTTGTACCAAGAGGCTCGAGCCCTGGAGATCGTGGCCGAAGCTATGGCCGCGTTAGCTGGATCACCTCTACTCTCGGACAGCCTGAGCTTGCGCCATCACCGCCGCCTGCGCGAGTTGCAGGGCCAACTGGACAAGGGTGAGTTGGATCAATGCTCACTGGCCGAAATTGCACGCGGCATCGGCATGAGCGCGAGCAGCTTGCAACGTGCGTTCAAAGCCTTCGCCGGCGAAGGTTTGTTCGAATACAGGCGCGGACGGCGCCTAGACGTCGCACGACAGCTGCTTGAACGCGAAGGGTGGAGTGTGGGGGAAGCCGCCGCCAACGCTGGTTATGGAAGCCCCGCCAACTTCGCGACTGCCTTTAAACGGCGCTTCGGCTGTAGCCCTGGCGCCATCAAAGCTCGTGGCTGAATTCAGTCATAGGCTGTCAAAGCCATTGTGACTGGCCCGCCTTGGTGGATGAGACTGCCCGACCGCGTTTTGCGAAGATCACTCAGCATGCATGCACCAATGGCCGCTTGCCCCCGAGCAACAACTGGGTTGAGAACCTAATTTGGTCCATTGTGATGGCTTGTTCATAGCGCCCCACCTTACTGAGTCGTTGAGAACATTGATAACTGTTCTTCTGAAAATTCCCGACACAGGGCGCCCTGGGAACGACCTGCGTGGCAGGCAGGATAGCTTCGTCCCCGGCCTCAAATTCAAAACCATTTGACAAGCGAGAGTTCCGCTTGCGTTGAATCAACGTTAATACAAGTCATTCTCATTACGATTTGCAGATCAATATTTGCTCGAAAGACTTTTCCCCATGAACCCGCCCCATCCAGGCCGTCGCCGTTGCATCCAGTCATTTGGAGCCGTCGGCGTTTGCGCGACGATGCCGCATCTCGCTTTTGCCTCGCTGGCTTTGGACCCGCCGCAAGCCTCAAGCCTGATCGGCGCAGCTTGGCGAGGACCAAACGCTCAAGATCCCTACTATGCGGGCGTATTGGCCGCTGACTGGGTTGCCAAGACCTTGACCGTCCGCTACGCGCTTGCCTTGCCAGGTCGCCCACACGGTTTGGTAGCAGAAACCGGCAGAGGCCTTCTGGTCAACGGTCTGAGGCCGGGCGCCTGGTTGCTCCGCTGTGATGGCGCAGGCCAAGTGGTGAAACAGATTGACATCCCATCTGAATCTCGACATGTGCGACTCAGCGGGCATATCGCCGTCGGAAGCGACTGCGTCTACACCACCGAAATTGACTATCAAAGTGGGCAGGGGCGCATCGGAGTGCGGGACCCGACCAGCCTTCGAAAGCTCGACGAATGGAGCAGTGCCGGCGTTGAACCGCATCAGTTGCTGATCGACAAGGACGGCCATTTGATGATTGCAAATGGTGGGATCTTGCGAACCCTAGACGACAAAAAGTATGACTTGGATCGCATGGATGCCTCATTGGCCCGCCTGGACGGAAAAAACGGCCAGTTGCTGCGCCGCTGGAAGTTGCCAGATCCTCAGCTGAGCCTGCGGCATTTGGCTTGGAGCCAGCCTTCGAGCCAGGGCGATGTCTTTCTCGGTGTGGCGATGCACGCCGAGCATGCGCACCCCGCTTTGCGAGCCTCGGCGCCGATTCAGGCCGTGCTCGATGGTGACGCCTTGCACCTACCGGCCCGCAACAACGATGGCTTTGGCTATTCGGGAGACATTGTTCCCGCCTATCGAGGGGGCTTTGCCTTGTCAAGCAATAAGGCAGGCGTCGCTCAGGTCTGGCACCCGGGTCTACCTGACAAGCTGAGCACCGTCATCGAACTGAAAGAGACCTACGCACTCGCGCAATGGCCCGGCGCGGATCAAGCAGGAGGTGTCTTGGCTGCGACAGCGTTTGGTTTGGTGCGATGGCATCCCTCGGCGCCCGCCGTCTTGCTGCCCTGGCCTCAAGCCATGGCCTTAGACAATCATTGGGTTGCCATGACATAGCAAACGCCTTTTTCCGCACAAGTCTCGATGTGCGCATCGTTCCGCCCAGGGGCCCAACGCCTGCCTTTGCGATAGCGCAAACTCTGTAGAAACACCCCGGATCAGCGCTTGCAAACACTATAGGTAGAGCCTAATCTCCCAACCCACACTAGATGTGGAGTTACGAATGCAAATCAGCAAGCGATGCGGCCGCCTCGTGGCCTTCGATGCAAGCAAGATTTCCAGGGCCATAGCGGCTGCGGGAGGCGCAAGCGAAGAACTGAATCCAACGAGCGCAGCGCGACTGTGCGAGCAAACAGTCCTGCCCAAGCTGTGGGCCATGTGCGCGGCCCAAGCCGCGCAAACTACCGCCAGCAAGGTCTTACTCAGCGTTGAGCAAATCCAGGACGCGGTGGAATCCGCTTTGTTCGAAAGCGGGCTGCGCAAAACCTGGCGCGCCTATGTGGTGTATCGAGAGCAGCACGCCAAGCTGCGCGACGCTCGTCAGACCTTGGTCGATGTGCAGGACACCATGGATGAGTACCTGCAACAGCGGGACTGGCGTATCAAGGCCAACGCCAACCAAGGCTGGAGTTTGGGTGGATTGATCCTCAATGTCTCTGGCAAGGTTGTGGCGAACTACTGGCTGGATCAAGTCTACCCGCCCGAGATTGGCCGAGCGCATCGCGCGGCCGACCTGCACATCCACGATCTGGACATGCTGAGTGGCTACTGCGCAGGCTGGTCCCTCAGGACGCTGCTGAACGAGGGCCTGAATGGTGTGGCGGGCAAAGTCGAGTCCGGCCCGCCCCAGCACCTCAGCAGCGCCGTTGGTCAGATCGTCAATTTCCTCGGCACCCTTCAAAACGAATGGGCCGGGGCTCAGGCTTTCAGCAGCTTTGACACTTACTTGGCGCCCTATGTCAGAAAGGACCGCCTCACCTACCCCCAGATTCGGCAGTGCATGCAAGAGCTGATCTACAACTTGAACGTGCCATCACGTTGGGGCACTCAAACTCCATTCACCAACCTGACCTTTGACTGGACCTGCCCCGAAGATTTGCGCGAGCAAGTACCACAAATCGCAGGCGCCGAAATGCCTTTTTGCTACGGCGATCTGCAAGCGGAAATGGATCTGATCAACCGTGCTTACATCGAAGTAATGATGGCCGGCGACGCCAAGGGGCGCGCCTTCACTTTTCCAATTCCGACCTACAACATCACTCAAGATTTTGACTGGCACAGCGCCAATGCCGAGGCCTTGTTCGAAATGACGGCACGCTATGGGCTGCCTTACTTTCAGAATTTCCTGAATTCTGAGCTGCAGCCCAATATGGTGCGCTCCATGTGCTGCCGCCTGCAGCTCGATTTGCGTGAGTTGCTCAAACGAGGCAACGGTCTGTTTGGATCAGCAGAACAAACGGGCTCTTTGGGGGTCGTCACGATCAACTGTGCACGACTGGGGCATCGTCATGCAGGCGATGAAGCAGGCCTGATGGCGCAGCTTGATCACTTGTTGGAGCTGGGGCGCGACAGTCTGGAAATCAAGCGCAAGGTGATTCAAAGACTGATCGATGAGGGCTTGTTCCCCTACACCAAGCGCTACTTGGGCACTTTGCGAAATCACTTCTCGACCTTGGGCGTCAATGGCATCAATGAAATGATCCGCAACTTCACCGCTGACGTGGAAGACATCACCACGCCTGCCGGTCATGCCCTTGCGCTGCGTCTGCTCGACCATGTACGTGCCCGCATGGTCGAATTCCAAGAACAGACCGGCCACCTCTACAACTTGGAAGCCACTCCCGCAGAGGGCACCACCTACCGCTTTGCAAAAGAAGACAAAAAGCGGTTTCCCGGCATCTTGCAAGCGGGCACCCCTGCACATCCTTACTACACCAACAGCTCGCAGTTACCAGTGGGCTTTACCGACGACCCCTTTGAAGCACTGGAGCGCCAGGACACTTTGCAGCGCAAATACACCGGAGGCACCGTGCTGCACCTGTACATGAACGAAGCGCTGAGCAGTGCTGCCGCCTGTCGCGAATTGGTACGGCGCTCGCTCTCGAAGTTCCGGCTCCCCTACATCACGGTCACGCCGACCTTTTCGATTTGTCCTCAGCATGGCTATCTCAGCGGCAAACATGAGTATTGCCCCCTTTGTGATGCCGAAGCCTTGGCGCGCAAGCAACGAACTGACACGGCGACATCTCAGGCCCTGATTCCAACCCACTGATTGACCAATCCACCCACGCAAAGAGAAAGCCACCACCATGCAAAGCACACTTCAATCCCCCCAGAAAACTTCCGCGAATCCGCCGGTCTTGCGCGAAGAGGAACGCCAACGCTGTGAGGTCTGGACACGCGTGATGGGCTATCACCGTCCCGTCGCCTCCTTCAACACGGGCAAGCAAGGTGAGTTCCAAGAACGCCTGCATTTCCGAGAAGGCGGATGTTCAGTCACTCTCACTTCGACCTGAATGTCCAAGTCAGCCGGGCCTGAATTGGCTGTCGCGGGCTTGACTCGCTTCAGTTCAGTGGACTACCCCGGCTACCTGTCGGCGGTTGTTTTCATTCCCGGCTGCCCCTGGCGCTGCAGCTATTGCCATAACCCGGAGATGCAGCGGCGTGTCAGCTCAGGCATTCAGTGGCCTGATTTGCTGGATTGGCTGCATCGTCGCAAAGGTCTGCTCGACGCCGTGGTCTTCAGCGGCGGCGAGGCGACGCTGGACCCCGCCCTTCCCGAAGCCTTGATCGCGGTACGCGCCCTGGGCTTCAAGGTCGGCCTGCATACGGCCGGCATGCTGCCTCACCGCCTTCCAGCATTGTTGCCCGTCTTGGACTGGGTGGGCCTGGATATCAAGTCCACACTTGACGACGCTCGCCTCATGGGTCGAATTACAGGCCTGCCGACCGCCGCTGCAGCGCGAGCAGGTGCAGCTGTCAAAGCCAGTTTGGCCCTGCTGCTGGAGTCCGGCATTGCCTTTGAATGCCGCAGCACGATCCACCCTCAACTGCATGATGAATCGGCCCTGCTCACAATGGCTCGCCAACTCAGGGCGGCGGGCGTTCAGCATTGGGCTCTACAGATCGCCCGCCCTGAGGGATGCGCCAACCCTTTGCCGCCCGTCGGGCTCGACTACCCAAGCCCCTCTTTGCTGGATGCACTGAGATGGCAGATGCCCGAATTGATCCTGCGACGGGACTGATGCGCGTTTTCTTGGCTCAGTTCAAGGTATTCGCGCGCTGCCGGTGTTCGACTAGCACCCGATGCGCTCAGGCTTACAGCCGAGCCCCTGCGGCTTCGCCGCAGCCCGAGGAGACACCCCATGAATGCCCACCTTCAAGCGACCCATCGCGCGACGCCTGACCGAAATCTGGTTCACGCCCTACCTGAGCAGCAGCTCAAGCGACCGAAACGCACCGTCCTTAAATTGCCTGAGTCATCACGGCTGCTGCAGCAAGCCTTGCAAGAAGCCTGGCCCTCTTTGGCCAACGACTTGGAAGCCTTGTCCGCCTTGGCGGCGTTGGGCCGCATGCATCGAATTCGGCAGCGCAGTTGCCTGTTGCGTGATGGCACGATCAACCACCAAGGGAGCCTGTGGCTTTTGGTGCAAGGCAAACTCAGCATGGGCTCGCACGATGCCAAGGGCGTCTGGCGGCAGAGCCGGGCGCTTCATGCAGGGCAATGGATTGATCTGGCCACCGCTTGGCCCAAGGCGAGCTTTCCGGAAACCGCCTTGGCATTGACGCCCGTGCTCGCACAAGAATTTCCAGCACAAGCCACCCTGGCGCTGTGTCGGAGTCGACCGGCCTTACTCGGTGCCTTGTTGGACAGTCTCAGCCGCAACGCGTGCGAAGCCATGGCCTCACGTCAAGCCTTGGCGACGCAGGACTTCCCCGCCCGTCTGGCCGAATGGTTGCTGGCCGAACTGCGCCTCAATGGCTTCGACGACTGCCTGACCCTGCAACAACTCAAGCGGGATTTGGCGGCCCAACTGTGCGTCACGCCCGAAACCTTGTCGCGAACCTTGCGCACTTTTCAGGAACAAGGCTTGCTGCTCATGCAGCACCGAGAAATACGCTTTCTCAACCTTGAGGGCCTGTCCGCATTGGCCAGTCGCCGCCCGACGCTGTAGGCCAGCGCTCCGGGCATGGGACACCAGCGTTGTCGCTTGGAGCGCTCAGTGCGCACGCGGCAGAGCGAATAGTCTGGGCGCTGCATGCAAGGCCATCACCGAATCGCCCTGGTCAAACACAAACGCTACAGCCTCTAACTGCGATTGGCCTTTGGCTGCTGTGGGTGCCGCACCAACCACGCCATGGTCAGGCCAAACCAAAGCAAGGCCAGTCCATGCCCCAGACCCGCCCAAGCGAGCCAGGTGGTTTCACCTCGAAGCCATGCCAGACTACGAAGTAAAAGACTGAAGCCCATCAGCACCAAAGGCAACAAAGCCCACCTGCTGTGACGCGGCCGTGCCCCCACCAGGGCAGGCAACATCAAGGGCGCATGACCAAACACCATGGCCATGACAAAGCCCAGCCAGAGCAAATGCCAGGCCACACCCCCCAGCTGCCCCTGACCCGCGAGTCCGGCCAGGGCCGCCAGCAATAGCCAGACATAGCCCATCAGCAAACAGAGGGCCGTATGACCTGCCCAGCCTGGCATGCGCCACTGCAGTCGAGCCACATCAAATCGCAGCAACCACAAGGCCAGCAGACCCAGGACGGCCCAGCCCAGCCGAGATGCGAACCCCGGCATCGGCCCCATCAACACAGCCACCAGGGCCAACAGGCCCCATGCCCAGAGGAACAAGAGTTCGGCCCAACGAGGCAAGGGCCTCAGCCGCATCAACTCGCGGCGTTCTCCCACAATCGTCAGCACCAAAAAAAGACTCCAACCCCAGCGCGCTTGAGCTGCGGCGCCAAACATCAGTGACAAAGCCGCCCACAGCAGCGCGACCGAGGCACTGGCCTCTACGGCCAGCGGCAAGGAAACCGAACGGTAACGCGCAGCCCACAAGTACAGGCTGAACAAACCCAAGGCTGACAGCACCCAAGCCCAGGTCGCCCAGTCCCAAAAGCCCGCCACGGCCAACAGTCCCGCGCCCCCCGAGCACAGGGGCACCCATAGGCCGCGCCGCAAAGCCACAGCCCGTTCTAAGCTGATCAAGGTGGCGAAGAAGCCGGCCATCATGAACGCGCCATGCTCCGCCAAAACCCGGGCAGCCACGACGGCAGCGCCGGAGTCGGTGCCAATGCTGCCCAGGCGCTGCAAGCCGCCCAACAGTCCGGCCAGCAAATTCGAGACGGCCAGCAAAGCGCAAACCATGACCCCGTAGCGCCAAAAGGCGGAGGGAATTCTCGGACTCACTGTGTCTCACCTCCCGAGGCCCAACCCAGCCGAGTTCGAAGCGCCGGTGCCATACGTTCAGGCGTCCAGATGAGGTCCCAGTCCATGTCCACCTCAACCCGCCAATCCGAAGGCAGCAAGTTCTCCAGCGCGCAACCGGCTTCCTCCATGATTTGATCGGCCATCGGACAAGTCGCACTGGTGGGCACGAGGCCAAGCGAGGCCAGCTGCGGGCTCAGTCGCAAGTACTCGATCAAGCCCAGGTCGACAATGTTCTCTCCAATCTCCGGGTCAGCTACCTGACGCAAAGACTGAAGCAGTTGTTCGCGCAGGTGCACCATTTCGTCTTCATTCATTTTGCTTTCACCTCCCTTTTGCTGCGAAAAGCCAAGGCCCATACCGCGAGAGCCAAGCCAGTGCGACAGATGCGAAGCTCAGCGCCGCAATACGCAGAGATCCCTCTCGAAAACCCACCGCCAGGGCTTCCAGCGGAAGCGATGCGAGTATGCGGGCAAGCGTCGTGAGCTGAAGCAGGGCTTGCATGACAACAAGCCCGCGATCAACGGCCAGGCTGCGGCCCCATTTGAGCGCCGTGACTCGACTGACCATGGCCAACAGAATCGTCCCCATGAATCCCAAAGTCAACGCATGCAAAGACGCCATGCGCCACCCCTGAGCCAGCTCGATCGATCCCAGGGCCAGGAGCCACTGCGCCACTGCCTCCAAGCCCATGCACAAGCTCAGCCAGAGATAGCCAAGATAGAACTGCGCCACCAACGGCGCACGTCGTGCCACAGCCAGTGCAGGGTCTCGCGCATCACGCCACACCCCAACGGCGATGGCAAGCAACAGGAACACGGCAAGCGCGTGCAAGAAAGGCGGGACTGACCAAGCCCACCGCTCGGCCGAATACAGGGCACAGCGCAGCAGAAGGCACAACAACAAGCCGCCCAATAGGCCCGGGCGAGGCCATGCTTGCTCATGAACAAAAGGCGTCAGGCGTTGCAAAGCCAGGACAAACACGCCACCCACCCCGAGCTCCAATCCCAGGAACTGAACCGTCTGAAGCCAGTCCATCTGCTGCGTACGCAAAGCCTGAGCGGCGCCCAACTGACAAAGGCCGATCCAAACCAAGCCGATAGAAATGCCGCGGGCATGAAAAGAGCTCCGGGCGCCAGGCCAACGACAGCGGATCAGAAGAGAGCCCGCTAGCAAAGACAAAGTCCCGCCCGACACGGCGATTGCAAGCCCGGCCATCTCGCGCCAACCCTGGACATCGGCCACGAGCGCGCCCAGCCACGCCAGCGACATCGAAACCGCCGCCCATCGCAGACTTCGGGCCTCAATCTGAGGCTGGTCTAGCCAACGCGGAAGACTGGTCAAAGCAAAGCCAATCATGAAGATCGGCATGAAGCCTAGGCTCATCAGCAAACCGTGCATGGCAACGCTTGAAAGCAGCCTACCTTGCGGAAAGTGACCCCAGCGAAGCAAAAACCACCAAATGGCACTGCACAGCCACAACCATCCGCCTGCGAAAAAGAAGGGCCGGTGCGGCGACATCTGAATCCAGCAACTGAAGTCAACGCGGCAGATAGAACACTGCCTTGGTCCGGAAAGTCGCCCCGGCATGATCCAGGTCTTCGGCGATGAAGTACACCGGGTGAGTGCCCGAATTCATGCCAGGCCGGGGCGGCAAGCGCAGTTGAACAGGTAACGCTTCGATGGCTGCCGGAGCCAGGCTTATGTCAAGGTGCGCCCCATTGCTCAACTCCAGACCC
Source organism: uncultured Burkholderiales bacterium (assembly GCA_945952065.1). Classification (GTDB taxonomy): domain Bacteria; phylum Pseudomonadota; class Gammaproteobacteria; order Burkholderiales; family Burkholderiaceae_C; genus Paucibacter_A. The sequence goes on along the minus strand of CAMFGY010000028.1, from coordinate 39,025 downwards.
GACAGCCCCTCCGCATGGAGGCGTATGCGCAAACGGCGCTCCGTGCGATTGATCAACTGCAATCGGTAGACGTTCTCAGTCCAACCCTCTCCGACTTGACGTGTCATCACGCCGCGGTCCTTGACCACATCCATGAGCAAGTCACTGCGCTGCTGCAGGCTGATCAGGAAGCTCAAGCTCAACAGCACCAGGATGGTCCCATACAAAAGCACTCGCGGTCTCATGACCCGTGACAGCATTTGCGCACGGCTCCAGCGGTTCTTGATCCCGTTCTCCGTAACGTAGCGAATCAAACCGCGAGGAGCCCCGACTTTGTCCATCACCTGGTCACAGACATCAATGCAGGCCGCACAGCCGATGCACTCATTCTGCAGTCCGTTACGGATATCAATGCCGGTCGGGCATACCTGCACACACAATGTGCAGTCCACGCAATCTGCGCTTTGGCCGAGTTGCCCACTGGCAGTCTTGCGCGATCGCGCCCCACGCGGCTCGCCTCGCACGCTGTCATAGCTGATGATCAAAGAATCAGCATCGATCAAAGCACTCTGAAATCGAGCGTATGGGCAGATGTACTTGCACATTTGCTCGCGCAAGAAGCCGGCGTTGCCGTAGGTCGCACCGGCGTAAAACAAAACCCAAAAAGCGGGCCAGGCTTCGATCTGCAGTGAGATGACTTGGTGGCTCAACTGCCGAACTGGGACAAAGTAGCCCACAAAGCTAAAGCCCGTCAACAATGCCAGTGCGATCCAAGCGCCATGCTTGCCGAACTTGCGGAGCAATTTATCTGCATTCCAAGGCGATAGGTCAAGCCGCATGCGAGCCTGACGGTCCCCCTCGGTATGACGTTCAATCCACATGAACATCTCGGTATAGACCGTCTGGGGGCAACTGTAGCCACACCATAAGCGGCCAGCCACAGCAGTGAAGAAAAACAGAGCCAAGGCACTGAGAACCAACAGGACCGCCAAATAGATGAAGTCTTGCGGATAAAACAGCAAGCCCAAGATGTAGAAGCGCCCAGCCTCCAGATCAAAAAGCAAGGCCTGCCGACCATGCCATTGGAGCCAGGGCGCGCCATAGAAGAACAATTGCGTCACGAACACCATCAGCCAACGCCAGTTGGTGAATCGCCCTTTGACCGAGCGAGGGTAGACCTTGGTCTCGGCGACGTACAGGGGGATGACTCGCTGCCCGCCCGTGGCGGCAACGCAAGTGTCCGCAGCGGCTGGATCGTGCAAGTTCACTTGACGCTTCTCGAACGTCGGTCAATCGCAGCGCCAGCCTCTTCCAACACCGGTGCGACCTGAATGGCAATGGAACGATGCCCCCGACCTGACTTCTGCTTTAGCAACAGGTCTGCGAGACTGTAGCGATCAAGTTGCTCCAAGAACGCAGCCAAGGCCTCGTTGAAGATGCCTGTCAGTCTGCAATTGCCCGTCAGATTACAGGCGGTGCCATTGCCCAGGCATTCCACCAAATAAAAGTCCGGCTCTACAGCCCGAACCAACTCTCCAAGCATGATGTCTGCCGGAGCGAGGGCCAAACGCATGCCGCCACCCTTGCCGCGCACGGTCGCAATCCAGCCGCCCTGACCCAACTGGTGGGTGATTTTGGTCAGGTGCGCTTCAGAAATTCCGTAGGCTTGCGCGACTTCAGAGTTGGTGCAGAGACGATCGGGATGCTGCCCAAGAAAGATCAACAAACGTAGCGCGTAGTCGGTCATGGTGGTTAAGCGCATGGATGGCCTTCTTTCAAGAGTGGTTGGCAGTTCGGATCAGCCTGGCAATCCATCGACCCGGGCGCGCAACAGAATCGGGCTGTAGCGCCACAGATAAAGTGCAAATGCCAGCGCCCAGAATGCCGAAGAGATGCCGACCGACCAGTACAACGCTGGCGGCAACACCAAGGGGAGAAAGACCCGAATCAAGCCCGCTGCGAACAAGGCCAGGTAAGAGGCAGTTTCAACAACGCCAGCCTTCAGAGGCCGGCCGGTGTGCCCAAGCGCCGTACGGGTGATCATGCCCAGTGTCATCATGCCAATCACGCCTACTGTCAAAGCATGTGTTGCCGCGCTGACCGGAACCCAGTTCATCGTTGCTGCCGCGCGCAGCATCAAGTGCACGAGCAGCCAGCCGTAAGCGGCATGCAGCACCCAGACGAGCGGATTCTTCAGGCTGCGCCACGGCTGCCAAAGCCAGAAGCGCAGACCGTGCGCCAACAAAGCCAGCAGCACAGGGAACAGCAATAGCGTCCCGTCCAGGCCGAAGGCATCGCAGGCCAACAAAAAAACAACCGTCACCAGCGAGATGCGCTCAAGACGCGGATCACGCCTGGCATTCATGCCAGGAACTCCATTGTTGGAAAACATCGGAACCACGCGCCCCGCCATGACCGCGATCATGAACAGCAAGACGTCCAAGGCGAGAGGAAGCCCAAACCCACGAATCGCGGGACCTACCCAAGGCAATTGAAGGCCATGCTGGATCGCCCCAAAGTGCAAGACCGCACTGGCCAAACCCATCATCACCAAGAGCAGGACAAAGAAGTAATTGCGCCGGTTGACGCCTGCATGCAAAGCGCGCCATAAGCCCCAAGCCGCCAGGCAAGGCACGGAAAAATTGACCAGCATCGAAGCCCAGACCCATGGGCTCAGCACCAGCAAACGTGCCAGCAGCCAAAGCGCAGCAAGCAGCATCAATGGTCGACCTGTCGGCGTCGGTTGACCCGACCAATTTCGCCCCGCCGTGAACAAAAAGCCGATGACGATGGCCATCGCGTAGCCAAACACCATTTCATGAGCGTGCCACAAGGATCCTCTCAACCCAGTCTGCGACAACAAGCCGACGAACTGCACGGCCCATAGGGGAACCGACAGCAAGGCAAGCCAGGCTGCCAATAAGTAAAAAGGCCGGAAGCCCAAGTCCCAAAGCGCGAAGCCCTTGGGACTCCGACGCCGAGGCGGCTCTTGCAGTTGCACAAACACCGTGCTCATGGACTCAAACTCCCGACGATTGCTCAGGCCCCACCGCCACAGCACCCACAACAAGCCTTGCCATCCACGCGCCGAGTGATTCGAACGCGCCATTGCACAGGCCCAGCCTCCAGCACCTCCCAGTCGAACTGGTTCGGCCACAAGGACTGGAACTGCTGCTTCAGCGGCAATGGCTCATGATCGCTATGAAGTTCGAACCATTCGCCAGTCGATAGCCCCTCGAAACGATGAAAGATCAGTGAGTGGCGTTGCTGGGGGGCAATCAGACGAACATCGATCACCGGCTTGCGCGCCGTGTCAGCCACAGCGGAGGTTGAGAACATGGAGCACTCCATAAGTTGCATATTTGACGCAACTATTATGGGCCGCCACTCCTCATAAAGCAATATTTGAAATGCAACTTATGGCTTTTTCGTGAAGCAAGCTAGCCACGGGAGTCCTGCTTCTGAAGGTACCCCTTCATTTCCTTGTCAGACCGACGTATGTGAAGGGAAAGCCAGTCGCGCAGAACGGACGAGAGTTGCGCTGCGACAGCGAGACTTCCCTCGTCATAGCGGCACTTCAATGCCCGCAACTGCGCAATGAAACGCGCATGCCCCTGCTGATGTCGCAACAAATCAGGAAAGCCCGCTAGACGCATGAGTTGTTCTTCACGGGTCAAATGTTCCGACGTATAGGTCAACAAGCGATCAAGGATTTCGCCGACCACCTCTTTGCCTTGTCCGAGGCTGGTAGCACTGTGCAACTCATTGACCAAATCCACCAAGTGCTGGTGATCCTTATCAATGGGGCCACCATCAATCACCATGTCTTTGGCCCAGGCAAAGTAGCTCACAGGCGCGCACCTTTTTCACTGGCAGCGGCGCTTTCGGCGTTGATGCGAAACACCCCGACCAATTGATGGAGGTTTTGGGCCTGCGCCGCCAAAGATTCAGCCGAGGACGCGGCTTCTTCGACCAATGCGGCATTGCCTTGGGTGACGTGATCCATTTGACCCACCGCTTGATTGATTTGATCAATGCCCTTCGCTTGGTCCTCGCTGGCCAAGGTGACTTCTTTCATCAGATCGGCAACTCGCCTCACACAAACTACGATTTCGTCCATGGTGCTGCCAGCTTGCTCGACAAGCGCACACCCATCATCGACTTTGTGGACCGAATCATCGATCAAAGCCTTGATCTCCTTGGCGGCCACAGCGGCCCGTCCAGCCAAACTCCGAACCTCCCCCGCGACCACGGCGAACCCTCGCCCTTGCTCGCCCGCGCGGGCGGCCTCGACAGCCGCATTCAAAGCAAGGATGTTGGTCTGAAACGCAATGCCGTCGATCACACTGATGATGTCTGCAATCCGCCGCGAAGAAGCCGCGATGGCCTCCATGGTGTCGACGACGCGGCCAACCACGGATCCGCCTCTCGCAGCGACCTCAGCTGCCGCGGTAGCGAGGGCGTTGGCATGGCGACCCGACTCGAAATTCTCTTTGACTGTTCCCGCCATTTCCTGCAAGGAGGCGGCTGTCTCTTGCAATGCTGCCGCCTGCTCCTCAGTGCGCTGGGACAAGTCAAGGTTTCCTGCTGCAATTTGCGAAGACGCGGCAGAAATCGCCTCGCTTCCCTGGACGACCTCGCCCACGATGCCTCTGAGGCTGCCACTCATTTGACCCAGGGCCTTCAGCAAACGACCAAATTCATTGTCGCCACCCACTTCTATCGGGCCTCGCAGGTCTCCTGACGCTACCGCTTGCGCCAGATCCACTGCCCGCCGCATCGGCTCCGAAATGGCACGAATGACAAGCCCCGCAGCCAAAAGTGCCACCACGCCGCCCACCACGCCCAGTGAGCCGATTGCCAACACCGTTGATGAGATGCTCGCTTCAATGAAAGCACCCTTCTCTTCGACGATACGACGTTGAAGCTGGGCCAGCGCCTCGACCGGCTGTTGCAAAGCCGCGATCGCTGGCAGCGTCTCTTGAGTCATGACTTGAATCGCCGTATCTCGCTGGCCTTGTTCGATCAGGGCTCCAACGCGCCCGAATGAGGCCAAAAATGCACGACGCCTCTCGACCACTTGCGCCAGCATGGCCCGGCCTTCTGGCCGTGAGACCAGTTTCTCCAGCTTCTCCAAAGACCCGTCAATCGCTGCTTTATTGCTGGCAATCTCCGCGTGAATTCGTTCCCGGTCGGCACGGTCTGTGGTGATCAGCAGCTCCATGGTGCGAAGTGCGTTGGCGCGTGTCCTGGTGTTCAAAAAATTCGCGGCCTCGGCCTTTTCCCAGTCCTGGTGAATCAAGCCCTCGCTCAGAGTACCAATGCCGTTCAGCCGCAACGCCGACAGTCCGGTTGAAAGGCACAACACGCCTATGAGGATGCCAAAGCCCGTGACGAGCAGCGTTCGAAGAGACAGGTGCGATATCTTCATCAGCCATCCCCCTTTTGCAAACGACAGCCAACACGCATCAAAAGTGCCCGACAGGGCACACTCAGGACATAGCCAAGGCGCGTGGATTGGGTGGGGTCGATGATGCCGAGCGATGCAGCCTGCGGTCAACTCAGAAGCAAGGCGTTTTCTTGAACTGGTTCAAGAACGCATCAAAACACTGAGCAGCCACCGCGCAACTGCATCGAAATTGCAGCGCCGCCTCGCGCGAGACGGCGCTTCGGTGCTTCGCCTTTCATCGCTTCACGAGGCGTTGCGAGAGGGGGTAGCCGCTCATCGTGCCCGTCGAACCATAGCCACTGACGTTTGTGCCGGTCATACAGACCGCTCCCATCATGCCGCCAGGGGCGCAGTCGGCGTAAGCCAGTTTGGCGAGCTGCGCGGCCGTGAGTTCAGCGAAAGGGTTGTCTGGAACAAAGATCAGGATTGAAGAATTCTTGACTGAGCTGGCATAGGCCGATGGGAAGCCGGCGTAAACGCCCCCCACATCCACGCCAGCCCTCGGCGACCATCCGTCGCCGCCGGCCATAGTGGAAAAGGTGCTCGTACTGTTCTTGGCAAAGCTGGCTGCGAAGCTTCCCCCCAAACCGGTATCGCGCCAGGACTGAAGTTGATAGGACAAGGGCACCTGCGTCATGTCAAAGAAGGGCGCAGAGCCCAGTGCATTGCCCGTCATCGACTCGGTCAGCCTCCCGGCCAAGTTCGAGATCGCACCGGTCGTGGAGTTCAAGGTAAACGAGCCTACAAAGATCGAGTTCCTGGGCTGTGTATCTGGCTCGTAAAACGTCGTGGTGACATCAAAGGTTGTCAGCACAGGCACCGCGGCCGAGATGCGCCCCTGTCCGGCCGCATTGTTGGCAGACACGGAAAAAGCGTAGCCCGCACAGCTGGTCGGGCAGGTCACCGTGATGGGTGCTGCGGTCGCCTTGACTTGAATTCCGGGCGGACTTGAGGTAACTGAGTATTGGGTAATGGGCATGCCTCCGCTTTCGATCGCACCGATGGAAACGAGCACGGTCCCGATATTGCCGCCCAGGGTGGCCGACACGCTTTGGGGAATGCCGGGTACCGACACGCCTGCAGGGAGGTTGACCGGCAAGGTCAGCTGCACCTGCGGCGCAGGATTGATATTTCCATTGCCAGCCTGATTGGCCGCGATCACACAATCCCCCAGCGCGCTGCTGGTCACGAATCCCGATGCGGCCTGAACGTTGCAAACACCAGGACTGAGGCTGCTGTAACTCACAGCAAGTCCGGAACTGGCCGTAGCTCGCACGGTCGCCGAACCGCCCAACGTCAGTGCAGGCGCGGGGCTAAAGCTCAGGGTCTGCCGCGGATTCGGCCCGACCAGCAGCACCTGAGTCGCGGCAGTTGCGGCTGCCCAGGTGGCATTGCCGCTCTGGGTAGCGGAAACACTGCAACTTCCGGGGGTCAGGCCTTGCACTTGCCCGCTGTTGGCATCGACGCTACAAACTGCGCCCGTCAAGCTGCCGTACATCACCGACAAGCCGGAACTCGCAGCAGCGCGAACAAAGCCCGTGCTGCCAACGTACAGCGAGGGCGCCGCCGAGAACACGACGCTTTGCGCCTTTCCCTGCACCCACAGCTCCTGCGTGACTTGAGACGCTGGCAACCATTTGCTATTGCCCGATTGATTGGCAGCGATGACACAGCTTCCTGTCGCTAGAGCGCTCACCACGCCTGACGTCGACTGCACGCTGCAGATCCCGGGACTGAGGCTGCTGAACACCACCGCCAAGCCCGAACTGGCGCTCGCACCAAGAACTGCTGTGGCGCCAAGCGACAGGGTCGGAGCCGATGCGAATTGCAGTGTCTGCTTGGCTTGCTGGTTGGGCTTTGGCGCGATCTGAAGTGACAGCTTGACCTGTTGCGCCGCCCCCCACTCCCCGTTGCCGCGTTGATCGGCTGCAATCTCGCAAACACCGGGTATAAGTCCTGTCACCCACCCGCTGACACCATCCACCCTGCAGACTGAGCTCGACAAACTGCTGTACGTCACCGCCAGACCGGAGCTTGCGTTTGCCTTCAGCCCAGCGGACTCACCGGCGACAAGAGAAGCAACGGGCGCGAATGCGATGCTCTGCCCTTTTCCTTGAATGGGGAAGTTCAATGTGGCCTGTGCAGCGGCGAGCCAGTGGATGTTTCCCGCTTGCTGGGCGGCAATCAAGCATTGGCCTGATTGCAAAGCAGACACCTGCCCAGCGGCGCTGATGCTGCAGACGCCCGGCGAGAGCGAACTAAAGCTCACGGGCAATGCCGAGCTGGCTTGGGCGTGAAGCAGGGCGCTCCCGCCCGCCACCAAGCTCGGTGCAACGCCAGCAAAACTGATGCGTTGCTCGCCTTTTCCAATGGTGAAGGACTGTGTCAAGGTTGCGGCAGGCGCCCACCGAAAATCGCCTGGCTGAGAGAGCTCGATCGTGCAGGTGCCGACGGCCAAAGCGATCGCCACAGAACTGCCGGGGGAAAGGCTGCACACGGTAGGGGTCAAACTGCGAATGCTCACAGGCAGTTCAGAGCTGGCCCGTGCACTTACGCTGACCCTGCCGCCGACTTGCTGTCCTTCCAAACGCTGAAGCTCCAGCACCTGAGCCCTGGGACTCACGCTCAATTCCCCCGAGACCTGCGGCGCAGCCGCCCACAGCACATCACCCTCTTGGTGCGCGAGCACCCGACATGTACCTACAGCCATTCCCTTGATCTCGCCCGAGTCGGCCTCCACGCTGCAAAACTCAGGTGAAAGGCTTGTGTAACGCGGGCGCAGCCCTGAACTCGCTAGGGCTTGAATCCGAACCGTCTCGTTCACCTCAACAGCCTTGGGCAGGTCCACAGTGAGGCTTTGACGCCGGCCCGCCACGACCACGCGCTGAGTCGCTTGAGCTGCCGGCGCGTAAGCGTCATTCCCGCGCTGATCGGCAGCAATCGTGCATTCGCCCTGGCTCAGACCTGTGACCTGGCCGCTGTCGGGCTCGACCTGGCACACCTCCGGCGTCAGGCTGCTGTAGACCGGAGGCAAGGCGGAACTTGCTGTGGCTCGAACGGAAGCCCTCGCGGTCACCTCTAGCGCCGGGGCTTCGCCAAAAACGATCCGTTGCGCTTCGTCTTGGACACGCGCCCCCTCCGAACCGGCGGCGCCGCCACAGGCCGTTTGCACGAGCCCGGCCGAAACAAGTGAAAGGTACAAACCATAGCGCCGCAACGCTTGAGCGGTGATCACAACCATAAGCTGAGTGAAATATTGATCGATCGACCGGGACCCGGCACAGCCGTGCCCCAAGGAATGCCGGCCGATGTCATGGACCGGCCTTGCCCCAGATACGCGCCGCCAAGTGGCGGAAAGTAGAGACGGTTGAACACGTTTTCCAGACCCAGGTCGAGCCGCGCGTGGCGCCATTCGTAACTCGCCCGCAAGTGAGCCAAGCCGTAGCCAGGGGTCGTTATTTCATTGCGTACCTTTGAGACCCGCCGTTTTGCGGCCACGGCCAAGAGTTCAAGCGAAGCCGTGAACCCACCGACCTTGTGCTCCAAGGCCAGTCGAATGTTGTCCGGCATGATGTTGTAGAGGTCATCACCACTGGCCAGATTGCGCCCACGCACATGACTCAAGACAAACCAACCGTTCAACTCTCCCGCTGTTTCGCTCATCAGCAAACGCTTGCGGCCGGACAGGTCCATGCCGTAAAGCCGGGCGGGTACGTTGGTGTACTGCAACAGCACAAAGCTCTCGACCGCGGAGACGTTGGCTGAACTGCACTGCCCGAAATCACACCGTTTCGCGTCGATGAAGTCGTCAACGTGCGAGGCATGAAGCGTGACTTTCAATTGCCAGGTGCCGTCCTCACCGTCCTGCCAGGCGCCTGTGAGCGCCAGCTTTCGAGCCACTTCAGGACGCAAGGAGAGGTTGCCGATATAGCCGTTGCCGTCCCCCATGAAGTTGTTCATCAATGCCGCCATAGGCTGTGTAGACCATGCATAACGCTGGTAAAGATTGGGGGCATGCGCCTTGCGAGCCACACCCAGCTCATAGCCTGCGGAGAGGTGAGGCTGATAGCGCAGCGTCATCGCAAGGTCGAGCAGCTCATCTTTTCGATGGCGCGAACTGGCGTTGAAGTCAGCGGCATCCTTCCCCCAAATCGCACCCAAGCCGTTGTCATAGCCTTGCACTTTGTCGGCATCCGTGACGATTCGATCGACTCTCGCACCGCTCAACATCGACCATTGCGGACTCCAGTCCGCCTGCCATTCCGCATAGGCCCCATCTCGGATGCGCTGGCCGTTATCGACGTTCCAGAACGCATTCGGGCCCATGGAGCCTCCCACAGGGGGCCACCAGTCGTAGAGGACATAGGTCTGACGTTCGACTCCCATGCGCAGCATGTGCAGGTCGTTCACATCGACTTCAGTCTGCAATTGCATGCCACGGGTCGTAGCCTCCGTCAGCATTGGCATCCCAAAGCCGTAGAAGTACCGATCAGGCCCCATATCCATGGCGTGCTTAACCTCTTGCTGCCACAACCGAGCTTTCAACTGCCCCCAATCGAACTGGCCGGTGTAGCGCAGATTGGACTGGGTGCTGCGGTTGTCAGTCATGTCCATGCGCTGATTGGGGAACCCTTCAAAGCCCACCTTTTGCCGCGCAAAGCTCAACTGCACCAAGTGTTGATCTTGCCGCCACGCCAGCCGCAACTCTTGGTTGCTGGTTCGATACGCCGAAGAACCCACCTCGTCTGCGGGAATCAAACGTCCGGCTTCCGAACCGGCAGCGACTGGTTTGAAACCCGCCGCAGCCCGGTAATTCGACTGCTGGGATCTTGCGTCGGTGAAGGCCATGTTCCACGCATGCGTAGCCAGGGTGGCCGAGGCATTGGCGCCACGCGACAAGCCACTGCTTCGGTAAAAGCTGGACAGCGTGCCTTTGCGCAACGCCGGTGCGCCTTCTGCGGCAAACTCGGGGGCCGCGGCTTCGATTTGGATCGATCCGCCAATGCTGTCCCCTCCTGAACTGACCGGGCTGATACCGGCATAAACCTTGACACTGCCGACGTTGCTCGGGTCTATATAGGACAAGGCGGGATTCATGTGATTGGGGCAAGCTGCCACCAAGTCCATGCCATCCACCTGCGTTCGCAGACGATCATCAGCGAGACCTTGAATCACTGGAAGACTTGAAACTCCGCCCGCGCCATACAGACTGACCCCCGGAATGTCTTGCAACAGACGCGCTGTGTCTCCACCGCTGGCACGCGCTCGCGCCAACTGATGACGACTGAGGTGAGACTGAAAAGGCTCGTCATGGCGTGCCGATGAGGCGTGAGTGACTGAGCGCGGCAGCGTCTGGGGTTTCTCGACCGACGCAGGGTACGGCTTCACCAGGATTGGCGGGGCAGAGGCCGCTGAGGCCGCTGAGGTGGCCGGCATCGGCGCCTCTACCGCGCCCCCTGCGGGCCGTGCGTAGGAATGCGGCACCCCAAGGAGGCCGAACACCAGTACGGTCAACTGCAAAGGGCGGCCAGCCCCCCTTCGCAGCGCTCGCCACTTCAAGAAAGCGAGTGAAGCCATTGACTCAAGCCTGACGCCCGCGACGACGGGCCACTCCCGCCACGCAACCCAAGCCTGCTAACAGCAAGGCATAGCTGCTCGGTTCCGGCACTGCCGCGGCAATGGTCTGCGAAAGCGGCGTGCCATTCATCGTGCCCGCTTGTCCGTACACCGCAGCGCTGAGGCCAGTCATGCAGACGGAGCCCATCATGCCCCCTCCTTGGCTCATCCCACCTGGCGCGGTTGGCACGCAGTCGGCGTAGGCCAGTTGATCAAGCTGGGCTTGCGTCAAAGCGGCCGTTGGGGCGTCGGGTACAAAGATCAACGCATAGGCATTGCCAGCGTTCTGCGCCTTGACCGGGAAGCCTGCGTAGACGCTGCCGACATTGATACCTTCCTGCGGCGTCCACCCACCCCCCCAAAAGGTCGCGGTCGTGGCGTTCTTGAACACCGCGGCAAATGTGCCTCCCAGCGACGCGTCATACCAGGATGCCAGTTGATGACTCAAGTCCACCCAAGCCATCGTGTTGTTGGCGTCCAGCGAGGTCATCGATTCACTCAAGCGGCCGCGCAAGCCACTGACCGCATGGGTGTGCTCGTTGTAAGTGAAGCTGCCTTCAAAGATGCTGTTATTCGGCTGCGTCATGGGTTCAAGCCATGTCGTGACGACGTTGTAGTTGACTTCATGCGCCTGAGCCGAACCCAGAGCGAGCAACAAGGTGCTGGCAATAGCGATCTGCTTCAAAACTAGTTTTTTCATGGTGTTCTCCTGTGGAGTGAGTGGTTGAATCGAAATTTGAGTGACTGAAAGCGGAGCACTTCGCCAAATGGCGCGCTCGACAGCCCATGCACTCGCCCTGAACAGCCCATGCGGCGGCCCAGCCGGAAGCAAATGCAACAGGCTTTGACAGTCTTGGTTTGAGTGCATCAATGCCGCGAACTGGGCATTGCGCCTTCGCCGCACGGGCCAGTTTTGACCGCGCGAAGGGGATCAGGCCTTGAGTGGGGGAGCTCGGGGCTGCGCTACGGTCCAGGCAAAAGACGCAGCCTGCCACGACCGAAACCCAGTGGACCCAGCGCGCAAGCCTTGAGGCTCCAGTGACCAGGCGCTCACCGGCCACGTACTGAGCGATGGGAGCTGGTTCAAGTAGTGGTCACAGTGCGCCAGCATCTGCAACCAGGAGGGCTGATCGTCGCCGTCTTGCGCCTCAACCTTGACCCATTTTGACCCTTGCGTTCCGCACACCTCAACCCAGGAGCTACCGCTCCCAGCAGCCCACGCATGCGTCAGGAACGGCACCATGGCCGCCCATAGAATCGCCAGGGCAGCGAGCCATCCTGTTGTTTGACGCAGAGTCCTCGACATGATGAAGAAGCCTAGCCGCGCAGTAACGCCATCACTGCACGGATCCTTGCCACGGATCCGGCATTCGCACCAAATGTCCTGCGATGCAAGTAAGTTTGCGCTGCATCAAGTCTGCGGCACCCCATACGCCTTGTCATCTCAAGGCGTGACTCTGGGCATCCATTCAGTCCTTGACCATGCCTGCATTTCGAAAAGCCCATCAAATCAAACCTTGAAAAGCGGTGCGAAAGCTCGACGTCGCCCACAGCTTTCCGTCAGACTCAAACAGCAAGGCCTGGAGATCCGGATGCCGGCCACTCCAGTCGCGGGCATACTCCCGGCCCGCAATCATGAAAGCTGTACCCAGCCCATTCAAAGTCTCAACATCGCGGGCCCAAAAACTCGCGCCGGATGCCGCTCTTGCTGGATGCCCGGTGCGAGGGTCAAGTATGTGATGCTGCTTCTGCCCGGACGCGAGAAAAAAACGCTCGTAGTCGCCGCTCGCCGCCAAAACACCTTGCCCTTGCAGGGGCAAGACACCCAGCAGCCGATCCGGTCGCCGAGCATCGCGCAGACCTACACGCCAAGCTGCTCCCTGGTTGGAACCCAGGTAAAGCACGTCACCACCACCGTTGATCAACGCATCTCGGATGCCCCACGCCTGTAGTCGCTTCATCCCCGCTTCCAGAATTGGAAGCTTGGCGACCCCGCCTAAATCCAGCGCCATGCCGGTATGCGGAAGCTCGGCCCAGCGCTGTGGCGCGTTCACCACCAGCGCAGCGCCGTTCACGCCTCGCTGCTCAATAAGCAACTGCTCGAAAGAAGGAATCCGCCGCTCCGCCCCAGGCTCAAACCGCCAGCTCTTCATCGAGCCAATGCTCATATCGAAGAGACCGCCGGTCGCTCGGTGCAGAGATTGTCCAGCTTGCAGCACGGCCAGGGCCTCCGGTGGCATGGATACGCGGGTTCCGGTCCCAGCCCTCTGATTGAGCTGGCTGATGGGGCTGTCTGGCTCATAGCGGCTCATCATGGCACTGAGCCTTGCCATTTCATCAAAAGCGCTGTCGGCGGCCTCCTGAAGCATGGCAGCGCTGCGGCCATGCGCAATCAGGTCCACGCGTGTGCCCAGCAACTGGCGCGACGCTCGGTGGGTCGGATTCGAGGCCAGGGCCGAAGGAGGAACAGCCGCTAAGACAGTCAAGGCGGGCAGCATCCGCAGCATCTGGCGGCGCGAGGCAAGGCGACTGATGTTGGGCTGGCTGTCACGCATTCCCAAACCTCACTTGGACAGAGCCACCATGTGATCCACAGCCGCTTTGACTTCTTCGTCGCTCAAAGAGGCTCCGCCTCCTCGGGCTGGCATCATGCCTTTCGCCCCTGTGAAGCCCTCCAGCGCGTGCTTGTACAAAGTCTCATTGCCCTGAGCAATGCGGGGGCCCCAGTCCGCCTTATCCCCAGGCTTGGGCGCACCAGCCACGCCGGCTGCATGACACATTGCACAAGTCTTGCCATACGTGGACTTGCCCAACACGTTCTCGGGCGCGGCGCTGGTGGGAGCGGCCGCCGTTGCAACCGTCGAGGCAGCGGGTGTTGTAGCGGGGCTTGCGGCCTCTTCTTTATTGCCGCAGCCCACCAGGAACAACGTGGCCAAGACGGGCAAAGCGACGGCGACGGATTGACGAATCAAGTGCATGGAATTCATGGTTAGCAACTTCTCAAGGGTTTATTTGCGCGGATTCTAGGAAGACCGCCGCCCTCAGGAAAGTGCTGCAGAACAGAATTTGCCGGGTAGCGCCACTTATCTGCTTTTCTTGATTTGCTTCAAGGAGTGCACGGTCGCTCCAGCCTAGAGTCCAGTCACTTTTCTTGCCCGCTCATTCCCTCGCTCATGCCTAACTATCCATCCCATCGCCGCTTGCGAGCCTGGGTGTTGGGCTGCATGCTGCTTGCACTTGGCTTCGCCACGGCGGCCCCTTTGCTTCATACAGGGTCACTGGCGTGGGTGTGCACGGCCGATGGCCAAGCCAAACTGGTCAAGGCGAACGACGCAAGCACGGACTCCGACGGAGCAGGTAGCAAGTCAGGCCACAGCCTTGAGTGCCCCAACTGCCTGCTCAGTGGCCCTCTCCCCTCTAGCGAGCCTGCACTGGCTGCGCCCGCCCCTTGGGCCGAACGTGCGCGACAGCCCAGTCGTGACGCGGCCCCTCATCGCATTGCTGAACTTCCACCGCCTGCGCGCGGCCCCCCAACCTGAACCTATCCCCACTTGAAGAGGAAGACCATGAAAGACGTTGACAAGAAGAATGAAGGCGAAGAACTGGGCGTGATGGCCCGCCGGCGCTTCATGAACAGCGCGGCTCTCGCCGGGCTGAGCATCGGCGCCATTGCCTGTACAGACAAGGCTGCCACCGGTGCGGCCGGGCCGGCAGCCTCCAGTGCTGCAGTCGCCCACGGTGGCGGCGGTGGAGCCGTCCATCTGAAACCCGGTGAACTGGACACTTACTACGGTCTTTGGAGCGGCGGACACACTGGCGATATGCGGGTGCTGGGCTTGCCCTCGGGCCGCGAGATCACACGCATCCCTTGCTTTGTGCCGGATGCCCTGGTCGGCTGGGGGATCACCAACGAATCCAAGAAGGTCATGGGCACCAAGGCAGATGGCAGCCTGAAGTACACCGTTGCCGACACCCACCACACCCATGCGTCCTACAAAGACGGCAACTACGACGGCCGCTACGCCTGGATCAACGACAAGATCAACAGCCGCATCGCCCGCATCCGCCTGGACTACTTCGTCTGCGACAAGATCACCGAGTTGCCCAATGTGCAGGGCTTCCACGGCATCTTCCCGGACAAGGCCGACCCGGTCGATCCCAAGATCAACTACACCACCCGCGTCTTCTGCGGCGCCGAGTTCTCGATCCCGCTGCCCAATACGGTGGGCACCGAAGACGGCACGAAGTACCACTCGCTGTTCACCTGCGTGGACGCCGAGAGCATGGAAGTGCGCTGGCAAGTGCTGATCGACGGCAACTGCGACCTGACCGCCACCTCCTATGACGGCAAGCTGGCCGCCACCAACCAGTACAACACCGAGATGGGCGTGCACTACGAGGACATGATGTCCGCCGAGCGCGACGCCTGCCTGTTCTTCAACATTGCCCGCATCGAAGAGGCCGTCAAGGCCGGCAAGTTCAAGACCTACGGTGACTCCAAGGTGCCGGTTGTAGACGGCACGCGCGAGTCCAACAAGGATGCCAAGACGGCGCTGACCGCCTACGTTTCGGTTCCCAAGAATCCGCACGGCGTCAACGCCAGCCCAGATGCCAAGTATTTCATTTGCGCCGGAAAGCTCTCACCCACGGGTACTGTGATTGAACTGGCCAAGGTGCTGGAGTACTTTGAGGGCAAGCTGGAGTCCCCTGACAAAGCCATCGTCGCTGAGGTAGAACTCGGCCTCGGCCCCTTGCACACCGCCTTCGACGGACGCGGCAACGCCTACACCACCCTGTTCTTGGACAGTCAAGTGGTGAAGTGGAACGTCGAGGCCGCCATCAAGTTCCATGCGGGCGACAAGAGCGCCAAGTACGTCGTGGACCGCCTTGATGTCCAGTACCAGCCGGGCCACCTGAATGCCAGCCAATCCGAAACTCGGGCTGCGGATGGCAAGATCTTGGCCGTCGGTTGCAAGTTCTCCAAAGACCGTTTCCTGCCAGTTGGCCCGCTGCACCCGGAGAACGAACAGTTGATTGACATCTCGGGCGAAAAGATGGTCCTGCTTGCCGACCATCCGGTGCGCGGCGAGCCCCATGACTTCATCATCTTTAAGCGCGATTTGCTCAAACCCAAGCAGGTGTACGCGCTGGATGATTTCCCCTTGGCAATCAAAGACCCCAAAGAAACCGGCGTGTTCCGCAATGGCAAAAAAGTCACGGTCAAGATCACGTCCCAAGCGCCCGCCTTCAGCCTGCGTGAGTTCAAGCTGAAGAAAGGGGATGAAGTCACTCTGATTCTGACCAATCTGGACAAGATCGAAGACTTGACTCACGGCTTCGCCATCCCGAAGTACAACGTCAACTTCATCGTCAACCCACTAGAAACCGCCTCGGTCAGCTTTATTGCCGACAAGCCGGGCGTCTTCTGGTGCTATTGCACTCACTTCTGCCATGCCCTGCACCTGGAGATGCGCACCCGCATGATTGTGGAAGCTTGAGACAGGGCCCGAAACAGGGCCTCAAGAGGTGAGCGGACTCGAGCCCCGCTCACCTCCCGGAGGGCGCCAACAGCGCCCTCCGGCGACAAGGGAAGATAAATGAGATTGCAATGCCAAACTTTGGCGGCCAGTTTGAGGACCCTCCTCCACCTGGCCGCATTTTTTCTGGTGCTGGTGTTCGGGGCGAATTCCGCACAAGCAAGTAACGGAGCCTATGAGGCCGAGTTGCCTGCGGAGCTGAACACGACCAAGAACATGTGTGCCTTGCTGCCTTGCAAGGACGTTTTCCCCGGGGCCCTCGGTTTCTCTGAGCGCTTGGGCTCCCCGCCCTACGTCAAGGCTCTGGGCGAGTCCGACAAACTGCTGGGTTATGTCATGTTGTCCACCGACATCACTGACACCCCGGCCTACTCTGGCAAACCTGTCGTCACACTCATCGGCATGGACCTGCAAGGGCGCTTTGTTGGCATCAAAGTGCTGAAGCACTCAGAGCCCATTTTGCTGCTAGGTATTCCAGAGTCGGCACTGCTTAAGTTCAACAGCCAGTACCTCGGCAAGTCAGTGGCGGACAACATCGAGGTGGGACAACGCCGACCCGACGAAAATGTCCTGGGGGTCGACGCCATTTCCGGCGCCACGGTAACGGTCATCGCACAGAACCAGGTTTTGATGGCTTCGGGCCAGGCCATTGCCAAACAAGTCGGGATTCTGGCGCCAACCGTGCGCGAGGCAGCTCGTTTCGCTCAGGCCGAACGCCGTTTCGACTGGGCTCAACTCGTCAAGATCGGCGCCGTTCAGCGCTTGCGGGTTCTGCCTGAACAGGTTGGTCTCGAACGCAGCGCTGTGCCTTTCATCGAACTCTGGTTTGGCGATCTGAACCATCCGGCACTGGGAACCAGTCTGCTGGGAGAGGCCAACTGGTTGAATCTTCGCTCGCGACTGAAAGAGGACGAAAGGGCCTTTTTCATCATTCGGACGGCAGGCGTCGAGTCCTTCAAAGGCTCGGGCTTTGTGCGTGGCGGTATCTATGACCGGATCCAGGTCAAACAAGGTGCGGACTCCTTCACCTTTCGAGATCTGGACTATTTAAACCTCTACGGCTTGCAAGCCGCAGGTGCACCGGAATTCAATGAGTCGGCGATTTTCATCATTCGTTCCAAAGCATTCTCTGCCAGCTACCCTTGGCAACTGGCCTTTCTAGGGAATCGGGTCGACCGGGCGACAGGCACGCGCAGCTTCGCCAATTTCGACAGCAAGTACTGGATGGCCGCGGAGTTGCTGGAGGGCGGGCGGCCCAAGGTTGACGAGGCAGACGCACCGTGGGTGCGAGTCTGGAAGACCCGCGCCGTCGAAATCGCCCTCTTCATCGCTCTGCTCATCACGGTCAGCGTGGTCTATGCCCTGCGTGAAAAACTGACTCGCCTGTCTACGCACAAGAACAAGTGGCCGGTCAATGTCTTCAAATACACCGCCTGGGCACTGAGCATCTCCTTTGTCGGCTTCGGCGCGATGGCGCAGCCATCGATCACTCAGGTACTGACCTGGTTCCATGCCTTGTTGTTCCAGTGGACGTGGTCGCTGTTCTTGTCTGACCCCTTCATCTTTGTGTTCTGGATCTTCATCATCCTCACTGTCTTCCTGTTCGGTCGAGGTCTATTCTGCGGTTGGATGTGCCCTTTCGGCTCTTTGTCAGAAGCCATGTACAAGCTGGGCAGCAAGATCGGACTGAAGCGCTTCCAAGGTCACCTGCCGAACTCGTGGCACCATCGCCTGAAATGGCTGAAGTACGCTATCTTTTTCGGGCTGCTAACGATCTCGATGTTCTCGATGGGCCTGGCCGAGAAGCTGGCCGAAGTCGAGCCCTTCAAGACCACTTTTCTCGTCGGTATCACCAATCGGGCTTGGCCTTACGGCCTTTTTGTCGCCACGCTGCTGGGACTTTCGCTGTTCATCGAGCGGCCCTACTGCAAGTACATCTGCCCCTTGGGCGCCGCTTTGGCCATGCCCAGTACCTTCCGTTGGTTCGGGCTGAAGCGCAAACAGGACTGCAATAGCTGCAAGGCATGCGCGGTCGGCTGTGGCTCGCTGGCGATTGATGCAGCTGGCCGCATCGATCACCGCGAGTGCCTGCACTGCCTGGACTGCATGATTTTGTACACCGACACCAAGGGCTGCCCGCCTCTGGCGAAGGAACGCAAGCGCCGCGAGCGCGACGGGCTCCTGATCACCCCGATTGGTCGCGACGGCTATTTCATCCCCATTCAACCCATCGCGATGAGCGAGAAGGTCGCTCAAGGACCGGATCCAAGAATGCCCACTGACCCCGTGGCCCCCCGCCACAAGACCGACGCCACGGGCTTGAAATGGATCTGGGAGGAAGTGTTCGACCACCTCTGGCCCTGGAGCCAGGACGGCTGGAAGACTCAAAAGGCGGTGCAGATCGCCGGCTTCTCTTTGGCACTGGCGGCCACGCTGGCTTGGATCTTGGCGGGAAGCGGACAACTGTCCCAAAGCGCCATCATCGGCTGGTGGTTTGGTTGGAGCCTCTATGAAGTTTTGATCCGCCTCAGCGGCAAACGATATGTGAAGGACGGGCCATGGTGGCGCGCCAACTATCGCTACGCCAGTGTCATGGACATGCTCAGCTATGTGGGCTTCAAGAACTTGCTGATCGGTGCGGCCTTGTTTCTCAGCCTGAAATCTCTGGGGCTGTTGTTGTGAGGATGCTCATTTGTTCGCTTCTGTTGCTCTGCGCCACCGTCAATGCTCAGGCCGTTACCTGGCGTGTCAACGCCGGTGAGTCCTTACAGACAGCCATTGACCGAGCTAGCCCGAGTGACACGATCGAGTTGGAGCGCGGGCACTACGTCGGCAATTTTCTGATTGACAAAGCACTGACCCTGCGCGGCATTCGGCGTCCGACCCTGAGTGGCGCTTTGAAAGGCGACACGCTGCGGGTCACATCGCCCGATGTGACCCTCGAAGGGCTGATCGTCCGAGACTCCGGCGACAGTTTGAAAGACCAGAACGCGGGCATCTATCTGCGTCCAGGCGCTCACCGCGCGGTGGTCCACAACTGTGACTTGAGCTACAACCTGTTCGGCTTGTGGATCGAGAAAGCCAATGACGTGCGGATTGAATCCAATTTGATCACTGGCAAACGCGAATACAACAGCTCGCAACGCGGCAATGGCATTCAGCTCTACAACACGACGGGTGCCCGCATCATCAACAACAACATCAGCTTCGTGCGGGATGCGCTGTACGTCGATGTGAGCCACCATGCTGTGTTCAAGGGCAACAAGCTCCACCACAGCCGATATGGCAGCCACTACATGAACTCCTACTACAACCTATGGGAGGACAACGACAGCTACTACAACCGCGGTGGCTTGGCGCTCATGGAAGTACGCGACCAAGTCGTGCGTGGAAACCGCACCTGGGGGAACAGCGACCACGGCATCATGCTTCGCACGCTGCAGGATTCAGTCATTGAAGACAACATCATTGCGGGCAATAACCGTGGCTTCTTCATCTATGACGTCGAGTACGCCACTTTGGTGGGCAATCTCGTGGTTGACAACCAAGTGGGCGTGCATCTGTCTGCCGGCTCGACGCGCAATGCGGTGCAAAGAAACGACTTCATCGCCAACCGTGAGCAGGTACGCTACGTCGGCGCACGCGATGAGGTGTGGGGCTGCCCCCACCCGAAGCAACGCGGTGAGCCGGTGCCCATCGGCCTGTGCGCAGGCAACCATTGGGGCAACTACCTGGGCTGGGATCGCGACGGGAACGGCGTCGGCGACGTGCCTTACGAAGCCAACGATATGGTGGACCGTTTGAGCTGGCGTCATCCCGCCGTGAAGCTCTTGTTGGCCAGCCCAGCCGTTCAGGCCTTGCGGCTTGTTGGACAGCAGTTCCCGATCCTGCGCGTGCCCAGCGTGGTCGATCCCAAGCCGCGGATGCGGCCGACACATCAACAATGGAATGAATGGCGTGACAAACACTTCCCCGGCCAATAGGCCCAGCCTTGGATCCGCCGGCGTAACACACACGATCGAGGTGCGTGACGCCAGCAAACACTACGGCGCCGTCCGTGCCGTCGATGGAGTAGATCTGCAGGTTCAAAGCGGCGAGATCTTCGGCCTGATCGGCCACAACGGCGCGGGCAAAAGCACTTTGTTCAAAATGATGCTGGGTCTGACTCCTCTGAGCAGTGGAGAGGTCCTGATCGATGGCGCATCCGTGCACGGCCGCGACTTCCGCGAAGTCCGCCGGCGCTTGGGCTATTTGCCTGAGAACGTGGTGCTGTACGACAACCTGAGCGGACTCGAAACCTTGCGCTTCTTCGCCAAGCTCAAGGGCGCTGATCCACGCCAATGCGCACCCGTGCTCGCACGCGTGGGTCTGGCAGATGTGGGAGCCCGCCCCCTGCGCGAGTTCTCCAAGGGCATGCGACAACGTCTGGGTTTTGCTCAAGCTCTCTTGGGTGAACCTCGTGTCCTGTTTCTGGATGAGCCCACCAACGGCCTTGACCCGCAAGCAATTCGCGACTTTTACACCGTCTTGCACGACATGAAGGAGCAGGGTGTGACGGTGTTGATCACTTCGCATATCTTGGCTGAGTTGCAAGAACGCGTGGATCGCCTTGCCATCATGGCCAATGGTCGGATCCAAGCGCTTGGCACCGTGCAAGCGTTGCGAGAGCAGACCCGGGCGCCATTGCGCATTGAGCTTGGGCTGAACGAGATCGATGCTGTGTGGACGCGACAAGCCTTGAGCCAACTGGGCTTCTCCGAGATACGCTGTCTCAGCACGCCCCAAGGACTCAGCCTGACTTGCCCGCGCGAGGCCAAGATGGCAGTACTGGGCGTGGCAGCGAGCATGGGTTCACGCCTGCTGGATCTGAGCTTGCATGAAAGCTCGCTGGAAGACGTTTTCTTCGGCATGCGGCCGGTTGGAAACGACATGGCACTTGCTGCTACGGGAGCGCGTTGATCATGGAACTGAGTTTGGTTTTCACCTTGGCCCAAAAAGAGTTTCGAGACCGTATTCGCAACCGATGGGTGCTGGCTGTAGCACTTGTGTTCACTGCATTCTCACTGGTAATCACCTACTTCGGCGGCGCAAGCAGCGGCCAAGTCGGTCCTCGTTCTATTGAGTTCATCATTGCCAGCCTGGTCAGTCTAGTCATCTACCTGATCCCGCTGATCGCTCTGCTGCTAGGCTTTGACGCTATCGTCGGCGAACGCGAGCGAGGTTCGTTGGATTTGCTGATGGCCTTGCCGATCACCAAATTTGAACTGCTGCTGGGGAAATACCTGGGTTTGGCAGCTGCATTGACTTTGTCCACCCTGGGTGGATTTGCCTTGGTGGCACTGTTGCTTTTCAAGCAGTTCGGCTGGGCGGGCTTGTACCACTACCTCGGCTTCATGATCAGCAGCACGTTGCTCGGACTTTCTTTCCTCAGCCTGGCGGTGCTGCTGTCGGTGTTGAGCCGCGAGCGCACGCGTGCCTCAGGATTGGCCATCGCACTGTGGTTCTTCTTCGTTTTAGTGTTCGACCTGTTGCTGCTCGGCGCCTTGGTCGCAAGCGGCGGCGAGTTTGGAGGCGATGCCCTGGCCTATCTCTTGCTCTTGAACCCTGCCGATGTGTTTCGCATCCTCAACGTGTTTTCACTCGACGATATGCGCAGGCTTTATGGCCTTGCCAGCATCGTGCCTGAAGCTTTGGCCAATTCGAAGCTGATGGCTCTTGTCATGGCTGCGTGGATCGTCGTCCCCTTGGGCCTGGCCCGTTGGAGTTTCAAATGAGTACCCTTAGACCGAAATACTTCTTGCTGTTGAGCAGCACCCTCTGCCTGAGTTTGTTGACCGCCTGCGCCCCGCAAGAAAGCAAGCCCCTGCCCCCCGTCGAGATCGATGCGCGCACCACCTGCGACTTGGATGGCATGCTGTTGGCTGACTATCCAGGCCCTAAAGCCCAGATTCACTACGCAGGCCAAGCCGATCCGACCTTTTTCTGCGACACCGTGGAGCTTTTCAATACCCTTTTGGCTCCGGAACAAATCAAGGCGATTCGCGCCGTCTATGTCCAGGACATGGGTCGCGCCGACTGGGAGCAGCCGAAAGGCCACTGGATAGAAGCCAAGGGGGCGCTGTTTGTCTTGGGAAGCAAACGGCATGGGTCCATGGGCCCCACGATCGCGACGTTTTCGGCGGAATCGGACGCCCAAGTCTTCCGCGAAAAATGGGGTGGCAAGCTGTTGCGCTATCACGAGATCAAACGGGACATGGTGGATCTGAGTGGCGGCGCGCTGCACGACAGCAAGATGTAGTAGGGCAACACATGCTGCCAGTTTCAACCCCGCTGTATGGACGGCTTGGACGATTGAGCCGACTGGCCTGGACAGCTTTTGTTGCGCTCGCGATGGCCGGGAGCCTGAACCTGCTACCAGGGAACGCACCACCCCCGTATGTAGAGGTAGGCGCCGACGTCTGCCTGGTCGCTCCGCCCACGCCCTACGACCCGGGGTCCGGGCTGGGATTGCACATGCCAAGACCCGTTCCTGATGATGCGCGTTGTCCGGTTTGTGGCATGTACCCTGCTCGCTCACGCGAATGGGCTGCCCAAGTTATCTTCGAGAACGGCGACACGCAGTTCTTTGATTCGCCCTTGTCGCTCTTCATCTACTTGCTGGACGTGCCTCGATACACAAGGGGGCGCACGGCCGCTCAGATCACCGCTCGCTACGTCACAGATGCCAGCACGGGTGCCTGGCTCGCCGCAGACGTCGCCCACTATGTCCACGGTTCCGATGCGGGAGGACCGATGCGGGCAGGCAACTTCCCTGCATTCGCAACTGCAGATGCAGCGCAGCAGTTCGCCCGGGAACGCGGCGGCCGACTGCTGCGTGCGACAGATATCAATGCCGCCATGCTGCAAAAGCTGGACACACGATCGCACCGGCACCACTGAGCATCGAAACAGCCACCCTTGCGTTTTCCTTGTTCCGGTTCAAGGAACGGCGCGGCCTGAGTGCCTAGTCTTGCGGCATCCACAACAGACGTCGAGGACCATCATGAGCCGAGGCTTTACCAGCCAGATGGCGCGCAATATTTTCTACGGCGGCACGGTCTTTTTCGTGCTGCTGTTCGCGGCGCTGATCTTTGACACTGAGCAAAGTATTCCCGAACGATCCAAATCAGCGGCAATCACGCCGGCCGTGGTTCGCGGCAAGCACATTTGGGAAACCAACAACTGCATTGGCTGCCACACCTTGCTGGGCGAAGGCGCCTATTTCGCGCCCGAGCTGGGCAATGTCTACACCCGCCGCGGCCCTGAGTTCATCAAGGCCTGGATCAAGTCGCAGCCCACAGGCACACCGGGACGTCGACAAATGCCGAACTTCCACCTGAATGAGCAGCAACTCGATGACATGGTCGAGTTCCTCAAGTGGACCAATGGCGTCGACACCGAAAAGTGGCCTCCAAACGTGGAAGGCTGAGGAGAAGATATGAAACCCGCCACCCTCAAATACCAATCGCAAGGCGTCGCCAAGCTCTATTTCATCGGCGCGCTTGCACTTTTTGTCGGCCAGATTGTTTTCGGCATTACCTTAGGCCTGCAATACCTGATTGGGGACCTGATGTTCCCACTCATCCCCTTCAACATCGCCCGCATGGTGCACACCAATCTGCTGATTGTTTGGCTCTTGATGGGCTTCATGGGCAGCGCCTACTTTTTGGTACCGGAAGAGGCCGAAACCGAGCTCTTCAGCCCACTCTTGGCCAAGATCCTGTTCTGGGTCTTTCTGGCCGCAGGTGCCTTGACCATTCTTGGCTATTTGCTGGTGCCCTACGCCACCTTGGCCGAGATGACCGGCAACAACCTGCTGGCCACCATGGGGCGCGAGTTCCTGGAGCAGCCCTTGCCCACCAAATTGGGCATCGTGGTCGTGGCTCTGGCCTTTCTGTTCAACATCAGCATGACAGTGTTGAAAGGGCGCAAGACCGCCATCACCCTGGTTTTGCTGATGGGCTTGTGGGGCCTGGCCCTGATGTTCTTGTTCAGCTTCGTCAACCCCAGCAACCTGGTGCGCGACAAGATGTACTGGTGGTTTGTGGTTCACCTCTGGGTGGAAGGCACCTGGGAGCTGATTCTGGGCGCACTGTTGGCCTTCGTCTTGATCAAAACCACCGGCGTGGATCGAGAAGTCATCGACAAGTGGCTGTACATGATCATCACCATGGCCTTGGTGACCGGCATTCTGGGCACCGGACACCACTTCTTCTTCATCGGCCTGCCCGGCTATTGGCAGTGGGTCGGCAGCGTCTTCAGTGCACTGGAGCCGGTGCCCTTCTTCATGATGACCTTGTTCGCCTTCAATATGGTGCAGCGCCGCCGCCGTGAACACCCCAACCAGGCGGCCGTGTTGTGGGCCGTCGGCTGTGCCGTGATGGGTTTCCTGGGCGCTGGTCTGTGGGGCTTCATCCACACGCTGAGCCCGGTGAACTACTACACCCACGGTAGCCAGATCACCGCCGCCCACGGCCACTTGGCCTTCTACGGCGCCTATGTTTTGGTGGTCATTGCGATGATCAGTTATGCCATGCCTCTGCTGCGGGGCCGCGAGGCCAACCCGCGTCGCGCTCAAAGCGTTGAGATGTGGAGTTTCTGGATCATGACCATCGGCATGGGCGTGATGGTGTTGGCCTTGACCGGCGCGGGCGTTTTGCAGGTCTGGTTGCAGCGCATGCCCAACGAAGGCGCCTTGAGCTTCATGGCCACCCAGGATCAGCTGCGCTTCTTCTACTGGGTGCGCGTCGCAGGCGGTGTCGGCTTCCTGATTGGTTTGCTGAGCTATCTGAGCAGCTTCTCCATCGGCGCTGGCGCCGAAGAGGCTTCGCCTGTTCCAGTGCAAGCGCAAACGGCTTGAGTATGGAGATGCTCAGTGCCAGGCAGTTGCAAGAGCTGCCCTTTTACGCCCCACAAGGCGAGGAGTGCCGCTTGTTCGAGCACGCCCACGCCAGCCGGCTGCCGCTGTTGATCAAGGGCCCCACCGGCTGCGGCAAGACGCGCCTAGTCGAGCATATGGCTTCCCGTCTGGGCCGGCCCTTGATCACGGTCAGCTGCCATGATGACCTCAGCGCCGCGGACTTGGTGGGGCGGCATCTCATTCAAGGCGGAGACACGCGTTGGGTCGATGGCCCCTTGACTCGCGCGGTGCGCGAAGGCGCGATCTGCTACTTGGACGAGGTGGTCGAGGCCCGCAAAGACACCACCGTGGTCCTGCACCCGCTGGCCGATGACCGCCGGCAACTGCCGGTCGAGCGCAGCGGCGAGCTGCTACAAGCGGCGCCGGGCTTCATGCTGGTGATCAGCTACAACCCTGGCTACCAAAACCTGCTCAAAGGGCTCAAGCCCAGCACCCGTCAACGCTTTGTGGCCCTGAGCTTGAACTACCCGGCACCGGCCATCGAGCAGGCCATCATCACAACCGAGAGCGGCTGCTCTGCGGCCGTCGCTGCACGTCTGGTGAGTTTGGCCCAAGCGTTGCGCCGCTTGACAGAGCAAGACCTGGAAGAAACCGCCAGCACTCGTTTGCTGGTGATGGCTGCGCGTCTGCATGTCGCGGGACTGGCCCTGCTGCCCGCCTGCCGGGCAGCCATCATCGACGCCTTGACCGATGATGCCGAAACCAGTGCCGCCCTGCATGAGGTGTTGCGCGCCATGCTTGGCGATGCCTGACCCCGACGCCGCCAAAGCCTCTGCGACCCGCCATCACCAGCTGCTGCAAAGGCGCCGACGCCTCACACAAGCCGGGTTCTTTGCCCTCTTCCTGCTGGCGCCAGCACTCAACCTGCTTCGTTTCGATTTGAACGAAACCCAGCTCTGGTTTTTGGGCATGCGCTGGAGTTTGGGCATCACAGCCTTGCAGCAGGGCGAAGTCTCGGCCCAGCAAGCGGCCCTCACGCTGATTGTGCGAGGCATTTTGCCGGGGCTGGCCGTGGTGGCCGTGTTCTTGGGCATCGCCTGGCGTTGGGGTCGTCTCTATTGCGGCTGGCTGTGCCCGCACTTTTCTTTGGTGGAAGGGCTGAACGCGGTGCTGCACAAGGCCTGCGGCAAATTCAGCCTTTGGGACGCCCAACCCAGCTTGCGTCCGACGCAGCCTGCGCAGCCACATTGGTGGCCGGTGTATTTCCTGGCTTGCGCTGGATTCGGCCTTCTCTGGTCGATCACCTTGCTCACCTATTTGCTGCCGCCGGCCACCATTTGGTCAGGGCTCTTGCAGGGCACGCTCACCGGCAATCAAAGCCGCTTCATCATCATCGGCGGCCTGGTCTTCACCCTGGAGCTGACGCTGGCGCGCCATTTGTTTTGCCGCTTTGGCTGTGCAGTCGGTCTGTTCCAGAGTTTGGCCTGGATGGCCAATCCGCGGGCCATGGTCGTGACCTTCAAGCGCGAAAGGGCCAGCGATTGCCGCAGTTGCAGCACCGAGCGCGCGCCCGCAGGCAGCGCCTGTGACCGGGTATGTCCGATGCGACTGCGGCCGAGACAAATCAAGCGACTGATGTTTTCCTGCGTTCAATGCGGTCGCTGCGTGGACCAATGCGCCGAGTCTCAGCAGGGCCAAGCGCAGCTGCCCAACCCGCAACTGGAGTGGACCATCGGCGTCGATGCGCTGCGAGAAACACTCAAACAGTCACAACAGAACAAAACCTAAAACCGAAAGCACAGGCCATGGAAGAGTGGATTGGGGAACGGTGGCATCGTTTCATCACTGGCGCGGCCGACCGCAGCTACAAGAACGCGGCCGTGGACTTGGACGCCATGCGCCAAGCCATCGGTTTGTTTGCTCTACCGTGCTGCAGGAGGGAGCCCTGCCGTGCGCATTGTGGCCGCGACCGATATGCGCATCGGCGGTCCCCGTCACTGGCTGCAACGCTTGGCCGGTAGTGGCTCCCGCGCCGCCCTGCCTCGCCTCGATGGTGAAACCCTGGCCCTACCGCCGCGTATCGCTTTGTTTGTAGACCCAGCCTTGAATCAGGACCTCTATCTTTGGCTGGCGGCCTTGGCCGCTTGCTTCGAAGCTGATGCGCAGGGCTCATGGAGCGGTGCCAACCGGACGGCCTGCGAACGGGCGCAGCTGCGCTGCCCGGGACTGATGCCGCGCTGGCAACGCCTGCGCGACGCTCACTTGGCGCAACGTCGCGAGCAGGCCAAGGCCATTCGCTCACCACAAGCGCAGGCAGCCGAAATGCGCTTGCAAGCTTTGCTCATGAGCGACGCCCTTCTGGCGGCTTCCGAGGCCTGCGCTGCGGTGGACGCCGAGGCTCACCAGCTGGCCCCGGTGTGGCTGTGGTTGCAAGCGCTGGCGCAAAGTCCGTCAGCGAATTGCAGGCGGTGGTCGTGACCGGGACCAAACAGTCCCAGAGCCGCCAGCAGGCAACGCAGAGCGTGTCGGTGCTTTCGTCGCGCGACACCATCGGCCTGCAATCGGCGCTGGAAGCCGTGGCGCGCCTGCCCAACACCGCCCAGCAGTCGGACGGGTTCCTTCCGACCATCCGCGGGCTCGACGGCAACGGTGTGGCCACCGGGGGTGGCGGCGCCGTGACCGGTGCCAACCCGCGGATGTCCAACTACGTGGACGGTGTGGCACGCACCTATGGCGCCACACCCGATGGCGCGGGCAGTTTCTGGGACATCGCGCAGGTCGAGGTGTTCTATGACGAAGCCATTGAGCAGCGCCAAATGGAGGTCGCCAAAGAACGCGGCTTTCTATTGCACGAGCACGCACTGGCGCTTTACGGCTTGTGTTCCAAGCCTGGATGCCGTGCCCGTTGATGGAAGCCGACTTGACCCTCTTGTTGCAGCGAAGTCAGGTGCTTAAAACATCGCACATCCAGAGCGACCGATCCCCGGAAAGTCAGTTCAACAGGGATGCGCTTGGTGAACGACAAGGCCTTGGTCGCGCGCATCAATTCCGACATGGAGGCTTGGCTGGCCAATCCACGTTGAACCGCGTCTTTCCATGATTGCCGGCCTCGGTCCTGTGAGCTTCGCATAGCGCCACGTAAAATTCTCTCAGTCCACTTTCAGTCTGTACGTTTTGAGTTTTGACCATTGTTCATGAGGGTTGTGGCTGTCCTCAGTCTACGAACTGTTTTCCGTTTCCGTTTTTGCACCCTGTGTGTGCTTGACACGGTTCGCCGGAATGGGGAGTTAGCGGCCTGGTTTGCTCATTGATGTGATTGGGTTGGTCTGACCCATCAAGGGCCAATCCGACCCAGCACGAAGTCCTGCTAGCCCACGGGCGGGCTATGGTGACCCAATGTGGGCTCAATTGGCCCAATATCAGGCGCGATGTTGAAAGTTGAATCATGCGCCGAGGTACGAAGAGGGCCAACGCGCACGCATTCGACTAAACCACTGATCAGGATCCGCGTGTCAATCAGAAGTACTTTCAAGTGTTGGACGCCAACGCAGCGAAGCCCAATTGAAGCAACAGCCCCGCGACGCCCGCGCCCAGTACCACCTGGATCACACCGAGCTTGAAGCGGAACAGCGCGACGGCGGCGCCCACCCCGATGACGGCTGCCGCCCATTCGAAGCGCATGCGGAAGCCTTGCGGCCACAGCACGTGATAGCCGAAGAACACGGCCAGGTTCACGATGACGCCGACGACCGCGGCGGTGATGCCGGTGAGCGGCGCGGTGAACTTCAGCTTGCCGTGCGTGGACTCGATGAACGGCCCGCCCAGGAAGATGAACAGGAACGACGGCAGGAAGGTGAAGAAGGTCACCACCGCGGCCGCGACAGCACCGGCGAGGAATAGCGATTCTGCGCCGAAGAGGGCCTTGGTCCAGCCGCCGACAAAACCGACGAAGGCCACGACCATGATCAGTGGCCCCGGTGTCGTCTCGCCAAGCGCCAGGCCGTCGATCATCTGCGGTGCGGTCAGCCACTGGAAATGGTCAACGGCGCCCTGATAGACGTAAGGCAGCACGGCGTAGGCGCCGCCGAAGGTCATCGGCGCCGCCTTGGTGAAGAACCAGCCCATCTGCGTGAGCACGCCGTTCCATCCGACCAGGGCCGTCAGTGCGCCCAGCGCGACGGCCCACAGTGCCAGGCACACCATGAGCACGGTCCGGAAGCGGCCCCAGGTGAAGCGAGCGTGGGGTGGCGCCGGCGTGTGGTCGTCGATCACGGCGGGCCCATAGCCCTTGAGGGCCGAACCGTGTCCACCGCCGATCTTGAACTTGTCGGGCGCGAACCTGCCTCCGAAGTAGCCGATCAAACCAGCGATGAACACGATCACCGGGAACGGCAGATCCAGCGCAAAGAGGGCCACGAACGAGCCCACGGCAATGGACCAAAGCCATGCGTTCTTGAGTGCCCTTGACCCCACGCGCCAGGCCGCATGCACGACCAGCGCCGTCACTGCCGGCTTGATGCCGTAAAAGAAGCCGGCGATTACCGGCACCTGCCCGAAGGCGAGGTAGATCCACGACAGCACGATGAGGATGAACAGCGACGGCAGCACGAACAGCCCGCCAGCGACCATGCCACCCCAGGTTCGATGCATCAGCCAGCCGATGTAGGTGGCGAGCTGCTGCGCCTCAGGACCGGGCAGCACCATGCAGTAGTTCAGCGCATGCAGGAACCGGTTCTCGGAGATCCAGCGTCGCCGCTCCACCAGCTCCTCGTGCATGATCGCGATTTGCCCGGCCGGGCCGCCGAAGCTGATGAGACCCAGCTTCAGCCAGAAGCCGAAGGCATCGGCGCGTGTGGGCCCTGGCACGGGAGCAGGACTCGGTGTGAAGGGGGTCTCAGAGCTCATGGGGCACCTGCAAGGCGGCGTAGTAGGCATCGAACGCCGGCATGGCTGCGGCCAACAGCTCGTCGTCTGCATGGCGAGCCTGGAGTCCGCGAACCAGCAGCTCGAAGCCCGGGGCTTCGTCGACCGGGATCCCGCCGATGTCGATGTAGTGAACCAGCGAGGCAAGGCGCTGGAGCGCCGGGTCCTGGATCAGTCCGAAGCTCTCGGCCACCACCTCAAAGGTCACTTTCTCGCCACCGTGCGTGAAGGTCGCGCCATCGAAGTCATAGCCCAGCGCCGACTTGGGGCACTTCTGCGGAACGGCCAGCCAAATAAATCTAGGGCGCTTGTCGATGAAGCGCTGGATCAACCACGCGGTGCCGAGACGATCCACCCACGGGCGCTTGCGAGTGGCCCAGGCACGACCCTGGTACTCCGCGACTTACCGCGCCAGGATCGCAAGGTCGGTGCTCGCCGGTTCACCAGGGGACAGGTGAAGGTGGATCTTCCGGCGCAGGGCGGCTAGCGCATCCGCGGCCTTTTGGCTGCCCCTGCCCGGGAAGAAATCGCTGGCCTGGAGCGTCTGCAGCTGGATCTCCAGCGCCCTGAGCATTTTGTTCAGTTCGGCTCCTGTTGACCGCCGGATCGCAGTCTGGGCTACCTTGACTGATTGCAGGAAATCCGCGAAGAGTTCCGCACGGTCAAATAGCGCACGAAACGACTGCTCCTGCGTCTCGTCTCGCGCTTGCAGCACTAGCATGTGCGCCTCGGCGCCGGCTTCCGCAATCGTTCGCTCCAACTCCCATAGTGTCTTGGCACTGGTTGCGTGCTCGGGCAGGAGGTAAACCCCTTCACGCAGGGTTCCGGCGCCCGTGGCCTTGAGCGCACGCCAGACGCGCACCCGCAGCCCGCTTGGGGTGGTCGGAAGCGCTGCTGTAAGTGCCAACCAGTTTGTCTTCATGCAGCAATCATCACATAGAGAGATGATTGTTTCATAGTGGAGAGTTCCGTTCTGCCCACAAAAGTCGGCTGTTTGCGCCGTGCAAGGAAGGTATTCGGGACGAGAACGGCTGCGTAGAGCTTATTGTTGAATGGGAAAGGCAATCGCTGCTTACACCTCGTCGTGGGCTTCCGTGCTTGTAGCCTTCGGAAAAGGCTGTCCGTCCATTCACTTGCAGCGCCTCGATTTACCCCAGGGCTCAAACAGTTGCGCATGTGGAGCATTCCTGAACAATGACAGGCCGAACACGCCAAAGGAAGAAGTGAAGCAATTGAACCGCTTCATGTTTGAGGTGGCTCGAAGTCCTGAAAGGTTGAACCTTTGACTCAGTCGGAAGAGTTTTTGCCCGAGTCATGTGAGCGAGCAGAATGCTGCACGCATCGACGTGCACAAGCCTCCCCCGCAGGCCAGGCCTACAAAGACTTGGCTGCGCCCCACACCATTTTGGAGCCCTGATGCAACTCTTTGATGTACGCCCAGAGTTTTTCGTCAAGCAGATTCGATGTGATCGTTGCGGCCGCCTGACCGATTCTGAGGATGAGGAATTCCGTGAATCTGTCAGCGTCTCGCTGAGGGCTGTCGATGCCTCGATCTTTGGCGACGATGCCCGCGTTGGGGTCGACTTGTGCCAGCACTGTTTGAAACTCACCCTTGGCCCTTGGCCCTTGGCCCTTGGCTCCGGGTCAGTCGCACTGGCGCCAAACATGTTTGCATGCTCAAAAAGCCAAGTCGCCTGGATTCTGCTCCGCTCGCTGGCGTGTTTACGAACGCGGTGGACGAATCATTGCCGGTGCCGGATGCCCCGCTGGTTCAAGATCGGGCGGCACCCCAAACGATGTTTGATAACAAAACGTGGCCGGCTTCTTTGGGCCCTTTCATTGGGTATAGCGTGCAGCTCTTTTTCGCGCCCCTGACCGGTGCCATTCGGGGAATTCGACAAGAGTATCGGCGCCTTGATCGAGCGGAGCGTGCGCGCCGGAAAAGGCAAGCCGACATCATTCGACATGGCTGAGCGGAAGGGGGAAGCGGACCTCGCCCAGTGTTCAGAAGCATCGAACAGGGCCTGCCCTATCGTGACAGGGAACCCTGTGGTGTTCGAGCACCATGACGATCGAAACGGGCGCCGGCGAGAGTTGGTGGGTGCCGCTCTCCAAGCCGCTCAAGTGATTGAAGGATCGGTGCCATTGCTGAATCCCCGCGTCAGATGCGCCGCAAAATGCGAGCGGACTGAGCGCAGGATGAACAGGCCGCCAGTGAAAATCCAGGCTCGGCCGAGGTGCACGCTGACGCCAGTGCTTGGCGCAAGCAGTGCTGAACCCTGGTATATCACTTACTCAGTCGTCCTGATGGTCACGGAGATAGCTCCCAAACCACCATATGGCAGCTATTGCTAAGGCCCCCACCCACCAGAATGGGTTTGTCAGAAACGATGCATTTTCCATGCATGGATCCTACTCAGGAGCCCTCGCCCTTGCAATCAGATGCATGCTATCAAAGTGTGCGCCGCCGCTGCTTCTTGCACTTGCGAACCGCTAACTGCGCCTGGCTGTAAAGCCGATAGATACGCTTGTGGTTCACGCCCGGAAACTGCGGGCGCAGCAGGTCATGGATGCTGCGATAGCCAAAGCGCCGTCGCACCTGCGCGATCTCGACCATCTTGGCGCGCCGCTGCGCGCCTGACCTGTGGGGCTAGCGCCGTCCGCCGGAAGTGGTGAACTTGATGAACAAGAGCAAAACTGCACCAGGAGCTGCCACGCATGGGAACTACTCTTCATTGCAAACGCGTCACTACAGCGCTTCTCTGGACGGCCCGGGAAATCCCCGATGTGTCGTGCGCCAGCTCGCGCGCACGGTCGGGGCAGCCAGTGCTGCCGGTCTACTGGCGCACGATGTCGGGGTAGCAGGCCTCAAGGTCGGCGGCCAGGCTGGCAGACGAAGCGGGCAGGACTGCGCTCATGGGGTTTCGCTGCCTGCGGCTCCTACATGACGCGCCTGAGGGTTGCGTTCGCCGCGACGAGCAAGCCTCGTCGTTACGGCTCCTACATGGGCGAGATTAGTCCTGCACCCGACAACGTGCTGAACCGAGATTTCAGCGCCGGTTCGCCGAACGAGAAGTGGCTCACTGACATCACGGAGTTCCATATCCCGGCTGGCAAGGTGTATCTCTCGCCCATGATCGATTGCTTCGATGGCATGGTCGTGAGCTGGTCAACACGATGCTGGACGCGGCCATCGACAAAGTCACCGCTAGTGGCGAGCGGCCCGTAGTGCATTCCGATCGGGGTGGTCACTATCGGTGGCCAGGTTGGCTGACTCGAATTGCTAACGCCAAGCTGGTCCGCTCGATGTCACGCAAGGGCTGTTCGCCGGACAACGCGGCGTGCGAGGGCTTCTTTGGTCGGCTCAAGACCGAGATGTTCTTCGCCCGCGACTGGCTTTCGACAAGCATCGAGGAGTTCGTCGCAGCGCTGGATGCCTACATTCGCTGGTACAACGAGGTCCGGATCAAGAGTTCACTAGGCTTCCGCAGTCCCGTCGAGTATCGGCGGTGCCTGGGGCTCGCTGCTTAACCAGTCCAAGTTTTTGTCCGCATCCCCCGTGGGTCAGTTTTCAATGATCGCCAACAGTCAGGGCGATCACCCGCAATCGACGGTACGGTCGCCGACCATTTGCATGGGTACTGCTGGCAATTGGTCTGTCTGGGTCTCTGTCGCGGGTCTTCAGCGGGTGTGCTGGGGAGCGGCAAAGGCTGGGCGGCAGGGATGCTCAGAGGCTCAACTGGCGCGCCGCTCGCTGAAACCGCCGGCTGCCACCGACCACAGCAAGCCCACCCAGTGCTATCAGGGCGAGGCTGGTCCCCCCGGGCTCGGGTACCGTGCCAAGTGGCTGTTCTGCGACGGGCTGTGTCGCGTATCTGAAGCCGAAATAGGCATTAGTGAAACTGCCAAAACTGCCGTTTACCTCGATGTCCAAACGATTGGCCGAATGACTGACCACCGCGTCCGCGTAGCTGAAGTCGTCACGAAAAACATCAAACTGTGAGAAGGCTTCACCACTCAATCCGGTGAAGTCGAGGCTGATCCGCCAGTTGGTCACGCTGCGGGTGTAGCGGTCGGTCAATACTTGCAGGAAAAACAAGCCATTGCCGGCCTGTTCGACCAAGCCACCATTGACGCCGTCAAACGCTGCCAGGGAGCCACCAACATAACCCCAACCATCGTTCTGAAAGATCGTGTGATAGGTGCTGACATGCGTGCTGCCCGCAGAGACATCGATGGTTAGGGCTTGCCCCACCAACGAAGCCTGGGCTACGGACGATATGCCGGCCGCCAGTACGAGGGCGCACAATGACAAATAGCGGTTCATCTTGACGACTCCTGATGTAATGCACTTGCGCAGGATAGCGGCCCTAGGTGGTTCATGGCAAATTGGGGGTGACCCGTGTTTTGTGTGCAAATCGAGCCCGTCCCGCATGTCGCCAACCTCGTTCACACGCGAGCCCGCAGCGTATTGGCGATTGCATGGAATAGGCCCATCGCGATCACGCAATACTGACCCACCCCTTGCAGTCCTAGTCTACTAATGTGAGGCGGCTATGCGTCGGCGATAGAAGGCAAGAAGGCCAAAGCCAATTCCGAAAAGCAAATAACTCTGTGGCTCAGGGACGGCAACGACCGCATGCGAAAACAAAGACTCAGCAGTCGTATCAAAGGAATAGCCACTGGGCACGTAGACCTTGGCCGAAGCGGTGTTGAGGGCATCGATAGTGCCGCCAGATTGACTGGAAACACTAGCAGCGGACAAGAGGCCGTTTTGGAGAATGATCCATTGGCCAGGCTTGACGAGGGTAGTCAGGCTAACGATGCCAAGGATGTTGCCCGGCGAAGTGCTGAGAGGGTTCACATGAGCCCCGGCAAAGCTGTGATTTACCGGGCCGTTGTTTAGTTCTTGGTCTGTGGTTTGGAGGACCTGGACTTGACCTGAGGTCTGCAGAAAGGACAGCACGACGGTATCGCGTTCCAGAGTGTCGCCATCGAGCGAATTTCTGATATCAAGAGACACACCCCCGGCTAGATTGAGGCTAGCGTTGCCGGGGAGAATACTGGAAATCTTGCCATGAAAGCTCAGTTCGAAAGTGATGGGCACAGCCTCAGTGGATGAGGCAGACGGGCCATGAAACACCGAATAAGCACCCAAAGAGCCAAAGGCCTGGAGATAGGGAGCGCTTGGTATGGGTGTCGGAAGGCTATAGTCGAGGTAGGCGCGCAACTGGGCGTTCGGTTCATCCACGCTGACGCTGGATTTGAGTGAAATGCCGTTGGACAACTGGATGGGGGCGAGATTTGGGTTGGAGGCCTTGGACCCCGCAAAGCGCAAGAGCTCTGTGCTGCCATCAGCGAAGCCCGGTGAACGAAGGATCTGGTTGACGCTGCCACTTTCGGGCACTGCCGCACTGGCGCTGATGTGGGCTAGGAGTATCACCGGGGCTAGCAACCGGGGGACCGAGTGGGTGCAAAATTTGCGCATAGAGGCCTCGATGTCGAATAGATCGGTTGCGGTCAAAAGTGCAGATCGCGCACAACGCGAGTAAAAGTGTGGGGGCACGTCTATTGAAGAAGTTCACTGGGCCAAGTCGCCGAGGCAAGTCAATACAAAGCCGAAAAGCCGGGCTGCGTGAAGTTGCGCGGAGTCTAGAAGTGAGCTTGCCAAGCCGAATCATCAATATTGATGGAGTTCAAGACGCGAGGGACGTCAAAGCACGTGTCACACAGTGGCGGATTCGGCTATTTCCCGTAACAGGCTGAAGAACGTCATCAGCAGCGAGCCTCGTTCGACGATCCGATAGAGGTATGTCCCCGGCGACCACTTATGACCGGAAATCTGAGTTCGACGTTACGCCTGGAAGTAGTCCTCGTGCAACGCAAGGTCAATTGCTGCACCGAATGCGTGGCATGCAAAGCAGTCTGGCGCAAGTCATTCTGCAGATGCGCAAGGCTGCAGACGGCATTCGGACAGCGAGCACCGAAGTGGCTGCGGGCAATATCGATCTGTCGAGCCGTACTGAAACCACTGCCAGCAACCTTCAGCAGACCTCCAGTGCGACCGAGCAGTTGAGCCAAACTGTTAGACAAAACGCTGACAATGCGGTCGAGGCGAATTCTTTGGCCAGCACGGCCTCGATCACAGCAACGACCGGGGGTGAGGTCGTCATGCAGGTCGTCAGCACCATGCGGGACATCAATCAGAGCTCAAGTCGAATCGCGGACATCATCGGCGTGATTGATGGCATCGCCTTTCAGACCAACATTCTTGCGTTGAACGCCGCTGTAGAAGCTGCAAGAGCGGGCGAGCAAGGTCGAGGATTCGCAGTCGTGGCTTCAGAGGTGCGCAGTTTGGCGCAGCGCAGTGCCGAGGCGGCCAAAGAAATCAAGTCCCTGATTGGCGCCAGTGTCGAGCGGGTTGCGCACGGCACCGAGTTGGTGGACCGCGCCGGACACACCATGCAAGATGTGGTGGAGTCGATTCGACGCGTCGCTGACATTGTGTCCAGCATTACCGAAGCAAGCGCCGAGCAAGCCAAAGGCGTGAGCGTCGTAGGCACTTCGATCAGTCAAATGGACCAAGCCACCCAGCAAAACGCCGCATTGGTCGAACAGAGTGCGGCGGCTGCAGAGAGTCTTCGGAACCAAGCGGAACAACTGGTCGCTGCCGTTGCCCGGTTTCAGCTGCCGTAGCGGCCAGATCCGTTCTTGTGCGATGCCTCCTCTTCGGTTCGATATCTTCCCCACACCAAAACACCGAGACTCCAATGAACTGTGCTGTTGTCTTGCGGGTTGGCACTTTGGCGCTGTTGTTGGCGTGGCAGGCGCTTGCAGTTGCAAACACTACGAGCTTTGAAGCTGCTTTGGCCACGCACCTTGGCGCCATTCAGAAAAGAGACTGGGCCGCTTTTGAATCGACGCTGACAGCGCAAGGCACTTTAACTTTCGTCCTTCCGAATGGGCGCTTTACGAAAACAAGTTCCGACTTCAAAAAGGCCAGCCAAGCTTGGTTGGCGGATCCAGATTGGTCTTGGTCTTATCAATTGTTAAGCGCGTCATCCAACGCCCACACCGGTGTCGCCGTTCTCAAAGTCAAGTACGTCGACAAGAATGAAGCTGGCGTCGAGTACAGATTGCACTACCTGTTGAGTCTGGTGTTCAGTCAAGAACAGGGCGGCTGGAAATTAATTCATGATCAGAATACCTTGTTGCCCGAGGAGTAAGGGCTCCATCTGAGCCTGCAAGCTTAGGTTCGCGTTCTTGAGGAGCCCTTTTGCGCGCCTACTCCGTGCTTCGAGAACCGCTGTTGATGTCGTCAAACACCGGCACGATGGACAAGGCGATGAGCAATGCAGCCAGCGGGATGGTGGTGCTGTAGCCCGCGTGTTTGAAGCCCAAGGCTCCCCCGATGCCCCCAAACAAGAACGATCCACACAGCGAAGCAAGCACACGCAAGCGGTGGCGGTCAGCAACAACATGGCGCTGAGAGCGCCTGTCGCTTCGATTCCAATAGATCAGCCGGCCCAACTCAATTCCGAGGTCAGTGATGACGCCCGTTAAATGAGTCGTTCGCACCACTGATCCCGAGATTTTTGTAATGACGGCATTCTGCAGGCCCATCATGAAGCACAACAACATCACCGTCACCGGGACAAAAAAACCGCGCATCGTCGCCAAGGTGGCTCCCATCAGGCCGAACAGCAACAGCAGCATCGCCTCCAAGAGTAGCGGCAGCGCATACAAGCTTCGCATGCGGCGGCGACGAGCAAAACTGATCATGACTGCAGACGTCATCGCGCCAACGAGGAAAGACGCAACGGCGCTGGCCGCTGAAGTTGCGAAGGCTATTTGCCCTAGCGCTGCATGGTCCGCAATGGAGGACACCAGGCCAGTCATGTGGGATGTGTACAGACCTACGGCTAAAAACGCTCCCGCGTTCGTTGCACCTGCAATAAACGCAAGTGCAAGACCAAGATGCCTGTCGCCGCGGCTGGTCCTTTCCGCGGCGGTGAGGCTTCTTGCATAGCTGACTGGCATCGGGGGATGATAGCGTTCGCTCAAACAGCGATGGTAAGTGTACCCCTTTTCATCGTGGGACGAGCCTTCTAAAGTGGTGACTCTAGCGGAGGCCCCAGGCGGACCATCTGCTTGGCTGCTGTTGTGTTGTGCAGTGAATGTCTCCTCCGCCTGCAGCGATAGCATCGATGTTCAGTTGAACCACCTGTCGGCCAGGAAGCGGCTCGCGCAGTACAGTCTTGCAGTTAGCATCGGCCTTCGAATCGCCAAACTGCGGCGCAATCACAGCGCCATTGCAGACGTACATGTTGATGTGGCCGACGGCGAATTCTGGCGACTCGAGCCCCGGGCGCACGTGTGCCGCGGAGGCAAGCCCAGCCATATCGCATGAGGGACTGATTTCAGTGACGGTAGTCTTCTTCGCGCTGGTGTCTAACAGCACCCACGACCACGTCGTTGCCGATAATTTCGAACAGCACAACATAGCCTGCGCTGCCAAACGGCACGATCAACTCTCGCGAGCGGCCATTCCCCAGTTCCGCCTTTCGGCAGGTGAAAGGCGACCAGGACAGTAGCCGCATCCCTTCACTAATCGCGTCGAGC
>CAMFGY010000027.1 GCA_945952065.1 uncultured Burkholderiales bacterium | reverse complement strand
AGCGGACCCGGGCACCATGAGCCCGGCGGCGGGTCGAGCCCAAGTGCGCGCAAGAGCTGCCAAGCAACGTCCGCTCCGGGCACAAAGCCGTATCTCGATTCTTGTCTCTAAGAGGACCGGACTCGCAAGAGCAACAGGCCATGCACTCAGCTTCCCTCGGCTTTCAAGACGGCAAGGGAGGTAATTTTCAAGTGCACAAAAGAAAAGCGTGGCGCGGGTTGGAATGAATGCGCGGGGGCGAGTTTCGGACGCAGCCTACTTGCGGGAGGGCGGCCTCTTCTTGGCTGTAGCTTTCGGCTGGGTTTGGGCTTTTTCTGCGCGAGCGCGCAGCGCTGCCGCCAAGGCCAAACGGCCCCAGCGTTCCATCAAAGCGGGGGACTCCATCGCTTCTTCGGGAGCGACAAAGTAGTTCAGGCTTGCGAGTTTCCCCTTGCGCTCGTATTGAAAGGGCGCGCAGCCGGCGGCCAGGAATTGCTCGCGTGTTTGGGCGTCGGCCTTCAAGTAGAGCTGATCAAAAGCAATGATGGCGATGAAGAGGCCGTCCACATCAATGCCGTGGCCGCCAAACATGCGACGGCTGCGCAGAGGGCCGAGGGGTGACAGCAACTCCAGGCTGTGTTGCAACAGTTCAGTTTTGATGGGCATGGTCGAAATATAGGGCTTGTTCTTGTGTGACCGATTACCGCACTTGGCGCTTGAGTGGAGCCGGGCGGCCCACACTGTGTGACCGGCCCCACAGGCCGATGACAAGCTGCTGTATGCAGAGCTGTCATCCGCCTACACTGAGCTGCGCCCCACAGAGCAACGGGCTCAGTTTTTGTACGACCCCTGCGGCTGGTAGCCCTGCGCCGTAGGTGCCCCCGTGAAATGTGCCGAAGCGGGCATTTTGCGGTCCCGGATGATTGGGATGAATCTATGCCTGAACGCGTTGTGCTGGCCTTGGATGATGACCCTCTGTATCTCGACATCCTGGTCGAGCAATTGCACGCCATTGGCGTTGACCAGGTGCTGCCCTGCACCCATGCGGACGACGCGATGCGGGTGTTGGCCAGGCAGCATGTGGACCTGATCATCAGCGATCTGGACATGCCCGATGTGGATGGGCCACGGTTCTTGCACCGCTTGGCCGATGTGGGTGTGCATGCACAGGTCTTGTTGATCAGCGGCACCCGGCCCGATTTGTTGGCCAGTGTGCTGGAGTTTGGCCGCACCCTGGGTTTGCGCATGGTGGGGGGCTTGCGCAAACCGGCGGAGTTGGAGGCCTTGGCGTCGCTGCTGCGTCAATGCGAGCCCTCGGCGCCTTTTTGGTCCCAAACCCAGTCGGACTTTTTGGGCGAAAGTGAGCCTTTGGATCGAGCTTTGCTGGAGCAGGCTCTGTTGAGTGGCGCCATTCGTCCTTGGTATCAGCCCAAGCTGGATGCACAAAACTTGCGTGTGCTGGGCGTGGAGGCCTTGGCCCGTTGGTTGCCGGCGACGGGCCCGGCCATCAGCCCCGCCCGGTTTGTGCCGGAGATGGAGGCTCAGGGCTTGTCTTGGGCCTTGTTTCTGTGCATCTACCGTCAGGTGCTGCAAGACTTGGCGTGCTGGCATGAAAAGGGCTGGCCATTGCGGGCAGCGGTGAATCTGTCGATGGATTGCACCGATCGGCTGGACCTGCCTGAGCAGGTGCGCAGTCAGGCCGTGGCCGCCGGTATTTCACTGGAGAACTTGACTCTGGAGGTGACCGAGTCGCGCCTGATGGCCAACCGTGCGGCCTCCCTCGAAACCCTGAATCGCTTAGCCCTGATGGGCTTGAAGTTATCGATTGATGACTTTGGCACGGGCTACTCCAGCCTGGCCCAGTTGGCCGATTTGCCCTTCAGTGAACTCAAAATCGATGCCAGCTTTGTTCGGCGCATCGGGCATGACCACAAGGTCGATCGGATCGTGCAAGCCACCGTCGCCTTTGGGGTGGGGCTGGGCATGGAGTTGGTCGCCGAAGGCGTTGAGCATCACAGCCAATTGCGCATGTTGCGCCAGCAAGGGGTGCACCAGATTCAGGGCTATTTGTGCGCGAGACCCATGCCCGAGGCGGAGTTTTGCGATTGGCTGCGACGCTGGCGGCCAGGTCATGCCCAGGCCACACTCGATGCGCGGGCGCCGTTGCTGTTGGCGGTGGGGCCAGAAGGTGATGTGCTGCAACTTTGGATGGAGACCTTGGGGCGGCATATTCCTCATTTGGGCGGGCAGTGCTGCAGCGACGAAGCCGCTGCAGTGCGCGCCATGGCGCTGCAAAGGCCGGACCTTTTGTTGATGGATGCGCGGTCCGCTTCGGCCGAAGCCTGGGCCTTGGCCGAGCGCTTGCGAGAGCGTTGCCCGGCGGCCTTGCTGGTGATGGTGGTCAGCGATATCGACGAGCCTCGATTGCAGATGGCGCGCCTAGGGGATGCCCTGTTGGCCAGCCATCCATTGACCGATATGCAGGTCGAGCACTGGGCTCACCGTTTGATGCCCAGGGGCTGATATGCAGATCCAGCATTGGTGGCAGCGCGCACGTGTTTTTTTGGCGGCAGCCGCGGGTGATGTTCGCAATGCGTGGCTGCTGAGCAGTTTGGCCCTGGTGTTGACGGCCTATGGCGCCACGGAAGCTTTCAAGGCCGTGTGGCAAGAGGCCAAGGTGGATCTCGCCACCGCCAATCGCCGTCAGCACGACGATGTGGAGTCATGGCTGCATGAGCGCGGCGTGGATCTGCGCAATCTGGCGCAG
The DNA here is from genome assembly GCA_945952065.1 of uncultured Burkholderiales bacterium. Taxonomy (GTDB): domain Bacteria; phylum Pseudomonadota; class Gammaproteobacteria; order Burkholderiales; family Burkholderiaceae_C; genus Paucibacter_A. Next base: position 63,641 of record CAMFGY010000027.1, on the reverse strand, counting down.
ATTCATGATCTTCTGGCGGAACCCGGCGGTGCCTGCCAAAGCTTGGATGCGCAATGCCTGGCTTTGCTAGAGCGTGTGATGGAGACGGTGCGCGCCAATGGCGACTTTCGCAGCATGGTGATGCTGGACCGCTCCGGGCAGGTTTTGCTGCGCATGGGGGCAAGCTTGGACGGCGCCGAACCGGCCTTGCTGAAGCAGGCCGGTGTGGCCGCGAGCCTGCAGCCGCAAGTGCTGGGCTTTGTGACCCAAGGGCGCGAGCAGGCTTCTTTGGCGCACCGCATTCAGTCGGCCTTGCCCGAGGGGCGCGCCTTTGTGGGCTTTTCTGAGCCACGTGAAGCGCTGCGCTCTTTGCTATCCCCCGGCGTAGATCACTATGAGACCCTGAGTTCGGCCGTGCTGCGTCTTTCGGACCAACAAGCATCGGGGCTTTTGCTGGACCCGCAAGGCGTGCAAATCATCGACTTGCTCGCAAGCGCGGGCTCCGGGGCGGACGACTCGGGCGATTCGGTCGCGGCGCGGCTGGCCGGAGCACCGGGTAGCATGGTGCCGGCCTTTTTGGGGCGCAACTACAAGGGCACAGCCGTATTGGCAACCGGCACCCGCGTGCGCGGCACGGATTGGTGGTTGATCAGCACCATTGATCGGCAAGACATCTTGGAGCAGGCCCTGCCCAGCGTCTTGCAGATTGTGTTGGCAGGCCTCTTCACCATCGGCCTGTTTTGGATGGTGTTTTCGGTCCTGCGGCAAAAAGAGCATTTGTTGGCCAGTCGACGCCTGGCGCAAGAGCAGCAAGACCGGCTGCATGCTTTGGAGCTGTTGTCCAGCATTGCCGAGACCTCCGAGGACGTGATCTTCGCCAAGGACCTGGCCCATCGCTATTTGCTCTTCAATCCCGCCGCCCAACGTTTGACGGCCTTGTCGGCCGAGCAGGTGCTGGGTCATAGCGATGCCGATTTGATAGCCGGCGATCTGGCGCAGATGTTTCATGCCCAAGACAAGGAGGTGCTCGACCAAGGGCAGGCTTTGCGCTGGGAGGTCGATCTGCCGGAGCCTCAGGCGCGCACCTTGTCGATTGTGAAGTCGCCCCTGCGGCGCAGCGATGGCGAAATCATCGGCGTCTTCGGCATCGGTCATGACATCACGGCGATCAAGCGGGCCGAGGAGCGGCTGCGCGCCAGCGAGCATCGCTTTCGTACCCTGTTTGATGAATCGGGCGTGGCCATGGTCTTGCTGGATCTGGACAGCGGCAAGATCAGTGACGCCAACCGGCAGGCCTTATTGGAAACCCGCTGCGCTTCGGTGGCTGAACTCGAAAGCCTGAGCTTCGCACCCCCCCCTTGCTCACGCGAAGATGCACGCCACTTGATCGAGAAACTGAAGCAGCGCTTTGAGCGCGGGCAGGGTGCATCGCTTCGAACCGAGTGGTTGAAGGCCCGGCGCGACGGGAGCTTCTATTGGGTCGATTTGCAGCTGCAAGTGATTGAGCTGGAGGGACGGCCTGCCTTGCTCAGCGTGGGCATTGATATTGACGACCGCAAGCGCATTGAAGAAGAAGTGAGCAAGCTTTCGTTGGCCTTGGAGCAAAGCCCTGTCAGCGTCATCATCACCAACATGGACGGGATGATTGACTATGTGAACGCAGCCTTCACCCAGTCCACCGGCTACGCCCCGCGCGAGGTGATGGGCAAGAAGCCCAATTTGTTGGCCTCAGGCGAAACCCCTCAGGGTGTTTATGAGGAGATGTGGGCTTCATTGCTGCGCGGTGAACCCTGGCAAGGCATGTTGCACAACCGGCGCAAGAACGGTGAGGTGTATGTTGACCGGGTTGCCATCTATCCCTTGCGCCGGGAAGATGGGCGGGTGACGCATTACGTGGCTTTGCAAGTGGATGTCAGCGAGCGCATGGCCATCGAAGCCGAGCTCAACCAGCACCGCATCCATCTGGAGGACTTGGTGACCCAGCGCACGGTGCAGTTGTCTGAGGCTACCCGACGCGCTGAGGCCGCCAATGCCAGCAAGAGCGCCTTTCTGGCCAATATGAGCCATGAGATTCGCACCCCGATGAATGCGGTGCTGGGCGCTGCGCGTCTGATGCAGCGCGATTTGGGACTGCTGCAGCAACAGGCCTCAGAAGCGAGTGCCGCCATGCTTGAACGCCTGCTCTTGAGGGTGCAGCAAATTGATCAAACGGGGCGCCACCTGTTGACGCTGCTGAATGATTTGCTGGACCTTTCCAAGATCGACGCAGGCAAGATCCAACTGGTGCACGCCGACTTTGCTTTGCGCCCTTTGATCGATGAGCTGTTGTTGATGGTGCGAGAGCGTGCTGCCGAGCAGGAAGTGCGTTTGTTGCAAGACTTGGACGGTGTGCCTTGCGATTTGCATGGCGATGGCATGCGCTTGGGGCAGATCCTGCTCAATTACCTGTCCAATGCGGTGCGCTTCACGCGGCGCGGTGAGGTGTGGGTGCGCGCCAGACTCCTGTCGCAAGAAGGCCCGCGCCTGAGGCTGCGGTTTGAAGTTGAAGACCAAGGCATCGGCCTCAGCGAAGCGGAGCAACAGCGGCTATTTCAGGTGTTTGAGCAAGCTTCAGAAGACACTGCCCATCGCTTCGGCGGCACCGGCCTGGGCCTGTCGATTGCACGCAAGCTGGCGGAGTTAATGGGGGGGCAGGTGGGCGTGCGCAGCCAGCCGGGACAGGGCAGCTGCTTTTGGTTGGAGTTGCCGCTGGCCCTGGCGCATCAGCCCATCGCGCCGGCCCCGGTCGCTCAGGGGGAGCAGGCCTTGCTGCAGCTGCGTGCACTGGGCCCCCGCCGCATCTTGTTAGTGGATGATGTGGATATCAACCTGGAGATCGCCAGCGATTTGCTGCGCGACGCAGGCATGCTGGTGCAAACCGCCAGCGATGGGGTGGAGGCCTTGGCTTGGGCACAGCGAGCGTCTTTCGATTTGGTGCTGATGGATGTGCGCATGCCGAAAATGGACGGCATCGAGGCCACGCAAGCCTTGCGCCGCCTGCCCGGCTATGCGGCAGTGCCGGTGATTGCCTTGACCGCCCAGGCCTTTGAGGAAGATCGCCTGGCCTGTCAGCGAGCGGGCATGAATGACCACCTGAGCAAGCCGGTGTTGCCTGAGTTGCTGTATGCCAAGCTGCTGCAATGGTTGCAACTCGCTGCGCCACCTGCGACTGAACGGCCTGATGTGCTTGATGAGCCTGCAGTGCCGCAGGGGGCCGCAATGGCCGCAGCAAGTGCCGCACTCCCACCCGCCGGCTTCTCCACCGAGGCCGCAGTCACAGCCGAAACAGGGAGCGGCTTGCCTGCCGAACTGCTGCAACTGGAAGGCTTTGACCTCGGCGCGGCCCAGCGGCTGCTGGGGCGGCGCTTGGCGCGTCTGCCCGGTTTGCTGGCGCGTTTTGGGCGCGAGCAAGGCGACGCGGGGGCGCGCATTCTGGCCGCGCTGGCGCAGGGCGATAGAGCCTCGGCCACGCGTATCGCGCATTCCATCAAGGGCACGGCGGCTTCGCTGGGCTTGACGGTGATCAGCCAGTTGGCGGCCGAGTTGGAGCGCAATTTACGCGAGGCCCAGGGCGATGATGTGGGGCCTTTGCAAGCCCGTTTGGCGCAAGATGCGCCATGCCTGGTGGCGCTCGATCCACCGGCCTGAACAGGGCTTAGCTGCCGACCTTCAAATCTTCGATGACGCGACGCAGCACCTGTTCAGTCGCTCTGCCTTGCTCAAGCACCGTTTGCACATGGGCACCATGAGACTTGACCAACTCGGCAACAGAATCTTCTTGGCTGGAGGTCAAACCCAAGTGCAAGAAGCTCATGTCCAATTCCGACAAAAGACTCTCAAAAGCCTGGCGCACCTGTTCGGCCATATGTTCGTTGCGCTGTGCAACGTCATTCAAAGCTTGGGTGGCAATGCTCATCAAGCGACGTGAATTGCCCAAGTCTTGCAAAGCATTTTCCCCTTCGATGGCTTGGAGGCGCGAAACGGCGGCCTCCATCAACAGGGCAATGTTGTCGATGGCCCGCCCTTGTCTTTGGCTTTCCTCTGGGGCCATTTGGGTGTCGCGTTGCATGTTCAATGTGCGAACAAAAAGCACCACGGTGCCAAAGTTAAAACTGGTGTTGCTTTGGAATGGGCGGATTCTTGGTCCTTCTCGCTGCGCCACCAAAGCGTCAAGAATGGAATGCTCCAACGACGTGCAAACCCCGCCGCTTGACCTGTCGAGAGAAGCGCTGCGGCTGTAAATGCGAACACAGCCCTCAAAGCCATAGCGCGCGAGGGCTTCGAAAAGCAATCGACACAAAGCTTCGCTGTTGCTGCAAGCGTTCAGGCCGCGTTGAAAGTCCAGCACCACCCCCAACTCACCGGCGAGGTCGGCACCGCTGAGCACGGCCATTACGGCCTCTTCTCGTTCCGCATGCAAGGCGCGCTGCGCGGCATCGGCTTGGATTTGTCGGCGGATTTTGGCCACCAACTCCTGGGCCTCAACGGGTTTGCAAAGATAGTCATTGCCGCCAGCGTCATAGCCGCGCATACGATCTTCTAGCCTATCGTTCGAGGAGACAAAGATCACAGGGGGAGGATCGATGCATTCCTGGTGCAGACATCTGCAAGTCTCATAGCCATCCAAGCCAGGCATGGCGACATCCATCAGCACCGCGTCGGGTCGTTGCCCCTGACGGAGCCGGGTCAGGGCCTCAGACCCATCGACGGCGAATTCCAGACTGAAGTCTTCACCCAGCGCTTCGCCATAGAGCTCGCGCATCAGGGCATCGTCATCCACCACCAAGACCAGAGGCTGCTTTTGCATATGGGCTCACCGGAGTTTGCTGCTCATCAGTATGCATGAGCCTAGGCCTCTTAGGTGGCTCAAGCCACCGTGTTGTCCAAGTTCTTGGGCGACCGGCACTGCGCCGAATCATTGGGCGGGGTGGCGCCTGGTCTTGAAAGGGTGAGCCCGGGTACAGCCGGGCCGGAATTTCACCCACAATGTTTGGCGTAACCCTCAGCGGCGAGGCCATGGCCTCAGGGCATTTTTGAATGGGAGATGTGTCCGTGGACCTGAATGACCGCAGCGCCTTGCGTCACAAGCTGATCGAAGACCGGCTCAACTTGCCGCATCGGCTTGAGTTGGCCGAGCAATTGCAAGAGGTTTTGCGCGTTTGGTTGCTGCGCCGCCCTGAATTGACGATAGGGGCTTATTGGCCGATCAAAGGCGAGTTTGATCCTTTGCCCGCGCTCTACCGCTGGGGCGAAAACCACCCGGAGCGGCGCATTGGCTTGCCTGTGGTGGACAAAGCCCATGGCACTTTGCGCTTTCATGTCTGGTACCCCGGCTGCCCGATGGAAGAAGACGCCTACGGCATCCCCAAGCCCAAAGACACCGAGGTGTTCGAGCCGCAATTGCTGATCGTGCCTTGCGTGGGCTATGGGCCTTTTGGCTTGCGTCTGGGCTATGGCGGCGGCTTCATGGACCGCACCTTGGCTGGCTTGCAGCCGCGCCCGGCCACGGCAGGCATTGGCTATGCGCATGGCTTTCAGCCGCTGCTGAAGGCCGAGCCGCATGATGTGCCTCTGGATGCCATCTTGACGGAAGAGGGCGTGGTCTGGGACATCCATGGCTGACAATGGCAAGCCATGAATACCTACGCTCAACATTTGTCGCAACTGCAGCAGCGCACCGAGAGCGCGCTGGCGCGTTGCGGGTTCGATGCCCTCTTGATTGCCTCCGGCATCGAGAAGTACGCGTTTTTGGACGATCGGCCCTATCTGTTTCAGCCCAATCCGCATTTCAAGCATTGGCTGCCGCTGGTCAACCACCCCAACAGCTGGCTGCTGCTGCGCCCGGGGCACAAACCGCGGGTGGTTTACTACCAGCCCGATGACTACTGGCATGTGCCGCCCAGTGCGCCGACCGGCGAGTGGGTTCAGCATGTGGAGCTGATCGTCATCAGCCGTGCCGAAGACGCTGCCGCGCATTTGAAAGTACCCGGCCGCTTGGCCATCATCGGCGAAGCCGATGCCGCGCTGGACGGCGTGGTGCCGAACAACCCGGCCGACTTGCTGAACCTGCTGCACTACCCGCGCGCCTGCAAGAGCGAGTATGAGCTGGAGCAAATGCGCGCCGCCTCACGCCGCGCCGCGCCGGCCCACATGGCCGCGCGCAAGGCCTTTTTGGCAGGCGCCTCGGAGGCTGAAATCCACCGTGCCTATTTGATCGCTGCCGGCCACACCGACCGCGATCTGCCCTACGGCAATATCGTGGCCTTGAACGAACATTGCGCGGTCTTGCACTACCAGTACCAAGACGAGCAAGCCCCCGCCGAGAGCCGCAGCTTCTTGATCGATGCAGGCGCTCAGGTGAACGGTTATGCCTCCGACATCACCCGCACTTGGACCCACGGCAACGCCGCCAGCGCCGAGTTCGATGCCTTGCTGGCCGCCATGGAAAGCGCCCAGTTGGCGCTGGTGGACGAGGTGCGCGCCGGGGTGGATTACCGCGACATCCATCTCAGCACCCACCGCCGCATCGCCGCCATTTTGCAAGCGCAAGGCATTGTCAAGATGAGTGTGGAGGCGCAGATCGCTGAACGGCTTACTTCCATCTTCATGCCGCATGGCACCGGCCATTTGTTGGGCTTGCAAGTGCACGATGTGGGCGGCTTCATGGCTGACGAGAGCGGCGCGCTGGCGCCCAAACCCGAGGGCCATCCCTATCTGCGCCTGACCCGCACGTTGCAGCCTGGCATGGTGGTGACCATCGAGCCGGGCTTGTACTTCATCCCGACCCTGCTGCGCCAGCTGCGCGCCAGCCCGGCCGCGGCGTCGGTGGATTGGGCCTTGGTGGAGCGGCTGAGTCGCTTCGGCGGTATCCGCATTGAAGACGATGTGGTCTGCCGCGCGGAAGGCGCGCCCGAGAACATGACGCGGGATGCGTTTGCGGCCTTGGCTTGAGTTGCAGTCTGCGCAAAGCCAAGAAAAAAGCCGCTGGGCCTTGCGGCTCAGCGGCTGGTGTAGACGGGGAAAACCGTCTTAGAAGCGGTAGCCCACGCCCAGGCCGAACAGCACGGGGTCGACCTTGAAGTCGCCGGCCTTGTTGCCATTGGAGTAGACCTTGGTGCCGATCTGCACCTTCTTGACGTCGACGTTCAGGTACAGGTTCTTGGCGATGGCGATGTCTGCGCCGATCTGGGCCGAGAAGCCGTAGCTGTTGTTGTCGATCGAGGGGTTCAGCTTGCCCGTGCCTTCCAGGCTGGCGTCAAACTTCACGTCTGAGAAGTTGGTGTAGTTCACGCCCAGGCCCACATAGGGACGGAAGGTGCTGGTGGGGGCGAAGTGGTACTGCAGCGACAGGGTCGGGGGCAGGTGCTTCAGGGTGCCGATCTTGGCACCGTTGGATTTCAGGTCATGGCCTTGCGGATAGGTCAGAACCAGTTCGGCGGCGATATTGGGGGTGATGAAGTAGCTGATGTCCACTTCAGGAATCACCTTGTTGTTGATGCTCAGACCCAGGCCGGTGGTGTCTTTGTTGGCGGAGTCGAGGTTGACAGCGCGTGCGCGCACCAGCCAAGGGCCTTCTTGCTGCGCTTGTGCAGCAAACGATGTGAAGGCCAGAGCGGCAGCGGCGGAAACGGTAGCGATAGCGCTGAAGAACTTGCGAGTCATTGATCTACTTCCTGTAAAGCCGGGAACAGCCCCGATGGAAGAGATTGGATGCTGCCGACCGGGGTAAACCCTTGATCCAGCGCAAATTGAAAAAGGCCCTCGCTCGGAGGGCCTCTTTCACTTGATCTTGCGCAAGAAGCTCAGCCGAGACTGAGGCGTTTGCACAACTCCAGCGTCAAAGCGGATTGATTCAGCGTATAGAAGTGGATGCTGGGGGCGCCACCGGCGATCAGGCGCTCGCAGACGCGCGTCATCACTTCCAGGCCGAACTCGCGGATGCTGGCCACATCGTCCATATAGCCTTCCATCTTCAGCGCCACCCAGCGCGGGATCTCGATGCCATCGCGTGCGGCGAACTGGGCGATGCGGGCGTAGTTGTGGAAGGGCATGATGCCCGGCACGATGGGCGCTTCCACACCCAGCTTGCGCACTTCGTCGACGAAGTGGAAGTAAGCATCAGGGTTGAAGAAAAACTGCGTGATGGCCGAGTTGGCGCCGGCACGCATCTTGGCGGCAAAGTGCTGCAAGTCTTTGGCCGCATAGCGCTGCTGCGGGTGGTACTCGGGGTAGGCGGCGACTTCGATCTGCCAGTCCGGCCCCTGGGTTTCGCGGATGAAGGCCACCAGCTCCGAGGCATAACGGAATTCGCCCGCGGTGGCGGTGCCGCTGGGCAGATCGCCGCGCAGCGCCACCACGCGGCGGATGTTCTGTGCGCGGTAGGTGGCCAGGATCTCGGCAATGTTCTCGCGGGTGGAGCCCACGCAGGACAAATGCGGTGCAGCCTCATAGCCCGCGGCCGCAATGTCCATCACCGTGCTCAGCGTCTTCTCGCGGGTGGAGCCCCCCGCGCCATAGGTGACGCTGAAGTAATGCGGGTTCAGCACGCTCAGGTCTTGCACCACGGTCTTGAGCTTCTCGGTGCCCACTGGGGTGTTGGGCGGGAAGAACTCAAAACTGACCGGCACGCGGGGTGTTGCTGTACTCATGGCTTGTCTTTCGCAGCCTCGGGCGCTTGTGCCCAGAGGAAAAATTCTTTGTTGCCATCACCGCCGGTGATGGCGCTCTCAAAATAGCCCAGTACCTGCCAGCCTTGGTCGCGGGCGGCGTGGCGGGCCTGGGTTTCCAGCAGCGGGTATTGCTTGGCGTCTTTGACCAAGCCGCCGCGCGCCAGCGCTTTTTTGCCCAACTCAAACTGCGGCTTGATCAGCAGCAAGACCTGACCCCGCGGCGCCAGCCAAGCCGCCAGATGCGGCAAGGCGCCCAGCATGGAGATGAAGCTGAGGTCACCCACGATCAAGTCAAAGCCCTCAGCGGGCGCGTGTTGCGCCAAGGCCGAGCCTGCCAACTCGCGCACATGCAAGTGCTCTAGACCCACCACTTGGGGGTGCTGGCGCAGCTGCTCGTGCAACTGGCTGTGACCGACGTCCACGCCCACGACCTGGGCCGCGCCGGCTTTCAGCAGGCAGTCGGTAAAGCCGCCGGTGCTCTGGCCCATGTCCAGCACGGTCAGGCCACGCACCTCCAGACCGCTTTGCTGCAGCGCGCCCTCCAGCTTGAGCCCGCCGCGCGACACAAAGCGCAGCTCTGCGTCATCGCTGACGCGCAGCTCGCAATGTTCGGGCAACTCCTCGCCCGCTTTGCGGATCGCCTGCCAGTCCTTGGCGCCTTGCCACTGCGCCGCCCCGGCTGAAATCAGCCGCTGCGCCGCCGAACGCGTCGGTGCCAGGCCTTTGGAAACTAACAGTTGATCAGCGCGCATAGCTCAAATGGAAACCAAAAATCTTGCAGGGCGTAGCGAGCGGTCGTCAGGCTAGGCGCGGGCGGATCCGCAGACCGGAACGTAGCTTGGGCTACGTGAGGATCTGCGGAGGGACCCGCAACAACGCCTGTCGGCCGCGCAGTAGCCCTCCGCCCATCAATAGCGGTAGGTGTTGGGCTTGAATGGTCCCGTCTTGGGCACCCCAATGTAAGCCGCCTGCTCATCGCTCAATTCGCTCAGCTGGGCGTTCAGCGTGGTCAGCTGCAGGCGCGCCACCTTCTCGTCCAGATGCTTGGGCAGCACATAGACCTTGCCGATGTCGTAGGCGTCCTTGTGGGCGAACAGCTCGATCTGGGCGATGGTCTGGTTGGCGAAGCTGGACGACATCACATAGCTCGGGTGGCCGGTGCCGCAGCCCAGGTTCACCAGACGGCCCTTGGCCAAGAGGATGATGCGCTTGCCATCCGGGAAGATCACATGGTCGACCTGCGGCTTGATTTCGTCCCAGCCGCACTTGGCCAGCGAAGCCACGTCGATCTCGTTGTCGAAGTGACCGATATTGCAGACGATGGCGTTGTTCTTCATCGCGGCCATGTGCTCGTAGCGGATCACGTTCTTGTTGCCGGTGGCGCTGACGAAAATATCGGCCTTGTCGGCGGCGTATTCCATGGTGACCACACGGTAGCCTTCCATGGCGGCTTGCAGTGCGCAGATCGGGTCGATCTCGGTCACCCAGACTTGCGCCGACAGCGCGCGCAGCGCCTGGGCCGAGCCCTTGCCCACATCGCCATAGCCGGCCACCACGGCGATCTTGCCGGCGACCATCACATCGGTGGCGCGCTTGATGGCGTCCACCAGCGATTCGCGGCAGCCGTAGAGGTTGTCGAACTTGCTCTTGGTCACCGAGTCATTCACATTGATGGCGCGGAACAGCAGGCTGCCCTTGGCGGCCATTTCGTTCAGGCGCAGCACGCCGGTGGTGGTTTCTTCGGTCACGCCGATGATCTCGGCGCTCTTGCGGGTGTACCACGTCGGGTCTTGAGCGACCTTGGCCTTGATGGCGGCGAACAAAATGCGCTCTTCCTCGCTGCCCGGGTTGGCCAGCACCGACAGGTCTTTCTCGGCCTTTTGGCCCAGGTGCATCAGCAAGGTGGCGTCGCCGCCGTCGTCCAGAATCATGTTCGGACCTTCGCCGGCTTCACCCTTGGCGCCGAATTCAAAGATGCGGTGGGTGTAGTCCCAGTAGTCTTCCAGGGTCTCGCCCTTGTAGGCGAACACCGGCGTGCCCTTGGCCACCAGGGCGGCGGCGGCATGGTCTTGGGTGGAGAAGATATTGCAAGAGGCCCAGCGCACTTCGGCGCCCAGGGCTTGCAGGGTTTCGACCAGCACGCCGGTCTGGATGGTCATGTGCAGCGAGCCGGTGATGCGCGCGCCCTTGAGCGGCTGGGTGGCGGCGTATTCCTTGCGGATGGCCATCAGCGCAGGCATTTCGCTCTCGGCAATGGTCAGCTCTTTGCGGCCCCAAGCGGCCAGGCTCAGGTCAGCGATGTGGTATTGGTCTTTGGACAGGGGGGTTGATGCGGCGGTGGTCATGGCGGGCTCCTTCAGGATATGAAGCCGCGTCCGTCATCAAGGGGGCAAACAAAACGATCACCCACGCGAAGACGTCAGCGGGTGAGCGCGGTTGCAAGTCTCGCGGGCCGATTCGATCTGGAATGCAAGCCGACGCAAAATTTTCCGAGCCTGGCCTGCTGTCATCAGCAGGTTGCAACGCTCCTCGGAACGGCGCAATTCTAGACGCATCAGACAAGTCAGTCCAAAGAAGAGGGGGATGTTTTGCGGACAATCCGTCCCATGCACCCATTCAGCCACTGCCCCCCTGAAGCGCTGCGCGGCCTGCGCGGCATCTTGACCGACATCGACGACACCTTGACTGCCGAGGGGCAAATCGCCCCTGAAGCGCTGCAGGCCTTGCAGGACTTGAGCGATCAGGGCCTGCCCGTCATCGCCATCACCGGGCGGCCCGCCGGTTGGAGTGAGCCTTTTGCGCTGAGCTGGCCGGTGGCCGCCATCGTGGCGGAGAACGGCTCGGTGATGTTGCGCCGGGAGGGCGGCGCGCAGGGGCAGGTCTTGCGCCGCGACTTCAGCCAGGACGAGGCCACCCGCGCCGCCAACTTTGCGCGTCTGCAGGCCTGCGCGGCCGAGGTGTTGCGGCGTGTGCCCGGCGCGCAGCTGGCCACCGATTCCGCCGGGCGCTTGACCGATATCGCGGTGGACCACAGCGAGTTCGCTCAGCTCAGCGCAACGCAGATCGAGGCGGTGTGCACGGTGATGCGCGAGCATGGCTTGGTGGCCACGGTCAGCTCCATCCACATCAATGGTTGGATCGGTGAGCACAGCAAATGGAGCGCCGCGCATTGGGCGGTGCAGACAGTGTTGGGTGAGGCTTTTGAGCCGGCGCACTGGGTGTATGTGGGCGACTCCACCAATGACCAGACCATGTTTGCGCGCATGCCTTTGAGCGTGGGCGTGGCCAATATCGCGCGCTTTGTGCCGCAGCTGACGCATCTGCCCCGCTACGTCACCCAGGCCGAGCGCGGCCAGGGTTTTGCAGAGCTGGCCCGGGCGGTGTTGGCGGCGCGGGCGGCTTAGTCGGCGTCTGGCGGCAGGGCCAGAAAGTCGCGCAGCCGCGCCAGCTCTGCCTGCCAGGCCGCATCAAAGGCCTTGTCGCGCGGCGCTCGGCCGCTGACAAAACCCGGCTGCGCTTGCAAGCGCCCTTCTTGCACCGACACATTGGCCCAGCCCAGCATCTGGCCGCGCCACAGCAGGGGCAAGGCGTAATAACCCAGCTTGCGCTTGGCCGCTGGGGTGTAGGCCTCGAAGCGATAGGCCCAGCCCCAGAAGCGCTCAAAGCGCAGCCGGTCCCAGACCACTGGGTCAAACGGCGCCAGCAGGCGCAGTTCTTCGTCCAACTGCCAGCGCTTGGCGGTGGGGCTTTCGCCCTCGGGCCAGTACCAGCGCTGGCCTTCGATCTCGGCGCTGGGCCAGTGCTTGCGTGCCAGCGCCAGCACCTGCTTGATCTCGGGCCCCAGATGCGGCGCGCCATAGCCCAGCAAGCTGCAGAGCTGGCCGAGGCTGCGCGAGGGCAGCGGGGCGTATTTGGCCAGAATCAGCTGCACCAGGGCCTGGGCTTTTTCTTGGGGGCTGCGTTCATCCACCGGGTGCTGGACCGGGGCATAGAGGCGGATGCCGGCTTCGCGCTGGTGTACGCGCAAGAGGCCACGGTAATGCATGCCGTCCAGCAAGGCCGTGGTGGCATTGCTGCTGCCGCCCCAGGCATTGCGGGTGCTGCCCAGTTGCAACTCGGCTTGGATGTCGCGCGGGTGGCTGGGGCCGCGCACTTGCAGCAAGGCCTGAACCCGGGCGGCCTGAGCCTGGGTCTCGGCGCTCCAGCGCCGCTTGGCCTCGCGGGGGTGCATCAGCCGCAGATGCTGGCGCGGCAAAAAGCCGTAGTTGACTAGGCAGTCTTCTTCCACATCCAACTGCTTGTAGCGCCGCTCCAAGTCACCGGCTTGGTAGTGCTTCACCCGCAGGCGCAGGGTCAGGTCTTGCGCGCGGGCCGGCGCGCGGATCGGGTCGGCCTGCACAAAGCCCAGGCGCGCGATGGCTTGCGGCAGGCTGGTCGGCTTGAACAGGCTGCGCGCCACCGCATAGCGGCGCAAATCGTCGAGGTCAGGAAGGCGCATGGGGCAATTCTGCCCTGCTGCCGCCCAGAAAAGATTTGCTACAGAAATCTGCAGGTCGGCCGAAAACCTCTTGAATACGCGGCTCCAACGAGTCAAAAGGACGGGCGCAGACGCGCCACAACGCTATGACTGAAACCACCCAACTTGCGGCCAAGGTTTTGTTGCTGGAGCATGATCCGGCCCATTACGCCAGCCTGATTGAGTTTTGTCGCCAAGTGGGCTTGCAGCCCTTGCCGCGCTCGGCCACCGATGCGCTGGCCGCCTTGGCGCAGCACAAGGATTTAGGCGGCGTGTTGCTGGCCGAAGACCTGCCTTGCGAAGGGCCGGACGGGCTCACGCTGGCGCGCGCCATCCACAAGCTGCGCCCGGAATTGCCCATCTTTTTGCGCCGCACCAGCGAGCGGGAGTTGACGCTGCAAGAGCAAATCGTGGTGCGGCACCGCTGGACGGGCGGTGACTTGGCCTTGCTGCGTGAAGCAGTGGATCACGCCATTTTCAGCCTCAGCTACCCCACGGTGCTGGTGCGCGGCATTGTGGAGCTGACCTGCGAAGCGCTCAAAGCCATGTTCCCTTTTGCCCATGTGGACGCGGAAGCCCCCTATGTGGTGCATGACCGCATCATCCATGGCGAGGTGTCCACCCTGATCCCGATTGAAAGCACTTGGTGCCGGGGCTACATGATGCTGCAGACGGAAGAAAACGCGCTGCGCCAGGGCCTGATCCAGGGTTTCAGCTATGAAGGGATTGGCGGGGATCTGAACTTCCGCGAGCTCAACAATATGCTGGGCGAGACCACCAATTTGATTTGGGGCGCCTTCAAGAACCGCTACATCCCGCCGCAGGATTTGAGCAAGCAGCAGATTCAGGTGCCCATCGTCATCAACCATCAGCACAAATACATATCATTTGGTTCGCAAGATCCGCAGCTGTGCATTCGCTATCACCTGTCTGACCCGGCGCGACCGGGCATGCCGCCTTTGATGATTGTTCAGCGGGTGATCTTCAATTTGCATTGGTCCTTGGAAGAGTTTGAAGCCTTCATGGAACATGCGCCCTCGGCCGGGCCGACCGGCGAGTTGGATCTGTTTTGAATCCATCCCGGCCGTTCATGGCCGGGGTGCACGGAGAGTTTGAGATATGGCGAATGTGCTTGTGGTCGACGATTCCAGCACCATGCGGGAAATCGTGGCCACGTTTTTGGGGAAGAACGGTTTTCAGGTGGCGGTGGCCACCGACGGGCGCGACGGCCTGATGCAGTTGCGCGCCGACCCCGGCATTCGGCTGGTGGTCAGCGACGTCAATATGCCCAATATGGATGGCCTGACCATGGCCGAGAAGATCCGCACCGAGTTGGGCAATTCCTCGGTGCGCATCGTGATGCTGACCACCGAAGACAACCCCCAGCTGCGCGCCCGTGGCAAGGCCATTGGCGTGACCGGCTGGATCGTCAAACCCTTCCGTGGCGAAGCAGTGCTTGGGCCGTTTCGCAAGCTTTGCGGCATCAGCGACTGAACGCGGTCAAGCCGGCCCTCCCGCTCATGGGTGCTGGCGCTGATCCAAGGTGTCCATCTGCATTTCGAAGCTGAAAAAGCGGTTGCGGCCGCGTGATTTGGCGGTGTAGAGCGCATCGTCCGCCCGCCGCAGCAAACCCTCCAGTGTGGTGCTGCGGTCCGGGATGCAGGTGGTGATGCCGCCCGAAAGCGTCACAAAGGGCCGCACTGTGGACTGCTGGTGCGGGATGGCCGTCAACTCCAGTGAGCGCAACACCGCACGCGCAAAAGTCATGGCGCCGGAGCGCGGCGTGCCCGGCAGGATCAGCGCAAATTCTTCGCCGCCATAGCGCGCCGCAAAGTCGCGCGGACGGCGGCAGGTTTCTTTCAGCAGGCGGGCGATGCGCTGCAAGCAGGCGTCGCCATCCACATGGCCGAGGCTGTCGTTGTAGGCCTTGAAGAGGTCGATATCGCACAGCACCAGGGTCAGCGCTTGTTGGTCGCGCTGCGCGGCCTGGATCTCCTGCTGCAAGCGGGCGTCAAAAGCGCGTCGGTTGGGCAAGCCGGTCAGGCCGTCTTCCATGCTGAGCTTGGTCAGCTGTTCGTTGGCGGCGCGCAATTCATCGGAGAGCTCGATCAAGCGCAGCTGCATGCGACGCAGCCTTTGCATCGCGCGCAGCTTGGCTTGCAAAACCGTGCCGGACACGGGCTTGACCAGATAGTCGTCGCCGCCGGATTCAATGCCTTGCCAGAGGTCCTGGTCTTGGTCGCGGCTGGAGAGAAACACAATCGGCGTCCACCCGCCCGACTCCGCCGCCCGCATTTGGCTGGCCACCCAGTAACCGTCATGGTCGGGCATTTCCACATCCAGCAGCACCAGGTCGGGATGATCCTGGCTGAACAGCTGCAAGGCCTGCTGTGCCGAGCCCGCCTCAATCACCTGATGCCCGGCTGCATGCAACTGCGCGCTCAAAACCGAGCGACTGCTGGCTTGATCGTCAACCACCAAGACCCGCAGTGGCGGTAAGGAAGCGGGGGGCGTCAAGGGCTGCATGGGGGATCCTCAAGCAATCTCACGCTCGACTGCCAAGCGTGGCCTTGATTATTGATCTCGGGCGCGGCCCTGGCCCAGGGGTTTGTTGGGAGTGAGGGCGGCCCTCAAGGCGATGCCGGCGGCGCAAAAAAGCGGTACACCCCATCTTCATCCAAGCGCCGCTGCAAGCGGCCCGACAGCCACAAGGCATTCAAGTGAGCGACCGATTCGCCCATGGCGAAAGTGGTTTGGTGCAGATCCAGCTTGCGTTTGAACAGCAGCTCCAGCAGTTCGGCGGCATGGCAGGGCTTGGCGCTACAGGCCTCAAGAACATCGGCCAGGCGTTCATCGTGGTGTTCTTGCAGTTGGTCGACCCGGGCGTGCAGGCCGGTGAAGGGCTTGCCGTGAGAGGGCAGCACCAGGGTGTCAGCGGGCAGGCTGAGCATGCGCTCAATCGAGGTCAGGTAGAGACTCAGCGGGTCGGCCTCGGGCTCTACATCGACCACCGAAACATTGGTGGAAATGCGCGGCAACACCATATCGCCAGAAATCAGCAGCCCCAGGCTGGGGCAGTGCAGGCTGATGTGCTCCGGCGCGTGGCCGTAGCCGGTAATGCATTGCCAGACATGGCCGCCGATGGGCAGCTGCAAGCCCTCCATCAAGCGGCGGTAGCTGCTCGGCACGGCCGGCACCATGCTGGGGTAATAGCTGCTGCGGGCGCGGATCTTGGCCAGGGACTCCTCGTCGCGCAGCCCGTGGCTGGCGAAGAAGGCGGCCGCGCTGTGGCCGCCCATGCCCACGGTGGAGCCGCTGGCCAGGCGGGCCAGATGGAAGTCGCTGGCGCTGAGCCAGGCGCGGCATTGCCAGCGTTCGGTCAGCCAGGCGGCCAAGCCGATGTGGTCGGGGTGGAAATGCGTGACCAGCACCCGCAAGATGGGCAAGCCCTCCAAGTGCTCGGCAAACACTTGCTCCCACAGCGCCCGGGTGGCGTCGTTGGCAATGCCGCAGTCCACCACGGTCCAACCCGCTTGGCCTTCGATCTCATCGCGCAAGAGCCACAGATTGATATGGTCCAGCGCAAACGGCAGGCCCATGCGCAGCCAGCGCACGCCCGGCGCCAGCTCCAGCACGCCGCCCGGCGCGGGCAGGGCCTCGCCCAAGGGGTAGTGGAGTTCGGATTCTCTGAGGTTGGCCATGAACGCTGCCTTGTGCGGCCCGCCGCTGTGTGAATTGCCGGGCCATGAATAGAATTGCCGTTTACGTTAACGTCACTGAGGCCCCAGTTTAGCCATGAGCAACGATTCCCGTCCGGCAGTCCCGGCTGCAGCCAGCCCCGAGGGCAACGGGCGCTTGTTCACCATCACCGAGTTGGCGGCAGAGTTCGACATCACGCCACGTGCGATTCGTTTTTACGAAGACATGGGGCTGTTGGAGCCCGCGCGGGCCGGCCGCAACCGCGTCTACACCCACCGCGACCGCACCCGCTTGAAGCTGACCCTGCGCGGCAAGCGCCTTGGCCTGAGCTTGCAAGAGATCAAGCAGCTGGTTGATATGTACGACGCCTCCAGTGGCGCCGAATCACAGCTGCGCGCCTTTTTGGAGGTTTTGCAGCAGCATCGCCGCCAGCTGGAGCAGCAGCTGGACGATATCGAAGTGACGCTTGCCGAAATCAGCCAGCATGAAGAGCGCTGCCGCAGCCTGCTGGGCGAATGAGTGGGTGAATGAGCGAGCAAGCCCGCGATATCGAAGCCGAGATCCTGCGCCATCTGCAGGCGGTTGAGGCTCAGCGTCAGCTGCGGCAGGATCAGCCCGGGCTGGACGCGCGGGTGCAGGCCCTCAAGCGCTACCAGCAGCAGCGCTTTGCGCGGACCTATGCCGACTTGCTGCTCTCGCCGCGCTATGAGGCGGCCACCACATTCTTTCTGCGTGAGTTGTACGGGCCCGGCGACTACTCACGCCGCGATGCGCAGTTCGCCCGCGTGGTGCCCGCGCTGGTGCGCATCTTTCCGTCCGAGGTGGTGCACACCGTGGCCCAGCTGGCGCGGCTGCATGCCATCTCGGAAGACCTGGACACCCGCATGGCCCAGGCGCTCGGGCAAGAGGCCGTGCAGGCCGCGCCTTATCAGGCGGCATGGTGCGCTTGCGGCGAGCCCGGCTTGCGCCAGCAGCAAATCGATTTGACCCTGGCCGTGGGTGTCTCGCTGGACAAGCTCACCCGCAAGCCGCTGCTGCGCCAGGCGCTGCGCATGATGCGCGGCCCGGCCACGGCCGCCGGCCTGAGCGAGTTGCAGAGCTTTTTGGAGCGTGGCTTTGACACCTTCAAAGCGATGCGCGGCGCCGATGATTTTTTGGACACCGTGCGTTCGCGCGAAGAGTCGCTGGCCGCGGCGCTGTTTGCCGGCCAGGGCCTGCGCGAGCTGCCCTGATTGGCGAACCGGCTGCTTCAGCCTCTCAAGGCCAAGACCGGCCGCATCGACAGCGCCGCCCAGCCGTGCCGCAGGCTGGCCACGCCAGTCACCAAGATCAGGCCCAGCAAGGCCCAGCTCTGCGGCCCGCCGCCCAGGCTGACCCGGTCTGCAAACTGCGCCAGGTAGCGCTCGCCAAACGCAGCCGACAGCGGCAGGGCCAGAAAGGCTGCGCTCAGCAGCAGCAAGGCAAATTCACGGAACAAGCTCTTCATCGCTTGCAGCGCAGAAGCGCCGTGCAGCTTGCGCAGCACGATTTCCTTGGCGTGGCGTTGCACCAAAAAGGCGGCCATGGCATACACGCCAAAGCCCGCCAGCAGCAAGGCCAAGACGGCGCAGGCGCTGACCAGTTCGGCAATGCGCAGATCCGAGGCGTAAGCCTTCATCAAGACCTGATCGGCAGAGTTCCATGCCAAAGGCTCGCCGGGGAAATAGCGCTCCCAGACGGGCGTGAAGACTGCCGAGGGATCGATGCCCGGCTTGGTGCGCAGATTCAGCACGCGGAAGAAGCGCTGGCCGTCCAAGAGCTGTGCGCGACTTTTCAGCACAAAGGCGTGTGGGCGGTCGGGCTCGCGGGTGCTTTCCTGGCGTTGATGGGGCACCACGGCCAAGACCCGCCAGCTGGATTGTTGTTGATTCAAGCCGGTCATCACATAGCTGAGGGACTGCCCCAAAGCCTGCTGCGGCGTGGCCCAGCCCAGGGCGCGCGTGGCCGCTTCATCCAGCACCAGGCCCTCTTGCCCCTGCGGCTCGAGCTGACCGGCCAGCACCGTCATGCGGTAGAGCGAGAAGAAGCTCGCATCCACCTCAATGAGGCGCAGCTTGGCCTCTTGATCGCCCCGCGTGAAGGCCGCATTGCGATCCATGAAGCCATTGCCTGGCACGCTGTCGCTCCAGGCCAGGGCGGTCACCGCGGGCTGGGCTTGCAGCGCTTGATGAAAGTCTTCGGCCTGCTGCGCGCTGGCTTGTTCGGGCAAGCGCAGCGTCAGCACGCCCGCGGGCTCAAAGCCCAAATCGCGGCGCAAGACATGCTGGTTTTGCGCACTCAAGATCAAGGCCGCACTCACCACAAACATCGCCATGGCGAACTGCAGACCGGTCAAAACGCGGCGCAGCAATTGGCCGCCTTGGCTTTCGCTGGCTTGTCGGCCTTGCAAGGCTGGCGCCGCTTGCAGGCGCCAAGCCAGCCGCGCCGGGTACAGGCAGACCAGCAGCGACAAAAGCGCGCAACTCAGCAGCAAGCCGGCCAGTGCTTGCCATTGCAGCAGATGGTCGGGCTGCGGCACTTGCAGGGCCTGGCTGATCCAGGGCAGCAACAACCAAGCGAGCAGCAAGGCCAGGCCGCCCGCCAGCGCAATCAACAACTGCGCCTCCACCGCAAACTGCAGCAGCAGGCGCGCCGGACTGATGCCCAAGGCTTTGCGCACCGCAATCTCACGCTGGCGCTGCAAGGTGCGCACACTGCTGAGGTTGATGTGATTGAGCAAGGCCAGGCTCAGCAACAAGGCCGCCACGCCGGCCAGCGCGACCAGCATTTGCAGGCGCTGCTGACCCACGCGGCCCTCAAACGGCATTTGGGGCACCGGCAGGGCCCGCATGAAGGCGGCCTTGCGCCCACCCGCCGTCCAATCGGGCGGCAACTGCTGCATCACCGGGCTGTGGTCTAGCAGACCTTGGGCCAGCGCGCCGATCTGCTCGGCGCTCACACCGGGCAAGAGGCGGGCATAGACCTGGCCATTGATCTGGAACCAGGCCCTGCGGGTCTCTTCGTCCAGCCCGGCGGCGGGCGAATCAAAGCTGATCCAGGCCTCGGCGCGCAGCAGGCTGCGGGACCGGGGGGCGGGCAGCACCGCGGCCACCCGCAGCCGATGCGGCCCGATGTCGACACTGCGGCCCAAAGCAGCCTCTCGGCCAAACAACTGCTGCGCCAAGGGCTCGCTCAGCGCAATGGTGTCCGGGCGGCTGAGGGCCTCTTGCAGATCGCCCTGCAAGGGGCGCAGTTGGAAGAGCGGCACCGCGCTGGCATCCGCGGCGAGCACGGTGGCGCGCAGCTTGCGAAGGCCGGCGCGCAACGTCGGCTGGTCCTCTGACACCCGGGTGATGGACGCCAAAGGGGCTTTGGCCTCTTGCAGGGCTTGCTTGAACGCAAAGGGCGCGCCCAAGAACCAGTCTTCCTGGCGACCCGGCATATTGCCGTGGAAGTCGATCAAGACGATGCGCTCCGGGTCTTGCAAAGCTGGGTCGGGACGCAGCCGTTCGAGCAGCAGCACGGCCAGCAAATAGCAGGCGGCCAAGGCCAGGGCCAGGCCCAGCACCAGCACCGAGGCGTGCAGCGGGTCTTTGTGCAACTGGCGGGCGGCAACGCGCAGGTCAATCAGTCTCATGGCATGGGGGGTGTGGGCTGTGCTTGTTTGCAAGAGCAGGCGGCGGCTTGATGCCGCCTGCTTCCTCCTCGGTTTCTTTTTTTTGTGCTTTGGCTTGCTCTCAGCCGCCGTCGCGCAGGGCCAGGATGGGCCGCATGGCGAGCGCGGCCAGGCCATGGCGCAGGCCGGCCAGGGCGGTCATCAACAAGGTCAGCAATAGCGCGGCCAAGAGCGGCCAGCCCCCCATGTCCGCATGCTCAACAAAGCCCGTCAGATAGTGGTGGCCGACCCACCAGATCAAAGGCAGGCTGAACAGCGCGGCCCAAGCCAAGAGCGGCGCAAACTCCTTCATCAGCAGTGCGGCGATGTGGCGATGGTCGGCGCCATGCAGCTTGCGGATCACGATCTCCAGCTGGCTGCGGCGCACGGTGTAGGCGGCCAGCGCATAGACGCCAAAGCCGGCCAGCAGCAGCGCAATCAAGCTGGTCGTTGCGATCAGGCGGCCCACATTGCGGTCCATGCGGTAGCGCTGCGCCAGTTGCTCATCGACGCCGTTCATCTCGATCACGGTGTCGGGCAGATAGCGCGGCCACGCCTCGGCGGCCGCTGCGCGCAGCGCCGCCATATCGGGGCCTTTCAGCGTCAGCACATTGCGCACTTTTTTGGAGAGGCGAAACACTTGCGGCTGCGAGATATTGCGGGCCGACTCTTGCTTGATGGCGCCCACCACGGCCATGACGCGAAAGCCGTTCGGCCCCGACATCAGCTGCTGGCCAATGGCTGCCTGAGCGGAGGCAAAGCCAAAGGCCTTCACCGCTGTTTCATCAATCGCCAGAGGTCGGTCAACGCCGGGCTCGGTTTTGTCGGGCAAGACAATGCCGTCCAGGCTGCCGGCCACGATGGGGATTTGGTACACCGAGAAAAAGCCCAGGTCATAGCGGGCGCTGCGGGCGCCGGCTTTGGTTTCGCCGTGGGCCAAGGTGTCAATCAGGCCCACCGGGTTGCGGCCCGGCACGTCTTCGCTCCAGCTCAGGCCTTGCACGGCGGGGTGGTGTTTCAGGGTTTCGTAAAGACCATCGACCTGCTCGGGCTTGATGTTGTCTGGCAGGTCCAGGGCCAGCAGTCCAGCGGTCTTGAAGCCGAGGTCGAGCTGGGCCACATAGTGGCTTTGCCAGACCACCACCACCGCCACCCCCGACAGCGTCAGCGCGGCGCAAAACTGGAACACCGTCATGCCGCGGCGCAGCGTGCGGCCCCCGGCGCCTTCGCTCTGCTTGCGCCCCTGCAAAGCCGGTGCGCAATGCACATTCAGCGCCACGCGGGCCGGGTACAAGCCGGTCAGCAGGCCCAGCAACAGGCAGCCCAGTGCCAGGCTCAGCAACTGCATCGGTGCCAGCAAATGGGCTGCAAATTTCACATCCAGCAAATCCGCCAATGCTGGCGCCAAGAGCCAGGCCAGCAGCAGGCCCACCGCGCCCGCCAACAAGGCGACCAGGCTGGATTCGGCCACGAACTGGGCGGCCAAGCGGTCCGGGCTGGCGCCCAGGCTCTTGCGCACCGCGATTTCGCGTTGGCGGCGCAGCGTGCGCACACTGCTCAGGTTCACATAGTTGATGGCGGCCAAGCCCAGCATCAAGCTGGCCGCCGAGCCCAGGGCGGCATAAAGCATCAAGCGCGTGCTGCTGCCGGCGCCCTCGAAAGGCAGGCGGGTCAAGGGCACGGCGCGCACAAAGGCGCTCTTGCGGCCGCCGGCGCGCCACTCGGGCGGCACTTCCAGGGTGCCCGGGCTGCGGTCAAAAATGTCTTGCATCAGCTGGGTCAGTTGCGCGCTGCTGGCGCCCTCGGCCAAGCGCACAAAGACCCGGCCCGCCACCGCGTACCAAATTTTGTCCATGCCGCTCGCGGCCATGCCCGAGCTGGGGGATTCGATGCTGGCGAGCGCGTCGAATTGCAACTCGCTGTTGGCGGCCTGCGGCGGCAACACCGCCACCACTGTCATGTCCTGCCCATTCATGCGCACTCGTTGACCCAGCGCCTGCTGCCCGTTACCGAACAGACGCTCGGCGGCGAGGCTGGTCAAGGCGATGGCATCGGGTTTGCTGAGTGCGGCCTGCAAATCTCCTTGGCTGGCTTTGAGGCCAAACATGGGCACCAAGTCGGGGTCGCTGAACAGCACTTGGGTCTTGCTGAGCCGCGCGCCCACCCGCAGGCTTTGTTCGCTGTCGAGCAAACGGGCTGCTTGGGTGATGGGCGCCTTGGCCTCGCGAAGCGCCGGGGCAAAGACAAAGGGGCTGTTGCTGAACCAATCGTCATCGCGGCCCGGGATATTGCCTTTGAATTCCATGCGCAGCACGCGCTCTGGCGCCGGCACAGCGGGGTCGGGCAGCCAGCGATTGGCCAGCAGCAGGGCCACCAGATAAGTGGCGGCAATGGCAATGGCCAGGCCCAAGACCACCACCAGGGAATAGGCCGGCTCGGCCAGCAGTTGGCGCCAGGCGACGCGCAGGTCTTTGAGGTTCATGGCGGTTTCTTTCAGGCGGCCAGGGCGTCAACGAGGATGCGGCCATCCAGCAGGCGCAGGCAGCGGTTGGCCTGCGCTGCGTGGGCCGGCGAGTGCGTCACCATCACCAGCGTCGTGCCTTCGGCATTGAGCTCGCGCAGGATGCGCATCACCTCGTCGCCCTGGGCGCTGTCCAGATTGCCGGTGGGCTCGTCGGCCAGCAGCAGGGCCGGGCGCGAGACGATGGCGCGGGCAATCGCCACCCGCTGCTGTTGCCCGCCGGAGAGTTGCGAGGGGCGATGGTTGGCGCGGTGCGTGATGCCCAGGCGATGCATCACCTCATCGACCCGGCTCTTGTGCTCCGACGCTGGCACCTCGCCGTACTCCAGGGCGAGCTCGATGTTCTCGCGCACGCTCAAGTCGTCGATCAAATTGAAGCTCTGGAACACAAAACCGATGCGGCCCCGACGCAGCTTGCTGAGCTGCCGTTCGCTCCAACCGGTGACGTTCTGGCCATCGAACCAATACTCGCCGCTGCTGGGTGCGTCCAGCAGGCCCAGGATGCTCAGCAGGCTGGACTTGCCGCAGCCCGAGGGGCCGGTGATGGACAGGTACTCGCCGGCTTCGATCTCCAGGTCAATGCAATTCAGGGCCGTGGTTTCGACTTCGCTGTTGCGGTGCAGTTTGCTCAGGTTCTTCAGCTGGATCATGGCGTTCGCTCCTCGGAAATTAGGTTCTGGATGAGAGGTTCTTCAGGACTTGAGATTCAGTGTTTTCGCCTCGCCGAACTGGCGCACTTTGGAGACGATCACACGTTCGTTCGGTGCCAGGCCTTCGAGCACCTCGATCTGCCCGGCGGCGCGGCGGCCCAGGCGTACATTGCGGCGCTCGGCCTTGCTGCCGTCGGCGTTCAAGACATAAACCCAGGCGCCGCCGCTGTCGGCGTAGAAGGGGCCGTCGGCCAAGAGCTTGGCGCGGCTGGGCTGGCCCAGCACGATGCGGGCGTCCAGGCTTTGACCGGCTTGCAGGGCCGGGGGCAGGTCTTGCGTGAACTCCAACTCGACGCCAAAGCGCCCGTCTTTGACTTGCGGCAGCCGTTGCGACACCGTCAGGGGCCAGGTCTTGCCGCCGGCCTCCAGGCTGGCTTTCAAGCCGGTTTGCACGCGGCTCAGATAAAACTCGTCGACATTGCCGCTGAGCTTGAAGCCATTGATATCGTCGATGCGGCCCAAGCGGTCGCCCGGTTTGACCGAGCTGCCCACCTGCAGCGTGAAGCCGCTGAGCTGGCCGTCGCGCGGCGCGCGGGCCGACAAACCGCTGGCCGCCTTGCGCACCACCGCCAGCCCTTCGCTCAGGCCTTTGACGGCGCGCTCCATCTCGGCCACCGCTTGCTCGCGGGTGCGCAGCTCGGCGCTGCCGTCTTCGCGGGCTTGGTTCAGCAGGCGCAGCTGTTGTTCGCGGCGCAGCTTGGCGTCTTCCAGCGCCGAGGCGGACACAAAACCTTGCGCGGCCAGACTTTGCTGGCGGCTCAGCTCGTTCTCGGCCTTGGTCAGCTCATGCTGCAAGTTACTGAGGTCGCGGCGCTGCATGGCCTGGGCATTGGCCAGCGCGGTACGCTGCATGGCCAAATTGGCCTGCTGCTGCGCCACCTCGGCGGAGCGCTGCAAGACCTCTTGCTCGCGCTGCGGGTTGGACAGGCGGTAGAGCAGGGCGCCTTCTTTGAGCATGTCGCCGTCACGCACCAGCACCGCGTCGACGCGGCCACTCTCGGTCGCATCCAGCAGCACCTGATGCGCCGGCACCACCTGGGCCCGCAGCACCAGCTCATCGCGGAACTCGCCTTCGCTCACCGTGGCCAGGCTCAGCTCGCTGAGCGGCACGCTCAGGCCGCGCGGCACGCTGTAGACCAGCAGCCCGGCCGCGGCCATCACGACCAAGGCCGCAGCCGCCCAGCGCAGCGGCTTGGCGTATTTGTTCTTGGGCAAAACCCGGTCCATGGCAGCGCCAGTGACCGGAGGCAATCGATGCAGATTCGCGTTCATGCCCGCTTTAGTGCAAGAGCTGTGCCAACGTTTTGGGCCGGGCGGAGGGGCGCAAGACTTGTGTACCTGTCCGCTTCCGGACAGGTGGCGCGGCGCTTGACTGTCCGGAATCGGACAGTCCCGCATTTCTATGCATTCAAGGCCAGGATGGGCCCCAGAACTGAGGCTCAGGCTGCTATCGTCTCGCCCATGTCCCTGCTGATTCTTGACGACGACCCCGATGTGGGCATTGCGGCCAAGCTGCTCTTGCAGCGGCGCTTTGGGCCGGTGCGGCTCTTGCAGCAGCCCGATCAACTGGCGGCGGCGCTGGATGCCGAGCCGGTGGAGTTGCTGCTGCTCGATATGAATTTCCTACCCGGCCGCATCGACGGTGCGCAGGGGCAGGCGGTGTTGGCCGAGGTGATGCGGCGCCCGCAGCCGCCGGCGGTGATCGTGATGACGGCCTATGCCGAGGTGAACTTGGCGGTGGCGGCGCTCAAGGCCGGGGCTTTTGATTTCATCACCAAGCCCTGGAACAACGACAAGCTGCTGGCCACGGTCGCGGCCGCCCTGGCCAGCCGCCAGCCCAGAACGCAGGCAGCGTCGGCCTTGCTGGGCGAGTCGCGCGCGATGCAGGAGTTGCGCTCGCTGATTCGCAGCGTGGCGCCCACCGAGGCCAATGTGTTGGTCTTGGGGGAGATGGGCTCGGGCAAGGAGTTGGTGGCGCGCGAGATCCATGCCTTGTCCAAGCGAGCGGACCAGACCTTTTTGGCGGTGGACCTGGGTGCCTTGAGTGACAGCACTTTAGAGAGCGAGCTGTTTGGCCACAAGCGCGGCAGCTTCACCGATGCGCGCAGCGAGCGGCTGGGGCGCTTCCAGGCCGCGCAAGGCGGCACTTTGTTCATGGACGAAGTGGCGAATATGCCGCTGGCCGCGCAGGCCAAGCTTTTGACCGTGTTGGAGCGGCGCGAGGTCACGCCGCTGGGGGCCGACGCGGCGGTGCCGATTGATGTGCGCATCGTCAGCGCCACCAATCTCGACGAGGCCGCGCTGTTTGATGCGCAGCGCTTCCGCCCCGACTTGCTCTACCGATTGAACACCATCGTGCTGCGCCTGCCCCCGCTGCGCGAGCGTCGCGAAGACATCCCCTTGCTGGCCCAGCATTACCTGGCCTATTACGCCGCGCAGTACCAAAAGCCTGAGCGTGCAATCTCACCGCAAGCCTTGGCGGGCTTGCTGGCGCACGACTGGCACGGCAATGTGCGTGCGCTGCGCCATGCTTGTGAGCGCGCCGTGATCTTGGCGCCGGGCGAGCGCTTCGAGTTGGTGGACTTTGCCTTGCAGCGTGCGCCTCTTGCGTCAGTTGCACCGCCGCTTGCGAGTCCGCTCGTCGTTGAGTCCAACGAGGCCAGCACGGCTTTGCTGCCTCTCAGCGAGCGCGAGCGGGCCGCGCTGGAGGAAGCCATGCAAGTGGCCCAGGGCAATATCAGCCAAGCGGCCCGC
This sequence comes from uncultured Burkholderiales bacterium, assembly GCA_945952065.1. GTDB lineage: Bacteria > Pseudomonadota > Gammaproteobacteria > Burkholderiales > Burkholderiaceae_C > Paucibacter_A. The sequence continues at coordinate 37,081 of CAMFGY010000027.1, read as the reverse complement.
TTGCTGGGCCTGAGCCGGGCCGCGCTGTACCGGCGGCTGGAGAAATATGGACTCTAGACGCCGTCTGCGCGCCTGGCCGGCGCTGCTGGGCCTGGGCATGATGCTGGGCGGCGCGGGCCTGGCGGGTTGGCAGCATGAGTCGCCGCGCTTGATGGTGTTGGCGCTCTTGCCCGCGCTGGCCGGCGTGGGTTTGGCCTGGCGCTGGGGGGCGCGCATGCGCACGCAGCTGGCGCAGGAAACGCAGTGGCGCGAGCAAGCGGGAGCGCGGCCGGCGGCCTCCTTCGAGGCCCACGCGCGCCAGCATGAGTTGGCCTTGGAGTCACGGCTGGAGCATGCGCCGGTGGCCTTGTGGCAGTGGAGCCGCGCAGGCGCTGGGCAGGCCACGGTGCAGGCGCTGAACAATGCCGCGCGCCGTTTGCTGGCGCCCGGCGGTGCCCGCGATCGCGAGGATTTGCTGGCGCGTCTGGCCGCCCATGCACAGGCCGAAGCGCAGGGCGCCAGCGAACATGGCCTGTTCGGCTATGAGAGTGAGCGGGGCACCGAGCGTTGCCTGTTGGCCAGCCGCGAGTTGGTGCTGCAGCAGCAGTCGGTGCGGCTCTTGGCCATGATGCCAGTGGAGTCGGAGCTGGAGGCGGAGACCCTGAAGGCCTGGCGCCAGCTGGTGCATGTGTTGACGCACGAGATCATGAATTCGCTCACGCCCATCGCTTCGCTCTCGCGCACCGCGCAAGATCTGCTGCGCGAGACACCGATGCCCGAGGCCGACAAGCAAGACCTGACCCTGGCGATGGACACCATCGCCCGCCGCGCCGATGCCTTGGCGGCCTTTGTGGGCAACTACCGCAAGGTCAGCGAATGGCCGGAGCCCCAGCGCGAGCCGATGGTGCTGAGCGAGCTGTTTGCGCGGCTGGAGCAGCTGGTGGGGGCCGACTGGCGCGCGCGCGGTGGCGAAGCCCGCTTTGAGCTGGAGTCACCCAGCCTGAGCTTGATGGCCGATGCGGGTCAGCTGGAGCAGGCCTTGCTGAACCTGATCAAAAACTCGGCTCAGGCCTGCGCTGGCTTGGCCCAGCCGCGGCTAATCGTGCGGGCGCGTTTGGTGCGCGGCGCGCGCCTGAGCCTGGAGGTGCGCGACAACGGCCCCGGCGTGCCGGCCGGCATGGAGAACGACATCTTCCTGCCCTTCGTCAGCACCAAACCGTCCACCCAGCAAGACCAAGCCGCTGGCGGCCAGGGCATTGGCCTGGCCGTGGTGCGCAACTTGGTCCACGGCATGGGTGGTAGCGTGCGCTACGTCAAGCCGGTCAGCGGCGGGGCTTGTTTTGTGCTGACCTTTTGAGATGAGGTTCGGTGCTGAGGTTCTGAGCGACGCCTCGCGGCGTCGCTGATTCAGTTGCAGCGCCTTCAGGCCTTGCGGCGGCGGGCCAGGGCGGCACCACTCAGGGCGGCCACGAGCAGCAGCAGGCTGCTGGGCTCGGGCACATGGATCGCAGGCGCAGGTTCACCCCGATTGCCAAAGGTGAAGTTATCCAGCGCGAACTTGAAGGTCCCGTTCTGCAACGAGCCAATCACGGCCGACTTGATCTTGTGTCCTTGGTCATTGTTGAAGCCGAAAAAGCTCATCGAGGTGGCAATGCCGTGAAAGGCCTCGCTGCTGTTGTCGTCGTATCGAAGCACGACGTCAACATTGCGCATGAATTGATTGGTGTCAAAGCCAAAAGCCGAGACGGCATTGTCAAAGGTCACCGTGAGGAGGGCATTGGTGTAGGTGTTGTCCAGAAAACCGCCATTGAAGCCAGCACCAGCATCGATGTTGAAAAAGAAGCCGGTGCTGATCGGCGTCGAATACGTCACGCCGGCTTTGATCAAGCCCGGTGTGATGCCAATGCCTGGCAAATTGGTGCTGCTGTTGAGCACACCGGTGGAGATTGGGAAGTGCGAGTCGGAGGTGAAGGTCTCAACGGTGTAGGCACCTGCAAACTGGCTTTCGAAATTCGCGCGGTTCTGGCTCAAAACCACGCCGGCGGAGGCGCTGCATGCAAAACCTGCCAAGGCGGCAGTCAACAAAAGAGTCTTTTTCATTGGGGGCTTTCTGATCGGATGGGTTCCCGACAAGGACTCGCGCCTTGTTGGGGCTCGGGCGGATTTGAAAGATCTTGAAACGGCTGCACAAACCCGAAGTAAGGGGGGGGCTATGACTTCCCCCTCAGTTGCGGGGGGAGGAGAAGGCCTGGGGGCGCCTCTCAGTGCTTATGCGGGCCGCTGCTGAGGAGACTCGGATGCGGCGCTGGGGGCTCAAGAGCGCACTGCGCGCTCAGTGGCTTCGCATTGGCCGCAAGGCCGGCGCCTGCGTGCCAGGCCGCGTTCAAGGTCTGCAGGCTTGCGTCCCCGCCAGCGCTTGGCTCTAAGGCTCGCACCAAGCAGACCGCCGCGGCGCCCTGCTCGGCGCAGGCCTGCACCTGCTCCGGCGCGAGGATGCCGCCAATCGCCACCACCGGGCAGCCGGCCATGCGCACCCACCAGGCCAGGTTGTCCAGGCCTTGGGGCTGCCAGGGCATGGCCTTGGTGAGGGTGGGCCAGACCGGGCCGCAGGCGATGTAGTGCGGTGCCAGGCCGCGTGCACGGGCCAACTCCCACAGGCTGTGGCTTGAGAGACCCAGCAAGACGCCGCTTCTCAAGAGTCGCTCGCGTTCTTCAAGGCGCAAGCCCTGCCAGTCTTCTTGCCCCAGGTGCAGGGCTTGCGCGCCCGCATCCAGCGCCAATTGCCAGTGGTCGTTGATCCACAAACGGCTGTTGTTGCTGCCGGCCACGGCATTCAGCGCTTGTTCAATGGCGGCGCGCAGCTGCGCATCATCCGTAAGTTGCTCGCGCTTGATGCGCAGCTGAATCTGCGGCAAGCCCGCCGCGGCCAATTCGGCGACGCGGGCCGGGCGCTCGGTGATGGCATACAGCCCCAGCGGCGCTGCGGGCATGGGCTCGCGCCGCAGCACTTCGGCCCAACGCGCCAGCGTGGCGCTACTCAGCGGCTCGTCGCCAAAGCTCATCACCGGCATGGCGCGCGGCTCGAACAAAAAAGCTGCCCCGGCGCGCACCGGGCCCGCGCCCGTGCCGGCGGCATGGCCGTCGCGCACCGCGCACCAGGTGGCCATCTTGGCCAGCACTACCGCATCGGGCATGGCGAAGCCGCGCGCGCAGGCCGCAGCGGCGGCGCTGGTGAAGCTGCAGCCGCTGCCGTGATGGTGGGTGGAGGGCAGTCGTGGCAAGGCCAGGTGGCCGCTGGCCAAGGGGCTGCTGAGCCAGTCGATGGCCAGCGCATGCGCGCCGGAGGCATCGTCGCCGCCGGTGATGCAAACGCTGGCGGCACCAAGGGCTTGCAGCGCCGCCGCCATCGCCTGCGGCTCGCCGCTGCCCGGCGCCAGGCCCAGCAAGCGCTCCGCTTCGCGCCGATTCGGCGTGAGCAAATCGGTGCGCGGCAGCAGTTGTTCGCGGTAGGCACACAGCAAGGCCTCTTGCGCGAAATCGGCCCCATTGGCGCTGGCGCTGAGCACCGGGTCCACCAGCAGGGCCACCGGCCCTTCGGTGCGCAACTGATCGAGGACCTCGCAGATCAGCGCAATCTGCGCGGCCGAGCCCAGCAGCCCGGTCTTGATGGCGCGTGGTCGCAGATCGCTGGCCAGGGCCTGCAACTGGGCGCGCAGCTGTTCGAGGGGCAGCGGCCACAGGCCGTGCACGCCCAGGGAGTTCTGTGCCGTCAGCGTGCTCAGCACCGGACACAGATGCACGCCAAAGGCCGCCGCCATGCGGGCGTCGGCCGAGAGCCCGGCGCCCCCGCCGCTGTCATGGCCGGCGATGGACCAAATGATGGGCGGGGTCAGGTCTTGCGTCCAAGTCATGGCGCATCCCCGAGCAAGAAGGCATGGCCGCTGACCGGGGTGGAAGGCACGGCAAAGTCTTGCGTCGACATCAAGCCGGCGCGGTAGGCCTTGCGGCCGGCGCGGATCGCATCGCGAAAGGCCTCGGCCATGCTGACCGGGTCGGTGGCTTGTGAGACGGCCGAGTTCAACAGCACTGCGTCGAAGCCCATCTCCATCGCCAGGGCGGCGTGCGAGGGGGCGCCGATGCCGGCGTCGATGATGAGTGTGGCTTCGGGCAGGCGCTCGCGCAGCACCCGTAGCGCATAGGGGTTGAGCAGGCCTTGGCCCGAGCCAATCGGCGCACCCCAAGGCATCAGCACCGGGCAGCCGGCGTCCAGCAGGCGGCGGCACAGCACCAAGTCGTCGGTGCAGTAAGGCAGCACGGTGAAGCCCAGCTTGACCAGCTCTTCGGCGGCCTTGAGCAATTCAAAAGGTTCGGGTTGCAGAGTGTGCTCATCACCGATCACCTCCAGCTTGACCCAGGGCGTGCCGTAGAGCTCGCGCGCCATGCAGGCGAGCTGCACCGCCTCGCGGGCGCTGCGGCAGCCGGCGGTATTGGGCAGCAATCGTGCGCCCTGGGCTTGGGCGGCTTGCAGGGCCAGGGCGACAAAGCCGTTGTCGCCCTCGGCCTGCAGGCTGCGCTTGAGGCCCACCGTCAGGATCTGCGTGCCTGAAAGCTTGATCGCATTCACCAGCACTTGCGGGCTGGGGTAGCCGGCGCTGCCGAGCAAAAAGCGGCTGCTCAACGTGACCTCGCCAATCTGCCAGTTGTCGTGCTTGTTGGTCATGGCGGCTCAACCTCCCACAATGGCTTTGAACAGCAGCACTTGATCGCCGTCTTGCAAAGCGGTGTGCGCACGGGCCTCGCGGGCCACAAAGCGGCCATTCAGGGCCGTGGCCACGCTCTCGGGCGGGCGCTGCAAATGGGCGAGCAGGTCGCTGAGGGCGCTGGGGGCGGGCAGTTGCAGGCGTTCGTCATCCAGATAGATGGTGAGGGAGGCGCTTGGGGAGGCGCCTGGGGATGCGCTTTGAGAAGCAATTTGGGGGGCGGTATTCATGGGGACCTCTTCATTCGTCGTTCCATCGAGCCAGCGCGCTTTGGCTGAGCAGGCGCTGCAGCAAAGCGGGGGCTAACAGCCAGCCATGGCGGTACAGGCCGTTCAGCCGCAGCAGGCCGGGCTCGCAGTGGCTGTGGGGGTGGTTGTCGGGCAGGGCGGGACGCAGATTGCGGTCCAGCCGGGCGATGCGGGCTTCGGCCAGCGCGGGCATCACGCTGTGCGCGGCGGCCATCAACTCCACCGCCGTTTTCAGGCTGACCGGGCTGCGGTCTTCGCTTTCGATTTCGCTGGCACCCAGCACCAGCTGATCGCGGCTGCGCGGCACCAAGTAAATGCGGTGGCGCGGGTGCAGCAGGCGCAGCGGCCGGCCAAGGCCATGGCCCGGCAGGTCCAGCGCGATGACCTCGCCGCGCACCCCGCGCAGCTGCGGCAGCTGCGATGGCTGTGATAGCTGCGCCTTGGCGCCCAGGCCGCGCGCGTCCAGCACCCAGTCAAAGCGCCGGCTTTCACCGCTGCTGAGCTGCAATTGGCCCGCCTCCACGGCAGCCACCGGCTGCGACCAGTGCCAACGGGCCGTGCTGCGGGCTTGCAGGGCGGCCATCATCTCGATCGGATGGATCAAGCCCTCGCCGGCCAGCTGCCAGGCTTGCAGGCCCGGCAGCAAGGCCGGCTCCAGCTGCGCCAGCTCGGCGGCGCTCAAAGCCTGGGCCTGGGCCAGGCCGCTGGCGCGCAAGCGGCCCAGCACCCGTTCGGCCGCGCCCAGGTCTTGGCGGTGCGCCAGCAACAGGCTGCCTTGCAGGCTCAGGCAAGACCTGACCCCCAGGGCCTCGGCAATGCCAGGCCAGAGCTGCAGGGACTGAAAACCCAGCGCCGCAATCTCGGGCGAAGCCGCTTCCAGCTCGGCCATGGGGCTGAGCATGCCGGCGGCGGTGAAGGCGGCGGCGCCTTGGCCGTCAAAGCGCGGCGCGGCCTCGGGCGCAGGGTCAAACACCTCCACCGCATGGCCGGCCCGGCTCAAGGCCCAGGCTGCCAGGCGCCCGACCAAGCCGGCACCGGCGATTCCTATCGTGGCCATGGGCGTCAAGCCTGGGTTTGATCCACCGCGATGGGGATGTAGATCTCGCCGCCCTGGGCCTTGAACTCGGCGCTCTTTTGCGCCATGCCCTCGCTGTACTCGCGCACATCCTGGGTGATCTTCATCGAGCAGAACTTCGGCCCACACATGGAGCAGAAATGCGCCACCTTGGCGCTGTCTTTGGGCAGGGTTTCGTCGTGGAAATCGCGGGCGGTTTCGGGGTCCAGGCCGAGGTTGAACTGGTCGGTCCAGCGGAACTCAAAGCGTGCCTTGGACAAGGCGTCGTCACGCGCGCGTGCACCCGGGTGGCCCTTGGCCACATCGGCCGCATGGGCGGCAATCTTGTAGGCCATCAAGCCGGCCTTGACGTCGTCGCGATTCGGCAGGCCCAGGTGCTCCTTGGGGGTGACGTAGCACAGCATGGCGCAGCCGAACCAGCCGATCATGGCCGCGCCGATGCCGCTGGTGATGTGGTCGTAGCCGGGCGCGATGTCGGTGGTCAGTGGGCCCAGGGTGTAGAAGGGGGCTTCATCGCAGTGCTTGAGTTGCTCGGTCATATTGGCCTGGATCAGGTGCATGGGCACATGGCCCGGGCCTTCGATCAGCGTTTGCACCTCGTGCTTCCAGGCGATCTTGGTCAGCTCGCCCAGGGTGCGCAGCTCGGCGAATTGGGCTTCGTCATTGGCGTCGGCCAAGGACCCGGGGCGCAGGCCATCGCCCAGCGAGAAGGTCACGTCATAGGCCTTCATGATTTCGCAGATCTCTTCGAAATGCGTGTACAGGAAGTTTTCCTTGTGATGCGAGATGCACCACTTGGCGAGGATGGAGCCGCCGCGCGAGACGATGCCGGTGCGGCGCTTCACCGTCATTGGAATGAAGGGCAGGCGCAGGCCGGCATGGATGGTGAAGTAGTCCACGCCTTGCTCGGCTTGCTCGATCAAGGTGTCGCGGAACAGCGCCCAGCTCAGGTCTTCGGCCACGCCGCCCACCTTCTCCAAGGCCTGGTAAATCGGCACGGTGCCGATGGGCACGGGGCTGTTGCGGATGATCCAGTCTCGGGTGGTGTGGATGTTGCGGCCGGTGGAGAGGTCCATCACCGTGTCAGCGCCCCAGCGGGTCGACCAGACCAGCTTTTCCACCTCTTCTTCGATGGAGGAGGTGACGGCCGAGTTGCCGATATTGGCGTTCACCTTCACCAAAAAGTTGCGGCCGATGATCATGGGCTCCAACTCGGTGTGGTTGATATTGGCCGGGATCACCGCCCGGCCACGCGCCACCTCGTCGCGCACAAACTCGGGCGTGATCAGCTCAGGAATGCTGGCACCGAAAGCGTTGCCGCGCAGCCGGGCCTCGCGCTCGGCGTCGGCTTGGTATTCGCGCATCCACTCGAGCTTTTGGTTCTCGCGGATGGCGATGTATTCCATCTCCGGCGTGATGATGCCGCGGCGGGCGTAGTGCATCTGCGTGACATTGCCGCCCCCGCCGATGCCGCCGATGGCCCGACGCGGCTGGCGGCGCAGGCCGGCGCTCATTTGCAACAGCTGTTCTTGCTGGCTGGCTTCGCGCAGGCCGTCGTCGATCAGCTGGATGGGGCGGCCCTCATAGCGCTCGGTGTCGGCGCGCGCGTCCACCCAGGGCGCGCGGGTTTCGGGCAGGCCGGTCTTGACGTCGATGGCCGCCGAGACATCGGTGTAGGGGCCGGAGGTGTCATAGACGCTGACCACCTCGCCATTGCTCAGGCTGATGGCCCGCATGGGCACGCGCAGCTCCGGGTGGCGCTCGCCAGCGATGTAAATCTTGTGCGAGCCGGGCAGCGGGGTGCGGGTCAGCTCCAGGCTGGAGTTCAGGGCCTTGATGGTATTCAGGCCGGGGTCGGTCACGGTGTTCATGGTCAGCGTCCTCGTTGGCTTGGGGCTGCTTCGAGGGCTGAGTCGCGCCAGTGAGACGACCTGGGCGCGGGAAGAGTCTGGGGCCCCGGGTGGCCGCGCCGCCGCAAATCGGGCGCGGTGCCGAGGGAAGTGGGCCTTGGAGCGATGGGCTGCGGGGAGGGAGGCTTTGCCGCAAGCATCAGGGCTTGTTGTGGCAGCGGCCGGCCCCGGAGCACCTCCAGGGCCCGCAACCCCGAGCAGGGGGGACGGGCTCTTCTTACGCCGGTATCAACCGGATCAAGTTCAGCGGGTCTATGGCTTCCACCACATCTCAGCCCGGCATCTTGCAAATGTTCGTTTGAACAAAACAACATGCAGCAGGGCACCCCGGAGCAAGTGCGCAGTATAGATGCGCAATCGTTCACGCTTGTGGAGAAGACCTGGTAGAAACCCGATCCTTCAATCCAGGGGGGCCGTGCCTACACTGCCGCCCTCTGGCGTAGCCGTATCGCGCCCTCTGATGTGATTGGCTTTGTGTTGGAGTGTCTCCTCATGTCTCGACGCTTCTTGCGCTCTGCGCTGATGATGGCCTTGGGCTCGGCTTTGACGCTCTCGGCCCAAGCGCAGTCGTCTGCGGCGAATGGCAATGCGCAAACCCCGACTGCGGTCAGCGCCGAGGAGCGGGCTCAGCAGCAAGCGGACAAGGTGTTCACCTGGATTCGCCTGCACGCCGAGAAGCCGCAAGCCAAGCGCAATGCCGCAGCGGCCGAGCCCGCGACGCCCAGCGCCGCGCCCGCCAAGGTCGCCGCCAAGCCCAGCAGCAAAGCCGCGCCCGCCACGGCCACAGCCGCCACCCCTGGTGTTGCCGCGCCCACCGTGGGCAGCACCGCGCTGGCGGCGGTGGGCGTGGCTGCACCGCCCTCGCAGAGCCATCAAGAGCCCCCTCAAGCGTCGGCTCAGACTTTGGCATCTGCGGCCCCAAGCACCGCTATCGCCAAAGCGGCCGCGGCGGCCACGCCTGAACCCCCGGCTCAGCTGGCTGATGCCGCAGCAGCCAAGGCCGACGCCGAGCCCTTGCCTCTGAGGTTGTTGCACAAGGTGGAGCCCGAAGTCCCGCGTCAATTGCAGCGCGACTTCCGCGGCGGCTCGGTGACGCTGCGCTTCACCGTGATGGCCGATGGCTCGGTGGAGCAAGCCGAGGCCGTCAACGCCAGCAACAAACGCCTGGCTTCAGCTGCCGTGGCGGCCTTGTCGCAGTGGCGCTTTGCGCCGATTGACGCCCCCCGTGTGGCCTCGGTGGAAATCGGCTTTCAAGTCGAGTAAAGCGAGCGTACCAAGTTAAGCCCCTACTTTTGTGAGGGGCGGGTTCGGTCAGCGCTGCTTGCGCCGGCTGCCGTAGAAGGCCAAAAGGGCGGCGCCGAGCAAGGCGCTGGAGCTGGGCTCCGGGACGGGGGTGGGGCCGGTGCCGGTGCCGCCGTCTTGGTTGAAGTCCACGCGGTTGAGCGCAAAGTCCAAATTGCCTTGCGCTGTGCCGCGCACCGAGAAGCTCACACGATCAATATCGGCGGCGTTGCGGCTCACGCCCAGAAACAAGGCGCTATTGTCTTGCGCATCGCTGGACAAGCCTTCGATGGCGTAAGACTCCAGCAGCAGATTGGCGCTGTCAAAGACCTCGATCACGCCGGTGAAGGCGCCATAGTCAAACGACATCAATTGAGCGCCCACCTTGGCGACCGGGTTGAGGAAATCAATCGTCAAGGTGCCTGCGGCCATGAAGTTGCTCAGCAATTGATCGCCCAGGGCGAAGTTGCCGGCAAACGCGGAGCCGTCATCGTCGAAGCGCATCATGGCCCCGCCGCTATTGCTCACCGTCGCGGTGGCGCCGCCCACCGAGTTGACGGCCGCCGGCGAAGCCACGCCCGCCTCGCTGGCGCCGAGTTGACCCCAATTGATGGAGTCATTGCCCGCCAGCGCGACGCGCGAGCCGACGAAGGACGCTTGTGCGCTCGGGGCCAGTGCTGCGCCCAGCAACAGGGCGGCGCAGGCGTGCCAGAGTTGTGGGCGCTTGGAGTTGTGTCGATTCATGGGGGAGGTCTCCGAGGTCAGGGGTCGCGGGATCAAGCGTCTTTTGTCAGTTCAACAGCGGAAGTTGCTTTTCTTCGCCTCATGGATTCAGTGGCACGCGCCATGCGCCACGGCCATGCGTGAAGGCGAACAGATAGGGGCTGCCCTGGCTGTTGATTTCCAAGTGCTCGACGCTGACATTGCCAAAGCCGGTGTTCTCCCGGTACCAGTTGGCGCCGCCATCGATGCTGGTGTAGACGCCGATGTCGGTGCCGACATAGATGCGTGCCGAATTGCTGGGGTCGACCACCACCGTGTGCGCCGGCACCTTGGGCAGCACATTCACACCGGTGCCCGGCAGGGCGACCCAGCTTGCGCCGGCATTGCTGGTTTTGTAGACGCTCAGTCCCGAGAAAGTCTCGTATGCGGCATAGGCCACATTGCTGTCATTGGGGTCAAAGGCGATGCCGCCGACAAACTCGGCGCGCGGTCGCGTGTTGGGCCAGACGGTCACGGAGCTCGCGCTCAGTGCGCTGGTGTTGTAGATGATGTATCCATCGCTCATGCCGATGATGACGCGGTTGGTGTCGCTCGGTGAAGCGGCCACCGCCGAGACCGAACCCGAACCGGGCGTGGAATTGCTGGCCTTCACCCAGTTGCTGGCTTGGTTGGTGCTGCGCCAGATGTCCCAGCCGCCTGTCCACAGGTGCTGCTTGTTGCCCGCATTCATGTGGAAGGGGGCGATGAAGGCAAAGCCGCTTCCCGTGATGCCGGTGATGGCATTGTTGAAGGTGGCGCCGCCGTCGGTCGACTTCTGAATCGACAACCTGGTGTACTCGGCGAACAGCACATCGTTGGCCGGGTTGTTGTCGCCCAAGGTGTCCACCGCGTTATAGCCACCATCGCCGCCCAAGAGCTTTTGCCAGGCGGTGGAGGCGGTGGTGCCGCGCCAGGTGCCGTTGTCTTGCATGCCGCCCGTGAAGGCGGAGCCATCGGGGTAGACCGCGCCGTGATAGAACTGCGTGGTGGCGTAGTTATTGTTCAGCTCAGTCCATTGCACCATGCCGGCGACCGGGTTGCCGCAGATGTTGTCGACCGTGGTGCCAACCGCACCGCGGGCGTTGTTGGTTCTGAAGACGCCGCCATCGCTGGCGACAAAAATTGTGGTGTTGCTGCTGCCGTCGTAGTTCGGGTGGAAGCGGATGACATGGTTGTCGGCATGCGCGTAGTTGGGGTCACCGCGGTTGAACCACCAGTAGCTGGCGACGCCCCAATTGCGCCCGCCATCGTCGGAGCGCATCAGATCCACGCCGCCGGTCCAGACCTTTTCAGGGTCCATGGGATCCACGGCAATCACATTGTCATACCAGCCCTGGTTGTAGTTGCCCACGCTTCCCCCAACGCATTGGCTGAAGGCATAGACCGGGTTGGTCAGCTGAACGCGGTTGATGGGGTTGGGGTCGCTGGCGCTCACCTGGGTGGTCCAGCTGCCGCTGGCGCCGCCGGTGGTCGAGCGGAAGACGCCCAGCATGCCGTAGCTGCTGCTGTTGGAGGCCAGGGCGTAGATGTAGTTCTCGTTCGAGGGCGCAATGGCCAGCGAAGTGCGGCCCATGCCGGTGGTGGTGAATACCGGCGAGAAGGTGCTGGCGGTCGAGTCCAAGCCCCGGTAGATGCTGGCCTGGGCAAAGGTGCCGCAGGCGGCAAACACATAACCTGCCGCGCGCTTGGCCTGCAAGACCACATCCTGGCAGCCACGCACAGCGTTGGCGTCGATCAGTCTTGTCCAGGTGCCGCCGCCGTCGTTGGAGCGGAACAAGCCGGTGCGCGTGCTGGCATAGACCCGGTTCGGCGAGCGTGGGCTGACCACGATCTGCGTGACGTAGCTGAAGTCACCGGCGACGCCAGCGGGCGGCACGGTGGCACTCAGCGCAGTCCAAGTCACGCCGCCATCGCTGGTCTTGTAAATGCCGGTGCCGCGGATCGCGTCTGCGTTGAAAAAACCTTCGCCAGTGCCGGCGTACAGCACCTGCGGATTGCTCGGGTCCATGGCCAAGCTGGCCACAGCGATATTGGGCAAGACCAGGTCAGTCAGCTGGGTCCAGTCGGCGCCTGCGTTGCTGCTCTTCCAAACGCCGCCGCCCACCGAGGCGGCGTACATCACGCTGGGGTTGGTGGGGTCGATCAGCAACTGGCGGGTGCGCCCGCCCTGGTTGCTCGGGCCCAGCGAGGTCCATGTGCCCAAGGCGGCGCCGGGGGCGGCCAAAGCCTCCCGGCTGACCGACACGAGGCGGTTCATCCGCGTCGAGTAGGCCGGGGTCTTGCGGGCTTCTTGCACGGCGCTCAGATAGCGGCGCGGGTCCAGCGGGCGCATGCCCGTGGTTGGGCTGGGGCCGCGCGTGAGGATGGGGCCGGTGCGTTTGTTGACGTAAAAGGCCACCGCCTCGTGCGGCATATCGGCCCGGGCGGGGTTGGACATCTTTTGCTTGCGCTCAATCCGCGATTTGAGGAATTCCAACTTCTCCGGTTTGACGAGTGGCGCAGGCATTGCCTCGGGGCTGTCGTCGTTGAGGGGGCGAGCTGGGCTGGCGGTACTGGCCGCGGCTTCCGTGCTGGCTTGAGCGGGGACCATACTCAAGGCGCTGAGCACAATCGCAGTCAGCAAGGCGGTGGGCTTACGCTTTGTCATCAGTTCTTCTCCAGATCTGTGTCCAAGGATGACCGACATGCGATGGGTGTCGCCGCAGCCATGCAGCGTGAGGCCAGAGTCGCTGTTCAGGAGCGAACCAGGCCTTTCTTCAAAAAGCATCAAAGAGCTTCAAAAGCGGGTCGATGCTAGCGCTTCCCTTTCGCCAGCAATAGCCGGGAAAGTGAGCCTCCCCCCTGTTTGAATGGCGCCATGTAAATGTGCTGGACTTGCCGTGGTGATCAGAGTATTTGGCCGCTTGAGGTCTGTTCACGGGTCTACTCGCGGGCCTACTCACGGACCTACTCACGGGGCGGTACCCGGGGTGCACTTGCGGGCTTGGCGCTGCGCGACGCGCGGGCCTCGTCCGCGAGGCTGGGGGCCAGTTGCTCGATTTGTTTGACTTTGAAACCCGCTTCAGCCATGGCGCGCTGTGCGGCGGCCTGCTGCCACAGGCCGGCCTCGCACAAAGACTGCTTCAGTTGGCGCGCGCTCTGGGCGTCCAAGTCGCGGGCTTGGTAAGGGCGCAGCAGACGCTGCAAGGTTTGCGCATCTTCAGCGGACAAGATCTCAGGCGGGGCGGCGCCACCGTCGGGCCGACTGGGGCATTTCACGCCCGGCCCTGAGCTGGCCTCGGGCCTGGGCTTCGCGTCGGCAGCTTGCGCGCCCGCGTTCATCAAAACGGGAATCAGCATCATCAAGGCGCGCCAAGTCTGCATGGCTGTGTCTCCATTGGAAGCCGAGTTTTCAACCCAAGATCCGCCAAGCATAGGGCTTGGCTCGGGCAGCCTGCCGCTGCGGCGGTGAACGAGGGCTGGTCGTATTGCGTGTGTTCGTGGCGTTAGGGGGGCGTTTGGGCAGTCGTTTGAGCGGCGTCGACCCCGAGAACGGCGATAAAAAATCACGGCCTTGAGAATTGTTTGCGTTTCATTGCAAATAAGCAATCACGCAAGAAGCTGTGTTTCTCACTAGAATTTGGGCATTCCTGTTTGACGGTGTGGCGCTCTGCATCTGCACTGCCTGTGGGGTTTTTCGAAACGCGCCCACCCGATGGCCTCTAACGACTTTTGACTGTTCCAGCTCATGCAAGACCTACCTCAAAGCGCCTTGGTTCAAGTGGCGGCCTATTTTCAGGTTTTGTCTGAGCCGACGCGCTTGCAGATCCTGAATCTCTTGCGCCAGCAAGAGCGCAAGGTGGGTGAGTTGGCCGAGTTGTGCGGCTTCAGTGCCGCCAACGTATCACGTCATTTGAGCGTGCTGCAACAGCATGGTTTGGTGGCGCGGGAAAGCCGTGGCACCAGCGCTTTTTATCGGATTGCTGACCCCTCGGTTTATGACTTGTGTGATCTGGTCTGCGGCAGCATTGCCCGGCGCGGCGAACTGGAAGCCCAACAAAAAGCGCTGTTCAAAGCTTCGCGTAGATGAAGCGCGCGCTCGGGGCTCAGCGGGCGTCAAGATGAAATTGCGACACCGCGGCCCCGAGTTTTTGTGATTGCTCGCGCAGGCTCTCTGCTGCTGCCGCCGATTGTTCGACCAAGGCCGCGTTTTGCTGGGTCATGCGGTCGAGCTCATTGATGGCTTGATTGACTTGGGCGATGCGCTGGCTTTGATCCGAAGTTCCGCTGGCAATGTCGCCAATCATGGTGCTGACATGCTGCACCGAGGCGACGATCTCGTCCATGGTTGTCCCAGCGTCCTGAACCAGCCGCGAGCCCGCATCGACTTGTTCGACACTGGCTCCGATCAGTTGCTTGATTTCGCGCGCGGCCTCGGCGCTGCGCTGGGCCAAGGAGCGCACTTCGCTGGCAACGACGGCAAAGCCTCGTCCTTGCTCGCCGGCGCGTGCGGCTTCAACCGCAGCGTTCAGCGCCAAGATATTGGTTTGAAAGGCAATGCCATCAATCACGCCAATGATGTCTCCGATGCGCCTTGAGCTTTGATTGATGCGACCCATGGTGGACACCACTTCCGCCACCACGCTGCCGCCGCGCTGCGCAAACTCCGCCGCAGAGCCGGCCAGCTGCTTTGCCGTCATGGCGGCCTCGGCGCTTTGGCGCACGCCGCCGGTCAGTTGGTCCATGGAGCTGGCCGTGCTTTGCAGATTCGACGCGGCTTGCTCGGTGCGCTCGCTCAGGTCTTGATTGCCGGCTGCCACTTCGACACTGGCGCTCTCGATGTGCTGGGTGGACTCGCGCACTTGGTTGACCAGCAAGCGCAGCGAGTCTTGCATCGTCTTCAAGGACGAGAGCAGGTCGGCCGCTTCGTCTTGCCCCACGAATTGGATTTGGCGGTTCAAATCACCCGCGGCAATCGCCTGCGCCACCGTGCGGGCGTAGCGCATCGGGCTGATGATGCTGTGTGAGTTCATCAAGGTCAGGGGCACGACCGCCAGCACCACAATGGCCAGCACGCCGAGGAACACATAGCCGATCTGCCGCATCGACGCGTTAAAGCCGACTTGGGTCTCCTGGGCCTCGGCATCCAGGATGAGGGCGATCTTGGCAACGCGCAGCTCAACACCGGTCATATGCGCTTTGGCGCGTTCCAGCATGCGGTCAGCGACCTTGGCGGTGTCAAAGCCGCCGTCTTGAATTTGCGCCAACACCGGCAGCGAGTCTTTGCTGTAGGCGGCCATCAGCTCGGTCGCCTCGCGCGCCAAGGGGTTGTCTTCATCTTCTTCACCTTCCAGCAAGGCGGCCAAACCGTCCTTGGTTTTCTGGATGGCGGCCTGCCAGGCTTCCCGCGCCTTGAGCACGGCAATGCCATCTTCGTAATTGATCACCATGTCTTTCTCCAGCAGCCGCACCTCGGCGAGCGCGCTGCGGATTTCTGCGAGATGACGCAGTTCAGCGACCGAATGGTCCATGAACTCGGCGTTCAGGTGTTGGAGCTGTCGGCCCCCCAGGAAGCCGGTGATGCCGACCAGGGCAAACATGCCCAGCACAATGCCAATCGCGCCTTGCATGCGCAGGCGAATGGTGAACCGCCGCATCCAGACTGTCAGATCCATGTTCCGTCCTCCGAACAAAGCTGTCAGGGCATGAGCAAGAGCGCTCAGTCTGCGCGTCAGGGGCTGCGAGCAAATGGGGAGTTAGGGCGTGGCCTCGCGCTGGGCAAAGTATGGCATGGCTGCGCGCCTTGGGGAACGCTTTCGATGGCGCGCAAGCGCCTGCATTTGCGCCGGTGCTTGCGTCTCGATGCAGGGCGCTGGTTCAGGGCTTTTCTTGGCCCTGCCCAGGGCAGTGGGACAGCGCTGCGCTCAGAGCCTCCAAGAAAACCCGGGTGCGCAGCGGCATCAAACGGCGCTCGGGAAAGACGGCCCAGCAGGGCACCGGGGCCAGACACCAATCGGGCAAGATGCGCAGCAATTCACCGCGCGCCACATAGTCCTGCGCGAAGTGCTCACCCACGGCCGTGATGCCGACACCGGCGCAGGCCATCTTCAGCAGCAGATCGGGCGCGTTGACCAGGCTGCGTTGACGCGGCAGGCCTTGCCAGCTTTGCTCGTTCGGGCTGCCTTGGTTTTTGTGCAAATGCCAGGGCATGGGCTCGCCCGAGCGGCTCAGAATCATCAAGCCATGCGCGTCATGCAAGGCTTCGGGCAGCAGCGGCTCACCATGCGTTTGCAGATAGCGGGGCGAGGCGTACAGGCCATTGCTGAACAGGGCCAGGCGGCGCGCCGCGAGTTGGCTGTCCTCGGCCAAAGTGCCCATGCGCACCGCCAGATCAAAGCCCTCGGCGATCAGGTCCACCCGCCGCGGCGAGAGATCCAGCGAAAGCGTCACCTCGGGGTAGTCCTGTACAAAGCGGCTGAGCATGCCGCTCAAGGCCAGATTGGCCAAATCGCCCGGCATCGAGACGCGCAGCCGCCCGCTCGGGCGTTGCTGGCGGTGCAGGGCCAGGGCCAGAGCGCTGTCGACCTCGCCCGCCAAGGCGCGGGCATGTTCCAAGACGCCGGTGCCGAACTCGGTGAGCATCAGGCTGCGCGTGCTGCGCTGCAGCAGCTTTTCACCCAGGCGCTGCTCCAGCGCGGCGATGCGGCGCGAGACGGTGGATTTGGGCAGCTGCAGCCGTTCGGCGGCCCGGCTGAAGCTGCCGGCTTCCACCACGCGGGCGAAAAGCAAGAGATCGTCGGCGTCCAGGCTCATGGGAGGGGTCTTGATCGGGTGATGGGGCTTGATTGGTGCATTGGTGGAACGATGTTATCCAATTTGACGGCTTCCGGTGCTGCATGAGCATCAATACAGTGAGGCCATCGTCAACACCCGCCGCGCAAGCCGCGCCCCAAGAAAGCACACGCCATGAAGATTTTGCAAATCAATTCCAGCGCCCGCCGTTTGCAGCAAGACGGCCAAGGCTCCAACTCCACCCGTTTGGCTCAAGAGTTGGTGCAGGGTCTGTTGCGTCAGGCCCAAGCGCGCGCCGAAGCGGCTGAAGTCGAAGTCCTGGACTTGAACGAGCAGCCGCATCCCGTCTTGGACGAGACGGCCTTGCAGGCCATGTTCACCCCGGCTGAACAGCGCAGCCCGGCCCAGGCCGAGCGCGTGGCGCTGGACATGGCCTTGGTGGAGCAGCTGCGCGGCGCTGATGTATTGGTGCTGGCCGTGCCGATGATCAACTTTGGCGTGCCTGCGCAGCTGAAGAATTGGATTGACGCCGTGGCCAAGGCCGGCGTTACTTTCCGCTACACCGCCCAGGGCCCCGAAGGCTTGCTCAAGGGCAAGAAAGTCTATGTGGTGCTCACGCGCGGCGGCATTTACCGCGACCAAGCGGCCGACACCATGGTGCCCTATCTGCGCACGGTGCTGGGCTTTCTGGGCATGAGCGATTTGCACTTTATTTACGCCGAGGGCTTGGCCATGGGGCCGGAGTCCGAGGCCCGTGGCCTGGGTGCGGCGCGCGAGCAGATTGCTGCGCTGAGTCATTGAGCCCATCAGGCATCGAACAACTTGGAGCGTGAGATGAATGCCAAGAATCGAACAAAGAATGTGCTGCGTCGCGGCGCCCTGGTTTTGCTGGCCCTGCCTGTGTTGGCGGCCGGGGCCGCCAAGCTGGCCGGCGTGCCGCAACTGCATGAGAGTTTTGCCTTGATGGGGCTGCCGGCCTGGTTTGGCTATTTCATCGGTGCCGCCGAAGTGGCCGGTGCGATCGGGCTTTTTGTGCCGGTGCTGCGGGCTTGGGCGGCCTCGGGCCTGGCGATGGTGATGCTGGGCGCGCTGGGCTTTCATGCCCTGTACACCCCCTTGAGCCAAGGCCTTCCCGCGCTGGTCCTGTTGGGCCTGAGTTTGAGCTTTGCCCGGCGCCAAGCCGAGCCCGCACAATCGCCGTACTCGGTGTGCATGCAACAAGGATGAAAGGTCGTTGAGCCATGATGAGCCCCATGAAAACCCCGTTGAGCCAGCCGCGCGCCGTGGAGCGTTTGGTTGCCGGCCAGGCCACCAGCGATGGCGCTGGCGTCAAGCTGACCCGGGTCTTGACGCAAAACCTGCAGCGCCGCCTCGACCCCTTTTTGATGCTGGACGCCTTTGGCTCGGACCGCGCCGATGACTACATCGCCGGCTTCCCTGACCACCCGCATCGCGGCTTTGAGACCATCACCTATATGTTGGAAGGCCGCATGCGTCACCGCGATTCCGCCGGCAACGAAGGCTTGCTGGGTAATGGGGGCGTGCAGTGGATGACGGCCGGGCGTGGCGTCATCCACAGCGAGTTGCCCGAGCAGGAAGAGGGGCGCATGGAGGGCTTTCAGCTCTGGCTGAACTTGCCCAGCTTCGACAAAATGCGCGCGCCTTGGTACCGCGACATTCCCAGTGCGCAAATCCCCGAGTTCGAGCTTGAGGGCGTCAAGGTGCGAGTGATCGCGGGCCAAAGCCATGGCGTGGCCGGCGCGGTGCAGCGTGAGCACACCGAGCCCTTGTACCTGGATCTGCATCTGGCGCCGGGCGCGAGCTTCAGTCAGCCCTTGCCCGACAGCCACAACGCCTTTGTCTATGTGTACCGGGGTGATCTGCAGTTTGACGGTGGGGTGCAAGTGCCCCTGCAACGCATGGCCATCTTGGCCAACACGCCGGGCAGTGAGGGCTTGCGCTTCAGTGCAGGCAGCAGCGGGGCGCGCGCCATTGTGGTGGCCGGGCGACCGCTGAACGAGCCCATTGCGCAACACGGGCCTTTTGTGATGAACACCCAGGCGGAGTTGATCCAAGCGGTGCGCGACTTTCAGGCGGGCGTTTTGGCCTGAAGCCTGACGCCATGTCCGACGCGTCCGACACGTTCCTCGCAGCCGATTGGCGCGCTGCCGATGCGGTGATATGCATGGCCTTGCTTTGAACAACTGTGCGCTACTGAGGCATATTCCGCATTTCTTGGGGGCTTCAAAGAAATTGAGACGTTATTCTGCAAGTTTTGAGCGCTGATCAAAATCAATGAGGCTAGGGCGAGTGAAGCAATGGATGGCGGTTTTGGCCCTGGGGAGCATGTTTCTCTGGCGCGCCGAGGCGGCTGGGTTGCGGGTGCTGGTGGACACCAGTGCTTCGATGCCCTATGCAAAATTTGAAGGAGGAGAGTTGCGCTCTGGCCTGAGTCATGCCTTGGGTTTAGAGCTCGGACGGCGTTTGGGGCGGGAGGTGCAGTTTGTACCGGTGGCGCGCAAGCGATTGGGTCAGGCGCTGCTGGCAGGTGAGGCCGATCTGGTTTGTGGCTATGCGCAGTCATGGCTCAGCGGTCCCTTGCAATGGAGTCGGCCATTTGCCCAGCATGTCGATTGGGTGGTGACCCGAGCGGACGCGCCGGCACCTCAGCATTTGCAAGATTTGGCTGGGCAAGTGGTGGGCAGCATTGCCGGTTTCAAATACACCGGCTTGGAGCGCGCATTGGGGCGGCAATTCATCCGCGACGATGGGCCAGACGCGCAAGCCTTGTTGCGTCGTCTGCAAGCCAAGCGCATCAATCATGCGATCGTCAGTCGCAGCTATCTCGACTATCAGCGGCAGATCGGGTTGTTCAATCTGCCCTTGCACACACCTTTGGTGCTGCAAAGTACCGAGCTGCGCTGCGCGCTTGCGCCTCAGTCGCGCCAAGCGGGCTTGAGTCTGGCGCAGCTCGACGAAGCCTTGCTTGGCATGCAAAAGGACGGGTTTCTGACGGGGCCGTCTAGCTGAGGCCGAGGCCGTTGCGGTCAACTCGCTGGGGCAAGGTCGGGCGCGGCCTGGTTTTGTTCTGCCCTGCTCAACAGAGTCTCGGCAAGTTGAACCAAGTCCATGCTGGGGACGCAATCCAAGCCGCCCTCCAGGTCAAGTTCCACCAAGGATTTTGCATACGCGATGGCCGGCAAGGTGCTGCTCGGGCTGGACGTTTGCGGTCCCGCCAAACGATGGCCTGAGGCAATGGCGCGCAGACTCTCCACGCAAAAGCCCACCGCTTCGTGGCGGGTATTGACCACCAGGATATGAGCCCTTCCGGCTTCATTCGGCGGTTGACTTTCCAACACCGTGGCGAGACACATCACCGTCAAGGTTTTGCCGCGGTGGGCCATCATGCCCAGCACCTGGGCATCGGTGCTGGTGCGAGCCAGCTCCCTCGCTTTGAAGGGCAAGATCTCGCTGATCTGGTCTAGCGGGCAGGCAAAGTCTTGGCCGCTGAACTGAAAGCGCAAAAACGGACGGCGGCTTGGACGGCCGCTGCGAGTGCCTTCATTCCTAAATGGACTGGCTCGGCGATCAAGCGGCGTTGCACAGAGGGCTTTGCTACTCAAACTCGCCAGCCCGGCCAAATGGCTTTTTTGCTGCAAGGCCGGCACGTTCAACACCATGGCTTGTGGGCCATTTGGGTGGGCTTCGCTCAGGCCGGCCATGGACCAAGCACGCAGGTCAATCGCAAAGCGGAACCATGCGGCTTGTGGCACCGCCAGACGCGGCATGGGCAGGGTTTGGCTCGGCGCGATACGCAAGATGTCACTGACGCCATCGATCATCAGGCCGACCAAGCCTTGGTCCGGAAATCGAAGTATCAACAGCGCAGCCTCGTTTACCTGGGGCAGCTGGCCCAGATTCAACAATGCCAAGGTGTTGACGACCGGCACCTGGCGACCGTGGTGCTGAATCACCCCTTGGCAGATGCCTCCGCGCAAGGGACTGGCCAAAATGGCGCAGCGCGGCACCGTGGCATGCACATCCAGGGCACTCACACCCAGTTGGCGGCCGGCGCAATGAAACAACAAAATGGACTCCTGATGCTGACTTTGGTGCGAGGCCAAGCTCAGCGGGGTCTCCAATATGTCCCCTTCACTGGGGCTGGGCTCGGGCTCGCGCTGCGGTTCATCGACCCAGGGAACATCGGGCAATTCAGCAATTTTCGCTGGGTCCAGCACGCTAACCGAATGGCCTTCATATTCGAACAAATGTGAGACCAAGGCGCGGGTTTGGCTACCGCCGGGGCGTTGCAAGCGCATCAAGGCCTGTTGATCGATGCGGGCCATACCCTCTACCTGGCCCACCAGAATGCCCAGCAAGCGCGACTGCCAGCGCAGCACGATGATGATGCGCTCATGACTTGCCGGACTGATTGGGCCAAGCAGGGCGCAAACGTCCAACACCGGTAGCATCACCCCGCGCACCTCGATGCAGCCCACAAGGCCTTGGGCAGGGCAGGGCAAGGGAGGGAGGGGTTCCGGACAGGGCAGGACCTCGCGCATGCAGCTGACTGGAAGTGCCAGATGCACACCATCTATGCGAAACAGACCGAATATGGACCGAGCTGCCGGCCGCGCGCCGTCATTTCGAAGGACTTGCGCTGGAGCAGTGGTCATGATGCGAGCTCAGGTAAATCGAGAAGGTTCAGGCGCACCATCAAAGCCAGCCTATTGCCCGGCCGAATGCTGGCCTGGTCCGGCGAAGCTTAACTCGCTGATCAGGCTCACCACCTGCGTGGAGACTTTTTGCTGTGCTCGGGTCGAATTCGCGATGTCATGGATGGTGGTGCTCGTTTTTCTGACGCTGCTGACAATACCCTCAAAGGATTGTTTGGCGTTTTGAGAGCGTTCATTGCCCTGCGTGATCCGCACCGTCGACTCATTGATGAGCTTGCCAATTTCGCGGGCGGCTTGCGAGCTGCGCTCGGCCAGTCGCCGCACTTCACCGGCCACCACGGAAAAGCCCACGCCATGTTCGCCCGCGCGAGCGGCCTCTATTGCGGCGTTGAAGGCCAACAGATTCGTCTGGCTGGAGATTTCATCAATGACTTTGACGATTTCGCTGATCTCGCCCGATGAGCGCTGGATCAGCTCGATCGATTCAATCGCACCGCGCAAGGCCTCGAAGCCTTGTTCAGCGGCACGCTGTGTGCCGCTTGCAATCTCTGTGGCGGCATTGCTGAACTGTGCAATGTTGTCGATCGAAGCGCCGAGCTGCTGAACGACCTCCGTCATGGCGGTGGTTTTTTGGGCAATCTTTTGCTCCAGCAAGACCTGATCAGTGACATCGTATGCGTACTTGATGATGCGCTCGGGTTCGCCACGCAGGTTCAAGATGGGGCTGTAGCTGGCCTGAATGTAGACATCACGATTGAACTTGCCCACGCGGTGGTAGCGACCTGATTGGAATTCGCCCTTGTTGAGAGCCAGCCAGAAGTCTCGGTAGGACTGGCTGCGGATGTAGTCGGCAGTGCAGAACATGCTGTGATGCTGCCCTTGCACTTCACGGGCAGAGTAGCCCATCACCCTTAGGAAGTTTTCATTGGCCTTGAGGATATGGCCGTCCAGATCGAATTCGATCACTGCCTGGCCACGGTCCACGGCCAGAACCCGGCTCTCAAATTCGCTGTTGCGTGTTTTGCTCTTGGTCACGTCAATGGCGAACTTGACGATCTTCACTGGCCGTCCGTCGAGGTCGAAGATTGGGTTGTAAGTCGCTTGGATGTAGATGTCTTGGCCTTCTTTGTTGCGGCGCTTGTACTCTCCGCTTTCAAACTCGCCGCGGCTGAGTTTTTCCCAAAAGCTCAGGTATTGCTCGGAGTTGGTGCCGGCGTGTTCGCAAAAGATTCTGTGGTGCTTGCCTCGCACTTCCTCCAGCTTGTATCCCATCAGTTGCAAGAAGTTGTCGTTGGCGTGCAAAACAGTGCCATCTAGCGAAAACTCAGCCACGGACTGGGCGCGGCTGATGGCTTTGACTTTGCCCTCGAACTCGGCATTGCGGAGTTTGGTCTGTGTCACGTCTTCCGCGTACATCACGACCTTGCAGGGCTTACCGTTCAGATCCAGGATCGGGTTGTAGGAGGCTTGCAGCCAGATTTCCTGTTGCTCCTTGCCTCGGCGCTTGAATTCACCGGCCTCAAACTCACCGCGCTTGAGTTGGGTCCACAGTTCACTCTCGGTATCCGCGTGGCTTTGACCGGGCTCACAGAATATGCGATGGGGCCTGCCCTGAATGTCTTTGAGGGCGAAACCCGTCAAGCTGAGAAAACCTTCATTGGCCCAAATGACCCGGCCTTCCAAATCGAACTCAACTGCCAATTGTGATCGGTTGATTGCATTGACGCGCTCCTCGAAGTCGGCCGCGCGTTTTTTGTTTTCGGTTACGTCAAGGGCGAACTTCACCACCTTCATGGGCTGGCCATTGAGGTCGAAGATCGGGTTGTAGCTGGCCTGCAACCAAACCTCTTTGCCATCACGGCCAAAGCGTTTGTATTCACCGCGGTCGTATTGGCCTTGCCCGAGGCTTTGCCAAAACTGCCGGTAGGCTTGAGAGCGCGCGTAGTCGTGGTCCACAAAAATGCGATGGTGCTGGCCCATCAGGTCTTCGGCGCGCATGTCCATGAGTTTTAGGAAGTTCTCATTGGCGTCCAGAACGTTGCCTTCCAAGTCGAACTCGATGCGCGCCATGGTTCGATCCAATGCCTCCAACTTGCCACAAATTTCGGCAGCCTGGAGTTTGGCCGCGGTGACGTCCATGGCATATTTGGCGATACGGATCGGGCGACCTCGACCATCCAAAATGGGGTTGTAGCTGGCACGAATCCAGACCTCTCGACCGCCTCGGCCAATGCGCTTGAATTCGCCGTCATGAATCTGGCCTGCACGCAACTTGTCCCAGAATTCGCGGTAGTCCTCCGATTTGGCGAATCGGTCTTCGCAAAACATGGCATGGTGTTTGCCGAGCACCTCGGACTCCACATAGCCCATCAGCTTCAGGAAGTTGTCATTGACGCTGACGACATGTCCTTGCAAATCAAATTCAATCACGGCCTGGGATCGATTGATGGCCTCAGAGCGACTGCGCAAAGCCATCAACTCATCGCTGCCCACAGGGCTGGCCTGAGCCATCATCAACAAGGTGTAGGCCACTTCGGGGCGATCGCCTTTGAACAAAGTGCCCACCAATTCCATGCCGAAGCCATCGGCGCCATCCAGGTTGCAAAGGAAATTGGCCTTCTCTCCAGCCAAAGCACTTTGCCAAAGGCGATCAAACTCTCGCGGCTCGACCTTGAGCAACTCACTGGCATCACGGCCCACCAAGACTTCGGCGTCAAAACCCAGTTGGGCTTGTGCCCCCTCGTTGACTGCCAAGCATGTCTTGCTGCGGGCGTCGAACTCCATCAAGACCAAGCTGGATCGAGCCAGGCGCGGCAGCAATTCTTCCAGGTTGTCGAGTAGCAAAGCTCGGATTTCTTCTTCACTCATGGCTGGGCTCCAGGACGATAGAAGGCGGTTGTTTCAGAGTGGAATCATTTTTATCAAATTTATCGTTTGAAGCCGAGTTGGCCGCCTCGCGGAAAGGGCAAAAACGTGGCTGAATTCACGCGCCTCAGCGCTTGGGTGGCAGTGTGTCGCGCAGGTGTCGCCGCGCGCCAAGCCGCTTCAGCTTGTGTGTGGCTGGTTGGGTGGACACCTGAGCGATGCAGCCGATGCAGCGCTCGAGGCGTCTGACAGCCCCTCCAAAATGGGGCAATTCGGTCGTTGGTCGCCCTTGCAATGCTGCACCAGGGCTTGCAAGCTTTGCCGCATGGCGGCCATCTCGGCCATGCGCCGGTCCAGGTCGGCCAAATGCGCAAGCGCAATGCGTTTGACCTCGGCGCTGCTGCGTCCCTGGTCTTGCCAGAGCTGCAGCAGTTGCGCAATTTCAGTGATCTTGAAGCCAAGATCGCGGGCACTGCGAATGAAGCGCAGCGTGTGCACATCGTGTTCGCTGTACTGCCGGTAGCCCGCCTCGCTGCGCGCAATGGCGCTGAGCAGGCCGAGCGATTCATAGTGGCGCAGCATCTTGGCGGACACGCCCGAGCGCGCCGCCGCTTCGCCGATATTGAACTGGGCTTGTTGTGAGGGCGCCATGCTCATGCACCTTTCCAACGCTTCAGCAACAAGGCATTGCTGACCACCGAGACGCTGGACAGCGCCATGGCCGCCCCCGCAATGATGGGGTTCAGATAGCCCAACGCCGCCAGCGGAATGCCGATCACGTTGTAGGCAAAGGCCCAGAACAGGTTTTGCCGAATCTTGGCCACGGTGCGGCGCGACAAAGCAATGGCCTGGGCCACCAGCGCAGGGTCGCCGTGCATCAGGGTGATGCCCGCCGCTGCCATGGCCACATCGGTGCCGGTGGCCATGGCCATGCCGACATCGGCGGCGGCCAGGGCGGGGGCGTCATTGATGCCATCGCCCACCATGGCGACATGCCGGCGCGCCGCCTGTGCGCCGGTCTCGGCAGGGCCTTGCTTGAGTTCGGCCAGGATGCGCGCTTTGTCTTCGGGCAAGACCTCGGCCCGCAGCTCTTGGATGCCCAAGAGCTGGCCCGCATGTGCGGCGCTGCCGGCGTTGTCGCCGCTGAGCATGACGGTGCGAACGCCCATCTGGTGCAGGGCTTGCACCGCGGCGGCCGCCGTGGGCTTGAGCGCATCGCCAAAGGCCAGCAGACCCAGCACACGAGGCCCGCCCGTGTCGACGCTCACATCGGCCAACCAAGAAACCGTGCGGCCCTGCTGCTGCAAGGCCTGAGCCTGAGATTGCAAGGCCGTGGTGGCCACGCCCAACTCCTGCATGAAGCGGCTGCTGCCCAGGCGCAAGTCCAGCAGCGTGCCGTCTTCCTGCGTGATATGGGCGGCAATGCCGCGGCCCGCCACGGCGCGCATCTGCGCCGCTGGCGGGATGGGCAGCGACTGAAGCGCCGCGGCCTCGTTCACTGCACGGGCCAGCGGGTGTTCGCTGCCTGCTTGCAGCGCTGCGGCCCAAGTCAAGACCTGCGCCGCCTCCAAGCCCGCAGCGGGCTGCAAGCTGATCAGCTGGGCTTGGCCCAGGGTCAGCGTGCCGGTTTTGTCAAACGCCACCACGTCCAGGCGTGCTGCCAGCTCCAAGGCCTCAGCGTCCTTGATCAGAATGCCGTGTTGGGCGGCGACGCCGGTGCCGGCCATGATGGCCGTGGGCGTGGCCAGCCCCAGGGCGCAGGGGCAGGCAATCACCAGCACGGCCACGGCATTGAGCAAAGCTTGTTGCCAGTCGCCGGCAAGCCAGCCCCAGCCCAACAAGGTGAGCAGGGCCAAGCCCAGCACCACCGGCACAAAGACCGCACTCACCTGATCCACCAGGCGCTGGATGGGCGCTTTTTTGGCCTGCGCCGACTCCACCAAACGAACGATGCGGGACAAGGTGCTCTCGGCCCCCAGGGCGCTGACGCGCAAGCGCAGCAGGCCTTCGCCATTGACCGATCCGCCAACGACCTTGTCCTGCAGGCTTTTGCTGATGGGCACGCTCTCGCCGGTGATCAGCGATTCATCCACATGGCTGGCGCCCTCCAGCACCACGCCGTCCACCGGGATGCGTTCGCCGGGCCGCACCAGCACCTCGTCCCCCAGGCGCAGCTGCCCCACGGGGACCACCTGCTCTTGGCCATTGCGGCGCACCCGGGCGGTGTCTGGCTGCAGATTCCGGAGCGCTCGAATCGCTTCGG
Organism: uncultured Burkholderiales bacterium; assembly: GCA_945952065.1. Lineage (GTDB taxonomy): Bacteria > Pseudomonadota > Gammaproteobacteria > Burkholderiales > Burkholderiaceae_C > Paucibacter_A. Next base: position 10,491 of record CAMFGY010000027.1, on the reverse strand, counting down.
TGGTTTGCCGCTTGGCGCGCGCCTCCAGCCATTTGCCCAGCAGCACCAGGGTGATGACCACCGCGGCCGACTCAAAGTACAAGGCCATGGTGTGGGGGCCGTTCAGCCAAAGCTCATAGATCGAGAGTCCAAAGGCCGCGCTGGTGCCCAGGGCCACCAGCAAGTCCATATTGCCGCTGCCGGCGCGCAAGGCGGCCCAGCCAGCTTTGTAAAAACGCCCGCCCAGCCAGAACTGCACCGGCAGCGCCAGGGCCAGTTGCACAAAGCCATTCAGCATCCAATGCCGGCCCCAGAGCATGCCCAGCATGGGCAGCACCAGGGGCGCCGAAAGCAGGGCCGCGATCAGCACCGGCCAGCCGCTGTGTTGCCAGGGCAGCGGGCGCTGGGCTTGCTCGGCGGCTGCATCGCTGGGCACCTGGGCCTCATAGCCGGCTTGGGCCAGCGCGCTGATCAGGGCTTGCTTGTCAACCGTGGCCAGCGCACGCACCTGGGCCGACTCGGTGGCCAAATTGACTTCGGCCTGCAAGACGCCCGGCAGCTTCAGCAAAGCCCGCTCCACCCGACCCACGCAGGAGGCGCAACTCATGCCGCCGATTTGCAAGCGGATGTCTTGCTCCAGCAGGCTGAAGCCGGCGCGCTCGACGGCCTCGCGCAAACTCGCCAAACGCAGCTCTGGGCTGCCACTGACCGTGGCGCTTTCATGGGCCAGATTGACCTCGGCGCTTTGTACGCCGGGCACGCGCAGCAGGGCTTTTTCCACCCGCTTGACGCAGGAGGCACAGCTCATGCCGGCAATGGGCAAGGTCAGGGCGGGGGGCAGGTTGGTGTGCATGGCCCCAATGTAAAGCTTCCCATCATGGTAAGGTCAAGCTCATTTGGCGATGAGGGGCCTCGCCCTTGCCTGCTTTGCCTGCCTTGCGGCCCTTGACCTTGACCCTATGGCAAGGTCTAAGCTGATCCTGTCACTGCCGCATCGGCTGGCAGCCAAGCCCCACACCACGAACAAGGAGTTTTTGATGCTTGAATTCAAACTGCCTGACATGACTTGCGGCCACTGTGTGGCCACCGTCACCAAGACCATTCAAACGCTGGACCCAGCGGCCAAGCTGGAGTTCGACCGCGACGCGCGCTTGGTGCGCATCAGCGAGGCGACGGCCAGCCGCGAGGCCTTGGCCGCCGCGCTCAGCGAGGAAGGCTACCCGCCGGCGAACTGAGCCCGGCGGGCGCAGCGCCGGCTCAGGCCTTCTTCAGCAAGGCGGCCGGCTCGATCGGCAGCTTGCGCACCCGCACGCCAGTGGCGGCGAAGATGGCATTGCACACCGCAGGCGCAATCGGCGGTGTGCCGGGCTCCCCGATGCCGCCGGGCGCTTCCTTGCTGGCCACCAAATGCACTTCGACCTTGGGCATCTCGGGCATGCGCAAGACCGGGTAGTCGTGGAAATTGCTTTGCTCCACCTGACCATCTTTATGACTGATGCGGCCGTACAGCGCCGCTGAGAGGCCGTAGCAAATGGCGCTTTCGATTTGGTGCGTGATGGTCAGCGGATTGACCGTCATGCCGCAGTCCACCGCGGCCACCACCCGGTGCACTTTGGGGCTGCCGTCTTTGCCAATAGACACCTCCGCCACCTCGGCCACATAACTGCCAAAACACTCGGCGGCTGCAATGCCGCGGTACACGCCCGGGGCCGCGGGCTTGCCCCAGCCGGCCTTGGCGGCGGCCAGCTCCAAGACGCCACGCAGGCGCGGCTGTTGGCTCAGCATCTTGAGGCGGAACTGCAGCGGATCGGCCTTGGCCGCGTGGGCCATCTCGTCGACAAAGCTCTCCAGGAAGAAGACGTTTTGAGAGTGCCCCACCGAGCGCCAGAACCAGACCTGCGGCCCAGGCTCGGCCTGACCGTAGGCAATGCGTTGGTTGGTGATTTCGTAGTGATGATCGGCAATGCCCTCCACCGCCATCGCGTCCACGCCGCTGGCCGGCAGCTTCATGAAACCGGAGCCGGCCATGATGGAAGGTGCGCCGATATCGGCTCGCAGCAGGCTCATCTGGCCTTTGTCATCCAAGGCCCCCTCGAACTTGACCAGCGAGGCGGGCCGATAGAAGCCGGCGGCCATGTCGTCGGCGCGTTCGTAGATCAGCTTGACCGGGTGGCCGCTGATCTTGGAGAGCAGCGTCGCGCTGATGGTGAAGTCATGCGCAAAGCGGCGCCCGAAGCCGCCTCCCAGCAAGGTGGTGTGCACCTTGACCTTGTCGGCGGGCACACCGGCGATTTGCGCGACGATTTGCCGCGTGGGCCCTTGCCCCTGGGTGCCCACCCAGACGCTGGCCTCATGCTCACGCACCCAGGCGGTGCAGTTCAGCGGCTCCATGCAGGCATGGGCCAGATAGGGCACCTCGTAGGTGGCGCTGAGTTGCTGGCTGGCGTTGGCGGCGGCATCTTTCAAATTGCCTTTGTCCACGGCAATGGCTTGCGCTTGGCTCGCGGCAGACTCCAAGAGGCTGCTGACTTTGGCGCTGCTGAGCTCCGCCGCCGCGCCCAGATCCCATTGCAGCTTCAGGGCTTCGCGGCCCTTTTTGGCGGCCCAAAAGCCGGTGGCCAGCACGGCCACGCCTTGCTCCAGCGTGATCACATGTTTGACGCCCTTGATCGCGCGGGCCGCGGCCTCATCCATGCTCTTGGGCTTGGCACCCGCGGCGGGCGCGCGCGACATCACCGCCACCAGCAGGCCTTCCACATGGGCGTCGATGCCGAATTGAGCACTGCCATTGACCTTGGCCGGCGTGTCCAAACGCCGGGTGGCCCGGCCCAGCAGCTTGAATTCGCCGGGGGCCTTGAGCCTGGGTTTGCTGGGCACGGCTTGTTGGGCCGCTGTGGCCACCAACTCGCCATAGCTGAGCTTCTTGCCGCCCGGGCCCAGCACATGGCTGCCTTCGGCGCGCAGCTGTGCGGCATCCAACTTCCAGGTTTCGGCTGCGGCCGCCACCAGCATGTGGCGCGCTGCGGCGCCGGCTTGGCGCAGCGGCGTCCAGTGCGCGCGCACCGTGGTGCTGCCACCGGTGCCTTGCATGCCAAACAGCGGGTTGTTGTAGGCCGTGTCGGCGGGGGCTTGCTCCACGCCGACTTGGCGCCAGTCGGCGTCCAGCTCTTCGGCCACCAGCATGGGGATGGCGGTCAGCACCCCCTGGCCCATCTCGGAGGAGCCGCACAGCACGGTGATGCGGTTGTCTGGCGTGATGCGCAGCCAAGCATTGGGCGCAAAGGTATTGCTGGTCTGCGCCTCGGCGCGCTTGCTGGCCAGCGGCAGCGCAAAGGAGATCATCAAGGCGCTGCCAGCGCTGCTTTTCAGGAAGGCGCGGCGGTTGCTGTTGACCGTGGAGCTGCTCATGATCAAGCGCCTTTCTTCAAGAGAGCCGAGGCGTCGTGGATGGCGGCGCGCACTTGTTGGTAGGTGCCGCAGCGGCAGATATTGCCGCTCATGGCCGCATCGATGTCGGCGTCACTGGGCGACTTCTTGCGCGCCAGCAGCGCACAGGCGCTCATCACTTGGCCGCTTTGGCAGTAACCGCACTGCGGCACATCGAGCTTGACCCAGGCGGTCTGCACCGCACGGCCGGTCTTGCTGGCCCCCACCCCTTCAATGGTGGTGACTTTCTTGCCGGCCACGGCCGACAAGGGCGTTGAGCAGGAGCGCACGGCCTGCCCGTCCACATGCACGGTGCAGGCGCCGCACAGCGCCATGCCGCAACCGTATTTGGTGCCGGTCAGCTGAAGGTCTTCTCGCAGCGCCCACAGCAGGGGCATCTCGGGGTCAGCGTCCACCGAAGTGGCTTTGCCGTTGACGGTCAGTTGAATCATGGGGGCATCCTCGCGAAGGCTGGGCTGGGGCGGCGCCGTGCGCCAAATGCAGCGGCGCCGTGCAGCATACACACAAGCGGCCCGCCCTGTCTTGCGTCACAGCGGCTCAGGGTTTACGGCTGGCCGCCAGCTCTTGGCGGTGGCTCAGGTAGCTCTGCAAATCGGCCAGCTCCAGGTGTTCCTGGACCAATCCGTCTTCGATTCTCAGGGCCAGCACCAGCTGCGATTTGCTGCGCACGGGCGTTTGTCCGGGCAGGGAAATGGACCAGTCCGACTCTCCGATAAAGATGGCGTGTTGGCCTGCAAACGTGCTGCGCTCGCGCTTGAAGGCATGGGTTTCCACATAGGGATAGACCTCGCTGAAGTACTTCGTCAGGGCCGGCTTGCCCTGCTGGTTCAAGTCGCCAAAGACCAGCTTGGCCGTGGGGTCAGAGAAGCGAATGCGCTCCGACATCAGCGGAAACAAGCGTGGCCAGTCGCGGCTCATATAGGCTTGCACATAGCGCTCTGCCACATCTTGGGTTTGCGCCGACATCTCGCGGTACTGGCCTGCGGCGTCGCGGGCCGGGGCTGTGCTGCTGGCGGCCGGCGCTTGCGCGCAGGCGATGCTGCTCAGCAGGCAAAGCCCCAGACTCAGGCACAGGCGAGGGGCGAAGAAGGGGCTGAAACGGGGCATGGCGAACATCCTCAAATCAAGGGGCGTTGTTGGGGCGTGGGCTTTGACTCTGGCGCAGCGGACTGCGCGCGGCGCCGACTTTGGCGCACAAAGTCGGCACGCCGCCTTGCTGTGGGATGAAACGCCTGTGTGGGGGGATGAGAGCCGGCGTCCGAGCCGTCCCTTGGCATACAGTGCTCGCAGGGTGCAGGCGCTTTTAGCGTTGTTGGCGTTGTTGCTGTTGCTTCCATTCTTCTCATGCATCAGGCTCACCCGGGGCCTGACGCCTCCAAACTCATGCGAATCGAACGATCTGATGGCCTGGCGGACCCCGCCTTGAAGGCCGACGGCGCTGCTGCAAGCCCTGCCAGTTCTCGCGCGGACGGCTGGCGCGGCATGGCTTGGCGTGGCCTGTGGGTCAGCACCGTGGTTTGGATGCTGGTGTGCCTGCTGATCGTGCTGGCCTTGAGCAATGACGCCGCCAAGCTGGGGCGCAAGCCGCTCAGTTTTGGGCTGCTGTTGAAAGACTATTTGCCCTTCTTCTGCGCCTACATCGTGCTGAGCTGGTGCTTGTTCATGCAGGCCAAGCGCTGGCCTCATCGATGGAGCAGCCCCGAAGCGGTGGCGAAGAACTTTGTGCTGTGCATGGGGGTGTTCATGACCCTGTGGGTGGCTTACGTCAGCGCGGTTGATCTGCTGCAAAAAGGCCGGCCCTTGAGCCTTTGGTGGCAGCACATGGGCGAGCAAGGCTGGTTCAACCGCTTTTATGACTTGGTGATGGCCAGCTGTGCTTTTGGCATTCAAGCGGGGCTGAGTGCGCTGCAGGCGGCACGGGCGCGTGAACTCGATTGGCGCCGCGAGCAGACCGACAATCTGCGCCTGCGCTTGACCTTGTTGCAGGGTCAGTTGGAGCCGCACTTTTTGTTCAATGCCCTGAACAGCATCTCGGCCCTGGTGCGCGGCAGCGAGCGCAGCACCGCTTTGTCGGCCCTGAGCCGGGTCAGTGAGTTGTTGCGTTATGCCTTGCGCGCCAGCCGCAGCAACTGGGTCACGGTGCAAGATGAGCTGGACTTTGTGCGCGACTATTTGGCCCTGCAAAGCCTGCGTTTTGGCGAGGGCTTGCAGCTGCGCTGGGCCTTGCCAGAAGGCCCCGAGGCGCCCGATTGGTCCGAGATTGCTTGCCCGCCCTTGCTCTTGCAGCCCTTGATCGAAAACGCCATACGCCACGGCTTGGAAGCCCATGAAGGCCAGGGCCTGTTGACCTTGAGCCTGAGTTGTCGCGAGCCTGGGCGCATGGTGTTTTTGATACGCAACCCCATGCCCGCCGAAGCGGCGCGCCTGCCGGGTCATGGCTTGGGGCTGAGTGCGACGCGCCAGCGCCTGAGCATGCTGTACGGCGATCAAGCCCAGCTGCGCAGCGAAGCCTTGCCGCAGCAGGCGTGTTTTGAAACCGAATTGACGCTTCCCTGTCGAGATGCTGACCATGAAGAAAGTTCTGAACGCGCTGGTGGTGGATGACGAAGCGCTGGCGCGCAGCAATCTGCAGCTGGCCTTGGCCGATCACCCGGGCTGGCGCTGCGCAGGCGTGTGTGCGGGCACGGCGGAAGCGCGGGTGGCGCTGGCCAGCCGTGACATCGATTTGCTCTTGCTGGACATTCAAATGCCGCGCCAAAACGGCCTGAATTTCGCCGCAGAGTTGCAGGCCAAGGCCAGCCCGCAGCAGCCCGCGCCCTTGATCGTTTTTGTCACGGCTTTTGATGCCCATGCCATCAGCGCCTTTGATGTGTTCGCGCTGGACTATCTGCTCAAGCCCTTTGATGACCAACGCTTTGCCGCCATGTTGGCGCGGGCCGAACAAGTGCTGGCGCTGCGGCAAAGCGCGGCCCATGCAGCGGCCCAAATTGCAGCCTATGCCGACGCCATGGGCAGCTTCTTGACGGAGCAAACCCAGTTGGCGGCCGGCCAACCCTGCCCAAGCTTGGCCTACTTGACGGTGCGCTCGGTCGGTTCGGTGGAGCGAATTGCGGTGCAAGAAATTGAATGGATTGCAGCGGCGGGCAACTATGTGGAGCTGCATCTGCGGGCGATGCCGGGTCAGGGCAGCCCGCGTGTGGTCTTGCATCGCTCGACCCTGAGCGCGCTGGCTTTGCGTTTGCCACCCCAGCAATTCATGCGGGTGCACCGCACGGCCCTGGTACGCCCCTCGGCTATGAGCCGCATGGAAGTCACCGGTGACAGCACCTATGAGCTCACGCTGACCTCGGGGGACAAGGTGCCGGTCAGCGAGCGCTTTGTGAAAGACGTCCGCGCCGAACTCAGCGTTGCTGGCTGAGCCTGCTGGCTTCTCCAAAGGGCGCGAGGGCCCTCGTTCGGCCTCAGCCCAGTCGCTGGCAGGCGCCTGGGCCTTCGTCCGGCGTCAGGATGGCCGCAGGGCCATCCTTCGGTCCGGACTCAGAACTTGTGGTCGTATTGGAGGCTGAACTTGAGGAAGCGGGGTTCGGTGTAGCTGATCACCCGCTCATAGGTGGGCGACACATTGGTGCCGGTGCCGCCTACGTTGTAGGTTTCATCGACGTTTTGCGCCACTTGCGAGTTGAAGGCGTTGAACACATCCAGGCGCAAGGCCAAGCCTTTGACGATCGACGGGCGGTAGATCAGGTTCAGGTCCAGGCGCTTGTCCCAGGGCAGGGTGCCGACCGAGCCGCGTGGCGAGGGCTTGCCGTCGCAATAGTGATAGGCCGAGCCATTGCCCGAGTTGGGGGTGCTCGGGTAGGAGCCGATGCAGCTGCGTGGGCGACCCGAGGCGAGCAAGGCATTGGCGCCGATTTGCCATTGCTCGTTCAGCTGATAAAAGCCATAGGCCTTGATCGAGTGGGTGCGCTGATTGGGCAGCGGGCCGTAGGCATGCTCCATCAAATCGGTGTAGTCCCAGGAGCGGGTCTCGCCGATATCGGTCTGGCCCACATCGGACTGGGTCTGCCCTTCGGTATTGCCCTTGTTACGGCTGTAGGCATAGCTGATCTTGCCGTACCAGCCATCGCTGAAGGGGTGCTCGGCAAACACATCAAAGGCCAAGAAGTCGCGCTGCGGCTTGTCAAAGCCGAGTTCGGCTGCGCTCAGCTTGACCTTGGTGTAGTCCTTGCCGGTGCCCGCAAAGTCCACATTGAAGGTGTTGTCCACGCCAGGGTTGAAGGGCGTGCACAAGAACCCCGTGCCATTGGGGCCGCCGATCCAGTTGCTGGTGTCGATCTTGCGTTCATCTGCCCATTTCTGAATCGGGCCGGCGCCGCCGCAGTAGTCATCGATGGTGGACACCAAGCGGCGATACGTCAGCTTGCCGCCGATATTGACGGACTTGCTCAGGGCCTTCTCAAAGCCGAGCGACAGCTCGTCCTGGCTGTTGGGCTTCATATCGTCAATCATCAGCGTGCGGCGGTCCTTCTTGGAGCCGTCTTCGCCATCCGGGCTGTAGCGGGGGCTGATGTTTTTGCGTCCCGCTGGTGAGCCATCGGGATTGATGCCGGTGTAGGTGAAGTACTGCCACATAAAGGTCGAGGGCCCCGCGCCCCGTACCGCCAAATGGGTGGGCATCTGCACCGCATAACGGCCCGCACTGCCGTACAGCTTCAAGCTGGCGTCACCATTGACGTCCCAGATGGCGGCCAGCCTTGGCGCGATCTGATTGGGCTGGTCCAGGAAGACCTCTTTCTCATTGTTCTTGTTGGTGAAGGACTCGCTGCGCAGACCCAAGGAGATCAGCAAGTTCTTGCTGACCTGGTAGCGGTCTTCCAAGTACCAAGCCGAGGTGTCCGAGTAGGCATGGGTGACGGAGGAGAAATTGAACTCCCGCCCGTAATAGCCTTGAAGACCGAGACCGCCACCACTGGCAATGCTGATGGAGCCTGGTGCGTCGCCGGGAATGGCGTTGATGTCATTGTTTCTGCGGTATCGATAGACGCCGCCGCCCGGCAAGAAATCGCCGTTGTTCAAGGAGGTCAGCTCATTGCGATCCAGGCCGGCGCGCAGCGAGTGTTGGCCCAGGCGGTATTCCACATCCAGGCGCATCGAACGGGTCTTGTCCACCGCGCCCTCGGGCAACTGGTTGTTCAGCAAGGGCTGTGGGTTGTTGTAAACCAGGCCCGGCGCGCGCCCGCTGGCGCTGACGTCGACAAAGTACTGGCTGCCGCCCGGTGTGCCGCCATATTGAAAGGTATTGACATGCTCCGAGCGGGTCTGCCCCACCATGGCGGTGAGGGTCAGGTCATTGCTCAAATTGCCGGTGTATTTGAGCATTTGCACGTCTGAGCCCACCGGGGTTTGGTTGAACTCGTTCTTGTAGTGATCGCGGAAGTCGCTGTCCGGCTGCGCGCCCTTGCGGCTCAGGGTGGCGTAGTCATAGCCGCTGACCCGGCGGTCGCGCGTGGAGTTGTCGCCGATCAGGGTCATCTCCAGTCGATGGTCTTCGTGCAGATTCCAGTCGAACTTGGCCAGGTAGCGGGTGGTCTTGTCCTCACGTTCGGCCCAGCCCCATTTGCTGCTGGAAACGCTGGAGGTGGGCAGGTCCACCACGCTGGAGTCTGTGCGTTTTTCATCGGCAGCCAAGAACATGAACAAGCGGTCCTTGATCAAGGGGCCGCCCACATAAGCGCCCATCTCGACCTGGCTTTGGGTGTTTTGATCTTGCAGGCGGTACAGCGTGCCATCCGTGCTTTCATTGCCTGGCTTGCCGGTCTTGGCGTAATAGATATTGCGCGCTTTGGCGCGCAGTGACTTGGGCGAGTAGGTGAGCAGGGCGCCGGTCTCCCAGGTATTGCTGCCGCTCTTGCTGATGATGTTGACCACGCCGCCCATGGAGCGGCCAAACTCGGCGCCGAAGCCGCCCGTCACCACCTGCATTTGTTCGATGGCGCCAAAAGGCAGCGATGAGGCGCCCAAGCCGGTGTTCGGGTTGGTGACCACCATGCCGTTGATGTAGAAAGAATTCTCGGAAGCAGCGCCGCCGCCCAGGCTGGCCGCGCCGTTGTAGCGCGAGTCGCCGCGCGTCACATTGGGGGCCAGCTGCATCACCGCCTCCACGGACTTTTGCACCGGCAAGATGTCCAGCTGCTTGGCGCCAAAGCTGACGCCGTTGTCGGCGGTGGAAACGTCAATCGTCTTGGCGCGGCCACGCACTTCAACGGTTTCTAGCGTGCTGGCCTCCAGGAACGACACTTCTTGGCCCTTGCCCACTTGGACCTCGATGCCGTCACGGCTGCTGAGCAGCTGCCCGTTCTTGATCAGGCTGACCCGGTAAGTGCCGGCCGGAAGCGATGTGGCTTGAAATCGACCTTGCGCGTCGGGTGTCAGTGTGCGTTTGAAGCCGGTGGCCGGGTTCTCAATCACGATGCTGCTCTGCTCCGCTTGCGCGTCCAATCGGCCAAAAATGGTGCCGGTGGCATTGGACTGCGCCATCACCGGCAGGCTAAAGCTGAGGCCCAAAGCGGCGCCTCCGAGGGCCAGCGCCAGAGCGCGGGCCAATGCGGTTTTCTTGAACAAATCAGTCTCCTCATCGGGGTTGAACCACGCCCATCGGGACGATGGGGCGGATGACTGACTCTAGAAACGCGCCTGGTGTGGCGGTTTCCTTGGGTGACGAAAACCGGTGTCCAAGACATCAAGCCGATGCCGGCGTTGCAGCTGGGAACAGACGCCGAATTTCAGGGGCGAATGCCCAGCGGTGCTAGATCTGGGTCCCAAGGTTTTGCATCTGCGGCGCCAGCCCTGCGTGCGCTTGCATCTCACGGCCTGGCTGTGCCCGTCATGCCAACAAATGGGCTTCAACAATCGACCTCAGCCCAAGGAGCCCGCCTGCTTTCATCCCTGCATGGCTGCAAGGTGCGCGGAGCGGTCTTTGGCCGGCTCCGTCACTCGAAGCTTTGCCTTTACTGGGACGATGCCGGGATTTGCCTTCGGCGAAACCTCCGGTTTTCGCCCCGGCGG
>CAMFGY010000026.1 GCA_945952065.1 uncultured Burkholderiales bacterium | reverse complement strand
CGGTCATGGCGATCAACGACTTTTTCAACGGAATTTGCCCGGAGCGGACGTTGCTGGGGAGTTGGGTGCCGAGCGCCGCCGGGGGCGTAATTCCGCTCCTGTCCCCCGCCGTCGCCTTGCAGGCGCCGGCTCCTCCTTTACCTCGCGGAATCACACCCCCGACGCCACTCGGCAGTTCCACCGATGCGCGTCCTCGAAGAAGTAGCACGGCCGTGCTGGATCAGGACGCTTGGGGGCTCTGCGGCGCGAGGTAAAGGAGGAGACCCGGGCGCGAGCCCGGGGCGGGGGACAGGAGCGACGTAGAGCCCCCAAGTGGCCTGATCGTCGCCCAAATCTAAGACTGCAATGGGCACCAAGCTGCCGCAGCGCCAGCTTCAAACCGGTCGCAAGGCCAAGGCTTGCAGGGCTTGGGCCCAGCGGTGTTGCTCGGCGCTGAATTCTTGCCACAGGGTTTGCGCCAGCGCGGCGTGGCGGGCGGCGTCGGTTTCACGGCCCAGGGCGCGGAAGACCTGGGACAGGCGGCTGTGGGCGATGGCGCGGTCGTCCACGTCGGCGGGGGCGCCGGATTCGAGTTCGGCTTCCTGGGCTTGTTGCAAGGCCTGTTCGTTTTGCCCCAGGTGCACCCGGCACCAAGCCATATCGGCCAAGAGGCTGCTGCTCAAGCGCGTCAGACCGGCAGACACCGTTTGCGGCAGATGCGCCTCGTACAGGGCCAGCGCCTGGGCGAACTCGCCCTCCACCACCAAAATCTGTGCGCGCAACACAGGCGTCAGATCCGGCTTCACCGAGCCACCCACCGCCGCGTCGTAATGCTTGATCGAATCGGCGCCCAAGAGCAGGCCTTGCGACTGGGCCTTGGCGTCGGACCACACCGCCTCGCGGCGCAGCTGGGCCGCGCGCATTTCGGCCACGTTGTACATCAGGGCCGAGATCGAAGCGTCGTCGCCATCGGCCTGCGCATGGGCGCGCGCCTTGGCGTACCAAAGCTTGGCGGCTTCTTGCTGAGACGAAAAATCAAAGGCCAGGCCCATCACGGTGCACAGGCGGTAACGCGCCGCAAAGTCCCGCGGGTCGGCCACTTGGTCGCAGTGCTGGGCATGCTCGAGCATGGCGTCGAGTTCATGCCGCACATAAGCCAACTGGGCCAGCCAAGCCGAACACAGGCCGTCCAGCGCCTTCAGCCCGCTGTTCGACGCAATCACGCGGGCATGCGCAATTTTCTCTTGGGCCGCGCTGCTGAAGTCGGTGTAGTAGGCCATCAGGCCCTCAGCAAAATGCAGCCATGCGCCCAACTCCGGATGCGGGTGTTGGAAGGACTGCAAATGCAGGGCCGTGAGCTGCTCGCGGGCCACCGCCATCTGCCCATGACGCGCCAGCAGCAGCGCCTTCTGGGTCTTCAGCACCGCGGGCTGGACGGGGCCGGTCGCCGCTTCGATCGCGGCGTCCAGCCGCTTCAGCAAGCGACTCTTGATGCTCATGACTGGGTCAGACGCTGCAAGGCCTCACGGTATTTGGCGGCGGTTTTTTCAATCACTTCGGCGGGCAGGGCCGGTGCCGGGGCGGTCTTGCCCCAGGGCTTGCCATTGACCTGGGCTTGCTCCAGCCAGTCGCGCACGAATTGCTTGTCATAGCTGGGCGGATTGATGCCGACGGCATAGCTTTCCACCGGCCAGTAGCGTGAGGAGTCGGGCGTGAGCACCTCGTCCATCAGCGTCAAAGTGCCATCGGCATCCAGACCAAACTCAAACTTGGTGTCGGCAATGATGATGCCCTTGGTCAGCGCGAAGTCGGCCGCACGCTTGTAGAGCTGGATGGAGATGTCGCGCACCCGGGTCGCCAGGTCCAGGCCGATGATCTCGACCATGCGATCGAAGGAGATGTTCTCGTCGTGGTCGCCCATCTCGGCCTTGGTGGCGGGCGTGAAGATGGGCTCGGGCAGCTTGGACGCGTTTTGCAGGCCGGCCGGCAAGGCCACGCCGCAGACCTGGCCGTTGCGCTGGTACTCGGCCCAGCCGCTGCCGGCCAGATAGCCGCGCACCACCGCTTCCACCGGCAGCGGCTTCAGGCGCTTGACCAGCATGGAGCGGTCTTTGACCTGGGCCTTTTCGGCCTCGCTGACCACCGACAGCGGGTCGTCGCCGGTCAGGTGGTTGGGGACGATGCCGGTCAGTTTGTCGAACCAGAACAAGGCCATTTGCGTCAGCAAGGCGCCCTTGCCCGGGATGGGCTCACCCATGATGACGTCAAAGGCCGAGAGGCGATCGCTGGCGATCATCAGGATGCGATCCTCGCCCACGGCGTAGTTTTCACGCACTTTGCCTCGGGCAAGCAGGGGCAAAGAGGTCAGCGAGGAGTTCAACAAAGCAGCGGTCATGGCAGAAAAGTCCCAACAAGGAGGCCGAATTTTAGGCGCGAATCCCGGGGCCGCCGCCGCGTCGCACTCAGCCGGTTTTCGGCAACTGGGCCAAGGCGGCTTCAAACAAGGCGTCGATTTGCTGGTAACGCTGTTGACGGCTGGCCTCGTCCAAGTCAAAACAGGCCTCAAAGCTGTTGCGCAGCAAGGCATAGGCATGGCGGGCGGTCAAAGCCGGGTCGGCCTCGAAGCAGCGCAAGAAGTTGTCGTTCAAATAGCCGCCAAAGTAAGCCGGGTCGTCGGAATTGACCATGGCGCACAAGCCCTCATCCAGCATGCGCCGCAAGGGATGCTGGGCCAAGGACGGCACCACACAGAGCTTGAGATTGGACAGCGGGCAGACCGTCAGCGGCATGCGCGCTTGCGCCAGTCTTTGCACCAAGGCCGGGTCTTCCAGGCAGCGCACGCCATGGTCGATGCGCTCGGCCTGCAAGACATCGAGCGCACCCTCGATATAGGCCGGCGGGCCCTCTTCGCCGGCATGGGCCACGCAGTGCAGGCCCAGCTCACGGGCGCGCGCAAAGACGCGGGCAAAGCGCTCCGGCGGGTTGTCTTGCTCGGCGCTGTCCAGCCCCACGCCAATGAAACAGTCGCGCCAAGGCAGGGCGGCCTCCAGCGTGGCCAACGCGTCCTTCTCGCTGAGATGGCGCAAAAAACACAGAATCAACCGAGCGTTCAGGCCCAAGTCGGCCTGCGCCCGCAGGCAAGCGCGGTGCAGGCCCAAGATCACCGCTTGCATGGGCACGCCACGGCTGGTGTGGGTTTGCGGGTCAAAAAAGACCTCGGCATGCACCACGGCGTCGGCAGCGGCGCGCTCGAAATAGGCCCAGGCCAGATCGAAGAAGTCTTGCTCGGTCAGCAAGACGCCGGCGCCGGCGTAGTACACATCCAAAAAGCTCTGCAGATCGGTGAAGGCATAGGCCGCCCGCAGGGCCTGGACCGAGGGATAGCCCAGCCTCACCCCATTGCGCTGCGCCAGCTTGAAGATCAGCTCGGGCTCCAGCGTGCCCTCGATGTGCAGATGCAGCTCGGCCTTGGGCGCCTGCCGCAGCAGCGTGGGCAAGACCGACCGAGGCAGGGCATCGAGCTTCAATGCAAGCGCATCGTTGCTGGGGTGAGTGCTCTTGTCCATCGCTACGCCCTCGCTGTGGGGTCAGGTCTTGCCGAGCTGCGCCTTGGCGCTAGTTCACATCACGTCGCGTCAGTTTGCGTCACTTGGAATTGGGCAACTGGCTTTCCACGCCCTTGATGTAGAAGTTGATGCCGGAGAGGAATTTATCGTCCGCCACCTCGTCCTTCTTCAGCAGCTCTTTGCCGTCTTGGCCAATGATGGGGCCTTTCCAGATGTTGAAGCTGCCGTCCTTCAGCCCGGCCTTGATCTTGTCGACCTGGGCGCGGGTTTCGGCGGGCACCGCCTCGGACACCGACACCATGTCAATAGCGCCTTCCTTCACGCCCCACCAGGCATGCTTGCCGGCGCCCGCTGTCCACTTGCCGTCCAGCGCTTCACGCACCGAAGCGATGTAGTAAGGCGCCCAGTTGATCACGGCCGAACCCAGGTGGGCTTTGGGGCCGTAGGCGGTCATGTCGGAGTCCCAACCGAAGGCGTACTTGCCGTTCTTCTCGGCGGTTTGCAGCACCGCGCTGGAGTCGGTGTTTTGCATCAAGACATCGGCGCCGCCGTTGATCAGCGTTTGCGCGGCTTCGGTTTCTTGTGGGGGATCGAACCATTTGTTCACCCACACCACCTTGACCACCACCTTGGGGTTGATGCTTTGCGCGCCGAGAGTGAAGCTGTTGATATTGCGGATCACCTCGGGGATTGGGATGGAGCCCACCACGCCCAGCGTGCCGCTCTTGCTCATCTTGCCGGCGATCACCCCGGCCATATAGGCGCCCTCGTAGGTGCGCGAATCGTAGGTGCGCTGATTGGCCGCCTGCTTGTAGCCGGTGGCGTGCTCGAACTTCACATCGGCATGGTCGGCCGCTACCTTGAGCATGGACTCGCCATAGCCAAAAGTGGTGCCAAAAATCAGCTTGTTGCCGGTGCTGACCATGTCGCGGAAGACCCGCTCAGCGTCGGCGGCCTCGGGCACTTTCTCGACAAAGCTGGTGACGACCTTGTCGCCAAATTCCTTTTCCACCGCCTTGCGGGCATTGTCATGGGCGAAGGTCCAGCCGCCATCGCCCACCGGGCCGACGTAGGCAAAGGCAATCTTCAGCGGCTCGGCCTTGGCGGCCGCGCTGCTGGCCGCAGGGGCCGCGGCTTCCTCGGTCTTTTTGCCGCAGCCCACCAAGCCCGCTGCGGCGGCCACCGCGGTCAGGGACGCCAGTTTCAACAGAAGATGTCGCTTGTTCATCGAGGTTCTCTCCAATCAAGAATCATGAGCCAGGGAAGAAGGGTTTGCCCAGCGAGGCCGGCATATTGGCGCGAATGAAAGCCGCCTTGCTGGAGATCAGCACCAAGACCACGATGGTGGCCAGATAGGGCAGCATGCTGAGGAACTGACTGGGGATCTGCACGCCCTGCCCTTGCAGATGGAACTGCAGCATGGTGACAAAGCCAAAGAGATAAGCACCGAGCAAGATGCGCGCCGGCCGCCAGGTGGCAAAGGTGGTCAGCGCCAGCGCGATCCAGCCCTTGCCGGCAATCATGCCCTCCACCCACAAGGGCGTGTAGATCACCGACACATAGGCCCCGGCCAAGCCGCACAAAGCCCCTCCCGCCACCACGGCGGCGAGGCGAATTTTGCGCACCGGATAGCCCAGCGCATGGGCGGACTCGGGCGACTCGCCCACCGCCCGCAGCACCAGGCCGGGGCGTGAGCGGTACAACAACCAGGCCAGCAGTGCCGTCAAAGCAATCGCGCCATAGACCAGCGGGTGGTGTTTGAAGAAGGCCGTCCCCACAAAAGGCAGGTCGGCCAGCCCGGGCAGCTCATAGCTGCTGCGCGGGCTCAGCTTCTCTTGGGTGTAGCGGATGCCGACAAAGGCCGAAAAGCCCGCGCCAAACAAGCTCAGCGCCAGCCCCGCTGCGTATTGATTGGTGTTGAGCCAAATCACCAGCAGGCCGAACAAGGCCGACAAAAGCGCGCCCGCTCCCATGCCGGCCAGGAAGGCCAGGGTGTCGCTGCCGGTGTGCACCGCCGTGGCAAAGCCCGCCACCGCCGCCACCAGCATCAGCCCTTCGGCGCCCAAATTGACAATGCCGGCGCGCTCATTGATCAAGAGCCCCAAGGCCGCCAGCGCCAGCAAGGTGCCGGCGTTCATCGAGGCCGCAATCAGCGGTGCAATGCTGTCCATGGGCATCAATCAGGCCTTGTGGGATGCAGGCGCCGGCGCTGCATGGCGGCGCAAGCGGTAGTGAATCAAAGTGTCGCAGGCCAAGAGCGAAAACAGCAACAAGCCCTGGAACACGCCGGTGATGGATTTGGGCAGGCCCAAGCGCGATTGCGCCAACTCACCGCCGATGTAGAACATGCTCATCAGGATCGACGACAAGACGATGCCCAGCGGATGCAGCCGCCCGACAAAGGCCACGATGATGGCCGCAAAGCCATAGCCGGCCGGCACATAGGGTGTGAGCTGGCCCAGGGGCCCGGCCACCTCCAGCGCGCCGGCCAACCCGGCCATGGCGCCCGAGAGCAGCAGCGCCGTCCACAAGGCCCGTGTCGAAGAAAAGCCAGCATAGCGCGCCGCCGCCGGTGCCAGCCCGCCCACCTGCAGCGAAAAGCCCAAGTAAGAGCGAAACAGCAGCACCCAGCAGGCCAGGGCCGACGCCAGCGCGATCAGCACGCCGATGTTCAGGCGCGAGCCCTCGAACAAGCGCGGGATCTTGGTGACCGGCAAAAAGCTGATGCTTTGCGGGAAGTTGAAGCCCGCCGGGTCTTTCCAAGGGCCGTAAACCAGATAGGCCAGCAGCAGATCGGCCACATAGACCAGCATCAGGCTGACCAAAATCTCATTGGCATTGAAGCGCGCGCGCAGCAGCGCGGTGATGCCGGCCCAGGCCATGCCGCCCAGCACGCCAGCGGCCAAAATCGCTGGCACCATCACGGCGGCCGAGCTGGAGGCATCGGCCTGCATCGCCACCCAGCCGCCCGCCAGCGCGCCAACGATGAACTGCCCCTCCGCGCCGATATTCCAGACATTGGCGCGAAAGCAAACCGCCAAACCCAGCGCAATCAAGAGCAGCGGCGTGGCCTTCAGGCCCAGCTCGCTCCAGCCGCGCAGGCTGCTGAGCGGCTCCCAGAAAAACATCTGCAGGCCGCGCAGCGGATCTTTGCCCAACAGCAAAAACAGGCCCAGGCCCAGCAACACCGTCAGGCCCAGCGCCAACAGCGGCGAGGCCAAGCCCATCAGCTGCGAAGGTTGCGGGCGCGGCTCAAGCTTGAACATCGGCGGCTCCTGACGCGCTGTGCACGGCGGCCGAGGCAGCCGGGGTCTGCCACAAGCCACTCATCCACTCACCGATCAAGGCCCGGCTGGCCTCGCTCACCGACACCGAGGGCGACAGGCGGCCTTGCGCCATCACCACCAGTCGATCACTGATCTCAAACAATTCGTCCAACTCCTCACTCAGCACCAGCACCGCACAACCGGCGGCGCTGAGCTGCAACAACTCGGCGCGGATCTGCGCGGCCGCGCCCACATCGACGCCCCAGGTCGGCTGGGCAATGATCAGCACCTTGGGGCCGGCGTCGATCTCGCGGCCGACGATGAACTTCTGCAAATTGCCGCCCGAGAGGCTGCGCGCCGCCGCCCCTGCGCCGCCAGCGCGCACCTGAAAGCGTGCGATCAAACGTTCGGCCAGATGCTGCACCCGGCGCTGATGCAGCCAACCGAAGGGCCCCAGCGAGCCCTGCGGGCCGCGCTCGGTGCGGGTCAGCAAGGTGTTTTGCGCCAGCGACAAGCTGGGCACCGCGCCACGCCCCAGGCGCTCTTCCGGCACAAAGTGCAGGCCCAGTTTGCGGCGCCGGCTCGGGCCGCTGCGGGCAATGTCTTGGCCGAACAGCTGCACCGCGCCGGCCTGGGCGCGCCGGTCTTCGCCGCTGAGCGCCGCCAGCAATTCTTGTTGGCCATTGCCGGAGACCCCGGCCACGCCGACGATCTCGCCGCCGTGCAAATCCAGATCGATGTCGACCAAGGTGGTGCCAAAAGGCTGGGCCTTGGCCAAGCTGAGTCGACGCAGGCTCAGCGCCAGCGGGCCGGGGCGGCGCGGCTGGCGTTGCACCGCCGGTGGCTCGGCGCCAATCATCAGACGCGAGAGCTCCGCACTGCTTTGGGTGCGCGGGTCCACTTCGCCGCTGACGCGCCCCGCGCGCAAGACGGTGCAGTGATCGCAGAGCGCACGGATCTCATCGAGCTTGTGGCTGATATACAAAATCGAGCAGCCCTGTGCCGCCAACTGGCGCAGCGTGACAAAGAGTTTGTCCACCGCGCGCGGGGTCAGCACCGAGGTGGGCTCGTCCAGGATCAAGAGCTTGGGCTCGGTCATCAGCGCCCGCAGAATCTCCACCCGCTGGCGCTCCCCCACCGAGAGGCTGTGCACCGGCCGCTGCGGGTCCACCTCCAGCCCATAGCTTTGTGCGAGCGCTTCAATGCGGCGGGTCACTTCGGCCAGGGCCATGCTTTTGTCCAGTCCCAGCCAGACGTTCTCGGCTGCCGTCAGCGTGTCAAACAGCGAGAAATGCTGGTAGACCATGCTGATGCCCAGGGCGCGCGCCTGGGCTGGCGATTTGATGGTGACCGGCTGGCCCTTCCAGTGCATCTGCCCCGCATCGGGCTGCACCGCGCCGTAAATGATCTTCATCAGCGTGGACTTGCCGGCGCCGTTTTCCCCCAGCACCGCATGGATTTGCCCCGGGGCCACCGTCAAATCGATGGCGTCATTGGCCCGCACCGCGGGGTATTGCTTGCTGATGCCGAACAGTTGCAGGCGGGCTGGACTCATGAAGATGGTGAGGTGGGCGGGCGAGAAGTCAAACGCAAGTATCCGGGCAAATCGGCGCAGGCCCTAGCGCCAAGGCTGGATGCCAAGGCAGGACAAACCCGAGTCGAATCCATCAGGCCGCGTATCGGCAACGCCCAGCCACATAGGCGGCGCGCAGATTGCGGTCGTCGGCCAAACTCATCCAGGCGAACACCCGCTCATGCAGGCTGCGCACCACGGCGTCGCGAGCCTCGGCCACCGGGCCGCGCGCCCAGTCCCAAACGCACACATCGGCCAGAGTGCCTGCACCAAAGTGACCGATTTCCGCGCCCAGGCCCAGGGCCTCGGCGGCGCCCCGGGTGGCCGCATGCAGGCCCGCCCAGGCGGTCAGCCGATGACCGGCCAGGGCCTGCACCTTGTAGCCATCCAGCAGGGTGCGCTGCGTCGACAAACTGGTGCCGCCGCCCACATCGCTGGCCACCGACACCTGCACCTGCCCGGCGCGCGCGGCCGGCCAGTCGAACAGCCCGCTGCCCAAAAAGAGGTTGGACGAAGGGCTGAACGCCACTTGCGCACCCGTGGCGGCCAGCATGCGCCGGTCTTCCGCATCGAGCCAAATACCGTGGGCCAGCACCGCGCGTGGGTGCAGCAAGCCCTCGCGGGCATACACATCCAGATAGCTGCGCGCCTGCGGGAACAGCTCGCTCACCCAGCGCACCTCCTCGCGGTTTTCGGCCACATGGGTTTGCATATAGAGCGAGGCATCGGCACGGCAGAGCGCGCCTGCCATGGCCAGCTGGGCCGGCGTGCTGGTGGGCGCAAAGCGCGGGGTTACCGCGTAACTGAGCCGCCCCACGCCATGCCAGCGCGAGATCAAGTCCACGCAATCCCGTTCGGCCTGGGCCACGCTGGTGTCCAGCAACTCGGCCGGCGCGTGGCGATCCATCAGCACCTTGCCGGTGATGAGGCGCATGCCGCGTTGCTGGGCAGCCTCGAACAAAGCCTCGGCCGAGACCTTGTGCACCGTCGGGAAGACCACCGCCGCCGTTGTGCCATGGGCCAGCAAAGCCTCCAGAAAACGCGCCGCGCCGGCCCGTGCCACCGCCGGGTCGGCGTAGCGGCATTCGGCCGGGAAGGTGTAGGTGTTGAGCCAGTCCAGCAACTCGGCGCCATAGGAGGCAATCACATCGAGCTGCGGGCAATGCACATGGGTGTCGATGAATCCAGGCAGGATCAGCCGGCCCTGGTGATCGATTTGTTGCCACTGCGGCCCAGGCTCTTCGGCCTGCGTGCCCGCGATGCGCCCCTGCTCATCGATCAGCAGCCAATGGTCGGGCTGGAAGCGCAGTGCGCCCTCGGCCTCTAAATCGCCCCAGGCGGGGCTGGCGGTGAAGTCGAGCAGGTCGCCGCGCAGGGCGATTTTCTGTGGCGTGGATGTGGACAAGGCAGTGTTTTCAAAAGAGCTGGGGCAGGATCGTATATCGTCAGGGGCCCAGCAGCTTGGTGAGTTCCGTTTCGATGAGCATGCAGCAGCGTCCGATCCGCTTTTTCCAGCAGGGCCAGATTCGGTCCGTTCAGGGTCTGCCCACCACCACCACGCTGCTCAGTTATTTGCGTGAACACCAGCCCGAGCAGGCCTGCACCGGCACCAAAGAAGGCTGCGCCGAGGGCGATTGCGGCGCCTGCACCGTCTTGCTGGGCGAATTGGACGCGCAAGGCCAGCTGCGGCTGCGCAATGTCAATGCCTGCACCCAGTTGCTGGGCACGCTGGACGGCCAAGCCCTGCTGACGGTGGAAGACCTGGGCTCGGCCGCCAAGCCCAATCCGGTGCAACAAGCGCTGATCGACTGCCACGGCTCGCAATGCGGCTTTTGCACCCCCGGCTTTGTGATGACGCTGCAAGCCTGCTACGAGCGCCATCAAGGCATGAACAGCCGCCCCACACGCCAAGAACTGGCCGATGATTTGGCGGGCAATCTGTGCCGCTGCACCGGCTACCGCCCGATTCTGGATGCCGGTGAGCGCATGTTTGACCTGCCGCCCCAGCCCCTGGACCGGGCCCCCATCGAGGCGGCCTTGCGCGAGCTGCAGGCCGATGCGCCGCTGCATTACGAGGCCCCCAACCCAGCCTATGCGGGCCGCGTTGACGCTTTGCATGCGCCCCGCAGCGTGGCCGAGTTGGCGGCGCTGTGCGAGGCCAAGCCGCAGGCCCGACTGCTGGCCGGCGCCACCGACATCGGCCTGTGGCTGAACAAGCAGTTCCGCGATGTGGGCGACTTGATTTATGTCGGCGCGGTGGCCGAGCTGCGGCAGATCCGGGCACAAGACTTCCAGGGCCAGCCGGGTTTGTGGATAGGCGCTGCGGCTTCGCTGGAAGCCGCCTGGGCGGCATTGACCGAGGCCGCGCCGGGCTTGCGCGAGCTCTGGCTGCGCTTTGCCTCGCCACCGGTGCGGCAAGCCGGCACCTTGGGCGGCAATATCGCCAATGGTTCCCCAATTGGCGACGGTGCCCCCGCACTGATCGCCCTGGGCGCGGAGATCGTCTTGCGCCGTGGCGCACAGCAACGCCGCCTCAAGCTGGAGGACTTCTACCTCGGCTATATGCAAAACGCCCGCCAACCGGGCGAGTTCGTCGAAGCGCTGCACCTGCCCAAACCCGGCCCGGATTGGCGGCTCGGCGCCTACAAAGTGGCCAAGCGTTATGACAGCGACATCTCCGCCGTCTGCGCGGTCTTGGCCCTGCAATTGCAGCCCGGCAGCCAGCGGGTGCTGCAAGCACGCCTGGCCTATGGCGGCATGGCGGCCGTGGTGAAACGCGCCGCCCAAGCCGAGGCCGCACTGATCGGCCAAGCCTGGGACGAAGCAGCGCTGCAAGCCGCGCAAGCCGCCTTGCACCAAGACTTCACGCCGCTGAGCGACGCCCGCGCCAGCAGCAGCTACCGCATGCAAGTGGCGCAAAACCTGCTGCGCCGACTGTGGCTGGCCACGCGTGCCGAGCAGCCCTTGGCGGCTCATGAGCTGAGCGTTTGGCAAACCCTCAGCGTGGATCAACGCAGGGGGAGCGCGGCATGAAGGCCCCCCACATCCCAAGCACGGGCGCGCGCGTCGGCCACAGCCCGCCGCATGAGTCGGCTGCACTGCACGTCAGCGGCGAAGCAAGCTACACCGACGACATCCCCGAGCTGCAAGGCACGCTGCATGCGGCCCTGGGCCTGTCACCGGTGGCGCATGGGCGCTTGCTGTCCACCGATCTGGCCCTGCTGCGCGCCCAGCCGGGCGTGGTGGCGGTGCTGACGGCGGCCGACATCCCGGGCGAGAACAACTGCGGCCCCTTGGTACATGACGACCCGATTCTTGCCGCCGAGACTTTGAGTTATCTGGGCCAGCCGGTCTTCGCGGTGATCGCTCGCAGCCGCGAGCTGGCGCGCCGCGCCGCTGCCCTGGCCAAAACGGCCCTGCGCATCGAAGCCCTGCCCGCGGTGCTGACGGCCAAAGAAGCCCATGCCCAGGGCCACTATGTGCTGCCGCCCATGCATTTGAGCCGGGGCGACGCAGCGGCGGCGCTGGCGGCAGCGCCCATGCGGCTGAGCGGCGAGTGGTCGGTGGGCGGGCAGGAGCAGTTCTATCTGGAAGGGCAGATCAGCTACGCCATCCCGCAAGAGCAGCAGGGGCTCTTGGTGCACTGCTCCACCCAACACCCCAGCGAGATGCAGCAGCTGCTGGCCCATGCGCTGGGCTGGGCCTCGCATCAGGTGCAGGTGCAATGCCGTCGCATGGGCGGCGGCTTTGGCGGCAAGGAGTCGCAGTCGGCGCTGTTTGCCTGCGTGGCCGCCATTGCTGCCAACCAGCTGGGCCGCCCGGTCAAGCTGCGCTTGGACCGCGATGACGACTTCATGATCACCGGCCGCCGCCACGGCTTTGACTACCGCTGGGAGGTGGGCTTTGACGCGCAGGGGCGCATCCTCGGCGCCGAGGTGGAGTTGATTTCCAACTGCGGGCATTCGGCCGATTTGTCGGCGCCGGTGATGGCGCGGGCGCTCTGCCACTTCGACAACGCCTACTTCCTGCCCCATGTGGCCCTGCACGGTTTTTGCGCGCGCACCCACACCCAGAGCAACACCGCCTTTCGCGGCTTTGGCGGGCCGCAAGGCGCGCTGGCCATCGAGATGATTCTGGACGCGGTGGCGCGCCGCCTGCAGATCGACCCGCTGCAAGTGCGGCTGAACAATCTGTACGCCGATGCCGGCGGCCGCAAGCTCACGCCCTACGGCCAACAGGTCGAAGACAACATCCTGGCCCCGCTGATCGAGCGCCTGTTGGCCAGCAGCGACTATGCCCAGCGCCGCCAAGCCGCCGCCGACTTCAACGCCCGCAGCCCGGTGCTGAAAAAAGGCCTGGCGCTGACGCCGCTGAAATTTGGAATCAGCTTCAATGTGGTGCACCTGAACCAGGCCGGCGCCTTGGTGCATGTCTACACCGATGGCTCGGTGCTGGTGAACCATGGCGGCACCGAAATGGGCCAGGGCCTGAACACCAAGGTGGCGCAGGTGGTGGCGCATGAGCTGGGCCTGAGCCTGGCGCGGGTGCGCTGCAGCGCCACCGACACCCAAAAAATCGCCAACACCTCGGCCACCGCGGCCTCCACCGGCAGCGACCTGAACGGCAAGGCCGCACAAGACGCCGCCGCCCGCATCAAGAGCCGGCTTGCAGCCCTGGCCGCGAAGCTGTGGCAATGCTCGGCGGAGGAGATCAGCTTTGCCAACGACCGGGTCAGCGCTGGCGAGCAGGCCATGCCTTTTGCCGAGCTGGTGCACAAAGCTTATCTGCAGCGGGTGCAGCTCTGGAGCGAGGGCTTTTACGCCACGCCCGGCCTGCACTGGGACCGCAGCCAGCTGCAAGGCAAGCCTTTTTACTACTTCGCCTATGGGGCGGCCGTGTCTGAAGTCTTGGTCGACACCCTCACCGGCGAAAGCCGCGTGCTGCGCGCCGATGTCTTGCACGATGTGGGCCGCTCGCTGAACCCGGCGCTGGACATCGGCCAGATCGAGGGCGCGTTTGTACAGGGCATGGGCTGGTTGACGATGGAAGAGCTGGTCTGGCACCCCAGCAGCGGCGCCCTGCTCACCCACGCGCCCAGCACCTACAAAATCCCCACCGCGAACGACAGCCCGCCGGACTTCCGGGTGGCCTTGTTCGACCAGCCGAACGCCGCCGACAGCATCCACCGCTCCAAGGCCGTGGGGGAGCCGCCCTTGCTGCTGCCGATCTCGGTGCTGTTGGCGATCAAAGATGCCATCGCGGCCTGCGGCCCGCCCGGCTGCGACCCCGATCTGCGCGCGCCCGCCACGGCCGAGGCCGTCATGCGCGCGCTGCAAGCCCTGCAGGGCCCAGGCATGCCCTGAACAGGCGCTGAGGCAGGCCGCAAGCAAGCACTGGAACTTGTTGGCCTACCATCGCCCCGGCATGGGCCGCAGCGAGGCCACCGAGCGGCCGCGCGACGGCCAGCAAATCGTGGCCGATCTTCACCAGCTCTTGCAGCAACAGGGGCACAAGCCGCCCTATGTGCTGCTTGGCCACTCCTTGGGCGGGCTGTATATGCAGCTGTTTGCCCGCCAGTACCCCAAGGACGTGAAGGGCTTGTTGCTGGTGGATGCGCTCTACCCCGGCGCCAAAACCGTGGTGCTGGACTCGGACCACCAGATTCAAAAAGCCAAGCCCGAGGCCGTGGCTCAGGCCATCCAAGAGTTGCTGAGCGCGCCGCTGTAAAAAGCCTAGCCCGGCGGCTCGGGCAGGAGGAACAAGTCGCGCTGATCGCCATCGGGGAACGCGCGCCGCTCCAACTTCTGGCCGCCCAAGCGCAGCACCAGCGCGCGCGCCGCCTGGTTGTCGTCGGCCATATAGGTCTGCACTTGCGGCCAGCCGAATTCGCGATAGGCGTGGCGCAGAGCGGCCCGCGAGGCCTCCACCGCCAGGCCTTGGCCACGCACCTCGGGCAAGAGCCACCAGGTCAACTCACGGGGCCAGCCCAGGCCTTGCCAAAAGCCACACACGCCCACCACATCGCCCTGCTCGCGTCGCTGCAAGGCCCAGACACCAAAGCCTTGCAAATGCCAGCTGCCAATGTCTGAGGCCAAACGCGTCCAGGCGGCCGCGGCCGTCAATGGGCCGCCATAGGCTTTGGAGGCTTCGGCATCGGTATAAAAGGCGCGGTAGGCGGCCTCGCAAAAGCGCCCCGGCGGCAAAAGATTGAGGCGCTCGGTTTGCAGCGCTGGAATGGGATAGTCGCTGTGGGACTGGTTCAGCGCTTGATCGACGCTCATGCCGGCACTCCGGCTTGAACGTCAAAGGCGGGGCCTTTGAGCTCGACGAGATTGCCATCCGGATCGCGCAAGTACAAAGACAAGCCATCGCCTTCGGCACCAAAGTTCTCGTCGGCCGGCCCCAGCGCCGCATGGCCGTGCGCGGCCAAATGGCGCTGCAAAAGGGCCTCATCAAAAGGCTCGATGCGCAGACAGAAATGATCCACATTGGGCACGGACGCCGCAGCCCCGCCGCGTCGACCGATCACCCCATCGACACTGACCAGGTCAATCATCGAGGCTCCGGCGCGCAAATGCACCAGGCCCAAGTCCTCGCGGCGACGTACCACCTCGCAGCCCAGCACTTGCTCGTAAAAGGCAATCGCGCGCGGCAGGCTGCTGACGCGCAAGACCAAATGGTCAAGTCTTTGAATGGAGAAGGGGCGCATGCTCGGGCTCAAAATTGCATCGGGGTCGGTATCTTAGGGCGAGTTCTTGCACGCCGATTCCGCGGGGCTAAGCCACGCGCGCCTCCTGTGTCTACAAGCTGCGCTCCCAAAGCAGCCGTGCATTCAGTCCGGTCTGCAGCCGCTCTTGCAGTTGGTGATCCAAGCCCTCGGCCAACACGCGGCGGCGGCTGATTTGATCTTGCTGCAAGACATTGCTCAGGCTGAGTCGCCAGCTGCTGCTTTTGTCCTGGTTCCACAAGGCGTAGAAATCCAGGGCCGCTTTGGAGGAGAAGCCCGCCCAGCGGTCGACGGCCTGGCGCTGCGATGCGCCTTGGCTCAGATTCAGATTGCCGCCCCAGCTGAGGCTGCCGCCCAGCGGCGATGCGCCCAGCCGGTGATCCAAGCCCAGGTTCAGCACGGCGGGAATCTGCTGAGCCAGACGGTTATCCGGCCCCGGCACCGCCTGCAGGCGCGAGTGATGCAGCCCCAGGCTGGCCCGCAAGTCCAAGGCCGGTGCGTCGGCCGCCAAGAGCTCTGGCAAGCTCAGGCGCGCCTCCAGCTCCAGCCCTTGCACCCAGGCCGTGCCTTGGTTGCTGCGGCGTTCCACCCAATGCTTGTTTTGCAAGAACAGCTCGCTGACGACGACCTGCTCGATACGCTTCACATAGACACTGGCGCTCAGCAGGCTGCTCTTGCTCAGGGGATGCGTCCAGCTGCTATCAAAACCCCAGGCCAGCTCGGGCAGCAACTCGGGGTTGCCTTGCAAGTCAGGCGTGGTCGGGCTGTTGTTGTTGGCCACATAGCGACGGGGCGTCAGTTCCCGGGGGTTGGGCGCTTTGTAGCTGCGCGCCAGGCCCAAACGCAGCTGGTCCTTGCTGCCCGGCACGCGCCACAAGACCTGCAAGACGGGGCTGAACACCCCTGAGCGCCGGCTCACGCTGTCAAACACATTGCCGCTGCTGAGCGTGTGCAAGCCCTCCCAGCGCAGCCCCAAGGTGGCCTGCCAAGACGCGCTCAGATCGACCTCGTCCTGCACAAAAAACGCCAGGCGGCGCACCCGCGCGTCATAGACCTCATCCAGGTTCTCCACCGGCAAGCCGCCCGGCAGCGGCTGCTCGCGCTGCACACGGTCTTCGCTGCGGCGGTTTTCCTCATAGTCAAAGCCGGTGCTCAAGGTTTGGGCCTCACCCAGGGCGCGGCGATGCCGAGCGGCCAAGCTCCAGCCCTGATCCAGGGCCAGCGAGTCCACCTGCGCATCACGAATCCAGCGGCCCGAAAAGTCATAGCCGGCGTACTGGGCCTCCGAGTCGCGGCGCAAGCGGGTGTAGCCCAGCTTGAGTTCGGACTTGCGGCCCTCTTTGTCGGCGTAAGTCCAGTTCAGTCGGCTGCGCAATTGCAGGGCGCGAATGTCGAGCTCCAAGTCGTTGTGCGCCTGCTCGGGCGCGGCGCCCACCAAGCTCTGCCGTGTATCGAGCGCGCCGCCGCGCGAGCGGCTGAACCGCAGCAAATGATCGGTGCTGAGCGTTTGCTGCTCTGAAATCACCCAGCTGGCCCGCGGGCTCAGCACCAAGCGCTGGCTGTGATCAAACTCCTCTTTGTCAGTGCGATAGGCCTGCTGCACCTGCCCCTGGGCATTGAAGGCTTGTTGCTCCAGCGCCATCGGCCAGCGCTGCCGCTCCTCGCTCAGCCCCAGTCCCAAGCCCCAAGACACCGCGCCTTCACGCTGCCCCAAATTCAGGTCCAGCGTGGCGCTGGGGCGCTGCAACAGCGTGCTCAGGCCCAGCTTCACATCGCGCTGGGCCTGGTGCGTGGCCCCAGGGCTGCGCCGCATCACCAGATTGATGCTGCCGGCAATCGCCTGCGCGCTTTGCTCCACGCTGGCACTGCGAGAGATTTCGATGCGCTCAATCAATTCCGGCGACAAGCTCTCCAAGGAAAAGCCCGGCGGCACCGGCTCGCCATTGAGCAGGATCTGCGTGTAGCCATGGCCCAAGCCCGACATGCGGATTTCCGCGCCCCGCGGCCCTTGCTCCACGACACTGAGGCCGGGCACGCGCCGCAAGGCGTCGCTCAACCGGCTGTCGCCCTGGCGCAGCAACTCCTCGCGGCTGAGCACCGTCAAAGCCCCCACCGACGCACGCCTGGCGTTCAAGGCCTGAGCCGCCCCTTGCGCTTGCACCTCCACCCTTTGCAACTGAGCCGCCGGCTCCGCCGCCTGCGCCAAGGCCAAGCTCGGCAAGCAGCAGCACAGCACCAGCCCCCAGACCCCCTCATCTCGATTCACAAAAACACCTTTCTCTCAACAGGCCGGGATTAGACTGGCCGGCGATCAATTCATCAATCTTGATCAAGTTCATCAATATATGAATTCACAACAGCCCAAGCGGCGCCGCCCGGCCCAAAAAACCGCCACGCCCAGCGCCCCCGGCCTAAGCCTGCCGGCCTCCGGCACATACACCTTATTGGATTCCGGCGAGGCCGCGGCACGCCTGGGCATCAGCAAGGCCACGCTCTATGCCTATGTCAGCCGTGGCCTCTTGAAAGCCGCCAGTGACCCCAGCGATCCGCGGCTGCGCCGCTATTCCAGCTTTGAAGTTGAGTTGTTGCTGCGGCGCAAGCAAGGCGGGCGGCAACGCGAGCAGCAGGCGCGCGCTGCCCTGAACGAAGGCCTGCCGGTGCTGGACACGGCCCTGTCTTGCGTGCGTGAGGGAGAGCCCATGTATCGTGGCCGCTCCGTGCTGGACTGGGTCGACGCGGGCTGCAGCGCAGAAGATGTGGCGCGCCAGCTCTGGCAATTCAGCCCAGAGATCGACCCCTTTGCCAGCCCGGCGCCGGTCTTGGGCAAGAGCTGGCAACTCTTGCGTGAGCAACTGCCGCTCGGCCCCAGCAGCCGACCCCTGGCCTTGTTCGCCACGGCTTTGAACGATCTGCATGGCCCAGCCTGGCTGCCCGACGGCGAAGCGCTGGCGCGGGCCTGCGCCGAGCATCTGCGCGCGCTGATCGCCAGCTTTTTGAACCGACCGCCCAGCCAAGAGCCCCTGCATCAACAGTTCCGGCGGGCCTGGCGGCTGCCAGCCACCAGCGATGCAGCGCTGCGCCGCGCCCTGGTCTTGGTGGCCGACCATGAGATGAATATGGTGGGCTTCACCGCCCGCTGCCTGGCCTCGGTCGAAGCCAGCATCGGCGCCGCCTTGCTGGCGGCGATGTGCAATCTAACGGCCACCTTCAACGGCGGCGCTTGCGCGCAGGTGGAGGCACTCTGGGACGAGTTGGCCGCCAGCAGCGATCTTGAAGCGGCCCTGCGCCGGCGCTTGGATCGGGGCGAAGGATTGCCTGGCTTCAACCATTTGTCTTACCCGGCGGGCGACCCTCGGGCCCGCCGTCTGCTGGAGGAATGCGCGGCGCTCGCCCCCTGCGCGGCGCAGCTACTGGCCCAAAAGGTGGTGCCCTGCGTGGCCCGGCTGACCGGCTGGAAGCCTTCGCTGGACTTCGGCCTGGTCGCCCTGCGGCGCACGCTGGGCGCCCCCGAACACGCGGCCCTGAGCCTGCTGATGGGCGGACGCAGCATCGGCGTGCTGGCCCATATCCTGGAGCAAAAGCGCAGCGGCCAAAGGCTTTGGGTGCGGGCGCGCTATGTGGGGCCCTGAATCGGCCTAGGGCGCTGATGCCTCAATGCAGCAGCTGCTCCACATCGCTGGCCACATCGCCTGCGGCTTCGATCTTGGCGGCCAGATAGTCGAGGTCCAGATGCAGGTGCTCGACCAATTCGGGCACCGCCACTTGCAGGGCATGGCTGGGGTTGTCGTGGTGTTCAGCGGCATCGGCCAAAACCTCGGCCAGATGCAGCACCGCCGCCATCAGCGAGAAGGGGCGAATCTCCATCGGGGTGTTGGCGTCTTTGAAGGCCTCCACCATCTCGGCAGGAAAATGCCAGTGCGAGGCCAGGGAGGCGGTCACATCGGCATGGGTGCAGCCAAAGCGGTGTTCTTCCAGCGAGAAGCGGCTGCCGGGTTCGGCGGCATGGGCCTCGACATCGGCCACCAGATCGGGTTCGCTCATGGCCATCATGATCTGGCCGGTGCGCAGCATCAGGCCCGCCAGATAGGCGGTCTCCGCATCCAAGCGCAGCATCTTGCTGAGGATGCGGGCATAAGCAGCGGTGCTGACACTGTGGCGCCAAAAGAGCGTGCGGTCCAGGCCCTTGACCACCGGAAACGCGCCCGACAAACAGGCCGCCAAGGACAGATTGCGCAGCGTCTCCATGCCCAGGGCAGCGGCCGCGTCGCTCAGGCTGGCGATTTGATGCGAGGGGCTGTAGCGCGCCGAATTGGCCAAGCGCAGCACCTTGGCCGCAAGACTGGCGTCTTTGCCGATCAGATCGGCAATCGCGCCCAGGCTGATGTTGTCGTCATCAAAGCTGCGCATCAGGCGATTGGCCACCTCAGGCATGGTGGGCAAGGCGTGGTTGTTTTGGAAGAACTTCTCAGCGGCTGCGCTCACATCGGTCTCCTCTGGCTCTGGCTCATCACGAGCGGTAGAAAAGGCTCGCACCTGCGAGGCCTTCGCTTGCAGTCTAAGGGCCCCAAGCCCGACTGCGCCAGCAAGAAAGCGCGGAAAAACAGCAGATTTCTGCGCACTTCGCCGCAAAAAGCGGGCGCATTCGGTCGCCCTGCTGAAGCCGCCGATCAGTCGTGCGCCAAGGTTTGCAAGGCGCCCAGATTGAGCAAGCGGATGGTGTAGCCCTTGACCTCGATGAGCCCGGCGCTCATCAACTGCCGCAGCAAACGCGACAGGGTCTCGGGCGTGATGGCCAGCTGGGCCGCCACCTCACGTTTGCGCTCTTTCAGGGCCACATCATGGCCTGCGCTGGGCGAGCGATGGGTCAGCAACCAACTGGCCAGGCGCTTTTGCGCGTCTTTGGCCATCAGGTCATGGGTGGTGCCGGTGAGGTTTTGCACCGCACGGGCCATGGCCAACATCATGCGTTCACGCAAATCGGGGAAGCGCCCGAGCAGCGGGCGCAGGCCGTCCACCGGCAACTCCAGCAGGGTGGCGGCATGCAAGACCCGGGCGTCCTGCACATGACCACTGCCCAGCCATGCGCTGCTGATGTCCAGCCATGCCGGGCCGTGGACATTGCGCTCCAATTGAAAGGCTGGGCCTTCAGTCGCCACGCCCAAACCCACAGCGCCTTCCACCACCGCCACCAAATGGCTGGCACTTTGCCCGCGCTGAAACACCGCCTCGCCCACCATGAGCCGCCGCGTGCGCAGCAGCGGACCCAGCGCCTGACGCTCGGCCTCGCTGAGTCGCGGGGGGCCGAACACGGCATCCCAGCCGGGCATCCAGACTTCAAGCGCGCGGTGGCTGTTGGAGGCGCCACTGCTGCGGGCGATCGATTTGACGCTGGCGGTGTCCACGATGGCGGGGGTCCATTCAAAGCAGGGTTGGCGAGGCCCGGCATGAAGGCTGACCTGAAGAGAACAAGCCGTCAGAAATGCGCCGGTGCTTGAGCGGCAATGTCCTTCAAGCGCGCCAGCCTGTCTTTGCGCCACATCAAGACTCGCCGTCGAAGCAAGCGGGCATGTTCAGCCTGTTTGATCCAAGACAGAGCGGCGGGCGCCCAGCCCTGAACGCCGCGGCACCCCACTCAGGTCAACAAGAGCTTGGCGCCAGCGATGGCCAAGACCAAACCCAAGAGTCGTTTGACGACCCAGGGCGACAAGCGTCGACTGCCGAAATGTGACCCTATCGTGCCGCCGATCACAGCCGCCACCAACAAGGGCAAGGCAAAGCTCGGCAAATACTTGGTGGCGGCCACATTGCCGCTCAAGGCCGCAATGGAGTTCAAGAGTATGAAGGGGGCCGACACGGCCGAAGCGCTGGCCGTTTTTGCCCATCGCGTAAAGATCAACAGGGGCGTTAAGAAAATGCCGCCGCCGGTGCCGGTGAGGCCCGCCAACAGACCGAGCCCAGCCCCCGTGCCCAGGGCAACGGCTTTGCTGGGCGCACGAGGTTCGCCTTCTTGCGCTGGCCGAACGATCAGCTGCAAGGCCGATAACAACAAGATCACACCCACCGCGTTTTGAAAAACATGGGTTGGCAGGCTGATATAGCCCCCCACAAACGCCATCGGCACCGCCGGGAGCGCAAAAGGCCAGAACAAAGCCCACCGAAAGTGGCCTGCCCGCCAAAACTGCCAGCTCGTGATACTCGCCACCAAGATGTTCAAGAGCAAAGCGCTGGGTCTGATCTCGGTAGGCGCCAAGCTGAACAGCGACATGACGGCGATATAGCCGGAAGCCCCGGCATGCCCCACCGAGGAGTACAGCAGGGCCACCACCAAGACGGCGGCCGTCATCACAGACAGGAGCTCAATGGACATAGAAGTGGGTCGACCGGTGGCAAAACGATTCGGCCTCAAAGTCGCAAAGATGAAGCCCGCTATGTCAATTCTGACATAGCGCAGGCCGCTATTTGCGCAGCATTCGCGACAGCTTGGCCAAGGCGGGCGCCGCCGCATCGCGACAAGCGCGCTCCAAGGCGTCGTACTCAGCAATCAAGGCCAAGCCGGCCGGACTCACCTTGGCCCCCCCGCCCCCAACACCCCCCGCGCTGGTCTCAATCAGCGGCTTGCTGCTGGCCTGTTGCAATTCATCCAACAAAGACCAAGCACGTTTGTAGCCCATGCCCAATGAACGCGCCGCCCGGGAGATCGAGCCTTGTTCGGCCACGGCGCGCAAGAGCTCGACCTTGCCAGGGCCGATCAGCACGCGCTCACCAAGGCGCACGCGGGGTCGAATCACTTCGGGACGCAAATTCTTGGCCACGGGTTTCGGGAGATCAAAAGTTGAAGTTGCGATACGCCGGCTCAGCGAATGCCGCCGGCCCACTGCAGCGATGGCGAAAAAGCGATTGCATCACAGTCTGAGGGCGCCCACCCGGACCGCCCTCCCCAGGCCAGGCTTGCCCAAGCCAAGGGGGCGGCCCCAGCCGGGTTGGACCTCGACCCTGCCGCACCAAACCTCAAAGCACCAGCAAAGCGCGGAAGTCGTTCACATTGGTGAAGGTGGGGCCGGTGCTGACCAAATCGCCCAGCGGTGCAAAAAACCCCCGGGCATTGTGCGCATCGAGTTCGGCGCGTGCATCCAGGCCCAGCGCCCGCGCTCTGGCCAGGCTGCTGGGGGTCAGCAGAGCGCCGGCGTTATCACAGACGCCGTCGATGCCATCGGTGTCTGCGGACAAGGCATACACGCCGGGCTCGCCGTCCAAAGCCAGGGCACAGCCCAGCAAGAATTCGGTGGCGCGTCCGCCCTGCCCGCCCGGCCCGCCTTGCCCGCCCTGCACTGCCGGATGGGCCGCCGGATGGGCCGCCAGACTGACGGTGGTCTCGCCCCCCGACAGAATCACACAGGGCTTGGCGAAAGGCTGGCCCCGGCGCGCCACTTCTCGCGCCAGCGCCGCCTGCATGCGGCCCAGCTCGCGGGCCTCGCCCTCCATCGCATCGCTGAGCACATGGGCGCCCAGGCCGAGGGCGCGCGCCGCCTCGGCCGCGGCTTGCAAGCTTTGCTGCGGCGTGGCCATGAAGTGCAAGGCCTGCGATGCAAAGGCGGGGTCTTCGGGCTTGGGCGTCTCGAATGCCCCCGAGCGCAGCCCGGCTCGCGCGGCCTCGGGCAGATGAATGCGGTAACGCTCGCAAATGGCCAGCGCCTCGGCGCAAGTGCTGGGGTCGCCCACCGTCGGGCCTGAGGCGATGATGGCCGGGTCATCGCCCGGCACATCGCTGATCAAAAGGGTCAGGACTTGCGCCGGCGCGCAGGCCGCCGCCAAGCGCCCGCCCTTGATGGCCGAGAGATGCTTGCGCACGCAGTTCATCTCATCGATCGCCGCGCCGCTGCGCAGCAAGGCGCGGTTGACCGACTGCTTGTCGGCCAGACTCAGGCCGGGCGCGGGCAGGCACAGCAGCGCGGAGCCGCCACCGGAAATCAAGCAAATCACCAGATCCTCGGCACTGGCGCCTTGCGCCATTTGCAGCAGCCGCGCCGAGGCAGCCAAACCGGCGTCATCGGGCACCGGATGCTCGGCCTCGACCAGGCTCAGGCGCTGGGGCTTGTAGCCCGGCGGGCAATGGCCATAGGGCGTGATCACCAAGCCGGACAGTGGCAACTCTTTGGGCCACAGCGCCTCCAGCGCCTGCGCCATCGAGCCGCCCGCCTTGCCCGCCCCCAAGACCAGGGTACGCCCCCGCCCCGGCTTGGGCGCCAGGCGCAGCAGGTCGGGCAGATGGGCCTGCAGCCAGGCCTCGGGTTGCGCCCGACGCACGGCAGTCGTCAGCAAATGCAGCAGCAAGTCGCGGGCTTGGGCCGGCGTGGGAGGCGTCGCAAAATTCATCGCCTCATTATCACCAGGGGCAAAGGCCCACCCGTGCCCGCGCCTGTGCTTGCGACGGCGGGCTTACACCGCCCCCGCCCGGCGCCGGTTTGACCAGAACGCCAAGCCTGCCAAGCCGAGCGAAAGCAAGTACCAGGTCTGGACCTCGGGCACGGCCGACACCGTGCGGGTGAAATAGCTCTGGCCCGCGCACTCGTCCAGGCTATTGCCATTGCAAGTGGTAGCCGGGAATGCCACTGCATTCAACACCGTGCCGTCTGCACTCAGCCCCTGAACATCCAGCCACAGCACGCTGCGATAGAAGTAGTAGTCCCCAGGCGCAACCGGGCCGGCGCTGGGCGTGAAGGTGCCGAACAAATACTCGTGCTGCGCCCCCGCGTTCAATCGATAGGGCAGTTCAAAGGGGTTGTTGGCGAACGTGAAGGTATAGGGCGGGCCCTGGGTGCACTGGCCGGGCGCGTTGAAGCTGCCACTGCAACCAAAGCCCATGCCCAGATTGAAGCCGGTGTAGCTGGCGAATGGAAGATAAAGAGGGTTGCCGTCCGGGTCCAGGCCGGCATAGGCCTGCGAGGGCAAGTCCGCCGGATTCAAGCCGCCAAAGGGCAAGCTGTTGTCCACCACAAAGGGCAGGCTCGCGTCCTTGTTCTCCAGGCGCAGAACCACCGGGATGGCATCGGTCGGGCCCACCGTTCCGGTCGGCTGCACAAAGCTGAGCGTCAGCGAACTCCAGGCCGCTTGAGCCTGGGCTGGCGGGGTCAACAAGCCTAGCGTGCTGGCAGCCAGCAGGGCCTGCAATCGCAGGGCCCATTTGCAAGAGAAGAGCGTCATGGTGCTTCCTTGGTTAGGCGCCGCCCTCAACGCCCAGAACAAGGCCGCCAGTCGACGCCAGCGCATGGTCCAAGCTGTGCCAGCCCGCTTCAATCCCTAACTGCAAAACCCATATGACATAGATCAAGACGTGCCGGCCGCACAGGGCCAGCGGGCTTGCGCGGCCTCAGGGCAAGGCGCGCCCGCGCCCCTGAAACCAACGCCCCAGGAGTTGGCGTTCCTCCTCGCTGATGCCAGTGGCATTGTTCAGCGGCATGGTTTTTTGCAGCACCGCTTGCTGATAGAGCGCTTGTGCGTTTTTCTCGATCAGCTCGGCGCTGTGCAGTTGCAGGCCTTTTTGTGCCAACTCGGCGTTGTGGCAGAGCACGCAGCGCTGGTTCACCACCGCCTGCACCTCGGCCATGGTGGGAACGGCCGGGGCGCTTGGCCCTGCGGCGGGAGCCGGGGCTCGGGGTGCGAGACCCACAATCAAAGCCGCCAGCAAGACCAGCGCCGCCAGCACCAAGCCCCAGGCGTTGACGCCTTTGTGGCGCTTCACGAAATAGCTGCGCACCAGCACGCCCACCGTCATCAAAACGATCAGCAGCAGCCAGTTCTGCGCATGGCTGTAAAGCATGCCGTAATGGTTGCTGAGCATGGCCACCAGCACCGGCAGGGTGAAGTAGGTGTTGTGCACGCTGCGCTGCTTGCCACGCTGGCCAAACACAGGGTTCACCGGCCGACCGGCGCGCATATCGGCGATCACCTGCTTCTGGCCCGGGATGATCCAAAACAGCACATTGGCGCTCATCATGGTGGCCATCATGGCGCCGATCAGCAAAAACGCGGCCCGGCCGGCAAACAGCTGGCAGGCCAGCCAGGTGGCGGCGGCGATGAAGAGGCCGATCAGGCCCAACACCCGGCCGTCATGGCCGATGCTGCCATCGGCGGTGTGGCCCAGGCGGCGGCAGATCTGGTCATACACCCCCCAGCCCACCACCAAAAAGCCCAGCGCCGCGCTGATGGCCGCCGGCACGCTCCAGTCCAGCAGGCGCCGATCGATCAAATAGCTCTCGGCATTGACCAGATACAGGGTCACAAAAAGCGCAAAGCCGCTGATCCAGGTCCAGTAGCTTTCCCAGTAAAACCAGTGCAGATGCTCGGGCAGATTCGGCGGCGCCACCAGGTACTTTTGCGGGTTGTAAAAGCCGCCGCCATGCACGGCCCACAACTCGCCGTCCACGCCCTTGGCGCGCAGATCTTCAGCGCTGGGCTTGCGCAAATGGTTGTCCAACCAGACAAAGTAAAACGAGGCACCGATCCAGGCGATGCCCACAATCACATGCAGCCAGCGCAGCAACAGGCCGGCCCAATCAAGCAGATAGGCGCTGATGTTCATTCAAACCCCGAAGCGGCTCACCACAGGCGGGCGCTGTGAGCTGCATTAGGTCGCGTCACTCAAAGCCGCTGCGACACCATTCCTTTTGTGCGGCAAAGTGTAGCGAGCTTCGGGCCGGGCTTTGCCGCTTGCGGCCGCGGCGGCTTTGACAGCTTCAACGCTTGGCAGCTTTGCGCCCTTTCTTGGTCGGCGCCGATGGGGCTCGGGCCGGGGCCGAGGCCGGCGGCAGCGGCGTGGCGGGCCGGTCGCTGCGGGCCGCACGGCCGGGCATCAAGCTCTGGGCCAGCGCGATCAAGCGTTCGGCTGTGCGGTTCAACGCAGCGTCCGCATATTGGACCCTGGCCAGGGCATCGACAAAGCGCGACAGCCCCTCCAGCCGCTCCACCAGAGCCCGCAATTGCTGGGGCCGCAGCGTCACGCAGCCCAGCGCTTCGGCATAGGCGACCCGCACCGAGTCAAAGCAGCGCTGCCCGGCTTCGTCGGCCCGGCCCAACTGCCCGCTGATCAGATACTCGACCAGCAGCGCCTCCGGCGCGATCAGCAAGTCGGCGGGGCTGGGCTGCTGGGCCAAGTTCTGCAGGGCGGCCTGGCGGCATTGCTGCGCCAGCGCAAGGGCCGCGTCTTTGTCCGCCGGGCTGGGCCAGTCGGTCAGCGCGTCCAACGCTAAACGCAGCAAAGCGTGGCTGGGGCTGAAAGCCTCGGAGCCGGGCTGCCCCTCCCCAGCGCGGTAGGCGGCCACGCTGGCTTGCAAACACATCGACAAGGCTTGGGCGGCCTGGTCTTGGGCCTCCTGCCCCAAAGCGCCACTCAGCAAACGTCGCGCCTGCAAATGGGCTTTGCGCTGCCACGCCGCGCCGCGCAGGGCGGTGCGTTCACTGTGCACCGCGGCCTGGGGCTTGGGCGTGGCCGACTCGGCCGCCGCCTCGCCATCCAGCACCAAGGCATCCAGCCCATCCAAACGGCGCAGGGCCAGTTCGATCATGGCCTCACCCGCCTGCAGCGCTTGGTGCGCCTGCGGCTCGCCAGCCAGGGCGGCGTCCAAGGCCGCCAAGGCCCGCGCCTCGCCCCAGCGCGACTCCACATCGACCAGCTTTTCAATATCGGCGATGGGCACGCCCCCGATGCGGTCCACCGCCTGCGCGGCGCTCAGCAAAGCGGCGCGCGCACGTTCCCACTGCCCCAGATCGAACCAGGTTTTGCCCAGGGCGTATTGCAGCTGCGGGTATTGCTGCCAGCCCGCCGGGCAGCGCCGCGCCAGCGCCTCGGCCACCCGGTCGACCTGCGCTTGCAGGGCGGTTGAGTCAAGCTCATCGCCGCGGCGTGCGAGCTCCGAGCGCAGCCGTGCCAGTTCATCCAGCATCTCATCCGGCGACACAAAACGCCCGCCCATATCGCTGGCGGCACCGGGCTCCGCCGCCGGCTCTGCCAACCAAATCGGGTCGCCATAGGCTTGAAAAGCGCCCCAGGTGATGTCTTGCGGATAAGACTTCCACACCGCTTGCCGGGCGCTGAACACCGCATCGCCAAAGCTCTGGCGTCGCAGCAAGAGTTGGGCATAGAAGGTTTCACCAAAGAGCCGGGCCGACTCATCATTGACCGCCCAGCCCGCCACCACCACGCAGCGCACCCCGATGGCGATCAACTCGCGCGCCACGCTGGCGGCCAGCTTGTTGCTGCCCGGGCCTTGCGTGCCAACGTCCACCTGGCCGAGATGGCAGCAGTTCAAAAACACCAGCTCGGGCACGGTCTCCATGGCCATGATCTCAGCGGCGGTGATCAGCAAGCCATCGGACAAGAGCACGCCGCTGCGGCGCCGCCCGTCGGCATGCGGCAGATCAAACACGCCATGCGCCGAGATGTGCAAGATGCGCCAGGGCTTGGCGTAGAGCTTGGCCAAGACATCGCTGGCCTTGGCCGCGGGGCCCATCAGCGCCTCGACCTGATAGCCCAGCTTGCTCAACAGCTCTTGACAGGCCTCCCCCTCGGCCTGCGCGCCGGGCAGATCCGGCGGGTCTTGGCTGGCTTGCCCCTGCAGCACCGGGAAGCCTTTGGCAAAGCCCGCCACCGAAGGGTTGGCGATCACCAAGGCCTGGCGCAGCACGCTTTGATGCACCGAGGCCCGAAAGGTCTGGGCCGCCAGTTGGCGCACCACCGCCGTGCGCAAGGCCAGGGGCTGCTTGTCATCGCTGGGCTGGTCGGGATCATCGGCCAGCATCAACTCCCAGGGCAGGTTGGCGCTGTAGGCATCCACCACCAACACCACCCGGTCGAGCTGGCGCGCCGCGTCTTTGAAGTCATGCGGCACCATCAGCTGGAACAACATGCGGCCAAAGTCTTCGTTCCAGATGGGGTTGCCGATCTGCTGCGCCACCATTTGCTCGATCAAACCGGGCTGGCGTTGCAAGCCCACCGACTCGGCCCGCGCACGCTGGCCCACGAACACAAAGCGCAGCTTCTCGGCCAGCGGCGCCGCGCCCGCTGCAGCCGCCGCAGCGCTGCCGGCCCCTTCGCCGCGCTCAGCGTCGGTGATGATGAGCCGCGGCCAATAGCTGGAATTGCCATCGTCAAAGAGGCGCTGCCGCATGCCCTCGCCTTGCTGCAGCTCGTTGTGGCAAATCAGGGCCGTGCCCTGTTTCTCGGCCTGCGCGGCCAGAGGCCCACTCAGGGCACGCAGGGCATAGGTGGCGCTGATGGCGGTGTCCAGATAGAGCTCGACGATGTGCAGCCGTGCGATGCGGATGTTCAAGCGGGTGACCGCATAAAAGCGCGCATTCGCCTCCATCACGCCGCGCACCAAGGCCTCGACCGAGGCCGCCACGGTCAGATTGGCCGAGGAGTTATAGCCAATCAACAAGCTCGCCAGCGGCACCTCGCGCTCGGCCTTGCCCAGCACATCGATCACTTGCAGCAAATAGCGCAAAGCGCCGGTGCGCACCGCCTCCGTCAGGTCGGCCGGACTCAGGGCGCGGTCATAAGACCCCAGTCCGGTGACCACGGCCCCGCTCAGGGCGCCCATCTTGCGCTCGAAGTCGCCACGCACCCGCAGCACCACGGTGGCGCTGCCGCGCGCACCGGCATACAGGCCGAGGCTGTAACGCTCGCTCAGCGCGCGGTTCAACAGCTCGCGGTCGACCAAGGCTTCGGCGCCGGCAATGGGGTCGCGCTCGTAATGCCCCACCAGAATGGGGTCGCTGACGAAGCGCAAGTCCATGGCGTGCACCGACACCGCCAGCCTGCGCTGCGTGCGCGGCGGCACCCGGTTGCGCGGCGAGCTGCCCATCAGGCCGCGCAACAAGGCATCGGGGTCGTCGGCATTGGGAGGGCCGGCGTCGTAGACCAGGGGCTGGGCCTGCTCGATGGCGCGGCTGCTTGGGGGCTGCGCGCTCAGCCCCGCGCTGGCCCCCGAGTTCAGCAACTCGGTGAGGGCCGGGAAGTACGCGCTGGTGGACAACAAATCGCCATGGGCCGCCGGCATGTAGTACTGACTACCGATGCCGCCGATGCGACCCGAGGCCCAGGTCACCGTGCCGTCGCCTTGGGCCGTGCCGACCATCTTCAAGCGCCCGCCCTCCTCGCGCAGACCGCAGGGCGTGTTGGGGGCTTGCCCAAAGATGTAAATGCTTCGGCTCGCATAGGCCGAAGGCAGGGCCGGCGAGCCCGGGCCGTCCTGGGCCCACAGCCAGCTCGCGGCGTCCAGCACCGCTTGCGAGGGCGTGCCAGCGCGCCGGTCCCCGAACCAAAAATCACTGACCTTTTCTTTCAACGCCCGCCAAGTCGGCGCATGCTGGTAAGCGTAGTTCGCGCCGCCACCGGGCTGGCCTTGAAACTGGTCTTGAAAGCCCGGCTTGGGCAGCAGCTGCAAAGCCCCGCGGAACTCCGCAATGATGTCCAGCACCTGCTGCATATCGTGGCTCAGGTCCAAGCGCACCAGGGTGCGCAGGGTCGAGCCCTTGCCGATCAGGTTCTCCACCATGGAATGGGCGCCCTGATGCGGCGTGCCCAGCATGATCAAGCGCGCGCCCTCACGGGCCATCAACTGGTCCATCACCGCACGGCGCTTGTGAATGCAGGCTCGCACCACCAGGCCGCCCATGCTGTGCGCCAGCAGGCGAATCGGCTGCTGGGTCTTCTGCATCAAGCGTTCAAGAAACGCCCCCAGGCGCTCGGCCAAAACGTCGAGCGGCTGGCGCCAGTCATAAGGAAAAGGTTCGACCCGGTGGCTGGCGGCCAGGTGTTCGCAGACGCGGCCATAAAACATGGCGAACAGCTCGTCGGCCTCCACCGTGGCTTGCGCCCATGCAATCTTAGCCAGCCCGCCGGTGGCGATATCGCCCGGGTCAAACCAGACCCGGTCTTTCGCGCCGACGCGCAAATGCGAGCCCATGATGCCGGGCAAGACCACCACCACTGGCCGCTCCGCCGCACCCAGCGCGCGGCTGGCCCCTGCCGCGGCGAGTGCGGCCTCGTATTCGGCCGGCTCGGGCAAGGGCCGAAAGCTGCTCAAGCTCAGCGGCCGCTCTGCCACCAACCAATCGCGCAAAGCGGCCCGGCTGTCAGCATTGAGGAAGTAGCGGAAATGCGAAACATCGGCGCCGCGGTCAAACAAGACCCGGGCCGCCGCCTTGGGCGCAATGCC
Source organism: uncultured Burkholderiales bacterium (assembly GCA_945952065.1). Lineage (GTDB taxonomy): Bacteria > Pseudomonadota > Gammaproteobacteria > Burkholderiales > Burkholderiaceae_C > Paucibacter_A. The sequence goes on along the minus strand of CAMFGY010000026.1, from coordinate 36,446 downwards.
GGCCAGCATCGCAGTGGTGTTGACCACCAAGTCGTTGTCATCGTTGTCGAAGAGCAAAAAGTCGGTGAGCATCACGCCGAGTCGGCGCAGCAGCGGGCCACCCTGGATATCGCCCGCAATCACCGCCATGCTCAGCGCCGGGCGCACTGGCGCATCGCGCAGCAGGCGGGCCATCGGTGAATCGGGCAGCATGGCCTCGATGCCGGGCACCAAATGGGCATTGGTTCGATGTTTGGCAATCTCGAGTACCACTCGCTTGAAGGCCGCATACCAAGGGCTGCCGAAGAAAAAGGGCACGGCCCCGATCAAGTTCAAGATGCCCGACAGAAACACATCGAAATTGCCACTGGCCAGCTTGGTGCCGCTGGCCGGGGATGCGGCGCGCACATAGCGCTGCACGCTGATGCGGCGTTCGCGCAGCAAGGCGGCCAAACAGCGCAATTGCTCACGCTGCTCAGCGTGGGCGGTCTCCAGCTCTTGGATGACGCGGCTCGCCTCCTCGGGGTCGGCATCGCCCGTGCCCTCGAAGCTGTAGGCATAACGCTCAATCAAAGCGTCAAAATCATCCAGACACAGCAAATCCGCCACCAAGCCGCCGCGCGAATGCGAGACCAAACAAATCTGCGCGCCCACGGGCAAAGCGCGCAGCAGGTCGATGGCGTTCTCTATCGGGCTTTGCGAGAGCGTGCGATGCTCGAAACCGTAGATGCCTCCGCTGAAGCGGGCCTGCAGCGCGCTCCAGAGTTCGCGGTCGCCGCTGCGCAACTCGCCAAAGCTGCCCAGCGTGCTGGAGCCGGTGCCATGCACAAACACCAGCAGGGGCCCCGTGGGCGGGTGGGCCGCAAAGTCACAGGGCTCCAGGTCTTGCGGCTTGCCGCTGGCCGAGACCCAGCGGTACAGGCCCGGCGCTTGCGAGAGCTGCTTCTCAATCGCCCACATCAAGGCCTTGGTGCCGGCCCAGCTGACACCCAACTCGGCCTTGTTCTTCAGCTGGCTGCAAGCCGCGTCGATGATGGCATCCGGCGCTGCGCCTACTGCAAGGCTGAAGACCTTGCTGATCAGCCCGCCCAAGGCCTCGCCCAAGCCGCGCCCGGGCGCCGCTCCTTGCGCGCGCAAGGCTTCCAGCAAGACTTCACCGTCAGCGCCTAGCAGCTCCGGGTGGGCGCGCTGCAAACTGGCCTGCAAACGCGCCGCGCTGGTGATCAAGCTGCTGCCATCGGCCAGCTCCAGCACCAGCACCTCGTCGGGCGCGGCCCTGTGGCGCTGATCCAAGGCCTCGCCGGTCCCACTGCGGGCCGCCGGACTCAAATCAAACACGCTCAGCGGCTGCAAATAGCCGGGCGGCAAAAACTGCTCTTCGCTGAATCCAGCGGCACGGGCCGCCGAGCTCAGCAAAGCCGGCAGCTGCAAGCGATCCGCGGGCCGCCCGTTCAGCTGGAGGGTGATGTGTTTGTCAGGCATCAAAGGGCTCCCAAGCGCAGCCGGTGTTGCAAATGCGGCTCAGACCGTGAAGGGCTTTTGCTTCAAGAAGGCGGCCAGCTCGGCCCCGGCCCCCAAGGTGAACAGATTGGGCGACTGGGTGGGCGGCATACCGGCGCGGATGCGGGCGTGGAAGCTGCTGTAGCTGCCACTGAAGGCACCGCCGTTCCAGATCTTCAGCAACTGACCGGTGAAGGCGCCGTTGTGTTCGCCGTCCATGGAGGTTTGGTTGTCTTGGCAGCCCGAGATCAGAATCACCGAGGGCTTGAAGGCGCCCACCAGGGCCGTGGCCTGCGCGGCCGGGCCCAGCAAGGCCAGGGCGGCATCGGGGTCCACCGTCGTTTTGCCGGCCTCGGCCAAGACCTTGCGCTGCAAATCGTCATAGAACTTTTGATGGCTTTGGTACACGCGCCGCGCCACTTCGGCCGGCATCAAGCGGGCGCGCTGGCCCGGGGGCGGTGGTGGCGGCGGGAAGTCGCGCGTGACGGTGCCGCTGTGGCAGCTGTCCGACAAGACCAGAATCCGCACCCCGGCGGCAAATTTGCTGAGCTCGAAATACAACTCGTCGTCGATCAGCTGGCCGTCGTACAGACACAGGGTTTCGTCCTTGCGGTCGGCCTCGTCGCCATTCACATCGCCCACTTGTCCCCCATGACCGGAGTAGCTCATGAAGAACAAGTCGCCCGCCTTCAATTGCTTGGCGGCGCTGCGCAGCGCCGCCAGGGTGGCCGCTCGCGTGCCTTTTTTGGTGAGCAAGACGGTGGGCTTCATGCCTTGCGATTTGGCCAAGGCCGCCATGTCTTGCGCGTCGAACTCGCAAGCGGCAAGCGGGCCGTCCCAGCCGCCATAAGCAGCCGGGTTGACTGCATTCAAGCCGATGTGCAGCGACAGCGCCTTGGCCTTGCTGAGCTTGGTGGCCGCTGTGGAGGCCGCTTTGGGAGCCGCAGCCTTGGCTGCGGGTTTGGCCGGACTGGCGGCGCTGACTTTGCTTGCCATGATGCGGGTCTCCTGGCCGAATCGCCCAAGGCCTTCGGCTTGTTGGTCTGAATTGAAAAGTACAACCGTCGATAAACAAGAGCCGCCACAGGGACGGCCATCCCGCATCTTGGGTGCAGGCCCGGGAATGCGAAACCCCTAAGTTCGATCCCCCTCATGACGACATTGCGGAGTGCTTGACATGCATGCCTTCCCCCCTTTGGCGCGGCACCTGCGGCGCATGGCCTACAACAATGCCTGGGCCAACCATCGCCTCTTGGGCGCTTGCATGCAACTCAGCGCGGCTGACTTTGCAGCCCGGCGCTGCAGCTTTTTCCCCTCCATCCAGGCGACCTTGAACCACAATCTGTGCGTGGACTGGTTTTATCTCGACGCCTTGGAGCGCGAGCTGCAAGGCCTGCCGCCGCACCCCGACTGCCATGTCTTTTTCGCCAAAGATGAGCCCTTTGCCGACTGCGCCGATTTGCGCGCCGAGCAGCAGCGCGTGGACCAGCGCCTGATCCGCTATTGCGAAGCCCAGCACGACGATGCAGCGCTGGAGCGCCCCGTCACCATCGCCCGGCCCGGACGCCCACAAATCGACACGCGCAGCCGCTTGCTGGCGCATTTGCTCCAACACCAGATCCACCACCGCGGCCAGGTGCACGCGATGCTGGCGGGGACCACGGTGGCGCCGCCTCAGCTCGATGAGTTTTTCTGCGCGGGCGAGGCCGCGCTGCGGGCCGCCGACTTTGCCGCGCTGGGTTGGCAGGAGGCCCAGGTGTTTGGCGACTGAGCGCAGCACCCGCTTCGCCCCATCAAGAAAAAAACGAAAGCAAGAAAAAAGCCGGCGCGAGGCCGGCTTTCTTCAGAACAGCGACCGATCAGGCCTGCTTGCGACGGCGCAGCATCGCCAGGCCACCCAGGCCGGCCAACAGCAGGGCGTAGCTTTCGGGCTCGGGCACGGCCGAGGCCGCCACCGCGTTCACGGCAGCAACGCCGGTGTCGGTGAAGTCGGTGAAGATGCCGTCCACGCCCATCTTCAAATAGGCTTCCATTTCCTTTTGCGGATCGGCAAAGCCCAGCATCGAGGCATCGTTGCGGAAGGTCCAGGTGTGCACGAACAAGCCATTGGCGTGGGCGTTTTCGATCACGCCGGTGGAGCCGTCAACGCGGCGGTCTTTGCCGGTCAGCTTGCCGTCGCCGTCACGGTCCACGCCGTCGGCCACGGTCTTCAGCAGATAGGGCTTCCAGGGGCCAATGCCGTCGGCATAGGTGGCCACAAAGGACAAACCGACCGAGCTCACCAGGTCAGCAAAAGTCAGCTTGCCGCCGCGGTTCGCCACGTCGAAGGGCTTGTCATAAGGCGCCACCAGGGACATGGAACCGTCGGCATTGACGTCATCGGCATCCACCAGCTGCACCAGCTTGATGTCGGTCTTGGTGTTCAGGTATTGCAGGTTCGAGACTTCAAAGCTCTGGATGAACACCGGCGCATTCGCCACATTGCCGTAGGCAGCATGCAGGGTGGACACCAGCTTGTCTTCGAAATAGGTCTTGGCGCGACCCTGGGCCAGCGACACGCCTTGCATATAGGTGGAATGCTTGAGCTCGGGATAGATGCCGATGGTGCGGCCGGTCTCGATGCTCTTGGCCTTGGCCAGGGCGATCACTTCGTCCAGCGTGGGCACCTTGAACTGGCCGTCATAAGTGGTCGGGCGGCCGGCGCGGGTCTGCATCGCACCCAGGGTCTTCAGTTCGGCCAGGGTGAAGTCTTCAACAAAGAACTGGTCTTTGTAGGTCACGCCGTCGATGGTCTTGGTGGTCATGCGATTGGCGAACTGGGCCAGCTGACGCACATTGGTGGAGTCACCAATCACCGGCTCGTGGCGCGCCACCAGCACGCCGTCCTTGGTCATGACCAGATCGGGCTCGATGTAGTTGGCGCCCAGCTCGATGGCCTTGGTGTAGCCCTCGATGGTGTGCTCGGGCATATAGCCGGAGGCGCCACGGTGCGCGATCACCAACGGCGCATTGCCGTCCAGCGTGTTCCAGGCCATGGCCGGGGCGGCCGCCAGCACCAGAGCGGCGGCGAGGGAAGAAAGTACGAATTTAGGCTGCATCTCGGGCTCCTTGAAGATGCTGGCATCTTGACGAGCCCGGATGAAAGATTTGCGGCAAACATAGTCCGAATGGACTACAGACTCCGGGCGCGCTCACCCCCATTCCCGGGGGGTGCGGCATGCAGCAGCAATTGCGCCGCCACGGCCACGGCAATCACCTCCGGCTGCTTGCCGGCAATGCCGGGCAAGCCAATGGGGCAGCACACGCCGTCCAACTCGGGCTCGCTGAAGCCACGCTCACGCAGCCGGGCGCGAAAGCGGGCCCATTTGCTCTTGCTGCCGATCAGGCCGATGAAAGGCAGGTCGTCGCGCTCACGGCGCCGCTCCAAGCAAGCGCGCACGATGGCCAGGTCTTCCGCATGGCTGAAGCTCATGATCAAGACCCGCGAGTCCGGGCACAGATCACGCACCGCCGCCTCGACGGGATCGGAATGCTCGGCCTGGATGGACGCGGGCAGCTCGCTGGGGAAGACTTCGTCGCGACTGTCGATCCAGTGCAGCCGCATCGGCAAGCGCGCCAAGACCCGTGCCAGCGCCAGGCCCACATGGCCGCCGCCAAACAAGGCCACGGGCATGGCCGGCGGCTCTGCGGCTTGCAAGCGAGCGGCCAAGCCGAGGCCGTCTTCGGGCCGCAGTTTTTCATAACGCAAAGCCACAGCGCCACCGCAGCATTGACCGAGGCTGGGGCCCAAGGCATGCTCGGTCAGCAGTGGCTGGGGCCAATCCTCAGCAGCAAGCAGTTGGCGGGCCTGGGCCATGGCCTCGAACTCCAGCTGACCGCCGCCGATGGTGCCAATCAGCGGCAGCGGCGCATGCACCGCGCCAACCGCCATCCAGGTGCCCGGGCCGCGCGGCACGCTGCCCTGGGTCTGCACCACCGTCACCAACACATAGCACTGGCTCGGCAAGGCCGCCTGCAGCCGTGCCAGATCGCTGTGCCCCTGCCAAAAACTGCCGTGGCTGCTGGCCACTGCGCCCACGCGCCGATCAACTGCCACGGTAGGTCGAGTAGCTCCAGGGGCTGGTCAGCAGCGGCACGTGGTAATGCGCAGCCGCATCGGCAATGCCAAAGTCCAGCGGCACCTCGTCCAAAAAGGCCGGCTCGGGCAAAGTCACTCCGGCTTGTTGACGGAAGTATTCGGCCACGGCAAACACCAGCCGGTAGCGGCCGGGCAAAAACGCCTCGCCCGCCAGCAAGGGCGCATCAGCGCGGCCATCGGCGTTCAGCACCAAGCCCTTGATGAGCAAGACCTGACCCCCGGCTTCCAGCCGATACAGGCGCACGGTCATGCCGGCGGCAGGCTGGCCCCGCATGGTGTCCAGCACATGGGTGCTGAGCCAACCTTGTGCGCTGGCCGAACCGGCGCTTGCTGCTGTGCTCATGGAATGCTCGCTTTCGAGTCGGAGTTGTTCAGGAATTGAGGCAAAGTGTAGGCAAGAAAACTCTCGCCCCTGTGGCCGACCCGCGATGCGACACCGCCCGACCCCTCACCGCTACCCGCGCGATCTGTTCGGCTATGGGGAAAACCCGCCCCATGCGCAATGGCCGGGCCAAGCCCGCATTGCGCTGCAGTTTGTGCTGAACTATGAAGAAGGCGGCGAGAACTCGGTGCTGCACGGGGATGCGGGCTCGGAGCAGTTCCTCTCGGAGATGGCCAATCCCCCGGCATTTGCCGAGCGGCACCTGAGCATGGAAAGCATTTACGAGTACGGCTCGCGCGCAGGGGTCTGGCGCTTGTTGCGCGAGTTCGAAGGGCGTGGTCTGCCGCTCACCGTGTTTGCCGTGGCCATGGCCTTGCAACGCCACCCGGAGCTTTGCCAGGCCTTGGTGCAGATGAACCATGAGATCGCCTGCCACGGTTGGCGTTGGATCAGCTATCAAGGCGTGGACGAGGCCACCGAACGCCAGCATATGAACGAGGGCATGGACGTCTTGCAGCGCATGATCGGTGAACGCCCCTCGGGCTGGTACACCGGGCGCGACAGCCCCCACACCCGCCGCCTGGTGGCGGACTACGGCGGTTTTGAGTACGACAGCGACTACTACGGCGACGACCTGCCCTTCTGGCTGCAAGTGCGCAAAAGCGATGGCGCACTCAGCCCGCATCTGGTGGTGCCCTATACGCTGGACTGCAACGACATGCGCTTTGCCCTGCCGCAAGGCTTCTCGCACGGCGATGAGTTTTTCGAATACCTGCGCGACAGCTTTGATGTGCTCTACAAAGAAGGCGAGGAAGCGCCCAAAATGATGAGCGTGGGCATGCACTGCCGCCTGCTGGGTCGCCCGGCGCGCATGCGCGCGCTGCAGCGTTTCTTAGACCATGTCGAAAAACACGAGCGCGTCTGGATCTGCCGCCGGGTGGACATTGCGCGCCATTGGCGCAGCGTTCATCCCTTTGACGCCAGCCGCGCCTTCATTTGGGAATGAGCCTGAGCATGAGTGCGAGCACCTTGAGTTTGAGCGCCTTGAATACGGCCACGGTGGCGGAGTTCACCGCGCTGCTGGATGGCACTTATGAGCATTCCCCCTGGATCGCCGAACGCGCCGCTGCGGCGCGGCCCTTTCACAGCCTGGCCCAGCTCAAGCATGGCTTGGCGCAGGTGGTGCGCGAGGCCGGCCGCGAGCAGCAGCTGCAATTGATACGCGCCCATCCGGAACTGGCGGGCAAGGCCATGGTGGCGCAAACGCTGACCACGGAATCCAGCGACGAGCAAAGCCGCGCCGGGCTGACCCACTGCAGCCCCGAAGAGTTCGCGCGGCTGCAGCAGCTCAATGCGGACTACCGCGCACGTTTCGGCTGGCCCTTCATCCTGGCGGTGCGCGGCCCGCGCGGCTTGGGGCTGAGCCGCAGCCAGATCATCGCGGCCTTTGCGCGCCGCTTGCAAGACAGCCCGGAACAAGAGCTGAGTGAGTGCCTGCGCCAGATCCACCGCATTGCCGAGATCCGCTTGAATGACAAGTTTGGCGTCTCGCCCGAACTGGGCAATCAGGTCTGGGACTGGGCCGAAGCCCTGGCCCAGCATTCCGACCCTGGCTTTCAAGAACCGGGCGAACTGACCGTCACCTACCTGACGGCGGCCCACCAGGCCTGCGCCGCGCAACTGCAAGCCTGGATGCGCCAAGACTGTGGCTTTGACGAGGTGAGCCTCGATGCGGTGGGCAATGTGGTGGGGCGCTACCACGGCACCCAGCCCGATGCGCCGATCTTGCTGACCGGCTCGCACTACGACACCGTGCGCCGCGCTGGCAAGTATGACGGCCGCCTGGGCGTGCTGGTGCCCATGGCCTGCGTGCGCGCGCTCAGCGCCGCCGGGCAACGCCTGCCTTTTGCGCTCGAGGTCGTGGCCTTTGCCGAAGAAGAAGGCCAGCGCTACAAGGCCACCTTCTTGGGCTCCAGTGCGCTGACCGGCCACTTCGACCCGGCTTGGCTGGACGAGGTGGATGAACAAGGCATGGCCATGCGCGAGGCCATGCAGCGCGCCGGCCTGCCGGGCGAGATGGCCGCCATCCAGGCGCTGGCCCGCGACCCCGCGCGCTACCTCGGCTTTGTGGAAGTGCATATCGAGCAGGGCCCGGTGTTGCAGGCCTTGGACCTGCCGCTGGGCATCGTCACGTCCATCAATGGCAGCCTGCGCTATTTGGGCGAGGTGATCGGCCAGGCCGCCCATGCCGGCACCACGCCCATGGGCCAGCGCCAGGATGCGGCCGCGGCCGTGGCCGAGTTGCTGCTGTATGTGGAGCGGCGCGCCAGCGAGCCTGATCGTGACGGCGCGGTGACCGTGGGCACGGTGGGCCAGTTGCAAGTGCCGCAGGGCTCCATCAATGTGATCCCGGGCCGCTGCCAGTTCAGCCTGGACCTGCGCGCCAGCAGCAACACCGCCCGCGACGCGCTGGGCGCCGATGTGCGCGCCGAGCTGGCCCGCATCTGCCAGCGCCGCGGCTTGCGCTGGCAACTCACCCCCACTTTGGCCGCCAACGCCGCCCCCAGCGATGCCCGCTGGCAAGCGCGTTGGGAAGCGGCGGTGGCGAGCTTGGGCCTGCCGCTGCACCGCATGCCCTCCGGGGCGGGCCATGATGCAATGAAGCTGCATGAACTGATGCCTCAAGCCATGTTGTTCGTGCGCGGTGGCAACGGCGGCATCAGCCACAACCCCCTAGAAACCATCAGCAACGACGATGCCGAGCTGTGCGTGCGCGCCTTTCAAGCGCTGTTGCAGCAAGTGGCCGAGGAGGCAAACGCATGAGTGACGCTTTCCATCAACTCGACGCCTGGATCGACACGCACTTTGAAGACGAGGTGCGCTATTTGCAGGCCCTGGTGCAGGTGCCCACCGACACCCCGCCCGGCAATAACGCGCCGCATGCCGAGCGCACCGCCGAGCTCTTGGCCGCCATGGGCTTAGCCGTGGAGCGCCACCCCGTGCCGGCGGACTTGGTCCATGCCCATGGCCTGAGCTCCATCACCAATCTGATCGTGCGGCGCCACTACACCGACACCGGGCCGGTGATTGCGCTGAACGCCCATGGCGATGTGGTGCCGCCCGGCGAGGGCTGGACCCACGGGCCTTACAGCGGCCATGTCGAAGGCGATCTGCAAAGCGGCAAGCTCTATGGCCGCGCCGCCGCCGTCAGCAAGAGCGATTTCGCCAGTTACACCTTTGCCCTGCGCGCCCTGGAGGCCCTGGGCCTGCCGCTGCGCGGCGGCGTGGAGCTGCACTTCACCTACGACGAAGAGTTTGGCGGCGAGCTGGGCCCCGGCTGGTTGCTCAAGCAAGGGCTGACCCGGCCCGATCTTTTGATTGCAGCGGGCTTCAGCTACCAGGTGGTGACCGCCCACAACGGCTGCTTGCAAATGGAGGTGACGGTGCATGGCCGCGCCGCCCATGCGGCCATTCCCGACACCGGCGTGGACGCTTTGCAAGGCGCGGTGGCGATACTGAACGCGCTGTATGCGCAAAACGCGCTGTACAAAAAGGTCAGCTCGCAGGTCGAGGGCATCAACCACCCGTACCTGAACGTGGGGCGCATCGAAGGCGGCAGCAACACCAATGTGGTGCCGGGCAAAGTCAGCTTCAAGCTGGACCGCCGCATGATCCCCGAGGAAGACCCGGTGGCGGTGGAGGCCAATCTGCGCAAGCTGATCCGCGATACCGCCGCCCAGATCCCCGGCCTGAGCGTGGACATCAAGCGCTTGCTGCTGGCCCACGCGCTGCAGCCCCTGCCCGGCAACCAAGCGCTGGTGCAGGCCTTGCAGCGCCATGGCGAAGCGGTGTTCGGCCAGCCCATCCCGACCTCGGGCACGCCGCTCTACACCGATGTGCGCCTGTACGGCGAGCACGGCATCCCGGCCGCCATCTATGGCGCGGGGCCGCGCACGGTGCTGGAAAGCAATGCCAAGCGCGCCGACGAGCATGTGAACCTGGCCGATCTGCGCGGCGCCACCAAGGTGGTGGCGCGCACATTGTTCGAGCTCTTGAAGGCCTGAGGCCTGCGTAAGAAAGAACGCTGTGGCGATGAGCAGCCGACGAAGCTTCACCGGGGCGATGGTTCTGGGCCTGTGCCGCTTGGGCGCCAGCGCTGAAGCGGCGGCACTCGCCCAGCCCGGCGCCTCGCAGGACGGCATCAAGCCCAAAGCTTCGCCGCAGCTGCTCAGCCACTACGACTACCCACCCTTTGCCACCACGCCCAAGCAGGGCTTGACCCTGGACTGGCTGCAGTGGGTGAATGAGCGTCTGCCTGCGGACTGGGAGCCACTACAAATGCAAATGCTGCCCCGCAAGCGACTGGATCTGGCCATGAGCCAGGCCGACTGGATGGGCGTGGTGCCTTGGGTCAGCCCGCAGTTTTTCTCTGACGCTGCGATGCAACGTTATGTTTGGTCGGCACCCGTCATGGAGGATGGCGATGTGGTGCTGTCCCGGCGCAGTCAGCCGGTGCATTATCAAAACCCGGAGTCGCTCTATGGCCTGACCTTGGGCGGCGTGGCGGGCCATGTGTATGCCGAAATCGATGCCCTGGTGGCCGCGGGCCTGCTGCAGCGGGAGGACGCGCCCAACACCGGCAGCAATTTGCAAAAGCTGTTGCGCGGCCGGGTCGATGTGGTGTTTCTGCCGCGCAGCGGCTTGCCCTGGTGGCGGCGCCAAATTGAAGCATTTGATCAGCTGGTGTTCATTGCCGAGCAGCCCCGCAACAGCTTTCAGCGCCGGATGCTCCTGGCCCCGCGGCTGCCCAAGCCCTGGCGGGAGTTTCTCTTGCAAGCCGCCTTGGACATGCCCAGTGACCCTGGCTGGCAGCTGGCATTGAGCCGCTATGGCCTGCAAACCCTGGCCTTGAAAAAACACAGCGAGGCCCACACCCCCACGTGGGGCTGAGTATGAAACGGAGCGGCTTTACAGCGCAGCCCTAGAATCCGACCCGACCCCTGCCCCGGTCCCTGCCCTGACCCGGCGCATTTCAAACCGGCGGGCCGCCGCTCTCGAGAGAACCATGACCAAAACCATTCTTTGCAGCGCACTGCTGTTCGCCGCCCTTCACGTCCAGGCCCAGGCCCAGGCCCAAGTGGAAGTCTCGCAAGCCTGGGTGCGCGCCACCGTCGCGCAGCAAAAAGCCACCGGCGCCTTTTTGCAGCTCAAGTCCAAAAGCGATGCCCGCTTGGTGGAGGTGCGCAGCCAGGTGGCCGGCATCAGCGAGATGCATGAGATGGCCATGGACGGCTCGGTGATGAAGATGCGCGCCATTGCCCGTTTGGAGCTGCCCGCAGGCCAAATCGTGGAGCTCAAGCCGGGCGGCTTGCACCTGATGTTGATGGACTTGAAGGCGCCCATCAAGGCTGGCGACAAAGTGCCCCTGACCCTGGTGTTTGAAGACAAGTCCGGCAAGAAGCTGCCCGACGTCGAAGTGCAGGCCGAAGCGCGCCCGATGGGGGCCGCGGCGCCCGGCGCACACCAGCACTGATTGCGCCGACTCAAATTAAGGCAGATCAAGGGCGCTGACCCTGCGCCTCTTTAGAATCGCGGCCGTGCAAGGCAATTCCCGTCCCCTCTCTCGTCCTCGAGTCGCAAGCCGCTGGCTGGTCCTGTTGACCTTCTTGCTGGCGGCGCTCGCCCCTGCTTTGTCGCAGGCGCTGGCCCATGCGCGGGGCGAGGTGGTGGCCTGGAGCCAGGTGTGCCGCAGCAGTGTGGTGTCGCCCCGGGCGGCGCAGTCTTTGCTGGCCGCGCAGGCGTCTGAGCAAGACTCGGACGCCGCGATCCACGGTTTGTTTGCCAGCTGCCCTTATTGCGCCCTGCATGCGCAAGACATCGCCCCACCGCCGCCGGCGCAGCTCAGCGCGGGCTTCTTGCTGAAGGACTTGCGCTTTGCCATGCCGGAGCGCTTTTACAGCGCGCCGCGCCCCAGCCATGCTTGGGCCCCCGCGCAATCGCGCGCCCCGCCTCACACGGTCTGACAAGCCCGCCCGGGCGACGCCTCTTGGCGCGCCGCCCCTCCCTTTTTATCGCCGAGCCCTTCGCAATGCCTGCCCATTGGCAGGCGTCGAGGGTGGCCGCTGCACTGCTTGTACGACCATGTCGACCCTGTCTCCTCAATTCCTCCTGCCTCGCGCGCGCCTCCAGCCGCTGCGCCGGGCCGCCCTCACGTTCTGCGCCCTTTGTGGGGCCAGCCTCCTGGCTACGCCCAGCCTGGCCCAAGGTGTGGCCACCGAAAGCCAACTCGCCCCGGTGCTGGTGCTGGGCACGGCCGTGCGCTCGGGCTTGGCCGCCAACCTGCCCAGCAACAGCGTCAGCAAAACCGCTGAGGACCTGCGTGATCAAAACCTCTTCAACCCCGAAGACGCGCTGAAGTACCTGCCCAACACCAGCATCCGCAAGCGCTATATCGGCGACCGCAATTCGATGATGGGCGGGCGCAGCTTCGGCACCCTGCAGCCGGGCCGCGGCCTGGCCTATGTGGACGGCTACTTGATCAGCAACTTCCTCGGCCGCTTTGACGGCCCACGCTGGAACATGATCACGCCCGAAGCGATCGCGCGGGTGGACATGCTCTACGGCCCCTTCTCCGCCATCTATCCGGGCAACTCCATCGGCAGCACCGTGGTCACCACCGAGCGCGAGCCCCGCAAGTTGGAAGCCTCGGCGCGCTTGACCGGCTACAGCCAGGGCTTCTCGCAATACGGCTTGTCGGAGCGCTACTCGGGCGGCCAGGCCTCGGCCTATGTGGGCAACCGACTGGATTCGGGCCTGTGGTTCAGCGCCACGCTGAACCATCAAGACTCGACCTCGCAGCCGATGAATTACTACACCGCCGGGGTGAATGCCAAGACCGGCGGCTTTGACCCCGCAAAGCCAGGCGACAAACGCGTCAGCGGCATTCAGTACGACCTCGACCCCAAGGGCCAGCCTCGCGCCATTTTTGGCGCCAGCGGCGGTGCCATCGATCACACCGTGCAAGACACGGTCAAGCTCAAGGCCGGCTATGTCTTCACGCCCGAATTGCTGGGCAGCGCCATGCTGGGCTATTGGACCAATGACACCAAAAACAGCAACCGCCCCTTCTTGCGCGACAGCGCGGGCAACACCGTGTGGTCCGGCACGGTCAGCGATGGCATCAACCGCTTTGTCATCCCGGACAGTGCTTTTGCGCCGTCCAACCGGGAGGAACTGCACCGCCACGGCGGCTTGACGCTGAAGAGCAAGCGCCCCACGGGCTGGAACGCCTCCGTCGTTTACTCCAACTACCGCATCCTCAAAGACCTGGCCCGCCAAGCCAATCTGCCCGAGCCCCAGGCTCAGGACGGCGGCGCCGGCAGTTGGACGCGCCGCGATGGCACCGGCTGGGACACCTTTGAAGTGCAGGCCGCTTACAGCCCCGTGGCCGGCGACTGGGGCCAGGGTCGCCACAGCCTGGTGCTGGGCCTGCATCACAACAGCTACCAGCTGATCAGCCCGACCACCCTGGCCAGCGACTGGCGCAACACCGAGACCGTCTTGTCTCAGCGTTATCGCGGCAACACCGAGGTGTGGGCCGCCTATGTGCAAGACGCCTGGAAGCTGCAAGACACGCTGACCCTGACCCTGGGCCTGCGCCAAGAACAGTTCCGCAGCCAAGACGGCGAGCAGCTGCTGCGCGTGAGCGCCTGCAAGCCGGCCGCCGGCTTCAGCTGCGAGGCCACCGGCGATGGCAGCTTCAACAAAATCGTCGCCTACGAGCGCCGCAGCCTCAGCGGCAGCTCGCCCAAGGCCTCGCTGGCCTGGCAAGCCCTGCCCGACACGCTGCTGAAGGCCAGCTATGGCCGGGGCGTGCGCTTCCCCAATGTGGAGGAGCTGTACAACGGCACCGTCACCGCCACCGCGCAAACCCAGAGCGACCCCAACTTGAAGCCCGAGCGCTCCGACGCTTTGGAGTTCAGCCTGGAGCAAGACTGGGACTTGCAGCGCCTGCGCGTGTCGCTCTTCCATGACGAAGTCAGCGACAGCATCTTGCGCCAGACCGATGTCTCGGTGCTGCCCAATGTGACCCGGGTGTCCAACGTCGATCGGGTGCGCACCTACGGCGTGGAGTTGGTCTGGCAAACGCAAGACCTGTTCCTCAAGGGACTGAGCCTGGATGCCAACGCCGCCTTCGCCCATGCCAAGGTTGTGGCCAATGCCCGCGACCCGCAGAGCGTGGGCCAATGGTGGCTGCGCGTGCCCAAGGTGCGCGCCAATCTGCTGGCGGCCTACCGGCCCGATGGCCATTGGATGGGCAGCTTGGGGCTGCGCTACTCCGGCCGCGCCTACAACGATGTGTACAACCAAGACGTGAACCCCAATGTCTATGGGGGCGTGTCCTCCTTCACCTTTGTGGACCTGCGCGGCAGCTACAAGTTCAGCCCCAAGCTCGAGTTGGCGCTGGGTTTGGACAACGCCTTGGATCACCGTGGCTACCAAGCCCACCCCTACCCTGGCCGCACGGTGTTCACCGAATTGCGCGCCAGCTACTGAGCGAAAGGCCCCAAGCATGCGCCACTTTGCACGGCTCCGAATCTTCATGAGCGCGGCACTGCTGGGCTTGGGCCTGAGCGACGCTCAGGCCCAGCACGAGCAGCACGCCAACCCCGCGCCGCCGCTTGAAAAAGCAGCGGCGCCCAAGGCCAAAAAGGTCGGCCTGGGCACCGGCGCGGCCTTCGCGCCCAATGGCGATTTGTGGATCACCGGCCTGGATGCCCAGGGCCGCTTGTTTGTGCAAAGCAGCCCGGACCTGGGGCAAAGCTGGCGCCCGCCCCAGCGCTTGGACATTGGCAGCGACACGGTGTCAGCGGACGGAGAAAACCGCCCCAAGCTGGCTTTTCATGGGCCCAAGCGCTGGGCCGTGATCAGCTATACCCAGCCGCTCAGCAAGCCCTATACCGGCGAGATCCGCTTGCTGCGCTCCGAAGACGGCGGGCAAAGCTTCGCCGCGCCGGTGACGGTGCATGCCGACCGGCAGCTGATCACGCATCGTTTCGAAAGCATCGCCTTTGACGCCAGCGGGCGGCTGCACACAGTCTGGATCGACAAGCGCGATCTGGAAGCCAGCAAGGGCCGCCGCCCGGCCTACCGGGGCGCCGCGATCTACCGCAATGAGTCCCTGGACGGCGGCGCCACTTTCGGGCCCGACCTCAAGCTGGCCGATCACAGCTGCGAGTGCTGCCGCATCGCCCTCAGCCCCACGCCGCAAGGCGGCATGGCGGCGATGTGGCGGCATGTCTTCGAGCCCAACCAACGCGACCACGCCTTTGCCATGCTGCAAGGCGAAACACCGCTGCTGCAACGCGCCAGCCTTGACCGCTGGGCGGTGGATGGCTGCCCTCACCACGGGCCCAGCCTGGTGCCGGACGCCAACACCGGCGGCTACCACGCGGTGTGGTTCGGCCTGCGCGATGGCGTGGGCGCGGTGCGTTATGGTCGACTGGACCCCTTGGGTCGCCCCGAGGGGCCGGTGCAGGCCCTGCCCGACCCGGCCGCCGAGCATGCCGACCTAGCCGCGCATGGCCGGCAGGTGGCCATCGTCTGGCGCAGCTTTGATGGCCAGGCCTATCGCTTGCGCGCCTGGCTCTCCAACGATGGCGGCCAGAGCTTTGAGCTGAAAGAGCTGGCCCAAAGCAGCGCAGAGAACGACCACCCACGCCTGCTGCTGCGCCATACCAGCAGTGCCACCCAGATCTATGCGCTGTGGCGCAGCACGGAGACCACCCATGTCATCGCCTTGCCACAACCCTGAAGCCCAAGCCCGCGCCCTGCGCATTCCCGCATGGACGCGGCGCCTCGCGCTGGTGATGACCGCCAGCCTGCTCGGCCTGTTCAGCCTGCTCAGCCAACAAGCCCTTGCTGCGCCCAAGCAGGTGGAGGCATTTCGGGGCGAGGACTGGCAGCAATTGCAAACCCAGCTGAAGCAGCCCGCCATCGTCGTGTTCTCCAGCACCGACTGCAGCCATTGCCCGGCGGTGCTGGAGGCGCTGGCTGCCAACCGGCAAAGACAGCGCTTGAAGGTTCCGGTGATCGCGGTGGTGACAGACCAAGAGCCAGGCAGCGATGACGCCGCGCTGCTGGCCCACCCGCATTACCGCAAAGCCGACCGGCTGATGGCGTTTGAGGGCCAATCCGCGGCACTGCGCTACGCGGTCAACCCCCAGTGGCGCGGCATGAGCCCCTACATCGCCCTGCTGCGCCCCGGCGCAACCCCGCGCTTCGTCCTCGGCCCGCCGCAAGCCGCCGAGCTGCGCGACTGGCTGGGCGGCAAAGCGCCTTGAGGGGCGCGGTGGCCGAGGTCTTAGGGGTCACGGCGAAGCTCAACCTTGGAGTCAAGCCGAAGACGAAGGCTTGCCGAGGGCCGTCGATTCGAATGAACGACAGGTTCGGCCTCACGCTTTGCGCGAATGACGGGCGACGTACTGTTGCAACACCCCATCCATCCGCGACTGCCAGCCCTCTCCTGTGGATTTGAAGTACGCCACCACCTCAGGGCTGTAGCGGACAGACACAAGCAACTTCTTGCTTTCAGACTTGGGTCGCCCGCGCACCGCCTTGAGCGGAACCATGGCCTGCAATTGCTTGGGCGTCAGTGGCTGCGCATCAGGATCGGCCTTAGCCGCTGCCGTGATGGCTTTGTCTTCGGCCACGGTCGGCATGACAAGCGATGGCCGCTTAGTCGCTTTGGACATAGTGCTTCACCTCGCGTCAATTGGCCTTGCGCAAACTGATGTTCCGACGGATGTCATCGCGATCCACAAACGCCACGTAGTAGAGAATCCCGGTCTGCGGCGCGAGCGCGATCATCCGCAACTCACCGTAGTCGCGCCGATCATCAACCCAGACCAGCGCCTCATCCCAATCGAGCGCTGAGGCCAGCGCCAGTGATAGACCGCGCTTCTCTAGATTGGACGCATCTTTGGCTGGGTCAGACTCAATCCGCATGCTTAGTTGCAGCTACACAAATTGAGCAAGACAACCGACCGGCACGGGTGTGTTGAGTGGGGCCGCGCGTTCTAGCTGAGGGCCAGTCGCAAGCGCCTGGCGCAACTCGCCATGCGTTTGGTGGCCTGAGGCAAGGCGCAGAAAAGGCGGCGAAATCCGGCCAACAATCAGGCGCGATTTGCCCCCGGTTCTTGGGGAATTTGAAGCCGGCCGGGCTGCGAAGATGTGAAACATGAACTCCCGGCCTCAGACCTCCCCCGATTGCCACCCCGCCCGACTGGCGCAAGCGCGAATGCCTTGTCAGGGCTTATCCGCAGCGGCGGGCTGAGCCCCATCACCGCCCCGCCACACCGACTTCCTGTTTTCTGCTATTTCTGTCGGTCAGCGGGCCGTTTTTTCTCTCTTCTTCTCAACCCAGGTTTTACAGCGCCCAGGCTGCCTGCCCTCCCCGGCAAGCCCCGCCACGCGCTGCCAGCGCAAGCCAGTTTTTCAGTCTTCCACGCTGCGGCCCCACAAGTCAGCCCTGATCCTCGTGCATCGAGCTGGCCATGTCCTCCGGGCAGCGTCATGCGCTTTTCACAGCCCCCGGCCCACTGCGTTGTGCCGGGGGCTTTTTTCGTATCGCCAAGGCTGGAGTCCATCGCCTTCAGCCAGCAAGTCTGGCCTACCCACTGAGGCCACCGTCCCCTGCTTAAGGTCTTGAAGCGGCCCTTGCTTCAACACGGTATATCGATATCGCTTTTTATTGGAGGACGAATCGAGCCGCCCTCGGGACAATGCGCGCGATCGAAGCGAGACCTGCCTCGCCGCTCCCATTTCCATGAATTTCCAACAACTCCGATCCATCCGTGAGGCCCAGCGTCGCGGCTTCAATCTGACCGAAGTAGCCGCCGCCCTGCACACCTCTCAGCCGGGCGTGAGCCGGCAGATTCGCGAGCTGGAAGACGAGCTGGGCATCGAGATCTTCATGCGCGCCGGCAAGCGCCTGACTGGCCTGACCCAGCCCGGCGCCCATGTGATGCCCATCATCGAAAAGCTGCTCAACGAGGCCGAGAACCTGCGCCGCGCCGGCGCAGACTTTGCGCAAACCGGCTCGGGCAGCCTGCGCATTGCCGCCACCCACAGCCAGGCGCGCTATGCGCTGCCGCCGGTGGTGCGCGACTTCCGCAACAGCCACCCCGATGTGGCCTTGAATCTGCACCAAGGCTCGCCCCAGCAAGTGGCCCGGCTGCTGCTGGACGGTGAAGCCGATGTGGGCATCGCCACTGAGGCCCTGGCCCAATACCCCGAGCTGATCGCCCTGCCCTGCTACCGCTGGACCCACTCGGTGATCACGCCGCGCGATCATCCGCTGGCGCGCGAGGCCGCCGAGGGTCAGGTCTTGACGCTGGAGCGCCTGGCCGAGTTCCCCATCATCACCTACGAGCTGGGCTACACCGGTCGCTCGCACATCGATGATGCCTTCCGGGAAGCCGGTCTGGGCCTCAACGTCGTGCTGGCCGCCATGGATGCCGACGTGATCAAGACCTATGTGGACCTGGGCTTGGGCGTGGGCATCGTGGCCTCCATCGCCTATGACGAAGAGCGCGACCGGCACCTTTCGGCCATCGATGCACGGCATTTGTTTGCCGACAATATGACCCGGCTGGCGGTACGTAAAGACGCTTATTTGCGCGATTATGTTTATGCCTTCATCACCACCTTTGCGGCGCCTTTGACGCGCACCGCGGTGGACGAGGCCCGCGGCGGCAACTGCCCGGATTGAACTCGGCCGCAGGTACATCCGCGCACCGCTAAACTCGTTTTTCGACCAAGCAAATACGAATTCCTTGCTTCATCTGAATCAGGGCCATCCCTAGAGTTCAGGG
Source organism: uncultured Burkholderiales bacterium (assembly GCA_945952065.1). Taxonomy (GTDB): domain Bacteria; phylum Pseudomonadota; class Gammaproteobacteria; order Burkholderiales; family Burkholderiaceae_C; genus Paucibacter_A. Next base: position 17,572 of record CAMFGY010000026.1, on the reverse strand, counting down.
CTCAAGACGCCCAAAGCCCAATGCCTGCAAAACAGCAAGGCAACCCGGGGCACCAACCGCGACTTGAGCTCTTAGACCGCTCTCCAACGGATACCCCTGAATTTCATGAACGCTATTCGACGCACCTTCACCCTCGCGAGCGCGGCCGTGCTGCTGAGCGCCGCTGGTTTGAGCTCGGCTCAGGCCCGGGTCACTTTGCTCAATGTCTCTTACGACCCGACGCGGGAGCTGTACCAAGACTTCAATGCTGCCTTTGCCAAACACTGGAAAGAAAAGACCGGCGAGGTCTTGACGGTCAAGCAATCGCATGGCGGCTCGGGCAAGCAAGCGCGCTCGGTGATCGACGGCTTGGAGGCCGATGTGGTCACCCTGGCCTTGGCCTATGACGTGGACGCACTGCACGACAACGGCAAGCTGATCCCGGCAGACTGGCAAAAACGCCTGCCCAACAATGCCTCGCCGTACACCTCGACCATCGTCTTCTTGGTGCGCAAGGGCAATCCTAAAAAGATCAGCAACTGGCCCGATCTGGCCCGCTCGGGCATCGATGTGATCACCCCCAACCCCAAGACCTCGGGCGGCGCACGTTGGAACTATCTGGCGGCCTGGGGCTATGCCTTGCAACAACCCGGCGCCAATGCCGAAAGCGCCAAGGCCTTCGTGAAGCGCATCTATGCCAACACCAAAGTGCTGGACTCGGGCGCACGCGGCTCGCTGACCACCTTCACCGAGCGCGGCATCGGCGATGTTTTGATCTCTTGGGAGAACGAAGCCTATCTGGCCGTCAAGGAGTTGGGCGCGGACAAATTCGAAATCGTCACGCCCACGCTCTCCATCTTGGCCGAGCCGCCCGTGGCGGTGGTGGACAAGGTGGTGGACAAGCGCGGCACCCGCAAGCAAGCCCAGGCTTATCTGGAGTACCTCTACACGCCGCAAGGTCAAGAGATTGCGGCCAAGCATTACTACCGCCCGCGTGACCCCAAGATTGCCGCCAAATACGCCAAGCAATTCACCCAAACCAAGCTGATCACCGTGGACGAGGTGTTTGGCGGCTGGCGCAATGCGCAGAAGACCCACTTCGCCGACGGCGGCTTTTTCGACCAGATCTACAGCCCCGGCGGCCGCTGATCTCCCGGCTCAGTACAGCCGTATCGCCGTATCAAAACCCCAGCTGCGGCGAATTTCGACCACGTCGAATTCCCGCGCCAGGGCGGGTGAAAAGGGCGGGAACGGCGCTTGGCTTTGAATGATGCGGCGAATCGCCTCATCGAGTTCCGGCACCCCGCTGGACAAGACAAAGCTCACCGACTCCACCGAGCCATCGCTGCGCACCGCCACCGTCACCAAGGGTGTGCGGTGCGGTTTTTTGGCCGCCTCACGCACCATGTCAAAGGTCTGGTTCAGCTGGATCTTGCGGCTCCAGAGCTCGGCATACTGAATCAGCTCGGCATTGGGGTCGCTGCGGCCAAACAAGCGCGCACGCCGCAAGCTGCTGGCCGAAGGCAAGTTCGGGCCAGGGGGCGTGTTCGCTGAGGCCAACGGCCGTGTGGGCGACTGTTGAGCTGCGGCCGCAGCCGCCGCATCACGCCGCGCCGCTTCTTCGTCGAGCTGCCGGCCCATGGCGCGTCGCGCCGCTTCGCGCCGGGCGTCTTGTTCGGCCCGCTCGGCCTCCAGCTGCGCCCGAGCCGCCTCCTGCCGGGCCTTTTCTTGCCGCGCGGCCTCTTGGCGCGCGGCCTCCTGACGGGCGATTTCCTGGCGAGCAGCCTCCTGCCGCGCGGCTTCTTGCCGCGCCGCTTCCTGGCGTGCGGCCTCGGCCTTCAAGGCCTCTTGTCGCGCGGCTTCGGCGCGTGCCGCTTCCACACGCGCCGCCTCTTGCCGCGCTGCCGCCAGACGGGCGGCCTCCTGACGCGCGGCCTCGGCGCGCTCCAGTTCCTGCTTGGCAGCCGCTGCCTGCCGCGCCAAGGCCAGTCGCTCGGCCTGCGCGCGAGCTTCGTCCAAGCGTGCAGCCTCCAAACGAGCGGCTTCTAAACGGGCCGCCTCCAAACGGGCCGCCTCCAAACGCGCCGCCTCCAAACGCGCCGCTTCCAAACGCGCTGCCTCCAGGCGAGCGGCCTCTTGCCGTGCCGCTTCCTGGCGGGCCAGTTCGAGTTTTTCAGCGGCGGCTCGCTCAAGTTTGAGCTGCAGTTCCAGGCGCTCGGCTTGTTCTCGCGCCAGCTTTTGGGCCTGTTCCAGCGCCCGTTGCTGGGCCTCTTTTTCCGCCTTGATCAGTACCTGGGCATAGGCGGCGCTGAGGTCGGGCATAGAGGCGCTGGGGCTGCTGGCGACCGCCGCCAGCGGCGCAACAGCCGCCACGGGCGAGCTGGGCACCCGCCAGAGCTTGGGATCGGGCTGTTGCAAAGCCAGCACGGCCGGGGCCACGGGCTCGGCACTGATTTCGGGCACAGGCTGGGGCACAGGCTGGGGCGCGGCCTCGGCCACAGCGGGCGCCGGCTCCGCCTGGGCCGAGGCCGTGCCAGGCAGGGCCTGAGCAAGAAGCCTTGAGCGCGGCGCGAGTGCCTGAGCAGCGGGCTGCTCGAGCAGCTGAAACTCCGCCACGGCCGAGGCCGCCGGCTCGGGCATGGAGGGCGCTTCTCGCTCGGGCGCGGGTGGCGGGGCTTGCGCGGGCTCTTCATCGGCTTTGGGCGCTGCGGGCTGCAAGCGCACCTGGATGTCATCGGCCGCGAGGCGGCGCTTTTGCCAAGGCAATTCCAGGCCCGGCAGGCCCGGCCCCTGGCCGCCCAAGCTCAGGCTCAGGAGCAGGGCATGGGCGAGCACGGACAGCGTCAGCGCCGCACTGACTCGCCGCTTTTGCCCCGGCAGCCCGGTGTCGAGCCGCCCTTCAATCGCCCCGGCTTGCATCAGCGGCGATGGCCCGGCAACAGCCCGGGCACGCCTGGCGAAAGCGGCAATCGCAAGCGCGCTTCAAGCGCGGGTCCATCCATCAGGTCGATCGCAGGCATGCAATAAAGAAAGAGGGCTTGGGGGCGGCTCGGCGCGCTGATGCGCCGGCTGCTTATCGAATGCGCCGCATTGTGCCTTGCTGCGCCCCTCAGGCGGCCAGCAAGGCTTGCAGGGCCTGCTCCTGAATGCCGTAAAAGCGCTTGATGGCATCGATTTGCGCCAGCAGCTCGGCCCGGCGCGCCGCAGGCAAGGGCTGGCTGCGCTTGACGGCCAGAATCATCTTGTTCTTGCTGGTGTGTTCCAGGGCCACAAACTCGAAGACCTGAGTGTCGTAGCCCTCCACCTCCAAGAGCAGGGCGCGCAGGCCGTCGGTGACCATCTCGGCTTCCTGGCCCAAATGAATGCCGTGTTGCAAGAGCGGGCGCAAGAGCGGCGGCGTTTGCATCTGCGGGCGCAGCTGCTTGTGACAGCAGGGCGAGCACATGATGACCTTGGCCCCGGCACGCAAGCCGAAGTGGATGGCGTAGTCAGTGGCGATGTCGCAAGCGTGCAGCGCAATCATGACGTCCAACCTCAGCGGTGTGTAGCTACGCACATCGCCCTGATCAAAACGCAAGCCCTTCATCTGATGCTTGGCCGCAGCGGCGCTGCAGAGCTGGACCATATCGTCGCGCAGCTCCACGCCGGTGACCTGCGCGTCTTTGCCCTGGCTGCGCAACCAGTCATGCATGGCAAAGGTCAGATAGCCTTTGCCGGAGCCAAAGTCGGCCACATGCACATCGGGGCTGTTGACCAAGCCCGAACTCTTCATCGCGGCGGCAAAAATCTCGATGAACTTGTTGATCTGCTTCCATTTGCGCGACATGGCCGGCACCAGCTGCGGCCGCGCCTCACCGGCACTGCGCACCAGATGGGTCAGGCCCAGGTCTTGCCAGAAGGGCCGATTCAGGTCGAGGTAGCGCTGCTTTTCTTTGTCATGCCCAGCGTCGGTGGCGGCCGGCTGTGCGCTCGGCGCGGCCTTGCCCATGCGCAGGCTGGGCCGCCCTTTGCGGCTGAACACCAGCTGCACCTCATCGCCCTGCTGGGTTTGCAAATGCGCGCTGTGAAACTGCGTGCCCAGCAATTCGCCGACCTGCTGCAGCGCTTCGGCCAGCGCATGGTTCTTGGTGATGTCGCGGGTTTGGTAGCGCCACAAAAAGCTCAGGTGGCGCTCGCCTCGCAAGCTCACTTCCCGCAGCGTCAGCCGCTCCAGCTGCGCCTCGGGCCCGATGTATTTGCTCAGCAGCAAGCGGCTGAAGCTGCCATTGGCCAAGGCCGTCTCCAGCAAGCGCATGAAGCGCTGGCGGGCATCGGCCTGGGCGACCGGCGGTGCGGCATCGGGGATCAAATCGGTGAACATGGGGCGGGCCACAAAGGGAATGAGCAAGGCCTGATTTTCTCACCCTCCCAGCTTCAGCCCGGCCCATGGCGCCAAACCGCCGCAAAGGCACGCAGCTTGGCCCAGCCCGACACCCGCTCATCGGACAAGACATCCAGAAAGTCTGACAGCCGCTTGGACTTGACCATGGTGTAGACCGTCAAAGCCACCGTGACTGCGAACACCGCGAAGAAGTACAGCAGCCGCTCGCTCAGCGGCGCTTCGGCTTCGGCCAAGAGATTCATGCCCAGAAAGCCGGTGGTGATGGTGCCGACCAAACCAAAAATCGTCACCACCGTGAGCCGCACCACGGTGTTGGCCTGCCGGCGAATGCTGTCGGTCTCCAAGTAATTGCTCATATCGCTGATGCGCTCTTTGACCTCGGCGTACAAGACGTCCAGTTCCAGGTGTTTGGCACACATGCGAAACAGCGCCCGCGACTGCGCCTGCTCGGCCACCTCGTGGAACCAGTAACGGTGCGAGAAGCGCAAAAAGCCTTCAAAGCTGGCGCGGATGGCGCGCTTGAAGCGGCGCACATTCTCAGCGTCTTGCACATTCAATCGGCGCAGCGCCTCGACCAAGCGGTCTGAAAACATCAGCAGCGAGGCCTTTTGAAAATGCGCAATCAAGAAGATCAAAAAATGCTGATGCCGGAACTGCGCCAGCACGCCGCGATCGCGGCAGCTGAAGTAGCTCGCATCGGCGCGCCCCACCACCACCAGCGAATGACCGCTGCACAAATAGCGCGTATTCGGCGCCGGGCCGACATCGCTCCAGAAGCGGTCATAGCAGAACTTGGCCTCAAAGTCCTGCAAATGCTGGTCGCCAAAGGGCAGACCGCCGCTGTCTGACACCCCGGCTGGTGCGGTCACCAGCCCCAGGCGCACAAAGTCGCTGCGCGACAAGGCCTTGGGTTCATCCAAGGCCAGATAGGCCATCACCGGCATGCGGTAGTACTCGATCTGGCGGTAGCGCAACAGCCCCGCCTCATCGGAATAGTCCACCACCAAGGGGCGCAGCACAAAGGCCCAATGCTCGGCAATGCGCGGCGCACGGTGCTCATGCACATGGGCGATATAACGCTCGCGCTCCAGCGAGTCTGAGGCGGCCAGCACCCGCCCTTGCCCGTCCAGCCATTCGGCGCTGGCCAGGCTGTGCAGCGGCAGACCGGCGGCGTCCCAGCCTGATGGGTAGGCGCGGCCCAGCCGGTACAGCAGGTCTTGGGTCTGACGCAGGCTCAAGCCTTCGGCACTGACCTCAACATTGAGCAGCACCACATCGATGTCGAAAAAGAAATACAGATCGACATGCATGACGTCCAAAATCAGCGGGCTCTCGCCGGCCCGGCAGCACACCCGCAGCTGATGCAGGTCATGGCGGCGAAACACCTTCATGCCCGACTCGCTGCTGGCATCGCCGGCCGCGCCAGAGCGCCGCCCTTCCCCATACAAAAACCGCTGCACAAAGGGCAAAAAGGTGACGAACTCCTGGTAGTGCCGTTCATGGAATCGCGCCGCGTCGCCGGTGTACTCGTCCACCAACTCCTCCCAGGGGCTGGCAGGGCCAGGCGGGGGCAAGAGTTCCCAAGGTCGCCTCGGCGCCCCCGGCGCATCACCCACCGGCATCAAGCGCAGCGGCCACAACAGCGACTGGTGGAATCGAAGCACCTGCACCTCGGCCTTGGCCACCGGCGGCGGGTGCTGGGCGGATTCGGAGCTGGGCATCGCGGGCATTCCCCCAAAAGTGTCAAGCAACGCGGTGACTCATCATGCCTGCTGACCCAGCAAGGTCAAGCCCTCTTTGATTGCGGGCGCGGGCTCAGTCGCGCAGCGAGGTCTGCAGGCGCAAGCTGGCCTCGGCGCCCTTGCAATCGCTGTGCAGCAAAGCCATGGCGCGCCCCTGGGGGTTGCACTGCAAATGGCTGACGCGCAGCACCGCCTCGCCGGAATGCAGCCCCAAGTACAGCGCTTGCTGCGCATTGGCGGCCATGGCTTCGATGCGATACAAGCGCAGCGCCCAACACGGGTCCAAGTGAGCCTGGCAGGGCTGGACGCAGCAGCGCAACTCGGGGGCGCCGGTGGGCGAGCAAGCCAAGCTCAGGGACTGCCAAACCTCGCCGCCTTCGGCAAGGCCCAAGACCCGCTGCTCCAACGCATCGGCACGCCGCCGTCTGCGGCCAAGAGTCTGCGCCGTGGGCGCGAGTTCCACCAGGGTCGGCGCCGAGGCGTCCACTGGGACCGTTGCGGCATAGGTGCCCGAGCCCGGTACCCGCATCAACCAGCCGCGCTCGCTCAGCAGATCCAGTGCTTTGCGTGCGGTTTCCCGCGATACCCGCAGCAGATCGGCCAACTCGCGCTCAGAAGGCAGCGCCTGCCGCGCGGACCAATGCCCCTGGCGCAAGCCCTCACGCAGTTGCTGGGCAAGGTGCATATACAGCGGCTGGCGAGCACGCCGCCCTGCGCTGAGCAGCGCTTTGGCCGAATCCGCCGATGAAGCGAAGGGCAGCGCGGGTTTGCTGCCGCCGCGAGGAGCGCAGTTGTCCATGCAAGAGCGGCCCCTGGGGGCACAAAGAGATCGATCGCCCGCCACTCGTGGCCAAGCGCGGGAGGGCAAGGCCTCCACTATGGCGCGGGGCGGCTTAAGGTTTGCGCAAGATTGGCTTAAGGCTTGTTTGCCTGCCGCGGCACAAGCCAAGGCGCTTGGCAATGACTCATTGCCATGCGAATATGACCCCATGATGACACTCAGCGTTGCCACTTGGTGGTCATTGCTGTGCGCAGTGGCCGTGTTCAATATCAGCGCCTGGCTGCTGTCCTCGGCCGCCTTGTACCGACGTCAGTCGCAGCTGCCGGCCGAAGCCTTTGCGCTGCGGCGCTGGCAACTGCTGCTGTCCGCCGGCTATGTGTTTGGCTGCGCGTTTCGTTCTGCCCTGCCGGTGTTTGATGTGCCGCGTTTGGTCTTGCTGGACAGCTGGTGGTCCAGCGTGGTGGTGGGCCGCTCGGTGGCCACTTTTGCCGAGCTGTGCTTCGTCAGCCAATGGGCGCTGATGCTGCGCGAAATCTCACACAGCACCGGCAGCCAGATTGGGCGCCGCGCCGCTTGGCTGATCGTGCCGATGATTGCCGTGGCCGAGACCTTTTCTTGGTACTCGGTGCTGACCACCTCCAATATCGGCCATGTGGTGGAGGAGTCGCTGTGGGGCTTGTGCGCTGCGCTCTTGGTGGCGAGCCTGATTGCCATCTGGCCGCGCTTGAGCCCCAAGCAGCGCCCGATGCTGGCGGCCTGGTGTGCCTGCGGCGTGGCCTATGTGCTGTTCATGTTCATGGTGGACGTGCCCATGTACTGGGCCCGCTGGCTGGCCGACGAAGCCGCTGGCCGCCCCTATCTGAGCTTGCAACAAGGCTGGTTGGATGTGGCCGGACGTTGGACGGTGTCGCACCGCTTGCAAGACTGGCAAAGCGAAATGACCTGGATGAGCGCCTACTTCAGCCTGGCCGTCTGGCTCAGCATTGCCTTGATGCACGCGCCGGTGCCCGCGCCGCTCGGTGAGGCCAGCCCGGCGCCGCAGCGCTGAAGCCTCAGTTCGCCCTCAGCTCGCAAAGCAAATCGCCACCGGGCTGCCCACGGCAAGCCACTGGCCGGTGAAATCCAGACCGCCGTCTTCGCGGCGCGCAAACACGGCGATGTGATCGCTGCGCTGGTTGCACACATAGCAGTAGCGCCCACTGGGGTCGAAGGCCGCGCTGCGTGGATATGAACCGCGCACCCATTCCTGGCCGCGCCACTGCGGCAGCCCATCGGCGTCGAGTTCAAACACCGCGATCGAATCGCACAGCCGGTTCAGGCAGTACAGATGCCGGCCATCGGGCCCGAACATCAGGCCGGACGCAAAGCTGGTGCCGACAAAGCCCGGCGGCAAGCTGCTGATCTCGCCCAGGGCCTGCAGCTGGCCGGTCCGCGCATCGAAGTGAAAGCTGGCCAGCGTGGACGCCTCTTCATTCAACACATAGCAGAGCTCAGGAAGCTGCGGGTGGAACACAAAATGGCGTGGCCCCGCCCCGGCAGACAGGCGCTGAGCCAGCGGCGGCTGCAGGCGTCCGGTGGCCGAATCAAAAGGCCAGACCAGCAGCAGATCCAGACCCAAATCGGTGCTCAGCAAGAAGCGGCCACTGGGGTCCAGGGCCGCCATATGCGCATGCGAGCCATCATGGTCACTGATCGCAAAGCTACCCGGTGGTGCCTTCACGGCGGGCTGGGGTCCAGGCTGGATATCGCCCAGCTGAACGGCGGTCTGCACCTGCGGCGCTGGGTGCAACAAGCCTTGAGCATCCATGCCAAACACGGCCACCGAGGCGGCACCGTAATTGGCCACGAACAAATGTCGCTCATCTGGCGCCAAGCTCAGATAGACCGGCCGGCCGCCGCCGCTGTCCAGGGTCTGCAGTTCGTGCAGCTCGCCGGTGATCGGCTCGCGCCCATAGCAGGCCACGCGCCCTTGCCCCTCCGGCCCCAGCTCATGTTCATGCGCCACATACAGCCGGCGCTGGTCGGCACTGAGACACAGCCAGCTGGGATTGAGCTCCCCTTCCGTCACGCCGAGCGGGTTCAGCCCCCCGCCTTGCGCCGCTTGCTCATAGCGATAGATGCCCCGGCCATGGGGTGCATAACTGCCGACATAAGCGTGCACAGGCCGATGCCCTGCATCGGCTTGATCGCCGGGAAGGCTTGTGTTTTGGAGGTCTTTATTCATCGGACTCAACTCAAATACTCAAACGCACGCCACGGCGGCACAGCAGCCCCACCCCCCAGGCGACACCCAGCGAATACAGCACGGCAAAAGCAATGCCCACGCCGCCTTCATGCAAGGCAGAAGGCCACGAGAGTTGCGCCCACTGCATCGCGGCTCCGATCACAAATGGCAGCAAATAGGCCAGCAAGGGCTGCGCCGCGACCGGCCCCAGCAGCGCCGGCCAGAGCTTGCACCCCCGGACATCGATCCATTGATACAGCAGCGTGAAGATCAGCAGGCTGGCGGCCGCGCTGTAGAGCGCCCAGCTCGGCGTGGCGTGGATCTTGGAGATCTTGAACTCCGGCCGCAGCGCAGTGGCCGCCAGCGCCAGCAGCGCGGCCAAAGCCAGGGCCCAGGCTTGGCGCTGACCGGCACTGGCCGCCCGGCTTTCATCGAAAAAAATCATGCTGCACAAGACGCCGCACAAGACGATGGCCGCATGCACAAAATGCCCATCTTGGCTGAACAGCCAGCTCAGGCCAGGGCTGGCGGCCACGGCAGGCAGGCGCTGCAGCACGAAGTAGGCAATGCAAAAAGCCACCCCCGCCATGAGGCCCAGAACGCGCCCGCGCACGACCTGGTAAACCCCGCAGGCGATCAGATAGGCCCAGCCGATCAATCCCAGAATGCCCCACCACTGCGGCTTCATGCCGCCCGAGCCGTCGGCTCCTCCGCGGTACAGCCAGGCCAAGAGCGCAAAGCAGGCCAGACCCACCACGCGCCAGGGCCAGGCGAAATTTTTGCCGCCGCTGAGCGAGCCCCAGAGCAAAAAGGCCGCGCCATAACTGAGCAACTTCCACAAGGCGATGGACACCGGCATGGCGCTGGCATTGAAGCCGTCCTCGGCGTTGACCATGAAAAAGCCAATCAAGACCAAGCCGGCCCCGCGCAGCAAGACCTGACCCTGCACCTGCCAGACGCTGTCGCCGGCCCGGTAGCGCTGCTGCAAGGCAAAGGGGATGGACATGCCCACGATGAACAGAAAAGACGGAAACACCGCGTCGACAAAGCTCATCGCATCTGCCGTGGCCGGCATATGCCGCATCCACTGCGGCAGGCCCGGCACCCCGCTCCACTCATTGACCATCACCATCACCAGCACCGTCAAGGCGCGCAAGGCATCAATCGACAAGATGCGCGCGGCGCGCACGGGCGGTAGTTTTTGACCGAAAGGACTCAACACAGATGCAACCCTGCTGGCAAGAAAAAACGGGCACCCGGCGGCACCAAGCCGCAGAGCACCCGAACGGAGGACAAACTTTCGATCCGGGAAGGATCTGTCAATAGTTCAAGGTGGCGCGCAGCCCCACCATGCGCGGTGGGTTGTAGCTGTTGAAGGTGTAGCCCCCGGCATTGCCCTGGCCCATCCAGTTCTTCACCACATTGTTGCTGAGGTTGGTGCCCCAGAGCTCCACATCCCATTTGTCATTCGCACCGGCCAATTTGAGCGCGGCATTCCAGTTGGTGTAGGCCTCTTGGTAGTCGCCGATGTGCGGGTTGTCGAGATTGCGCACCGTGAAGTACATGCGGCTCTGGTAGCGCATGCCCACCGAGGGCGACAGACGCAGCCCGCCGCCGATGTCGAAGTCATGGCCGTAGTTCAGCGCGAAGGAATACTTGGGCGCATTGGGCAGCTGATTGCCGGTCACATCGCGGATGGCGCGACCACGCTTGGCGGGGTCGTCGCCCAGGTACAAGGGCGCGCAAGGCTCGGCCTTGAACTCTTCGCGATAGCCGCAGATCCAGTTGTCGTCATAGGTCGGATAGGACTTGACCTTGGAGTCCAGCACCGACAAATAACCCGACAGATTGCCGCCCGCCCAAGGCTTGCTCTTGAATTCCAGCTCCAGGCCTTGAATCACCGAGTTGCCGATGTTCTCGGTCTTCCAAGCCGTCACCACATCGCAAGCCGGGTTCCAATCTGGGCAGGTCTCGCCCGCACGCAGCTTGCGTTGGCCGACCGCATTCATGCCGGTGGCATGCATGTCTTTGTAGTCGGTGTGGAAGTAGACCGCGCTCAACTCCAGCTTGTTGCCGAAGTGGCGCCCCTTGTAGCCCAGCTCGATATTGCTGGTCAGCTCGGGCTTGTATTCGAGGAAGCTGTATTTTTGCGTGCTGCCATCGGTGCAGGTGCCGCCGCCGCAGGTGTCGAACTTGTCGCCAAAACCGCCGGGGCGATAGCCGGTGGCCCAGGATCCAAACACCATCTGCGTGGGTGAGAGGTCGTACTGCAGGCCCAGGCGATAGGTGGTTTTTTGCCAGTTGGCGCTGTGCGAGTTGACCGTGTGCTCGGGGTAGGCCCCGACACCAGCAAAGGGGCCCATCTCCTTGGTCAGATCGGTGCCGTTGTGCGGCGTGCCGGTGCCCGGCGTGATGGGGGTGAACTTGCCGTTGTAATACCAAGGCGTGCTGGCATCCCACAGGCCTGCCGAGATGCCGCCGTTGTCGGTGCGGCTGTCGCGGCTGTAGCGGATGCCGGCGGTGGCGGTGAGCTTGTCGGCCAGGGCAATATCGGCTTGCGCAAAGATGGCCTTGGAATCCACCTGTCGGTCGCCTTGGTTGTAGTACTGCCCTTGCGGCATGGCATAGGGCGCGGCGATCAAATTGTCTTGGGCGAAGTCAATCGCGTTCTTTTCGCCCAGGGCAAACAAGCCGGCCACATAGCGCCACTTGCTGAAGCTCTGCTTGATCTGCAACTCATTGACCAAGGACTTGTAGGTGGAGCTGAGCGTGTAGCTGGCCCAATCGATGGCGTGCTGGTTGCCCCAGTTGCCCCACTCTTCCATCTTGCCCACATCGCCGGGCAACCAGTTCTGGCCGCCGTCGTCGTCATGCTGCTGATAGCGCTTTTGCACCGCATAAGCCACCTTGTAGCCGAGCTCGGTGTTGTCGCTGAGCTTCCAGGTGAAGCTGTTGCGGAAGGTGTCGATCGACATATCGATCTTGCCCGGCACATTGATCTTGGCGTACCACTGGCCTTCAGGTCCGCAGGCGAAGCGGGTGCCGGCGGCCATCTTGCAGTCCTTCAGACCCACGTCCCCGGCGCCATTGTTTTTGTAGTGTTCAAAAGCGCCGATCCATTCCAGATCCTTGGTGGCGGCCCAACGAGCGGTCAGGCGGCCGCCCCATTGATTGGAGTTGCTGTAGTACTCCGAGGGGTCGAGCTTGCGATTCAAACGCTGGTCCACATCGGGCTTGCCATCGGGCGAGAAGGTCCCGTCGGGCTTTTTGACGCCCCGGTCGGTCAGGTCTTGGTCTTGCTTGATGTAGCCATCGCGCTTGTCCACCATCACCGCCGCACGCAGGGCGAAGTTCTCGCCCAGCGCCAGGTTGTAGACGCTGCGTACCTGCTTGGCGTTGTAGTTGCCCAGCTGCAGCGAGGTCCAGCCGTAGTTGTCTTTGAAGTCGGGCTTGGCGGTCAGGATGTTGATGACACCCGCCGTCGAGTTGCGGCCGAACAGCGTGCCTTGGGCGCCGCGCAAGACTTCCAGCTGGTCCAGGTCGAACATCAGCGCCAGCGAGCCTTGCGGACGGGGCGAATACATGCCGTCGATATGGATGCCGACAGCCGGGTCCCCAATCTCGGTGAAGTTGGTGGAGGTCACGCCGCGGATGGAGACCTGCACGCCCGAGTCGCCGTTGGACAAACCGAACTGCACATTCGGGATGCTGCCGCTCAGGTCCAGCAGTTCTTTGACGTTGTCGCGCACCAAATCGTCGCCCTTGATCGCGGTCACGGCCACCGGCGTTTTCAGCAAGCTCGTGTTGACCCGGGTGGCGGTCACCGTCACGGTGGGCAACTCGCTTTTGTCTGCGGGCTTGTCCGCGCCTGCCGCGGCTTGCTGAGCCCCGGCGGGCAAGCTCAGGCCCAGCGCGGCACACACAGCCAGCTGAATGGCGCTGGGCATCCACAGTGTGGTCCTTGAAGTATTCCTCATCTCGTTTGTCTCTCTTTATTGTGGAAATCGATGGTGGGGGGAACTACAAACTCAAGTCGATTGCGCGCTGCCTCATTCAGCAGGCCAGCTTGTCTCCTGGGGGCACGCCAAAGAGCTGCGCGGCGCGTCGGTAAAACATGGCGCGGCGGGCGATTTGCTCGGCCGCATGATGGTTGCTGGCCGGCTGGTCACACTCCAACGCGCCGTTGATGGAACGGATGGTGCCGCCCAGGCCGTGGCCTTCCACCATGGCCTGATGGGCCGGCATGGTGTTGGGGCCGTTCTGGCTCATCCAATACCAAATGGCGGTTTGCCAGGCCACCTTGGGATCTTGCGCCACCAAGTCGGGCTGGGCCCACAGATCCAGGCCTATCGCCTGACCGGCAGCCAGGTATTGATAGTTCCAGGAGAGCTGAATGGGCCCGCGCCCGTAGTACTGCTGGCCGGGCGCACACTGCAAGCCGTTTTCGGTGCTGCAGTACTTGTCGTAATTGGCCTGGTTGTACTCGCGCACCGCCTTCAGCTCATCGGACTCATGCGCGATATTGGCCAAAAAAGCCGCCATTTCTTGGCGCCTGAGCGTCGCATTGCCACTGGCGGCAAACGCGGGGAATGCCGTCACCGCCCGCACAAAGCCCTCGTAGGTATAAAAGGGCAGGCGATTCGGGAACAGAGCCTCAAACTCGGCGGCGCTGGGCAAAAACTGTGCGCGCTCGGCCAAGCTCTCCTTGCGCTGGATCTGTGCCTCGGCGTGGGCACTGCCCAGCAGCAAACCCGCTTGCAAAGCACCCAGCAGCCCCGACACCAGCAGCGCCGCTCGGGCCATGGGACGAGAGATCACGCCTGATTTCATTGCATCAGCCTTCTGCCTGAAAGTACGCCCCGCGGGGCAGCTGGGTTCACTGGTACGAAATTGGACTGCGCCAACTATCGCCGCAGAAAGCTCAATACAACATCAGTGTTTTCTTAAGATTGCATCAATGCAACGCCGCCCGCCCCAGGGCGAATGAAGCGCGCTTGGTAGAGTCGCCCACCATGAGAATATGCCTCGTCGAAGATGATCTGGAGTTGGGCCACAGCCTGCAAGCGCTGCTGCAAGACGCTGGTCATGAGGTGGTCTGGGTGCGGCGCATCACCGAAGCGCGCTTTTGGCTGGACCAAAAAGGCTTCGACGCCTTGGTGCTGGATTTGGGGCTCCCAGACGGCAACGGCCTGGACCTGCTGCGCTTGGCACGACAAGCCAACAAGCAGCTGCCGATTTTGGTGATCACCGCCCGCAGCGGCATCGAAGACCGCTTGCATGGCCTGGACAGCGGCGCCGATGACTATCTGGTCAAGCCCTTCGCTGGGCCCGAGTTGCTGGCGCGTTTGCGCGCGGTGGCCCGGCGCTCGGGGCTGCTGGGCCAAGGCAGCGATGCCGATGCGCAAGACTGGCAGATCAAAGACTTGCGGCTGGATGAGCGCCGCATGACGCTGAGCCGAAATGGCATCGCCATCAATTTGTCCAAAACCGAGTTCGCCATTCTGCTGGCCTTGCTGAAACTGCCCGATCGCGTGGTCACCCGGCGCGAGCTGGAGGCCCGCGCCTTGCCCAATGCCGACAGCCATGCCCTGGACGTGCACATGTTCAATCTGCGCAAAAAGATCGGTGACGGCTATGTGCGCACGGTGCGCGGCGTCGGCTTTGTGCTCGAGCGCAGCTGATGAGTGCTCCTGCCGGCGTGGCCAACGCCTCTTTGTTCGGGCGCACCTTCGGCAGCTTCTTTCTGGTGGTGGCCACGATTTGGTGCTTGCTGATGGTGCGCGAGTTCCGCGAGGTCAGCGTCGTCAACACCCGCAACGGGCAAGCCGCCAACAAGATGTGGGCCGAGCAGGCCAAACAGCAGGCATTGCTGTGGGCCACGCATGGGGCGCAGGCCTCCGAGCTCTTGGCACGTGGCTTGGCGCAACAAGAGCATTTGCGCGAGCAAGAGTGGATGGAGATTGGCTACGAGCCGCCCATCATCGCCTTGCAGGTGTGGCAGGGCGAACGCCTGCTGTACCGCCAGGGCCCGCCCGAGATGGACAGCCGTTTGCTGCCCGATGAGCAAAAGTTCGAAAGCGATGCGAGCTGGCTTTATGTGGAGGCCCGCGACAGCGAACACGGCATCCTGGTGCGACGCTGGCAAGAAGTGCCGGGCGATTGGCACTTCAGCGCCCAAGGCCTGATCTACTACGCCAGGCCGCTGTTCTACAGCCTGCCCATCATGCTGGTCGTGGCCTGGGTGCTGCTGCGCGCCGGCTTTGCGCCGCTGCGGCGCATCGGCCAAGACATTGCGCAGCGCTCGGCCAAGGACTTGTCACAGTTGCCGCCCAGCCCCTTCAAAGAACTGGCCCCGGTGGTGGACTCGGTCAACGGTCTGATGGCCCGGCTGCAAGAGCGATTGGAACGCGAGCGCGAGTTTTTGCTGGACGCAGCGCATGAGATGAAAACGCCGCTGGCGGTGATACAACTCAACGCCGAATCATTGCAGCAGGACGCTGCGCCGCGCCCCAATGAAGTCGAGCGTCGCCGCGAGGCGCTGCTGCGCATGAACGAAGGCGTGCGCCGTGCCACGCACACCGTGCACCAGCTCTTGGCCTTGGCGCGCTCAGGAGCCGACCATGAGGCCATGGACTTGCGCTGCCTCGACCTGGTGGCCCTGGTGCGCGACCGCATCGTGCTGCGCAGTCAACTGGCACTGCAACGGGGCATCGAGGTGGAGCTCGAGGCCCCCGAGCACTGTGCGCTGCTGATGAACCGCGAGAGCCTGGGCGCCCTGATCGACAACTTGGTCGACAACGCAGTGAAATACTCGCCCGCCGGCAGTCTGGTGAAGGTGAGCATCAACCCCGGCGAGCAGGACATCGAACTCGCGGTGCTGGACCAAGGGCCCGGCATTCCCCTGGCCTTCCGGCAAAAAGTGTTTGAGCGCTTCTTCCGCCTGCCCGATCAAAGTCAATCGGGCAGCGGCCTGGGCCTGGCCATCGTCGAGCGCGCCGCGGCTCAACACGGCGCGCAGCTGCACTTGAGCGAAGGGCCAGACGGCCGCGGCCTGCTGGTGAGCCTGCGCTTCCCACGCACAGGCTAACTGGCGGCTGCAGGCCTGTGGGCCACAGCCCGCAGCGCCTCC
Source organism: uncultured Burkholderiales bacterium (assembly GCA_945952065.1). Taxonomy (GTDB): domain Bacteria; phylum Pseudomonadota; class Gammaproteobacteria; order Burkholderiales; family Burkholderiaceae_C; genus Paucibacter_A. Next base: position 1,336 of record CAMFGY010000026.1, on the reverse strand, counting down.
AAGACCTGCAAGGCGCCCGGCGGCAAGAGTTCGGAGCGGGCATGCACCAGCACCGATTCACGCGTCATCGGCGGCTGCAGCGGCCGCAGCTGGATCCGCTCATGCAGGCTCAGCACATGCGGCGTGCTGTCGCTTTCCTGCGGCATGATGGTGGCCCCATAGCCGGCCGCCACCATGCTCTTCATGGCCTCGGTGTAATTGAGTTCAATGCCGGTCACCGGGCTGAAGCCGGCCTGGGCGAACCAGGCCATGGTGTGGCGGTACATCTGCGTGCCGCTCTCGTTCATGATCAGGCATTTGTCGGCCAGCCATGCGGGCGTGACCTGCTCCGGCGCCTCCCAATGCGCAGGCAAATACGCCAGCACCGGATCACTGCGCCAGGCTTCGCGGTGCAAGTCTCCATATTCGGCGGGCAAAGGCAGGGTCACCACGCCCAGGTCTTGCCGCCCCTCGCGCAAGGCCTCCAAGGTGTGGTGGGTGCCCAGCACTGACACCTCCACCTCGATGTCCGGATGGCTTTGCTTCAAGCCCTGCAAGACCTGGGGCAAGAGGTACACCAGCACCCCGGTCTGGGCCGCCAGCCGCACTTTGCCTGCCAGGCCCTGGGCATGGCGGCTGACCAATTCGGTGGCGGCCTGCGCATCGCGCAGCAAGGCGCGACCGCGGCCCACCAGGGCTTGCCCTGCCGACGTCAACTCCACCCCACGCTTGCCGCGCAAGAGCAATTGCGCCCCCAACCGCGACTCCAACTCGCTGATGTGCAGGCTGACGGTTGGCGCAGCCAGGTGCAAAGCCTGCGCCGCTGCGGCAAAAGTGCCCAGATCGGCAATCGCCACCAGGGTGCGCACTTGGTCCAAATTGAGTGATCTCATCAGCTTTTCTGAATTCAACATTCAGATGATTCAACTTTTCAAACGATACACCAGATCAGAAGATGCGCTCCACACCCTTGGAGTACCGCATGAGCACCCACACCCCCGCACATTTCGCCCCCCAGCCTCTGGACGCTGGCCACAGCGCCCAGCCCAAGCTCTTTCAACTGCTTTCAAGAGGCCTCAGCGCATGCACCTGCGCCCTGCAGCAGCGCCGCCGCCGAGCCCAACTGCGCGCCGAGCTGCAAAACCTCAACGCCCGCGAACTGACAGACCTGGCCATCGGCCAAGGCGAGTTGGACTACTGGCTGACCCAAACCCAGCCTGGACTGAGGCGCCCCTGACAGAGCGGCGGCTTGGTGCCCGGAGCGGACTTTGGCCGGGTCCGTCACTCGAGGCTTTGGCTTTCCTGGGACGATGCCGGGATTTGCCTTCGGCGAAACCTCCGGTTTTCGCCCCGGCGG
>CAMFGY010000025.1 GCA_945952065.1 uncultured Burkholderiales bacterium | reverse complement strand
CGGTCTTCCATCAGGCCGATGTTGTGGATGTCTGGCACCTTGGAGCAGCCCACGCCCTGGTCGACCCAGCGCACCACATAGCCCAAGATGCCTTGCGCGTTGTTGTCTAGTTCTTGCTGAATCTCGGCGGCCGTCCATTGAGCCTTGGCGACGACCGGGACCTGCAGGAGTTTGTCCAAAATGGCGTGACGCTCGGCATCTGCGTCGATCTTCTCCAATTCCTGCTGAACCGCGGCCACATTGACTTGGTGATAGTGCAAGGCATGCAGAGTCGCGGCGGTCGGGGATGGCACCCAGGCCGTGTTGGCGCCGGCCTTGGGGTGGGCGATTTTTTGCTCCAGCATGGCGGCCATCAGGTCGGGCATGGCCCACATGCCCTTGCCGATCTGGGCGCGGCCGCGCAGGCCACAACTCAGGCCGGTCAGCACATTGCTGCGTTCATAGGCGGCAATCCAGGCGCTGGTCTTCATATCGCCCTTGCGGAACATGGGGCCGGCCAGCATGGCAGTGTGCATTTCGTCGCCGGTGCGATCCAAAAAGCCGGTGTTGATGAAGGCCACGCGGGCAGCAGCTGCGGCGATACAGGCCTTCAAATTGACGCTGGTGCGGCGCTCTTCGTCCATGATGCCCAGCTTGACGGTGTTTTCGGGCAGGCCCAGCATGGCTTCAACGCGGGCAAAAATTTCCGAAGCAAAGGCCACCTCGGCCGGGCCGTGCATCTTGGGCTTGACGATGTAGACCGAGCCCGTGCGGCTGTTGCAGATGCCTTGAGGGCTTGAGGCGGCCCGGCGCTCCCCGCGTTTCAGGTCATGGATCGCAATCGTCGTGGTGATGACGGCATCCATGATGCCCTCGGGGATCTCTTGCCCATTGCCGTACAAAATAGCCGGATTGGTCATCAAGTGGCCAACATTACGCACGAACATCAGCGAACGGCCATGCAGCGTCAGCGGCTCACCGTTCGCACCGATGTAGACCCGGTCAGGATTGAGGCGGCGCGAGAAGGTCTTACCGCCTTTGCTGACCTCTTCGGTCAAAGTGCCTTGCAAAATGCCCAGCCAATTGCCGTAGGCCAGCACCTTGTCCTCGGCGTCCACCACGGCCACCGAGTCTTCCAGGTCAAGAATGGTCGACAGCGCGGCTTCCAGCACCACATCGCTGACGCCCGCCGCATCACTCTGGCCGATAGCCGTGCTGCGGTCGATTTGGATGTCCAGGTGCAAGCCGTTGTGGCGCAACAGCACCGAGCTTGGCGCGCTGGGCTCGCCTTGGTAGCCGATGAATTGGGCGGGGTCGGCCAGCCCGGTCTGAGCTGTCCCTTGCGCCACCACCAAGCGGCCCGCCTCCACCCGGTAAGCGGTCGCGTCTGTGTGCGAACCTTGCGCCAGCGGCGCCGCCTGGTCCAAGACCTGGCGGGCATAGGCGATCACCTTGGCGCCGCGCACCGGGTTGTAGCGCCCGGCCTTTTCCGCCCCGCCTTCTTCTGAAATGGCATCGGTGCCGTACAGCGCGTCATACAAAGAACCCCAACGCGCATTGGCGGCATTCAAGGCATAGCGCGCGTTCAAAATCGGCACCACCAACTGCGGGCCTGCCTGTACGGCCAACTCGCTGTCGACGTTCGCAGTGCTGACCTGCACCGGGCCGGGCGGCGGCACCAAATAGCCAATGTTCTCCAGATGGGCGCGGTAGGCCGGCATGTCAGCGATGGGGCCGGGGTGGGCGCGGTGCCAGGCATCCATCTCGGCCTGCAAACGGTCGCGTTCGGCCAAAAGCGCGATGTTTTTGGGCGCCAAGTCTCGGACGATGCCATCAAAGCCCGCCCAAAACGCAGCACTGGCCACCCCCGTGCCGGGCAGCACCCGGTCTTCGATGAATCGATACAGCGGGGTGGCGACTTGCAGACTGTGAACTGAGGTGCGTGCGGTCATGACCAAGATCCTCGACAAAGATGGAGTAGAGAAGGAATGGCCTTGAATTTATGCCAAGTTGAATGACGGATTCATGCGCAGCCACGCATTGAATCAATGACAAAAATGCACAAATAGATTGGAAAACCAAATTTTTAGATAGGCCAAGTAGCAGAATCAGGGCCCATGGATCGCCTCAAGCAAATCGAGTCCTTTGTCAGCGTGGCCAGCAAAGGCAGCCTGACGGCTGCCGCTGCCCTGGAAGGCGTGGCCCCGGCCGTGATGGGCCGGCGCATTGATGCTTTGGAGGCGCGGCTGGGTGTCAAGCTGCTGGTACGCACCACCCGGCGCCTGACCCTGACCCACGAGGGCAGCGCTTTTTTGGAAGACTGCCAACGGCTGCTGACCGATTTCAACAACGCCGAGGCCAGCGTCAGCGCTGGCGGCGTCAAGGCCAGCGGCCATCTGCGCATCACCGCCCCGGCAGGCTTTGGTCGCCGCCATGTGGCGCCTTTGCTGCCAGAGTTTCTTGCCCTGCATCCGGAGGTCAGTGTGTCCTTGAACCTGAGCGACCGGGTGGTGGACATTGCCGGCGAGGGCTTCGACTGCGCGGTGCGGGTGGGCGACCTGCCCGACTCCAGCTTGGTCAGCATGCGCTTGGCCGACAACCGACGCCTCTGCGTCGGCGCCCCCGCGTACTTGAAGCGTGCCGGCGTGCCCCAGCATCCCAGTGATCTGGCCAGACACTCCTGCCTAACGCTCAGCTCCGACGCCAGCCAAACCCGCGGCTGGTCTTTTTTGATCGATGGACAAGTGGTGTTCTCACGCCCCAGCGGTCGACTCGATTGCAGCGACGGCCAAGTGCTGCACGACTGGTGCCTGGCCGGCCTGGGCCTGGCCTGGCGCAGCACTTGGGAGGTGGAGGGCGATATTCAAGCCGGTCGCCTGCAAACCGTGCTGGATGCCTTTGCCGCGCCGCCCAACGGTATTTACGCCCTGGTGCCCCAGCGCAAACACTTGCCCCTGCGGGTTCGCCTGTGGATTGACTTTCTCAAACAACATTACGCCCGGCCCGACTACTGGATGAATGCTGCCCAGTCCTTGAGCCGCTGACCGACACCACCATGCACCTCGAAGCCCTGCTCGCCTTTCTTCATATTGCCGCCATCCTGACCCTGGTGGTCTTCAGCAGCAGTCAGGCTGCGCTGTGTCGCGTGGAGTGGCTGAATGCCGCAGTCCTGCAGCGTCTGCGGGTGCTGGACCGCATCTATCTGATCGCCCTGGCCCTGGTGGCGGCCAGTGGACTGGCGCGAACCATTTGGGGCATCAAAAGTGCCAGTTGGTACATCGGCCAGCCGCTGTGGTGGGCGAAGTTCTTGTTGCTGAGCTTGATCTTGGTGATGTCACTCAAGCCCAGCATGGCCTTCCGGCGCTGGATGCGCCAGTGGCAAGCCGACGGCAGCTTGCCGCCCGAGGCTGAGATCAAGGCCGTGCGCGCATTGATCATGCGCGCCGCCCATCTATTGGTCTTGATCCCAGCGGCCGGCGTGATGCTGGCCCGCGGCATTTCACTGTAAAAGCTGCAAAAAAACCAAAGCCCTCGCAGGGAGGGCTTTGATCGAAGGCAAGGTGACGAAGAGTCGGCGGGCTTACTTGGCCGCAGCGGCGTCAGCCACGCACTTCTTCTCGAAGTTGGTCTTGGCCGCGCCGTGCAGTTTTTTCTCGGCCGATTTAGCAGCGCAGGCAGCGGCAGCATCGTTGGCCGGGGCCGAGGCGGCGGCTGGGCCACCATCCGCGCTGCACTTCTTGACGAAGCTGGTTTTGGCCGCGCCGTGCAGCTTTTTCTCGGCGGCCTGGGCTTCGCAGGCCGGGTTGCCAGCGGCGGCATTGTCGGCATTGCACTTCTTCAAAAAACTGGTCTTGGCCGCGCCCGCGAGCTTCTTCTCGGCCGCCTGCGCATCACAAGAGGCGTCAGCCGCATGGGCAGACACCCCGCCAAAGGCCAGCGCCAACACAGCCACCAAACCAAACAGCTTCTTCATGGGTAGATCCTTTTGAGTGAGTACAAGAAAGCGCCAACTGGCGAGTGCAGATTGCGGGTTAGCGGCATTCAAGCATGACAACGCGACAGACTCAAGACGGGTTTACATGATTCGACGCGGATGCGCCAAAGCCTCGTGCGCCGCATGCAGCCGTCGCACCAAGACCTGAATAAAGCCGCGATCAAAGCGGTGTTGGCACTCAGGGCTGAGCTGCCCAAGTGACTCTGGTGTGAAGGAGATGGTGGTGCAGATTTCACTCACCCGCACATCCGTGCTGTGCCGCCGCAAATCGGGGTTAGGTGCCAGATACGCCATCTCCCCCACCGAAGTACCTTGCCCCAGGCTGGCCACCTTGACGCCGTCTCTGAACACCTCCACCGCGCCCTGGGCGATGATGTGGAAGGTGTTGCCTTCCTGGCCTTTTTTATACAGCGCATGGTCGACCGGAAACCGCCGCCAACGCGCCCGATGCACCACCTCCCAGAGCTCCACATCGCCAAAGCCGGCAAAAAACTCCAGCTCACGCAACATATTGAAGCGCTCGGAATCTTTCACCTCATACAAGCGGGCCAAAGGCACCAACTGCTTGGCGACCAAGTCCGACAGCGCGCGCGCAAACAACTCCCAATTGGCGTAACGCTCGGCCGGGTGCTTGGCCAAGGCCTTCAGAATCACCGCATCCAACTCAGCCGTCACACCGCCGCGCAAGCCCACCATGCTGGGCGCGGCCTGGTGGTAGATCTGGTGCATCAGCGCCATTTGGTTTGGCGCATCAAAGGGCGGGCGGCCCGCAATCAAGTGGTAGAGCACCGCACCCAAGGCATAGATATCGGCGCGCGAGTCCACATCACCGCCTTCGATCTGCTCCGGCGGCATATAAGCCAGCGAGCCGACCCGGTGCACCTGGGTCTGGTCAGAGTTCAGGTTCAAGGCGCTGCCAAAGTCGCTGACCTTCACATCGGTGACCTGGCCCTGCGCATCCAGCACGGCCAATAAATTCGCCGGTTTGACGTCCCGATGGATCAGCCCTTGGCGGAACACATAGCTCAGCGCCATCGCGCACTTGAAGCCCAGCTCCACAATCTGATCCAGAGGCAAAAGCCGGTCGCTGCGGCAAAAATGCTTGAGCGTGACGCCGGGCACATACTCCATCACCAGATAGGGCGAGTCTTGCTCAGGCACCGCATCCAGAATTTGCACCACATTCGGGTGCTGCAAGCGCCCGGCCAAGGCGGCCTCGGCGGCATAAAAGCGCGAGCTGAAATCCCCCTGCTGCCCGAGTCGGCTGTTGCTGGCCCAAAAGCGCATGCGCTTGATGGCCACTTCCGACTGTCTGAACTCATCGACGGCCAAGAAGACATCGCTGGTCGCGCCCTCGCCCAGGCGCCGCAACACCTTGTACTTGCCGATATAGGCCGGCAAGTCCGGGCTGGCTTCGAGGGGAAGGTCGAGGTCCGAGGACATGCCCAACATCATACGCAAGCAAGCGCTGAAGGCACCCGTAGAATTGCCGCATGATCCAAGCCAAGCACGACCTGCTCGCCGCCCTGGGCGAAGCCATCCAAGAAATCAGCCCCGGCGCCACGCTGTCGGCCGCCTTTGAGTCGCCCAAGCAGGCCAGCCATGGCGATTTCGCCTGCACGGCCGCCATGCAGTTGGCCAAGCCGCTGAAAAAGAACCCTCGAGAGCTGGCCCAGTCGCTGATCGACGCGCTGAACGCCAAGCCGGCTTTCAAAACCTGGGTGTCGGCGCTGGAAATTGCCGGCCCCGGCTTCATCAATATCCGCCTCAAAGACGCCGCCAAGCAGGCCGTGGTCAGTGAGGTGCTGAGCGCGGCAGAGGCCTTCGGCCAACAACCCGCCAATGACCGCCATGTGATGGTGGAGTTTGTCTCCGCCAACCCCACCGGGCCGCTGCATGTGGGCCATGCCCGCCAAGCCGCGCTGGGCGACGCCCTGTGCAGCCTGTTCAAGACCCAAGGCTCCGAAGTCACCCGCGAGTTCTATTACAACGATGCGGGCGTGCAAATTGCCACCTTGGCCAACTCCACCCAGTGCCGCCTGAAGGGCTTGAAGCCCGGTGACGCAGGCTGGCCAGAGAGCGCCTACAACGGCGACTACATCCAAGACATCGCCGACGCCTTTTTGGCCAAAAAGACGGTGGTGGCCGACGACCGCCAGTTCACCGCCTCGGGGGACATCGAAGACCTGGACAGCATTCGCCAGTTCGCGGTGGCCTATCTGCGCCATGAGCAAGACCTGGACCTGCAAGCCTTTGGCCTCAAGTTCGACAGCTACTTTCTGGAAAGCAGCCTCTACAGCAGCGGCCGGGTCGAAGACACTGTCGCCAAGCTGATCGCCAATGGCAAAACCTATGAAGAAGGCGGCGCCCTGTGGCTGCGCAGTACCGACTATGGTGACGACAAAGACCGGGTGATGCGCAAGAGCGAAGGCGGCTATACCTACTTTGTGCCGGATGTGGCCTATCACATCGACAAATTCCAGCGCGGCTACAGCAAGTGCATCAATGTGCAGGGCAGCGATCACCACGGCACCATTGCCCGGGTGCGCGGCGGCCTGCAGGCGGCCAATGTGGGCATCCCCCAAGGATTCCCCGACTACATCTTGCACAAGATGGTCACGGTGATGAAGGGCGGTGAGGAGGTCAAGATCTCCAAGCGTGCCGGCTCCTACGTGACCCTGCGCGACCTGATCGACTGGACCAGCCGCGATGCAGTGCGCTTTTTCTTGATCGGCCGCAAGGCGGACACCGAGTTCATCTTCGACGTCGATCTGGCCCTGAAGCAAAACGACGAGAACCCGGTGTTCTATGTGCAGTATGCGCACGCCCGCATCTGCTCGGTGATCCGCAACTGGGTGGCGCGCGGCGGCGATGAGTCCACGCTGAAGAGTGCCGACTTGAGCCTCTTGACCGCGCCGACCGAGGCCGCCTTGATGCTCAAGCTGGCCGATTACCCCCGCATGCTCAGCAGCGCCGCCGAGTCGCTGGCCCCGCACGATGTGGCCTTTTACCTGCGCGACCTGGCCGGCTGCTATCACAGCTACTATGCGGCCGAGCGCGTGCTGGATCAGGCCCCCGAGCTGAGTCAGGCCCGGGTGGCCCTGCTGGCCGCGACCCGCCAAGTGCTGCGCAATGCGCTGACGGTGCTGGGCGTGAGCGCGCCTGAAGTGATGTCGCGCGAAGTCGCCAACGAGTCCACGGAGAACGCATGAGTCAACAGGGCGCAAAGCCACAACAAAAAGCCCAAGCCAAGCATCAACGCGGGGGATTTGTCCTGGGCCTGATCGTCGGTCTGCTGCTGGGCTTGGCCGTGGCCCTGGGCGTGGCGCTCTACATCACCAAGGTGCCGGTGCCCTTTATCAACAAGGTGCCGCAACGCACCGCGGAAGCCGACGCCGAAGAAGCCGCTCGCAACAAAAACTGGGATCCGAACGCGCCGCTGGCGGGCAAGGCTGGCGCCAAGATTTCCAGCGGTGTGGTGGGTGCGGCGGCTCCGGCAAGCAATGGCGCTGCCGCCTCGGCCGCTGCGGCCACAGCCCCTGTGAGCTCCACCCCCAGCCTGGCAACGCCCACGCCAGCCCCCAACAACAGCGCGCCAACCAGCCCCGCTACGGCCACGCCTGCCAAGCCAGCGGACAAGCCCGAGAAGGCTGCCGAAAAAGCGCCCGAGAAAACGCCCGAAAAGAGCGCCGACAAGGCCTCTGACAGCAAGAAGACCGATCTCAAGACCGCTGCCGCCGCGGCTGCTGACCCCTTCATTTACTTTGTCCAAGCCGGGGCCTTTGTGCGCGCCGAAGACGCCGAGCAGCAACGCGCCAAGCTGGCCATGCTGGGCTTCACGGCCAAGGTGATGGAACGCGAGCAGTCCGGTCGCACCGTGCTGCGGGTGCGCATTGGCCCCATGGACAAGCGCGACGAAGCCGAAGACTTGCAAAAGAAGGTTGAAGCCGCGGGCATCGAGGCCAATTTGGTCCGGGTGCAACGCTGAGGCGAACCGGGCTTTTGCGGGCCATGCGGCTCGCCAAGGCCTGACGCCGTTCAGGCCGTTGAGAGCGCCACGGGCGCCACCCCCGCCCCAGCCGTATTCCCCGCCCTTCCCTCCGCATTTTTTGTTTGAACCCTGATTTCCACTGCACGCCCTAGGAATTGAAGATGATCAAGCGACGCGACTTCTCCGCCACTCTGGGTCTGGGAACCCTGGCAGGTCTTGGACTGGCTGCGGCCCTGCCGGGCTTGGCCCAAGCCCAGGGCGGGCCCGTGGAAGGCAAGCAATATGAGCGCTTGTCCACCGTGCTGCCGCCTGCCCAGCCGGGCAAGATCGAAGTGATCGAGTTCTTCTGGTACGGCTGCCCGCATTGCTTTGCCTTCGACCCGCTCTTGAGCGCCTGGGTCAAGCAACTGCCACCGGACGTCAGCTTCCGGCGTGTGCATGTGTCCTGGAGCGCTTACAACAAACTGCATCAACGCTTGTTTTTCGCCCTCGAAGCCCTGGGCAAAGAAGCCGAGTTGCACGACCGCGTGTTCCAAGCCTTCCAGGTCGAACGCCTGCCGGTGGACAGCGAAAAAGCCATCACGGAGTTGGCCGTCAAGCTGGGTCTGGACGCGGCCAAGTTCAGTGCCGCCTACAACAACTTCGGCATGAACGCCAAATGTGAGCAAGCCAATAAATTGTCCGAAAGCTATCGCATCGATGGCGTGCCCGCCCTGGGCGTGGGCGGCATGTTCCTGACATCGCCGTCCAAGGCTGGCATCCGAGGTCAGTCCGAGCAGGTGCAGGGCAAGCAAGCGCTGGCGGTGGCCGATCATCTGATCAATCTGGCCCGCCAACGCAAGGCTTGATGGCCCAGGCATTCCAGCCCGCCTCCAGCACCCACGCAACCCGCACAAGAAGGCATTCGATGATGAGCAAAATTTCCCGCCGCAGCTTCAACGCCAGCATGGGCGCCCTGGCTGGCCTGCCCAGCTTGAGCTGGGCCCAGGGCGGCACCGCAGTGCCGCAAGAAGGCGCGCAGTACCAACGTCTGGCCCAGCCCCTGCCCGCGGCAGCCGGCGGCAAGATCGAAGTGTTTGAGTTTTTTCTCTACACCTGCCCGCACTGCTACGCCCTGGACCCGCTGCTGAGCGCCTGGAGCAAGCAACTGCCGGCCGATGTGGTGCTGCGTCGCGTGCATGTGGGCGTGGGCGCCATGCACAAGCTGCACCAGCGCATGTTCTATGCCATCGAATCGATGGGCCGCATGGGCGATCTGCATGAGGCCGTGTTCAAGGCCTTTCATGTGGACCGCGCAGAGTTGACGGACGAGAAGGCCATCACCGCGCTGATGGCCAAGCTGGGTGTGGACACTGCCAAATTCAGCGCCGCCTTCAACTCCTTCGGTGCGCAGGCTCGCTTGGGCCAAATGGCCAAGCTGGCGGCCGACTACAAGGTCGAAGGTGTGCCTGCTCTGGGCGTCGGCGGTCGCTTTTTGACGGCGCCCAGCATGGCCAAGGGCAATGCCCAAGCCCTGGCCGTGACCGATCACCTGATCAAGCTGGTTCGCGGCAAGGCCTGAGCCTGATGGGCCGGATCGCTGGGGCTAGAATGGTCTGCAAGAATTGTGCCGCCATGCGAAACCCTGAGTCCTGCCCCACACCTCCCGCCCTCGAACGCTCGCGCCTGCCGGCGCTGAGCCTGGGCTTGGCCGTGCTGCTCAGTCTGGCGGCTCATGCACCGGCGCAGGCAGAAAAAGCCGATCGGCTCAAGCCGCTCAACATCTCCTCCATCAAAGGAGGACGCATCGATGTGGCCAATCAGCGCACCGAATTTCTCGGCGATGTGGTCTTGAGCAAGGGAAGCATCTTGCTGCGCGCCGAGCGCCTGGACCTGCGCGAAACCGGCGATGGCTATTACCAAGCCTATGCCAATGGGCAGACCGGCAAACAAGTCAGCTTCCGCCAAGCGCGCGACGTGCCCGGCGAAGCGATTGAAGGCTATGCCGATCAGATCGAGTACGACACCCGCAGTGACACGGTGCGTTTCATTGGCAATGCGGTGGGGCGGCGCACGGTAGGCAGCGCCATCGGTGACGAAGTCACCGGCGCTGTGATCGTTTATGACAATCGCGCCGAAGTGTTCACCGTGGAGGTGGGCCCCGGCGCGCCAAGCCCGAATGGACGTGCGCGCGTGGTGATCATGCCGCGCGGCGCAGCCGGTGCCAGCGCCAATGAAGCGCCGCCCGCGCCCTTGCAACTCAAGCCCGTGACCGAGTTGCAGCAGCCTCGCAAGCCTTCATGAGCCGCACTGCCGATACGCATTCGCCGGCCGCCTTGGAAACCGGCCCGCGCAGCCGCCTGGAGGCCGAAGGTTTGGCCAAGAGCTATGGCGTGCGTCGCGTGGTGAAGAACGTGCATCTGAGCGTGGGCAGCGGCGAAGTGATTGGGCTTTTGGGGCCCAACGGCGCCGGCAAGACCACCAGCTTTTACATGATCGTGGGCCTGGTGCGTGCCGATGCCGGCCAGATCCGCATCGATGGCCAAGCGGTCGAGCATTTGCCGATTCATCAACGCGCCCGCCTGGGCCTGAGCTATTTGCCGCAGGAAGCGTCGATTTTTCGCAAGCTGACGGCCGAGCAGAACATTCGCGCGGTGCTGGAGTTGCAGCTCGGGCCGGATGGGCGCTCGCTGCCACCCAAGCGTATCAATGAACTGCTGGAAGGCTTGCTGCACGACCTCAGCATCGAGTCGCTGCGCGACAGCCCGGCGCCGGCGCTTTCGGGCGGCGAGCGCCGCCGTGTAGAAATCGCTCGCGCGCTGGCCACACAGCCGCGCTTCATCCTCTTGGACGAGCCCTTTGCGGGCGTGGACCCCATCGCGGTGCTGGAGATTCAGCGCATCATCGGCTTCCTGAAGGCGCGCGGCATCGGAGTGCTGATCACCGACCACAATGTGCGCGAGACCTTGGGCATTTGCGACCGCGCCTACATCATCAGCGAGGGCGCGGTGCTGGCCGAAGGCACACCGGACGAAATTGTCGACAACGCCGATGTGCGCAAGGTCTACCTCGGCGAGAACTTCCGCATGTAGCGGGGCAGCAAGACGATGAAGCCCTCACTACAGGTTCGGCTGAGCCAGCATCTCTCTTTGACGCCGCAATTGCAGCAATCGATCCGGCTGCTGCAACTGTCCACCCTGGAGTTGAACCAAGAAGTCGACCAAATGCTGGCCCAAAACCCGCTGCTGGAGACCGACGAGGACTACAGTGTCGCCGCGCCTGAGTTGAACGACACGCGCGGCAGCGTCAGCGAAGCCACCGCGGCCGAAGACAGCGGCGCTGACATGGAAGTGGGCGGCGGTAGCGAAGGCCCGGCAGAAATCCAGGCCGAGGACTTCGGCGGCACCGAGCGCGAGGACTGGGAGAACGGCACCGAACGCGATGACTTCGACGGCATCCGCGAACTGCCCGCCAGCAGCAGCGGCAGTGGTGGCGGCGACGATGAAGACGGCGAACGCCAAGATCAGTCCAGCGGCGAGATCAGTCTGCAGGAACACTTGGTGCAGCAAATGGCCGGCATGAGCCTGTCAGACACCGACCGCATGGCCTTGCATGTCTTGATCGAGTCGCTCAACGACGACGGCTATCTGGAAGACAGCCTGGATGAGATCGCCGCCGCGCTGAGCGAGAACGCCGAGGAACGGGAAGACTTGCTCGACCACCTGCGCATTGCGCTGAAGTGGTTGCAAAACATGACGCCCAGCGGCGTCGGCGCCAAGGACTTGCCGGAGTGCCTGGAACTGCAGCTGCGTGCCCTGCCGCGCAGCGAGGCCCAAGTGATTGCCATCATCATCTGCAAGCGCCACCTGGACCTGCTGGCCCGGCGCGACCACAAAAAGCTGATGGCGCTGACCGGCGCCGATGATGGGCTGCTGCGCGAAGCCCAGGCTTTGATTGTGTCGCTGGAGCCCAAACCGGGCCGCGCCTTTGCGCGCAGCATCAGCACGGCGGTGATTCCCGATGTGATCGTGCGCAAGGTCGGCCGGGAGTTGCGCGTCATCATCAACCCCGAAGTCGCGCCCAAACTGCGCATCAACGAGATGTATGCCAATGCCCTGCGTCAAACGCGTGGCGGCATCACCAACAGTGCGCTCGGCACCCAGCTGCAAGAAGCGCGCTGGTTCATCAAGAACATTCAACAGCGCTTTGACACCATTTTGCGGGTCTCGCAAGCCATCGTGGAGCGGCAAAAAGCCTTCTTCACCCATGGCGCCTTGGCGATGAAGCCGCTGGTGCTGCGGGAGATTGCTGATGAGCTGGGGCTGCATGAGTCCACCATCTCGCGCGTCACCACCGCCAAGTACATGGACACCTTGTTCGGCACTTTTGAGCTGAAGTATTTCTTTGGCTCAGGCCTGAGCACCGAGGCCGGCGGCGAAGCGTCCAGCACCGCGGTGCGCGCGCTGATCAAGCAGTTCATCGACGCAGAAAACCCGGCCAAGCCGCTGTCGGACAGCGCCATCGCCAGCATGCTGGAAGAGCAAGGCATCCAGGTCGCGCGACGCACCGTGGCCAAGTACCGCGAGGGCATGAAGATCGGCACCACCACCATGAGGCGGGTCATCAGCTGAACCGAGGCGCAATGGAGCAGGTGCGAGTTCTTCCGGCCACGCTGCCCGGCTTGTATGCCACCCACACCGTCAGTGCGCGCAGTTACCCCAAGCATTGGCACGATGGCTACGGCCTCGGCCTGATCGATACCGGGGCGCAACGCAGCGCCAGTGGGCGCGGTCAGGTTCATGCGGCCGCAGGCGATCTGATCACGGTCAACCCCGCCGAGGTTCACGACGGTGTGGCGCTCGGTGGCCAAGCGCGGCAATGGCGCATGCTCTACCTTGAACCCGCCTTGATGCAAGAGCTGGCAGAGGACTTGGGCATCTCGGCGGCGCATGCGCTTGAATGGAGTCGCCCGGTGCTGTCGGACCCGCAGCTGGCCCAGGGCTTCCAACAGCTGTTCGCGGCCCTGAGCCATGCCGACCCCGCCTCCCAAGCGCTCGCCTGCGAAACCGAGCTGCATGGGCTGTTGAGCCAGGTCTTGGCCAGATACGCCAACCTCAAACCCACGGAACACAAGACCCAAGGCTATGCGGCCATGGAACAGGTGCGCGCGCGCTTGGTGGATCAATGCGCGGAGACCCCCAGCCTCGCAGAGCTTGCCGGCCTCGCCGGCCTGAGTCGCTTTCAGCTGCTGCGCAGTTTCAAGCAGGCCTATGGCCTGCCGCCGCACAGCTATTTGCAGCAATGTCGGCTCGCCCAAGCGCGCCACCAAATTGCGCAAGGGCGAAGCTTGGTGGACGTGGCGCTGAACTGCGGCTTTGCCGACCAAAGCCATCTGACCCGAACATTCCAGCGCTTTTTCGGCTTGACGCCCGGGGCTTATCGAAAAGCGCAGCGCTGAATTCGCACCAAGCTTGAGCTGCAATATTGTTCAAGACCGCGCGCTTCAGGCCCGCCACACTGAAGGCTGCCGTTTTCTTACAAGGCCTGCCTGATGAAGCAAGAAGTCCAAGCCTCGATCTGCTGCGCTGCGGCCATGATCTTGGTCGGTAGCACCGTGGTCGCCAGCAAGTTGATCGCCGCGGGTTTGCCCCCGTTTTCTGCCAGCGCCTTGCGCTTCGCCATCGCCCTGCCGGTGTTTTTGTTGCTGATGCGCTGGCGCGGCGCCACACTGCCTCGCCTCGCATCGATCAGCCGCGGCGATTGGGCGCTTTTATTCAGCCAAGCCGCCGCCGGCAGCGTGGGCTATAGCGTGCTGATGATTGCCGGCTTGCGCCTGAGTTCGGCGGGCGATGCCGGCGTGATGGCGGGCAGCTTGCCGGCCGTGTCGGCCCTGATGGCCGTGCTAGTGCTGGGCGAAGCCCTGAACTGGCGCTTGGGCGCGGCCATTGCCCTGGCCAGTTTGGGCTTGCTGGCGGTGAATGGACCCGAGGCCGTCCAAGCGGGCTCGCCCGCCATGGCCTCTTCGAGCGCGACTGACAGCCTTGGGCGCAGCCTGGGTCATGTGATGATTTTTGGCGCCATCGTCTGCGAGGCCTTGTTCATTCTGTTGAACAAAAAGCTGCAAAAGCCGCAGCCCGCCCTGGTCTTGTCCACCCTGATGTGCGCAGGAGGCTTGCTGATCGCCCTGCCCTTCGCCGCTTGGGAATGGCCGGGCTACACCACTAGCGATGCGCTGTTGTGGCCAGCCTTGGGGGGCGTGCTCTACTACGCCTTGGTGCCCACGGTGCTGGGCTTTGTGCTTTGGTACGCCGGTGCGGCGCGGCTTTCCAGCGCCAGCGCGGGCTTGTTCACCGCGCTGCTGCCGGTCTCGGCCTTGTGCTGCTCAGCCTGGGTGCTGGGCGAGACGATCTCAGGGCGCCAAGTGTTGGGCGTGCTGTGCGTGATCGGCGCGCTTGTCATGGTGAGCCTCGGACAATCACAGGCTTCGCCGCAGTCCGCCATGGCGTCCGACGCCAATTGAGAGCTGCGCGCAAAATCAGCCTGTTTTTGACCTTGGACAGGACTCGTCAATGCCCGCCTTCCCTTCTTCGTTTCGCCGCTGGGGCCGATGGCCCGTCTTCTGTCTGCTGCTGACCGTGGCGGCCTGCGCTGGCCTGGACCCCGCACGCGGGATCACGCCCGGCATGAGTGCCTCCGCCGTGATGGCGCGTTATGGGCAACCGGTGCATGTCTGGCCCGATGCCGACGGCGGCCGTACGCTGGAGTATTCGCAGCAACCGATGGGCCAGCACTGCATCATGGTGAAGCTGGACGCCGAGGGGCGCGTGCTGCGGTTTGAGGACACCCTGCAGCCCGCGGGCCGGGCCCGCATCGTGCCCGGCCTGTCGCCACAAGCGGTCAGCCGCATCCTGGGCAAGGAACGCAGCAGGGTGTTCTTCAAACTCAGCGGCGAAGAGGTCTGGGACTGGACCATTCCCAGCGAACCCGATGGCAAGCGCCAGCGCTTCAATGTGCATTTCAAAGACGGCGTGGTCTTGCGCACCACCATCAGCATGGTGTTTGACGACGATCGCTTGGAACCCTTTCGCTGAACCCTATCGATGAGCCCTTTCACTGAGCCCGAACGGCGGCAAGCGCGCTTCCTGGGACAATAGGCCCATGGCCGCCAAAGAATCTCCCAAAGACCTGCACTATCTTTTTGTCTCCTGCCCTTCGGGTGTGGAGCGATTGCTCGACGAAGAGGTGCGGGCCATCCTGCCCAAAACCCATATCGAGGTGCTGCGCGGCGGCATCGCGCTGAAGAGCGATCTGGAAGGCGTGATGAAGCTCAACCTCGAGTGCCGTCTGGCTCAGCGTGTGTTGATCGAATTGATCTCGGGCGGCTACCGCCATGAGGACGATATCTACGCCCTGGCCCGCCGCATCGACTGGACGCAGTGGATCACCCCGGCCGAAACCATTCGCGTGGACACGGTCGCGCAGCGCTCGCCTTTGCGCAGCCTGAACTTCGCCACCTTGCGCGTCAAAGACGCGATTTGCGATGTGCTGCGCGAGGCCACTGGCGCGCGCCCCAGCGTGGACACCCGCTTCCCCGATCTGCCGGTGATGATGCATCTGAGCGAGACCGAGGCCACGCTCTACATCGACACCTCGGGCGAGCCGCTGTTCAAACGCGGCTGGCGCGAAGACAAGGGCGATGCGCCGCTGAAAGAGACCCTGGCCGCCGCCATGCTGGCCGCAGCGGGCTGGAAGGGCACACCCGAAACCGGCGGCGCCTTGCATGACCCCTGCTGCGGCTCCGGCACCATTGCCGTCGAGGCCGCGCAAATCGCCTGCGGCATGGCCGCTGGCATGCAGCGCCGCTTTGCCTTTGAAAAGCAATTGCCCTTTGTGCCGCTGCGGGGGCGCTGGCAGGCCATCAAGCAGGCCGCCAAGGCGCGAGAACATGCCCCGGCCGTGCCGATTTTTTGCAGCGATGTGTCCTTCCGCATGGTGGACTTTGCGCGCCGCAATGCCGAGCGGGCAGGCGTGGCCCAGTACATCCAGTTCAACGGCGGCGACGCCTTGGAGCGCCCAGCGCCCGAGTTGCCCGAGGGCATGCCCGGCATCATCATGATGAACCCGCCTTATGGTGAGCGCATCGAGGTGCGCGGCAAGGCCGGCAATGTGCAGATGAGCCGCGATGCGTTTGGCTCGGAAGCGCGCGACGCGGGCGACGACTTCTTCCCGCGCTTGGCCGCGCATTGGAAGCGCGCTTACACGCTGAACCCCGCGGGCTGGACCGCCTGGCTGCTCTGCCCGGACATGAAGCTGCCCAGCAAAATGCGCCTGAAAGAATCGCGCAAATTCCCCATGTGGAACGGCCCGATTGAATGCCGGCTGTTCCGCTTTGATTTGATCAAGGGCTCGGCGCGCAAAGACAAGCCCAACAGCCCCGCCGACGAGGGCAAGGCTTCGAGCTGAGTCAAATCGGATTCAGGCTGTTTCCGACAAGGCCAGCCAGCCCAGCACCGCCAGCGGCGCGGTGTCGGCGCGCAAAATGCGCGGGCCCAGTTGTGCGGCCACAAAGCCCTGCGCGCGGGCGGCGTCTTCTTCGGCCGGGCTCAGGCCACCTTCCGGGCCGCTCAGCACCAAGGTCTCGCTCGCTGCGGCCTGCGCCGCCACCAGCGCCTGCACCGGCTGCGCCGCCGTCGGACTGAGCAGCCAACGGCGTTGCCCCGCCGGCTGCGGGCCCAGGCTGTTCAGCCATGCGGCCAAAGACTGCACTGCGCCAATTTGGGGGATGCGGGTACGGCCACATTGCTCGGCGGCAGCCACGGCCACACCGCGCCAATGGGCTTGCTTTTTCTCGGCGCGCTCGCCGCTCAGGCGCAGCACCGAGCGCTCACTCATCAAGGGCTGGATGGCGGCCGCGCCCAGCTCGGTGGCTTTCTCCACCACACCGTCCATGCGGTCGTTGGCGGGCATGGCCAGAGCCAAGGTGATGGCATGGCGCAGTTCGCGCTGCACCAGCTGGCGCGCTTGCAAATGCACCCGCACCTCGCTGCGGCCCATGGCGGCCACCTCGGCCTGCCATTCAAAACCGGAACCATCAAACAGTGTGATGGGGCTGCCCGGCTGCAGGCGCAAGACCTGCACATGGCGCGCCGCAGTGGGCGGCAAGCTCAGGTCATGGGAGGCCTCAGCGGCCAAAGGGGAGTCAATAAAAAAACGCGGCGGCATGGCTTGCTCAACTCATGAGGAAAAGAGGGACATCAGCACAGATGGGACAAGTGTGCCAGCAAGCTCAGGCGCCAGGGATGGACAAGGCCCGGCGCACTTGCGCCGCCACGTCCTCACCTTGGGCAAGGCGCACCTCTTCAACGAATTGCTGGGCCAGTTGCCGCAAAGCCGCCAGATCCGCGCAGCGCTCCACCTCCAGCACCATGCGGTAGCCCTTGATCAAACCCAGGTATTGCTTGGCGTGACGGGTCAAAAAGCCGTAGAGCTGCTCATGGTCGAGCGGCGAAAGATCGGCCTCCCCCTCCTCGCCACCGTTGGAGGACGGAGCCCGCGCACTACCGGCTGCTGGGGCAATCAAACCCTGCTCCAGCAGGGCGGCCACATCGGCCGGCGTGGTGCCCTGCACCAGGCTCAGCCACTCCCCGGCTGTTTTGCCCGCATCGATCGTCAGCAGCAAATTGCGCACGCTGCGCGACATCGGCAAAGCGCGGGCCTTGATCTCAGCGCGCCCTGCCTCGGTCTTCACAAAAGCCCGATCCAACATCGGCGCCTCCTCCCCCATAGAACCGCCCGCACTTCAGGGCGCGTGTAAGCGCCGGTGCTTAAGCCTTGTCTCGCAGTTCTCGCCGCAAGATCTTGCCAACTGGGGTTTTGGGCAATTCATCCCGGAACTCAACGATCTTGGGTCGCTTGTAGCCGGTCAAATTGGCTTCGCAATAAGCGCGCACATCGGCCTCGGTCAGGGCGGGGTTCTTGCGAACAATCACCACCTTGACGGCCTCGCCGGCCTTGGCATCCGGCACGCCCACCGAAGCGCATTCCAACACGCCGTCCATCTGCGTCAGCACATCTTCCACTTCATTGGGGTAGACGTTGAAGCCGCTGACCAAAATCATGTCCTTCTTGCGGTCCACGATGCGGAAGAAACCGCGTTCGTCCATGGTGCCAATATCACCGGTGCGGAAGAAGCCGTCGGCCGTCATGACCTGAGCGGTCTCATCGGGGCGCTGCCAATAGCCCGCCATCACCTGGGGGCCGCGAATCGCGATCTCACCGCGTTCGCCCGGCGCCACCGGTTGGCCCAGATCATCCAAAAGACAGAGCTCGGTGCTGGGCATGGGCAAACCGATGGAGCCGGTGTAGGCGGTGCTGTCGGTCGGGTTGCAGCAGGCCACCGGCGAGGTTTCGCTCAAGCCATAACCTTCGCAGATGGGGCAGCCGGTTTTCTCCAGCCACAGCTTGGCCGTGGCCTGTTGCACCGCCATGCCGCCGCCCACGGCAATCACCAAACCGCTCCAATCGACGGTGTTGAAGTCGGGGTGATTGGCCATGGCCATGAACAAGGTGTTGACCGCAGGCAGGCTGTGAAAGCGATGCTTGGCGAGCTCTTTGAAGGTGCCGGGAATATCACGCGGGTTCGGAATCAAGACATTGCAGCCGCCCACATGCATGGACAGCATCATGTTGGTGGTGAAACCGAAGATGTGATAGAGCGGCAAGGCGCAGATGCTGACCAGTTGCTCGCCGGCCGGAATCTTCTTCAGCGCGGGTCGATACCAAGCCTCGGCCTGCATCACATTGGCCACCAAATTGCGATGCAGCAGCACCGCCCCTTTGGACACGCCGGTGGTGCCGCCGGTGTACTGCAGCACCGCGATGTCATTGGGCCCGACATTGGGCACCTTGTAGCTCAGTTGGCGGCCGCGCGACACGGCGTCGTTGAAAGCCACGGCACCAGGCAACTCAAAGGCTGGCACCAGTTTCTTGACCTTGCGCACCACATAGTTGACCACCAGGCCTTTGGGAAAGCCCAACATATCGCCCATGGAAGCCAAGATGACATGCTTGGTGGGCGTTTGCTGAATCACCTGCTGCAAGGTGGTGGCAAAGTTCTCGAGAATGACGATGGCCTTGGCGCCGGCATCTTTGAGCTGATGCTCCAGCTCCCGCGGGGTGTAGAGCGGATTGACATTGACCACCACATAGCCCGCCCGCAGCACGGCAGACACCGCCACCGGGTACTGCATCACATTGGGCATCATCAGCGCGACCCGGTCGCCCTTTTCCAGGCCCAAGCTCTGCAAATAGGCCGCCAAGGCCCGCGAGGCTTCATCCAGCTGCGCAAACGTGATCTGCCGGCCCATCATCTTGTAGGCCGCCAAACTCGGGTACTTCTTGAACGCCGAGTCCATCAAGTTCACCAGCGATGGGTACTCTTCGGCGTGGATCTCGGCAGGAACTCCTTCAGGGTAGTTCTTGAGCCAGGTCTTCTGCATGGGTCTTGTCTCCGATCGTTTGGGATGGATTCTCACCGATGCCGGGCGAAGCTTCGCTCAGGGGATTCGATAGCGAAACTAGGGTGCGCACCTTAAAAGTGCGGCGGCCGCCCCATGGCAGCGGCTGACCTGCCCCCCCTCACTCCACCGCCTTCACCAAATCCTCCACCACCTTTTTCGCATCGCCAAAGACCATCATGGTCTTGTCCATGTAGAAGAGCTCGTTGTCCAGGCCCGCATAGCCAGAAGCCATGGAGCGTTTGTTGACGATGATGGTCTTGGCTTTGTAGGCCTCAAGAATGGGCATGCCGTAGATGGGGCTGCCTTTGACGTGGGCGGCGGGGTTCACCACGTCATTGGCGCCGAGCACGATGACCACGTCGGCCTGGGCGAATTCGGCATTGATGTCTTCCATCTCAAACACCTGGTCATAAGGCACCTCGGCCTCGGCCAGCAGCACATTCATATGGCCAGGCATGCGGCCCGCCACAGGGTGGATGGCGTATTTGACGCTCACGCCCTTCTCGCTCAGCTTGTGCGCCAGTTCTTTCACCGCATGCTGAGCGCGCGCCACGGCCAAACCATAGCCTGGCACGATGATCACGGTCTCGGCATTGCCCATGATGAAGGCGGCATCGTCGGCGCTGCCGCTCTTGACCGTGCGCTGCACCGCGCCACCCGCGCCCGCCGCGGCCGCATCACCACCAAAGCCGCCCAGAATCACATGGAAAAAGCTGCGATTCATGGCCTTGCACATGATGTAGCTGAGGATGGCACCGGAGCTGCCCACCAAAGAGCCTGCAATGATCAGCATCGAGTTGTTCAGTGAAAAGCCAATGCCCGCCGCAGCCCAGCCGGAATAGCTGTTCAGCATGGACACCACCACCGGCATGTCCGCGCCACCAATCGGGATGATCAAGAGCACGCCCAGTGCAAACCCAAGCGCCAGAATCAGATTGAAAGTCGACCAGCTTTGCGTGGCCCAAAAGCCATAGCAGCAAACAACGGCCAGCAGCCCCAGCGCGAGGTTGAGCTTGTGCTGCCCGGCAAACGACACCGGCGCCCCCTGGAACAGGCGGAATTTGTACTTGCCCGAGAGCTTGCCAAAGGCAATCACCGAGCCGCTGAAGGTGACCGCGCCGATAAAGGCCCCAAGCGCCAGCTCGATGCGGTTGCCGCCCGGGATTTCCGGGCGGGCCGCCGACGCGATGCCAAAGGCCGCCGGCTCCAGCACCGCCGTGGCGGCGATAAAGACCGCGGCCAGCCCGATCATGCTGTGCATAAAGGCCACCAGCTCGGGCATCTTGGTCATCTCGACCTTTTGCGCCATATAGGCGCCCAGGCCGCCGCCAATCACCAGGCCGGCCAGCACATAGCTCAGGCCAAAGGCGCTGCCATTGGCCAGCTTGACGATCAGCGCGGCCGTGGTCAAGGCGGCAATCGTCATGCCGGCCATGCCGAAAAGATTGCCGCGAATCGAAGTGGTGGGGTGCGACAAACCCTTCAGGGCTTGAATGAAACAGACGCTGGCGACGAGATACAGCAGCGTGACGAGGTTCATGCTCATGGCCGGGTCTCCTCCGCCTTCTTGCTGGGCGCCTTCTTTTTGAACATCTCCAGCATGCGCCGCGTCACCAGGAATCCGCCAAAGACATTGACCGCCGCCAGCGCCACCGCCAGCGTGCCCATGAACTTGCCCAGATCGGTCACGGTCAAGGCCGCGGCCAGCATGGCGCCGACGATGACGATGGCCGAGATCGCGTTCGTGACGGCCATCAAAGGCGTGTGCAGCGCGGGCGTGACCGTCCAGACCACGTGGTAACCCACATAGATGGCCAGCACAAAGATGATCAGATTGGTGATGGTGGGGTTGACGAGTTCCATGGCATCAGGCCTTTCGAGTCACTTCACCGGCCTGGGTCACCAAGCAAGCTGCAACGATGTCGTCATCCATGGGCACCTGCAAGGCCCCCTCTTTGCTGATGACCAGTTTCAAAAAGTCCAGCAGGTTGCGGGCATACAGCGCCGAGGCATCGGCCGCCACCAAGGCCGGCAGATTGGTCTCGCCCACCAGGGTCACGCCATGCTTGAGCACTGTCTTGCCGGCCTCCGTCAACGGGCAGTTGCCACCATTGGAGGCGGCCAAATCGACGATGACCGAACCCGGCTTCATGCTCTTGACCATGTCTTCGCTGACCAGCACGGGCGCGGCGCGCCCCGGAATCAAGGCGGTCGTGATCACCACATCGGCCTGCGCCACGCGCTTGGCGACTTCGAGCTTTTGACGGTCCAGCCAGCTTTGCGGCATGGGCCGCGCATAACCCCCCACACCGACGGCAGCTTCTTTCTCTTCCTCGGTTTCATAGGGCACATCGATGAACTTAGCCCCCAAGGACTCCACCTGCTCCTTGACCGAGGGGCGCACGTCCGAGGCCTCGATCACCGCGCCCAGGCGCTTGGCCGTGGCAATCGCCTGCAAGCCCGCCACGCCCACGCCCAGAATCACCACCCGCGCGGCCTTCACCGTACCAGCGGCCGTCATCAGCATGGGGAAAAAGCGCGGGTATTTGTCGGCGGCCATCATCACCGCCTTGTAACCGGCGATATTGGCTTGGCTGGACAAAACATCCATGCTTTGCGCCCGCGAGGTGCGCGGCGCCGCTTCCAGCGCAAAGGCGGTCAGGCCTGCAGCGGCCAGGGCTTGCAGCCCGTCGCGGTCAAAGGGGTTGAGCATGCCGACCAAGGCCGTGCCCGGCTTGATCAGGGCCAGCTCCTCGGCATTCGGACTCTTGACCTTGAGCAGCAAATCGGCGGCGAAGGCCTGAGCTCGATCGACGATCTCGGCACCGGCGGCGATATAGGCCTCGTCGGTGACGCTGGCCGCCAGCCCGGCGCCGCGCTCGATGCGCAAGACATGCCCTTGGGCTTTCAGCTTCTTGACCGTTTCCGGCGTGGCAGCCACGCGCGTTTCTCCGGCCGCACTTTCGCGCGGTACTCCTATCAGCATGGACCATTCCCTCCTGCGCAACCATGGCGCCGAAATGTCTTGCAATAAAGAATCACCGAAGGGCGAGTTCGCCCCGGATGCTTGCAAACAGCTTACACAATAGAGCTGCTGTATGACACCCGGGCATGCCTGGGGAAGTAGGAGTCGTGAATGTCAAACAACACAGAACGCTGGAAGCCCGCAGTCACCGTCGCCGCGGTGATTGAAGACCGTGGGCGCTTTCTGTTAGTGGAAGAAGAGACCCCCGAGGGCCTGCAGCTGAACAACCCGGCCGGCCATCTGGACCCCGGAGAATCGCCGCTGCAAGCGGTGGTGCGCGAAGCCTTGGAGGAGACCGCCCGCCCCTTTGTGCCCGAGGCTTTGCTGGGCATTTATCTGGCCCGCTTTGTGCGGCCGGCGCGATTAGAGGATGTCACCTATCTGCGTCTGGCCTTCAGCGGCACGGTGGGCGAAGTGATCGCCGGCCAAAGCCTGGACCGCGGCATTGTGCGCACGGTGTGGATGACGCTGGACGAGTTGCGCGCCAGCGCCTTCCGGCATCGCAGCCCCTTGGTGCTGCGCTGTGTGGAAGACCATGTGAGCGGGCGGCGCCTGCCGCTGGATGCGATTCAGGTCGATGCCTCGCTGTATGCGCCACTCATCAAGTCGGGCTAGATGAGACCCGAAGGCTGGCGCTTGCACTCACGGCCGCCGGCTGCAAACCCTGCAATCGTTCGGCCAAGCCGGCATACATCGCATCAAACAGCGCGAACTTGCGCTTCACCTCAGCGCGTTTTTTGGAGGCCACCTCCGCCAGGTCAGCGGCCGGCACCTCGGCGCAGCGCAGCTCGTGCTGGCCCGATGCGCTGCGGGTCGCGCCCAGCTCGGTCCACAAGGTGTCGTAGTCCGAGGTGATTTTGCGGCGCCGCCAGGGGTTGAGTGCAATGCGCTCGCGGTTGCTGATCAAGAGCAGCTTCTCGCAGCCCATCAAGAGCCCGATCTGACGCACCGCCTGCACCAACACTGCCGCCGGCCGCGCGCCAAAAAAGTCGCGCGTCGCCTTTTTGACCAGTTCGCGTGCGCCCTCGGTATTGCCGCCTTGCACGCGGCCGATGGCCACACAGGCTTGCCCCTGATGTTGCAGAAACAAAAACGAGGCGTTGAACACCATCTCGCCGCCCAGCATCAAGCGCAGGCACAGCTCGCCCTCGCGGTGGCCCTCATGCACGGCCGACAGCTCCAGCTGGAACTTCTCGCCCGACTTGCCCTCGAACTCACACAGGGTCTGGTTCTGCAAGGCCGAAGCGGCCAAGAGGTCCGACCAGCCATGTGCGATCAAAAAGCTGTAATGCTCAATCAAGAGATCGACCCGGCTCGCGCAGCCCAGTTGGGTCGAGAAATAGGGGCGGTAAATCTTCGTCAGCAGCTTGGGGTGCACGCTCAAGGCGCCGCCCAGCATCGGATGCTGATCGACAAACGCCAGCCAACGGCGCGTGGACTCCGGGTGCAAGAGCGCGCCGGCGTAGATCTTGGCCTTGTCCTTGAAACCGATGCGCTCGCCCAGCGTGGCAATTCGCGAGGCAATACTGGAGGGGCGCTTGCTCATGGAGGCGTGGGGCGATGGGGCTCGGGTTCAAAAAGGGCGCTGCGCAAGCGCTGGCGGGCGGAGCCTGGATTGTAGGAGCAGGCCACCCCAAGCAGCCCGGGGGCTGCAGAGCTTTGTGCCATGCGGGACAATTCGGCCATGAACCACAAGCAACGCATCGTCGTCGGACTCTCCGGCGGCGTGGACTCCGCCGTCACCGCCTACCTCTTGAAAAAACAGGGCCATGAGGTCGTCGGCATCTTCATGAAGAATTGGGAAGACGACGACAGCGACGATGAGCATGGCAAGTACTGCTCCTCCAATATCGACTTCGTTGACGCCGCCGCCGTGGCCGATGTGATCGGCATCGAGATCGAGCATGTCAACTTCGCCGCCGACTACAAAGACCGGGTGTTTGCCGCTTTTCTGAGCGAGTACCAGGCCGGCCGCACGCCCAACCCCGACATCCTGTGCAATGCCGAGATCAAGTTCAAAGCCTTTCTCGACCACGCGATGCGCTTGGGCGCTGAAAAGATTGCCACCGGCCACTATGCGCGGGTGAGGGAAGTCGAAGGCCAAACGCAGTTGTTGAAAGGCGTGGACAACAGCAAGGACCAGAGCTACTTCCTGCACCGCCTCAACCAAGCCCAGCTGGCCAAGACCCTGTTCCCGGTGGGCGAGTTGCACAAGACCGAGGTGCGCCGCATTGCCGAAGAAATCGGCCTGCCCAATGCCAAGAAAAAAGACTCCACCGGCATTTGCTTCATCGGCGAGCGGCCTTTTCGCGAGTTTTTGAACCGCTATCTGGCCCACAAGCCCGGCCCCATCAAAGATGCCCGCGGCCGCAAGCTGGGCGAGCATGTGGGCCTGTCCTTCTACACCCTGGGTCAGCGCCAGGGCCTGGGCATTGGCGGCGTCAAAGAAAAAGGCGCGGCACGCGGCGGCGGCGACCACGCCCCCTGGTTTGTGGCGCGCAAAGACATGCAAAGCAACACCTTGTATGTGGTGCAGGGGCATGAACACCCTTGGCTGCTGAGCCAAAGCCTGGTGGCGGGCGATATTTCCTGGACCGGCCCCGCGCCCAAGTTTGGCGGCTTTGGCGCCAAAACCCGCTATCGCCAGGCCGATGCCGCTTGCGCGCTCATGCCAGACACCCCCGCGCCCGGCCAGTTCCGGCTCGACTTCGCCCAGCCGCAATGGGCAGTCACCCCCGGCCAAAGCGCGGTCTTGTACGACGGTGAAGTCTGCTTGGGCGGCGCCGTGATTGCACAAGCCACACCCTTGGACGAGGGGTCAGCATGACCAAGGGCACGGGTCATCCGGCTCGGGCTGTGGCACCCTTTGCGACCTTCTCGCTCTGCCCGCGCCCGCTCACTTGAACTCGCTTGACCGCCTGCTCGACCGCATGACCCAACCGGGCGTGGTGCTGCGCATTGCGGTGCTGTCGGTGTGCCTGTTGGAATTGACGGCCACCGTGGCCAGCCTCCTGGGCTACCGCAGCGATGCCTTTGACGGCGTGGTCGCCGCCATCTACTTGCGCATGGGCGGGTCCAGCAATGACCGGCTGCTGGTGCTCAGCTGTTTCTTTTTGGTGCTCTTGTTCGCTTGGGCGTTTTGGCGCTTGGCCGTCATCAGCAGCACCGAGCAAGCGCCGCGCGCGGCCTTGAGCCGCCTGATCCTGATCGATCTGCTGGCCATTTGCGTGACGCCGGGTCTGCCTTTTTTGGTGACGGCCCTGGCGGCGGTGGTCTTGCGCGCCCGCGCTGCCTTCTTGTTCGCCTTGGCGCAAGTCGCTATCAGTTTGCTGCTGAACGTCTTGCTGCCGCTGCCAGAACCCGTGGCCGCCAACGGGCCCAGCAATGTTCCGGCATGGTTGGACGGCCTGGGCCTGGTGATGGCCATGGTGGCCTTGCATGGCATGGCCTTTGGTTTGGGCCGCATGGCCGCCGCCGAAGCCGAGAAACGCCGTTGGTTGCAAGTGATGCTGGCCGAACGCCTGAGTGCCGAGCAATTGCAGGCCGAGCAGCTTCGCTACAGCGAACGCACCCTGATGGCGCGCGAGCTGCATGATGTGGTGGGTCACCACTTGACCGCGCTGAACATGCAGCTGCAGCTGGGCGGTGCCTTGTTGCAAAGACACAAGACCGAGGGCGCAAGCCAAGCCGTGGAGAAAGCCCGTGAATGTGCCGCGCAGCTCCTGGCCGATGTGCGGGCAGCGGTCTCTCAGCAGAGATCGTCGCAGCGCATTGATCTGAGCGCGGCGCTGCACGCCCTGGCCGAAGGAATTGCGCTGATTCGCATCGAGCTCGACATCGCGCCCGGCGCGCGCGATCTCAGCCCGCGCGTTGCCCATGCCTTGTTGCGCTGCGTGCAAGAAGCGGTCACCAACAGCGTGCGACATGCGCAAGCCAGCCGGGTTCGCATCACATTGAGCGTTGATGAGATGGCGGATATCGGGGCCGCCATGAGCCCACACATCCGCGTCAGCATCGACGATGATGGCAAAGGCGCGCCTCGCCTCAACCCGGGCAATGGCTTGCAAGGCATGGCCGAACGGATGGCTGAGCTGGGGGGCCGCATGCAAGTGCTGCGCACCCATCCCGGCTTCAAAATTGAATTGTGCTGCCCTAGGACTGTATGAACACCTCTGAAATCAAACTGCTGCTGGTGGAAGACCAGCAACTGGTGCGTGAAGCCTTGAAGGGTCTGCTGGCCCTCAGCGACGAGATCCGCATCGTCGGCGAGGCTTGCGATGGCGCCGAAGCCCTGGAGCAAATCAGCGCACTCAGCCTGGAGCAAATGCCCGACATCATCCTCTCGGACATGCGCATGCCGAGGCTGGACGGCTTGGGCCTGATCCGCGCCCTGGCGGCGCGCGCGCTGAATGTGCCGGTGGTGCTGCTGACCACCTTTGATGACTCCAATGCCTTCGACGAAGCGGTGCGCTCCGGCGCGCGCGGCTTCTTGCTCAAGGCCATCAGCCCCGACACCTTGTTGCAAGCTTTGCGCGATGTGGCCGATGGCGGCACGGCGCTGCGCCCTTCACTGACCACCCGCATGGAACGCCCGGTCAAAGACGGCGAACGCGCCTTTGTGGCCACCGAGCAGCCCGATCCACTCTCGCCCAAAGAATTGCAAGTTTTGCGTCTGGTGGCCAGTGGCCGCAGCAATACCGAGATTGCGGCGCTGCTGGGCAATAGCGAAGGCGTGATCAAAAACCACTGCTCGGCCATCTTCTCCAAGATGGGCGTGCGAGACCGCACCCAGGCGGTACTGCGTGCGATTGATCTGGGCTGGATTTGAGTCTGCTGGCCGGCAGCGCCCTCAGCGCGCCGGCACCCAAGGCTCTTGCGAGATGCGCCCCAGATTCATCACCCAATAACGCTGGAACCGCCCCGGCCCGGCCACGCAGGCCATGCCGACCTCGCTGTACTCCGCCTGCATCAGGTTGTCGCAATGCTTGGCACTGGTGGCCCAGGTGTGCAGCACTTCATCCAGGCTTTCTTGCCCGGCCGCCAGGTTCTCACCGGCGCGCTGGGCTGGGTAGCCACTCTGACGCATGCGCTCGCGCAGTCCCGCACCTCGCGGCCCCATATGGCTGAGCTGCTCCCCCTGAG
Organism: uncultured Burkholderiales bacterium; assembly: GCA_945952065.1. Taxonomy (GTDB): domain Bacteria; phylum Pseudomonadota; class Gammaproteobacteria; order Burkholderiales; family Burkholderiaceae_C; genus Paucibacter_A. Next base: position 44,856 of record CAMFGY010000025.1, on the reverse strand, counting down.
ACAAATCGGCCGCATGGCTGCGCGCCGAAGCCGCCAACCGGGCATCCCACTGCAAGGGCGGCCCCGCGGGCAAGAGGCCGGACCCGCAGGAACGCGCTTGCGCACGCAGGCGGTTCAGGGTTTCCAACACATGCTCCGGCGAGACCAATGCGGCACAGTCCTGCCCGGCCCCAGCTTGAGCCCAAGCGCAAGACTGCAAGGCCAAGCCCTGCAGCAGCAGCAAGATCGGTACACCCGTGCGCAAGAAACCCAAGACGCTCATCGACAAGAGGCCAAAAAACCAGCCCAGCATCCTACCCCTTGGAACGGATGCCGGCCACTGGGGCGGGCGCAAGCGCTGGGCAAAACTGTGCACAATGCGCCTAACTTCGAGTTCATAGCAACGCTGACACCATGGCAGATGCAAACCCCTCCTCGCTGGGCCAACTGAAAATCGACCGCCAAACGCCGGCCATGAAGAGCCGCCGCAAGCGCTGGCCGCTGGTCTTGGGCGCATTGGCTGCGCTGGCCGTGGTGGCCCTGCTGGCCATGCCGGCCAAGCCCGAGGTGCAGGCCAGCACCGTGCTGCAAAGCTACCCCTCGCAGCAATACCTGCAACTCACTGCCTCGGGCTATGTGGTGGCGCAGCGCCGCGCGGCCGTGGCCTCCAAGGGCAGCGGCCGCTTGGTGGAACTGCATGTGCGCGAAGGCAGCCTGCTCAAAAAAGGCGATTTGATCGCCAAGCTGGATGCCAGCGATGTGCAAGCCGCCATCGGCACCGCCCTGGCCGGCGTGCGCCAGGCCGAGGCCGGCCAGCGTCAGGCGCAAGCCCAGGCCGCCCAAGCCCAAGTGGAGTTCGCCAATGCCGAGGCCGAGATGCAGCGCAGCAAGAGCCTGCAGGCTCAAGGCTTTGTGTCGACCCAGGCGCTGGAAGCCAACCAGCGCCGACTCGACAGCGCCCGCGCCGCCCAGGCCGCCGCCCAAGCCAGCATTGCGCAGGCCCAGGCCTCGCTGGCGCAAGCCCAAGCGCTCTTGAATGTGCAGCAGGTGAACCGCGACTACACCGAGATCCGCGCGCCCTTTGACGGCGTGGTGCTGAGCAAAAACGCCAATGTGGGCGACATGATCACGCCCTTCTCCAGCGCCACCGGCTCGCAAGGCGCGGTGGTCACCATGGCCGATCTCAGCACACTGGAAGTCGAAGCCGATGTGTCCGAGGGCAGCTTGGGCAAGGCCACCAAGGGCCAGCCCGTCGAGATCACGCTGGACGCCCTGCCCGAGGCCCGCTTCACCGGCCAGGTGGTCGGCATCGTGCCCACGGTGGACCGTGCCAAAGCCACCGTCATGACCAAGGTGCGCTTTGACAAGCTGGACCCGCGCATCCTGCCGGAGATGAGCGCCAAGGTCAGCTTCCTCTCGCAAGCCGCCAGTGCCGCCGATCAAAAGCCGGTGTTGGCCGTCAACCCCAAGGCCTTGCTGGAGAAGGACGGCAAGCAGTGGGTCTACCGCATTCAACGCGAAGGCGAGAAAGAGCTGCTGGAAGCGGTCGAGGTCAAGCCCGGCCGCAAGCTCGGCGATGTGATGGAAGTCAGTGGCGCCATCAAGTCCGGCGAGCGCATCGTCTTGTCGCCCTCGGCCAAGCTGAAGTCGGGCCAACAAGTCACGCTGGCGACCAAGTAAGTCAATCCATGAGCGACACGCTGATCAAGATTCGCGATCTGTCCAAGGCCTACCAACGCGGTGGCCAGGACATTCCGGTGCTGCTGGACATTCAGCTCGATGTGCCGGCCGGCGACTTTGTCGCCCTGATGGGCCCCAGCGGCTCGGGCAAAAGCACCTTGCTGAACCTGATTGCCGGGATTGACCAGCCCAGCAGCGGCCGCATTGAAATCGGTGGTGTCGACATCGCCACCTTGAGCGAAGGTCAGCTCGCCGACTGGCGCGCCCGCAATGTCGGCTTCATCTTTCAGTTCTACAACCTGATGCCTGTGTTGACGGCGCTGGAGAACGTAGAACTGCCCCTCTTGCTGACCGGCTTGTCGGCGCGACAGCGGCGCGCCCACGCCGAAGCCGCGCTGGAGATGGTCAAGCTCGCCGATCGCATGGACCATTACCCCAATGAGCTCTCCGGCGGCCAGCAGCAGCGCGTGGCCATCGCGCGCGCCCTGGTCAGCGACCCCACGCTGATCGTGGCCGACGAACCCACCGGCGACCTGGACCGCACGACCGGCGGCGAGGTGCTGGACCTGCTCGATGAACTGAACCGCAAGCTGGGCAAAACCATCGTCATGGTGACCCACGACCCCAAGGCCGCCGCCCGCGCACGCCGCATGGTGCACCTGGAAAAAGGTTTGCTGGTCAGCGAAGAAGAACTGGCCCGCCAGGCTTGAAGCCCCCGAGGACCAAGCACCGATGTTTCTCTTCAAGCTGCTGCTGAAAAACGCCTTTCGCCACAAACTTCGCACGCTGCTGACGCTGGTGGGCTTGGTGGTGGCCATCTGTGCTTTTGGCCTGCTGCGCACCATCATCGATGCCTGGTACGCCGGCGTGGAGGGCTCCAGCAGCACCCGCCTGATCACGCGCAGCGCCATCTCGCTGACATTCCCCTTGCCGATGAACTACAGCCAGCGGCTCAAGGGCATCGACGGCGTCACCAGCATCAGCTGGTCGAACTGGTTTGGCGGTATCTACATCACCGAGCGCAATTTCTTCCCACAGTTCGCCGTCGACCCAGTGAGTTACTTGGCGCTCTACCCCGAGTACCGACTGAAGGACGAAGAGCGCCTGGCTTTCTTGCGCGACCGCCAAGGCGCCATCGTCGGGCGCAAACTGGCCGACAAATTCGGCTGGAAGGTGGGCGACCAGATCCCCATTCGCGGCACCATCTACCCCGGCACCTGGACCTTCACCCTGCGCGGCATCTGGGACGGCGCCGAGGCCAAGACGGACGAAAGCCAGCTGCTGTTTCACTGGAGCTATTTGAACGAATTCATCCGCAAGCGCGCCCCCACGCGGGCCAATTTCGTCGGCGTTTACATCTTGGGCATCAATGAGCCGCAAAACGCCGCACTGATCTCGCAGCGCGTGGATGAGAGCTTCAAGAACTCGCTGGCCGAAACCCTGACCGAAACCGAGTCGGCCTTCCAACTCAGCTTTGTCTCGATGAGCGAGGCCATCCTGATCGCCATCGAAGCGGTCAGCTACATCATCGTGGTCATCATCATGGCGGTGATGGCCAACACCATGACCATGACCGCGCGCGAGCGACTGGCCGAGTACGCCACCCTCAAGGCCCTGGGTTTTGCGCCCGGCTTTGTGGTCAAGCTGCTGTTTGGTGAAAGCCTGTTGATCGCGCTGCTCGGCGGCCTGGCCGGCCTGCTGCTGACCCTGCCCCTGGCCAGCAGCTTCGCCAAAGCGGTGGGCACGCTCTTCCCCACCTTCCATGTGTCGGGCATGACCATGGGCCTGCAAATGCTGGCCGCTGTGGTGGTGGGCGTGGTGGCGGCCGCCTGGCCGGCTTGGAAGATGAGCCGCATCGACATTGTTCAGGGGCTAAGACATGTGGCTTGAGTTTCTGAGGCTGAGGCACGTGGCATGAAGGCGATTCCGCTCTCCTACATTGCCCGCAACCTCTGGGTGCGCCGCGTCACCACCTTGCTGACCGCCGGCGGCATGGCCTTGGTGGTCTATGTGTTTGCCACCGTCTTGATGATGAGCGAAGGCATTCGCGCCACCCTGGTGGCCACCGGCCAGCCGGACAATGTGATCGCCTTGCGCAAAGGCGCTGGCGCCGAGATCAACAGCGGCATTGATCGAGGCCAGGCCGCCATTCTCGAAGGCATGGCCGGCATTGCCACTGACAGCCAGGGCCAGCCCTTGGTCAGCAAGGAACCCGTGGTGCTGAACAATCTGCCCAAGCGCGGCAGCGGCAAGCCCAGCAATGTGACGGTGCGTGGCACCAGCGAACGCGGCTTGCAACTGCGTCCGCAGGTGCAGCTGATGGAGGGGCGCATGTTCCGGCCTGGCACTTCCGAAATCGTCACCGGGCGAGCCGTTGCGCAGGGTTTTGTGGGGGCGGGTCTGGGCGAAACGCTGCGCTTCGCCGGCCGCGACTGGACCGTGGTGGGCGTTTTTGATGCCGGCCGCACCGGCTTTGACTCCGAGATCTGGGGCGATGCCGAGCAGATGTTGCAAGCCTTTCGGCGCAATGCTTTCTCTAGCGTGGTGTTCCGTCTGGCCGACGCGAGCCAGTTGGAGGCCATCAAGGCCAAATTGGAGGACGACCCGCGCATCACCGTGGAGCTCAAACGCGAGACGGTGTTCTACGCCGAGCAAAGCGAGGCCTTGGCCAAATTCATCAGCATCTTGGGCACCGCCCTGTCGGTGATCTTCTCCATCGGCGCCATCGTCGGCGCCATGATCACCATGTTTGCCGCCGTGGCCTCGCGCATCGGCGAAATCGGCACGCTGCGAGCGCTGGGCTTTCAGCGCAGCGCGGTGCTGCTGGCCTTCATGGCCGAGTCGCTGCTGCTGTCCCTGGTGGGCGGCCTCATCGGCCTGGCCTTTGCATCGCTGATGCAAACGGTGAACATCAGCACTACCAATTTCCAGACCTTTTCGGAGCTGGCATTTCAATTCAAGCTCACCCCCGCCATCGTCTGGCAAACGCTGCTGTTCTCGCTGTTCATGGGCTTTGTGGGCGGCTTCATCCCGGCTTGGCGGGCCGCGCGGCTGAAGATTGTGGATTGTTTGCGGGCCGCATGAGCCCTTGCCCCTCGCGGCGCGCTAGGTCCATGGGCTTGCCTTTGGGGCGCGGCTGCGCCAGCATGGGCCCATGAACACCTCTTCTTTGATGGCCTCGCGCCTGCATCGCCTGCTCTGCCTGAGCAGCCTGTCGCTTCTGCTGGCCACCAGTGCCTGTGCCGAGGACCCCATGAAAACCCAAGCCCCGAGCCCCGCCAGCCCTGCCACCGGCACGGCGGCCAAACCTGAGCCGCTGAGCGCGCAGCTGTGGCGCGAAATCAAGGCCGAGGTCGGCGATGCCGAATGTGATGGACCGCAGCAATGCCACAGCATTGGCGTGGGCACCAAGCCCTGTGGCGGCCCAGAGGGCTATCTCGCCTGGTCCAGCAAGGCCACCGACGGCAAGAAGCTCAAAAGCTTGGTGGAGCGCCACGCGGCTGCCCGCGACGAAGAAAACCGCCGCAGCGGCATGGCCTCCAATTGCGCCATCCCCCAAGACCCCGGCGCCGTCTGCGTGGCCGAGCCCAGCGGGCGCAAGGTCTGCAAGCTAGGCAGCCTGCCCACGCTCGGGGGTCAGGTCTTGCCCAAGTCGGCCCGGTAGGGGCCGCAAACCCGAAGCCATCGGGTCGATTCAGCCTTTGGGCTTGCTGAAGGCAGCGGGCAAAGAAAGAAGGAAACAAAGAAACAAAGAAAGAAAAAGGCCGGTCGCTTGCGCGCCGGCCTTGGCAGTCAGGAGGAGCGTGACGCTCCCCCAGGACTCAGTCTCAGTTGGCGGTGCCAGACACCTTGGCCGAGCTGCTCGGAGGCACATCGGTCACTGGCAGGCCACCGTTGGCTTCGACGCGAACCACGGTGGTGGCTTGCACGGCGCCGCCGGCGTCCTTGAACTGCACGGCACCCAGGGTGCGCTGACCCAGAGTCAGGCCCGACCAGCTGATGCCCACGGTGGTGTTGTTACCCGCCACCACCTTGGCAGGCACGGCGACGGTGAACTTGCCACCCAGGTCAGCAGGCGTCACCACCCAGCTCGACAGCTTGTGCGTCATGGCCGCGGCACCGCCGTAAGCCACCACGCAAGCCTTGTAGTTGCCAGCAGCGGGGCTGGCCACTTGCACGGCTTCATTGGAACCGTCGTTGCCGGAGTAGGTCCAGCTGCCGTCCGGTGCCAACAGGCCCATGTCGTTGTCGTCCCCTGCGGTGCCCACATCGGCATTGCGCAGCGCGAAGCGAGCCACCACCGTGCCGGCCGGAATGGCCACGTTGTAGACCTTCATGTTCGGCAGATCGGTGCCGGTCGTGCAGGCTGTCTTCAGCTGCGCCGAGGTCATGGCGCCTGGGGTCAGGCTGACCACTTCACCCACGGTGACATCCTTCAGGCCGCCCTTGACGGCGCTCATGGTGCCCGAGTAGCCGGTCTTCACCGCGATCAGGCGGGTGCCCGATTGGGTGTTGGCGGTCAGCTCAGCAGGTGCGGAGATGGCCTTGCCAACGCGGGCTTGCACAGGGCTGCGCACCACATGGCTGCCGTCCGACCAGGTCAGCGAACCGAACTTCCATTCGCCTTCCGTCGTGCCGGCCACGCCGGTCAGCTTGACGGTGAAGCTCTTGGTTTCACCTGGAGCCAAGGTCAGCGAAGCCGGTGTCACCACAGCGGTAAAGCCGGGCACGGTGGCCGTGCTGTTGTAGGTGGAGGTGGCATTGCTGACATTGGTCACGCTGCGGGTCACGGTGACCGAGCCTTGCACGCTACCGACGGTGATCGAGGGCAGGTTCAGGTTGTAGGTCTCGTCCAGCGTACCGTAGGTGGTGCAATCGCTGGCGGGGATGACCGCGGCCTTGTTCACCTTGCACTGGTACTTGATGTAGTCGGCCTTGCCCGCGTCGTACACCAGGCCGGGATCGGTGGCCTTGTTCGGGTCCACATGGCCAGCACCTTGGGCCCAGGGCAGCAAGCCATTCTGGGCGCCGGCCAGGCCGTCGTCCAGGGTGCTGTAAGCCGTGGTCATCAGGGCCGACTTGATGGCGGCAGGCGACCAGCTCGGGTGGGCTTGCTTCAAGAGCAAGGCCAGACCGGCCACATGCGGGCTGGACATCGAGGTGCCTTGGTATGACGCATAGGCGTCGCCCGGCACGAAGCTGCCGTCCACCACGCCAGTATGCTGAGCCGGTGTCAGCGCCGGCGAGACGCTGGCGATGATGTCCACGCCAGGCGCGGTCAGGTCAGGCTTCAGGATATTGCTGTCGCCTTGATTGGGGCCGCGCGAAGAGAAACCAGCCATGATGGGCGCAGGCTTCTTGCCGACGTAGAAGGCGCTCAGCGAAGAAGTCGCTGCATCGCCTTGTGCCACAGCGTAAGCCTTGATGGTGTCGCCATCGGCCTTGCTGACGTGCACCGTGGGCACCGAGTGCGCCTCGGCCACCAGTCCGCCGCCGTTGTCAGCCAGCACCATACCGATACCGCCAGCGTTCAACACGGCCAAGCTCTTGTCCACACGGGCATTGGTGCCGCGGGTGCAAATGACGACCTTGCCGGTCACCTTGGCGGGGTCAAGCACGGCCTGACCAGCGCCAGCGGCTGCGGTTGCGTCGCTGAAGCACAGATTGGCATTACCGCCACCCAGGCCTGCATCTTCAGCGCGAATCAGCTTGCTGGAAGGCACAGCCACCGTGCTGGTCGAAGCGCCGTAGTACTTGGCGGCATTGCCCAGCACCACATCGGCTTGGAAGTTACGGTCGTGCGTGGAAGCCGCCACCGTGGTCAGCCAAGGGCTGATGTGGGCCACTTGGTTGGCCGGGCCGCTGTTACCGGCAGAGGCTGCCACAAACACACCGGCCAGCGAGGCGCGGTAGAAAGCCTGCTCCACGGGGTCATTGACGGAGGTCTGCGAGCCGCTGATCGAGTAGTTCAGCACATGCACGCCGTCCTTCACTGCGTCGTCGATGGCTTTGACCGAGTCGGAGTTGAAACAGCTGTTCTTGGAGCCGGTGCCGTCGGTGGCGGTGGAGTCGTCATAGGTCCAGCAGACCTTGTAAGCCGCCACACGTGCGCGCGGTGCCACACCGGTGGCCTTGCCCATCACCAGGCCGTTAACCACGGCGGTCACGCCAGCATTGCCGGCGGCGGTCGAGGCGGTGTGGTCACCGTGGCCGCCGTGACCGGAGGTCTTGCCGTCGCTGCCAACGTTGGAGTCACGCGCGGAGTAGAACTCGGTCCAGTTCTTTGGATAACCGGTGGCGATGAAGCCGGCGTTGTAGAACTTGGCGCCGATCAGCTTGTTGTTGCAATGCTTGGCGGGGTCAAAGCCCTCACCGGCCTGGCAGCTGCCCAGGAAGCCGGGGATGGGGTTGTAAGCCAGCGTGCCTGCGGGATCAAAAGTCGGGTTGCCATTGGCATCGACGCGATCCGCAAAAGCCGGGTTCTCAGGCCAGATGCCGCCGTCGATGATGCCGACGATCATGTTCTCGCCCTTGATGGCCGAGCCCGCAATCGTCTGCGACCACAGGCCACCCGGCGCGGTCAGGCCCAGGAATTCGGGGGTACTGACGGTTTGGTAACTACGCGCCACATCTTCGAAGACATCGGCCACATCGGCACTGGCGCGCAGGGCCTGCACCTCAGCTTCGGTCAGGCGAGCGGCAAAGCCGTTGAACACCACCTGATAGTTGGCCAGCACCGGCGCGTTGCCGACCAGCTGAGCCACGCTGCGCTGCTTCTGATCCAGATAGCCCACATAAGCCACCACCTCAGGGGCGTTGGCATTGAAGCGCGTGCCTTGGGCCACGCGGGTGGCGGCCATCTTGGCAACGCCGCCGGTGTAGGTGGCAGCGGGCTCATCCTTGAGCTGGACGATATAGGTCTTGCGGGCATCGGCCAGGGCATTGGTGGCCAGGCCGGTCAGCAGCACCAGGGTCGCCAGGGCTGCGGGTTTGAGTTTCATCATCTTGATAGGTCCTTGCTTGTAGAAGGGAAGAATCAAACAGCGCGACGGCGACGTGCGATGGCGCCCACAGCCAGCAGGCCTGCAGCCATCAAGCCATAGGTCGAGGGCTCAGGCACGGCGGTGGTGACGTTGATGTTGTCGATGGCGAAATTGGCCAGATTGGTGCTGCGACTGCAGCTACCGGTGGCATCGCAGGCATAACCCAAGACACGCACGGCCGTGAAATCGAGATTGGCGAAGGCACCCGAGAAGGTGGTGCTTGCGAAACTGAACTTGCCATCGGTCGGGCCGGACAAAGGCACTTGCACCGACGCGCCCAGGGTATTGAAGTTCGCATCAAAGCCTTGCAGCACCAGAATGCCGCTGACGGCCGGGAAGCTGGTTTGGCCGTTGCCGATGAAGCTGGCCTGCAGGCTGCTCATCTTGAAGGTGCTGTTGTCATTCAAGCCGAACACCATATAGCCGTCGTCCAAGCCGGCGTAGTACTTGCTGGTGTTGTTCACTGGGCAAGCCAGCGGGGCTTGGCAAATGGCGGGGTCGCTACCGTCAACGAAAGCACCTGCCAAAGAACCGACAGGGGCGCCTGCGCCGCCCGCAAAGGCCAGCATCCAGAAGTCCCCCAGGACAATCCGGTCGCCTTGCAAGGCAAACGGCGAATCGGTCGGCGTTTCAAAGTCCAGAACCGCGGCTTGGGCTGAACCCATGGCCATCACTGCCACTGCAAGTGCTGCTGCCTTGCTCATCATCGATTTCTTCATGTCTTACCCTCGTTCCCAATGGTTGGGGTGTTGCACACCACTGATGGAGTTGAACTGACAGACCTTGGCGATACCAAGGTGCCGGAGCAACCCAGCTTTCGCGCCACGACTGCATGCTTGGCAGTGCTTTGGCTTGAAAACCCATTCTCAACATGTGATGGATTACCGACATCCCCACTTGCCCGCCCCCCAGGGCGGGGGGGAAAGGGTTTTCACCAAAAGTTCACACAGCAGCTGCCCTGCAACTTCAGGTATAGGGGCGGTGACTTTTGACCCTGGATACCGCCGAAAATTCGGGTTACTACCAGGCCCTGGCTAGCATCAAAAAGCCACAGACAGAAAGAATGAAGAGGTCGCCGCTTTCGATGCGCCGCCTCTGAAAACGCTGTCAAAAGCCCACAGCCAAGTCGGGCATTTTTGCGTGGGCGCCTGCCCCTTGTTTTGAGCCTTGGCGCGCAGCCACATCGCCCCGGTTTTGAGCCGCCCCCGAATCAGGGCATGGGACGCGAAGCCGCGCTCTTGGGCGGCTCGGCTTCAGCGTCTGATTTGTTGCGAGGGGCCTCGGCGGCGGCACTGGGCGTGAACAGCCAGTCGCGCGCCAGCTGGATGGGCGTGCCATCGCCCTGGGTCTGGCGCAGCAGCGCCTGCTCAGAGCGGCTGTGCACCGCATTGAAGGCATTGGGCTGAGCGGGGTCGGGCACCAAGACCCAATCGGCCTTGCCGGTGAAGGGGTCGGGATACAAGCGCCGCAGGTGATACAGCGTCTTGGGGCCGCGCGTGTCGATCAGCAAATCGTTCAGGCTCTTCGGGCTCTGCGCGCCCGAGGAGGCTTGAGCATTGACAGCGCCCCCGGAGGCCTTTTGATAGCTCGCAATCGCCCGCGCAATCTCGCTGCCGCGAAACTCCAGCTCACGCTCTTTCTCGCGCTGGGCGGCGGTGCTCCAGCTGCGCCCCAGCGCGGCCAAAGCCGCCGCCGTGATGGCCACAAAGAACAAGAGGCCCAGATAGGTCAAGCCACCCTGCCGCCCGCCGGTCTGGGCGCGGCGCCGGCGCTCAAACAAGCGCATCACCAGTCGGCATACAGCCGCCCATCGCTGGCGCGGCCGGCGGCGCCGCTGCGCACGTCATAGACCTGGCCGGTGGCCAAGGCATCGGGCGGCGGCGTCAGCACCACCCAGGCATCGCGGCTGGCGAGCAGCGGGTCTTCGGGAATCTCGCGGATATAGCGCGCGGTCACCAGCTCTTCCAAAGTGTCGGGATAACGGCCTTTGTCTGCGGCATATTGGTCGAGGGCATCGCGCATCACATTCAGCGAGGTACGCAGCGAAGTCTCGCGCGACTTTTGCAGGCTGTTGAAATAGCGCGGCGCCGCAATCGAGGCCAGCAGCGCCACGATGGCCATCACCACGATCAGCTCGATCAGGGTGAAGCCTCGGGCCTTGAAACGCTTGGGGGTCGGGTTCATCACCAATCTCTGTAGCGGCTACCGTCCAACGCGCGCCGCTCGGAGCGCGAATAGACATCAAACACATCTTTGCCGGCGCGCGGTTCGTCCGGTGGACTGTCCGCCGCCCGCAGGCCCCAGCTGGCCGCCGGCTCCAACGCGGGGTCGGCAAAGGGATCGCGTGGCAGGCGGCGCAGAAAGTAAATCTTCTTGCCTTCCGAGGAACGCGCATCGGGCACGCCCGCGGCCAGCACCTGCAGATTCGGCGGATAGCCGCTGTCATCGGCATTGCCTTTGACCTGGCCCGATTCGACGGCTTTTTTGTAGGCATCGATGGCACCCCGCAGGGTGCGCAAGCCGGCGCGCAACTCATGCTCGCGGCTGCGCTGCACCGACAGCTCCAGCAGCGGCCGCGCCGACCCCGCCAGCATGGCCAGGATGGCCAGCACCACCAGCATCTCGATCAGGGTAAAACCGCGGCTCAGGCGCTTCATGACTGCTCTCAACCCGACCTCAAGCAGCGACTAACGTGCCGCGTCCACGGTGACCAGGCCGGTGCCATCCAGTCGCACCAAGACGGGCTCGCCGTTGGGCCCGGTCGCCGCCAATGCGCCCACGCCCACATTCAGCACCTGGCCATTGGCCGCAGGCAGGGCGCGGAGAATCACCACCTTCTCGCCGCGCGGCAAGAGCTCCAGCGGCACCCGACCATTGCCACCGGCCGCGCCCTGGGTGGGGGCCAGCTTGCTGGCGTCGTACTCCACCTCGCCCTTGATGCTGAAGCCGCTGTCGTTCTTCAGGGTCACCGAGACCGTGCCGCCGGGCGCCACCTGCGGGCTGACTTCAAAGCGCAGCACCGCCTCTTGTGGCGCGGCCATGCTGTTGGGGCTGGCTTCGGGCGGCGCGCTGGGGGTGGGGGTCAGCGCGCGCAGGCCTACAGCGCCACCTTGCGCGGGGCCGACCCCGGCCTTGGCATTGGGCTTGAGCAAACTGCTGAAGGCGCCGGGCGAGGCATCGGTGCCGCCGGCCAAGCGGGTCAGGCCCGCATCGGGCAGGGCCAGATTGCGCACGATGCGCGGTGTGATCATCAGCACCACCTCGGTCTTTTTGCGGTCTTCGGTGCGCACGCCAAACAAGCTGCCCAGCACCGGGATCTCCGACAGGCCTGGAATGCCCGAAGCCGAGCGCCGGTCTTCATCGCTGATCAAGCCGGCCAAGACCTGGGTTTCGCCATCGTTCAAACGCAGGGTGGTGCCGGTCTGACGGGTGCCGATCTCATAGGCCGTGGTGCCGCCCGGGCCTTGCACCTGCCGGATCAAATTGCTGATCTCCAGGCCGACCTTGATGATGACATCGTTGTCCAGCTGAATGGTGGGCTCCACATCGAGCTTCAAGCCCACATCCAAATAGCTGACCGAGGCCGCCACCGAGGTGCTGCCGGTGAAGTTGGTGGTGGTGGTGAAGACCGGCACCTTCTGGCCGATGTGCACCTTGGCCTTGTCGCGGTTGCGCACCCGGATCTTGGGGTTGGCCAGGATATTGCCGTTGCCCGAGTTGCCGCGAATGGTGGCCACCACTGCGGGGTTGGCCACCATGGTGCGGAAGTTGTTGTGCTGGCCCAGCTCCACCAGGCCGGAGGCCAAGCCGCCGTTGAAGCCCGGCAGACCGTAGCTGACTTGGTCGGCAAACTTCAGCCCCAGATCATTGACGCGGTCGCTGGAGAGCTCCATCACCTCCACTTCCAGCATCACCTCGGGCTCGGGCAGGTCCACCGAAGCGATCAGCTTTTCCACCAAGCGCACCACCTCGGGCGTGTCGCGCACCACCATCAGGTTCAGACGCTCGTCGATATGGATGTCGCGCACCTTGGTGATGGTGCGCACCATGGCCTGCACCTGCTTGACGTCGGCATTGGTCAGGTACAGGGTGCGGGTGATCAGCTCTTGATGCTCACGCTGCTTGGCTGCGGTGTTAGGGAAGATCAACACCGAGCTGTCGTTCAGCAGCTTGCGGTCCAGGCCCTGGGTGGACAGCAGCACCCGCATCGCTTCATCGAGCGAGACATTGCGCAAGAAGATGCTGACCTTGGCGTCGGAGCGCACATCTTTGTCGAACACAAAGTTGATGGCCGAGCTGCGCGCCAAGGCCTCGAAGACCTGGCGCATGGGCGCGTCGCGGAACTCCAGCGTCACCGGCTTTTGAAAGGCCGGCCCCATCTCGCTGCTGGCCGCCTCCAGGGGCCGCGCCTGCGCCGACTGGCTCATCACCAAGCGCGCGCCCACATGGTTGGGCGACTCGGCCAAGATCTCGCGCGCCAGCGCATCGGCCCGGTCCAGACGGCCCTCGCGCAGCGCTTGCCGGGCCGACACCAGCTTGGCCTCTTGCAAGCGGCCGCGCGCCAGCTCGGCTTCAAACCACGCCAGGCGCGGATGCTTGGCATCCACCTCGCGCAGGCGCTGCACGGCTTCATGGGCTTCGTCCCAACGGCCCGCCAAACGCATGGCCTCGATCTGCGCCAGCAGACGCGTCGTCATCTGGTTGGCAATGCGCAGCTGCGCGGCACGCAGGGCTTGGTCCTGGGGATCGAGTTTGCGCGCCTGCTCCAGGGTTTCATAGGCTTGCGGCAATTGGTTGGCGCGCACCAACTCGTCGGCCTGACGCAGCGCCGGGTTGGCACAGGCCGCCAGCAAGAGTGCGGCCAACAAGCTCAGCGCCGGGCCTGCCGGTCGGGCGAGCAAGGAGTGAAAAGGGTTCAGCTTCATGAGGAGGAGGGGCGGAAAACGAGTGTTTGGGGCAGCTTGGCCGGCAACCAGGTCAGGTTGACGCCACGCTCATGAACTTGGTCGACTTGCCACTGGCCGTCCACCACATCACCGGCCTTGACGGCCAGGCTGCGATTCGGCCCGGCCAGCAAGGCCTGCGCCTGATCGCCCTCCACGAGGCGACCCAGCAGTTGATATGGAAATGCCGGCGCCATGGGGGGCGCGGGCGGCGCAGGAGGCGCGGCCACGACCTTGGGCGGCGGCGGTGGGGGCGGCGGCGACCAGGCCGCGAACTGCGACTCGCCCGCACTTGGCCAGGCGCCGCGCTCCGGGGGCGACCAAGTGCTGGGCAGCGCCGCCTCGGCCTTGGCGCCCGTCGCGCTGCGGCCGGCAGCTGCTGTTGCGGCTTTCGCCACCGCTTCGCGCCGCGCACCGGCCACGGGCCGCGCCAGGCCCTCGGCCTCGGCTTTTTCTTCACGCTGGGCCACCCAAGCCGTGGCCGCCAGCGTCAGCAGCAAGGCGGCGCCCAGCGCATAACGGCGTTGTTCTACGCTCAGATTCATGGCCGAACTCCTGAAGCCGCTGGCGCCGGCGCTGCGCTGCGGCCATGCAATGACCAGCTCATCTCGGCCTCCATCTCGGCGGCTTGAGGGCCGGCGCGGCGCAGCTTCAAGGCATCCAAGCTGAGCGCTGGGTCATGCCGCAGTGCGGCCTCGATATAGCCGCGCAGCTGCGCATAGCTGCCGCTCAGCGGCATGCTGACGCGCAAGCGCTCCAGGCCGCTGCTTTCATCCACACTCAGGCGATGTTCGGTGCGGCTGCTCACCAAACCCTGGCGCAGCGCGATTTCCAGCAGGTCGGCCAAGCGCTGCTGGCGCAAGGCGGCGCTGGGCAAAGCGGCCTGCCACTGGGCCGGGGTCACCGGCGCTTGTTCGGCCTGCAGCCCGGTGGCTTTTGCGGCGCGGATCTGGCGGCTGAGTTGATCGGCCTCGGCTTGCAAGGCGCTGGCGCGCTGATCCCATTGCTGGCTGAGCAGGGCCAGGCCTGCGGCCAAAGCCAGCGCCACCAGCCCCAGCCCGCCGGGCCAGCCCAGCGATGGCGCCAGCCGCTTCAATACTGCAGTCATTGCTTGGGCTTGCCTCATGGTTGTTGCGCCTCACTCGCGGCCTTGGCCGGCAAATCGACGCGCAATTCGGCGGGTTTCAACTTGGCCGTCAGCTCGAAACGCTGACCCTGCAAGCCTTGCTCGCCACTTTGAAAACGGCTCAGCATCACGGCTTGCCAGCCCGGCGTGGCGGACAGGCGGTCCACCATCTGCAAGGCCAGCAATTTATCGGCCACCAGGCCCTCCAGGCGCAGTTCCTGGCGTCCGGCGTTGTAGTCCAGCGCCAGCCAGCTCAGGGCTTCGGCCGCGCTGGCTGGGCCGCTGGAGGCCTGGGCCCCGGCCTGCTCCACATTGCTCAACACCGCTTGCCAAGGCTGCAAGAGCAATGCCTGCACTTCGGCGGCTGCACGAAGGGTTTCCAAGTCCTGGGTCTTGCCCCCGCTGCTGCTGCTGCTGCGGCTCGTGTTGGTCAGACTCGCGGCTGGTGGACGGGCCACCGGCTGCTGGGACGCTTCGGCACTCAGGCTTTGCTGCCGTTGTTGCGCCTCGTTCAGCGCCTGCTGGCTGTGCACGGCCCCAAGCAGGGCCGCCACCAAGGCCAGGCCACCCAGGCCCGCCAAGGGCCAGGCCCAAGGCGAACGCGGCGGCCGTGGGCCAAGAAAATCCGGGCGCGGCAAGCCGGCAAGCTTGGCCGCGGCGCTGGCGTCGTCGAAGCAGCCAGCCTCGGGCACTTTGCCGTCCAGTCGGCCCAAGACCCGCAGGCCCGGCCAACTGGGCGCGGGCGAACCCGCGGCAAGCCCATAGCCACAGACCAAGACGCTGCTCAGCTGCGCCGCTCCGGGCGCATCCGTGGCACTCAGCTCGGCCAAGGTCTCACCCAGGGCGGCCACCGTGGCCTCGGCCAGGCGCAGCTGCCGCAGGCTTTGCAAGCGGCCATCTTGCAGCTGCAGCCAGGTCAAGACCTGACCCTCCACCCAGGCCAGGGCCGCCTTGGGGGCCTGACACCACTCGGGCTGCTCAGTGGCCAAGCGGCGCAAAACCGGTGCCCAGGCCGGCTGCACCCGCAGCAGATGCAGCTGATGGGCCGCGGCCACCTCTTGCAAGGACGCAGCGGCGGCGCCATGCAGGGCCACTGCCCCACATTGCTCGGCCCAGGGCGCTGCGGCCGCCAGGCGCCAGGTGGCCAAAGGCCAAGACTTGGCGGGAGCGCCGAAATAATGACCGAACAATTGGCGTGCATAGGCTTGCAGCTGCGCTTCATCGCCCAGCGGCAGGCCCGGCTCGCACACCAGCTCATGCAAGAGCTGGGTGGAGACGGTGATGTCGGCCGCCTGGCCCGCGTGCATGCGGCACCAGTCGGCAAAAGGCTGCGCCTTCTCGCTCGCGATCTGCACCCCCTCGGGGCCCAGGAACAAGGCTTGCGGGCGGGCCAAGCGCGCGCCCAGGCGGCGCTGCCAGCGCAGCAGCAGCGAGGATGAAGATTCGGAGTAGGTGGTTGGACTCAAGGGACGGGGGCGACTACTCATCGAGGGTGACACGTTCCAGCTCCTCGAATGTGGTTTCACCGCGGCACACGGCCTGCAAGGCCATGGCGCGCAGCGGTTTCATGCCGCGCGCACGCGCGGCGTCTTTGATTTGCGACATCGGGGCGCGCGCAGCGATCAGGTCGCGCAAGCCATCATCGAGCTTGAGCAGTTCGGCCACCGCGCGTCGGCCTTTATAGCCGGTGCCACGGCAATGGCCGCAGCCCTCGCCCTTCAAAAACTGATGCTCGCCGGCCTTCATGCCATAACGCGCCAGCGTGGCGGCATCGGGCTCAATGGGCCGCGCGCAATGCTTGCAGGTCAGGCGCACCAAACGCTGCGCCAGCACCGCATTCAGGGCCGAGACCACGTTGTACAGGTCCAAGCCCATGTGCATGAAACGCCCGATCACATCGAAGGCGTTGTTGGCATGCACCGTGGAGAACACCAGGTGGCCGGTGAGCGCCGCCTGCACCGCGATCTGCGCGGTTTCGGCGTCACGGATTTCGCCCACCATGACGCGGTCGGGGTCGTGGCGCAGGATGGAGCGCAGGCCGCGCGAGAAGGTCAGGCCTTTTTTCTCATTGACCGGAATCTGCACCACGCCGGCGAGTTGGTACTCGACCGGATCTTCGATGGTGATGATTTTGTCGTCGCCGGTGTGGATCTCGGCCAGCGTGGCGTAGAGCGTGGTCGTCTTGCCGCTGCCGGTGGGGCCGGTGACCAAGAGCATGCCGTGCGGCTGGCGCGCTTGGTGGCGGATGGCGGCGCGCTCCTCGGCGTCAAAGCCGAGGGCATCCAAGGTCAGCGTGCCGCCAGTCTGCTCGATGCGGGCGCGGTCCAAGACCCGCACCACCGCGTCTTCGCCAAAGACGCTGGGCATGATGGAGAGGCGAAAGTCCACCTCGCGGCCCTGCACCTTGAGTTTGAAGCGGCCGTCTTGCGGCAGGCGGCGCTCGCCAATGTCCAGCTCCGACATCACCTTCAAGCGCGACACCAGTTGCTCGGCGGTGGCCGCGCCATCGACGCTGCGCACCATGGCCATGACGCCATCCACCCGGAATCGGATCACCGCGCCGCGCGCGGTGCATTCGATGTGCACATCGCTGGCACCGTCTTGCAGCGCGTCATAGAGCGTGGCGTTGAGCAGGCGCACCACCGGGCTGGCTTGCTCGGACATCACCAGGGCGCTGAGCTCCTCGGCCTCCGCGCTCAGTTGGCCTTCGATGACCGACTCTTCCACATCGGAAAGCGCACGAAAGTCCGCCTCACCCGCGCCCAGCCAGTGGGTGACGGCCGCCGGCTCGCAGCGCAGCCAGCGCACCGGCGCTTGCAGCCGGGCTTCCACACTTTGCAGCAGCAGTGCGTCTGGCTCGCGCTCGCCCAAGAGCATCTTGCGGCCACCGGCGCCCACCGCCAAGACCGCGCGCCAACGCTGCGCCTGGGCCTGCGGCCAATGCTCAAAGTCGAGCTGCCAAGGGCCATGCTCGGCCGGCAGAACGTCTGCCAAGGAATGTGCGGCTGAGGCCATGCTCACTGGACTTGCTCCACCAATTGAAAGATCGGCAGGTACATCAAGACCACGATGCCGCCAATCAAAATACCCATGATCAACATCAGCGCCGGATTGATGGCGCGGGTCAGCAACTCGGTCAAGCGCTGCGCTTCTTCGTCATGGAAGGCCGCGGCGCGCTCCAACATGGCGGCCACTTCGCCGCTGCGCTCGCCCACCCGCACCATGCGGCGCGCCACCGGGGTGGCGAGGTCTTGCGCCTCCAGGGCTTCCGACAAACGCTCGCCGCGCTCCACCTGTGCCGCCGCTGCCGCCACGGCCGGCCGCCAGGGCGCTGCCACCACGTCTTGCACGATGCGCAGCGAAGCCAGCACCGGCACGCCCGAGGCCAGCAACATGGCCAGGCTGCGATACAGCCGCGCCAAGGCCAGCACGCGCAGGCGTGGGCCCAGGCCCGGCAGCGTCCACAAGGAAGCCTGCAGGGCTTGGCGCAGCGCCGGGTGACGCCACAAAGCCAGCGCCGCCAAGCACAGCGCGGCAATGCCGCCCAAAGCCAGGCCGGGATGGGCGCCGGCGTTCTGGCCGAACTGGATCAAAGCCCGCGAGGCCCAAGGCAGATCATTGCCCAAGCCATCCAAAATACCGGCGAAACGGGGCAAGACATAGAACAGCAAAAACAGAATCACCGCCGAGCCCACGCCTAGCAACATCACCGGGTACACGCAGGCCGCCATCAGCTTGGCCCGCAGGCTTTCCACCCAAGCCAGATAGCGACTGTGCTGCGCCAAGGCCGCGCTGAGCTGGCCGGTGCGCTCATTGGCCGCCACGATGGCGCAAACCAACTCGTCAAAAGCCTGCGGCTGCTGACGCATGGCCGCCGACAGCGGTTGCCCCTGCTCCACCGCCTGGATCACCCCGTCCAGGGCCAGGCGCACGGTCTCGTGGCTTTCTTTCTCGCGCAAGGTGTTGAGGGCTTCGAGCAAGGCGATGCCGGCGTCCAGCAAGACCGCCAATTCCTGGCTGAAGAGTTGCAAGGGGAAACGTTTGCTGCCCTGACCCGAAAAAAGACGGGGGCGGCGCAAGCCCTGAGCCCCGGCCTGGGTGCCCGGCCCAGCCAGGCCTGCCGCACCCAGCTCGGTCACGGCCAAGACATGCTGAGGCAAGACCCCTAAGACGCCCGCCACGGCTTGCGCATCGGGCGCTTCGACGCGCTGCGTGCGCACCCCGTCCGGGTGATAAACGCGGGTCAGAAAGCTGGGCATGGGCGACAAGCGGCGCGCGGCCGCGGCTGTGGGCAAAGGGCGATCATGCGAAACCCGGGCGCAGCCAACTCACCAGCTGACCAGGTCGGCATCTTCACCCTCGCCGCCGGGTCGGCCATCGCGGCCATAGGAGAACAGGTCGTACTCGCCGTGTTCGCCCGGCGAGCGGTATTGATAGTCCTTGTTCCACGGGTCTTTGGGCAAGGCCTTGCTCAAATAGGGGCCGGCCCAACGGGGCTCATCCGCGGGTTTGCTGACCAGCACCGCCAAGCCTTGCTCGGTGCTGGGGTAGCGCCCCACATCCAGGCGGTATTGATCGAGGGCTTTTTGCAAACCATCGATCTGCGCGCGCGCGGCCTTGACCTCGGACTTGCCGATCTGGCCAAAGAACTTCGGCCCCACATAACCGGCCAGCAGGCCGATGATGACCATCACCACCAGCAGTTCCAGCAGCGTGAAGCCGCCCGATTTTGTTGATCTATTCCATGCGCGCATATACATACAACCTGGCTCTGTCCTTGACCGCGATCCGAGAGCGGCCACGCGGGCGTCGCCACTGTCTCGGTTCCTCTTCCTCTGAAACGCCTGATCAATCAGGCTCCCCCGACCTTTTTGCTCGCGGTCCGAATGGACTATTGCAGCAAGCCCGGGCCACGGCAATTGGGGCTTGACCCCCCCTTGTTCAGAGGATTGAGAAAAAAGGGGGCCCCGAGGGCTCGCCACTGTAACGGCGGCAAATGACAGTTGTTTGCCATCCGCCGTTCGGCCCATGCCGAGCGCGTCCGCCCCTCGCCCAACTTGCCGCGAAAAGTAAGCCTTACAGCCTAGCGGCGCGCCCCGCTGCGACCTCAGCAGGTCACAAGCCCTGGTTAAGCTTCTTGGCGTCGGCGGGCTCGGCTTGCAGCACACCCTGTGCGCAGCTCGGGTGGTGGCCGAGCCAGTCGTCCCCATCCAGGAGTTCCAGATGTTCTCGCCCTTCGCCCCCCAATTCGCCCTGTTTTGCGCCAGCGCCCTGCTCGCGGCCGGCGCTGCCCAAGCCGCCCAGCAAAACGTCACCATCGCCCCGAATGGGACCTTGCTCGCCTCCAATATCGACAACACCGTCAGCAATGACTTGACGCTGACGCCCGGTGTGGCGGGCTTCAATTTTTCGGGCTCGACCGGCTCCTACAGCACGGTCAAAAGTGCCAATGACTTCTTCTACGCCGCCTACCTGATCCAAATTTCGGCCGCCGTCGCTGAAAGCATCGCCCTGACGCTGAACAATGTCAGCGGTGTGAGCGAGTTGTCGGAGCGCATTTACGCCTACAACGGCGCCTTTTTGGGCGATGCGTCCGCCGGCCCCGGGGTGATCCAGGCCTGGAGCAACAACATCTCGGTGGCAGGCACCAGCTTGTCCATCATTGCCCCCATCAGCCTGCCCGCCGGCAGATATGTGGTGGAGGTCCGCGGCAAGAACATGGGCAACTTTGGGGGCTCCATCAGCTTGACCAGCCCAGTGCCCGAGCCCAGCCAAGCGGCCCTGCTACTCGCCGGCATTGGCGCGATCGGCTTGCTCGTGCTGAGCCGCTCGCGCCGTCGTGACTGAGCCTGCGGGGCCAGGGTCCAGCAAGTGCCGCTGCATGAAGGCAACGATCTTGCGATCCACCGCCTCCAGCTGAGCCCGTTCAAACCCCGGCGGGTCGTTCAGCAGCTCACCCAGCCGCCCCGTCAAGCCGGGCGGCAGCGGTGACAGCATCACCCCATGGCCGCCCTCAGCGAAGTCGGCCAGCCATTCGCAGCGATCACCACAGGCGCGCAAGACCGCATCGCTATGCCATTGTGGGCTGAGCCAGCGGTCCCGCCGGGCGGTCACCAAACCCAGCGGCATGCGCGGCTGGGCCAGGCTGCTCATCTCAAAATCAGCGGCAGCGGGCACGCTGGCCACGGCAGCGGCTATGCGCGCGTCGCTGTAAGCCATGGGGCGGGCGTCATTGAAGCGAAGGTTGATGATGAGCCGCGCCAGCCACAGCTTGAGGCCATCTGCCACACCGCCGGTCAAGGAGGTGGCCAAACCGACGCAAGCTGGGAAGTCCTCGGCCAAATGCGCTTGGCAATGACGCGCAAAGCCGGCGGCTGACCATTGCCCGCCCGCCAGCGTCAAGACCGTGTGCCCGCCGGCTGAGCCGCCATACGCCCCCACTTTGTCGAGCTGCAAATGCGGCGCGAAACGCGGATCGGCCGCCATGGCGTCGATAGCCCTGGACATTTCGGCGGGCCGCTGCGCCCAGCTGTCCGGCCCGGGATTGCTGGGATCTTTGTAGTTGTCAGCTCGATGCTCCGGCATCGCCACCACAAAGCCCGCCTCCACCAAGCGCCGCGCCAGATCGGCATGCACCCAGGGCGAGCCCCCGGAGCCATGCGAAATCAAGACCAAGCGGCCGTTGCCGGCTCGCGGCTGAGCGTCCAGCGCCAGCTGCAGCACCATGGCCCCCCGCTGCACCCGCTGATCGGGCGCCTCGGTCGGGTAGTAGACCGAGACCGGGCCGGGCGCGGCCTCCCCGCCAGCCCCTGGGCTGAGCACTTGCGTGAATCCCAAACCCGCCCAGGCCGGCGCGGCCAGGGCCAGCCCCAGCACCCCTGCCTGGGCGGCGCCCCTCGCCCCCAGTCCTATCAAGCGCACCAAACGGCCCGCTTGTTGTTTGCATTGCTTCACTGACACACACATCTTGCGCATTTCCCTTCATGGCTTCAACGCCCCAAAAGCGGAGCGAGGCCGCCACCATGCCGACCGGGCAAGACGGCGTCTGGCCGAAAGCTGCAAATGAAGAAAACGCGCAGGCCGATTTCTGCAATCGGCGCGCTCAGTCCGATGCCGCGGCCAGATGCTGCTCGCGGAACTCGCTGGGGGTCATGCCCGTCTCGGCTTTGAAGGCGCGGTTGAAGGGGCCGATCGACTGGAACCCGGCCTCCAAGGCCAGGGTCAGGATGGGCGTGGACCGCTGAGCCGGATTGGCCAAGGCGCGTCGCACCTCCGCCAAGCGGTAGCTGTTGATGAAGCTGTTGAAGTTGCGCTGCCCCAGGCGCTGGTGGATCAGGCGACGCAAGCGGTACTCTGGCAGTTGCAGCCGTTGCGCCAGGGCCGCCAGGCTGGGGTCTTCGCTGCAATAAAAGCGCTGCTGCTCCATCTGTTGGCGCAGCGCTTCCAGCAGCGCTTGCTCGGCCGCATCCGGTGCCTCGAGTTCAACCGGTGATGGGAGCACAGCGGCCGCACCCAGGCCCTGCGGCTGGCCGCCCGACTGCGGCGCGCAGCGCGGCGCGGTGCCCAGCAGTTCGCTGCCCGCCACGCGCATCACGCTCCAGCTCAAGCCGCCCACCAAGACCAGCAAGGCAGCCACATCCAGCAAGGCCACAGGCTCGGGCAAACGCCCCTGCAAGCGCAAGCCCGCGTCTTGCGCTTGCAGGCGCAGAGCCACCATCATGGCCATATAGAGCGCGCCGCCCAGCACAACCTTGAGGCGCAAGCGCCGCCGCGCATCGACCAAGTCCACCCGCCAATGCCGCAAAGCCGTCAAGCCCACCAAGAGGCCAAAACCCAGAGGCAACAGCCTTTGCAAAAGCAGGGCAGCCCTCGCCAGCGGCCAGACCTCGGCCTGGGCCGCCAAGACGGCGCAATTGAGCCCGCTCAAGCCCGCCGCCGCCAGCCAAAGCAGCCCATGCCAGGGCCGCAGCCGGAACTCATCGTCAAACAAAGCGCGTGCAAAGCACCAGAACAAGACCGAATTGGCCACCGACACCGCCACCCAAGGCGCCTGCCAGGCTGCCGGCAGCTCGGCTTCAAACATCGGGGTTGAACTGATCACCTGCACGCTCAGGCCCAAAGCCAGCGCAATGCCCAGGCGCGGCAAGGCTGCCGACGCGCCACCCTGAGCGCGGGTCTCGCGCCGCAAAGCCAGGGCCAGCAAGCACAGCAAAGCCAAAAGAGCGCCGCGCAGGGCCGCATCGAACAAGGGCAGAACAGACAAGGGCAGCACGCGTGCAACTCCAGCAGCGAATAGACAAAGCAAAAAAAGGACAGCGGCTCAGGCCGCGCAGCGTAGCAGTTGCAGGCGGAGTCTTGCGCCGAAACTTGCGCGGCGTCTTGCGCGCACGCACGCTTGGTCGCCGTGCTTGTCGATTCACGGCAGCGGCTGTCGATTCATCGCAAGGCACTGGGCGCGGCGCCGGCTTGGCGCCAAAGTGCAGCTATGGCCTCAACAATGGGCCAATCCCAGGAGACCCTCATGAACGACTTTGCCACCCCCACCCAGGCCACAAGCTCGACCGATGACAAGGAGTTGCAAGAGCAAGCCAAAAAGCGCGTCGACATCAAGCTCGGCTTTTTGACGCATTTGCTGGTGTTTTGCTGCGTCAACGGCGGCTTCTTTTTGCTCGGCCAGTTGAGCGGCCGGGAATGGCATTTCGGCCATGCGCCCTTTCCCCTGTGGGGCTGGGCGCTTGGCTTGGCCATTCATGGGGTGGCCAGCTGGGCCTCATTGCAAGGCCAGGGTTTGCGCAGCCGCATGATGGCGCAAGAGCTGGCGCAGCTGCGCCGCCAGCAGCAATAAGCCCCGTCTGAGCGGGCCGTCGCCCGGCTCAGTCGGTAAAGACCACCGGCTTGCGCTGCGCCACCCAGTCTTCCAG
Organism: uncultured Burkholderiales bacterium; assembly: GCA_945952065.1. Lineage (GTDB taxonomy): Bacteria > Pseudomonadota > Gammaproteobacteria > Burkholderiales > Burkholderiaceae_C > Paucibacter_A. The sequence continues at coordinate 21,164 of CAMFGY010000025.1, read as the reverse complement.
CTGCGGGCCGTAGACCTCGTCCACGCGGTTGCGTTTGACCTTGAAGGTCGGGGTGATGAAGCCGTTGTCCACGGTCCAAGGCGTCTTGACCACGGCCAGGCAGTCCAGCTGCTCATGCGGGTCCAAGCGGGCATTGATATCGGCCAAATGGGCGCTCAACTGCTCGCTCAGCTCGGCGCGCTGCTGCTCGGTTTTGAGGTGGTCGGCCGCTTGCGGCGACAACATCACCACCCCCACCGGCTGACCCATATTGGCGCCGGTGACCACACAGGCCTCCACCGCCGGATGCTGGCCCAGCCGGTCTTCGATCGGCGCCGGTGCCACATACTTGCCCTTGCTGGTCTTGAACAAGTCTTTGACACGACCGGTGATGTGCAAGAGGCCGTTGCCGTCGATGCGGCCCTTGTCGCCAGTGCGCAGCCAACCTTCTTCGGTGATCACTTCACGGGTCAGCGCCGGTTCTTTGTAATAGCCCATCATCACGGCCGGGCTGCGCATCAGCAACTCGCCGTTGGCGGGGTCAAGTTTTGCCTCCACCCCTTCGTAAGCCGGGCCGACGCTGCCGGTCTGATCTTGGCCCGGCACGGTGATGTGCGACACCGCCAGGTTCTCGGTCATGCCATAGCCTTCATTGATGGCCAAGCCGAGCTTGCGGTACCACTGCAGCAAGGCCACCGGCATGGGCGCCGCGCCGCCCGCGGCGACCCGGCATTGATCCAGACCCAGCGCCTTCAAAATCTTGCGCCGCACCAAGCCGCCGATCAGGGGCAGGGACAAAAGCAGGTCGAGCTTTTTCTGCGGCATCTTGGCCTGCACGCCTTGTTGGAACTTGACCCACAAGCGCGGCACCGAGAAGAAGACCGTCGGCCGGGCCCGCTGCAGATCGGCCGCAAATGTCTCCAGGCTTTCAGCGAAATAGACCGAGAAGCCGGTGCGCAACCAGCCGTGCTCCACCAGCACCCGCTCCACCACATGGGCCAGCGGCAGATAGGACAACATGCGGTCGTCCTGGCTGATGGATATGCGTTTGAGCGCCGCGCTGAAGGCCCAGGCAAAAGCGCCAAAAGAATGCATCACACCCTTGGGCGCGCCGGTGGTGCCCGAGGTGTAGATCAGCGTGGCCAGCTCATCGGCCTGGCGCAGGGGCTCGCCCGCCAGCGGCGCGCTGGCGGCGCAGAGTTGATCCCAGCCCGGATAGGCCTGCTGGGCGTCTTCGGGCGAGACGGGGTAGCTGATGCAGGGCAGCTCTGCGGGCACGCCCGGCTTCATGCCGGCCCAGCCATCGAGCTTGCCGATGAAGCAGGCGCGCGCCTCGCTGTGCTCAAGGATCTGACGAATCGTTTCCGGGGCCAGCGTGGGATACAGCGGCACCGAGACATAACCGGCCATCCAGATGGCCAGATCGCTCATCAGCCACCAAGCGCAGTTCTTCGACAGAATCGCCACCTTGGCGCCCGGCTCCCAGCCTTGGGCCTGCCCCTCGGCCTGCAGATGTGCAGCCATGCGCCGCACCTGCTCGCCCACCTGAGCCCAGGTGAAGGTCTGCACCACACCTTGGCCCATGGGCTGGGTCAGAGCCACCCGAGAGGCCAGGGTGCGCTCCCAGTGATAGAAACGCTGCAGTGCCAAGCTGTCGGCAGGGATGGTCGGCATGGCGAATGTCTCCAGATTTGTTTTTGATAGCGCCATTGAGGCTAGCCAAGACACGCGGATCAGCCTAGCGGGTTTCTGCGGTAAATCTGTTGATCAGAGTCATTCCTCTAGGGAAGGTCTGATAACGCTCAGCAAGAACTCAGCACGAACTCAGCACGAATCGGCGCGGGTCATTGACATGATGACCAAGCTGCCCGCACCCTGCCGCGCTTTAATCATCCATTCATCTGATCAAGCCGCCTCAGCCGCTTGCAAGGCCGCCAGGGCCGCAGCCACATCCGCTGCCGCCACGCCCTCGGCCACGTGCAGCGGCGCTTCGGCCAAAGCGGCTGCGCCTTCGCGCTTGAGTCGCGCGACCCACTGGCCCGCCTCGCGTCCGCCCGCAAAGCCTTGGCTTTGCAAGAGCAAATGGCCGTCAGCGCCATTGAGTTTGAAATAGAACAAACCATCGGCTTCGCGGTATTGCTTGAACACCGGCAGCGCCGCCTTGGCCGCTTTGACCGGCGCTGGCGCTTCGACGCGGGCCGCAAAGCTGCGCAAGCCCACCGCTTGGCGCAGCTCGGCCAACAGCGGCGCGGCAATCGCGCGCGCCTTGGCCGCGCCTTCCATCAGCGTGGCTTCGATGCGCTCGGGATGGGCCATCAGGCTTTCGTAGCGGCTGCGCAGCGGCGCAATCTCGGCTTCGATCAGATCGAAGAGTTGCTGCTTGGCTTCGCCCCAGGCCAGGCCTGCGCGCAGATCGGCGCGGAACTTCTCACGCTGAGCCGCCGTGGCAAAGGCGTCGTAAATCGTCACCAGGGCCTGGCCCTCGGGGTCTTTGGGCTCACCGGGCAGCTTGGAGTCGGTGACGATGCGGGCAATCGCTTCCTTCAGGCCTTTGGCGCCGCCCTCGAACAGGGGGATGCTGTTGTCGTAGCTCTTGCTCATCTTGCGGCCATCCAGACCGGGCAGCAGCGCCACATCTTCTTCCACATTGGCCTCGGGCAGCACAAAGAACTCTTTGCCCTGGCCAAACAAATGGTTGAAGCGCTGGGCCACATCGCGCGCCATTTCAATGTGCTGCACCTGGTCGCGCCCCACCGGCACCCGGTGGGCGTTGAACATCAAGATATCGGCGGCCATCAGGATGGGGTAGCTGTACAAGCCCATGGTGACGCCAGCATCCAGGTCTTCGCCCGCCGCGGCATTGGCATCGGTGGCTGCTTTGTAAGCATGCGCCCGGTTCATCTGGCCCTTGGAGGTGACGCAAGTCAGCAGCCAGGTCAGCTCCGGGATCTCCGGGATGTCGCTCTGGCGATAAAAGGTCACGCGCGAGGTGTCCAAGCCCGCAGCCAGCCAAGTGGCGGCAATTTCCAGGCGCGAGCGGTTGATGCGCTCGGGGTCATCGCACTTGATCAGCGCGTGATAGTCGGCCATGAAGAAAAAACTCTCCACACCGGCTTCGCGGCTGGCAGCGATCGCCGGGCGAATGGCGCCGACGTAATTGCCCAGGTGAAGAGTGCCGGTGGTGGTGATGCCGGTCAAGACGCGTTGATTCGGGCGTTGGGTCATGATCAAAATTTGAGCGGGCTGGGGCACTGGAACTCAGCCCCAAGGCTGAGGGCTGAGCGTTTCACAAAAGCCTATTGTCACAGCAAGGAAGGCTACTATCTGCCTATCTCCATCGCCGCGAGCTTCAAGGGGCGCGGCAAGCAGGCAAGCCATGACTTCATTGATGCTGATCAGTGCGGGGCTGAATGCGATGCTGGGCGCGGCATTGCTCTTGCTATGGCGGCAAGATCCGCGCTACCTCTATGTGCGCGACTGGGGCTGGAGCTGGATTCTGCTCTCCCTGGGTCTGACGCTGGGCTTGGCCCTGGTGCCCGAGATCAAGTCGGGCTGGCGCTATGACTTGCAAGCCCTGGTGGCGTCTACGGCCATCATGGGCTCGCTGTTCCTGCAAATCAGTGGTGCGCGCCAGTACCGCGGCCTGAGTTGGCGACGCCCGATCTGGTACTCGGCCTTCATTGGCATGATGGTCTTCATCCTCAGCATGGCCGCTCTGGATCACCGCTATGCCGTGCAAGCCGCGGCGGTATTCCTGGTGCTGGGCAGTTGGAGTTGTGCTTGGTGGATGGATCAAGCCGGCCACCGCGGCGAGCGCTTTGTGGCCGCTTGCTTCGTCGCAGCAGGTCTGGTGCATGGCAGCAGCCCGCTGCTGGACCCGGCAGGCCGCTCCCCCATCACCCACACCCTGGGTCTGTTTGTTCAGACCACGCTGTCGCTGGGCTTGATCCTGCTGTCGGCCGCACGCGCCCATGCGGAGACCCGGCGTCAAAATGAAAGATTCTCCAAACTGGCCGAGCATTCTCTGCAAGGCTTGGTGGTGCTGCAAGACCACCGGGTCGTCTATGCCAATCCCGCTGCCCGCGCAATCTTTGGGTTCGCGCCGGACCAGCAAACGCAACCCGAGGACCTGGTTGAAGCCCTGGTGCCCGCAGAGTTGCGCAACAGCGCGCGCGAACGTCATCAACGGGTGCTGGCGCACGAAGATGCCCGCATCGAATGGGAGGCCACTCGCCTGACGCACCAGGGCGAACCGATTTACATCCGCGGTCTGTCCAGTCACTTGGAGTGGGACGGCGCCCCGGCCGAGCTGATGGTGATGATCGACGACAGCTCGCGCCAGCGCGCCGTCGAGGCCCTGCGCCGGCAGGCTTTGCATGATGAATTGACCGATCTGCCCAATCGCAACTTCGCGGTGGAGCGGCTGCGCGAACTCACCTATCTGGGCGCGCCGGGCTTCGCCCTGATCTCGGCCGACCTGGATCGCTTCCAACTCGTCAACGAGAGCCTGGGCCATGCCGTCGGTGACGCGCTCTTGCACGCGGTGGCGCGTCGGCTCTGCCATCGCTTGCCGGTGCACGCCACCCTGAGCCGCCTCGGCGAAGACCAGTTCCTGGTGCTGTTAGAGGGTGAGCCCAGCCCCGAGACGGTGCAAGCCGTGGCCGAGCAAATGCTGGCATTGTTGGACACCCCCTTCGCCGTGGAGGGCGCCGAGCTGTTTGTGCACATGTCGGCCGGTGCGGCCCTGTTCCCGCAAGACGGCCGCGACGGCGCCAGCCTCTTGCGCGCTGCCGATTCGGCCATGCACCGAGCCAAGGGCAAGGCCGGCGCCTCTTTCCTGTTCTTCGACCCGACCATGAATGGCGCGGCGCGTGCCCGCTTGGAGGCCGAGCAGTCTTTGGGCAAGGCCATTGCCGCGCAAGAATTTCTGCTCGAGTTCCAGCCCAAGTTCAGTGCGGGCAGCCGCCGGCTCTGCGGCTTCGAGGCCCTGGTCCGTTGGGAACGCCCGGAACGCGGGCGCATCAGCCCGGCCGAGTTCGTGCCAGCGGCCGAGCGCACCGGCCAGATCAAAGCCCTGGGCGCCTTGATTCTCGATCTGGCCGCGCAGCAGCTGCATGAATGGCTGGGGCGCTGGGGTCAGGTCTTGCCGGTGGCCATCAATGTCTCGCCTTTGCAGTTCGACGACGCGGGCTTCGCGGCCCATTTGCTGGAGAAACTGGACGAATACCAGCTGCCGCCCCACGCCATCGAGGTCGAGATCACCGAAACCGCCGCCATTGGCCACCTCGAACGCGTGCTGCCGCAGCTGCATGCGCTGCGCCGCCAAGGCGTGTTCTGCACCCTCGATGACTTTGGCACCGGGCAGTCCTCCTTGACCCTGTTGCGCCAGCTGCCCATCAGCACCATGAAGCTGGACCGCAGCATGATCGACCCGCTGCCCGAGGCGCAGGCCTGCGCAGTGGTCAAGGCCACCTGTGCCTTGGGTCAGTCGCTGCAGCTGGCCATCGTGGCCGAAGGCGTAGAAACCGAGGCTCAAGCCCAGGCCGCTGAAGCGCTGGGCTGCACCCAGTTGCAGGGCTATCACCTGGGCCGCCCCTTGTCGGCGGCGGCCGCCGCTGAGTTGCTGGCGCAGTGCTTTGCTGCGCCGTCCTCCAAGCCCAGTGCGACTCAGCCCCGCTGCGATTCGATGCCCACCCAGCCGCCCTCGGTGTAGCGCGCCCCGGCCACCACACCCGGGGCAAACAAGCGGTCCAAAGCGTCCATCTGGGCAGGCGTCAGCGTCAACGCGCCGGCTTCCCAATTGCTGCGCAAATGGCTTTGACGGCGTGTGCCCGGGATCACCAGCAAATGCGGCTGCTTGTTCAAGAGCCAAGCCAGGGCCAGCTGCGAGGCTTGCAATTCCCACTGCGCGGCCAGCTCGGCCAGCCGCGCGGCCAATTGCCGATTCTGCTCACCCGCCTCGCCATTGAAGCGCGGCAAGATGCGTCTGAAGTCATCCGGACTGAGCGCCTGCGTCGGCGGCAGGGCCGCACTCAGCAAGGCCCGGCCCAGCGGGCTGTAGGCAACAAAGGCGATGCCCAGGGCTGCGGTGGCCGGCAGCATCTGCGCCTCGGCACCACGCTCCCACAGCGAATACTCGCTTTGCAAGGCCGCTACCGGGTGCACCGCGTGGGCGCGCTGCAAGGTCTCCAGGCTCACCTCAGACAGGCCGATGGCGCCAATCTTGCCCTCGGTCTGCAGTGCCGCCAGGGTCTGCATCACGGTCTCGATGGGCACCACAGGGTCGCGCCGGTGCACATAGTAAAGACCGATCTGCTCCAGCCCCAAGCGCTGCAGCGAGGCCTCACAAGCACTGCGGATGTAGGCCGGTGAGTTGTCGATCTCGCGCTCATAGCGGCCCGGCTGGCGCTTGATGCCGAACTTGCTGGCCACCACCAATTCAGCCCGCTGCGCCGGGCTGAGTCGAGCCAAGAAGCGCCCCAGCAATTGCTCGTTATGGCCCAGGCCATAGGTGTCGGCGGTGTCAAAGTGGCGCTGCCCCAAGTCATAGGCCGCTTGCAGAGTGGCGAGCGATTCGGCGTCATCGGCAGCGCCATAAAACTCGCTCATGCCCATCAGTCCCAAGCCCACGGCGGGCACCCGCTGGCCGGCCAAGAGGCGGGAAGAATTCTTGAACGACAGGTCTTGCATCGTTGTTGCTCCGGTTCAGAGATTCAGGGGTTCATCAGGCGCGCACTGCCGCTGACGCGGATAGAGCTGCCGGGCTGGTCCGAGAATTCGGCGCGCAGCAGCGAGCGTTGGCCCATGTCTTCACCTTGCACGATGTCGATGGCACCCCCGTGCGGCCAGCCCAGATCGCGCAAATAGCCCGCAAAGGCGGCCGTGGCCGCGCCGGTGGCCGGGTCCTCCAAGACCCCGCCGGAGGCAAAGGCATTGCGGGTGTGGAAGCGCTGCGGGGTTTCGGCATAGGCCAGCAAAATGGTGGTCAAGCCTGCCGAGCGCATCAAAGTGCGGCCAGCATCCAGCGCGTAATGCATGGCGGCCAGTTGCGCCCGCGACTTGAGCGCCAGCACCAAATGATCGGCGCCGCCATGCGCCAGACCGGGCGGCAGCCGCGCGTCCAGATCGGCCTCGCGCCAACCGAACAAGGCCAGCGCGGCGGCGACCAGGGCTGGGTCGGCGGGCGCGCTGCGGGTGGGCGGCGACTGCAGGGCGGCACCGAACAAGCCGCCTTCGCGTCGACCCGCCACGCGGATCTGGGCGGCATTCAGCTGCAAGGCAAATTCGCCATCACCCTGCTGCTGCGCCAGCGCGGCGCCCAAGGCAATGGTGGCGTGGCCACAAAACGGCACCTCGCTCTCGGGCGAGAAGTAACGCACCCGCCATACGTCACCCTGAGGCATGGCAAACACGGTTTCAGAAAAACCCAGCTCGGCGGCGATGCGCTGCATCTCGGCCTCGCTGGGGTGCTGATCGGCAATCCAAACACCGGCGGGGTTGCCGCCGCTCAGGCCATCGGAAAAGGCGGCAACTTTGATCAATTGATTCATGCGGACTCGACAACAGAGTGAAGAAGTAGAAGAAAGCTAGCGAGCGAAGCCTCGGTGCGCCGAAGATTCAAGCCGCCCGCCCGGGTAAACGCAGCAAGCTCAAGCCCAGGCCGACAAACACCAGCGCGATGACGCGACGCAGCCAGCGCCCGCTGGGACGGCGCCGCCCCGACTCAACCGCGCCCCACTTGCGCTTCAGCCCCGCAGCAATTGCGGCATACAGCGCATGGGAAAACATGGCGCAGGCCGAGAAGATGAGGGTCAAAGAAAGAAACTGCCCCAACGCCGGGTGATCCCAGTCCATGAACTGAGGGAACAGCGCCGAGAAAAACAAAATGGCCTTGGGATTGGTCATGGCCACAGCCACACCGCGCGTGAACAACACCCGCTTGCTTTGTTCAGGCGCTGCACTTGGCCCCGGCTGCCCCTGGGCGGCGCTCGCGGCTCGCCACTGCTGCACACCCAACACGATCAAATAGCCCGCGCCCATCAGTTTCAACACAGCGAAAGCCTGGGCCGAACCCATCAGCAACAGGCCCAAACCGGCCATCACCAGGCTCGACACCAAGAACAAACCCAGGGCATTGCCCAGCGCCCCCCACATCGCGCGGCGCGCCCCCACAGCCAAGGTGTTGGACACCGTCAGCAACAAGGCGGGGCCGGGGCTGAGCGTCGTCAGCAAAGCCAGGCCAAGAAAGACTGCATCGTTTGAAGACCACATGGCAAAGCAAGTTGGGAAACAGAGGGGCGCATCTTGCCGAGCTGCCCGGCAGCGCGCCAGCCTCGCCGGCCCGCACGGCCTGTGCAGTCCTGCTTAACAATGCAGGCATGGCAGAACCCGACTTTCAACTCCTGCGCATCTTTTTTGCGGTGGCCCAGGCGCGCAGCTACCGGCGCGCCGCGCTGGGCCTGGGCCTGAGCCCTTCGGCCGTCAGTCAGGCCATGCGCAAGCTCGAGGCGCAGCTGGGCATTGCCCTGTTGAACCGCAGCACCCGCAGCGTGGCGCTGACCGCCGCCGGCCAGCGCCTGCTCGACGAGGCCGGCCCAGCGCTGCAAAGCCTGAGCCAGACCTTCGCGGGCCTGGGCGAACTCAGCGCCGTGGTCCGCGGTCAGCTGCGCCTGTCGGTGCCGCGCAGTGCCGCACGGCTATGCCTGATGCCGCTGCTGGCGCGCTTCCAGCGCCTGCATCCCCATGTGCAGGTGGAGTTGAGCACGCAAGACGGCATGGTCGATATCGTCGAGCAGGGCTTTGATGCCGGGGTGCGCTTCACCGAAAGGCTGCCGGCCGATATGGTGGCCCTGCCGCTGGGGCCGGCGCAGCGCTTCATCGTGGTCGGCAGCCCGGCGCTGCTGCAACAGCACCCGCCGCCCCAGCACCCCAGCGACTTGCAAGCCTGGCCCTGCATCCGCCAACGCTTTGCCAGCGGCGCGCTGTTTCGCTGGGCCTTTGCAGAGCCGGACAGTGGCCGCGCGGTGGAAATCGACGTCCAAGGGCCGCTGACCGTGGACGACCAAAGCGTGGCGCTCAGCGCCGCATTGGACGGCCTGGGCCTGGCCTATGTGTATGAGATTGCCGCGCAAGAAGGCTTGCGCAGCGGGCGCCTGCAGCAAGCGCTGCCGGAGTGGACCGCGCCGGGCACCGGCTTCGCCCTTTACTACCCCGGCCGACGCCAAGCCAGCCCGGCGCTGCGTGCGCTGATCGAGCTGTTGCGGGCTACGCCATGAGCGAACTCAGCGCGTGGCCATGACCTCGCCCAGCTTCACCGCGCTACCCGGGCGGCCCAGGTCCTCGCCCAGCCATGCGGGGTTGAAGGCCCAAGGCCCTTTGGGGAAGAGCATCACCACGGTGGAGCCGAGCAGAAAGCGGCCCATTTCTTCGCCCTTTTTGAGCTTGACCGTGTCACCTTCATAACGCCATTCGCGCACGGTGCCGGGGCGCGGCGGATTGACCACCCCATGCCAGGCGGTGGACATGCTGCCCACGATGGTGGCGCCCACCAACACCAGCACCCACGGGCCGTGCACGCCCTCGAACACGCAGACCACCCGCTCATTGCGGGCGAACAAGCCCGGCACGCCGCGCGCCGTCACCGGGTTCACCGAGAACAAATCGCCCGGCACATGGATCATGCGCGTCAAGCGGCCCGCGGCCGGCATATGGATGCGGTGGTAGTCGCGCGGGCTCAGGTAGATATTCGCGAACACGCCGTCCTTGAACTGCGCAGCCAGTTCGGCATCGCCGCCGACCAGGGCGGTGGTGCTGAAGCTGTGGCCCTTGGCCTGAAAGATCTGTTCGCCCTGGATGGCGCCAAACTGGCTGATGCGCCCATCCACCGGGCAGATCAACTCCGCATCGGCCAGCGGCCGCACGCCGGGCTTCAAGGCGCGGGTGAAGAACTCATTGAAGCTCGGGTAGGCGGCGATGTCCGGATTGGCCGCCTCGGCCATATTGACGTCGTAACGCGCCACAAAACGGCGAATGATGGCCGTGGTGAGCGAGCCCATGCGCGCCGATGCCACCAGGCCCGCAAAACGCGTCAACGCTTGTTGAGGGGCCAGATATTGCAAGAGCACGGCAAGGCGATCAGACACGACAAAATCCTTTGTTAAGCCCTGAGATCAGGGGCCGCGATTGTAGCGAGCGAGCTCTTTCAGGCCGCCAGACGCACTCAGGCCGCCGCTGTGCGCGCCCGCAGCTCTTTCAGCAAAGGCAGCAAGTCCTCATCTGGCCGCGCCGCCAGCTTGCGGTACTCACGGCCACCGTCGCTGCGACCCAGCAGCTTCATATTGACCAGCTCGCGGCGCAGGGTGCAGTGGTCCTTGAAGCTGTGGTGGGCGTTCAAGATTTCATTGACCTCGGGCTCGGTGTAGGGGCGACGGTTGTCGAAGTGAATCCACAAACCCCACAAGGCATAGCGCTGCACCAGATGGCGGCTGGGCCAGCGAACCAAGCGGCCTTGGGCATCGAACTGGCGCAGCGCCCGGTCGGCCAGCTCGCTCATCTCGGGGTGGCGCGGGCCACGGGCGGGCGGCGCATGCCTGGGCGTCAGCTTGCTGGGCGCGGGGGCTTCCTGGGCTGCGGCCGCCTGCGTCTCGGCCGCGGCCTTCAACGCCTGAAAACTGCGGTGCCCGGCGGCCCGGGCCAGCATATTGAGCAGGCTCAGATGGCTGGGCACGGTGGCAGCGGCGGTGCTGGCTTCGCCCGACTGCGCGTCGGGGGCGGCTTGCAACTGGGCGCGCAGCGCCTTGGCAAAGGTCGACAGGTCTTGAACCTGCAAGGGAATCAATTCACGAGGCATGGTTGAGCGTTCTCCACATCACACGTGTGCCCTTTCATCCACTGAGCGAAACAAGTGGGTGCTGGTGCTTGCCGACTTCCAGCCGGGCACGCGCACAAAGCGGGCTCAGCCTGATCACGCAGTGCGTGACCTTGAAATCCAAAGAACGAGTGCCTGGCAGGTTTAGCTCACGGACATGCGCCGTGCGGCAAGGCCTGGGTGTGCTGCCGACCCGGGGCGCCCAGTATAGGCCTTGAAAACCGCCGCGCAGTTACGATTGCGGCTGTTCCCGCCCACCCTCACCGCCCGGCTCACAAGGCCCGCTCTCTGCCATGGAAATCTATCTCGACGCCAACGCCACCACACCGGTGCTGCCCCAGGCCAAAGCGGCCGCCATCCAGGCCATGGTGGAGGACTACGGCAACCCCAGCAGCGTGCACAGCACCGGCCTGAAGGCCCGCGCTTTGATCGACGGCGTGCGCGCCCGCGCGCAGCGGCTGCTGGACACCGGCGAGGGCAGCCTGCTGTTCACCAGCGGCGCGACCGAGGGCATTCAAACCGCGGTGCTGTCAGCACTCAGCGCCCTGCGCGGCAATTTGGGGGCCGAGTACTTGCTCTACGGCGCGACCGAACACAAGGCCGTGCCCGAGGCGCTCAAGCACTGGAACGCGGTGTTGGGCCTGGGCCTGCAGATTCTGCCCATCCCGGTGGACCGCCACGGCCGCCATGACCTGGACTTTGTGCGCCAGCATGCGCCGCGCGCCGGCTTGGTCTGCACCATGGCGGCGAACAACGAAACCGGCGTCATCAGCGATCTGGCCGGCATTGAAGCCGCTCTGGGCGACAGCGCCTGCTACTGGCTGGTCGACGGGGTGCAAGCCCTGGGCAAGCTGGCCTTGAAACTGCGCAGCAGCCGCATTGATTACGCACCCTTCTCCGGCCACAAGCTCTATGCGCCCAAGGGCATCGGTCTGCTGTATGTGCGCGCCGGTGCGCCCTTCACGCCGCTGATGGCGGGTGGCGGGCAAGAAGGCGCGCTGCGCTCGGGCACCGAAAACATGTCGGGCATTGCCGCGCTGGGCGCCGTCTTGGCCGCGCTGGAAGACGGGCAAAGCCTGCGCGACTCGGCCACGCTGCAGGGCTTTCGCCAGCGTTTGGCCGAGGCTTTGTGCGAGGCTTTTCCGGGCTTGGTCTTCAACGCTCCGCTGGATTTGAGCCTGCCCACCACGCTGAACTTTGCGGTGCCGGGCCTGAGCTCGCGCCTGTTGCAAGACTTGTTTGACGCAGCCGATGTGCGCGTCAGCGGTGGCTCGGCCTGCAGCGCCGCCAAGGCCGCGCCCAGCTTTGTGCTGCAAGCCATGGGCCTGCCCGACTGGCAAGCGGCCGGCGCGGTGCGCCTGTCCATTGGCCCAGCGGTGGACGAGGCCTTCATCACCGAAGCCTGTGCCCGCATCCGCGCTTGCGGCGAATCGCTGCGCCGCCATTGCCTGAGCCCGGCCAACAATCTGCCCACCCTGGGCGAGGGCATCACCCGCTTCATGCATGAGGGCGCTTGCTGCTATTTGCTGGCCGACAGTGCCAGCCGCCGCTGCGTGCTGATCGACCCGCGCCCCGAGCAGGTGGACCGTTTGGTGCAAGCCCTGCATTGCCAGGACTATCCACTGCTGGCCATACTCAGCAGCAGCGGTGAGGCCGAGCATGGCGAAGCGCGCGCGCTGTTGATGGAAGCGCTGGCGCCACATCTGCGGCCTGCCGGCGAGATCGATGCTTTGGGCTGGCCGCTGGCGCAAGCCACTTTGGCTCTCGGCAAGTGGGAGCTCGGACGCAAGACCTGCGCCCAGGGTCAGGTCTTGCTGCTCAGCAAGGCCTCCTCCTCGGGCACGGGCTCGGGCGCGGCCCACCTGGTGTTCAGCGGCCTGCAAACACCTGCTGAACTGCAAGCCCTGGCCCTGCCGCTGGCTCCCGACTGCCTGCTGGCGCCCGCCCGCGATGATGAGCAGCAGGTGGTGCTCGGCCTGAACGATGCGCCCGATACCCCACAGCTGCTGCCCGGCGCACAGCTGCAGAGCTTTATTCAGCAGCATCCCGAGGCCTTGCTGGTCGACGTGCGTGAGCCCTTTGAGCAGTTCTTGAGCCAAACCCCCGAACTGGCGGGGGCGCAGATGCAGGCCGTGGCCTTGTCACGCTTGATGAATGCCCTGCCCGAATGGCTGAACGAGCCGGGTCGACCGCTGCTGTTCTTCTGCCGCAGCGGCAACCGCAGCCGCCAAGCGGCACAAGCCCTGACCCGCCTGGGCCACCCCAATGCCTGGACGCTGAATGGCGGCCTGGCCTTGATGCCCAGCTTCAGCGCCAGCGCGCCGGCGGCCGACCCGGCGCTGTATGTCTGAGTTGGAAGCCCCCCGCATGAGCACCGAAGCCCACGTCCATTCTTCGTTCTACAAATTCGTGTCGCTGGCCGAGCCCGAGGCGGTGGCCGCGCGCTTGCGCGAGCTGAGCCTGCCGGGCACCGGCATTGGCGGCAACATCCTGGTGGCCCCCGAAGGCATCAGCGGCGCCATTGCCGCGCCGGCGGCTGCGCTGGCTGCTTTTGAAGCTGCGCTGCATCAAGACCCGCTGTTCGGCGGCGCCTTCCAAGACATGGTGTTCAAGCACAGCGCCTGCAAGGCCCCGCCCTTCACCCTGATCAAAGTGCATTGCAAGCCCGAGATCGTGGCCTTTGGCGTGCCCGGCGTCTCCGGCCTGCCCGACCCCAGCAAGCCCAATACCCATGTCTCGCCGCAGGCCTGGCGCGAGTTGATCAAGCAGCCCGATGTGCTGGTGATCGACAACCGCAACAGCTTTGAATACAAGCTCGGGCACTTCGAGGGCGCCATTGACCCGCAGGTGGCGCATTTCCGCGACTTCCCGGCTTATGTGGCCGAGCATGCGGAGGAATGGAAGCGCAGTGGCAAGCGCATCGCCATGTATTGCACCGGCGGCATCCGCTGCGAAAAAACCAGTGCCTGGATGCAGGACCAGGGCCTGGATGTCTACCAGCTCGACGGCGGCATCGTCAGCTACTTCGAGGCTCTGCCCGATGCCGCGGCCGACTGGAAGGGCGAGTGCTTTGTGTTCGACAAGCGCATCGCCATCGACACCCATCTGCAAGAGACCGACACCACCGCCGAAGATGTCTACGGCGCAGATCCAGCCGACGCCTGGCGGCTCGCCCGGGCCCGGCGCTTGGACCCGGGTTCTCAGTAAGCCGCTGGCCTCACCAGACCTTGCAGCGCTTGGCCTCCGGCTTGACCAAGGCCTGACCCGGCTTGCAGGCAAAAGCTCTTTCAAACTCGGGCATGTTCACCACCACGCCGTTGATGCGATAGCGCCCCGGCGAGTGCGGATTGGTCAGCGCCTGCACGCGCAGCGCCTCGGGGCGGGCGTTGTTGCAGTCCCATTGCGCAAAGCCGACAAAGAAGCGCTGCTCCGGCGTCAGGCCGTCTTTGTTCTCCAAGACCTGGCCGGCCACATGCTGCTTCCAAGCCGTCAGGGCCAGCACCAGGCCGCCCAGGTCGGCCAGGTCTTCGCCCAGGGTCAGCTGGCTGTTGATCTTGATGTCGTCCACGATGGTGTACTGCGCATATTGCTCGGCCACGCAGGCGGCACGCTTTTCGAACTCGCGGCCGTCCTTCTTGCTCCACCAGTCCTTCAGATTGCCCTTGGCATCGAACTTGCGGCCTTCGTCATCAAAGCCATGCACCAGCTCGTGGCCGATGGTGCCGCCGGTGTTGCCGTAGTTGGGCGCGGCGTCCATCTTGGGGTCGTACAGCGGCGGCTGCAGCACGGCGGCGGGGAAGTTGATGTCGTTCATCTGCGCGTCGTAATAGGCGTTCACCGTTTGCGGCGTCATGGCCCATTCGCCGCGATCCAGCGGCTGGCCGATCTTGGCCAGCTGACGTTGGAACTCAAAGCGATGGCCAGCCTGCACATTGGCCACCAAGCTGTCGCGGTTCACGGGCATGGCGCTGTAGTCGCGCCAGCGCTCGGGGTAACCCACCTTGTTGACGATGCTGCCCAACTTGGCCAGCGCCTGCTTTTTGGTGGCGGCGCTCATCCAAGGCAGGGCCTTGATGCTGTCGGCCATGGCGGCTTCGATCTCGGCCGTCATGCGCTCGGTTTGTTGCTTCAACTCGGGGCTGAAGCTGCGCGCCACAAACTCCTGGCCCAGGGCTTCGCCGAGCTGCAAATCCACCAACTCAACGCAGCGCTTCCAGCGGGCTTTGAGTTGCGGCGTGCCATGGAGCGTTTGGCCAAAGAAGTCGAAATGGGCCTGCACCATCTCCGGCGCCAACAGCGCCGCATGGCTGCTGATCAAGGCCCAGTTCAAGTAGGTTTTGATCTCGCCCAAGCTCATGCGCTGCAGGCGCGCATCCAGCGCCTTGAAGAAGGCCGGCTCGGTGACATTGGTGGCACCGGCCGGGCCTGCCATGCCCAGCGCAGCACGATAGGCCGCCCAGCTGAAGCTGGGGGTCAGGTCTTGCAAGGCTGCGGGCTTGAGCTTGTTGTAGGTTTTGTAGGGGTCGCGCTTGTCCACCTGGGTCAAGGTGGCGCGAGCCAATGCGCGCTCGGTGCTGAGCACGCTGCGCGCGGCCTTGGCGGCG
This sequence comes from uncultured Burkholderiales bacterium, assembly GCA_945952065.1. GTDB lineage: Bacteria > Pseudomonadota > Gammaproteobacteria > Burkholderiales > Burkholderiaceae_C > Paucibacter_A. The sequence goes on along the minus strand of CAMFGY010000025.1, from coordinate 5,714 downwards.
GCTTCCGGGCTTTCACCGGCAAGCTCAAACATGCGCGCCACATGGGCCTCAAACTTTTTGATCAAGGCCAACGAACGGGCATCGCGCTTCACATAGAAGTCGCGGTCCGGCAGGCTCAGGCCCGCCGCCATGGCAAAGGTGATCACTTGGCTGGAATTGCCAAAGTCTTGGCCCGCGCCATAGCGGAAGAAAAAGCGCTCGTTGTTGGTGGCTTGGTGCAGCGCGGCCAAGAGCGAGGGCAACTGGTCTTTGGCGCTGAGCGCCGCAATCTGCTGCAGCAAGGGCTGCAAAGGCGCCAGACCCTGGCTGCGCGCCGCGTCTTCATTCATGCAGGCGCCAAAGTAGTCGCCCATCTTGGCCTGGGTGGGCGTCAAAGCGCTCTTTTCAGCGTTCTTTTCAGTGCTCTTCGCCAAGGTATCCAAAATGCCCCAGAGAAAACGCTGGTTCTCCACCGCCAGCTTGCCGTACACCGACCAATGCGACTGGTCTTCGGGGATGGGGTTGTTCTTGATCCAGCCGCCGCAGGCGAATTGATAGAAATCGTCGCAGGGGTCCACGCTGCGGTCCATGGACGGCACATCCAAGCTGGGCGTGTAGGGCAGCTGAGCCAGCGGTGTTTCGGCCGCCGGGCTTGCCGCCACCGACAGGGCCGAACACGACAGCGAGAGAGACATCGCCAGCGCCATGGCTTGGTGTTTGAACATAGAAGTAGACGAAAGCTGGGGCATGAATCAAAGCCTCTTATTTGCAGAGCGGCCATTCTCCGTCAGTCCCCTGGCCTCGGGGGCGGCGCCCATGACTAGGCGATAGCCGCCAACTCACGCAGCCGCGCATGCGCCGCGCTGCCCCAATCCACCGGCTGTTGGTTTCTGGCCTGCAAATAGTGGTGAGAAAACACCTCCAGATAAGCCTCCAGCAACTGGCCCGCCTGCGCCTCCGAGGCCATGCTCAGGCACAACGCCGCCACCTCGCTGGTGCAGAAATGGTCATCACGCCGCGAGCGCCGCAGCCGGTACTGCGAGACCTGCTCCAGCCGCAAGCTCAGCACCGGCAAAGCATCCAGGTAGGGGCTTTTGCGAAACATCTTGCGCGCCTCGCTCCAGGTGGCATCAAAGATGATGAAGAGCGGCCGCCTGTTGCCGGGCAAAGCCGCCATGGCCTCAAGCGGCAACTCGGTGATGACGCGCTCCGGCGGCGCGTATTCGCCCGGGAAGACCACCACCGGCAGCCACTGCGGGTCTTGCAGCAGGGCCAGCAAGCCAGGGTTCGGTGAGGTGCGAGACCAGCCAAAGGCAAAGGTGTCGGCCACCAAATCCGCAATCAACCAACCGGTGTTGCTGGGCTTGAGCGGCTCGATCTCGGTCATCAGCAAACACACCCCCGAGCGCGTCGCCACACGCGGCGTCAGCGCACACATGCAGTGGCTGGGCAACAGCCGGCAGCGCTCACAGCGCTCACTCTTGAAGCCGCCCGGGGCGCGATACGGCGTATGAAAGCGCGCCAAATGGGCGGCGCGCAGCCGGGAGACGGCGTGGGGCATGGGGGAAGCAATTCTTGTCTTGGATCAGCAAACTGACAGTGCGCGCCCAATCAAGGCACAAACCACAGTGCCCAGTTACGCACTGTGCTCCCCAGCCCGAATGCATCCGACTTCGGTGGACCTGCACCCTGCGTTGATTCGCATGGAATCAAGCCCGTCCAGGGTATCCACGGATGGGGGTGCTTTCGACGCTATGACAGAGTCTGCGGCGCTTAGCTACAAACGGAATGCATGGTACTTGCCGGGCCATTCCAAGAACTTCACTGCAGGGAATTCAAACAATGAAAAGCACTTCCTTTCTTTCACGACACACCGCAATGGGCGGCCTCGCAAGCCTGATGCTTTGGGGGGCAACATCGGCCTCGGCTGCCACGAACTACAGCGACCCAACGCTTTTCAATCGCCCCGGTTTTAGCATGACCCAGCCCTGGGACATCAATGACAGCGGCGTGATCGTTGGTCAATCCGACAATGTGGGCTTCATCTATAGCGCAGGGGTCTTCAGCAGCCTGAGCCATCCCAATGCCACGGTCGGCACGCACCTGAGCGGCATCGCCAATGACGGCACCCTGGTCGGCGGCTATTGGGAGGGCGACTTCGAGACCGGAAAACGCCATTCCTTCATCTACGAAGCCGGTGTTTTTACAGAGTTCGCCGTGCAAGGCGCACGCGAGACCAATGTCCGCAACATTTCATCCAATGGCCGCTATCTGACCGGCTTTTTTTACCCCGAGGATGGCTCTGCCGGCATCGGATTTGTTTTTGATCGAAGCACACAAACAATGACCCAACTCAGCGTGGCGGGTGACACCATCACGATTGCACAAGGCGCGAACTCCTCCGGCCTGGTCACAGGGAGTTTTTCTCGCAACGGCGGCTCTGGCTCCTTCACTTTTGACCTGAACACCCAAACCCGCACCGAGTACTTCGGCATTCCAGGCGTCGGCGTGCCGCGCTTCCGAGACATCAATGACGCCGGCCTTATCTCCGGGTTTGCCGGCTCGCAAGCCATGGTCGGCCGCCCCGGCGACTGGACCTTCATTGCCTCGCAATACGGAAGCACATCGCTGAGTTACGGCACCAACAATATGGGCGTCTTGGTGGGCTACAGCGTCGACCCGGCATCAGGTTCTGTCAATGGCTGGCTGGCAACACCCGTCCCTGAACCCGCAAGCTGGGGATTGATGGCACTGGGCTTGGCCGGACTAGGCTTGAGAAAGCGGCAGATGCCGCGCGTGCAGCAGGACCAGCAAGCCGGCTGAACCCCTTTCGATCCCGGGAGACGCTTGGTTCAAAGCGTTTCCGGGGTCAGCGTTTCCGGGGTCAAGTCTTGAGTATCAAGACCCCCGGACTACACAGCCGCCAAAGACCGCTCCTCATCAAATAGCCCCAAAAAAGTAAGGGCGACCTACCCGAGGCCACGAGAACACAAGAAAACCCAAAGAAAGACCCCGGGCAAACGAGAAACCCATAACGCCACAGACAAGCGCCACAATTGCCCGGCCGGCAGATGGGACGCGACTCACCGTTTCCGCCGCTTTGTTTGAATTCACTCGCGCAGCGAGGAACCCAGCATTCATCGCCCTTCGTAAGCAGCCCCCCCACGGCAGGGAATGATTGACTGAGTGAGATGTAGCGGAGCTGAGTGACGAGACTGGCTGGCTCGACCTTGCCGTTTGAACACGCCACCCTCATCGGACACAAACATGGAAAACCCTTCGACCGCATCGCTCATTGGCACATGGCGATTGATCTCTTACAAGGTTTGGAATGCCGAGTGGCAGGTGTCAGAGCCCAAAGGGGCGCAGCCTTTCGGCTATGCCGTCTTTACCCCTGACGGACTGGCCCTCATTCAAGTGGCGATAGGCCCTGATGAAGACGCATCCGCCGGCGCAAGGGCGAGCTCGTTTGCCGCCTATTGCGGGCCGGTGACCGTCAGCGCGGACGCCATGCAGCTGGAAATTTCAGTGGAGGCCAGCAATATCGAGGGCTATATCGGCACCCAACAAGTCCGCAAATTCAGCCTGAGCCAAGGCCAGCTGACCCTGGGGCAACCAGGGCAGTACCAAGCCGTTCTGCAGCGCGTGCAGCTTGCTGCCTGAACCCGTGGGCAAAAGGAAGGTCAACGCAGGGCGTCACAATGACCGAGCTTTCTCATCCGAATGAATGGATAGATGAAAGAAAGCCGACGCTGACCGTTCTCGACTTTCCCTTGAGTCATTTGAGATCAGCCTTTTCAGGGATCGCGACATGAGCACACGAACAGCCTCTTGCACTTGCGGTCAATTGACCCTGAGCACAGCAGACGACCCGGTTCGGGTTTCGGTGTGTCACTGCCTTGCATGCCAACGTCGAACCGGCAGCGTCTTTGGCGCGCAGGCCCGCTTCAACAGATCAGGCGTCACCATCACCGGGCAATCGACGCAGTACACCCGCATCGGAGACGAGGGCTGCGCGGTTGTCTTCCACTTCTGTCCGCAGTGCGGCGCCACCGTGCATTACGCGGTTGCAGGCTATGACGAGGAGACCATTGCCGTGCCCGTCGGCGCATTTGCGGACCCGGAGTTTCCGCCACCCGGGTTCTCGGTGTACGAAGAGCGGAAACACGCGTGGGTGGGCCTTCCCGCAGACATCACGCATGTGGACTGAGACACAAGCACTGGCCTTCGCCAACCGACGCTCAGTGGCCTGGAAAAGAGGGCGAGAGGGTCGCTCCTCCTGGACAACTGAAGCGTCCAAAGTTGCTTGAGGCCCATAAGAACGAAGCCCCTTCAGTCGCCAAGCGATACTGTCACCAACGAATCGAGCACCAAAGTTCGCAGAGTGCCCGCCTATCAGCCAGCCCGGGCCTGTGAATCAGCAAGCTAGCCGGGAAACACCGAACGAGGAAGAGCCCAGTGGATCCTGTTAGTTTCGTGCCAGCCATTGCAGCAATGGCTATTGCCGTTTTGTCGGCATCCCTGATTGCACGGAAACTCAAAGCGCCTAGCACCGAGGGCCGATTTGCCTCCATTGACGGCCTGCGCGGTCTGCTCGCTTTCTCCGTGTTTCTCCACCATTCATGCGTTTGGTATTTCTACTTGCGCACCGGCACTTGGCAATTGCCGCCATCGAATCTCTATGTTCACCTCGGACAAAGCTCGGTCGCCTTGTTTTTCATGATTACGGGCTTCTTGTTTTTCAACAAGCTGCTGGAAGGTCGAACGCGAGAAATTGATTGGCTGAAACTGTTCGTGTCAAGAATTCTGCGCTTGACGCCGCTTTATCTTGTGGTCTTAGCGCTGCTCTTCCTTGTCGTTCTGCTCTTAACCAAGGGGCAGTTGAATGAGCCGCTGCCACTACTCGCTAAGAACATGATGCGCTGGTTGGGGTTCACTATTCTGGGCGAGCCTGACCTCAACGGCGTGGAGCATACGTCCATCATTGTGGGCGGAGTCATGTGGTCTCTGCCCTACGAGTGGAAGTTCTATCTTTCCCTGCCACTGCTGGCGCTGCTTTTGGGCCTACGTGCGCCTTTGGGCTTCTTGACGATCAGCCTTGCAAGTTTTTTATATCTAGAAATCTGGAACTACAGCATTCACTATCTTTCGTTTGGGGGCGGAATTTTTGCTGCTGTGCTGGTTCGATCTGCTCAGATCTGTCAGTTTGCGCGTGGAGGGCTTGCATCTTGGCTAGCGATAGGCTGTTTGGCGTTGACGGTTTTTGCATTCCCGACTGTCTACGAACCTACGCCTCTTTTTGTTCTGTCGCTCTTCTTTACGCTAGTCGCCGCGGGGAATAGCTTGTACGGTCTCTTGCTCAAGCCGTCGGTGCGCTGCCTTGGTGAGTTTGCCTATGGCATTTACTTGATCCACGGACTCGTGTTATTCATCACTTTTCAGTTCATTATTGGATTGCCTGTGGCCAGAAGCTTCCCTCCAGAGCTTCACTGGGCCGCAATTCTTGGCCTGACACCGCTGTTGATAGGTCTTTGCTTCTTGAGCTTTCGATACATAGAGCACCCTGCGATGCAAGCCTGCGGGCACATAAGCCAGTGGCTCCGTTTGAACTGGGATGCGTTTGTCGTGCGCGTTGCCCGGGTCATATCTTGAATGTAAGCACAAGACCAAACTCCCCCCCATTGGGCTGCTGCCGATTCCATGGACGCCGACCTAAGCTCGATGAGCTTGCTCGA